>NZ_CP010801.1:0-190542 GCF_000954135.1 Ralstonia mannitolilytica | reverse complement strand
TCCTTTCTGGTTGTCCTGAATTGCGTTAATTCTCTTCCACGTCGTCGACCGTATCGTCTTTCCCGAAATAAGCAGGCGCGTGGCCCGGTTTGGTTACTATCGTCTGGCAATCTCTGCTCTGTACGCAGCCCACTCTTCGGGGGTCCGCATGGCATATCGCGGCGCTCCAAGATTCGGGTGTGTCAGGTGTGCGACCTGCCCAAGCATCTCGTCCCAGCCAAGGCCGTCGCAACGTCGACCGTCCGGCAGCACCACGTCAAAGCCGCTACAGCAATCGTGCACTTCGACCGTGAACGAAAGCTTGAGCGGCTTCTTCAGGAGGTAGCTTGTCGCCTCGTCGCTCGAGGCTTCCCCGCTGCCCGCGTCATTGTTCTGACGTAGAACCGTGCCTCCCAACTCGACGCGCTCATCGGTCAGAATCAGGTGCCGTGCCGCGAGCTCCCATGCTTCGGCCTCAGTTGATGAGAGGGGAATGGCCTCTACCTTCGCCACGAGAGGAGAATCTGCGAGCACAGAGACAAACCACTTGTCCCTGTCGCACTCTGGAATGGGAATGCCGTTGGAATCCGTTTCGAACAGGTTCCCAACTTGGTAGACGGCAACGCCCTGTTCGCAAAGCGCTCGAACCAGTTGGTCTTGTGGGGACTGCTGCTGACGTGCACGCTCGACCCCATGGGTAGGCACGTTGTTTTCGCTCATGATGGGCTCCTGGTAATAACCGGCAATGCGCCGGGGTTCCCCATTAGTTGTTCGGCCGGAAAAAAGAAAAAAACCCGCCAGCGCAAACGCGCCGACGGGTTCGGTTCATGCAGCCAAAAGGGCTTCGTTCCAGTCTTTGCCTTTCTCGGGGCGCAAGCGCTGGGTTTTCAGACCGACGCCGGCGACGGCTTCAATCATCGTCGCGGCGGTGCGATCACCAGCGTCATCCGCATCAAGGGCCACCAGCACCTCCAGATTCGGATTGCGCTGCTTCAGGGTCTCGAACCAGGGCAGACGCCACGAATTAGCGCCCGGCAGCGCCATGATGGCGGTGTCCTTGTCTTGCCCCTGCTCAACCAGACTGAGCATGTCGATGTACCCCTCGACGACGATCAGGCGGTGCATCTCGCCATTCGGCCGCCACCACCATGGGTAGACCAAACGCCCATAGCGCAACGCCTTGACCTCCGTGCGATCAGCCTCGTGGTTCAGGCGGAACTCCACGCCAGACTTCTTCGGCAGGATGCCGACGATCGGGCGGAAAGCTGCCGCCGGGCACGCTGCGCCTTGACGCAGTAGGCCTGACGCCATCAGGTGGATGCTACCGATCTGTTCGCGAAGCCAACGAGTGGCAATCGGCGACTGCGATGGCAGACTGCGGATGATGCCTCGCCCCCACGCCTCCTGGAACACCTTGCTCGAGATGCCCCGGCGTCGAAAGTAGGCTTGCGCGTCGCGCTTGCCTTCCTGCGAATCCAGCAGCTTGTCCACGATGACGTTGATGGCTTGCGCCTTGGCGCCATCGTCGATAGGCGCTGGACCCGCCTCTCGGCGGGGAGCCTTGGAGGGTTGAGATTGAACGACTCCAGTACGAGACTGGACCTCCTTAAGCGCGGCACGCAAGGAAATGCCGCGTGAAACGGCAAGGAAGTCGGCCGCGTCCCCTCGGATCCCGCAGGCATGGCACTTGAAGCGCCATTTCCCACCGTCTCCTACATAGACGCACAGCCGGTTCGAGGTTTCCTGCCCCTCACCACACGAGGGGCAGCTGGCGCCGCCCCATGTCCTCCCTTGCTTGCGCAGGGCAAAACCCTGTTCCTGAACAAGCTCGGGAAGATCAACCACGATGACCTCCCAGCCAGGTGTGTTTCCACTCGGCTTGGCGCGTCAGGCTGGCCGCGCGTCGCAGACTCTTCTGACGCCAAGCAGCGCCGACGAAAAAGCACGCGCGACGTAGAAACGCCTGGCCAGCATTGGACTTCACCATCACGACAAGCAGGCGCCACCAGAACAGCAGAGCGGAAGCACCAACCAAAGCAATCAGCCAAACCATGATCGTCTCCTGAAAATCCCGGACATCCCGGGGGTTCAGAAGTAGTTGTTAGCTGGCACAGACAAAAAAGGGTGTTGCGCGAGTTGGTATTGCCAAGTAAGATGAATTTCACGCGGACACAGCACCCCCGCGTTCACCTGGGTGCCATCTGGAGAACAATATGTTTCAAGCCATCGCTGGGCTGCTCGCCCATAAAATCGATCGTCCGCAGCATGTCGAGATGAGTGAATCTCCCCAGCGGACCGCCTCCCCCATTTTCGTCGTCCCCAAAGCTGTCCGGCGCGACATCGAGCAGATCACTGGGCTGAGCCCGGCTGCATTCCTGAACGCCTGCAAGGACTATGCGTTTGAAATCCCGGGTATCGTGCAGTGCCCCGTAGTGGCGCACCTCACCAGCTGGCTAATTGGCCTGGGCGAAGATCCCACGTCCGTGTACGACTGCTCGATAGCCGATCTCAGCGACATGGCCCGGAAACACGGAGGGATTGAGCTCGCGCCGATCATCGCCGAGCCGCTGCGCGCCTACGCGCTCTGGCACGCTGGCCGCGCAATCATCGTCATGGTGTCCGTCGGCCGCGGCACCCGGATCGTCGCGGTGCGCCCTTACGAACACGGCACGATCGACTCGCTGATCCCGGATCCCGAATACGCTCTTCGATCGGCCAAGGCCCAGGGCATCGAGCTCAGTGAAGAGGAGATCCAGTCCGCCTTCGCGTATTGGTTCGAGATCAGGGTCGCCGAGGATGGCGCACTGCATACGTTGCGCACGCCGCCCGAGCTCGTCGAGCGCGATGCCTGCGAATACAGGATCGTCGCGACAGCGCGCACTGGCACGGTGAAGACGTTCACGATCCGGCTGAAGAACGAACTGTCCCTGAAGGACCGCGCGAATCCGGAACTGATGCTCGAACATCGGCATGACGTCATGCATCAGGCCTTGGAACATTGCGAAGGCCTGGGCTGCACGCTCTACTTTTTCCTGTCCAGCGACAAGGCAGCTGCGCCGGCGGCAGAGTGGGTGCTCGAGCCATCGATCGTGACCAACGTAGCAGACACTGATTAGGCCGTATCCCAGCCACCTGGGTAGCTATCGATCGGAATCGCCGGACGACTGCTGCCAGAACTCCTGCATCTGCTGCATGCGCAGACTTTGCTCGGTCGTAGCGTAGACGCTAGTGGTGACGAGCGACGTGTGGCCCAGGTTGGCTTGGACCGCCGCCAAAGCGACACCCGCCTCCAGCGCATGCGAGGCGTGCGAATGCCGCAGCCAATGCGCCGAGGCGCCAAGTAGGCGCTCCGCACGCGCCGGATCTTGAGCCTTCACGCTCTCGGCAGCGCGTTCTGCCGCTTGCTTCACGTCTCGCGCGAGCACCGACGCATTCACGCCCTCATATGGATCGAGAGAAATGGTCAGGCCCTTCGGGCCCACCCACCCCAGCAGATACGCGCCATTGGCACGTGCACCTTGGGCTCCGCGCGCATGCGCCATGCGCCGTGCCCTATCGATGATTTCGGCGGGAACAGGCACCTCCCGATACTTCTTGCCTTTGCCGACGACACCAAGCAGGTAACCCTCGCCGAGTGGCATGACATGTTTGAACATCGCACCAGCGGCCTCTGAGATGCGTAGACCCGTGGCGTACAACAAATCGAGCAGCAAAACCGTACGCTCACCGCGCGCGCCTGGGCCTGCGTGCTCGCGCAGCAGGTCCAGATCGGCTCGCGAAAGCAGGCGGCGCCCGAACTGTTGACGCAAATTCTGCCGGCCCGGCCGCGGCAGGTGAAGTGCCGGATTGAGGCGCATGATGCCCGTCTGCACGAAGAACGTGAACATCTTGCCGATGATGATGGTGGACTGGCGCAGGCTGGCCTCAGAGAGCGGTCCCTCCAGTGGACGCCACGCTGGGCTGTTCTTCGGAATGTTCCTCGGCGCGCACCAGTGCTCGCGCGGCTGGGGATCCTCCAGGAAGTCCCGGTAAGCAATGACGTCTTGTCGCACGAACTCGACAATGCGCTTGCGGCGCTCGAACGTAGCCCAGATCAGCAGCCTCTCGACTTCGCGGCGGTAGGCGCGCAAGGTGTGGCCGCTGTAGCGCGACAGAAATGCACGTACCGCGTCGGCATGAGTCTGCGCTCCTAGCGCGTTACTTGCACTGGCCGGATCGTCCAGCACGTTCACCAAAGTGAGAAACGTGGCCGGCACCAACAACTCGGCGTTGTCGGCGGCCTGCGATCCCGTGTCGATCGGCACAGCCGGCCAGGCGGCGCGCTCATCAGTCGTCAACGACCACTCGCGCATGAAGGCCTCAAGGCGCTCGGCCTTGAGTCGGCCGATGCCGCTGATGCTCGTGTGCCAGTATGGACTCATCATCCGTACGCACAACGCGTGCAAAGACACGATCCCACTGGCCTGCAGACACGACGCGATACGCGGTGCAAACCAGTCATCGATCGGGTCGCTTGGCACAGGACGGCGCGCAAACTGCGTCTCGATCTGCTCGAGCGCTTGAACGATGGCTTCGCCGCCGACGGTGATCCGCTCCTTTTCAGGCGCAGTTTCGCTATTGCCCGTGAGTGCGAGCACGTCGAAGTCGAACAGCTTGGCAAGCTCGGGCTTGCCCGCCTCTAAGGCCGCGCCTGCGCAAGTCTCATGCACCTCCATTAGAGTCTGGCGCACGAAGCTACTATCGACGCGCCGGCCGTCATAAATCAGCGACAGGTAACGGTCGAACGCAGCGTTGACGTCCATGCCATCGATGACGCTGCGCAAGAAGGCAATGTGCGGAAGATCGATTCGCATAGGTCCGTCCGATGCGCGGCCGGGATACCGCTCTGGGGTTGGATCTGCAGCCATTCTAATGATGTCGAGCCGCGCATCCCTGGCTGCTTGATTTTGATAGTTATCATACCTTGCTTCTCGCAGTGTTGCTACATATACTCGCAACACAACACAAATTGATCGTTATTCGAAGTCCACGAGCCACTGACCATGAACCAACTCAAGAGTGCCAGCGCCGAGGTCTACAGCACCCGCAGCTTTACGGCATTGCTCATCGTGCCGGTGAGCATCATGGCCGCGCTCAGCCTGTTCCCGGCTGCGACGCATGGCGTGGTGTTCGGCCTGATCGCACTGCTGGTGCTGCTGAGCGTTGCGGCGCTCTTCAACCTGTTGCGGCAGCTGCTCGACATGAAGCTGAACAACCTTCCCATCAGCCCCGGTCTAGTGCTTATGGTTGCAACAGGTATCGCGTGGCATGCAGCTGCCCGTACCTTCCCTTCCCTCGCCGGCTGGATCGTCCCGGGCTGCGCGGGCATGCTCATTGTTGGCGCGATCTACACGCTGTTTGCGGTAGCCATGGCGCTGACAACCAAGCCAGTCGTTATGCCCAATCAAGATCTGCTGCTGGTCTGGGAGGAACAATACGCGACCGCCCCTGCCGGTGCCGCTGATCAGACGCAGCTGCCGACGCAGAACTTCCAGTTCCGTGCGGCACGCCCCAGTGTGAACTTCGACAGCATCGTTGGTCAGGAGACCCTCAAGAGCGATATGCGCCGTGCGCTGTCGGCCTGGCAAGAGAAATCGGGCAATGGCGTCCTGCTGTTCGGCCCTCCTGGCGGCGGCAAGAGCCTCATGGCCAGCGCCCTGGCTGGGCAGGCCGCCCTGGGGCTCATTAAGGTGAGCTACGGCGATCTGGCGTCCAAGTGGGTTGGCGCCACCACCGAGAATCTGCGCAAGGTGTTTGAGGACGCCTGGGCGCAGGCGCCCGTGGTGCTGTTCTTCGACGAAGCGGACAGCCTGGTCAGCCAGCGCTCCGGATCGGGCAGCTACGAGGAATACAACCGGATGGTGACGACGTTCCTCTCGCTCGTGGACGACACGCGCACCCACCATCCCGGCGTGCTGCTGGTGGCGGCGACCAACTTCAAGGACCGACTGGACGAGGCGGCGGTGCGCGCGGCGCGCTTTGACTTCCCCGTGGAGGTGCCGCTGCCCGACGCGCAAGCCCGCGCCCACCTGATCGACATCGAGCTTAAGAAGGAACGCATCGGCATCGACAATGGGGTGCTCGAGCGGCTCGTGCGGCGCTGGGGCGGCTTGAATGTGCCGACGATCCAGAAAGCCACCCAACGCGCCATCGAGATCGCTCGCGCGGGCAATGCAAGCGAGGTCAATTTCTCGGATCTGCTCAAGGCCATGCGGACACTGCAAGGCTACAAGGGCGGCGCCGCGGAGGGCACGAAGGAGATCGGCCAGCTGTTCTATGCGCCTGAAGTCAAGCGCCGGTTGGAAAACCTCGCTGCGCAGATGCGCGATCTCGACCGTTTCGAGGAACTAGGCGGCACTCTGCCCAAGGGCGTTCTGTTCTCCGGCCCGCCGGGCACGGGCAAGACTGCAGCGGCGTCTGCCCTAGCCAAGGCGTGCCAGTGGCCGTTGCTCGTGTATTCGGGCAAGCAACTGATGTCGGAGGACGCCGTGCAGAAGCTGCGCGACAAGGCGAGCAACATGCGCCCGGCCATTGTCTTCATCGACGAAGCGGATGACATCCTCGCCGATCGCTCGATGAGCGCGACCAAGGAGGCTACCAACGCTCTGCTGCAACTCATCGACGGCGCCGGCGGCATGCTGCAGGACGTGGTGTGGATCGCGGCGACAAACAATCCGGACATGATCGACGCTGCAGCCGTGCGCGGTGGGCGCTTCGGGACGCGTGTGGAGATTGGGCTGCCCGACGGCGACGTCGTTCGAGATGTGGTGGCCTGGTGGGCGTCCGAGCACGCCGGCTTCCTCGGTGAAGGGGATCCGGTGTCTTGGGTGGATCAGGCGGCCGGAGTGCTGACTGGGCTGTCCCAGGCCTCGATCCTGGAGGCGCTCAAGGACGCCAAGAACATGGCTGTGATGGATGCCATGGGTGGACAGAACACGGGGAAGAAGGCAGTAGTATTGCTCGAGCATGTACAGGCCGCGCGCGCGGCAATGGCGGCTGCATGAGCACGGCAGCATCGTCCCCGGTAGGCGCGCGCCTGCGCGCCGCACTTCCCTGGTCCAACCTGTCTACAGCGGGCAGCTGGGCCGCCCTCGGCGCGCTCGCCGGCTGGTTTTCCATCGAATCCATCATCAGCACAAGCTGGCTGGCGCCCAACGATGCCCAGCGCATGCTGTTCGGCTTCGCCCTGCTGTCCATGACGCTGGCATTTCGGCCGAAACACCGCCGGCGCGATGTGGCACTGCTGTTCTTTGGCTGGTATCTCGGTGCCGGCTCGGCGATTCCATCTCTGTGGACTGGCTTCTTCGCAGGCTCGGTGGCCCCAGGCGTGATGGCCTGGCTAGGCTGGGCGCTGATAATGGCCGCCCCCTTCCTCCTCGCACCGCGAGGCCGGCCTTGGATCGGCATCCTTTGCGGACTGAGTCTGGGCGCAGTACCCCCACTGGGCATACTTGGTATGGCCTCTCCCCTTCTGGCAGCCGGCGCGCTGTTCCCGGGTTGGGGGCTGGCTGGCGTAGCGCTGATCGCCGCGCTGCTGGCCATCGCGTCCTGGAGCTCGACGGCGCGCACCAGCGGGAATAAGGCAGTGACGGCTGCGCTCATCGCAGCGCTACTATGGGGCGCACTCCAGGCTGCCACATATCGTCTGCCTGCCGCTCCCGATCTTGCTTGGGCGATGACGACGTATCTCGGCGACTATCCGGAGGCTCTGCAGCAGCGCTTTGCCCGCCAGGACGACCTCAAGGCGCAGGTGCGCCGCGCGATCGACGAAGGCGCCCGCCTGATCGTGCTACCTGAGGGCGCGAACGCGCAATGGAATGACGGCCAGGCCTTCTACTGGAGCGACATCGCAGAGTTGGCAAGGAAGAAGAAGGCGACGGTTCTGCTGGGAGTCTATGAGACCGATCCACTCACCCAGCATGACGGGCGTGACACTCTGCTCGACCTGGTAACGGACCAGCACTACACAGCGCAAATGCCCATGCCAATTGGAATGTGGAGACCGTGGGCAGATGAGCACTACCCGATGCGGGCACCCGGGGGCGGCCTGCAGACTCGCTACGGCCCGGCGTTAATCTCGATCTGCTATGAGGATCTGCTATTGTGGCCGCTGATTGCCCAGCGTCTGCAGATGACCGCGCATGGCACGACCCCGGCGCTGCTCATTTCAGCTGCCAACCAGTGGTTCGCTCACGACGGCAACGCGGTCGCTCAAACTCGCGCTATCGGCATGCAGGCCCGGATTTGGGGCGTGCCTTTACTTCGCGCGGTGAACTGGGCGCGGCCAGTTTCACATGCTCCATTCTCCGTCAATTGATGCAGGAAGGCCTAGATGCGCAGAATCTTCTTCTTGGCACTGCTGGTGACACTAGCTGCAGAAAGTACCAACGCCAGGTTGCTACATGGACGAAAGTTGAAGGTAACGGCGGTCAAGTAGTCGATGCTTAGGGTGCGTCGACAACCGAATGATCCTACGCTCGCGCCACCGACCCACTGAAAGCTGAAAAACAAAAACCCCCACACAGCCGATCACGGCTGCATGGGGGTCTTGAGTGAATCAGTATGTGGCCTCGATGATCTTCGTCGCATCCACGCCGAAAGTCTCTGCAGCCTCCTCATAGATGTCGCGGATAGAAACGCCGACCTTCTGGATGGTTTCACCGCGGCGTATGAAAGCAGTGGCGTGACCAGTCAGATAGCGCAGCTTCTCTGCACCGATCTCCTGCGCAACCAGCACCTCGCCCTCCGCAACGAACGGCATGATGTGCTGCTCCCACGAAAACTCAGCTTCATCGGTGCCCTCCAGGTCGTCCTCGGGCACCTGCAAGGCTTTCGCCAAGCGGGCGAAGCCTTCGGGGTCAGCCTCACGGTCCGGGATGTTCGGAGACAACCAGCAGGGGAAACCGCCGTTGTCGGAGTCGCCTGCGCCGAAGCCGACGTGCAAGCCTCCCTCGATTTCCTTTTCCCACATTTCCAGATCGGCGCCGATGAGCTCAAGGTGCTCCTGCAATGCCTCAACTGTCACGCCATCGTTGAGGCGGACATAGTTCGTCCGTGCACTGCCATACCAATTTGCCATGTCTTGCTCCTTATAGTCCGGCGGAATTGCCGGGATTCGGGAATGGTTGTGCGATGCCAAAAAGAAAAAACCGACCCACGCTTGCGCGCAGGCCGGTTTTCGGGTCAATGCCCGAGTCCTTGGGGCCGTGATCAGGCCTCCAGTTCTTCGGTCAGGTGAACGGACTGAAATTGCTCGTCCGGGTAGGCGTAATGCGCCTGCTCAGTGCTCGGCATCGCTCCCTTCGAAGTACAGATCCCTCAGATCGATCGCCGTCCCCGCGCCGCCGTCGTAGAACAACACGCCACGGTCGCGCTCGAACCCGGAAGGCAGTTCGCCATCGGTGCTGACACTGGTGATCAGATCGTTGAGATCGATCGCTCGCGTCTCGCAGTCGTAGTCCGCGTTTTTGGGATGCCCACGGAACCAGAACGAGGTGTTCCCCGCCCCGTGCTGCGGATACACCACAAGCTCGCTGTCGCGCATACGCAGACTGTTATCCGGATCGCTCCAGATGCCATTGTCTGCGTCAACATGCGCCACCCGAATGCCGGCCGCCGAAGCAGCTGCCGACACGCGAGCGATCTTGGCCAGAAACTCCGGCTTGACCTCGATTGCAGCGTAAGACGGGCTATCCCCGTCTTGGTTGCACGCGAAGGCATCGATCACCAGCTGGTACGGCGTGAACGACGGGATTTCCGGAAGCGCCTTGCGTGCTGCCATGGCGTCCCCGGCCAGCTTCAGCGCCCCGATGACTTCTTGCGCGGGTACGATGTTCTGGCGTTCGGCCTCGTGAAGCATGGCCTCCAGACTCACGGCACCGCTCATGACGTTTCGCACCACCAGGCCCAGGTCTTCGCCAGACGGCTCGATGGCGACGTCGTTATCAATGACTCGCCCGTCGGGCGCCGAGATTTCAACAGCGCGCAGGCCGGTCCAATCGTACGACGGATCGAAAACGAGATTGCCGACAGCATCCGCCCTTGCCATGACCGCTTCGATGATCTGGCCATCGTTGGCGTCATCCGGCACTTCAATGACTTCGGTTGCGTAGGCGGGGGTGTCTTGGCCCCAGGTGACTGTCACTTTCATGTGGCTCTCCTCAAGGTCCGGCGAAATGCCGGGATTCGGAGATAGTTGCCTGGTAAGGACAGAAAAAAACCTGCGGCCTTCGGGGGACTATCTTTGGGAGCCTGCTACGCCTCGGGCATATCAAACTGCAGCACCGTGTCGTCCCGTGAAATGAGAACACGCTCGGCTGTCGTCTTGCACACCCAGGTCTGTTGCAAACAGGCGTTTGGCATACTCAGTGTCTGGACGTCGAACACCACCTGGCAGGCTCCGTACTCCCTACGCGCAGATTCGTACCGGATTGCACCCGTAGGCGGAATAAGGCTTCTGGCATGCGTTGCAAGCGCGTGACAGTGAGCGTAATTCTCGGGATCACGCCAGTTGGCGCGGTGCGCGTTCCAGGGCGGTTCGGTCAGATCCAACTCTAGCCCGCAAAAGTGTGCCTGGAAGAACGTCAATTCCACGACAAGCTGCGTGTCCTTGAGTCCCTCGCTGTCCATAAAGAATTTCCAGCGCCAGTGGGCGATTTCTGCCGCGACGGTCTCTGGCTCGTCGGCTCCGTACCAAGCACCGCCCTCACCTGGACGGCGAAAGCGCGAGGACCACTGAGAGACATAGCGAAAGGGGGTCGAAAGCAGATAGGGCGCCCCTTCGGCTTCGACAGGCAACGTTGGCTTGCTATCCTCAAGCAATTGCTCGAGTAGATGCTGCTCATCCAGAGAGTCCGCCAGACGCATCGTCGCAACGCGATGCTGCGCCTCCACCGCGCGCCAGAGATCGCGATGTTGGGTGCCAATCGATGCCAGCCATTCTGCGTGCCACTGCATCAGGCGATGGCGCGCGCGCCGTCCAGATAGCTCACCACCCGCACGAGGCCGTCCACCTTCTGGATCGCATCCTTCGGGACTTCGTTGAAGGCGCGGTTAAAGGAAGACATCCAGAGCTTGCGGTGCTGGTCGCTGTTACCGACCATGGCATCCAGAGAACGGTAGACACGCACGAGCAATGTCGCGAGCTCTGCTGGTTTGGTCCCGATCTCCAGTTGCCGCTGGCCGGCGGCCATGCGCGAGACTTGCGACTCGCTCACACCGACCACACGTGCAAGCATGGCGTTATTCAACCCCAGCAGGTCCGCTGAGCGCAGGGCGGCCTTCGTCAGCACCGCGCCGGCGGTCGCCTGATTCTGCTTCCCTACGATTGCGTTGGTTCCCATTTGTTGAGTCCGGTTTCTTGCTATAGAAATCATATATCGCGATTCTTTCATTGGCAATAAAAAAGCCGGGCATGAGGCCCGGCTGTTCTGTGGTTATGTGCTTCATTCGGCGCACCGAATTGGACATCCTTTGAGGCTTGCGCTTGAGCGGCAACCGCATCCGTGAACTGGCCTACGCGTTCTTGACAAACACGGTCACGATACGACCGCTGCCAACGTTCTGGACATCGACGTTGATACCTTCCAGTTCGCGGTCGCGAATGTCATCGAGCGTGAACTTTGCTGCTTCCTCGGGAGAATCAGCAGTGACGCTCATCTCCACCCGGCCGGTCCAGTCCTCGCTGTCCTCGCCCTGCGGCGAATTCAACGCCTCAAGGGCGGCACGCAGGTCAATCCGTCGTGCCTCCTCGATGCTCGCCATCAAGCAGCAATGGGAATCGAGGAAACCGTCCGAAGGCCGTTCGCATTCTTTGTACGGGGTGCCGTCATCCTTTTCGAAATCCCAGATGCTGAGATCAGCAATCTGTTTGACAAACCGCGCCCTTTCCTCCGAATGCTGCATGGCTTGCGATAGCGCGACCTGAGTGGCTTTCATAGCGATAGAAAGGCGGTTGATCACCTCCACCGCATCCTCCGCCACCCCTGGAATTGCCGACTCAACAGAGTGCTCTTCCGAATTGAGGAGGCGTTCACAGATTTTGTTGGCGTTGGCATGGTCTTCCACATTCTGGGACTGCTCGACTGCTTTGAGTAGCCGCACGTATTGCGTTAGATCCCAGAGTCGCGCGGAACTCACCACCATCAGATCGGCTTCGCAGCCTTCATTGCTGCCCGACTCGTTCAGCGCATCGGTCAAGTCAAACAACTTGTTCAAATTGCTCATGGAATTCTCCTTGAGTATCCAGCCGGGATTGGCTGTATTCCAGAGTGGTTGCCCTGCCGGGACATAGAAAATCGGGCCAATGAGAAAAGCCCCGTCTCCGAAGAGAACAGGGCCTGGTTGCTTGATTTACAGTCGCTTAACGACAGCGCACGCTGTGGCAGCGGGCCGAACAGCTTGCCGCATCGAGCCGGTCATCCCATAGGATGTCGAGGGCTTTCCGGTTCGCTTCAGGCTTATTGTCTGCCGCGACCTTGATAATGCCGAGCACCGTGACTGCCACGTCGTCGCCGACGGCTTCAACGGTCACCGAGTAGATCCCGGGCAGCTTGTCACCGATACGTTCCACGTCGCGCCCGAGGTGCGTTTTCGAGTAGTCCTCGTGGTCTTCGTCCTGCTCCAGCACGCGGCCGGTGCGCGGGTCAATCACGAAGAACTCGAAATCATCGAGCACATCCACGCCGATCTCCGAATGGAAGACATCGAGCGCCGCAGCTGCCATGCTGCCTTCGGACAGGCCGGTGGCCACCATGACCGAATACACGGCGGGCACATGCCTGTCCTCGTCGTCCAGGGCCTTCCTGTTCACCACGGGGATGGCGGCGATGGCTACATTGATGAAATCAGCCATGGATGACAGCCTGCGAAGCGCTCTGCGTTGCATTCGCCTCCAAGCCCAACTCCAACAGAGCCTCGGCGTCCCAGTCCTCCAGCTTGCACTGGGAATCAGACTCGACCGCATTGGCCCAGTCCGAAGCCGTCCGGACTTGCTCAATGCTAAGCGGCTCGATCTCAATGCCAACTTCGCGGTAGGTGCCAAATTCGTGCTGATTGGTGGTCAGCACCAGACTCACGCCAACTGGAGGCTGGCCATAGGCGCGCTCGATCTGGCGAATGAATGCTCTGCACTCGCTACGATTGCGCACGGCAAAATTCACCTCGCCGACCTGGGCCACGTCCGCGCAGGAAGGGCCAGCGCCGACCTCGATTACGTTCTTCATCTGGGGTTCTCCTCTCATCTTCGGCGGGGATTCGCCGGTTTCCCCTGTAGTTGTTGCGCGCGGCACATGAAAAAACCCGCCAGCGTGTGCTGGCGGGTTGTGTGATGGTGGTGTGATTCAGCTGACGAACGATCACGCGCTCGCTTGCTGCCCCTCTCTCTGGCCGCTGGCCTTCACGTACCAGGTCTCCTTACCTTGCTTGCGGTACGGTTCGAAGTCGATGTTCAAATCTTTGGCAGCCTTGGCATAGTCGATCGTGCCCTTGACCATGGATTTGATCACCGACACGCCATAGCCTTCGGCGCGGCCACCCTGCTTCTCTGCCAACTCAATGAGTTGCGCGCGCAGCGCGTCTTTCTCGCCTTCGAGGTCGCCAATTCTGTCGACCAGCTCCAGGTAGGCTTGCGCAAGCGGCTCCATGCCATCGCCAAGCGGAGGACGTTTCTCGAACACCGCCTGCCAGAAGTCCAGCAGACACGGCAGCAACCGCTTCGCCATCATCGCCAGTTCGCCCATGTCGACCGGCACGATGACCAGTTCGTCCTTATCCGGGTCGTAGCTCACGAAGAACGCTCGCTTGTCGTTGCCCCAGGACTCAGGCATACCCCAAGCGACCAGCGCCTGGTGCGCGATTTGTGGCACGTAGTAATCGACCACCTGGCCATTCTTGGCCATCTCGTGAACCTTCGCGGATGGCACCTTGATCTCGACGATCGTATTGCCATCCAGGCTCATGCCATCGAACGATGCCGAAAGCTGCGGAAAGGGTTCGCACTCGCCGAAGCAAGGCGACACCATTTCGCCCGTCTTCGCCTCATACGCCAGGCGGGCAGTTTCCTCGTACTGCCGACCCCGATTCATCGCGAAGTTCGATTTCTGCGGCGGCAGTTGCCCGGTTTTCTCCAGCCAGAGGGCGTGTAGAGACCGCGCCCACGACGGCTTGCTGCACAAGCCGCGTCCTGCTGCGATCACCGGTGCATCGGACGCGCCCAAATGCTGCGCACGCCAAGCGTGCCAAGCATCGTTGTCGGGCGAGCCCGAGGACGTGGTAAATGCAACCTGCTTCATTTTTTCCTCCTGCAAAGTCCGGCGGGATTGCCGGTTTTTCAGGAGTGGTTGCTCAGCGCGAAGAAGAAAAAACCGCCTGCGCTTTCGCGAGGCGGTTTGGTGGAACATCAATCGGCGGCTCGGAGCAGCTTCACAGCGATCGTTCTTTCGGCCTCACTCAATGAAGGATCGACCTGATCGCAAGTTTTATTGACGGCTTCGCGCGCCTGGACTTCGCTTCCGATCGCGAATCTGTACGTCTGCGCGCGGCTCCGCACCTCATCGACAATGGATTGGACTGACTTCAGGTCAATGCCACCATCCAGTTCGGCATATCCGCTCAACGAATATGTGTCGACCCAGGTTGCACTGCAGTTTTCGCACTTCACCGATTGCGAAGCGGTAGCTTCCTCGCCTTCGATATGCCCCTGGCAGGAAAGGTCATTGCTCCCGCAAGAGGGGCAATGACAACCACGACGGGCAATGAATTGCGCGTCGGTCATGACGCCCTTCTCCGGCGCCCATTCTGCCGTTGCCGGCGGCTGGCCAGCGGACGATTCGATGGCGCCGACGACTTGCGAGATCTGAGCGGCCATGCCCTGCAGACGATTCAGCGCGCATGTCGTGCTATCTGCGTCCTCTAGTTCACGAACGATGGCCAGAATCAGCGTGTCGCCGATTCCTTCGAACTCACGGACCGACCGCAGTGCGGAATACGTTCCGTCCTCATAGCCGCTGACTGCGATGCGCTGCAGCTTGTTCAGCGGTATCGCATCGCGCGGCTGACCTTCCGCTGTCGAGGGCTTCTGCTCGAGTAGCTCATTGCTACGCTTCAGCGCCTCGGCAATCGTCGCAAGGTTGCGCGCGATCGACGGCATAGTGCCCTCGAAAAAGTTGCGGCCCATCATGGTTTGAAAGAAGTCTGGTCCTGGCATACAGGTCTCCTGTGGATCTCGGCGGGATTGCCAAGGTTCGCAGGTGGTTGTCAGTGGGGGGCAAAAAAAAATCCCGCCTGTAGCAGACGGGATTGGTTGCACATCAGCAGTCACGCCGGGGCAATAGCGCCAGCCGATCGCCGGGCACAGGCCATAACAACCCGTTCACACGTGGGGACGTCGAACCAGCCAATGTGGCATTCATCGACGCACGCGATCCCAAGTTGGCCTGCAAGCCAAGCGTAGGCCTCCGAGCGAGTCATCTGCCTGGACTGCCACAGCGGATTGAATGCCGCCTTGGCTCGCTTGCGCGCCTCGCGGGTGGGTCCGTCCGCCAACGTCCCCAGGGGGATCGCGGTGAAGGGGTGCATTCCCACGTAGGCTCCGCAGCCGCAGCAGCGATACGCCCACGGCCAGTCGCCATATGGCCGCCCGTAGATCTTCTCGTTGCCGACGATCTCGACGGAGCCACCGCAGGCCTCGTGCACCTTCGGCGCCGGCAGCGGGTTCTGCACGCGCGCAATGGCACGGCGCGATGGATTCCAAGGTGTCTTCTCACGCATGGTCCTGCTCCTGCTGCGCGGCGCCAGGGGCGCGGGCTTTGCGGGGCCACTTTGCAGTCAACGCGTAGCCCTCGCGTTGGGGTTCCGGTGTCGAACCAGCCCCGAAGAGAAATTCTTGGCGCTCGACGGGAATGCGCGCCAGCGTCTTGCCGACTTGCGCGGCCAGGCGCACCGCAGACAAGCCGATGAAAGCGGGCACATCGTTTTGCATGTTGATCTCCTGTAAAGGTCCGGCGGGAGCGCCGGTTTTCCAGGATGGTTGTCTCGCGCTGCCGAAGAAAAAGCCCGCTCCATGTAGGAAGCGGGCTCTGGTCGAAATCAAGGCGCGGAATGCACGCCTGGAGTGGTTGGCTCCTGCTGCTGTGCGGGCGCGGCGGCACACTGGTTCCATCGCGCTGCATCCTCCGACACGCCCGCCCGCTGGCCAGAAAGGTCAGTAGCCGAAGAGGAAAGAATGGCGCGCAAGACCTTCGCAGCGGCCGCGGTCGCCGAAGGGAGGAGCTCGTCAAACTCGCCCTGTACGGGACCGACGTTCACCGTCTTGTCGTAGCATTCGAGCCCGTCGGCAATCGCCTCGATGTCTTCTCGGCTGTACCCTCCTAGCTTCAGATCCCCAGCGCCATCATGGCTGGAGGACCGCTCGCACAGCGCCTTCAGATTTCGGATTGCGCCCTCCGGCACGTTGGGCTTACTCCATGTCAGATATGGCCGCCAGTTCCCGTACTGGCCGTCAGCTAACAGGGTGCCGGCCAGTTCGTAAGACCAAGCCACCGGCTCGGCGCCGACCAGAGCAGCCTGCAAGGCCGCCTCAAATTCTGCCTGCGAATAGACTTTTTCCAATTTCATCTCCCGATTGATGTCCGGCTAATCGCCGGGGTTCCACGTTGGTTGTCATGCCCGACCATAAAAAAGCCCGCCTCCTCATCGAGGAAGCGGGCTTAGTACGTATGTCAGGTTTGGATCAAGCCTGGCATCTCCTCAGGCTTCGGTCCCGGACCGTGCACAGTAGGCTCGCACGCAACGTGATGCAGAACGGCGCGTACCGCTTGCACGAACGTCTCGCGAGTCAGACGCCAGGGGAAGTCACCGATGGCACCGCGGGCGATGCGGATAATCTCCTCATCGCTCGGCTTCCTTTGCACCTGGGATGTCATGCGAAAAGCTCCATTTGGTTGACCTCGAACAAGCGGTCCTTGCCCCATACTGACCGGCCATCGAGGGTGAATCCGTTGAGGTAGTAGTCGCCGCCCTTGCCGCACGGCCGGCGCACGACCAGGTGGTAGTGCTCCTGCGACGGGCGCTCCCGACCATTGATTTGGTCGTGGTATTCGACGCAAGTACATGGGCCGTCGATCTCTCGAACGACGTAGGGGCCGGTGCCATAGTTCGTGCGCAGGTGAGCACCGATGGTGACGATGTGCTGTCCAGTCATGGTGTGCCCCTCCCCGCTTATTGCCGAACTGGCGGCTTCTCGCCAGGTGCTGCCGACCGGAGGACGTAGCATTCGCCAGCGACAGGAACGATCTGGCCGGACTCATCCATGTCCCAACACGAAGGGCCGGCGCTTTTGACGCCTCCGCCAACAATCTGGATCGGCGGACGCTCAGGCTTGTCTTCGGTTCGAAGCGTGCCTGGAGCCGGACGGAATTCGCTGTACAGAGTGACCACGGTTACATCGTGAGCGTTTGCCGCAGGCTGCGGCACTTGTGCTTGCGATGCCATTGAGACCAGCATCGACAGCATTGCAGCAAGCATCGGGCGGCAGCCCTGAGTGAAAATGGGTGCAATCATTTGGATCTGCTCCTAAATGTCCCGGAATGCCCGGGGGTTCGGTATTGGTTGCGGCCACGGGCAAAGAAAAAACCGCCGAGCCTTGCGGGCACGGCGGTTCCTCAGTTCAATGTCCTTGCGCTTGGAACGTCGAAGTCCCAGACGTCCAGTGACTCCTCCTCGTCTGCGCATGACCGGCACGGAAAACTTTCGGCCACATCAATGAGCGGCATTAGGCAGATCGGTACGCCCGACGCGTTGAAGATCGAGAGCATTGCGCCCTGCTCCACCACGCAATTGCCGCCCTCTGGAACGTGAACGCTCAGGCCCGAGAAGGTGACAATCAGCGTGTCCCGCGCGCACGTAATCCGCTGGCCAACCCAAGCGGTTTCGAACATTGGCACCATCACGCGGCTACCTCCATGTCGATCTGCGTCAGCAGGGCGATGAGCTTCTGGTGCAGTGTCTGCAGCGTCGAGTCGTTGTGCACCACGGCATCGCACAGCGAAGAGTGGTCCTGCTCGGTAACGTGCGCCCCTGGCTCGATGCCAGGCCGATTGATCCAGACGATGAAGGCGTCGAGCTCACGCAGCATCGCGAACTCATTGGGCAAGCGCGTATCCGTGACGCACACGCGCTTTCCGCTTGCGACTAGGCCCCGGATGCGATCGCGCAGGATCTTCACCCAGTAGTCCGGGTCTTGCGCCCGCCGGCCCATTCCAACTTCGATCAGCAGATCGCGCAAAGACTTCCCGCTCAGGAAATCCTGAGGCTTCTCCTTGTCCTCATCGGCGATTCTGCGAGCCTGAGGGTATTGCGCAAAAATCTCTTCGCGCAGCGCGTCGGCGAAGGCCACGGTCACGTAACCGGCCGCGCGCAGCGCATTGGCTGCTGTGTCCTTGCCGCTGCGCTTGATACCGGCTAGGCCAATGATGTTGCTCTTCATGACTCTCTCCTTTCTTTCCGGCAACAGGCCGGTTTCGCAAATGGTTGCGGTAAGCCGGCAAAGAAAAACCGCCCTGACATACTGATGTCGGGGCGGTTGGTTGGTCAGGCAGCCTTGGGTTCCAGCGCACGCATAGCGCGTTGGATCTCCGCTGCGGTCAGGGTGTCAAGCGCCAAGCCGGGCTTGCCGAGCCAGGTCATCAACGAGTCTTCGGACCGGTCGACTCGCGAAAGCGTTTCGCGCAACGCGTTGATCGCCTCGACGGAGGCTCCTGCGGGCTGCGACCCACTGCCAACGAACGTGGTCTGCAACGCCTCCAGGTCTTCCTTCGCGTAGACGTTCAGGCCATAACCGGACTGCACCGCGATGCCCTTTGCAAGACAACGCATGACGGCGCGGTTCCAATCGTGCGGCGTCGGGGTCGTGAGCGCCATGTGCTCGCGCCGTTTGCCGTTCACCTCGACGACACCCATGATGGGCAGCATCTCGATGTGGCTCTGGCCCTTGTAGGTCACCTTGACCGAGACCATATAGCTCTGGCCAATGACGACGTACGGCTGCTCGCCAATCTCCCCGCTGACCGGGTCAACCGACTCATACTCGATCACCTCCCAGCTGAACTCCGGGTCGGTGATCCGGCATGCCGCCAGCGCGGCGGGCCATGAAACGTACGACGGCCCCTTGTCACCCCCCTTTTTCACGGTCAGGGGCGCCATCTTTGCGAGGTCAGTTGCTGGACCTACGTTGAGGGCGCGCAAAAACGCCGCTGCCTCGTCGTACTTGCCGTACAGGCCAAGTCCAACACCAAGCACCGAGGCAATCGCCTTGGCGCGGCAGCGATTGATCGCGTCGTTCACGTCGCGAGACGTCAGACGCGAGGTCGGGACCGCTTCGTTGCGCGCATCGAGGATCGGCAGCCAGGTCCGATGTCCGTTCATGTCGATGGCCACGACCGCCCCGCCCAGCAACGTACGCGCAGGATTGCCCTTCCACATCACCACGTTTTGCTGCGGGCGCTCAGCGATGGCGAGCGCAGCGGCCCACGGAATGTAGGACTGGCCGTTGGCGTCAGCGACGAGCTCCTTGTATTGCACCTTGATGCCTTCGATGAATTCCATCTCTTTCTCCTGTCATGGACCGGCGGAATTGCCGGGATTCAGGACTGGTTGTCAGGACGGAAAGAGAAAAAGCCTGGCACACAACATCAGCAATATGTTTGTTTCATAAAGATTGCCAAGATGCGCAACGTAAAGCATACTTTGTTTCCAACATCGGAGGAAGAGCAAGATTTCGCAACGTCATGGCTGAAGCGACCCTGAACGGCGAGGTGCTACGCGTCACGTTTCGCAGCGAGGAGAACGACTGGAGCGTTCTCGTACTGCGCAACCCCGACCGCAACGGCCCGCCGGAGATCCACTGTGTCGGCGTGACCAACGCCGGTCCGGGGCAGTTTGTGACTGCCACCGGCAAGTGGACTCAGCGCAATGGCTCGCCGCAGTTCAAGGCGGACCGCATCACCGCGACGAACCCGACCACCCCCGAAGGCATTACCGCCTACCTGGGCTCGGGCACGATTGCCGGCATTGGTCAGAAGAAGGCCGCCGCACTGGTCGCCGCCTTTGGTGTGGATGTCCTGCGCGTGCTGGATGAAGAGCCCGACAAGCTCATTGGAATCAAGGGCTTCGGCCCCGCCACGGTCGAGCGCATCAAGGCGGCATGGGATGAGCAGCGGCAGGTGCGCAGCATCATGCTGTTCCTGCACAGCCAGAACGTCTCCGCCGCCCTCTGTCGGCGCATCTACCGCGCCTGGGGCGACAAGGCCGTCCAGCTAATCCAGTCCGATCCTTTCCGGCTGTGCCTGGAGATCCGCGGAATCGGCTTCAAGACGGCGGACACGATCGCCAAACGCCTGGCCATCCCCACGGACAGCCCGCAGCGCATACGCGCCGGCATGATCTACGTCATGCAGGAGGCCGTTGGCCAGGGGCACGTCGGCGTCCCCCGCCCGAAATTCCTTGAGCTCAACGTCGAGGCGCTCGGTGTCGGTGCCGAGTGTATTGCGCCCATCCTCGATGCGGACCTGAATGACCAGGTCGACAATCCGCAGTTCGTGCAGCACGAGGACTGCGTCTGCTTCCGCTGGCTGGCCGCCGCCGAGGAATTCGTCTGCGAGCGCCTGATCGAGAAGGCCGATCTGATGGCGCCATGGAAGGAGCCGGCTGGCGGCACCGCTGCGCTGATTGCGCGGATAGAGACGCGCGTGAACATGAAGCTGGCCAACAAGCAGCGCCAGGCAGTGGTCATGGCGCTCAACAGCCGCGTGTGCGTCATCTCAGGCGGACCCGGTGTCGGCAAGACGGCGACCACCAACGTCATTCTGGCGGCCATGCGCGAGATGGGGCTGAACGTGGCTGTGGCGGCCCCTACGGGCAAGGCTGCACAGCGCGCGTCCGAGGCCACTGGGCAACCAGCCAGCACGATTCACCGTCTGCTCGGCCTCAAGGGGGGCGACTCCAAGGAGTTGCAGCAGGTGCAGGCGGACGCGCTGCTGATCGACGAGATGTCGATGGTGGACGTGCCGCTGATGCGCAACGTGATGCGCGGCCTGAAGCGCGGCACCGCCCTGATCTTGGTAGGCGACGTTGACCAGCTTCCCTCGGTTGGGCCCGGCAACGTGCTGGGCGACATTATCCGCAGCGGCCGGGTCCCGGTCGTGATCCTGGACGAGGTTTTCCGGCAGGCCCAGGGCAGCCTGATCATCCGAAACGCGCACGCCATCAACCATGGGAAGAACCCCGAGCAAGGCGTGCACGGTGACGATTTCTTCCTCATGACGGAGAAGAACACGACAAGCTTGAGCGACGCCTTGTCGATCAAGGACGAGGATGCCGTGCCGGCCGCCGTCGCGCAGGCCTGCGCGGATGTCATCCGGGATCTGATCACGAACCGCTTGCCGGCCAAGTTCGGCTTCGACCCGGTGCGCGACATCCAGGTGCTCTCGCCGATGAACAAGGGCGCATGCGGAGTTGGAGCGCTCAACGAAGCGTTGCAGCAGGCCATCAACCCTCATCCGTCGGCCGTCGTTCGCCGCTATGGCGCGTGCTTCGGTGTTGGCGACAAGGTCTTGCAGACCCGCAACAACTACGACCTGGAGATCTTCAACGGCGACATGGGCCTGGTTGAGGCCGTCGATGACGACAACTCGGTCCTGCACGTGTCGTTCGACGGCAAACACGTGGCAGTGCCGTTCGACGATCTGGACGACATGCGCCTGGCGTACGCGATGACGATCCACAAGTCGCAGGGCTCGCAGGCGCCGGCGGTGATCATTCCGATGGTCACGCAGCACTGGGCGATGCTCCAGCGCAACCTGCTCTACACAGGTGTCACGCGGGCGCGAAAGCTGGTGGTGCTGGTGGGCCAGTCGCGCGCGATCGCCGCGGCCGTGCGCCAGCGCGATGCGGCCAATCGCGTGACGCGCCTTTGCCAGTTGCTGGCGAACAAATCGCAGGAGGACGAGACAGGAATTTTTCGCCTCGTGGCGTGAGAGATCACGCTGAAGTGGGGGCGAAGAGAAAGGGGGGGTTTTTTTTATTTTCGTGCCAACAACCAATAGGGAAGCGTTTGAAGCTCCCCGTTCTGGGAAGCGGCGTTTTCATCCAAGGAGCAATCATGTCTCTCATCACCATCAACACGAAACAAGTCAGCGGCGCCCTGTTCAACGAGAAAAACGGTCGTGAACTCTTCGTCGCCCGCAACACCAAGTCCCCGGTCATCATGACGGGCTATGTCGGCGCTGGTGAAGTCAAAGGCGAGGACGGCAAGTACAGCCCGACCGAGTACGGCCGCCTGACGATGGAGGCTGCGTTGGCCGGCGAAGGCGACAACAGTCGTCTGGTGCTGTCGATCGGCGGCGGCGCGCTGCGTGGCGTCCTGTTCCGCGCCAAGAAGGATGGCGTGAACTACGACTACCAGGGGATGATCGAGGACGGCAACGGCTTCGAGTACCCGGTCTTCGGTCGCAAGATCGACGGCGAGCGCGGTCAGTTCATCGCCCTTTCCTCGATGGACAAGGCGAAACGCGAAGAAAACGGCAGCGCCAGCAACGCCCCGGCCCGCAAGGAACACGAGGCTGTGCCGGCTGAGCAGGACGAGGGCCTGCCGTTCTGATTCGCCCGTAGCAGCACACTTCACCAAAGCCCTGACCGAGAAATCGGCAGGGCTTTTTCATCGTCTGGCAGTACAACTATTTACGAACACCGGCGCTTTGCCGGATCCAAAACTGGAGAAATGCGATGAGCGGAACGTATGGCTTATTGGCCTGGGAGTATTGCAAGAAGCGGTTATCGTTGCAGGTGCTCAAGTCGAACGCGGGCTTTTACATTGGCACGTTCGATAGCGAGGAAGGTCCATGCTCTCGCGAGTCTGTGGAGTATTTCCGCACGCGCGAACAAGCGCAGATGGCGCTCGATGACAGCACGTGGACGCAGAAGCTTACGCCGTGATTCGACGGCGACCGAATGATCCAGATCCAGCCAGGCCTTGCGCCTGGCTTTTTTCATGCCTCGATCGAGCAACCATTTTCGAACACTCGGCACTGTGCCGACCTGGACTCAAAGGAGAAGGCAATGATTTTGATGGTGCACAACAACGGAGGCTCCCCAAAGTGGTGGGCCAAGGAAGGTAAATTCGGACGAGGCTCCGCCATGTGGGGGCCGATCGAATACATGCACCTCGGCAAGACTGAGGGCGAGACATCGGCGACCTGGCTGGACAAGCAGAAAACGGGCTATGACGTAGTGGTTGACGGCATTCCGGCCTCGACGCTGATGTTGTTGAGTGGTTCCTACAGTTCTGCCAGCAATGAAGCGATCGCGGGGGTGGCTGACGTGCTCATCAGTTGCGAGCGTTCGAGCGGCGGGGTTGCGATGAGCTCGTTGGCACGCGTTGCCAAGCACGTTGCAGAGCAGTGCTTGGACAGCCACCCTCACCTGCGCGCAATGTGGGATGCCAAGATGGATGCGAATGGCGCGCCAGTCGATGCCGTGCTGGTGGAGCCGCCAGTCAGCGTGGCCGAGATGTTGCAGGACCTTGGCAAGCACCTGAGGGAACCGGTAGCCACTGAAGCCGCCCCGTCCCCTTGGGAGTTCTGAAGTAACGGAAATGGCGCCCGCGCGCACCGCAAAAGCCGCAAGGCCGAGCGCCGCGCCGCCTAGAATTGCCTGATTATGAATGCCCCTCCGAGTCTTCTCGGAGGGGCATTTTTCTTTGCGCTGATTTGGGGGCGCTTACCAGTCGGTGACCAGTCGTGGCACGCTTGTTTTCGATGGGCTCAGTTCGAGCCCGGCCTTGGTGGGCCGCACGCCGGCGGGATAAACGGAGAGCACCTGCTGCAGCTGCTTGCTGATCCCTTCCTTGAACTTGCGATCGCGCCCGGCTTCCGATCCGAATTGCAGCTTCAGCGCTTCCCACGGCACGGTCACTGGAGCCTTCAGTGAGAACATGCGGTAGGTCAGCCAGCAGTACAAATCGAGCGCCATCGGCGATTGTCGCAACGCTCGCAGAGCACGCAGATCGATAGGCACCGGCGTGCTGACAACCTCGTCGTAGAAGCGCTCCGAGAGTGTCACTGTCGACTGCCACAGGCCCGCTTGGTCTGGGCGCTGGGGGTCCCACCAGAGCTCGGTGTCATCGGCGATCAAAAACGGCTTATGTGCGAAATCGCTCCCCTGCCCTCCCCCATAGACTATTGCGATGTGGGCTGCAAACAGCCGCTTCATCTGCTCGCGGATACGCGTGATGTTCCCGCGTGGCCCACCGTTCTGCGAGGTGTAGCCGAGGGACTCCAGAAAGTCGGTAAGGCGGTTCCCTAAAACGAGTTGACGGGATTTGGTTCGAAAAGCTTCGGTGGCAATCCAGGCGAGCAGCAAGCGCGGATAAGAACCATATGGAAAGCCAATGCTTTGGGCTTCGTTGTTCTCGTCAAAATACATGCCTGGTTGGATCACCAGACTGACGTTGCCCGCGCGGCGGCCCCAAGCGCGCAGATCTGCTGAAGGTTCCCTGTACGGTAACGTTGCCTGAACCAGCGCGCGGCCCATGAAGCCAATGGTTCCAGCCGCTTTCGCGTCGGCTAGTTCCATTGCTTGTGCCTCCTCGTATAGCCTTGCAGCGATCGTAGGACGAATCACTTGGCCACCGGGGGCAGTCAGGTCTGGTTGTTTGCTCTGTGGCTTTGCCATGCCTATCTCCACGTTTGCGACGGTATAGCACGCACGCAAACCGCAGTCACGCTGATCTGGGGGCGATTGTTTTGACTTTGGCTGTATCTCTTCCATCGTGGTGGACGGCGTGCGTATGGTGGGCAACCGGAGGTTGTCCACAGAAGCGCGTCGTCTTACCAGTAAATCTATGAAGTTAATACCTAATATCAGTAAACTAGATACGGAATTTTCTCTTTAAATTCAATGGTTTGTGAAAATTTTAGCCCTTAGATCAGCGTTAAAGCGCCCCTAGATCAGCGTACGTTCGCCCCTGGATCAGCGCTGCAGTGCCCCCACTTCAGCGTGGCGACGCCCCTGGATCAGCGTGAATAACTGTGGTTTTCCACAGGCCTTATCCACAATCCCGGTAAGAAACAGCGCCCCCACATCAGCGTAGCCCTCGCGGCCGGCCCGCATCACGAGATCGTCGGTGCGTTTTGCCCCCAGATCAGCGTCGGGAGATCGCGCAAGCGCCCCCAGATCAGCGTGACATCCAAAGCAAAGCGCCCCCAGATCAGCGTGGCATCGTCGCTCTCGCCGACGCGGCGGCAATACCGCTCGAGCCGCATTGAATAACCGCGTTGATCGCATCGGCCGGGGCCGAGCGCCCCTAGTTCAGCGTTGATCCAAATACGCCATTTAGTAACTGCGCCCCTAAATCAGCGTGACCGGTCGACAGCAACGCCCCCAGATCAGCGTGAAAATGGTTGTGTGGCGAAGATCGCGCCCCCAGATCAGCGTGAAAACGCCCCTAAATCAGCGCGGCTCAGGAGCCTGCTTTAAAAAGCGCCCCTAAATCAGCGTTGAAAGTGTCCCATTTGGGACACCTTGCAGCGGAAATATTCGAGTGGTGCCCTCAAATCAGCACTGACTCAAGGAGGCGCGCATGTACGCGCCCCGAGATCAGCGTGACAGTGTCCCAGCTGGGACACTTATTCGTCGGCGGCCAGCAATTCAGTCAGAAAGGCGTGCAGACGCTTTGCCTTGCTCTCGGGCAGCGCTACCTGCGAGACCTTGATGACGAATTCTTTGGGCGTCGCGACGATCGAACCGACGCGCGCTCCTTCGTGTATCAAGTAGGTTGTCGGCTCGGCTTCCGTTCTGCTCCGCCGCTCCGCGATACTCTGCTGGAGGAATGCGACCACCTTGCCCTGCTCGAGTTTGCCGGCCTCAACGAGATCCAATGCTTCTAAAAGTCTCGGGGCAAGTTTGGGCACTGCCTTGATGGCCTGCGAAATCTCGGAGGCTGCGCTTCTGCCGATCAACCCGGGATTGACTCGTAGCCGGTCGATCACGGGTTCAGGCAAGTCGCGGAACGCAAGGTATCGGTAGAGCTCCGAGCGCGAGATATTGATGGCCTTGGCGAGATGGGCCCGTTTCGGGAATTCCACCTCCAAGCGACGCAGACCTTCTGCTACCTCGAAATCAGTCAGCGCCTCGCGATCAATGTTTTCTGACAACGACATGGCCGCGGCTGTAGCATCGTCTACATCGACGATGATCGCCTCAATGGTCGGCTTGTTGAGCAGACGATGCGCGCGCAGACGCCGCTCGCCAGCGATGAGCTCATACGCTTCACCCAACGGGCGCACGATAATCGGTTGCGTCAGACCTATGGCCGCGATCGATTCCGCCAATTCACGAATGCTGGCTTCCGTGAACTTCATGCGCGGCTGGTAGCGGCCTGGCTGGATGCGTTGAAGCGGGATTTTGGTGTGCTGGCGGCCTGCGTCAAAATCCACGGCGTAGTCCGCATCGCGATGCTGCTTGATGTTTGCGGCAGCCTGCCGCGCCAGCATTTCCTTGATGCTCTTGCTCACGCTTCAGCCCCTTCGATCGGTGTCTCATCTCCGACCTTGAGCTTGAGAGATTGGGCCAGCGCTTGCGCGAGCGCGCGGAACTGGCGCGCTGGTTTGGACCCCCGATCGATGCCGTGCGCGCTGGTCTTCATCACGACAGCCTGTCGAACCGCCGTGCCCTGAGAAATCTTTTCTGGCAACAGCGCACCAAAGGTTTGTTCGGCTTGGCCTGCGAGCAGCTTGCAGATGGTCTGGCGGTCGTCGTATTTAATGAGCAAAGCGCCTAGCATTTCGAGATTCGGGTTGATCCTGCGGATCTGTGCAACCTTTTTGAGCAGATCCTCTGCGCCGTACAGGCCATACTGATCGCCGGCCTCGATGGGCACGATAACGTGCGTAGCCGCGGCGAGCGCGTTGCTCGCCAGCAGCTTCAGGCTCGGCGGGCAGTCGATGAGGATGACATCGAAGACCGAGTCCGCTGGCAACAGCTTGCTGCGCAATTCTTCGTTTGGCCGCGGCGACAAGTCTTTAAGTTCGTCTTCGGCCTTGCCGAGTGCCAGACTGCCCGAAATCAGGCAGACACCATCGATGGTGGTGTCGTCTTGGACCGAGGGCGCAAGCAGGCTGTGGTCGCCGGTCAGCAAATCAGCTGCGGAGACTTCGACGTTGGAGGGGTGGACCTTGCCGATATGGAGTGTGGCGTTTGCCTGAGGGTCCAGATCGACAACCAGGACGCGATTGCCTTGCCTGGCGAACTCCGCGGCCAGGTTGACTGTCGTGGTCGTCTTCCCGCAACCGCCTTTGTGGTTGACGATCGCAATCACTTTGGCATTCTTGAATTCACTCATGGATCGTGTACGTTGTTGATGATTTCCGTGCACGATAGACGTAACTATCAGGCAAGGCAAGGATTGACTGTGAAAGTGTCCCATTTGGGACACTTTTCGATGGTATGGGCTGCTGTAAAGGGAAGGTGCGGCAAGTTAGGAGGGCTGTTCGGCGCTTTGCAGCCAAGGCGAACTATTTGCGGTGTTCGTTATTGCAGTATCTTGTGCGCGGACATTCCGGAGTCGCCGCTGAAGTGTCCCAGTTGGGACAGTTTTGAGGTGCGGGGTAGGGGAGTGGCATCACCCTACAGTAGGCGCGCGAAACAGAGGTAGGTTGTCCCAGCCCTGTCTTCGGTTGACTGTCCCAACTGGGACACTTTGCAAGCGAAGGACGACATTCGCGAGCATTCGAGCCCGATCCGATAACAATTCTCGTCGGGAAAAGGGCGGATTAAAAACTGTCCCAGTTGGGACACGGTGCTAATGCCCGGCAACAGCCACGTCAGACCGAGCCAGCAGGGTAGGGGGCTACTTTCGTAAGATGTTGTCGAGCATCAGCCCATCGCTGACATCGTGCGCCAGATCATCCATCTCCTCGTGCGTGTATCTGCGCGTCGTATTGATGTCCTGATGCCGCAGCACGCGCTGGACATTCGTTACTGATTTTCCAGAGCGCAGCAGGTGTGTGGCTGCACTGTGGCGCAGCCAGTGGGTTGAAGCGTGCTCCAATCCGTCGGCGCTGAGCTCGTCGCCTAGGTCCCTGAGGAGGTCGGCCGCCTGCTTGAAAGCGTCCTTGACGATCGCGTAGATGCCGTGGCGCGTTGTCACCCCTCGCTGCAGCAGAAGTTGCAGATCGAGGCTGCCATGCGGCTTCACACGCTTGCGCTTGCCGCCGGCGATGCAGGGGATGACCGCTATCGTGTCGTTGGCCTTCGGCTCCGGGCCCAGGCCGATCGTGCGGCGAAACGCCGAGATTTCCTCCATGGCCGCGTCGCACGGCACTACCTGGTTGTCGCCGCTCTTGGCGTGCCGAACAACGATGACCCAGTAGGGGCCATGTTTGCCATCCCGGCGCTGGAAGTCGGACCACCTGAGTTCGGCCATCTCCGACGCGCGCAAGCCAGTTTGGAAGGCGAGGGCGATCACCATGCGATCACGGTCCTGCTTGAGTCGATCCCAGAACATCTCGGCAGGCCTGGCCGCAATGGCGTCGAAAACGGCCTTCAGCTGCGTGATGTTCAAGTAACGCTGCTGCGTGCCCGGGCCGCGGTTTTCGCGTGAACGGGGAGGGCGGGGGAGAGGGTTGACCCGGATCGCTTGCTGATCGACCAGCCAGTTGAAGAAGCTCCTGGCGATGATCGCGCTTTGCTTGACTGACGCGGCTGAGGGCGGCTTACGGAACGGCCGCCAGGCACCGGAATTCTTCGTGCGCGAGTCGCCGATGGCGTGCTCCGGCGGTGACGCGAGAAATGTGAGATAGGCGTTGGCAGTTGGCTTATCCCACGCCTGAAATCGACGCTCGACCGCGTTCGCGAACCAAAGCAGACGCCGACCTTCCAGGCTGTATTGGCTCAGCGTGTTCTGGCTGATTCCCATCCCAGCGTTGAACAGATCCTTGAGCCATTCGCCAAGCAACTGCTCGTCAGTGCTGACGTCCTGCAGCACCGGGCTGATCAGCGCATTGCTTGGCGTGCGTGGAACTGGCGTCAGATTGTTCATGTGTGCTCCATAAGGCATTTTTTGCCCCATGACGATCTATGGAACGGGATACTAAGCTTATTTTACCATTAGTGGAATAATGGTAAAGCGTAGTCCTAATGCGTAGTGTAAAAAGTATTCTAATAAGTAGCCGATGAGTGCTACGATAGGTGAAATTTCCAGCAACAGCTGTCAGCTGAGCCACGATGCCCCGCACACCGACTTCGTTTCCCGACGCCCAGTTGCAGGCCATCCTGCTGTCCTTACAACAACTGGACGTGCGGTATCCCTATCCGGATAACCGCAATTTCTTGCGGCATGCGCTCGATCAGATCGAACGCATTGCTGGCCGGAGCTACGGCGAGAAGGTATTTCGAAGGCTGATGGCCACGGCCGGCATCACGAATCGCCGTCCGAGCGCGCAGACATTCCTGGCGGTGCAAGCCGAGCGCCGGGCCGCGAAAGACGGGACGCAGGCGATCACGCCCGAAGTTCGCGACGACTGGCTGCGCGGCTACGTGCACAAGGAGATCCAGGTCGCCGTGCGTGAGATCGTGCCGCCCGCCCAGGCAGCAGCTGTCCCCGAGACGAAAGCGCCGTCGAGTGGTGACGCGAACAGCGCCTGGTTGTCTCAGCACTGCGAGCGGCTGGAAGACGAAAACCATGCGTTGCGCGGCCAGCTGCAGCAGGCGCTTGAGCGAGCATCGGCAGCTGAAGCTGAAGCGAACTCGTTGCGGAATCAGTTGGCCGAGGCCAAAGCAGAGGCGAGTGCTCGTGAAAGCGAGCTTACTGGCAGCGTCGGTGGCCTGCCGAGCGCGTTAAGTGCGCTTGCAGACAGACTCGAGGGCGCAGAGCGTAGGCGCATGGTCGAGACCGACAGTATCCGTCAGGCCTTTATTGAAGAACGCAACATGCTCAGGATCCGTATCGAGTCGCTTGAGCGCGACTTGGCAACAGCCAGGACCGCCGTGGATGCCTATCGGCGCGGCGCCGGTGGCGTGCCGACACCACCGAAGCGGTAGCTCTTGCCCATCAGTTCTGCCCGTCATTGAAGCCCCATGCGCGCACAGAGAGTGTCCCAATTGGGACACTTTGTTCTGCTGATTGCCATACCATGATTTCCTAGAACGGACTAAACTAACTGAACTTAGTTTAATCGGAGTCGGTCATGGAAATCGTCAACATCCACGACGCGAAGACGCACCTGTCGCGTCTGGTCGACAAGGCAGCCCGAGGCCAATCCTTCGTGATCGCCAAGGCTGGCAAGCCGCTGGCCAAGGTGACCGCTCTCGATGCGCCCGCTCAGCCGCGCCGTGTTGGCTTCCTGGTCGGCGAGATCGCAGTGCCGGCGGACTTCGATCGCATGGGTGCCGATGCCATTGAACAGATGTTCGGGGGCGACGCGTGAAGTTGTTGCTCGATACTCATCTGCTGCTGTGGGCCGCTGGCCAGCCTGACAAGCTGTCGCGCGACACGCTCGCTCTCATCCAGGACCCGACGCACGAGCTGGTGTTCAGCGCTGCCAGCCTGTGGGAGGTGGCTATCAAGCGAGGACTGGGCCGGCAGGACTTTCGCGTTGATCCCAGGCTGCTACGCCGAGGGCTCTTAGACAATGGCTATCTGGAATTACCCATCACCAGTGAGCACACGGTCATGGTCGATAGCCTGCCGCCTTTGCACAAGGATCCATTCGACCGCATCCTGGTGGCGCAGTCGCTGGTGGAAGGCATCCTTCTAGTTACGGCCGACCCGATCGTAGCGCAGTACAGCGGCTCGATCCGCAAGGTTTGACAAGGTGATGGGATCGCGCATGAAACCACTTACCAAATGGCTTGCTTGCGACACCTGCGGGGTGCTGCGCCATCACACGCCGGACGCCCCGGCGATGACGCCGTTTGGCGCCGACCAACCGACCGAGAACTGGATCTGCTCCACCTGTCGTGCTGTCCATCCGCTCACGAAGCCAGGCACCGATCAGGCTGTGCGAGAACACCTGGAGCAGCGCGGCCAGTTACGCCTGTTTGTCTGAATTGCGCGTGGTCACTTCACCATCCCGGCTGGGTGCGGGCAATCGGTGCGGCCGGTGTTGCGCCCAAAGATACCTTGCGATGATTTTTCGCACTGGATCGAGATCGCCGCATCCTGCCCACGCATTTCCATCAACCGCTCTCTGCGTGCAGCGACCTGCCGCTCCGCGCATTGAGAAAACTCTGGTGTGCCACGGGTGTACCCCATTGCTTCGCAGTCACTAGCTGCCCGCTGGGCCGCACAACCAGCGAGAGCAACCATGGACGCGGAAATGATCAGCAGATATTTCATCTCTCCCCCTTTCGATTGGTGAGGCATTTTTGTCTTTACGACCGGCACGCCGGCCGGTAAGCGGCTCATCTTCTGCCGGCACCGCCCGCGTATTTCCTCAGTGCATTGTCTTCTACTGCTTAATCCACGCCTGGGTGTGACAGAGATCCGTCGTAACAACCCCATAGTACGAGGGAGCGTGGTGCGATTCGTACACAGACTTGATGACTTCCTTCGCCCGGACGGGGTCGAACCCGTTGAAGCTGGTCTCGTTCTTCTCTCCGTCAAGCGCTCCGCTGAGAGAGTGTTGCCACATCATCCCCTCTGCAGCCTCTTTGGCTAGCCCGCCGTTTCGCATTTGGGCTACCTGCACTGCATACAATCCCCAATCAGTGCAAGACGCGTGCGATGACAGCGGTATCGCTGCGATGAGCAAGGCAAAAGCTATTGTTCGTTTCATTGCGGTCTCTGTCTGGTAGCTGGTTTTCACCGGCCATTGATGGCCAGCACAGCGCGGTGCGATGAGCGAGCAGCAACAAGACGGCGGCCAGTTCGCATCGGCTCATATGACTCCCGATCACGCGCCAATGAAGCGCTCCCGAAACGCTCGTCGGCCCTGGTCGTAAGGCACGGGGTTGGTGGCGTGCGGGACTGGCGCGTTTCTGTCACCGATAAGATAGTTGATTCGGTATGTGCAGTTACCGGACGGGTGCAGCATCCCGCCGATGACCCGTTCTGGACTCAGGACGCGCTCGTGGATCAGGCGATCGAGCACCTTCTGGACCTGTGGCCCGAGACCGACAAATACGGCTTCCTTGAGCTCCTCGACCTCCGCCGCAAAGTATTCGAGCAGGTATTTCCGCAGCAGCGGATGCTTGGTCATATCTGGAGTGCCACGGTAATCACCGTCCTTGACGAACACCGGATAGCGTAGGAGAGAGGTAGTCTGCACCAAGTGCTGTGACCTGGAGAATAGGTCGGCCGAATCGCTCAGGCCGAGCCACTTTTGGAAGCCCCAATGGTTGAGTTGATTGATCAGGTTACTCCGCAGCGGCTCGCCACTGAAAGCGCCGACGCTCTTTCCGGCCTGCATCGCCTCGATGCTGGACTTGCCCGCCTGAAGAGCGCGCCGCGCCTCGTTGTTGGCATTGACCATCTGGGTGGGGCCCGGTGTGATCCCGACCAGCACGAGCCGTGCACTCGGGTTGATGTATTCGAAGGGCGCATAGTAGATCTTCACGTCGCCGCTTGCATCCATCAATAGGCGTGGGTCACGCACCACTGGAGGTGTCGACGCACAGAGCACCGGTGCGTACTTTTCGATCAGATCCGTTTTCATTGTCAGTCTTCGTAAGGCGTCTCGCCGCCGCGCTCGAACCAGGCATCAATCTCGTACTTCGCACTCTCGGCCGACCATGCCGCGCCGCTGGCAACCTTTTTACTGTCGCCGCCCCACCGCGATACAGACCACTTCCACACCAGCGTCTCGCCGCGCACGCCTGCCTCGATGTCGAGGCGGTACGCGCTGCGTCTGCGCGTGAACCCGCTGCCCGCCGGCTCCCACTCGGTCTTGTACAGATTCCAGTCCTGCGCCAGTTGCTCGAAACGCTCGCCGCCGCGCGGGAAATACGTGTGGACTTCTGCCCGTGGCCGGCTGTCCATCCGCAGCACTCGCATCATGTCCTCAAAGATCGAGGCATCAACGCATCGGAAGTCAGTCAGATCGAACGGGAATCGAGTGCCGTTGTACAGACCAAGCAGGAAGCGCGCGACGTGACGGCACTGTCCACTGCTCCCGTTCGCCAGATCGAATAGGCGCTTCAGTGAATCCAGGCCGTCGTTCTCGTCCTGAGCGCGGATCTCTGCCGCCCGCTGGGCATCCGTGTCGCCCTCATGGAAGGCGCTCAGGTGTTCCATGAATGCCTGCAATTCGGGCTTTGCTACTTTGCTTTTGACTTCTACGAACCCGCTATCAGATGTATTCATTGTTGGTCAAATGCGTAGGCTGCCGGCAGCCGGGTCTTCGATCGGCGTCTGTTTTGGTGCCTCGACGGTGTCTGGGACGATCGCGACCGACGTTCCCGGCGCCGGCACGCTGACGAGCCAACTCTGGGCGTAATCCGTAGTGTCGCCGTTCCACTGGACGTGGCGCTCGTAGCCGGACAGCAGGAACTGCCCCCCTTGGCCCAGACAAGTTGGACATCGAACAGGATCCACTTCTCGCCCTCGGCGCGGACGGGGCGGTGGTTGAAGAGCTCTGCAACGCGCGTGCTGCGAAGATTAACGGTATCGCGCTTGTCTCGGATTCTCAGCGTTCCAACTGCGTTGCCCATTGCCCGTAACCACTTTTGTTTGGTCTGTCCCTTGCTTTTAAGTGGCGTTACATGCACTTCCATGACACCCTCGAAACAACTGTATATATGTAAGGGCTATCCACTTAGCTCCAGCCATGCCAGAATCACTGGATGGATATACAGGTAAAGCAGATATTACCCCCAGAACCGGGGAAGGACTACCCCCGTAACTGGAACGAGTTTCTGGACCGGTTCGGGACGGAAGAGGCTTGCCTGTCCTACCTGGAGGGATTGCGGTGGCCGCAGGGGTTCGTTTGCCCTGATTGCGGCGTAGCGGCCGAGCCTTATCGGTCGAGCCGCACGCGCCTGATGTGTCGCAGTTGCGCTCACCAAACGACGGTGACCGCTGGCACGATATTCGACAAGACCCGTACCCCGCTACGTGTGTGGCTGGCTGGTGCGTGGTATCTGACCAATCAAAAGCAAGGCGTCAGCGCCCTTGGTTTGCAACGGGTGCTAGGCCTGGGAAGCTACCAGACCGCTTGGACGATGCTGCACCGGTTTCGCCGCGCTATGGTGCGACCGGACCGCGAACGCCTGAAGGGGTGTGTAGAGGTTGACGAGACCTACCTGGCCATCACGGACCGAGAGGCCCCTATCTCGGCCATCAACCGCAAGAACCGCACGAGCAAAGTGCTGGTCATCCTTGCGGTCGAAATGCTTCAGCCCAAGGGCTTCGGCCGGATACGCTTGCAGCGCATCCAGAACGATGGCGCCGAATGCGTCATCCCGTTCATACAGGCGTCGATTGAGCCTGGCGCCCAAGTCAGAACTGACGGGTCAGCAGCCTACCGGACATTGAGCAAGCTGGGTTACGAACACCAGCGCAATGTGATGCTGGGTGCCGAGGTGCCAGCTCACGTTTCGATGGCTGGCGTTCATCGGGTTGCTTCACTGGTCAAACGCTGGATTCTCGGCACGCATCACGGCTCGGTTCAGCCCGAACATCTGGACGCCTACCTGGATGAGTTCGTGTTCCGCTTCAATCGCCGCACCTCGGGCTCGCGCGGTCTCTTGTTCTATCGGCTGCTTCAGCAAGCGGTCGTTACCGGCCCTGTGACGTATGCGGATGTAGTGAACCGGGTCGAGACGGTGTAGCATACGAATACTGTATATCCATCCAGTTATCCTGTGCTGGTGGAGCTAAGTGGATACCCCACATATATGTACAGTATATCTCGGCTTCATTCAGGCAAGACAGGTGCGCAGGCCGATCCAAAGCGCCTAACGTTCTACTCCTCGCCCTTAATTAGCGCTCGGCCATCGTCATATTACGCATCAAAGCCTGCTCGCACACATCAGCAGGCGGGGCATCGCACGGCGAAAAGGTCCGCACGCCGCAGAACTGGCACACCTCGTCGGCAAGCGCTGCCGCGAGAGCGGCGCGCGCCTGCGGCACGACGTGCTCAATGACGTGGCCGACCGGTATGAATGGATCACGGTCAGCTTCCTCCACGATGCGACGCAGGACGTCCAGGGCATTGCCGTACCCAGGGGCATCGAGATTAGATGGACTCATAGCGATGTTCAGGATCAAACGATGACGAGAGAGTTCGGCGCATGCTCCTCGCGCCGATCAAGAAGCTCCGCGTATCGGTCGCGGATTTCGGCGGCATGGAGATACCTGACCTCGATGCCGACAAGCTCGGCAACCCGCCGGCGGATCTGCCCGACCAAGGTAGCCTCATCGAACGTCGGCACAGCCGTTGGCAGGCCGCCGGTGTACAGCAGGTGTGCCGGCAGCCTGGCCTCCAAGGCTTCACGCTCGGCAGCGGCCAGCTTGGCACGCTCCACCTTGGCTTGCAGGTCCGTGGATAGCAGATGGGGTGCGACATCGGCCAGCCAACGCCCAGACTGGAATCCGAACGTGCTGGCAGCCTCGAGCTCGACCATCTGCAGGTAGACCGGCTGGTTGTCGATACACGACACAGAGGCCTCCAGGTCGGCAGCCGACGACATGATGCAGAACGCGCAGCTGACGCGGCTCATGCCATAGCGCGTATAGGCCTCGTGCAGCTGCAGGCCCGCGTCCGCGATGGCTCCGAACACCTCCTGCACCTTCCACTCGATGATCGGGTGCCATGAAAGCCCTTCGGCTCCTTTCCGGCAAAGCTTTGGCATGCGCACTGACACAGGCATCTTGCTTCGTGCGGCGCTTTCCTGGCGGCGGATGCCCGACACGTTGACGATCTCCTGCGTCGGCCATCGCTTGCGCAGCGCCGACGAGATGATGGCGACCTTGAGCTCGCTCGTACAGAAGCGCATAGACGGCGTGCTCCACGGCAGTATCAGCTTGACGCAAGCCAGGTCAGCATAGCGCTTGACGTTGTTTTGCCATCGGCCCTCCCATCGCGCCAGCATGTCGCCGGCTTGGCGCGTGACGACCAGCAGTTCCCAGCCCAGCGCGTGCGCCAGGCGCTCGCATGATGGCAGGCTGTCGCGCCACTCGACGCGCCCCAGATCCGAGTGGATCAGCACGCGCGGACCAGTGTGCCCGATCTCATCCAAATAGCGCGCGGTGGCGAGCGCGCACGCGACTGAATCCTTGCCGCCGCTCACGCCCACGGCGACCACGCAGTCGCGAGAGAGCGCGGCGGCAACCTCCGGCGTGGTGGTCACGGGCGGCAAGTCCGTCTTTGCGCTGACCGGCTGCCAGAAAGAAGCGGGTGGCGTGCGCGGAACGAAGTTGAGCGGTAAGAGCGTTTGCATGCGTGCGTTGGATGATGGTGTTGGCAGACGGATTACTTGCTCATTCCGGCTTCGGCGTCCGCCCAAGCGGAACCACGTTGGAAAGCTCGCGCTCAACCGCGCCAGATTCTCGGTATGCGTTCCACAGAATGAGATGGCCGGGGCAGTAGTGCACGTTCGGCGCAACCTCGTAGCCGTGGCTGTTGCACAGTGGCAAGTCGCAGGTCTTGCCCTCGCCTACGGGGAAATCGCACAAATTGACGCCCAGCGCGCAGCATTTATCGGCTGCGCAATGCGGCCCAAGGTCGCCGCACAGGAACATCACGCCGCCGTCCTTCGTTCGTTCGATGTAGCAAGGCATGGCTATTCCTCACGAGCGCACATGCGGAAATTGGTCGTGCTGGGCGCCGTCGAGCAGGCGGTCGGCCGCCTTCTTCCCAACCCGATGGACCATTGCCCAGCCGTCTGCGGAAGTTGCGCCGCGCGGATAGGCGGCCGCGTCAAATCCACCTGGGACAATGCGACCGTCGCGTGCAACAGCCGCTGTGACGTATTGCCCAGCACCGAAGTCGCCAGAGCCCGGCACAAACTCCCCCCATTGCTTGAAGAGAAAGGGCACGCCGGCCGACACGCACTGGTCACGCAGATCTCGAGCCCAGTCCGGGTGCATTGGCCGCGCGCCAGGACCGCTCTCTCCGCCGACGATCACCCAGTCGATGCGCCCCGGCATATCGCTGTGGTTCGTGAATCCGCCGCGAGGTTCGCCAAGACCCGCGGCCGGCCCACAGGCCAGCACGCCCGCCTTGTTCCAGTAGCCTCCTCGTAGCGCATCGACGCGATGCTCGGCTATCGACGGCCACGCCACGCTCTCCAGGTTGATCGGCCCAAGCATCGGCTCGATCGACAGGAAGTGCACGCGCGCGGGCGTCTCGAGTAACTTCTGGATGTCGCGATCGGCCTCGGCCTGGTTGACGATCGTGGCGCCGAGCCAGACGTTTTCTGGCAGCCAGCCCGGAATAAGCGAAACCATGCTGGGTACATTGCCGATGCGTTTTGTGAGCAGCAGCCAGTCAAGATTTGGGGTTGCGCGGATCAGAGCGAATAGATCCTCGCGCCACGTCGGATCGACTGCGTTGTCGAACACGTCGGCGAGGCTCGCGCAGAAGACGCGCTGCCTTCGCCCGTGTTGGGCGTAAAACTCGCCAGCATTCCTGTTCCAGGCTATCGGCTTTCTCCAGTTGGCAGCCGAAGTGCGCCGACGCGGCGCGCCAGGCCCCCAATTGACGGACGTACCGCCACTGAATCGAGCATTTCGCGTCTCCGCGTAGCAGTGGTCGCAGCCGGGGCCAACCTTCTGACAACCTTCCCACGGATTGAAGGTGTGATCGCACCATGCAATGTTTGTGTTTTCCGCCATGAAGCGTCCCCTGTCATCTCAAGCGAAGTTGGACTCCCATTTCAGATCTCACGCGAAGTAGCGCAGTGGCAGCACGGTCACGAAGACTTCGGCCGACACCAGCAAGCTGGCCAGCGGATTGGTGTGCCACCAGCCGCCGGAGTCCTTCAAGAGGTAGACGGTTTGGGGTAAGCAGCTTTCGTCCGCAAATCTGGCGGCAGCGGCTTGTGCTTCTTCGAGAGTTGTATCCATCGGCTATCTACGAGCATTGAAGGGTGGGCGCCTGGCTCCCCCTGCTTCACAGCTTGCCGCCTGCAAAACGGCTGCTGCGCCAGGCGCCCATTGAGCGGTAATGGCTTCAGGCAGCGGCTTGCGCAGCGCCAAATAGGATCTCGGCGAGAGCGCGAACTGCCTCATCCGCCGAAGAAAACGTTGGATGTTCTGCGCACAGCATCAGATTGGCGTGTAGCCCGAAGTTCTCGACGAGCAGGCCCTCATCATCACGACCATGCACATTGAGCAGCCGCCCCGCGCGCAGCGTTCGGGTTCGAGTGTCCAGGCCATCGAGGCAGTACGCGACGACAGGCATCCCGAGCGCGGCAGCAAAGCCAATTTCGTAGGCCGTGCCCGAGTCCGGCTCCAGACCGTTAAACGGCGTAATGTTGGCGAGCACGGCGTCCGCGCTGCGCAGCTGCGAAAGGTCGTGCTCGCGAATGCGGCGCGCACAGGCCGCAGTTGGCTCGATGGGGAAGGTCTGGCCATCCGTCGGCGCGACGCCTTCGAGTCCATAGCGTGCGCACAGATCCTTCAGCGCGTCGTAGCGCGCTTCGGCATCCGGGAAGAACAGATCAGGACCAGCGAGGTAGATGCGCGGCATGGTGTGTGTGCTCTCGGTAGTGTTCGTCATGGGACGCCCTTGTCTACGCGGCGTTGCGCAGCGCGTTCAGCAGATCGGCGGCAACTTGCGGGCACACGGCATTGCCCAGCATGTGCATGGCTTCCTTCTTGGTTGCCGGCAGCGTGTAGTCGGGCGAAAAGCCCATTGCCGCCTTGATCTCGGGGACCTGCAACATCCGCATGCGATCACCGTCGATCACCGCCCAGCGGTCGCGTGTGGTGATGGTCCCGATGGGTCGGTGGATGCTGCGGCCTTTCAAACCACTGCCGCTGCTGTAGTAGGGTGCGACGAAGCGCGAGCCGAATTCAGCGCGGCCGGCCTCGGTGCGCTGCAAGGTTTTCGGACTGCGGCCGGGCTTGTCGATGGGCGTCCATGTGTGAGCGTCCCAATCGATCACGCTGCCAATGGAGACGTGCTCGCGGCGCGGCAGGCGCAGCTGCAGCGGAGCCTTGCTCTGGGTGCAGACCAGGAACAGCCGCTCGCGGTGCTGCGGCACGCCATGATCGGCGGCATCCACCAGATGCGGGGACACGCTGTAGCCCAGACTGCGCATCGCGTGTTCCCAAGCCGGGTATAGAGTCCAGTCCCTGAAGCCCGGGACGTTCTCTACCAGGACGATCGGGCTGCGATGGTATTCAGCGCAGCTGACCACGGCCCATGCCGTGCTGCGTAGCGCATCGTGGTGCGGCCGTTCCTTGCCGCGTGCCGGACTGTGACCTTGGCACGCCGGAGACGCCAGCTGTATGTCGTGGCGCGGAACATCCCGCCAGTCGGCCTGCTGCAGGTCCTGGCATTTGTGCGACGTGCCGGGATGGTTGGCTGCGTGAAATTGCACGGCGAGTGGCCAATGGTTGGCTGCCCAAGCGACGTGCACCCCGGCCAGCTTGGCCCCCTCCGAGAATCCGCCAGCGCCGGCGAACAGGTCGATTGCGATCATCAACGAGCTCCGGCTTGATTGCGGCTCGTGGCCAGCTGGAAGCCGCGTGCCGCCAGTTCGTGCTCGATTTCCGCCAGCCCCTTACGCCCGAGGTTCGGAATGCGCAGCAATTCATCGGCGCGGCAGCCCATCAGGTCAGCCAGCGTCTTGATGCCTTCCAGCCGCAAGCAGTTATGCGTGCGTGTGGACAGATCCAGGTCTTTCACGGCCATGGCTGCGGGAGCGATGGCCGGATCGATGGGTTCCGGCAGCTGGGCCTTGGCGAAGGCATGCAGCCGCTCCAGCGCTCCGAACGCGATCGCGACACGCTCGATGTACCGGTCCACGGCGGCGCGCTGCAGCGTCGTGTTGGTCGCGAAGTACCCTGCTTCTTCCACGGCGGATTCCGTCGCGTCGAGCATCGCGTTAGCCAGGATGGCCGCGCGCATGTCGCCGTCAGCCTCGCCAATGCGCTTGGCGATCGCCGCCCGCATCAGATTCAGGCCCGCGGCCAACTCGGAATGCAACTCGCTCTTGATTTCCCTGCGCGCCGCTTTTGTGCGCGCCGCGTCCTCGGGCGACGGCACGCCGCGCTCGAGCGCTCCAGCGATTTCAAGCACCTGGCTTGCAGGCAGCGCCACGCGCAGGCCCGGCGAATACTGTCCGCCAGCTTCGCGCACGACCTCTTCGACACGGGCGCGCAGGGATTTGGGGGTGGTGGTCATCGTCGAAACAATAAAAAGTGCCGGATGCGTGTATTAATGCTGTTTGGGGCCAAAAAAATGGCGCGTCTATACATGCTGAGCGCCACCATCGGTATTGGTGCCGGTTACGTCTCCGGCGCAGGCTTTCACTGCCGTCTTGCTGCGCTGGTGACGGGTTCCAGCGTCCGCCCTATCGTGCGGCCGGTTTGGGGTGAGGGGCCGGAGGTGTGTATCCCGGCTTGCGCGGCTCACGCGAGGCCCGCTTGCGGCTTTCAGACGCGCGTCGCCCGTCTACCGGTACAGCGCATCACCACTGCGCGTTCCCTCACGGCTGGCGACTCGATCCCAAGCTCATCCGGCTTGCGCGGGCCGGCATGTAGTCGGCGGGACTGGGGTAGCCGACTTTCAGCGAATCGCCATGCGTGAAGGTTGAGGGGCCAGTGCTGAGCTCTGTCTGGCTTCCGCTAGTCGCGGCTCTCGCGCGGAAAGGTTTCGTGCCGCCCGACCCTTGCGCGTCAGCCCGCGCGTTCCCTCACGGCTGGCGACTGTTTTCCCGCTCTGCAGGCCAGTCCCTACGGCATCAAGCCCAAGTCGGCAATCGCCATGCATGAGGATGCTGGGTTTTGCTATGCCCAATCCCCGGTTCTTCAGCCCAGCGAAGCGCCCCGGTTAAGTCGGTCCCTGGGATCCCCGCCAGGCTGTCCGACAGGCCCGGCGGATCGACTCCTCGCGTAAGGGATGGCCGGTTACTCGCTCCGGCGCCAGATGTGCACCTGGTTGTGCCGCCCTTGATCCGCGTCCGCGGAGGGCCTTTCCCCAGGCTCGGCAGCGTCGGATCCGAGACCCGACCTGGACTGTTTCGCTGTCCCGCCAGGCGTCCATGTCCGGGGGTTAGATGCGGTCTTGCGCGACGTTTACCCGCATCAGCTTTGGGCCATTTCCTCGACGCTCACGCGCTCGGCCCAGTCAAACTCGATGTGGCTTATTATAGAGCGTTGCGTGACTTTGTAAAGTATGGCGTAGCGTTTTTACGCGATGCCATTGGATAGCGTGAAGATGTAAGGGCTCAGGAAACTAGAAAGTCCTCGCGCTTCTTCCCCCCCGCCAGCGCCTTGACCAGCCAGAACGGTTGCCTTCCGCGGCCGGACCAGACGTTCCCGTTGGTGTCCCGGTATTTGACCGCGACCGTCCCGACTACCTTGACGCCCTTGGGTTTTCCGAACAAGTCTGCGGGGGTGATCTCGTACGCGTGGATTCTCTCGCGCACTTCAGCAATGAACTGGTCGCGCTCGCGAATTCGAAGTTGCTCGGCTTGCACCTTGAGATCGTTGATCTGCTGCATTAACTCTGCGTACGTGGACATGGGTTGCCTTAAAGCGTGAGTGGATCTGTAAGTAGTTTGGGGTCAGGCGAAACCGATCCCAATAAATCAGCATGTTGCGTGACATGACAATACATGCATTAAAATATTCTCGCAACGTCCGCAGATCAAAACGGCTCGCTCTTAATCACGTCAGAGGCAAAAAAACCCGCCGTGTCCTACGACAGGCGGGTTTTACTCAGGCTAAGGCTACGCGCTTACCGTGGAGACGCCGCGCAGACTGCGCGCATTAATGTTTCTCCATTTGAGTCGGGAGGTACGTCTACCAGTTTTATGAAATCGAATGATGTGCCTTGAACAAGAGTACCTTTGCCGTCGTAGAAATAGGTAGAAAGCAAAGCCAATTTCCTTTGTCCGCAATCGACGAGCACTCTCGTGGAAAGCTTGGCGTAGCGCTTGTGATTAGGTGCTTCTTGAGGCTTATTGAAGATATGCGCCACCCACGCCAAGCGAGTGCCGTCGGGCTTAACGACAAGACTGGAAATGTCGATCAAGTGCCTTGCATCACTGTCACTCGAATAAGCATACCAATCACTCGCTGACGATATACCAGGGATCAGAAGTGACGCCGTAGCGAGTGCAGCCACCCATTTTTCTTCATTTCACCCCCCTGAGTTGCTTTGGTGTTTGTTGTACCACACTCTGTTTCTTCAGCCTCTAAGTGTGAAAAAAAGCCCGCCTGGTCCATTGGACAGGCGGGCTTTGACTCAGACAGCTGTACTCGGTGCGCGTGGTGGTACGGGCATCGGCGCGAAGTTGTGGATTGGGCATCCGAATCGATTGGCGAGCTCTCGGGCGTACTTCAGTGCCAGATGTAGTGTGCCGTGATCACCTACACATTCAACCCCGCCCGCGCGGAAGTGCACGTAGACCGAGAAAAGTTCGGGATTCACATCGTCGACTTCGCGGATCCCCACGTTCTCGCCGGCTGGGGTGCGTACGTTACGCACGCCATGCACTTCCAGCGCGTCGAACTCTTCCTGTGTTGTGCCGAAAAGCACGTCATCGAAGCGCTTGTCCAGCGGGGCATCGGTGGCCGGACCGATTCCGGTGTCTGCTTCTTCCCAGCACCACCATCCAGAGCCAACGGCAAACACTTCGATGCGCCTGCCATTGACTTCGATTTGCTGGCCATTGACGAGGAATGGCTCGCCATCGTCGGCGATGACGATGACGGCCGTGCCCGACGCGTCGAATTCCACCTGGCCTGGCATCAGCAGGGCCAGCTGCAAGACAGATGGCCTGGAAAACAGCGGCTGCTGAAATCCATTCCAGAGCCGGCCATTTGTGAATGCCGGAATGCTGGGGCTGCCGTCCAACCAATCGCCTGTAACCCGGCATGCCCGATAGGGGGGCAATGGAACGCTTGCCATGCTCAACTCCTGAAGATCCGGCACAGCGCCGGGGTTCAGGAGTAGTTGTTCAGCGCGGACGAATAAAATGCCCGCCCTTGCAGCCGCGGCAACCGCCCGCGCATTCCAGATAGGTCAAGGGCCGGCAAGGTCGCGGAAATCGGCTGGTGCCAGCAACGGCAAGCGCTTCAACGCCCAAGCAGTTCACGCTGGGCCGCCATCACAAGACCTCTCCAGCCGGCCTGGTCTGGGTCCACACCGTAACGCTCACGCACCAGGCGCTTGGCCTCGGCCTCGACGGATTTGAGCTCTTCTGGAGTTGGCCCCGGTGCTGCGACTCTGGCAGGTGCTGATCGATGTTGGAAGGCTGCCCTGGACCGAGCAAGCCGCTCTCTCTCGGCCTGCTCTCTTCGCAAGCGCTCCTGCTCCCGCAGGCGCTCTTGTTCTTGCTCTTGCTGGCGCGCTCGCTCAATCGCCTGCTGACGCTCAAGCTCGAACTGGGTGATCAGACGCTCGGTGTTTTCGATCAGCAGCTGGCGCTCTTCTGCGCTCAGCAAGCGCCCGGGTCCACCCCCATAGCGCGGCTCGGCCTCACGAGAAAGGCCGACGAAGAGACGATCGAAACAATCCTCGCCGTAGACGCCAAGCGTGCCGTTGTGGCGCACAACGTGGATCCGCTTGTAGACACCCCGGCCGCAGCCTGGCGCTTGGCACACCACTCGATCGTCTTTATCGACTTCGACAACGGCCAACAGTTCTGCGCTCATGATTGATGCCCCAGCTTGTTCTGCGCGGCCTGTGCGTTTTCCTCGCGGGTCTTTCGGCGGCGATCAGCCGGCCCCAGCGCGATATAGCAATTCGACCTCGACCACGGCAGGCTTTGATCCTTGCGGCAGACCGTTTCGCTGAAACCGATCTCGCCGAAGTCCGCCAGAAACTCGTCAAACGCATCCCATCGCGGATCGTATTCGCCATTGACCTTGCCCGCGCCGCGCCGCTGAACATCCCGGCACAAGGCGCGGACCTTGAGCCAGGCGCGATAGATCGAGGTGTGCCCCGATGCCAGTTCGCCATCAACAGCATGGCCGTGGTCCCGCGTTTGCGCACCCTGCTGAACAAGGCGCTCTTCGTGATAACAGCCACAGCTGGTCGTGTCGCCATGACGCAGGCGGGATGGCGTCGTCACAATTTGCCCGCCACAGTCGCAGCGGCAGACGATCTGCGTGTTCTTGGCGGAGCCCCTCTGAATGTCGGTGGCCACCAACCGTCCAAACCGCTTGTGCATCACATCTGCGAACACGCTTTGGCGAGAGGGCTTTTCGTCCTTGCGACGCTCCGCATTCAAACAGCCGCACGACATGACAGTTCCCGCCTTCAGGCCATCCAGGCGTACGTCCTTTTCCGTACCGCAGTCGCAGCGGCACAGAACCCTCGCCTTTCGCCCAATGGACGACACGGCAAGCACGGTATAGCGGCCATAGCGCGTACCGGGTGCCGCTCCAGGTGGGGTCGGGTTAGGCTTGGCTGCCACTATTTCAGTTGAAGGGATTGGCCTCGCTCGTATCAGCCTTGATCGCGATCTTCTTGGGCAGTTGGCCTTTGTCGCGATCGACGGTCAGCGCCGCTTCGATCTGGCGCAGCTGCTCAGCCAGAGCGCGCAGCGTTTTCAGGCCGTCTTCGTCGCGCGTGATGTCCCCCCCGCCGATCGTAATGCGATCAGTGCGGTTGGCAAATTCAAAGTCACCCACCCGCAGCACTTGGCTTTCGTTGGCAAAGTAGTCCATCTGGATCCCCTCAGAAGTTGTTGCTGGAATGGCGCTGCCGCGGCTTCGGCAGGCGCGCCACCATCACACGAGATGCAGCAGAAGCGGCCGGAAAGGGGGCGATACTGGTGCGCCGGGCAAGCTCATCGAGCGAAATCAAATCATACCCGGACTCGTTGGTATTCTCCGTCCACCACACCGCAGCTTCACCCGTGTCGGCCACGTAGACAGCCTTCCAGACGTGCGAGGGAATGGCCACGTGTCCGGTGCGACGCAACTGGCTCCCGAGGAATGCCGGGCCGGTCACCACGTAGACGTCATGTCCATTGAGCGCCAGCTGGCGCGTTGCTCGTTCAATGGATTCCCACAGGTGCTGGTTGTGTTTGGGTGCCTGCGGGATCATGTTCGACAGCAGGAACGTCGCGGACTGGCTGGTTCTGTCCGGTGCGTCCTTGTTGGGACTCATGTGCCCACGATCCCATCCAGATCGTGCGTAATCGTCAAGCTCGGCACGCTCAGCCATCGGCAGACGATCATCGGAGCGGAAGCTGTCTTCGCGGCTCAGATTGATCGAAGCGCGGATACGAGGCTGCGTCAGGTGTTCGGCGCTCCAAAGCGGCGTGCGGGTGATGCCTGAATGAAGCACGGCATACCCGGGGTTGCAAAGCTCGCGCGTTTGGGCGGCCAGCTTTGGATTCGTGACCTGTGGGGCCTGGCCTTGCAAGAAGTTACTCTCGCAGTCTTGTGACAGTGCCGGTGCGCCAAAGATGTCTGTCAGCGAGAGTTGGTGATGGTGTTGGCGCGCCAGCCCTGGCGTAAGCGTGCCACCGAGCGCAACGGCCGCCAGCAGGGCGAGAGCGAAGCGAAGAGAACGGCGGATGTTGTTGAAATTCAAGATTGTGCTCCCCTATGGTTGGTGGCATTTTACCACAATTACCAATAGACGCAACACAATGCAACATTCAGAGGACTTGCTTGGCTATTTCTCCCCAGCGTGCGGCCAGCATCCTGGTGTAGCCCTCCGCCCGGCAGGTTCCCTTGTACAGGCCGATTGCCCAGGCGTCGGTCGCTTCTACAAGCACCGTTTGCCTTGGCCAACGCGCCACATCGAGTGCGTAGCCGCGTGGTGCCCGGCCGGTGGCCTCCCAGCGCTGGATCCACGACTCCACGAGCTTGGCGTCGAGCTCGATGTTCTCCACCGGTCGATCGTCGTACCTGCCGCAGCCAATGATCGCTCCATCGCGCACGTAGACGCGCCACTCAGCTAGCCAGTCAGATTCCGGGATGACGGCTGATTCCCAAACAAGCTCGTCAGGATGGTGGTCACGATCCGATTGCTTGACTTGCGGGAGCCAGGCCTTCGTACGCGCTGGCTTGATCCACGCCCCGATCGTCGCGTCGGCAAATGGCACGCACTGTACGACGCGGCCCAGCACATCGCGTAACGACGCGGGATAATCGATCGGCACCGGCTCGGCCACGCCAGTCAAGCGCATCCACTCGCGGCAGAACTCGACGGTCCCGACGGGACAAAGGTGCCGCTCATCGCGCCTGTAGCCATCTGGCTCGCCGCGCAAAACCGCTATGGCTGCTCCGGCCTCGGCCACAATGTCGTCGCACATCCAGTGCGCTTGGCGTACGGCAGCGCGCTCCACTTTGCACACGCCATCATCGCGCTGCATCATAAACTCAAGCATCGACGGCACCCAGTGACAATGCCTTTTCGGTCCAGCATTGATCGCTGTGCAGGAAGGCTTCTACAGCCTTCGCCACACGTGATCCATCACCCATTGCAGCGAGGATCGATCGCTCCTCGTCAGGAAGGGCGTCACCGATTACCCACAGGCGCGGCAGTGGGTGGCGGCCCTTGAGGGGGGCTCCTGCAGTCAGGCCTGGCGCCTCGATCTTCGGGAGGCGCGGTGCGAATCCCCAGAGCACTGCCACGATGTCAAATTGGTCGTCGTTCCGTGGATCCTGCGCGCGCACGATTCGTCGCCCCTCGATGCGATACGGGCCCACCGCAATCCGTGCGCCAAGATCAAGCGCCTCACGGATGAGTTGCGGTCTTGCGCGGAGATCCCCACGAGAGAACACATCTACACAGGCTGCGCCCTCGCGCCGCATGCGGGCGGCGTTTTCGAACGCGTTGTCACCGCCGCCGCACACCGCCACACGCAGACCACGGACATCGACCGATTCCAACGCCCTGCCCGGCGCGACGATCACTCCCTCGCCGGCGTGCTCCAAACCGCGCGGTGGAGCGCCCGTGGCGAGCACGACGGCAGCATACGGCTGATCATCGGCAAGGATGCAATCCTCGCGCACCTGGATTGATGTCACGCGTCGGCCCAGCAGAAGCGTCAGGCGGGCTTGGCGGGCCTCCTGGCGGAAGCCGGCAACGAGCGAATTAGCGGTCAGGCCAGGAATCGGCACCCAGATTTCGGCGTGCTCATATTGGCGAACCGCGCCACCGACGGCCTGGCCTTGCTCGGCCAGGTCAACCGCCACGTCCATCTTGGCAAGATGGCTTGCGCAAGTCAGCCCAGCCGGTCCTGCACCGACGACCAGCACGCGAGGATTTGCGTCAGGCATGGGCAGCCTCTGGCACGCACTCGCCCGTCATGCGCAAGGCTGCATAGGTCTTCAGAAACCGCTGTTGGCTGGCCAGGAATACGGCGGCCATGGGCAGATGCGCGGTCGGCTGCAAGACGCCAAGCTCGCGGAGCATCGCTTGATCGAACGGGACCACGCTGCGCAGCCCGAACGACGTATGCGGCAGGCCAAGCGCGCAGACTTCGATGTGAAGCGCCTCTACGTCCGCCTGCTTGACGAAAACCCCTGCTTGCGTGCCCGGTTCGCAGCCGAGAGAGCGCAGAACCTTGCGTTCCAGATCATGTTCCTTGCGCTTTGCATGGGTCGTGCCGTAGCCGCCTCCGGTAAGCCATGTTTTCGTGGGGGTGATGACATCGCCGATCAGTGCCTCATGTGCGTCGTGCAAAAGGCCGGCCAAGCATGTCTGGGCCGGCATCCCACGACGGCGCAACAGTTCCGCCGTGAGTACGCAATGGTCAGCGACGCTGTGCCACGAGATCTGGTGATCGTCACGCAGATTGCCGGCAAAACGGCAGATGCGAGAGAGCGTTGCAGCGATGGCGCCAACATCCAGCGCGCCCGGATCGTCCAGATCGATCAGCCGGCCCGCGAAATGCACCGAGCAGCGCTGCATCTCCTAGCCCCTTACCTTGCGCCCCATCCCCTCGATGGTCGCGTCGTCGTAGCAGGCGATACGCCCGTAGTGGTAATTGCCGTAAACCTTGCCGTTACCCAACACCGCCAGTAGGCCCGGCGTGCGGATGATCAGGCGCGTGGCGCCGGTGTTTTCAATGTTGTTTTGGTGCCCCACCTGTCCGTCAACGATAACGCGGCCTTCGGCCTCGATGCCGCCGTCAACGACGCCGGTAGATTCAACGATGACTGAGCCCTTCTCGCAGTAGATACGGCCCTTGACGTGTCCAGCCAAGCGAAGCCCTGAGGTCTTCAGACGAAGATCACCCTCAATGACGTCGCCTTCGGCGATATACGTGCGGATGCCTTCAGCTGCGTCATTGACTTCGACCACGCCGATCGCCATCGGCTTGGCCTGCTTGATCGGTTTGGGTGGTTGCGTAGGGGCGAATTGGCTTGCGTCCTGCCGGTAGCGTTCGATGTTCTGATCGGTGATCAACTGGGCGCGCGGATCTGTGTTTGCGTCGTCTTGCTCATCTTGCAAGTGGGATTGCGGGTTGATCTGGCTATTGTCGCTGTACGAATGTCGGAGCAGGTTGCCCATTATTTTCCTTTGAGAGTAAAGGTCGTGCGGTTGGTGCGCGCCACACCCGACGTCGGATCGGCGGATTCAAGGACGGAGCCATCAGGGAGCTTGCCGCCGGCATGTACCGGCGTGACGTTCTCTCCCTGCGCGACCATCGCGAGCCCAGGCATCGGGATGGAGACGATGCGAAAACCTGGTGTGGCGGGCGCATGCCCGACCGGTTGCGAAGTTGCTGGTGGTACAGGAGCGGAGGGCGCGGGCGCTGCCGGTGTGATTTCCCCCGCGGGCTTTGCGACGTAGAGCACGACGTTTGAAGCATCGGCGTGTGCGGGGCTGCCCGCCACCCTTTCCGGCTTGGCCTTTTCCTGCAGGGGAAGCGCCGGTGCGGTCGCCGCAGCAGGCAACGGAGGCAACGGCATGATGCGACGAAGCTCCTGCATCTGTTGTGCGCCGGGGGCGGCTGCGAGGGGCGCGGAAGCCGCAGGCCGCGTGGTAGGTGAGGCTTTTTGGATTGAGCCCTGCTGAGCTTGCGCGGAGGCGACAACCGCCGATGCGAACACTGGCGCCACGACTTGCGGTGCGCTGGCATCAGACGTTGCAGCAATGACTGCGCTGGCTACCGGAGCAATCGCACTGACCGCGCTTGCTGGAATCGCCATCTGCTTGATCGACGATTGCTTGGCCGACGAGCTATTGATCGTGGGGGCGGTCAACTTTGCGGAATACCACCAAGCGAGTGTTGCTCCGCCGGCTCCCAACATAAGACCCACGACAAGACCCCCTGCTCCACACTGCCAGCGACGGATTCGCTCGTGCTTTTCAAGCAGCATAGCGTCGCGCTCGATGTCGTCGAGAGAGAGTGGCGGCGGAGGCGCGGACACCGCCATGCGGGGCGGCATATGTAACTTGTTCGCGGAGAGGGTAAGGGGGTGGATTTGCATTGTTCGATTGTAGCAAAAAGACCAACACGCGCAACAAATGCTGTAGTACAGTGGTGTTGTAGCAACGCATGTTGCGTTGTGTTGCGCGAGTTGGTATTATTCAGACATGGAACGATATACAGAAAGAATCCTGTTGTTGTTGACGCCTTCGCAGCGCGAACGGGTTGTCGAACAAGCGAAAGCCGCACGGCTTTCACTCGCTGAATATCTGCGTCGCAAAGTCATGGATGAGCAGATCGATACGCCGGCCGCGCACGACAAGCGGCTGAGCGCGGTCGAGGAGCGCATTGACGCGATGGAGAGGGGACTGGCCCAAGTTGTGGCTGGGATGGCGGCGCAGGCCGCAAAGAAAGTACAAGAGCCTTCGGCATAATGCCGCTGGCATGACTGGCAATCCACCAAGAAGAAAGGAGCATCATGAGCACGATTACCTTTAAGCGCACATCTCTCGCGTGCGCACTCCTGCTGTGCACCGCGCTGGCAGCCTGTGGCGGCGGCGATGGCGGCACCACGAGCGGCAGCACTTCCACCGGCGGCACGACCGGTGGCACCACCACGGGCGGCACGGGCGGCAGCACCGGCGGCACATCCACGACCGTAACGGGCACGCTGACGACGCCCCAATACACGGCCTCCAGCGCGCAGCTGGCGGCACTGACCCAGCTGAACCAGTACCGCACGCAATGTGGTTTTCCTGCCTTGCAGGAGAACACGGTACTGGATCAGGCGGCGCAGGCGCACGCCAAGTACATGGGCCTCAACAACGCTGTCTCGGATAGCGAAGTGTCGAGCAACCAGGGTTATACGGGGGCAACGTATGTCGATCGCGCCGTTGCGGCTGGATTCCCGAGTAACGTCCTGGGTGTGGGCGTGAGCGGTGGCTATGCGACAACGAGCGCTTCGTTCACGGCCCAGGTAGCTGGCCAGAATTTCGTGTATTCGCTGCTCGCGGGCGTCTACCACTCGGTTGTTGCGGCATATCCGGTCAACACTGTCGGCATCGGCGAATACGAGACGCAAACGACGTCTGGCAGCTACACCTACACGCAATCCTGGGACAGCATGAGCCTGTTCAACACGCAGGCCCAAGCGATTAGCAACGGCCCGTTGACCTTCCCGTGCCAGGGCGTGACCGGCGTAGCGTACAAGTCGATTTCGGGCGAAATCCCGACGCCACCGAACGTCTCGGCTTCGGGTTGGGGTACGCCGGTGGTTGTCATGGGGAATCCGGGTGCCGATAAGGTATTGCTGACGTCGGCGACGATGGCCGACACCACCGGAACGGTCATCAGCTTGCAGATCCTGAATTCGACGAACGATCCGAACAAGCTCGTTCAACCGGAACAGGCCGTCGCATACCCTGCGTCGCCGCTGCAGCCGAATACGCAGTATTCAGTGAATCTGAGCGGCACGATCAACGGCACGCCTTTCACTCGCAGCTTCACGTTCACAACGGGTAACATCGTCGGCTGACACGCTGCCATCCAAGGAAAAAGGCCCCAAGATTGGGGCCTTTTTTGCGTCTTGCTGGCACTCGCTAGTGGCAAACCTGCCACGACTCGGATGCTGACGCGTTCCCGTTGCCGCCGCCGCCCGCCATAAAAGCTCCGCGGCTGTAACCGGTTCCGGCAAGCGCTTGGTTGATGTCTGTGTCAGTCACAGTGTAGTCGTTCGGCCAAAATTGAAATACGACGGTCTGAAAGCCGTTCCCACCCCACATGACCTGCAATGCCATACCGTCACAGCCCCCATCAGCTGTGCAATTCCCATATGGTGCTAACCGAACATTGTGGTTATAGTCGTAGAGACAGGTCAGCGTCGGCTGAGGGTTGGCGGCGACCGGCGGTGAACATCCTGGCGCACTCCAACTCGATCCGTTCCACGAAGGTGGGCTCGTTTGGGTGTAACCGGCCGGGCAAGCAGGCGGAGCCTGATAATTGCACTGCGGCTGGCTCCATTGCGCCCCCAACCAGACTGCGTTGGAAATCGTAGTCCATCCTGCATCGGTCGAGCACTGGGGGGCTGGAATCGCCCCGTGACTGATCGGCGTGACGCACGTCGAGTCCTGATAGCCAGGCGAACAGAGCGTGGGGTTGGCCAGCGCGGCGCGCGCACCGAACAACAACAGACCCAACAGAAGAATCCGCAAAATCCGCTTCATTTTTCCCTCCCGTTAATAACCGCAATACGTTCCGACTGCGGCCGTTGCACCCCAAAGTGGAGACGACGCGCCATCGACGATGTACACCGTCCAAGGTCCGGATCCCCAAGCGCCATAATTGACAGTCGTGGTTGTATCGACTGAGAAATTGGCCGGCGTGACCACAATCATGGCCGTACCGCCTGCAGGACACGAGGGCGCTGGAATGTACGTCCCGTGGGTCGCTGTGTATTTGCCATAGCGCAGCAGATTGCCGCCAATCGGCTTCCACGTGCCAAAGACGCAATTCAGCCATTGGCCGGATCCGTCAGCATTCACCGCGGCAATACCATTCGGAGAACACGACGTGTTCGGACTGGCTCCCCCATTGACCTGAAGATATTCATTCGCGACGACGCGATGCTGAAACCAGTTTTGAGCGAATTGGCTGTTCAGCTGCCCGGTTCCATTCCACGCCGTAGTGCTCAAATTCAGGTTGTGGCCGTTGGCGGGTTCGACATAGATGTCACCCGTGCTTGCAAGGCCCCACTGATTCAAGGTGGTCTGCCCGTAGCCCGGCGCGTTTGTCGACGAAACTCCGCCGTTGGCCACGGTGTTGCCCGACTGGTCAACAGTCAGCAGCTGCGCGTTCCAGGGACTGTTGACCAGGCGCAAAGTCCCGTTGAGGTTCTCGACGTACATGTTGACGCCATTGGCGCCTTGCATCGTGATGACCCCACCCTCTGCCGCATTATTCCAGGCGGTAACGCGGCCGGCCGCAGCGCTGAGGGTGCCATTGATCGTGGCATTGCCAGCTGCGTTCACGTCACCGTTTGAAACAAGCTTGCCACCGGTCACCGTGCCGCCGGCCGTGACGTTGTTTGCGCCGGCGATGTTGTGTGCTGTTCCGCCGACGTCCTGCATCGAGAGGTCGGTCTGCATTGCGTTCAACTCAGGATGGCCTGGCACCGAGACGCGATACAGGTAGTTGGCGTTGGACTGCTGACTGGTGAAGGCCAGCAGGTTGGCGACGTGGCCAGAGCCGGCGTTGGTGAAACCGGACGCACCCAGGTTCACCTGCCACGCGCCAAACGCGCCGTTGGCGTTGGATGGGCTCATTGCTGAGTTACCACCTTGATTGGCGTATGGCACGAAACCACCCTCTGCCCCAATCTGCGCAGCAATGCCTGCAAGCTGTGCGGTGTTGGTGATCGGATTGCCGCCTGTCGTCATGACGATGGTTTGCAACCTCCCAGCAGTGGGCTGCGAGACTTGCACCTGCCACGTCTGGCCAAACGCAGTGTTTGCCGAAAATCCGCCCGGCAAGTAACCCGCAGTCTGGAGTGTGTTCACGGAGATCGTTGTGGCTGCGCCACCTACGGGCACGCTCGCGGCCAGAGCAGCTGCGTTGTCCTGCACATATTGCGCAGCAGCCTGGTCAATGACGCGGCCCTGGCTGGCGATCGCTGAAGTCTGAATGTTGCGCACACCCATGTCGGCGTACTTTGCGAACCCCGCCATGCTCAGCAAAGAGAGCGTGAGTGCGGCGATGAATCCTATGATTGCGTCCACAATGAATTCCTTACGGGTTGACTTGGGTAAAGCGCACGATGGCAGGCGCCGTGATACTCGCCGGGAAGGCCAGCGTCTGTGCATCCGTCATATTTGTGCCGATGCCCGTGGCAGTTACGCGCCACCAAGCCCGGTCGCTTTGGGTGATGGCATAGACCTGTGCGGAAGTGCCTCCATTGGCCGGCATCCATGCATAGACGTAGCGCCCTCCGCCGGGCGCAGACGTGGTCATGCATGTAGCGCCTGGCGCAATGGCAACCCCGTTGGGCAGTGCGACTGCGATATTGGGAGATACCAGACCTGGACTCGCCGTTGCGGCTTGCGAGCAGGCAGAGCTGAATACGGCGATTTGCTGCGCGCGCACGCGAGCGACAGCCTGCATTTGGCCGGCGGCGCCCGCCCCGGGCACCGCCTGGGCGGTGTCGAATGCTTGTGCAATCAGGCCGGCGAAGAAGATCATGAGGGCCATCGGCACCCACGCGAAGCTCATAGCATTCCTCCTGCTTGCCCGGGAATCAGTAGCACCCGTTTCTGGCGTTCGATTTCCGAGGACAGCTGATGAAATTCGCCGCCGCGCATATGCGCGCGGATGGCCGTAGCGTTACGGCTGCCGGCTACGATGAGAGGAGACACGGTCACGACGCGACGGTTGCGATCTGGTGCGCGCGCATAAGACATCGATTGATGCAGCACTGCCCCCATAGCGTCGCCAAGAAACGCACCATCCAGTCCTTCGTGGACGAGCATGCTTTTGAGACGATGCAGCGCAGACTGGATGTCGTTGGCGTGCAGCGTGGACAACACGAGATGTCCGCTCGTGCCCGCCAGTACGGCCTGAGCCGCAGCTTTAGCGCTGCGGATCTCGCCAATGACGATGATGTTCGGCGCGCCCCTCAACATGCGCTGGATGGCCATCCCAAAATCCTCATCGCGAGGTACTTCAGTTTGGTAGCAGACGCCAGAACCATGCGTGCCATGGAGCAGCGTCTCGACCGGATTTTCAGCAGTCCACGCCACCCCGCCAAACAACTTCAGGCGCGCGGCCAATATGGAGGCGAGCGATGTGCTTTTTCCGCTGCCGGTGGCACCTGTGAACAGAATGAGGCCACCGCCAGTGAATGCGTCAGACAGGAGCGACTTGATCAATTCTGCCGGGTAGCCCAGCCGTTCTACCGGCATCGGTGTCTTCGCGGCTCGGCGGCACACATACACGTCGCCGTCGACTGTGGAGATGCACTGCACGCGCAGTCGTACCCCCTGGATGTCCATCAGAAAATCCACGCTTCCGACGTGCTTGAGCAACTGCTCGCGCAGATACTGCACATCCTCAAGATATGGGCCTTCCAGGGTGTTGCGAACGTTGTCGTCCGGTGCGGTCTTGTACCAAGCGGCACCGTTAGGCTCCAGGTACAGGTCGGAGAATTCAAGGAACGCGAGGCGCGACGCCGCCCCATCCGCCTCGGCAGGATCGATGGCACTGATGACCGCGTCGTCGGTCGGCGTAGGCGGGGTCAGATGCATGTCACGACGGTCTTCTGCGCGCTGTGGTTGTCGGGGTAAAGCGGGAATACGGTAGAAAGGCAACGGCCGGCTGCGCCGGCCGTATTGACGATAGCGAAACGGTTTATTGCATAGTGACCGTAATGGTTTCGCCGTCGTTCATGCACGCAGCGCCGGCGGTTGTGGCATCGGGGGGATTCCCGGTCGTGAAACTCTGACCGGTGCTTGTGGCAACCCGGGTCCAGCCCGTCAGGCTGGTGAGGATCTGCGAGCACTGGCTTGCGGTCAGACCCGTGCCGCCAACCGTCACAGCGAATTGCTGGTTGTTCGACGTAGGAGCGATCGTCACGTCATTACCCCATGCGTCCACGACCCGGCCTGCACGCAGCATGTCGGTCGGAATGACCGCCGAATTACCGGTCGAATCCACAATGCCAGCGGTCGGCGTGCCAGCTGCGACGTTGAAGTTCGCGTAGCCGTTAGCACCCTGGCTGTACTGCGCGCGCGCGTTGGTTTGCAGCAAGCTCAGATCAGTGGTGGTCTGACCGACCTTGTTGCCTGAGAACGCCTTGTAGATGCCCAGACCAACTGCGGCAAGAACCAACAGGCCGAGAACGGTCGCAGCGATACGACCAAGAATTGAATCCATCGAATGACCTCACAGAAGAAAGAATATTGGGGGACAGGAACTACCAAGCACAGTAGCCGTACGACGCGATAACGCTGACAATCAAACGACAGATTGTAAGTTGGGCTGTTGCGCATCCTTAGAAGATTGTAAAGCAAAAAAAAGCCCAATAGGACACCATGTCAACACTCAATTGTTACGAACGCCCCGGCACTACGCTCCAACGCTTTTTGTGATGAGATCCGAAATCGTATTGGCACCGATGGTGATGACACCAAAGGCCATAAACATGGCCATCGAGAACACGCCGCCGATTGCTCCGCCGATGATCATCATCTTGCGTTCCAGGAATTCGGAGTAGTCCCGCGCAACGTTGTCAATCTTTTCCGGAAAATCCGGGAAGTTCATGTAGGCGGCAACTTCATCGATCAGGTCGATCGAGGGGAAGCCCAGCCCGGTTCGGCGCAGTGCGGCCGACAAGTTAAGGCCGTCGCGCAAACCGATCATCACAGGTCGCAAGCGCGACGCGAGCCACGGTGAGGCTGATGTCAGCTGATCTTGCAGTGCGGTGGTGTCTGGCACGCCCGCGCGCAAAAGCGCGGTGAACGACAGCAGCCATGCAAAGCCCTGCACTTCGCGATAGACGTTGTAGGGAAAGACATATTGGTCGCAAAAGGCTCGTCCCCTGCCCGTCCAGCGTGGAAGTGACCAGATGACCGTGGCGCCTAGCACGACCAGGAGGGAAACCGTAATTACCATCCCCCATCCCGTTGCGACGGCTCCCATCAGATACATCCCATAGGCCCATCCCGTCCACTTGCTTACAGGCACTACCTGCGCCAGTGGCGGTACAACGCTTGAGCCGATGACGTACAACGAGGCCAGCAGAGTGATCAGGTACACAATCGGTGCGGTGAAGTAGCTCATCACCTTGCGCTGTATGCGCGTTACACGATCGCGAACGTCGAGCACCAGGCGCATCGAATTGGTCAACTGGCCTGCCTTCTCGCCAGATGCCAGCACACTGCGCTCCATTGGCGAGAGCGTTGGCCCCATCGACTGCACAAAGGTCTTTCCGTCTTTCAGGCAACTGGTGGCTTCACGCATCGCCTGTGCCAGCCCTTTACGCCCGCGTCTCGCCAATCGATCGCGGAAGTCCTCCATTGCCTCGACGAGCGGACGGCCGTTGTCGAGCTGCGACGCCAACTGCTGATATAGCATCTTGCGCGTCGACCAAGACAGCCCGGGCTTAAAGAATTTCAATCTTGTGCTCCTTTCGTGGTGATGATGTCTACGGCGCGCTCGACGTCGCGCGGATCGAATCGGCCGCTGAGAACCCCGACCATTGCGTTACTGAGCATGGACAGGTCGGCCCCTTCTCGCTGGCGTTGTTGCCGACGGGCTTCGTCGGTGCCAAGCTTGATGAAGTCGCGCATCAGTGCTGCGCTGGTTTCCACTACCTCGGCCACAGCGGTTACGCCCTGGATCTTCTCGTCATGGCAATGGTCGCAACCTGCGCCGCGCACCCGCATGGAATCGATCGGCCCCCAGGTCTCCAGCGCGTCGAGCATATCCGCGGGAAGATCCTCAGCGATCTCGGTCAAGGGACGCTTGCAGTGATCGCACAGCACCGGCACCAGGCGCTGCGCCACGAATCCGCGCAGCAGTTTGTGATCGCAGATGATCTCGCGCGACAACTGCCCGCGATCGAGCATTTCCATGCGGTCGATTGTCATGAATGGGTCGTTCACGTGAAGCGTCGTCCAGACAAGGTGGCCGGTCATTGCCTCTTGCAGGGCGGCCACGGCTTCATCAGCGCTGCGCAGTTCGCCTACGAGCACGACGTCCGGGTCCATCCGCAGCGTCATACGCACCATATCGCCGAAAGACAGGTTCGAGGACTTTGTTACGGGCAGCTGCACCGACCAATCCATCGGGTACTCGACAGGGTTCTCGATGGTGATCTGGCGGCTGTCAGGGAACTGCCTGGCTTGATGCTTGAGGAGCTCGTACAGGGTTGTCGTCTTTCCGCTACCCGTCGGCCCCGTAACGACGATGACGCCCGATGGCATACGCGTCATACGCTCCAGGAGTCGGACCTGCAAATCGGAGTACCCCATCTGCTTGAGCGGCAGGGAGCCGAGCGGAGAGCGCGGTGTCCTGAGCGTGAACGGAATCCGTGTCACGTCCGCTTGACCTGTGCTCTTCTTCAGTGGTTGCAAGCGTGCGACGAGGAAGCCGCCGCCCGTCTCCACAGGGTAGGCTGGTCCCCGGATGATCCGCACTGACGCCAAGCCGCTTCCGGGCAGGTCCGAACCGTTGATCTGGGCGTCTTGAAATTCAAACGGGTTGTAGATCGCTTCCTTGACCGAGGAAAGTCCCGTGTACATCGAACGGATGTAGGCCTCGCCCTCGTCGCGGCTCATTTGCAGCGCCGAGCGAAGCGCGCCTTTGACTCGGTATTGCACCTCGGCGATGTCCTCGCGCAGCAGGATATGCAGATCGCTCGCCCCGAGGGCAGCGCCGTGCAAGATGAGGTCGCGCGCAGCATTTAGCGTCGAAAGGTTTGCCGAGTCGCGCTGTACGTTACTTGCGGCGCTCAGGCGAACCTTGTCCTCTCTCAGTTCCTTCAACTCCCTGGGTTGGGTGATGCAGAAGAAACCAAGGTCTGAGGCGTCTTTGCGCCACATGAGGAGCGCTGGGTGCGCGGTGTACCGCTCGTCCACGTAGAGGACGACATGACGCAACGTCTTGGCGATGCGGATCTGATCGGCATCGAGCAACTTGGAAATGAACGTCAGGCGCTCGAAGTCTTCCGTGTCGGCGTTGTGTGGTGGCGCACTTTGAACGTCTCGCTGGTCGATCCACCGCATGGCCAGAGCGATCGCTTCCAAGCCCGCCCGCGTATCTTCCTGCGGCGATGGATCGATTACGACTACATCGCGAAGCACCTCTGGCAAAGCAGGCAATTCAGCGCGCATTGGAGGCTCGATTACCCCAGCAACGGACGCACGGGCGCCGTTCGTGGGGTCTTCGGGCTGAAAGCCGGCTTTCGCCGTCAGCAGACGCATCATGCTTCCCCTCACGGGCGGATCGTTACCGATTTTCCGGACCGCGAAAACACAACTGCCGATGGCATCACATCAGCGACGAGCCAGCCGTCCACGGTAGCGCCGCGGTTAACGATGTGTTGCTCGGCGCCCATACGGACGATTGCCTGGAGCTTGCCGTTGTAGCCCGTGATCGCCAGCACCTGCGGCTGGGACGTGCGTGCGCCCGCCTTGCCTGCGCTGGCTTGGATAGACTGAGCAGGGACACCGATACCTTGCGCAGCCACGCCAAGGGGAGATGGAGCACTGCCAATGCCAAAGCCAGGTGCAGCCGATTGGGGGCCCTGGGAGCCGCCGGAAGGGTGCGCGATTTGCTCCTTCAGCTTCGCGATCTTTGCCTGTGCCTCAAGCAGTGGGATTTCCGCATTCAGCTGCGACAGCTGATCGGCACGCGAACCCGGCTGCGACATCGGCGTGTTGACTTTGTTGACCACCTGCATGGCCGGCGGCGCTGCCGATGTTGCGGACGCCGGTACTGCCATGGGGGCACTAGCGCCCAATGCCACCGGTTGCTGGGCTTGCGTTGCGCCGCAGGTCAGGCAAAGCGATGCCGTGGCGAGAAGAGTACGGGATTTGAGCATCAAGTAGCTCCAGTCGGAAGTGGAATGGCACCGTTTTGGCGGGCCGAATACAGTTGTGCCTGAACGCTCCAGACCGCGCCATCGAACGTCACGCTGGATACGCGAAGTCCCGGCACAGCGTCAAACTGCAGGCCTAAATCCCATGGCGACGAGGACAGGGTTAAGCCCACGCTTTGTGCCACCCAGGGATCAAGCGGCGGGGGTTCTTTGCCTGGGAGCACTTGCGGCCGTGGAACAATGCCCAAGTTCAGCGCGAGGTCATATTGCTGCGCAAACGACCAGATGCGGCGCTGCGCGCCTTCCTGGACCATCACCGAGTGATCTTCTGCCAAGACACCGAGCGCCGCGGATGAATACGCCACAGATTTATTCCCGCTCGGGTCGAGAGCGCCGGGTGCGTTTTCGGCTAAGCCGCCGTTGCGTGAATAATTCGCCTCGGCGGAAACCTGTGCGCCAGCGAGGCTGCATTTCCATGACGACAGGTCCCAGCCATCGGTACTCAACGACTGCTGGCGCCACAGTTCTGCACAGCTGTCCAACACGTAATCCGGCTGCGGCACACGGAACCACGGGGGGATGACCGGCTTGGGCTTGTTTTGCTCCGCCGCGGCACGCAACCGGGCCAGTTCGAGCGCGCGTTGCTTTGCAACTTGCTGGTTGTGGTACGCCCACCAACCCCCGGCAAGCACGGCCAGCAATATGACCGAAGAGCAGGAAGCGAGGATGATCCTCTTGCTTGTCCCTCCAGCGGTCAGACGCCGCACCGGCTTGCGCTTGATAGCCAGATTGCGAACGGCGTCGGCGAGCCCCTGCAGCGAGGCGTCTTCGTCGTAGTCATTCCAAACACCGTAGGCATCGTGCTGAGAACGCAGCTGCGACACTGCGTCTATGGACCCGACGAAATCGCCCTCCGGGATGATCTCCTGCTGATCTCGAACAGCCAGATACCAGTACAGACCATTGCCGATGTCGAAGACGGCGCGCCATGGCGCCGGACGTAAGGCAGCGATAAGCGGCGCAAGCGCGTACATCCGCGCCATCTTCGTGTCGCTCGGCATATCGCTTGGCGGCTGGGAAAAGCCAGCTTGCCAAGCCGCATCGATCGTGTGATAGACCGCGTAGATCTCGCCGCGCTCTTCCGCCATCGAGCGCAGGAGAGCCGGTTTGGGCTGGCTGTCCAGATGTCGCCAGGACAGCCCCAGTAAGAAACTGTCCCGATCGAAACCAGGGAGTTGGATGATCGTCACAGCAACCTCGCCGTAACAACGATGGCCAGAACGTCACGCGCGCGCTGAGCTTCGACCCCGCCGCCGAACAGGGCAAAGTTGGGAGACCCTACGCCGTTGTTCGTATTGGAGGCGGTCTGTTGCTCGTAGCCAGTGAGCACGAGGGTCTGACCAGGCTTGAGTGCCACAGATTGTTGCAGCGTTGCCGACGAGAGCGACGGCAACTGAATCGAACTGCCATTGCTGGTGAAGGTTGAGATACCAAGCAGGTTCGACAGGGTCATGTTGAGTTCCAGCATGATCCGGTCGTTCACGTACTTGGGGAGAAAGACGCCGGTGAAGCCATACGTGACCGAACCCGGCTGCAGCGCAGTGCTCGAGCCAGAGGTCGACGTGAGCGTTGTCTGGCTTGAGGCCAGGTAGCTCTGTGTTTGCGCGGCCTGCAGGTTGAGCATTTGGCCGTTCATCGTTACGCCAGAACGACTGAACACCTGCGACACGTTACCCATGGTCGAAAGCGCTTGGACTGCGGCGTTTGTGCCGCTGAGCGTGCCGCTCAAGATTGATGCGCCGAACTGCACCGGGGTCACGCCGGAAGTCACAGACGGGGCCGCGGCGGACGTCACGGTGAACTTGGCGCCGTTTTGGTTGCCCTGATAGAGGGTGTTGACGGCCAGCGAGAGGTTCAACCCGTAGTTGTCCTCGCGGTTGACGTGCACCTTGAACACGCGCACGTCGATGGCTACTTGCTTTTGCAAGTGGGACGTCAGGGTCTTGACCCACTCGTTGACGCGCTCAATTTGGGGCGGCTGGCCTGTGACGGTGAGCGTACCGAACGATTTGTCGACGATCGACTCAGCGCCGGGGCCCGCAATCGCCTTTGCGGTGGTTTGCAGGTCCGCCCAGTAGTTGACGCTCAGAGCAATGTCGGCATTTGTGCTTCCGCCGCCGCCAGCGCCACTCGTTCCAGAGGACGTGGTCCCGCCCGCCGTTCCGGTGTTACCGTTGTTGCCCGACAGAGAACCGCTGGTAGAGATCGAGCCCGAGCTTTTGGCCTGCACCGGCAGGGTGGGAATGCTCCACGTATGCGTGGTTGTCTTGAAGATCTCGATCTGGCCATTGCGATACGCCCAGTACACGCCAAAGCGCCCAGTGATCAGGTCCAGAAAGCCCTTCAGGTCGCCCGTAAAGCGCAATGGGCGCGAATCCGTGGCCATGCTGGCGACAGCCGACGGCAGCGCAGGCATCGCCATTGTGGAAGCAGCAGCAGGCGACGCCGCCGGCATCTGCATCCCAGGGAATGGAGGAATCGCGGTCGAGCCGGCGCCGGCGTTGGTGGGTGCCGCATAGCCGCCCGTGGCGGCCCCTTCCCTGATCGGCGTGCTGGATAGAGCCGAATCACTCAGATGCGTGACGGCACCGACATTTTGCGAGATCCAGTCCGAGTAGTCGCGCAACGACCAAGAGCCGGAGCTTGCGACGTTGAAAACTACCTGCTTGTCGAGGATGGCCGGCTGGGGCCGGCTCACGGCGATCGCATCACCGGCAAGCCAGGCTGCCTGATGTTCGACCACCACTGGCCGGGACTGCGGAGCGGCATTGGCGGCGGCTTGCGAAGCTTGGTCGGCTACATCCCTTGCTTGTGTGCGGGTCTGCTCAATCGAGCCGCAGCCCACCATGGAGGCGCATGCGGCCAGCGCGATGGCACGATGGAACAACGGTTTGCGATTCAATGCGACTCTCCTGCGGCGTGGACAACAATGGTCTGATTCCCGATATACACATCGGCGCGCACGTCCGCGCCGTTGGCTGCGAGGTTGCTGATGATCTGACGCGCGGCCGAGTCGAAGCTACCTTCGAAAGCGGCTGGGGCTGGCACCATCCAGTCTTGGTCGGCGTTCCAAACCACCGTCCAACCGTGTGCTCTGCCGATGGACATGAGTTGCTGGCCTAGGGGTTGGCCCGCGCTGAGGGTGATGCCCGGCGATGCTATGGCAGCAGTCTTTTCAGGGGCGACGGCTGCCTGCGCAACCGGCACGGACGTTGCAGGCGCTTCCCGCCCAGGAGGCATGGCGCGCGTCGCCACGACTTCGCTGCCTGGCGTGACGGAGATACGTGCGCCGACTTGCGATGCAACACTGGTCAGTGCTTGCAGACGCGGCCCTGCCTTCCAGGTCACGGGCGTCTTGGCGTCCAGACCGATGATTTGCACTTCATCCTTGCTTTCCGAAGCAGGGAGCAAGCGGGGAATCGCCTCAACCAGCATGACACGCTCACCGGCAGGGACAGACTCGCGCCATGTGCCATTCAGTTCGGCTCCCGTGCGCCCCACCTGCACCAAGGCATCCGGCTTCTGGGTCGAATCGCTGGCCGCTGCCGCGGGGGCGTTCTCGGGTGGCAAGGCGGCGGTGATAGCGTCCTCCGCAAGGGGCTTCGCCGGCGCGGGGTTGGTGACGCGTACTGGCGCAACCATCACGGTCTGGCGCACGGGGTCGATCGATGCGCGCAGGCCCATGTCATCGCAGGCCGAGCGCAGTGCTGCACGCCAGTCGCTCGAGGACGGCCAGGTCATCATCAAAGAGCCGGGAACGTTGGCCGCCAGAGTGATTTTCCAAGGCTCTGGAATGATGATCGAGAGAGCTTGGTCGATCGGCGCGGAACCGCCGAGAACGCTGGGGGCCGCCGCTGAGGTTGTCCCCTCCGGGTTGGCCCAGGCTTGTGGGTTCGCAGCGCTCATGCCCCACGCCTCAGCAGTCGTGGCGACCAGCGCCACAACGGAAAGAATTTGCATCGGCTTCTTCATGCCGCATCACTCCCCTGTTGGTATCCATTGACCACAATCGAGCCGTCCGATTCGACGCTCATTGCGAAGGTCCATCCCTTGGCGCTTGCGGCCCGGAGCGCCTTGGCGACCGCTACATACACATTGCTTGCCCTGAATTCGCCCGATGCCCGAACCGGCACGTCCGCACGCGAGTTCCAGCGCACGGCCACGTGGGAACGCTTGCCCCACGCAGCGATGACACGAGACAGCTTTGCTTTGGATGCCTCGACCGGCCAACTCTTGTCTCGTTCCATTGGCGCGAGATCGCTGTCGGCGGTGCTCTGCGCAGGCGCTTCGAACAAAGGCGTGACGGAGTGTGCTATCGGCGTCTCGTCTTTCCCTGCATCCTCAACACTCACGCGCTGCACACGCGACGCCTTCGGATCGGGCATGACCGGGCCCTGCCGGATGGTCTGGCGCTGCTTTGCGTGGACGACAACGGCGCGATAGCCGTTGGCTACGATGTCCATGTGTTCGGGAGTCTGCTGCACCACGATATAAGGCGCGTTGATGGTGAATGGCAGCGGTTGGCCTTCAGCTAAGATCGCCGGCAGCATCTGCCCCGGGCGCATCTGCAAATAGGTCTTTCCCTGCAGACTGAAGACTTGCAGCGGGCGCACGGCGGCATCGCCAGCGATGCTCCATGCCCAGTCCACCCCCACATCGACGGAGGTTGCCGCCGGGCGATCCTGAACTTCAGGATTGCCAGACGCAGGATTGGTCGCACATCCCGCGAGCGTGAGCAGCGTGCAGGTGGCGGCAATGGCAAGACGCGAAAAACGTTGCATGGCTTACCTTGTATTGGCGATAGGGGGAACCTCAATGGCACCCGTCGTGATGATGGTCATCTTGGCGCCCTCGGGCATCGTGATGTTGGGGGCGACGTTATAGCGATGCTGCAATTCCTGATTGGCAGTGTTCGTGATGATCTGCGCGCCATTCACTGCGGGCGAAGTGGTGGTGCCGCCGAAGCTCGTCGAGCTCTGATTTGGCGAGATCTTGTCCATGCCCACGGCTTCGAGTGCGAGTAGCGTCGCGATGCCCATACGCTCAAAAAAGTGCGTGTGCAGGTCGCCTTCGAGGCCGGCACGCCCAAGGGCATCCGCGGCACTCATATTTCCCAGCGGCACCATTCCACCGGCGGGCGTAACGAGCGTGTCGAACACCATGAGTACCCGGTCCTGCCCCTCTTGGACTGAGGAGTTGTACTTGCCCTGCAGCGTCGACCCAGCGGGAATCACCAGATACCGGCCGTAGCGCGAGTCGTATATGTTTTGCGTAACGCGCGCCACGAGTTGACCTGGCAGCTTCGTGTCGACCGCATTGAGCAGCACCGCGCTGATTGCCGTGCCCGGCGCCAGCCAGTAAAGCCCCTTGGCCTGCTGAGCGATGATGGCGGCAGCTGGCTTGACCTCGGCGCTTTGCGTTGCGAACAACCACTTGCTGTTCGCATCGAGGCCCGCAGCCGCAGACTTGCTTGCGTCACCGGAGCCTTGCGCCTGCGCGTATTGCGCAAGCCGCTGCTTTTCAGCGATCAGTCGTGGATCGTAGTTGGGGTCCTGTTGTGCGAATGCTTGGTTGAAACGCTCCCCCTTGTTGCCCGAGTCTCCTGCGTTGAGCGGGTTCGCGCCGCTTTGCACCTGCTGTTCCTTGCCCGACCCGGCCTGGTACATAACGAAACTCGGCTTGGCGGATTGATGATCGCCGGCGGCGTTGCTGCCTGTATCGACCCCGCCGTCGGAGTCGTGTTTGTTGCGGCCTGCTTCAATGGCCTTCTGCGCACGCTCGAGGCGCTCCAAATCGTATTGCGACACAGGCGGTACGCTCGGCATGCCAGCCGGAACGTTGGGAGACGATGCTGCATTGCCAGGGTCGACAGCTGCGGGCGTTGAGGCTGCGTTCGCGATGGCAGCTTTTGCGCGCGTGTATTCCGCCAGCGTTGCTTCGTTCGGATTCTCGATCTTCGTCTGGAGCTTTTTCGCCTCGTCCTGTTGCTGCTGGGCGGCCCGCTTCGCATCGACGGCACTCTGGCCAAAATCGGATCCCTTGGCCACTAGGAGGATGACCGCGAAGAGAGCGATCATGGACAGCCCGACAATCATGGCCAGATTGCGTGACAGCTTCGGACGCGCCAATTCGGCCATCAGCGCGCTCCCTGGGCCGTTACCGTAGTCTCGACCTTGCCAAGCTTGAGGACGAACTTGTCCATCAGTCGGTTGACCAGGATTTGCGAGCCATGGTTGTGCACGGTGTAGTTCACGATTTCAAGCCCGTTGGGGCCATCCGCAAACAGAGCCGGCAACTCTTGAATGTTGTTGGCGAACTGCACCCAGGTAAAGCGGCCGTTGTCCCATACTGCTGTGGGCTTGAATGCCGCGTCGCCAGCGATGCGGTAGTTGAAATTGGGAGCGCCGTTGTAGAGGCCACCCAAATCTGATGCGCCGGTGTCGGTGCTCGCTGCTGGGGTGTTGGCCGCCGCCGACGGCGCTACATACAACCCCCCGCCCATAGAGCTCGCACCGAACTGCTCGTTGTCGAACGCCCAGCTGACGCCCTGATACCACTCGCCTTGTGCTGGCTCGATGCGCAGGTAGTAGATGTGCTTGCTGGTCACTGCTGTTGCGGTCACGACCATCGGTTGCACCAACTTCAGCATCGCGATGTTTGCGGTGGCGTTCACTTGCAGCTGTACGGCTGCAGGAGTGCTGACGGCAATCTGCTGGACCGGCTCGTCCTTCGGGAAAGAGATCGTCGTGAACATCCCAGGGCGGATCGGGATCGCGAACGTCTCCTGAGCGTGGAACGGCAATGTGACCACCTTCGCGCCGCCGGCCTGTTGCGCCGTAACGCTGGCAACCATCTGTTGGGCCTTGCGTACAGCTTCGGGCACTTGATTCACGGTGGCTATCGAGCCATCAGTCGGCACAGTGACCGTATTGACGTCCGGTGAGCCAAACAAGTGCTCTGGCGGCACGGCCATAGCGGGCAGGCATGCCGAGATCATCAGCGTACCTACCGCACAGCGGGCAAATCGAAGAAGGGAATCTGATGCCATGGCGAGCGGCTCGCTTTGGGTGTTTTCTGTTGTGTTGCGCATCCTATGATTTCTCGTAGAAAAAATCAACCGCCACTGGTATTACCGGAAACCTTGAAATCCGTGATGTACAAGCCGATCGGATTGCGATCGATGTCCTCCGGCCCTTGCGGCGGAAGGATGACCCAGTAGACGGTCAAGAGGATGTTGCTGGATTTAGTCATGCCGCCAGCGATCGTCGTCAGCGTCACATTGGCTACCGCGCCATTCTTCGTACCGGCAATGGGCGTAAAGTTTTCGATCTTGATGGTACGCACCATATTGGTGTCCGCAGCCATCCGCTCGAACGTGTGGTCGCTGGCGCGGAAGTTTTGGTACTCGGCAATTGCAGTAGATCCGCGTAGGAATTCCTGAGCGCGCGGTGCATTGATGTTGACCGTCGTGTGCTGGTTGATGGTCAGCATGTCTTCGATCCAGCGCCGCACGAAGAACGACTCATTGGCCCAGGCGGGCTCGAAATGCTCCGACATCTGCTGCCGCGGTGCCGTTACCTCGCCCGTCGTAGTGTTTACGTTGACGACGTATGGAACCACCTTCTTCAGAGGCATGGCCAACATGAGTGCGGCAGACGCGGTAAGCGCAGCGCCGCAGGACAGGATGACTGCGCGCTGCAGTCGGCGATTAACGCCCAGGAGCGTTTCCCTCATGTCGAACTCTGCTCTTGCCACAGAGGACATCGGCGAGAGATCGCCGAGAGCGGGCTTCGCTTCGGCTTCTTTCCGCGACAATACGGGCTCAATGTCGACGACGTTGCCTGCATTACGGCCGGCATTGTTGCCAGGCGACGCCTTCGTCTTCTTGTTGCCAAAAAAAACACGCATAGATAACTCCTCAAGTCTCAAAGAATCGGTGCGGCGCGCTCGCAACGGCGTCGGGTCGCTCGCCGAGCGATGACAACCATCTTAGGACGGTGTGCTAGTATTAACTCGCGCAACACATCGTAGATCAACATGGTTGCTACATAACGAAAGGAAACTGAGCCATGAACCATCCGAGCCAACATCGCATGCGAGCCTTGTTGCACCGGGAATTTCTGGAAACCATCGGCACCGCGCTCTCCGATGCGGGCGGCTTTGCACTTGCGTGCGCCTTGCCGCTGGCCCTGACCGTCGGCCCGCTCGCCGACCTCTTTCTGGCCAATGAAAAGCACTCGCCGTGGTTGGTCGTGGGCGCCCTTTTCACGGGTGCGACCATGTTCCTGGTCATGGCGTCTTTCGCGACCCCTATGCAGACGCGCGCGGGCAGTCTGGTGCGACGCCTCATCATGCTTGCGGGGTTGGCCATCGTGTGCGGCTACATCGGCCTTGCGCGCCATGCACCCAAGCCGAACACACTGAGCGAGATGGTCCAGTCGATTTTTGTCATGGGCGTGTTCGGCATGTTCCTGCTTGCCGTTGTCAGCTACTACATCCTGCGTGCCGCCGAGAAAGTGTCGAGCGCTGGCGCGCACCTGATGGCCGACCGCCGCACTTAATCGCTTGACAGCGACGCCCTGCGCGCGCGCCATCACGAATTGGCCTCGCCGTCGTTCGCAGCCGGTTGGTTGACCTTTGCACCCTGGCCGGTCTTGGGGAGGCTGACAGGCGCAGCGGCCGAACCGGACTGAGTGGCTGACGGTGCTGCCCCTCCCTGCTGTAGGCGCGTATGCACGTTCTTCAGGTACTTTCGCCCGGCCTTCATTGAAACCGCGCCACCAACGACTGCGGCGGCGGTTGCCGGCCCGCCAGCGATGGCTGCCGCGGCGAGTGCGGTTTTAACGGCCGCTTTGCCGAGTGCCTTGCTGCCATCCTTGGCGGCCGCCCCCCCGACAGCCTTTGCCGTGCTACCAAAACTGCCAGCCCCCGCTGCGCCTGCGGCAGTGTTGCCAGCCATTGCCCCGCCAGCTGCGACGGCTGCGCCGGCGGCTCCTGAAACATTCGTGGCCGAGACCGCGCCTGCCTGATTCGACAGGTTCGCCGAACTGCTCGAGGCTGCGCCACCTGCGCCGGCCGCTCCCCCGCCGCCAGATCCACCGCTGCCGCCACCGGGAGCTCCACCTGCGGACTGATTGCTTCCGCCTTCCTTGTCACCATTGTTTTTCTTTCCACCGCCGCGCATTGCACGCAGGGCTCCGCCCATTGCCGCGCCGGCGAGGAAGCCGCCACCACCGATATGCGGCCCGCCAATCAGCGCCGCGCCGAGATGTTCAGCCTTGAACACCATGAAAGCGAGGAAGAGAAGGCCGAGGCCGGTGACAAACATCTGCTGGATGGCGCCTGCCAACGTGGCGCCCTGCATGCTGTGCAGGCTCTGCATGTTGCTGGCGAGTCCAGCAATCATGTTGTTGCTCAGCTTCAGGAACACAATCGCCACGGCGAAGCCCATCCCGGCGGAGAGCATGTATTTGAGCCAGTTGGTTGCCAGTGAGGACAGTGGCTCCCACGGCAGCCAGGCAATCAGAATCGGCCCGAAGATGATGCCAATGGACATCATCAGCAGCGTCCCATAGATCGTGAGCATGGCGGCCAGTGACAGGATGAGAGCCGGCAAGTCAATCAGGAAGATGCTCAGCGCTCGCAAGAACAGGTTGGTCAACAACCCGCCCAGGTCAAAGATGGATGACGCCGCGCTCGGCGCCGTCTTAGGCGGCGTTTGGGCGTTGCCATCGTTGGCGGGCAACGTAATCAGCGGGTCGCCGGCGAAGATCGGATCGGCGTTTGTAGTCGCAGTGGTCGCGTCGGACGTGCCTGTTCCGCTGTCGGTAGACGATCCGACGCTGTTCGCGGCATTTAACAAGCTCGCGACCGCCGTTTTCACGACGTCGGTTCCACCGCCGTAGCCGAGCGCACTCGGGATTTCCTGCTGGAAGAAATTCGATAGGGTCGAGGCTGTAGATTGCCAACTAGCCAATGCCGCCAGGGGAATCGACGCAACCAGCAGGAGGCGAATCGTGGATGCCAGAAAGTCTTGCGCGCCACCTTTGACCCAGAAGGCCAGAAGCGCCGATAGCAGCGGCAGCAGGAAGGCGATCGCCAGCATGGTTTTGCCCAGGCCAACGAGCGTCGTTGACATGCTGCTGGCCTGATCGAACACTCCGGACAGTAGCGTCGCCAAACTACTCCAGTTTGCAATCGCAGACATTCGAATCCCTCAAAACAGGTGACGCAGACCGAAAGCGATCGCGACGCCGTACAGCGTGATCGCTCCCAAAATCACAACCAGCCAAAAAGCCGGTCGAAGGTAAAGCTCGCGCAGTGCCAAATAGGCGAGCGCGAGGCGCAATGACTCCTTGCGCCGCTTTCCGCGCTTCTCATAGAAGCGGATCGTGCGGTCCTCGCTGCCGCCTGCCTCGATCTGTATGGCGGCTTGGCGGGCCGCCCGCAGGACCACTTTTGCCTCATGCGTCGTACGGCATAGCCAGCCGACCGCGACCTTTTCCGGTCCTCTCACAGCTTGTTTGCCCCGGTGAGGTTGATCTGGGTCGGATCGGGCAATTGCAGATCCTGCGCAGATTGCTGTGCTGCGGCTTGTCGCGATTGAACGAAGTTTTGGTATTTGGTCTGTGCGGCGGTAGCCCTCGCCTGCATGTCGTTGGCGTCGTTCTGGGCTTTCATCGAGGCCATGGTGTTGGCCAGCTGCATCTCACGCAGGACTTGCAGATTCGTTGCTTGTTGCTGCGCGCCAAGAGAGAGCACCTGCTGCAGTCCTTGGACCTGACCGGTTACGCCAGGTATTGCGGCAACCGACTGCTGGAGCGCCGTTTGCTGCTGGTTTGCGTTCTGCAACGCGCTCATTTCGCCCTGGTAAATGGTCTGGTACGCCCCGCCCAAGCGCTGGGCAGCGTAGGCCTGCGTCTTCAGGTACTGCATCGGGCTCATGCCGGTGTATTGCACACCGTCTTTAAAGCTCTGCATCTGCGACTGCAGATACTGGTAGGCCTGCAAGGTATTGTTGACCTGGCTGTACAGCCCCATCATCTGGTTCAGCTGATCCATCGGCAGCCCAGAGAGGTTCGCCAGGGTCGACGGGTCCAACTGCTGGAGGCTTTGCTGCAGAGACATCGCCGACTGCAGCGTATTGCGCACCGTGTTGAGCGTGTTGGATGACTGCGTTATGAGCTCAACATGGTTCAGCAACTGCGTGATTTCTGTAGAGCCGCCGGTGCCGGCGACACTACCTGCGCGCGCGTTTAGCGAGACCGCGGCGAACAGCGAGATAAGGGCGATAGCGGCTTTACGCATGCGCATGATGTACTCCTCAGGTGTTTGCCAGCGCCGAGAGATAGCGCTCTTTCCAGGCGGGGTCAGCGGGGTCATAAGTGCGTTCAAGCACCGATTGCGACTGCACGTCACTGCGCAGGCAGTTGACGATTTCGGGTGGAAACTGTGCCTGCATCACTCGGAAGAAACCGGTCTGCGGCTGGAAGACGCAGTATTCGCGGCGCGGCGCGGCGCCGGCGATGAGTTCGATCTGGGTGTTGTTCAGACCGAATGCCTCCCGGTACTTGCTGCTGAGCTCCGGGCGGATGGCCAGGCGGTTCGGCAGGAAGATAATCGTGGCGACGTTGTCGCGGATCGAGGCAGCCAGCTGAGGCTGATGCAGGAAGGTTTCGGGCGACTGGGCCGTCATGACAAGAAATGCGCGCTTCTTGGCCAACGTCATCAGGTAGTCGCGCGCCTTGGCCGCAAAACGAGGATCGTCCAGGAGGAAGCCAGCCTCTTCGAAATAGATCATCGTCGGGCCGAGCTCGTCTTCCTCACGGTCCATCAGGAAGCGCTCGATCCTGTAGAAGGCGTATTCCGAGTACGCCGAGACCACATCGTTCAAACCGGCTGCCAGGAGCGATCCGACCTCGGTAGTGGTAATGCGCGAGATCGAGAACTCATCCTCAGCATGGTCGAAATACTGGCCGTAGGCGCCGCCTTCCACCCACGGGTGCAGCCGCGCGCGTAGGTGTGAGGGCAGCTGCGACATGAGTGTCGAGAGCCGCGCGCCACTCACGCCACCGACACGCTCCAGGGCGGAGTGCAGGTCATTGACATCCTGGGTGCTCAACTGGTCGCCACGCAGGCCGAGCAGTCGGTCCAGCCAGCCAACGAGCCATGAACGGCCGTGTTCGGTCGTGGCCATGCTCACGGGGTTCATGCGCAAGCCGTTGCCGCGCGCCGGGTCCAGATCGATGTGCACACCGTCGAGCAGCAGGGTCTGCGGCTTGCAAGACAGATCCTTGTCGATGTTGAAGATCCGGCTGTTGCGGTACTTGAGGAACTGCGCCTCCAGGAACATCTGGAACATCGTCTTGCCATTGCGAGACGGGCCGACAAGCAGCGTGTGGCCAAGTTGCCCCACGTGGTAGTTGAAGTATTGCACCGTCGCGTAGCGCGAGCGCAGCGTAGCGTTAGGCGGTGTTGGCTGTCCGTCCTCGTCGATCGATGGGTGATGTTGGCTGCCGGAAAAAAGGGAAATGATGGGCGACACGTCGGTCATGTTCGAAGCCTCGCCGAAGTGCCAACGCACCGGATCGCGTACGTTGCCCGGCACGCCCACGCAAAGGCCCGCAAGCGCGCCTTCCCTCTCGCGGATGAAGACGATGCCCGACGCCTCGAGCGTACGCGAGACAATATCCATGCGGAGCTCCAACTCGTCGGGCGTGTCCGCGTAGACCGCGATGGACGCTGCCAGCGCCCCGAACCGCCCGACACGCCGCTTGGCATCGTCCTTGAGCGCCTTGGCTTGGGCGCCGATGCTAGTCTTGGGCGTATCGTCGCCGTCGATCGCATCCTGCGGGGCTGCTGCCATGCGGACGAGCTTGCGTAGCTCCATTGCACGCATCTCGTCGAAGGTGCGTGCCGAATCGAGGAACGACACTGCTTCGGCGACGGAATAGGATCGCCACGCCGCGGCAATGCGCAGCCGCATGGGCAGCGCCAGAAGCGGGTTGAGTACCTGCATCGAATTCGCTGGCGGCACGGTCTTCAGTGTGAACACACCGACGTACTGGCGCTTGACGCCGTCCATCACCAGATAGTCGGCAAACCGGTTGTCGATGAAGGAATCCGACAGCTGGGAGTCCAGGTATTCGTCGGGATGGGCTGCCACCGGAGCGCGCGGATTGACCGACAACGACGCCTTGAGGAAGCCCAGCAGATCCGCGCCTGCCAAGCGGCGCATGCCAAGATCGGGCAGCGCATGGTCGATGGCCGGCACGATGGTCGACTCGAAACGGCGCAGGGCGAGTTCCAGGTCGGCGCGGTTCGAGAAACCTAGTTCCTGCCCGCGCTTGAATTTGGTCTTGAGCGCATCGATGAGCGCCAGCGGCAAGCTTCGGCCGGCATCGAGGGATGCTCGAGCGGCCTCTCCCAGTGTCACCGCATTGCCACGGGTAGGCATCGAGACAGCCAGGGTATGGCGGTTGATGTACAGGTTTGTCGAGGTCAGGTGCTCCTGCCAGCGCTGGTCGATGTACGCCGCCACGTCAACATCAAAGCTCGCCGATGGGTACGTTGTGGCCTGCTCGCGCTCAACGATCGCCCAGACCGTAGCGCCGTCCTCGGCCACGCGGCGCAGCGCGCCGTCCAGCTGCAGGCCGGCGTTCTCCAGCGCATCGACCTCGTTGGACTCGATGTCAATGCCGGTCATGTCCCACGCGGACAGCAGGGAGGAATCCTTGCACGTGACAACGCGCGCGGCGTTATCGGCGAGGAACAGCCACGGCAGCAGTTCAGATGTCGTGTTTTGGGGCATCGCTCAGAACCAGTTGCGCCGCCCGAAGCCGGGCGGGCGTGGGAAACGCAGGTTGGGAAGCGCGCAGTACGCCGGCGAGTACCGGTCGCGGTGCGCCCGGTGGCGCAGATAGACGCGCAGGAAGAACGGATCGCGCAGGCCTGGACCGCGCAGGAACATGATGACCAGTGCCGGCAGGATCAGGACTTGCGGCACGCGGTACATCAGCGCGCCGAAGCCGAAGAACAGGCCGACACCGACGACGATCTTCCATTCGACGCCAGCAATCGTCTTGGGCGTGTTGACGCCCTCGCAGTCGTAGGATTGGCGCATGCCTGATCAGCAGGCGACGGCCGGCAGGCCGATCAGCTGCGGCAGCGTGAAGATGTTGATCAGCAGAGCCAGCGCAACGCCGGTGCGCAGCAGCCAGACCATCACGCCTTCCTTGTTTTCATTGAGCATCCACAGCAGCACCATCACGCCCAGTGTGAGCAGGAAGACCACCGACAGCACCTGCGAGTTCGAGCCGACGAACGGCTTGATGAAGCCGCAGATGCCGGCGACGATGCCGCTGGCCACGCCGCTGGAACCATTGCCGTTGAATTGCGCCCACGAGGCGCCAGGCAGGGTGGCGAGCAACAGGGCCGGAAAGAGAACGCGCTTTTTCATGGAAAGACCTCAGGTGGAAGATGCCGCGTAAACGCGGCGGATGCGGTACTCACCGCGCTCGTCGATCCCGTCGAGGCCGATGACCTCGCGGGGGCCACGCACGCCATCCACCCGCGCCTGGAAGACGACGTAGTGGATTGCTGACGCGATCTGGGCGCGCATGTCGCGCAGCGGCAAGTTGGCCGCGTTCGGGGACATACGCATGAGAGATTCAAGACGCTGAAGTGCCAGGGAGGCGGAGTCGGCATGCAGCGTGCATAGCGAGCCGCCGTGGCCAGTGTTCATTGCGTCCAGGAAGTCGTAGGCCTCCGGGCCGCGAATTTCGCCAACGATGATCCGATCGGGGCGCGAACGCAGGCAGGTGCGGATCAAGTCGCGGATCCCGATGCCATGCGCGGCGTTTGCTTCCAGCTGAACGACGTTCGGCTGGTCCAGCACGATCTCGTTGGTGTCCTCGCAAGTGATCACGCGATCGTCGGGGGAGACCTCAAGCATGCACGACGACAGCAGCGTGGTCTTACCCGACCCGGTGCCGCCGCAAACAATGATGTTGCGCTGGGCCTGCACCGCCCACCGTATAAATTCCAGCAGCCCCCGCCCACCCTGGGAAGCCTGATGCTCGAAATCTTGCTGCGCGGTCATACCGTGCTCGGTTTGCTGGCCAGCCGCCCCGCCGCCCGGTAGAAACGCACCGCTCTGCACATATTCATCCAGGCGAAAGCGCCTGGATGCGTGCTTTCGGATGACGAGCATCGGGCCGTGAATCGACACTGGTGGGAGTGCCGCCGCGACCCGTACGCCGGCCAGGCGAGCATCCATCAGCGAACCGACGTCCTTGTCGTTGAGCATCATGATTGCGCGGATAGAGGCATCCACCGCCATCTGATCGACGCGTGCGTCCACCATCGCCATGCGACCAGCCCGTTCGATGAAGACGCGGATCTCGCCGTCTGCCGTCGGGTTGAGCATGATTTCGGTGACAGTCGAGTCATCGAGATATTCGCGCAGCGCAGACAGCCGATCCCACAATAGCCGCTGCGCCTCTTCAACCTGGCTTGCCCATGGGCGCTTCATTGGTTGGCCCCGCCTCGATTGTCCTCGGCAGTGCGAGTCCGCAGACGCGCGTAGTCGGCGGCATAGAACGAATTCCAGACCCACTGCCGGCATGTTTGGAAGCCGGTATCGAACTTGGATTCCACTGCCTGTGCGGAGCCGGGGGAAAAGATTCGCACTCCGCCAATAACGACCTTCGCTGGCCACTGGAACAATGGCGCGCACGTCCTGTTGATCCTCTCCAGCGGATCACCGGTCAGGAAGAGGTAAATCAAGTACAGGAAGGCAAGCGTGGAGACGATGCCCAGAACCGGTTTGGAGGGATTGAGTTGCATGTACTCGGGACAAACAGGCGTGTCCTGCTGTCAGACGTGTGGTTGTCTCTTTTCGAGAGGCGGCATAACTAGAATTATGCTAGCACGGCAATGCTAAGTAACGCAACGAAGCCATATAATGTCTAATCACATTTCTTCGGAATACCAGTTATGCACGGCTCTTCAATCAACGTCGCGTCCCTGCTTTTCTACGGATTTTTCGTCCTGCTGGCGTTCCTGGTACTGCCTCCGCTGCGGGCCATCCTCGTGTGGATGTTCAAGGAGTTGTCGCCGCACTCGGCCCTTTGGGGGCACGTCAAGAGCCTTCTGCACTTGCTGTGGGAGGCGCACGCGACGGTTCTGCGCAATCTGCAGCCGCGCGCTAAGGTGCTCATGGAGCTCGATCGCAAGCGAACGAGCTATAGCGAGGACATATGAAAAAGCCGCGCGGTTTTCAGGCCGCGCGGCTTTGGGTTCGACTGCCAGGTGCTCGTCAAGCTGCCAGTTCTGGCATCTCCTGGACATCCTCCACTGAACTGACCGTGACTTCGTAGCCCTCCGAATTCATCGCCTTCTCGAGGAAATTGGCCGGCAGGTTTGAACGCAGCACTGTTACCCAGCGCCCATCTTCCTGACGAGCGCTGTCGACGATTACGACGTGGAATTTCTTGCAGATGTCGTGGGGCTGCAGTTGCACTGCGCTCCAGACAAGTACCGTGTCGCTCAACTCCATCATGCCGGCGTCAGCAAGCACCTGCATGCCGGTGCGCCAAATGGTGCTGACAATGTAGCTCAGGCGCTCGACCAGCATTTGCGCTGCCGCGTCATCCTCCAGAGCCTGTCGCATCCAGTGCGCGTCGAACGGGGCTTCGTTGAAGACACGATCGAACAACGTGCGCCGGCCTGGCAGCGTGCGAATGATGTCGGCCGGCAAACCGTCGTAGGCGTGACTGATCTCCATCTTGAGCGACTGAGCGTCGCCGAACACTGCCGACGGCGGCATGATCAACCCAACGCGGACCTCGCCTGGCGTCATTCCACATGTGATGGCGCCAACCTCCTCATGACCGGGGATTTGTCCCTCGGCGTAAAAGGAGGCGACTTCCGGGCGGCACTCGACAACATGCAGTGACGGGGTCGCACGATCCATTGCGTAGAAGGAGACGTTCAACGCCCCATCGACTGGGGAACGCAAACGCTCGAAGGCCATCGTGCAGAGATCGGTAAAGCTGCGCATGGTTGTCTCAGGAAGAAGTTGGTTGATCTTGGCGCCCATTGTAGGACGAATTTTGGTTAAGTTGCACGCATTGGTCATGTAGCAACATAGTTATCTAGTAATTGCTTATCCAATCACGCGTTGCGTACCTGTTTCTGCGGGCGACTCAGCGTCCCGTCGGCTTCACCTGTCTCACACGCCATTCGCTCCGTCGGGCCTGAAGCGCAGGTAGGTCCGCATCGACCCAGTTCCATCCAGCGCCAACTTGGTACACCTCGACACGTTTGCCCTCGATGGTGATCTGCTGTACGCCTATAGTCGTTGCCGCGCCAGAGTCCTCGAACACACTCACGGCGTACGCGGCCTCGTCGAAGATCACTTTGCCCCGCATCAGGCGCACAATCTCCACCACGGAATCCTTCGGAAATAGCGGCTCGGCCCAATTGAGCCCCTTCGCGTACGCAAGGATTCGAGGGCATCCCTCGAGCCAATCGCCGGACACGAAACACCCCCGATAGGGCGTAGATGCGTCTGAAGTTGCCTGAGCGTTGTACTGGCGGCCTGTGGTCGGGCTTTTGCTCATGATCGTTCTCAGACTGCGAACAGTCGGCTGCGGCGCTCGGCGCGCTCTTGTGCCTCGATCGTGCGCGTCGCCAGCGGATTTGCACGCAGGCGTTCGATGGGGATCTCTTCCCCTGTGAGTTCACAGATCCCATATTCCCCGCGGCGCAAGCGGACCAGTGCTGATTCGACCTGGCCAAGCCGCTTGGTCAGCGCGGCCTGAGCAGTGAATCTCGCTTCATGCTCTGCGCGCATTGTTGCGAGGTCTGCTTCGTCACCGTATGCCAGTTCGGTATCGCTCGTAGGGGTAATCGTACTTCTCGTGCAAAATCTGGCGGTTTCCCGGCAAAGCCTTTTTTCATAAGGCTTTCCAGGTGATTCCGACTATTGTCTGCTGCCTTCCGGCGTCTTCGGGAGTACGATGTCCGCCCCGCGATTTCGGATCGCGTCACCTGAACGGGGGCGGAAGATGTCGGACTTGCAATTTCGCTATGTGGGAAAGGACTGCTTACCGGCCCGCTTATCCGAGTTCGATATCGATCATTACTTTGCCTTGACCGGCAGCGATATCGCCGCGATTAACAACAAGTTCCGACGGGACGGGCGAGCCGGCGCCGCCATTCAGCTGGTTTTCCTGCGTGCTAGCGGCCGCACCCTCGACCAGCTCAATACCCTACCCCGGCAGTTGCTGCGCTACGTCGGCGACAAGCTCGGCTTGCCAACCCCGACCATTGCGTCACTACGCACAATCTACCAACGCTACAAGACGCTTTACGAGCATCAGGTCTGGGCTTGCGATTACCTCGGCCTGAGGCGGCTGGATGAAGACCAGTGGACGGGCCTCGAAGCCTGGATGCGGCAGGACGCCACCGAATCGCTGTCGCTGGACGAGCTGGTCCAGCACGCCAACTACTGGCTGTACGAACGGCGGATTCTGATCCCTTCCACGCGCGCGTTGCAGGACTTGGCGCGTTCCATTTGGGCGAGCATCGAGCGTGACCTGCTGGCCACGATTGAAGCGGTCGTGCCCATGGAGCAGGTTGCGCGGGCTGAGGCCGCTGTATTTGCCCAGCATGCGGCCTCCAGTTCGACCGTGCTGGAATGGCTCAAGACGCCGCCCGCACGCCACAGCCCGTCCACCATGAGCGAGACGCTGGACAAAATCCGCTTTCTCAAAGGACTGGGCGCGCATACCTGGGCGTTGGATGGCATCCCGATCGAGAAACAACGCGCCTATGGCCAGCGCGTCCAGGCCCGCCGTCCTGCCAAGATCCGCGAACTGAAAACGTCCACGCGCACCATCGAACTGTTGTTCTTCCTGCGTGTGACCCTGCTGGAGTTGACGGACGCGATGGCCTACCAGGCCGGACGCCGCGTCTCCGATCTCATCAGGCAGGCCTACAACAAGACCACTACGAAGCAAGCGCGCTCGGCGCTCCAATACCGGCAGCAACTGGTCGAGATCAAGGGGCTGGTTGACGACGACAGTCGCTCGGCCGAAGCGCGCCTGGCAGACATCGGCCAGCTGCTCGAAGGCCTGTCTGCCAAGCCCACCGCAAGCCATGCCGCGAGCGTGCGCGAAACACTCACAGAAGATCACCACCGCATCCGCAACCTGCTGGCGCCCCTGCGGGAATTGGAGCTGGCCGGAAACGGCAACGAGCCGGTCATGCGGCAGCTTGAGGTCATCGGCAAGCTGTACGAACATGGTGCGACGGAACTGCCGCCCGATTGCAATGTGCCGGTGAGCGCAAGCTGGCGTGATTTGGTCGATGGCGAAGATCGTAAGCGCGCGCTGCGCGCGATGGAAGCCTGCGCGATCACGGGCTTGCGCAAAGCTCTGCGCCGCGGCACGGTCTGGATCAGCCACAGCCTGTCGTTCCGGGAGCGCGATCAGTTGCTGATCCCGCCGACACAGTGGGAATCGGAGCGGGACCGGTATCTGTCCTCGATCGGTTTGCCGAACCAGGCTGACACCTACCTCAACCGCCTCACGGATCATCTGAAGGCAGGTCTTGCGGCGCTGGACGAGGCCCGCGAGGCGGGTCACTTCACGATGGATGCGAACGGTGTGTTGCATCTGTCGCCGCTGGACGCGGCCCCAACCGACGGTGTACCCACGCGTACACGTGATCTGCTCTTCAAGGACATTGGCAGCGCGCAGTTTGCCGACATGATCCTGGAGATGGATGCCCGTACGAATTTCAGCGAGGTGCTGCTCGCACGCAAGGCGCGCGATGCGCACGAGTTGATCTCGCTCTACGCTGCATTGATCGCCCACGGTACCGAACTGGATGCCAAGGGTGTGGCGGCCATGATCCCGCAATTGGACACGGCGCACGTCTCTACTGCGATGCGCGCGTTGGAGATGCCGGGGCGGCTGCGCCGCGCGAATGAGCGCGTGGTGGAGTTCCAACGCACGCACGCGATCACCGAGCTGTGGGGAACCGGTCAGCAGGCGTCGAGCGACTCGATGAGCCTGGATACCTCACCCCACTTGTTTTACGCACGCGCCGATCCGCGCCGGCGCACCCATGCGGTTGGCATCTACACCCACGTGCTGGACCAGCACGGTATCGCGTACAACCAGCCCATGGTGCTCAACGAGCGGCAGACCGGCGTAGCGATCGAAGGCGTGCTGCGCCACAACGAGACCCGTACCGGCGGCGGGCTCCTCCGGCTCGCGGTCGATACGCACGGCTATACGAACGTGGGGATGGCGGTGGCCAAATTGCTCGGCTTTGACCTGTGCCCATGGCTTCGCAACCTGTCCGAGCGCAAGCTGTACGTGCCGCGTGGGCTGCTAGTGAGCGACGGCTTGTCGGCCGCAGCGTCTCACGAGATCTCGCTCAAGACTATTCGTGAGGGCTGGGATGGGTTGCTGCGCTTGGTGGCGTCAATCTATTCGGGACGCGTGAGTGCGATTGTCGCGCTGCAGCGCTTCGGCAGCGCCGCCCAAGGCGACCCCATCCACAAAGCTGCGGATCACCTGGGCAAACTGCTGCGCACGCTGTTCCTGTGCGACTTCTTCAGCAATGCGGAGTTTCGCCGCGAGTTGCGCACCCTGCTCAATCGGGGTGAGTCGGTCCACCAGCTTCAGCGGGCCATCTATTCCAGCAAGGTGGCACATGACCGCGGGCGCCGTCAGGACGAAATGATCGCGATTTCCGGATCGCTGACCCTACTGACGAACCTGGTGATTGCCTGGAACACGCAGCGTATGCAGGCCACGGTCGATGCGTGGCGCCGCAAGGGGCTGCGCGTCGAAGACGACTGGCTGCGCCGCATGGGCCCGGCCCACTTCGCGCATGTGAATTTCCGGGGCATCCTGAGTTTCCCGATCCACCAGTACCAGGACACCCTGCTGGAGGCAGCGCCTCGCCGGCGTGCGGGATAATGGCAATTCGCAAGTCCCAGGCTGATTAGCTCCAGTGGGTATCGGTCACCGGATCGTGCAGCGTCACCTCGACAAAGCAGTTGCACAGGTCCGCCTGGTCGTGCATCTCCGCAATCAGTTCCGCGATGGCCTGTTCCAGTTCGGGGCCAGCGGCAAACGGCATCACGATCTCGTATTCGGTGCGGGGGCCCTCCAGCGGCCGCATTTGGTACTGGGCCAAGCAGCACTGCTCAATCCAGCGACGCGCCTTGGACTTGCCGCGCACGAACTTGCTGTTGCGCTCGATATAGAGGCGCACGATCAAGCGCGTCTGAGCCACGGGCTTGGGCACAGCCATGGGGCGCTGCTCCGTCGATGCGGGTGGGATGGCCCGCGGTGGCATAGGTGCTGCAGGCGGCGCCAGCGCCGATTCGATACGGTGTTGTGCGAATGGGTCTGCCGCGTCAATGTAGCGCATGGCGGAGCGGACATCCTTCCAGCCGACGTACTCCATCAGCATCTTGAGATCCCACTGGTTCGCGTTGGCCCAGGAGGCAAAGCCGCGCCGCAGCGAGTGACTGCTATAGCGAGCCGCCTCGGGCAGGCCGGCTTCCTGGAACAACGTTCGCAACAAGGGCACGACGCTGGCGGCCTGCAGCCCGGCGTCGGCGATCTTCCCCCAGCGATCGATGCGCCGAAAAACCGGACCCCGCGTCAAGCCGGATGCGGCCAGCCATGCCTCGTAGGCCGCCACCGGGCACAGACGCGACAAGGCCGGTGCCCGGTGCGTCGTACCAACGTGGTCTGTCTTGGTGCGCGGCAGGAAGATGGTCATGCCGCGCCCAGGTTCGACGGTGATGTGCTCGATCTGCAGCCGGCTCAGTTCGTCCGATCGGAAACCCCGCCAGAAGCCGATCAGCACCAGCGCCTTGTTACGGGTGTGGACCTGGAGTTGACGGCCCGCATTTGCCACCGTAGCTGTGGCGATCTGGGCATCGAGCCACGCGACCAATCGCTCCAGTTGCATGAGTTGCAGCGGTTTGGCGCGCCGCTCCTGGGCAGGGTGCAGTGCCTGGATGCCCTTGAGCACCTTCCGCACGTGTGGCGCCCGGGTCGGGTCGGGGAAACCCTGTGAAACGTGCCACTGCCCGATCGCAGCAAGGCGCTGACGCAGCGTGTTGATGGCAAGCGTCTGCGCGTGGTCGGCCAGGTAGCGCGCAATGCTGTCGGCGCTCGCCGGCAGGAAGCCTCCCCACTCGACCTCGAAATGCCGAATGGCCGATTGGTAGCTGCGCCGCGTGTTATCGCGGGTCGCGGCTTCGAGATAGCGGTCAATATCCGGCATCGCGCCCTAGTGCGTATGACGATGGTGGATGTCCGGATAATGCGGGTGTTTGTGGACCAGCACCTCATGCTTGTGCGCATGCACGTGTGGCTCCTTGCCATCCCACGGGAAATCGTGCTCATGCTGGTGGTGCTCGTCGTGTCGATGCGCATGCATGTGCTCCATGGGCTCGTGCACGTGCTCATGCTCGTGCCGCTCGCGCAGATGCAGCCAGACCCCTAGCGCCATCAGCGCCGCAGCGATCCAGAACAGAATGCCGGGAACCTCAGGCCAGATGAGGAATGAAATCACGACGCCGAACAGCGGCGCGACCGAGAAGTACGCTCCGGTGCGCGCGGTGCCCAGATGTCGCAGCGCGACCACGAATAGCGCCAGGCTAATCCCATAGCCAGCAAAGCCGACCACCATGGCCGCGACAAGAGGCAACGCAGCCGGCAGCGCATTGCCGGCCACCAGTGCGAAGCCAGTATTGCAGGTGCCGGCCACCAAGCCTTTCAGGCAGGCGATCAACACCGCATCGTTGGACGAGACGTTACGCGTCAGATTGTTGTCGATCGCCCAGCAGGCACAGGCGGCAACGATCAACAAGGCGCCCGGTGACAGGCTCGCCGCATCGGGTTGCCACGACAGCAGCACGCCGCCCGCGACGATGGCGACCATCCCGAGAACGATTTGCCGGTCGGCGTTTTCCTTGAATATGATCCACGCCACCAGCGCGGTGAAAACCCCTTCGACGTTCAGCAATAGCGACGCGGGCGCGGCGCCCGTGTGAGTCAACCCCGTCATCAGGAGTGCTGGCCCCGCCACGCCGCCGGCGACAATCGCGCCCAGCAGCCAGGGAATCTCACCCCGAGGAATGGCAGGCCCAGGCTGTGCCGCCTCGCTGGCTGTCCTGGTCAGCCGCCTGAATAGCAGAACACCCGCCAAGCCAAGGCCACTTCCCAGATAGAGCAGTCCCGCCAGCAGGATCGGTGAAACCGCGCCAGTCAGGGTCTTAGCCAAGGGCGTGCTTGCGCCGAACAGCAGTGCGGCTGCCAGGGCTGGGGTTGCGGAGCGGAGGGACATGTCGACAATCGTGGTTGAGCGCGGGCTCGACTATTGTCGCGCGTTCGGCGTGCGTCAGGTGTCGGGCTTCAAGACACGCATCACCGGATGATGGTCGATGTCCGGCAGGGGAAGATAAATCTCATGCGTGGCGGGATCGATCGCCAAGCTGTGCGCATTCGGCCCCACCCAACCTTCGCCGATCTTGGCCACTCCGGCTGCCTCAACCTTAAAGGGGTCGTCTCAGAAAACGGAAAATAAAGCACGCTAAGGCATAGCCGAACCTGCCAAGCTTGCTCCACCCTGTAGTGACGCGATCAGCGGGCAGGAAACGTTCCCCCTTCGCGCATGGCAGGCGCACACCAACTCAGACAGCACGGCCTCCATGCGCGCCAGGTCAGCCATTTTCTCGCGCACGTCCTTGAGCTTGTGCTCGGCCAGACTGCTGGCTTCCTCGCAATGGGTGCCATCCTCCAGCCGCAGCAGCTCGGCGATCTCATCCAGGCTGAAGCCCAGCCGCTGGGCTGATTTCACGAAGCGCACCCGCGTTACATCCGCCTCGCCATAGCGGCGGATGCTGCCATAGGGCTTGTCAGGCTCCAGCAACAAGCCCTTGCGCTGATAGAAACGGATGGTCTCCACATTGACCCCGGCCGCCTTGGCGAAAACGCCAATGGTCAGGTTCTCCAAATTGTTTTCCATATCGCTTGACTCCGTACATGAGTACGGAAGTAAGGTTACGCTATCCAATTTCAATTCGAAAGGACAAGCGCATGTCTGAACCAAAAACCGGGCGCGGCGCGCTCTTCACTGGAGGGCTTGCCGCCATCCTCGCCTCGGCTTGCTGCCTCGGGCCGTTGGTTCTGATCGCCTTGGGGTTCAGCGGCGCTTGGATCGGCAACTTGGCGGTGTTGGAACCCTATCGCCCCATCTTTATCGGCGTGGCGCTGGTGGCGTTGTTCTTCGCCTGGCGGCGCATCTACCGGCAGGCAGCGGCCTGCAAACCGGGTGAGGTCTGCGCGATTCCCCAAGTGCGAGCTACTTACAAGCTCATTTTCTGGATCGTGGCCGCGCTGGTTCTGGTCGCGCTCGGATTTCCCTACGTCATGCCATTTTTCTACTGATCGGAGTTCACCATGAAGAAACTGTTTGCCTCCCTCGCCCTCGCCGCCGTTGTTGCCCCCGTCTGGGCCGCCACCCAGACCGTCACGCTGTCCGTACCGGGCATGACCTGCTCCGCCTGCCCGATCACTGTCAAGAAGGCGATTTCCAAGGTCGAAGGCGTCAGCAAAGTTGACGTGACTTTCGAGACACGCCAAGCGGTCGTCACCTTCGACGATGCCAAGACCAGCGTGCAGAAGCTGACCAAGGCAACCGCAGACGCGGGCTATCCGTCCAGCGTCAAGCAGTGAGTCACTGAAAACGGCACCGCAGCACAACGGACGTCATTGTCTGGCGCCACAAACGATAAAGGATCTGTTGCATGACCCATCTAAAAATCACCGGCATGACTTGCGACTCGTGCGCGGCGCACGTCAAGGAAGCGCTGGAAAAAGTGCCAGGCGTGCAGTCGGCGCTGGTGTCCTATCCGAAGGGCACAGCGCAACTCGCCATCGTGCCGGGCACATCGCCGGACGCGCTGACTGCCGCCGTGGCCGGACTGGGCTACAAGGCAACGCTAGCCGATGCGCCACTGGCGGACAACCGCGTCGGACTGCTCGACAAGGTGCGGGGATGGATGGCCGCCGCCGAAAAGCACAGTGGCAACGAGCCCCCGGTGCAGGTAGCGGTCATTGGCAGCGGTGGAGCCGCGATGGCGGCGGCGCTGAAGGCCGTCGAGCAAGGCGCGCAGGTCACGCTGATCGAGCGCGGCACCATCGGCGGCACCTGCGTCAATGTCGGCTGTGTGCCGTCCAAGATCATGATCCGCGCCGCCCACATCGCCCATCTGCGCCGGGAAAGCCCGTTCGATGGCGGTATTGCGGCAACTGTGCCTACGATTGACCGCAGTAAGCTGCTGGCCCAGCAGCAGGCCCGCGTCGACGAACTGCGGCACGCCAAGTACGAAGGCATCCTGGGCGGTAATCCGGCCATCACCGTTGTGCACGGTGAGGCGCGCTTCAAGGACGACCAGAGCCTTACCGTCCGTTTGAACGAGGGTGGCGAGCGCGTCGTGATGTTCGACCGCTGCCTGGTCGCCACGGGTGCCAGCCCGGCGGTCCCGCCGATTCCGGGCTTGAAAGAGTCACCCTACTGGACTTCCACCGAGGCCCTGGCGAGCGACACCATTCCCGAACGCCTTGCCGTAATCGGCTCGTCGGTGGTGGCGCTGGAGCTGGCGCAAGCCTTTGCCCGGCTGGGCAGCAAGGTCACGGTCCTGGCGCGCAATACCTTGTTCTTCCGTGAAGACCCGGCCATCGGCGAGGCGGTGACAGCCGCTTTCCGTGCCGAGGGCATCGAGGTGCTGGAGCACACGCAAGCCAGCCAGGTCGCCCATATGGACGGTGAATTCGTGCTGACCACCACGCACGGTGAATTGCGCGCCGACAAACTGCTGGTTGCCACCGGTCGGACACCGAACACGCGCAGCCTCGCGCTGGACGCAGCGGGGGTCACTGTCAATGCGCAAGGTGCCATCGTCATCGACCAAGGCATGCGCACGAGCAACCCGAACATCTACGCGGCCGGCGACTGCACCGACCAGCCGCAGTTCGTCTATGTGGCGGCAGCGGCCGGCACCCGTGCCGCGATCAACATGACCGGCGGCGATGCGGCGCTCGACCTGACCGCAATGCCGGCCGTGGTGTTCACCGATCCGCAAGTGGCGACCGTGGGCTACAGCGAGGCGGAAGCCCACCACGACGGGATCGAGACCGACAGCCGCACCTTGACCTTGGACAACGTGCCGCGTGCGCTCGCCAACTTCGACACACGCGGCTTCATCAAGTTGGTTATCGAGGAAGGCAGCCATCGGCTGATCGGCGTACAGGCGGTCGCGCCGGAAGCGGGTGAACTGATCCAGACGGCGGCTCTGGCCATTCGCAACCGCATGACGGTGCAGGAACTGGCCGACCAGTTGTTCCCCTACCTGACGATGGTCGAGGGGTTGAAGCTCGCGGCGCAGACCTTCAACAAGGATGTGAAGCAGCTTTCCTGCTGCGCCGGGTGAGAAAAAGGAGGTGTTCAATGAACGCCTACACGGTGTCCCGGCTGGCTCTTGATGCCGGGGTGAGCGTGCATATCGTGCGCGACTACCTGCTGCGCGGATTGCTGCGCCCGGTGGCGTGCACACCAGGCGGCTACGGCTTGTTCGATGACGCCGCCTTGCAACGGCTGTGCTTCGTGCGGGCGGCCTTCGAGGCGGGCATCGGCCTCGACGCGCTGGCGCGGCTGTGCCGGGCGCTGGATGCGGCGGACGGCGACGAAGCGGCCGCGCAGCTTGCCCTGCTGCGTCAGTTCGTCGAGCGTCGGCGCGAAGCGTTGGCCGATCTGGAAGTGCAGTTGGCCACCCTGCCGACCGAGCCGGCACAGCACGCGGAGAGTCTGCCATGAACAACCCCGAGCGCTTGCCGTCCGAGACGCACAAACCGATCACCGGCTACCTGTGGGGCGGACTGGCTGTGCTGACTTGCCCCTGCCACCTGCCCATCCTCGCTGTCGTGCTGGCCGGCACAACCGCCGGTGCTTTCCTCGGCGAGCATTGGGTCATCGCGGCGCTCGGTTTGACCGGCCTGTTCCTTCTGTCCCTGTCGCGGGCGTTGCGGGCATTCAGGGAAAGAGAATGAGCGCTTTCCGGCCGGATGGATGGACGACGCCGGAACTGGCCCAAGCGGTCGAGCGCGGGCAGCTTGAACTGCACTACCAGCCCGTCGTCGATCTGCGCAGTGGTGGGATTGTCGGCGCGGAAGCCCTGTTGCGCTGGCGTCATCCGACGCTTGGACTATTGCCACCGGGCCAGTTCCTGCCCGTGGTCGAATCGTCCGGCCTGATGCCTGAAATCGGCGCTTGGGTGCTGGGCGAAGCCTGCCGCCAGATGCGTGACTGGCGAATGCTGGCATGGCGACCGTTCCGGCTGGCCGTCAATGTTTCGGCGAGCCAAGTGGGACCGGACTTCGACGGGTGGGTAAAGGGCGTGCTGGCTGATGCCGAGTTGCCCGCCGAGTATCTCGAAATCGAGCTGACCGAATCGGTCGCGTTTGGTGATCCGGCGATCTTCCCCGCCCTGGACGCCTCGCGGCAGATCGGTGTGCGCTTCGCCGCCGATGACTTCGGGACGGGGTATTCCTGTCTGCAACATCTGAAGTGCTGCCCAATCAGCACGCTCAAGATCGACCAATCGTTTGTCGCCGGGCTCGCCAACGACCGCCGCGACCAAACCATCGTGCACACCGTGATTCAGCTTGCGCACGGGCTGGGCATGGATGTGGTGGCTGAAGGCGTGGAAACATCGGCGAGTCTTGATCTATTGCGACAAGCGGACTGCGACACAGGACAAGGCTTCCTGTTCGCGAAGCCAATGCCGGCGGCGGCATTCGCCGTCTTCGTCAGTCAATGGAGGGGTGCCACCATGAATGCAAGTGACTCGACCACCACCAGTTGCTGCGTGTGCTGCAAGGAAATCCCGCTCGATGCCGCCTTCACCCCGGAAGGCGCGGAATACGTCGAGCACTTCTGCGGGTTGGAGTGTTATCAACGCTTCGAAGCGCGTGCCAAGACAGGGAACGAAACCGATGCCGATCCGAACGCCTGCGACTCGCTACCGTCAGATTGAGGCATACCCTAACTTGGCGTCAGACCATCCGGCGCTAAATCGTCAGAATAGAGTTGCCTTCCGAATTGATTGACATACGCCGTCAAGGGTCATAGATTTCTTCCTGACACATTTCCCTCAGGAGGATACCTTGCACGGTCAGCGCATCGGTTACGTCCGCGTCAGCAGCTTCGACCAGAACCCAGAACGGCAGCTCGAACAGATCCAGGTGGATAAAGTGTTCACCGACAAGGCGTCGGGCAAGGACACACGGCGGCCCGAACTGGAACGGCTGCTCGCCTTCGTGCGCGAAGGCGACACGGTCGTGGTGCACAGCATGGATCGTCTGGCGCGCAACCTCGACGACCTGCGCCGCCTGGTGCAGGGCCTCACCCAGCGCGGCGTACGCATCGAGTTCCTTAAGGAGCATTTGACCTTCACCGGCGAGGACTCGCCGATGGCGAACCTGATGCTGTCGGTAATGGGCGCGTTCGCCGAGTTCGAACGCGCCTTGATCCGCGAGCGGCAGCGCGAGGGCATCGCGCTCGCCAAGCAGCGCGGGGCCTACCGTGGCAGGAAGAAATCCCTGTCGTCTGAGCGTATTGCCGAACTGCGCCAACGTGTCGAGGCTGGCGAGCAAAAGACCAAGCTGGCTCGTGAATTCGGAATCAGTCGCGAAACCCTGTATCAATACTTGAGAACGGATCAGTAAATATGCCACGTCGTTCAATCCTGTCCGCCGCCGAGCGCGAAAGCCTGCTGGCGTTGCCGGACACCAAGGATGAGTTGATCCGTCACTACACGTTCAGCGAAACCGACCTCTCCATCATCCGGCAGCGGCGCGGCCCGGCCAACCGGCTGGGCTTCGCCGTGCAGCTCTGTTACCTGCGCTTTCCTGGTGTCATCCTGGGCGTCGATGAGCCGCCGTTTCCGCCCTTGTTGAAACTGGTCGCCGACCAGCTCAAGGTCAGCGTCGAAAGCTGGGACGAATACGGGCAGCGGGAGCAGACCCGGCGCGAGCACCTGGTCGAACTGCAAACGGTGTTCGGCTTCCAGCCCTTTACCATGGGCCACTACCGGCAGGCCGTCCAGTTGCTGACCGAGATGGCCTTGCAGACCGACAAGGGCATCGTGCTGGCCAGCACCTTGATCGAGCACCTGCGGCAGCAGTCGGTCATTCTGCCTGCCCTCAACGGGGTCTCCTCGTTTTCAGTGCAATAAGTGACGGTACGCAAAGCTAGCACTGGCGCGGGGGTGGTCTGGGTAGACCGTTGATTTCATTGACTTTCCTGTTCGCTTTGTAAACGGGTATGGTGGCCTCCCACTTTTGAGGTTCACGATGCAGGGTTGGCACACAACGTTTTTGGGGATGCGTGGGCTCCCCCGCGATATCAGCGACTTCGAGATGAAGGCATTTTTCACCTTCGATGGTGCCGAGCGCGACGCAATCAATGCACGCCGAGGTGATTCCCACAAGCTTGGTCTGGCGCTCCATATTGGTTTCCTGCGCATGAGTGGGCGTTTGCTCGGTGCCTTTCGGGTAATTCCAGTAGCCTTGTGGCGCCACCTTGGCAACGAGCTTGGCATTGCAGCACCAGAAGTCGCCTCGCTGAGAGCCATGTATGAACGCGGGCGCACGCTATTCGATCACCAACAAGTAGCCTGCACGGTCCTTGGATTCCAGTGGATGAGCGAGCACCAGCGCCGCTCACTGGTACGTGAACTGCGCGACGAAGTGGCGCGCTGCGCCGACCGCGATCAGCTACTCGTGCGGGCGCGTCAATGGCTGTACAAGAACAAGCTGGTGATCGTGCACGAGCGGGCAATTCGGACACTGATTGCGGCGGCACTTGCCCAGCTTGAAGTTGAAACAGGCACCGCCATCGCCGCCAGCGTTGATCCAGCAACACTTGATCGCTGGCGAGCCTCAGTTTCAGAGCCGCGCCCAGATGGACAAACCCAGCAGAGTTGGCTATGGGCTGCACCGGCGAAACACTCAACCCGCCAAATCAGCGAGGTACTGGAGCGCATCGACCTGCTTTACACGCTGGACGTTCATAAGCACCTGGCAGACATCCCCGATCTCATCTTGCGCCGCTACGCGCGCCGACTTGTCTCCAGGCCGCCCTCAGCCGGAGCCAAGATCAAAGAGCCAGCGCGCACCGTGGAGGTCGCATGCTTTCTTCGGTATTGCCTGTTCACCACCACAGACCAGTTGATCCTTATGGTGCAGCGCCGGATCGCCGATCTGTGGCGTCAGGCTGCCGCCGATGTCCCCGCTACCGTCAATTGGGCCGCAATGTACAAAACGCTGCTCGGCGAACTTGTTGCCTTGAGCGCGCAAGGTGCGGTGCCAGATGCTGAGTTGCGTGCCCGTCTTGAAGCCTTGATCACCGAAACCCAGAAACGCAAACCACCGAGCAGGGCCTCCCTGGTCCGCGAGGGATTGATTGATGGAATTCGCCCCGTGCGGTCGTTGCTCGTCGCCATTGCAAAGCTGCCCTGGCAGGCCACCGGCGAGCATCCTGCCATCGAGTACCTTGCCAAGCTGCAAGCTTTATATCTCAAAGGATCCAGAAAGCTGCCAGTTGAAGTGGTGGCACCAAGTCTGGGAATGATCTGGCAGGTTTCGATCTCCAGCCCAGACCGGGAACGGGCGTTTCAGGCGTTGGAGGTGGCCACCCTGTTTGCCCTGCGCCGCGCGGTGCGCAATGGCTCGGTCTGGATTGAGCACAGCCTGAGCTTTCGGGGTCGTGCGCGCTTGTTCTTCACGGACGAGCGTTGGCAGGCAGAGTCCAAGAAACACTATGCCCGTCTATCGTTACCCAGCAAGGCTGCCACTTTCTTGAAGCCTTTGCTGGCCAGAGTAACTGCCGGTGTCGATGCGGTGGCCGCTGCAGCCCGCAGTGGCGTACTGCGCGTGGATGATGAACTCCATTTGTCGCCATTGCCCGCAGAGGACGAAGACCCAGAAGTGACCAAGCTGCGCGCGGCTTTGGATCACCGCATCGGTGAGGTTCAATTGCCGGAAGTGATTCTGGCCGTTGACGCCCAGGTGCGCTTTAGCTGGATCATGCTCGGACGTGAGCCGCGCTCTACCGACGAGCTGCTGATGGTCTATGCCGGCATCATGGCCCACGGCACCAGTCTGACTGCGGTCGAATGCGCGCGCATGATTCCGCAATTGTCTGCCACCAGCATTCGCCAGGCCATGCGCTGGGCGCGGGACGAACGGCGTCTGAGCCAGGCCTGCCAGGCTGTGCTGGAATTCATGCAGCGACACCCGATTGCCGCCACCTGGGGGCGGTCCGATTTGGCATCTTCTGACATGATGACCATGGAGACCACCAAACGGGTGTGGCAAGCCCGGCTTGATCCTCGGCGCAACACACCTTCCATTGGAATCTACTCCCATGTAAAAGACCGGTGGGGCATCTTCCATGCGCAGCCCTTTGTGCTCAATGAGCGCCAGGCGGGCGTGGCCATTGAAGGTGTCATCCGCCAAGAAAAGCTGGAGACCAGCCAGCTTGCTGTGGATACCCATGGCTACACCGACTTTGCCATGTCACATGCCCGTTTGCTTGGTTTTGATCTTTGCCCGCGGTTGAAGGAACTCAAACAGCGCCACCTCTTTGTGCCACGCGGCACCAAAGTGCCCGCAGAAATCGCTGCGGTGTGCGAAGCCAATGTCGACGTCGCTTTGATCGAAAAGCATTGGGATAGTCTGGTGCACCTGGCAGCCTCGGTCATGAGCGGACATGCCAGTGCGGTGGCAGCTCTTGCGCGGTTCGGTTCTGCCGCCCAGGGCGATCCAATCTATGAGGCTGGCGTGCAATTGGGGCGGTTGCTGCGTACGGCGTTTTTGGCTGACTACTTTGTCAAGGACGCTTTCAGGAACGAGTTGCGCCGGGTGCTCAATCGGGGCGAGGCTGTTAACGCCCTCAAGCGCGCCATTTATACCGGCCGGATCAGCCCGGCGCAGGCCAAACGTGTCGATGAAATGCAGGCTGTGGCCGATGCGTTGAGCCTGATGGCCAACATCGTGATGGCGTGGAATACCTCACAGATGCAGGCGGTCCTGGATCGCTGGTCGAACCGCCGCCAGGTCATTCCACCGGAACTGATCGGGAAGATTGCGCCCACCAGGCTGGAGAGCATCAACTTGCGGGGTGTGTTTCGCTTCCCGGTTGACCGCTATGCTGACCAAATCCTGCCTTCGCGGCCAAATGCATCGATAACTGGCACCAATGGATGAAACCGACCACGGTTTGACGCCACGAATCGCAGATTTGAAAGTGAACAGGAAAGTCAATGAAATCAACGATCTACCAACACCACCTCCGCGCCAGTGCTAGCTTTTCGTACCGTCACTTATTGCACTGAAAACGAGGAGACCCCTCAACGCCGTCGAGCGGGCGAGCGCCGAAGCAATCACCCGCGCCAACCGGCGCATCTACGATGCCTTGGCCGAACCGCTGTCGGACGCGCATCGCCGCCGCCTCGACGATCTGCTCAAGCGTCGGGACAACGGCAAAACGACCTGGCTGGCCTGGCTGCGCCAATCGCCCGTCAAACCGAATTCGCGGCACATGCTGGAACACATCGAACGCCTCAAAGCGTGGCAGGCGCTCGACCTGCCTTCTGGCATCGAGCGGTCGGTGCACCAGAACCGCCTGCTCAAGATCGCCCGTGAGGGTGGCCAGATGACGCCCGCCGACCTGGCCAAGTTCGAGGCGCAGCGACGCTATGCCACCCTGGTGGCGCTTGCCATCGAGGGCATGGCCACCGTCACCGACGAAATCATCGACCTGCACGACCGCATCCTGGGCAAGCTGTTCAACGCCGCCAAGAACAAGCATCAGCAGCAATTCCAGGCGTCCGGCAAGGCGATCAACGCCAAGGTGCGGCTGTTCGGCCGCATCGGCCAGGCGCTGATCGAGGCCAAGCAGGCGGGCCGCGATCCGTTCGCCGCCATCGAGGCCGTCATGTCCTGGGATGCCTTCGCCGAGAGCGTCACCGAAGCGCAGAAGCTTGCGCAGCCCGAGGACTTCGATTTCCTGCACCGCATCGGCGAAAGCTACGCCACGCTGCGCCGCTACGCGCCGGAATTCCTTGCCGTGCTCAAGCTGCGGGCCGCTCCCGCCGCGAAGGACGTGCTCGACGCCATCGAGGTGCTGCGCGGCATGAACAGCGACAACGCCCGCAAGGTGCCCGCCGACGCGCCGACCGAGTTCATCAAGCCGCGCTGGCAGAAGCTGGTCATGACCGACACCGGCATCGACCGGCGCTACTACGAACTGTGCGCGCTGTCGGAGATGAAGAACGCGTTGCGTTCCGGCGACATCTGGGTGCAGGGGTCGCGCCAGTTCAAGGACTTCGAGGACTACCTGGTGCCGCCCGCGAAATTCGCCAGCCTCAAGCAGGCCAGCGAATTGCCGCTGGCCGTGGCCACCGACTGCAACCGGTACCTGAACGACCGGCTGACGCTGCTGGAAACACAGCTTGCCACCGTCAACCGTATGGCGACGGCCAACGAGCTGCCGGACGCCATCATCACCGAGTCAGGCTTGAAGATCACGCCGCTCGACGCGGCGGTACCCGACACCGCCCAAGCGCTGATCGACCAGACGGCAATGATCCTGCCGCACGTCAAGATCACCGAACTGCTGCTGGAGGTGGACGAATGGACGGGCTTCACTCGGCATTTCGCGCATCTGAAATCGGGCGACCCGGCCAAAGACAAGAACCTGTTGCTGACCACGATCCTCGCCGACGCGATCAACCTGGGCCTGACCAAGATGGCGGAGTCTTGCCCCGGCACGACCTACGCCAAGCTGGCTTGGCTGCAAGCCTGGCACATCCGCGACGAAACCTACGGGGCGGCGCTGGCCGATCTGGTCAACGCACAGTTCCGCCATCCCTTCGCCGAGCACTGGGGCGACGGCACCACCTCATCGTCGGACGGCCAGAACTTCCGCACCGGCAGCAAGGCCGAGAGCACCGGCCACATCAACCCGAAATACGGGAGCAGCCCAGGGCGGACGTTCTACACCCACATTTCTGACCAGTACGCGCCATTTCACACCAAGGTCGTGAACGTCGGCGTGCGCGATTCGACCTACGTGCTCGACGGCCTGCTGTACCACGAGTCCGACTTGCGGATCGAGGAGCATTACACCGACACGGCGGGCTTCACCGATCACGTCTTCGCCCTGATGCACCTCCTGGGCTTCCGCTTCGCGCCGCGCATCCGCGACCTGGGCGACACCAAGCTCTACATCCCGAAGGGCGACGCCGCCTATGACGCGCTGAAACCCATGATCGGCGGCACGCTCAACATCAAGCACGTCCGCGCCCATTGGGACGAAATCCTGCGGCTGGCCACCTCGATCAAGCAGGGCACGGTGACGGCCTCCCTGATGCTCCGAAAGCTCGGCAGCTACCCACGCCAGAACGGCCTGGCCGTGGCGCTCCGCGAGCTGGGCCGCATCGAGCGCACGCTGTTCATCCTGGACTGGCTGCAAAGCGTGGAACTGCGCCGCCGCGTGCATGCCGGCCTGAACAAGGGCGAGGCGCGCAATGCGCTGGCCAGGGCAGTGTTTTTCAACCGCCTGGGTGAAATCCGCGACCGCAGTTTCGAGCAGCAGCGCTACCGGGCTAGCGGCCTCAATCTGGTAACGGCTGCCGTCGTGTTGTGGAACACGGTCTATCTGGAACGGGCTGCGCACGCGCTGCGTGGCAACGGCCATGCCGTTGATGACGCGCTGTTGCAGTACCTGTCGCCGCTCGGTTGGGAGCACATCAACCTCACCGGCGATTACCTCTGGCGCAGCAGCGCCAAGATCGGCGCGGGCAAGTTCAGGCCGCTACGACCGCTGCAACCGGCTTAGCGTGCTTTATTTTCCGTTTTCTGAGGCGACCCCGGGATCAGTCGCCGCGCCTGAGCTTGCGCACCACGCTGGACTGGCTGATGCCAAGCGCCCGTGCGACCTCCCGGGTATTGCCGTACTTGCGCATCGCGTCCTCGATGAGCCGGCGCTCGAAACGGTCGACGCGCTGGCGAAAGGTGCTGGCGTCGAGGATCTCGGCCGGCAGCACCCCGTCGAGGAACGCCGGCTCGACAAGGTCGCTCTGGCTGGTCACCACCAGCCGCTCTACCACGTTGCGCAGCTCGCGCACGTTGCCGGGCCAGTCGTACGCCAGCAGCAATGTCATTGCCTCCTCCGATACGATGCGGTTCACGCCATAGCGCTGGTTGAATTCCCGCAGGAACTGGAACACCATCGGCGCGATATCGTCCTTGCGCTCGGCAAGCGGCGGTACGCGCAGCGGCACCACATTGAGGCGGTAGAACAGGTCGTCGCGAAACGTGCGCTCGCGGACCATCGCTTCGAGGTCGCGATTGGTGGCCGCGACGACGCGCACATCGACCGGCACGGTACGCGTCGAGCCGAGGCGCGATATCACGCGGTCCTGCAACACTTGCAGCAACTTGACCTGCAGGTCCAGCGGCATGTCGCCGATCTCGTCGAGAAACAGCGTGCCGCGGTTGGCCAGCTCGATGAGGCCCGACTTGCCCTGCCGCTGCGCCCCGGTGAAGGCGCCCGCTTCATAGCCGAACAGTTCCGATTCCAGCAGGTCGCGCGGCACCGCGCCGCAGTTGATCTTGATGAGCGGTCCCGCTGCGCGCGGACTCTCGCGGTGGATCAGGCGCGTGATCACGTCCTTGCCTGCGCCCGACGGGCCCGTGATCAGGACGGTGGCATCGACCTTGGCAACGCGCACGGCCAGCGATGCCACCCGGTGCATGGCCTCGCTGCGGATCACCAGGCCATCGACGTTCAGGTTCTGTGTCCGCAGCGCTTCGATCTCCTCGTCCACGCGCCGCAGGTCTGCCTTGGCCTGCGCCAGTGCATCCTGCAACTGCACCAGTTCGGTGGTGTCGCGCGAATTGATCACGACTTTGCGTACCTTGCCCGCGCCGTCGAATAGCGGCATGCCGGTGACCATGATGGTCTTGCCGGTGTGCGTATGTTGCGTGGTGGTGATGCGCTGGCCGGTTCGGGCAACGTGCTGGGCGACCACCGGCCGAATCCATCCCTTCTTCTCGAACTCCGAGACGTGGTGGCCAATCATGTCTGCTGCCGGCAGATCGTAGTTCCGCTCGCAGCCCTCGTTGACCATCATGGTGACGCCATTGCCGTCGGCGACAAAGATGCCATCGAAGGAATGGTGGAAGATCTCCTCCAGATCGCCACAGTGCTGGCGTAGCTTGTCTATCGCGGGAAAGACGGTCTCGTGCCCGTCAAGGGGCATCAGCATGACGAGGGTGTACTGGCCCTGTGCATGCACGCCGACCGCATAGGTCCGCCCGGACAGCGAGACCGTGTCCGGCACGGAGGCCGGGTCCGCGCGAAGCGCGGACAACAGACGGCTCCAGGACATCGCATCCTGCCGGCCGCCGTCGCCGTCGCCGTCGCCGTCGCCGTCGCCGTCGCCCTCGCCCTCCGTCCGCGCCGGCTCGCCGTGATGTCTGCCCACGGCATCGCGCGCGACGGCGTTCTGCAGCACCACGGCGTCGCCGCGCAGCCACACCAGGCCGATCGGCAACGCTTCCAGTATCTCCACCATTGGCTTGTTTTCCCCAGGCCACTTGTCCGTCGGGCCGTGCGGCGAGCTTACACCACGTCGTTGCGGGTTCGAAAGCCGCCACGCCCGCCCGCCGCTGATTCATATCTGAATCAGGCGCCGTCAAAAGCGGTTCGCGTTACCGGGCCGGCATGCGCGCCCAGCGTGCGGCCGTGCCGCGATTCGATCGCGCGTGGGCATTGGCAGCGCCGGGGCGCCGTGGCTCGCACGTCGGCATGCCGCTTGCTCAAGGGACGTCGGCGCCAGGACGCCGCGTCTGCCGGCTGTGCGGCGCCAACAAATCACGCCCGCCTGAACGGGCGCAATCCAGGAGACAACCATGATCGAACTATCGGAGGACGCGGTCTGTCCGGCCGCGCACGTCGCGCAAACGACTCGCACCCCAGAGGCTATCGCGTCGGGTCCGCCGTGGCGCGGTGCGGCATACACGCACAGCTTCCGCGAACTGATCGGCGCCAAGCGGCGCCTGGTCGTGCCGCTGCTTGGCGGCAGTCTGGCCTTCATCCTTGCCGTCACCCTACTCGCCGGTTACGGCCGGGAGCTGATGGGCTGGAAGGTGCTTGGACCGCTGAACGTGGGGTACGTGCTGATCCTGCTGATCTACGCCCTGTGCTGGCTGGTCGCCACCGTGTATGTGAACACCGCCAACCGACGCTTCGAGGAACTCGCGGATCGCGCCGCAGCCGAGGCCCACGCCAGGAGCCAGTCATGAAAGCCCTGACCATCGGAATCTTCCTCGGCATTCTCGCGCTGACGCTGGCGGTGACGTGGTGGGCCGCCCGCCACACCAATACCACCAGCGAGTTCTACGCCGCCGGCGGGAAACTGACGGCCCGCGCCAACGGCTTCGCCCTGGCAGGGGACTGGATGAGTGCGGCGGCTTTCCTGGGCTTCTCGGGCCTGATCTCGCTGTACGGCATGGACGGCTCGCTCTACGCGGTGGCGGCGCTGGCAGCCTTCCTGATCGTACTGATGGTGGTGGCCGAGCCGGTGCGCAATACCGGCAGGTTCACCTATGGCGACGTGATCGCCGAACGCATGCGCAGCCGGCATGCGCGGCTCGCGGCGGTCATCGGGACCTTCGTGGTCAACCTGGCATACATGGTGCCGCAGATGGCAGGGGCCGGCGCCCTGATCAAGCTGATGCTCGGCATCTCGTACGAGTCCGCCGTGGTCATGGTTGGCGTCGGGATGATCGTGTATGTGCTGTTCGGCGGCATGATCGCCACCACGTGGGTGCAGATCATCAAGGCCGTTCTGCTGCTCGCGGCGGCTGCCGTGCTGGTGGCGATGCTGCTGGCTGCTGTCCAATACGACCCGCTGCGGCTGTTCGCTTCGGTGGAGCAGCAGTATGGCGCGCAGATGCTGTTGCCGGGCGGCTACTTCAAGCATCCGCTGGACCCGCTATCGCTGTTCCTGTCGTTCATGTTCGGCGTCGCCGGCCTGCCTCACATCATGACGCGCTTCTACACCGTGCCGGATGCGCGGACAGCGCGCAAGTCGGTGCTGTGGCTGATGTTCCTGGCCGGCAGCTTCTTCCTGGTCACCACGCTGATCGGCTTCGCGTCGGCCACCCTCGTGGGACAGGACGCCATCCGCGCGGCCGACAAGGGCGGCAACCTGGCACTGCCGCTGCTGGCGCAGCATCTCGGCGGCGGTCCCGGCACCTTCGGCGGCCAGTTCTTCCTGGCATGTATCTGTGCCGTGGCCTTCGCCGCCATTCTCGCCGTGGTGGCCGGACTCACGCTCGCGTCGTCGGGCGCCATCGCGCACGACCTGTATGTGAATGTGATTCGCCGGGGCGCGGTCAGCGAAGAGCAGCAGGTCCGCGTCGCGCGCATCGCCACGTTGGGCGTGGGCGTGCTGGCGGTCGCGCTGGGACTGCTGGCGCAGGGCATCAATGTGGGCGTGCTGGTGATCCTGGCCATCGCGATCGCGGCGTCGGCCAATTTCCCCATCATCCTGCTGTCGATGTTCTGGCGCCGCTTCAATACCGCCGGTGTGATCGGTGGCGTCACCGCGGGCCTGGTTTCGTCGGTCGCGCTGGCGTTTCTCGGCCCGGCGTTCCTGAAGGACCAGGCGCTGTTTCCGATCGTGAATCCAACGATCCTGAGCATGCCGATCGGCTTCCTCGGCGCATGGCTTGGCACGATGCTGAGCCGGCGCAGCGCCGAGCACGAGGCCCGCTTCGACGCCTTCGTCTTCCAGGCGCATACCGGGGCCAGGCCGGATGCTCCGCCGGCTCCTGTTGTGCCGGCGGACTGATCCCGCTGGTTCCACCCGATCCATGTACATGCCGGCGCCGTCCACGGTCGGCGCGGGCAAGACTGACCCGCGGGCACATTGCCCGCTCCATTACTGGGGATTTACGATGAAAGCAATCAAAGGTGTAGTGTTCGATCTCTACGGCACGCTGTTCGACGTGCATTCGGTAGCCGGCCGCTGCAGCGACCTGTATCCGGGACGCGGACTGGAGATCAGCGTGCTGTGGCGCCAGAAGCAACTGGAATACACCTGGCTGCGCAGCCTGATGGGCCAGTACCTGTCGTTCGAGGCTGCCACCGAGGACGCGCTGGTCTATACCTGCAACCATCTCGGGCTGCAGCTGCAGGCGCCGGACCGCGCGGCGTTGTGCGAGGCGTACCTGAAGCTGAATCCCTACCCGGATACTCCGCCGGCCCTGTCGATGCTTCAGGCGCTCGATCTTCCGCTGGCCATCCTGTCCAACGGCTCGGTACGGTCGATTCATTCGGTCGTGCACCACGCGGGGCTGCAGGATCGCTTCGCCCATCTGATCAGCGTCGATAACGTCGAAGTGTTCAAGCCGCACGGCAAGGTCTATGCGCTGCCCGAAAAGACCATGGGCCTGGCGCGCGACAACATGCTGTTCGTCTCGTCGAACGCCTGGGACGCATCAGGGGCCAAGCACTTCGGTTACCAGGTGGCGTGGATCAATCGCGTGGGCAACACCTACGACGAGCTGGGTGCGCGGCCGGATGTCCAGGTCGAGTCGCTGGAAACGCTGGCCGATTGGGTCCGAGGCCAGGATCGCGCTTGAGCGGCTGCCGCTGGCCTCCGCCCTTCCCGACGGGGAGGGCGCGAGGCGGCGGCAATCCAGCCTGCCGTGCCACCCGCTACTTCCTCTTACATACTGCCCGTGGCTGTCGCGGGCGCATAGCGCCCCGACAGCGCTGCATACAAGGGCGGCACCGCCATCCTCGATACGCCGGCCGCGATCAACGCGGTAGCCATCAGCGGAATCGTCAGGCCGCGCGCTCCCACCAGTTCGATCATCACCACGAAAGCCGTGACCGGGCGCTGCGTCACCGCGGCAAGATAGCCGCACATCGCCAGTGCCGCGTACACCGGCAAAGGTGCCTGCCCGATCGTGTATTGGAGCAGGTTGCCGATCCCTGCGCCGATGGCCAGCGATGGCACGAACAGGCCGCCCGGAATGCCGGACAGCCAGGTCAGCAGCAAGGACAGGCCCTTGAGGAAGGGATACGCAGCCGGCAGCACGAGGTCGCCGGCCAGCAGCGCGCGCGTTTCGCCGTACCCGCTGCCGTGGCTGGTTCCCGATGACGCCAGCCCGAGGAGCGCAACGCCCAGCCCGCACAGCGCGCCGAACATTGCAGGGCGTTGCGCGCGCAGACCGCGTATCCGAGGCGGCAACCACCGCTCGCTGTGAACCAGCAGCCAACAGAAGCCGGCGCCGGCCAGCCCGGCCACCGCGCCCGCTGTCACGACCGCGACAGCCATGCGGTACGGTGCCGACGGGCCGGCCGCTATCATGCCGAGCGCCGGACCCTCGCCTTGCAGCACGCCCGCCACGGTGCCGGCACAGACCACCACCGCGATCAACGCCGCGCTGCCGCGCGGCGGGATGCCGCGCGCCAGTTCCTCGATGGCGAAGGCAATGCCGGCCAGCGGCGTGCAGAACGCTGCCGACAATCCGGCCGACGCGCCGGCAAGGGCAAGCTGGCGATCGAGCGCGGTGAGATGGGCGCCGGCTGGACCGGACAGCCCGGGGAGCCACCGGCGGAGGCTGACGAGCAGCGCGGCGCCGATATGGACGGTGGGGCCCTGGCGGCCGAGCGTGAAGCCGCCCAGCGTGCCGAGAAAGGACAGGCCGATCTTGCCGACGATCACCGCCGGCCGCAGCAGACGCGGCTTAGCCGTTCCATTGCCGCCGCTGACGATGGCCACGATCTGTGGAATGCCACTGCCTTCGGCACCGTCGAAATAGCGGTGTGTGAGCCAGACTGCGAGTGCGCCCAGTGCTGGCGAAAGCAGCAAGGTGACCCACGGCCCGTGGGCGCTTGCCGCGAGAAACAGCTGGTGGCCGATGTCGATCAGCCAGGCATATAGCGTGGCGACACCGCCGACCAGGGTGCCACCGACGCACAGTACGGCGTGATGCCACCACAGCCGGCCACGGGCCCGTGGTTTCCTCCAGTTCGCGCTCCCACGCAGCTCCATATCGTCCCCTCGTTGTTATCGTGCCGACGTGCGTCAATGCGCGTCGGAGCGGCTGACAAACGCAGGATGCATGCCAGTGGTGAGCCCCAGACCGACTTGTCAGGCTCGCCACCGGCACAGGGCGCAGGGGCCTTCGGGTCTTCTCTGACCGTTGGGACCGAAATCCGATACCATGACTGCCGCGCACGGTGCGCCAAGCTGGCGCGACGCTGCTTTCGCCGCAGTTCCGAAACAACGGGAGACTTTGATGTCGTTCGAACATTGGATTGCGTTTGTGCTGACCAGTGTCGTGATACTGGCGATTCCAGGACCGACGATCCTGCTGGTGATCGGCGATGCCTTGGCCCACCGCGGCAAGTCGGCGTTCGCCACCGTGGCGGGTGTTGCCGCGGGCGATCTCACGGCCTTTACCCTGTCAATGGCCGGGTTGGGCGCGGTCCTGGCGACCTCCGCCACACTGTTCACCGCATTGAAGTGGGCCGGCGCCGCCTATCTGATCTATCTTGGCGTCCAGGCGCTGCGGAGCGCCGCGCGAAGCGGCGCAAGCCAGGTACCGGTGAGCGAGGGCCGTCCGTTACAGCGCTTCGGCAAGGCGTGGCTGGTAACGGCGCTGAATCCGAAGAGCATCGTCTTCTTCGTTGCGTTCGCTCCCCAGTTTATTGATGCCAGCCGTTCGTTCCTGCCTCAGGCCGGCATTCTGATCCCGACCTTCGTGATCATGGCGGCGGCCAATGCCGCCATCTATGCGCTGCTGGCGCGATCGCTGGCGACGCGGCTGACCAGTGCCCGAGCGCAGGCGAACGTCCAGCGCGTGGGAGGCCTGACGCTGATCGGCGCAGGGACACTGGTGGCAGCCCGGGCCTGATGGCCTGATGGCCTGATGGTCTGATGGACTCAGGGGATGGCGGCGGCAAACGCCTGCCCCATCTGCCGAGCCCGCTTTACCTCATCGCTGTGCAGATAGACCGACGTCGTCGACACCGACGCATGCCGCAGATTGTCCCGCACGATGGTCAGGTCCACGCCACGCGCCAGCGCATGTGTGGCGTGCGTATGCCGCATCCAGTGCGGACTGGCGCGCCTTAGCTTCTCTGCCGCCGTCGGATGATCGGCGCCGATGACATCGGCGGCCAGCAGGAAGAACCGCTTGACGATATGTCCAAGCCGGGTGGTCGTGATGCCGGCGTCCGGCGTGTCGGTCAGACCCCCGAGGCCCCCGAGGCCCCCCAGGCCGCCGACCAGCAGCGTGTCCGGGCGCCACAGGCGCCGGCTGACGGGCAATCCGCGCTCTGTCAGGTAGCGCTCCAGAGCCGTTCTCGCCAGCGGCGGCAGGGCCACCTTGCCGCTACGCCCGCCCTTCCCCGTCAGCTGGAGCCATTCGTCGCCCTCGCGGTCGGCGCCGATATCGCCCAGCCTGGCGGCGACGAGTTCGCTCGCCCGCAGCCCTGTCGCATAACCGAAATCCAGCACGAAACGCAGGCGCTGCGCGGCGGCGGCTTCCCACCCATAGGACCACTCCAGTCCATCGGCGATGGTCCGGACGAGCCGCCACTCGCCTTCGCTGAAGGCATGGGAGCCATCCAGCGCGGCGGTGCGGCCACCGCCCCGGACCTTGATGCCCGCGAATGGATTGGCCAGGACATACCGCTGCTGCGCCAGCCAGCGGAACATGGCCCCGACGATGGAGAGCGCGTGCGCGACCGACCGGGCCGATAGTGCGCCGGTAAAAGGCCGCCATTCCGGCGACGTGCGCGAGCGCGGCGGGCCTGCCCAGCGATCCCGAGGCGTCGGGCGGCGCAGGAAGGCGCGGTACGCAACGGCGTCCTCGGTGGTCAACGATGACAGGGGCCGCTGCCGCTCGACGATGGCCCACAGGATCAGGCGTTCGGCTTCCTTGCGGTAGGTGCGTTGCGTCGCTGGCGATTCATGCAGCGCCAGCCAGGCCTGTACTGCCTCGTAGTCATTGTCGGCCGTCAGCGTGCAGGTCTGCCGCGGCGCGCGAAAGCGCCCTTGCGAGCCATCGACCTCTTGTGGCAGCCGCAGCTGTTCCCAGGGCACGACCACGCTGCGCCGCTCCTGCACGACCAGCGCGCGGGCGCGTTCCGTCAGCGCCGGGTGGGCGGCGAAGAATGCCTCGATATGCGCGGCGCTGCGCGCGCCGAGTCCTGGAATGGCGGTCCACCACCGGCGGCGCCTTGGGATACGCACGGTCAGCGCCGCCAGCGTGTCGATGCCATGGGCCCGCAAGGCAGCCACCGCGCGCGCCGGCAGCCAATGGCCAATATCGTCCGCAATCGATGGCCGTGGGGCTGGCAGCGTGCGCAAGAGGTCGATGGCGCGGTCGGCCGCCCTGCCCTGCGCGGCGCGTTCGGACGCAGGGATTTCGAACAGCGCGGCGAGATCGTCGCGGCCGCGCTGCCGTGCGAACGCCGCCAGCTGGCGCCGGATGCGGCCGAGGATGGCGCGTGAAGACTGGCCATGCGCCCTGTCATCTCCGAGATATTGCGCCACCGCCTGCCGCGAGCCGAGCCCGGCATGCCAGGCGCGCAGCGCGGCGACAGAGGCGGCGTCCGGGAAGTCAGGTGGGGTAAGGGTGGAAGGCGGGCGCGGTTTCATGGCTGCCAGTTTAGCGCAGCAATGTGGCCATTACGATAAGAATAGTTATCCCTGTCGAGATACTGAAAAGCGTTATCCTCGTTTTTCCCAAAACTGTTTTGCCAGTTCGCTCAGAGCGCTAGTTAACTGAGCGACAGATTTCGCACTTTGCAAATTATTCTGCCCGGTCTGTACATTGGTATCAGCAGCATCGCGTATATTGATAATACTGCGGTTTATGTCTTCACTTACTGCTCCCTGCTGCTCGACCGCAGTCGCTATTTGCGCGTTCATGTCGGTAATTTCGTTAACGCGTTGGCCAATTCCATCAAGAGCTGTAGCTGCTTCCTCTGCGTGAGCTACACTCGTGTGCGCTTGCCGACTACTTTGCTCCATGACTGTAACAGCGGATTGCGCTCGCTCTTGTAGAGCGCTGATCATGCTTTGAATATCCGTTGTCGATTGCTGTGTGCGAGCAGCAAGACTGCGAACCTCATCGGCGACAACAGCAAAACCACGCCCCTGCTCACCAGCACGCGCGGCCTCAATTGCTGCGTTGAGTGCCAACAAATTCGTTTGCTCGGCGATCCCTCGTATAACGTCAAGAACTTTTGATATCTCGTTACTTTGACCTTCAAGCTCATGAATAACCTGAGCGGCTTGCCTAATTTCACCTTCAAGGGCAGTGATTGACTGGCTTGTGTGGGCTACCAGACGCTGGCCAGATGCCGTCTCAGTGTCTGCTCTTCCGGCCGCATCTGCAGCATGCTGTGCATTGCTCGCAACCTCTTGAATGCTTGCCGCCATTTGGTTTACTGCCGTTGCTATTTGATCTGTCTCTGCCTGCTGCTCAACTGTAAGTACATTGCTTGACTCAATATCCTTTAGTAGGCCTCGGGTGTGTTCGCTAAGCCGATTTGATGCATCACCTATGCGACCTACTATGGCGCCTGTTTCAGCTTGCATCATTCGTAAAGCAAACTCTATTTGGCCAAACTCATCGGTGCGCCCAGTGTAGAGGGATTGACTTAATGGGTTATTGGAAATATTCCTGGCTCTTTCAACCAGTCTTCCAAGAGGAGAGAGAATAGCCAAAACACTAACAGAGCTTAAGCTTCCTGACATTAAAGTGGGCGGTTACAGGAGCTGAGTGCAACACGGTTATTGAATTGAAGCTGGAGCATCATGCCGCATAGCCATAGCTTCCTGCATCACCTCGTCCATAACCTCGATCGGACACTTGAAGTCGAAGCGCTTACGGGGGCGCATGTTCAGTTGCAGTGCGATGGCATCCAGTTCCTCCTGGCTATGCACCGACAAGTCCGTGCCTTTGGGCAGGTACTGGCGGATCAGGCCATTGATGTTTTCGTTACTGCCGCGCTGCCAAGGGCTGTGCGGGTCGCAGAAGTAAATCGCCACCCCGGTCTGCTGGGTGATTTCAGCATGCCGCGCCATTTCTCGGCCCTGGTCGTAGGTCATGCTCTTGCGCATCGCCAGCGGCATGCCATTGAGCGCTGCACTGAAGCCTTCCATCGCCGAGGTCGCCGTCGCGTCGTTCATCTTCACCAGCATCAGGTAGCCACTGGTGCGCTCCACCAGCGTACCTACAGACGAGGCGTTGGCCTTGCCCTTGATCAGGTCGCCTTCCCAATGCCCTGGCATCAGTCGGTCTTCGATCTCCGGCGGACGTACATGAATACTGACCCTCTCAGGGATCTGACCGCGCCGATCCACGCCGCCAGAGCGCGGCCTGCGCATCGTCTTGCTTTGGCGCAGGCAGATGATCAGCTCTTTACGCAGCTCGCCGACTGGCAAGGCATAGATCGCGTTATAGATCGTCTCGCGACAGACGTAGGCATCTCTGAGGCTGGGAATATTCATGCTGCGCAGCTTGCCGGCAATCTGCTCGGGAGACAAACGCTCACGCAGCATATGCGCCACCAATTCGAAGCGCTCGCTACCCGGCAACAGCTTTTGCTTCGGTCGACACACCTGACGGCGGGCCTGCATCTGCTGCTGGGCCACGCGGGCCGAGTAGCCGCCACAGGCATCTCGATTGCGGCGCAGCTCCCGGCTGATGGTCGAAGGGGATCGGTTGATCAAGCAGGCAATCCCGCGCAGGCTGAAACCTTGGGCATGACCGATTTGAATGGTGGCGCGCTCTTCAACGCTGAGTTCGGAATAAGACATAGGGACAGCACCGTACCGGAAAGGTCAGGTGTTGCACTCAGTTTTCGCCGCCGCCCCCTTATTATCACTGCGAGGTGAATAGCTTTTCTGCCAATTGATTATGCCAATGCGATTCTCTTCGCCGAAGATTTCGTCCATGAGCATGCCAAGTCTAAATAGTTCCCTATGATCAATACAGATAGCCATAACCCCGCCTGGGGTTAGCATCTCACGCATCATCCAGATTCTGGGTGTCATGAAGCGCAACCATTTGCTGTGCTTGGACCCATCATCTTTAGGAACTACATCGCCGAGATCTGGATCGTTTGGATCCTTGTCCCACTTGTCGTTATAGCGGAAGTCCTCGCCGGTGTTGTACGGCGGGTCTGTTACTACAAGATCAACTTGACCACGATATTTATAGAGCGTGACCATCGCAGAAAGGTTTTCACCGTCCCAGATCTCATTCTCTGACTGGGCGGTTTCCTCTCCAAAGGATACTTTCTTGATAATACGATGCAGCTTCGGCTTGACCTGGCGGATGATCTGCCAGGGAGCAGCCCGCCCGGTGTAACTCATAACGATGCCATTCTTGCCAGCATCGGCAAGCGCCGCATCATGCTCCTGCAGCATACGGACCAAGGCGGCCCTCGGCAGTTGTTCGTAATCCATGCTTGCCCCTTGAATTCGTGCGGCGGCACCGAAAAGCTGAAAATTCTAGTACCGCTCGTGGATGCTTCACCATCCCTAGGGTGGCGAGTGTACTTGTGAACGTATTGATTTGGCTGTTAAACCGTTGAAAAAGACGGATCAACTGAGTTCCAAACGGGCTGCGTACTGGCTGGCAGATGCGAATCCGGCGCACGCCGCTCCCTTCTGGGCTCAAGCCCGCGAAGCGGGCATAAAGAACCCGGCCGAGGCCGGGATCCTTATGGGCTTATGGGCCGGCGTATTGGTCTGCCCAGTCCAAAGCCGGTGCCACGGGAGCTTGCACCTCCTGAGGCCAGGTTTTGGAGCCCACTGCAAATCGCCCGTAACCCATTAAAAGATAGCTGGGCATCCGACGAAAAGAGCACCAAGGCACCATTACCCTTGAGCTACAGCGCCGCTACGGGGCACCAGTTTGATTTCAACGCGGCGATTTTGGGCGCGACCCTCGGCGGTGTCGTTGGGGGCAATGGGCGAGCTGGAGCCTGCACCAAAGGTTTGCAGGCGCGAAGGATCGACGCCATTGCTGCGCAAAGAGAAAAAGGGGACTGATTTATGTGCGCCAGGCAAAGCTTGGTCGCCTGGGAATGACGGCGCAAGCCGTCACGAAATGGCGTAAGAAACCCAGCGGGTATGACCCCCGCCCGGTAAAGGTTAGCCACCGACCGGAAGCGAGTCTTGCGTGGTGACCGGGTAACCGGCGCTGCGAAGCGTAGACAGCAGAAAAGGGGATTTATTTTCCCTACTCTAAAACGGCCGCTGTTGGCCGATTGCTGCCTGTCGTGGACGACCGTTTAACTTCAAAGCCTGACTGGATTGCAAACTGCTGACACGCGTAGATTCTGTTTTCGACTCGTTTAATGCCGTCGATGCCAGGCCATAAACAGAGAGGAAACAACCGCTCGAAAATTCGAGCCATAGACTCTAGAGCCAGTGGGTAGTCGGAGTCATGTTCCTGCAACCATCAAATCCAGATTCTGCACCGCCGCTCCAGCGGCTCCCTTCCCAAGATTGTCAAACACCGCAGCCAACAAAACCTGCCCCGTCTCATCATTTTCACACACCACCAATCGCAAACTATCAGTCCCGTTAAGCGCCTGAGGATCAAGGCACGTCAACCCTTTGGCCTCCTGCATCGACATCACCTGTACATGGTCCGCATCGACGTAGTGCTGCATAAGACACGCATGCAACCGCACCGCATCCACGCCCGGCGCCAACAAGCGAAGTTGCAACGGTATGGTCAGCACGATCCCCTGCCGAAAAGCCCCATAAGCCGGCACAAACATCGGCCGCTCCATCAGACCGCTTTGCTGCTGAATCTCCGGAATATGTTTGTGTGCCAGCCCCAGACCATAAACCTGAAACGCGGGCGCCTGTGATGCGCCCTCTCCCTCATGCTCTTGCACGCCAACGCGCCCTTTTCCGGAATAGCCCGACACAGCATGAATGTTCGTCGGATAGTCCCTGGGCAGCAACCCGGCCTCCAGCAATGGGCGCAGCAGCCCTATCGCCCCCGTGGGATAGCAACCGGGATTGCTGACCCGCCGTGCCGTGGCGATGCGTTGGGCCTGCTGCGAGTTCATCTCCGCGAAACCATAGGTCCAGTCTGGATGGGTGCGGTGCGCCGAACTCGCATCGATCACCCGAACGGCGGGGTTTTCGATGCTCGCTACAGCGTCGCGTGCGGCTTGGTCGGGCAAGCAGAGAATCGCGATGTCGCAGGCGTTGATGATTTCGGCGCGACGTTGCGGATCCTTGCGATGTTCGGGGCTGAGCGTGATAAGCCGCAGATCGGTCCGGTCGCGTAGACGTTGATGGATTTGCAACCCGGTGGTGCCTTGGTCGCCGTCGATGAATATAAGAGGACTTGCCATGGAATGCTCTCGGACATAGGAAATCAGGAGTTCCAATCTTCAGTGAGGGGCTAAGATAGGAAAAGTTGAATTTCTAAACGATGAAATTCAGCTTTTCTGAACAAGGAGTGACTCATGCGCGAAATCAGCCTGGACCGTCTGCGCACGTTGGTGGCCATTGCCGACCTGGGTTGGGGTCATGCCAAGATAAGGCCAATTCGCTATCATAAGCCCGCCAGTTATGTAGAAGTTTGCATGCATGCCTCTTGGTTATAAAGAGCCTCTGGATTTCCGCCTTTGCCGTCGGCTAGACTGGCCGGCCCTTCAGCGATTGTGGAGATCCCTGTATGGCCACCGTCGAGCGCACTGCCTACCCGCGTTTCCCAAAGGTCTTCTCCACGAAAGAGCTGCAGGCCTGCTACACGCCGACCGCTGAGGAGTTGGACTGGGCAACCCGCTCGACCCGCGGCCAGAGTCCGCGCCTAGGTCTCTTGGTGCTGCTCAAGATCTTCCAGCAACTGCACTATTTCCCCTATCTTGATGCGATTCCCACCGCCGTAGTCGATCACGTGCGAGTTTGCGCGGGGTTGGACCCCGATACGCCGTTCGGTTACGACCGCAAAGTCTCTCCCACGCTGTTCCGGCATTACGTCGTCGTGCGGCAATTCCTCGGCGTGCAACCCTACATTGGCACCGACGCCAATGAGGTCACCATCCGCGCTGCACGTGAAGCGGCCGAGACGATGGATCAGCCGGTGGACATTATCAACGCGACTATTGATGCGCTGATCTTGCAGCAGGTTGAACTGCCTGCGTTCTCAACGCTCGACACCATCGTCGAGCAAATCCATGCCCGCACCCAAAACGCAATGTTCAGGCGGGTCGCACGCCGGCTCTCTGAAGAGGATCGGCAGCGCCTGGACAAGCTTCTCACGCGCGAATTCGCCAACCGGCAGACCGCCTACAACAACATCAAGCGACATGCCCGGCGGCCCTCGCGCAAACACCTGAACCTGCTGATCGAGCATCTGGAGTGGTTGGATTCTTTTGGCGACCTATCCGGCGTCCTGGAAGGCGTGCCTGCCACCAAGCTACGTTCGCTGGCCAACCAGGCCATGGGCCTGGACGCAGCCAACCTCAAGGAAACGCTGCCTGAGAAGCGCTATACGTTGATCGTGGCCTTGCTTGCTCACATGCGCGTGCGCAGTCGCGACGATCTCGCCGAAATGTTTATCCGGCGTATGGGCGCGATCCACAAGCGGGCCCAGGACGAACTGGAATACATCCAGTCTCGCCAGCGCGCCAAGCTCGAAGGCCTTGTCACCGTGCTGGACGGTGTCGTCGATATCGTCGCCGATGGCGGTGACGATGCCCGAATCGGCGCGCAGGTGCGCAAGCTGTTGGCTCCCAATGGCGACCTGGAGCCCCTGCGCGAGCGCTGCGCCGAAGTGCGGGCTTTCAGCGGCAACAACTATCTGCCGCTGTTGTGGCGGCACTTCCGCGCCCACCGTTCGGTGATGTTGCGCCTCGCCCGCGTGTTGGAGTGGGAGTCGACCAGCCAATCACGCACGTTGTTAGCCGGGCTGGAGGTCGCGCTGGAAAACGAATCACTGCACCGGGAGTGGATCGCTGCTGAAGTCGATCTCAGTTTTGCCTCCGAGCGCTGGCGCAAGCTGGTCCGGCGAGCGCACCACGAGGGTCCGCCCACCAACCGGCGCTACTTGGAGTTGTGCGTGCTGTCCCACATGGTCAACGAGTTGCGCTCGGGTGATCTGTGCGTGGTGGGGTCAGACGCCTTTGCCGACTACCGGGGCCACCTGTTGCCGTGGCGCGAGTGCGAGCGGCGCTTGCCAGAGTACTGCGCCAAGCTGGATCTGCCGGCCAACGCGCAGGAGTTCGTCGCGCACCTCAAGCAGTGGCTGGCCGACGCCGCGCAGACGCTGGACAAAAGTTTTCCGGACAAGCGCCAGCACGTCACCATCAGCGCTGACGGCGAACCCTTACTCAAGCGCACCGCTGCGCGCGAAACTCCGCCCTCGGCCGTTGCCTTGCAGCAGGCGCTGATCCGCCGCATGCCGACGCGCAACCTGCTCGACGTGCTGGCCAATATCGAGCACTGGACCCAGTTCACCCGGCACTTCGGGCCGCTCTCCGGCAACGATCCTAAGATCCGCAACGCCGCCGAACGCTATCTGCTGACGATCTTCGCGATGGGTTGCAATCTCGGACCCACTCAAGCTGCGCGCCATATGGGCGATCGCGTCACCCCCCATATGATGTCGTTCGTCAACCGGCGGCACATGAGCCTGGAGAAGCTGGAGACCGCGCAGCGCGAGCTGATCGAGCTGTACCTGCGCCTGGATTTGCCTAAACACTGGGGCGACGGCAAAACGGTGGCCGCCGACGGTACCCAATACGACTTCTACGACAACAATCTGCTGGCCGGCTATCATTTTCGTTACCACAAGATGGGCGCCGTGGCTTACCGGCATGTGGCCGACAATTACATCGCGGTGTTTCGGCACTTCATCCCGCCTGGTGTGTGGGAAGCCATCTATGTCATCGAAGGGCTGCTCAAGGCCAACCTGAGCGTCGAGGCCGACACCGTGCACGCCGACACGCAGGGGCAGTCGGCGGCGGTCTTCGCTTTCACCCACTTGCTTGGCATCAATCTGATGCCCCGCATTCGCAACTGGAAGGAACTGGATCTGTACAAGCCCGATGCCGGCGTCAAATACAAGCACATCGATTCGTTGTTCTCGGCGGTGGTCGACTGGGATCTGATCGCTTTTCACTGGCAGGACCTGATGCAGGTGGCGCTGTCGATCCAGGCCGGCACCATCTCTTCGCCGCTGCTGCTGCGCAGATTGGGCTCGGAGAGCCGCAAGAACCGCCTCTACCTGGCCGCGCGAGAACTGGGCAACGTCGTGCGCACCGTGTACCTGCTCGAATGGGTCGGCAGTCGCGAGCTGCGCCAGGAAGTGACCGCCACCACCAACAAGATCGAGTCGTACAACGGCTTTGCGAAGTGGTTCTCGTTCGGTGGTGACGTGATCGCGGAAAACGAGCCCGAGGAGCAGCAGAAACGCCTGCGCTACAACGACCTGATCGCCTCGGCCGTGATCCTCCAGAACACCGCAGACCTGATGCAGGCCCTACGCACGATGGTCAGCGAGGGCATCAAAGTGAACGTCGCCGACATCGAATTCCTGAGTCCTTATCTGACCCACAACATCAAGCGCTTTGGTGACTACAAGCTGCACCTAGAGCGCGTACCGGAGGCCTGGATTCGCGATGGGTTGTTCGCGGGACCCGCCCGCGCTGTCCGCAGGGCTCGCCATGCCTGAGACCAAGACCCCCTACGGGGATGTCGACAGCGAAGCATTGCAGGGGCTCCGGCAGTCGTTCGATACCCGCACCATTCTGCATGCGGTGGAGTTGCTCGATGGGATTCGAGCACGATGCGCGCCGGACGGGTTGCGCGACGATCTGCTGCGCCTGCACGGCATGGCTCATACCGTGATTAACGACGCGAGCCTAGCCTACAGCACGGATGGACCGACACTGGTTGAACAAGTCGACGCGGTGCTGATGGAGCTTGGCGACTGGCTCGCGGCACTGGAGCGGATGCGCCAATCATTGGAGCCACTGGAACACCTGAGCCCAGCCGACTAGCCGAGCCATTCGGCCCGAAAGCCAACGTAGAAGGCGTCGCCACGCTTCGTTGGCCAGCTCATGGTGGCGCCTTCGATGCGCTGGCTGCCATGGCGATTTGCCCGTTTTCGTGGGTGATGCCGGCAGCCGCCGCGCGTGGAGCATGCCATCGAGAATTGGGTACGCTCAGTTCCAGCCAAGCCGGTGGCTGGCTTGCGTTGCCTGGTGGCGTGCGTCATCTTCCGCGTGGAGGTAGACACTCGTCGTGGCGAGCGACGCATGGCCGAAGTTGTCACGCACGAAGCGCAGGTCCACCTGTTGGTCGGACATGTGCGAGCCGGCCGTGTGGCGCAGCCAGTGGGACGATGCGCTGGCGAGCACGTCAGCCTGCGCGCCAAACTCGGGACCCTGTGCACGCACGCGGTCGGCCGCGAGCTTGAACACCTCCTTGACGATCAGGTGAATCGCCGCGCGCGATAACGGCTTTTCCGGGCCGATCACGGGCAGCAGCAAAGGGCGTGTTTCGCCGATCTGCGGTGACGGCGGCAGGCCGCAGATGCGCCGATAGCGCGCCAGCTCCGCGATCAGTTCATCGGTGGCGGGCACCAGGCGCGTCTTGCCGCCTTTGCCGTGCACCTCGATCCACCAGCGCTCGACGCCCGCCGCGTCCCGGCGAGAGAACACGGCGCCCATGCGCGTGGAGGCGATTTCCGCTAAGCGCAGGCCGGCCAAATACAGCACGGAGAACAACCACCGGCAACGGGCCGCGTGCAGCCGGTCGCGTTCCGTCGCGACGGGCAGGGTTTCGATCGTGGCTTTGACGATGTCCCAATGCGCATGCGTGAGGTAGCGCGTCACGCGCGGGGCTGTCTTGGCGCTGCGACGGCGCGCGAGCGAGAGCGGATTCCCGGCGAGGTATCCGGCTTGCACCAGCCAGGCGAAGAGCGCGTTGAGGATCGTCATCGCATGCCGCACGCTCGTGGGCGACAGTGGACCGGCGAAGGGGCGCCAGTCGGGCGAGCTTCTCGCCAGCTTCTTGCGTGAGGCCATCACCCAACGCCAAGCTGGCTGCGGGTCGGCCAGGAAGCGCTCGTAGAGCAGCAGGTCCTCGTGGGTGAGTGAAGACAGCGGCTTGCCGTGCTGGAGAATCGCCCACAGTATCAGGCGTTCGGCTTCCTTGCGGTAGGTGGCGACCGTGCCGGGCACGCCGGCATAGCGGGCGAGCCACGCAGCCACGGCGGCCAGGTCGTCATCCGCCGTGATTTGGCGGCTCGCTTCGCGTGCGCGGTTGGCGCCGTGAAGGCCCGAGAGCGCTGGCGGGATGCGCAACTGCTCGATGGCCACCGCGGGACCGTTGAACGATGGAACGGGATGGGTCATCGATGCAGGGCCGCCGTCCTAGCGTGCGGGCGTTTCACCACTCGAAGTCCGGCCAGTCTTCGTCGCTGTCGACGAAGGCGGTGGGTGGGATGACATCGGGGCGCAACGTGATATCCGACTTGGCCAAGATCCCGTACATCGGGTCGAACGTCGCCATCACCTTGGGCAGCATCTTGAGGCGCTGTTTGGGCGGCAGTGCAATGAAGTACCGGCAGCGGCTATCGAGCACGCTGTCTAGGTGGACATAGGTGGCGCTCGCAGCGGACCGCGTGCGGTGGATGACTTCATCGGCCAACACCGGCGTGGCGGCGCGCACCGCCGATTCGACCACGTGCTCCAGCTCGAACATGATCGACTGGTCCAGCTTGTTGGTCGGGATGAAGGCCATGGCCTGGCGCAGCACCCCGACTTGCGTCAGGAGTACGGGCCACAGGACTTCGACGCCGTAGATACGGCAACGGTCGTCCTTGGTATCGCCGCGCTGGTCCACGCTGCGCTGCCCCGAATAGGCTTTGCGCACGTCGTACGCCAAGCCGAGCACGAAGCCTTCCTTGTCCTCGATGTAGACGCTTTCCTGCACGACGTAGTGGATGAAGCCGTGCAGGCGCTCCAGCGCCGCGAAATCCCACCACAATGCGACGCCGGCATGGTTCGGCGTCAGTCGGTACTCCAGCATGGTCTTGCTCCCTGTTATCGGTCTTCGCGGGTGTGCCACAGCCGCAGCAGGTAAATGCTCTCGCCCCGGATCTCGTAGCGCATTTCATACTGGCCGACGAGCATGCGCCGCACTTCGCGCGGTTCGAACTGGAACAGTTGCTCGCCCACGCGCGGGTTGGTCAGCAGGATTTCTGGCGCCTTGACCAAAGCCTGCACCGCGCGCGCGGCGGCCGGCCTGTTCACCGGCGCGAGAAACTCATACAGGCGCGTGAGGTCTTCCTGCGCCTTGCTGGTCCACTGCAGTTCCATCAGCGCGGCACCGGCTCACCGGCACCCAGGCTGTCCGCCCAGGCCTGCACGGCCTGGTGGCCAATGACGCGGCCGGCGTCCACGTCGGCCAGCGCCTCGCGGGTGAGGCGGTCGCGCTCCTCTTCCTGGGCGATCCAGGCCGACAGTGCCTGTTTCATGATCCAGCCGCGCGAGCGTTCGAGGCGGTCGGCCAACTGGTCCACCTTCTCGGCCAGCGGCACTGGGACATGTGCGGTCAATACGCGGGTTTCGGCTTTGGACATGGCGTCCTCCTGAAATCGGGTCAATGCAGCGGAGTGCTGGGCCTGCCGCCGTCAACGAAACTTGATCGTGCCGGAGCCAGCCACGTGGTCGTCCCAGCGCAGCGGGTTGCCCCGCACGACGATGTCACCCGAGCCGGCCACGCGGGCGCGCACCTCGGTCCGCACGAAGGCGTCAATGTCGCCGGAACCCGCCACCGACAGGTCGGCCGACTCGGCGATCAGCGCACTGGCATCGACATCGCCAGAGCCCACGACCTGCACGTGCAAGCGGGCGACGTGGCCGCTGGCGGTGATATCGCCCGAACCCGGGATTTCCAGGTCCAAGGCGTCTTGCTGCAGATCGAGCAAGGTGACATCGCCGCTGCCCTTGATCTTGATCGCCGGGAACTCGGGCAGCGCGATGCCGACCACCGCGCGCGGCTGGTGCAGGGAAATGGCCGGCCCGGTGGGCTTGCCGTTCACGATGTCGCCCAAGACCACCGAGCCGACCGTGCCGTGGAAGGTCATGTGGCTGCTGCCGAAGCGGATCGACACGCCTTCGCGCTCGATCACCAGTTTGTCGCCTTTGTAGGCGGTCCGGACCGAGGTCACCGCATCCGCCGTTTCGCCGGCAACGACCAGCGTTGGCGTGTCCGCGCGCCGGAACACCATGTCGACCGAGCCTTTGACGACGATCTTGCGGATCGGCTGCAGGGGACGCTCCTCCTTGAAGGCGGCTTCAAGGCGATCCCAGCCGGTACCGGTGGAGGGCATATCGGAGAGATTCATGAGGTTCGGCGTCATCCAATCATGTCGATTAGAAACCAATCATAGTGATTCAACGTAGGACAATCAACCGCCTGCGAGGTCACCTCGGGCGAGGCGTATTGTGCGGGGCCAGTGCGCAGTATAGTCTAGACAGAAGCGTACTTATGTCTCAAGTTTGTACTTGAAATTATGAAATCACGCGGTTTACGGCATATTATTGACTCATTCGAACTGAAATCCAGGCCCGTCATGACGCTTGACCCCGCATCCACCGCCGAAGACCAAGCGCTGCAGGCCGATATCGCGGCGCTGCGCGGCCGTTTCACCGAGACGCGGGAGCTGTACCGCGAAGTCTGCGCGCTGCTGTTTTTCCGCTATGGCGTCACACCGACGGCCAACAAGCTCTACAGTCTGGTGCGCAAGGGCAGCATGAGCACACCTTCCCACGTGCTGAACCGGTTCTGGCAGGACCTGCGCGACAAAACACGGGTGACGATCGACCACCCAGATCTCCCCGAGGCCTTGAAGCAGGTTGCCGCCGAGGCAGTGTTGGCCATCTGGCAAGCGGCCTCGTCCGCGGCGGCCACCGAACTGGCCGCACTGCGGGCCGAAGCGCGCCACCAGGCGCACGCCGCCGAAGCCGCGCGCGACCAAGCCACTGCGGAAAGCGAAACCGCGCGACAAGCGACCGCGGTCATTCAGGCACAGCTGGACTCGGTGCGCGGGCAGCTTGCCGCGCTTCAAGAAATGCTGTCTGCTGAGCGCCAGGGCCACGCAGCAACCGAAGCGCGTCTGCAGGAGACCCGCCGGCAGTTGGACGAGGCGGCACAGCAGCTCACACAGGCTCGGGTTGAATTTGGCGCGCAGCTCGATCGTGAGCGGGCCCGCGCGGATGCAGCAGAAGAGCGTGCCGCCAGCCACGAGAAACGTGCGTTGCGCGAGATCGACCAGGAGCGCACCGCCCGTCAGAAAAGCGACAAGCTGGCCGATGAGCTACGTGCGCAGGTTGTGGCCGCGCGTACCGCGATGCAAGAAAGCGCCGTGACACATGCCAATGCGATCGGCACGTTGCGCATGGAACTGGGCGCAGTGCGGCAGCAGGCGGAGGGAGCCGCCACGCGGCAGCGTGAAACGGCCGAAGAACTGGTGCAGACCCAGTCGTTGCTGGAGGAGGCGCTACGGCGGGCTGAGCGCGCCGAAACCGAAGCGGAAACAACGCGCCGGCTGGTGAGCGAGTTGAAGAAGGCAACACCAGGACGCGTTGGCCAGCGGACGAAAGCGCCGTGATCCTTAATTACTGAAACGTATGATTCGCGCCGCCTTCATTACTTGAAGGCTTATGATAGCGAACTGGCCTCATCTTGGCATGACCCCGGGTTCGTTTGCCGAGGCGGCCCGTGTGCTGCACCTCGCGCCACCCACGGTCAGTTTGCATATTGCCGACCTGGAGTCGCGGGTTGGCGGAAAGCTGTTGTCGCGCACACGTGGGCGCATTCAGCCTTCGGCGATTGGAGAAACGCTGGTGGAGCGCGCGCGGCGCCTGTTGGCGGATGCGGAGCAGGCGCTTGAGGACGTGGAGCGTCAGGTGCAGGGCTTGGCCGGGCGTGTGCGGCTGGGTGCCTCCACAGGGGCCATCGCACAGTTGATGCCGCAAGCTTTGGAGACGTTGGGCCAACGCCATCCCGCTATCGATGTGCAGGTCGCGGTGCTCACGTCGCAGGAAACTTTGAAGAAGCTTGCCGAGGGCTCTTTGGAGATCGGTCTGGTCGCGCTGCCACAGACCCCGGTGAAGGAATTGCGGATCGAGCCATGGCGGCGGGACCCGGTCATGGCCTTCTTGCCGGCTCGCTGGGAATGCCCGGATGTTGTGACCCCCGGTTGGCTGGCCGCCCAGCCATTAATTCTGAATGACAAAACTACTCGGCTTTCGCGCTTGACCTCGGAGTGGTTCGCCAGTGATGGACGGCAGCCCACGCCGCGTATTCAACTGAACTACAACGATGCGATCAAAAGCCTAGTGGCGGCCGGTTATGGTGCGACGTTGTTGCCGCATGAAGCCTCCACGCCATTGCCCGATACCAGGATCGTCATGCGGCCATTACAGCCCTTATTGTGGCGTCAACTTGGTATTGCCCACCGTGGTGGGGACGTCGAGCGGCCTACGCAACATGTGCTGGATGTGTTGTGGGGGTTGAGTGCGGGCTAGGGCGATGTTGTCAGAGAAAGGACCGCTTTCGACCCGGTCATACGGTGATTGAGGTCCCAGGCGTCAGCTACCGCACCTGAAGCCGTCGTTCATCGCTCCAAAGCCGGTGCCTGTCTCCGTTCGCCCAGGCCAGGGTGTCGTAGTACTTGTGCAGCAGCTCGGTAATGGCGGCGGTGTCGTCGGTCATGGGGTTTCCTTGGGGTTGGCGGTGAGGACTGCCTGGACGCGTGCTTGCAGCGCGGGCAGCACGTCTTGTTGGAACCAGGGGTTGCGCACCAGCCAGCGATTGTTGCGCGGGCTAGGGTGAGGCAGGGGGAACGCTTGCGGCCAGTGCTCGCGCCAGGCTTCGACCACCCGGGTGAGCGGCGTCTTGCCAGTACCGAGGTGGTAGTCCATGGCGTAGCTGCCCAGCACGATGACCAGCGACAGGCGCTCGAAACGCTGCATGAAGGCTTCGCGCCAGGCGGGGGGCGCACTCCGGGCGTAGCGGCAGGTCACCGCTTTTGCCGGTGCCCGGATAACAGAAGCCCATGGGCAGAATGGCGATGCGGGTAGGGTCGTAGAAGGTGTCGCGGTCCACGCCCAGCCAGGCGCGCAGACGCGCGCCGCTGGCGTCGTCGAAGGGCACGCCTGAGGCATGGACCCGGGCCCCCGGTGCTTGGCCGGCGATGAGGATGGGCGCACTCGGGTGAAACTGGAAGACCGGCTGCACGCCGTGTGGCAGATGCGGTGCGCAGCGCGTGCAGGCGCGGACGTCGGTCAGAAAGGCGTCGAGTGTCGGCATGGCGCGCTTCCGGAAAGGGTGGCTCGCGCAGGACGGAGGTGCCATCCTGCGCGAAGCGTAACCCGGCAGCAAGTCAGTGCTGGGTCAGTGTCGGATAGCCCTGGATGAATACGCGGTCGGTCTTGGCCGCCGGCACATGGCAGCCCATGCAGTCGGCTTCGTAGCTGACGGCGACATTCTTGGCGGGGGCGTCGGCCTTGAACAGCGCCCAGCCCCAGCCGTCGCCCCACAAGGGGTTGCTGGCGAAACGGCCTTTGGCGTCCTTGACCATCACGAACCACACGGCCGCATCGGAACCCCAGACCACAGGGTTGCCAGTGGTCATGGCGCTGGTTTCGAGCTTGCGGATCTCTTTCACCAGCGTGGCGCCGTCCAAGAACTTGCCGGTCTTGCGGTAGTGCTCGGCCGAGGCCTTTTCGGTGTACACATCGTGCAGGCCGCGAGAGGCGGATTTTTCGTCCAACACCGCATATGAGCCCAGGTGGACGAAGTTTGTGCGGAAGTCTGTGGGGCGGCTGATGCCGCCCTGGCTGTCCACATAGGGCGAAAAGTCGCCGGCCGTGACGGCCAGTGGCAGGACGAGGGCGCTGGCGAGCAGAGCGCCGGTGAGTGCGATTTTCGTTGTGTTCTCCTTATATGCCTATGGAGATCAGACGGCGACCACGGGGAAATCCACCGTGGTGTCGGCGATGTGGTTGGTGTAGTTGGTGAGCGTGTTCAGCGCGATGTTGGCGATCACTTCCAGTATCAGGCCGTCGTCGAGCCCCGCGCGGCGGTAGTTGGCCATGGCGTCGGCCGACACCACGCCGCGTTGCTCGACCAGCGCGCGGGCAAAGCCGGCAATTGCATCGTCAAGTGCGTTGGCCGCCTGGCCGGTGCGGGCCGCGGCGATGGCCTCTGCCGACAGTCCGGCACCTTTGCCGATCAGGGTGTGTGCGCTCAGGCAGTACTGGCAGCGATTGGCTTGACCGGCAGCCAGCGCAACGATCTCGCGCTGGGTGGCACTCAGGCGGCCGGTGCCCAGCGTTTCGGACAGGCCGAGGTAGCCGTTGAGCGCTGCCGGCGCGTGGGCCAGCGTGGCGAGCAGGTTCGGCACCATGCCGAGCTTGGCTTTGACGGCCTTGAGTGTGGCAGCGGTAGCGGCGTCAGCGGTGTCGATGGTCAGGGGGGCGATTTGGGTCATGTCTATCTCCGTAGTGGGTGAGGTGCAAGAGCAAGTGGGCATGATCGCCCTTTGTTTGGTACGATATGGCACGTAAAGTATCAAATACGTAACCTATCGTCTTATATGGAGAGTGGAATGGCGGATCGACTGGCCGGCTTGCTCCGGCACTACTCGCTTTCGGCGCGCGTTTTTCACAGCGGCGCCTTCTGTGAGCAGCATCATTACGCGGCGCCGCATGGCTATATCCATCTGGTGCGGCGCGGCCCGATTACGGCGCGTTCGCCCGTGCATGAAGATCTGCTGGTTACCGAGCCGAGCCTGCTGTTTTATCCGCGCGTGGCGTCGCATCGTTTTGTCGCCGCCCCCGGCGATACCGCTGAGCTGTTGTGTGCGGAGGTCGATCTGGGCGCTTCGACGGGCAATCCGTTGGCCATGGCCTTGCCGTCGATGCTGCTGATTCCGCTGGCGGACTTGCCCGGCCTCGGGCCGACGCTAGAGCTGCTGTTTGCCGAAGCCGAGCGCGACCAGTGCGGTCGGCAGGCCGCCATCGACCGCTTGTGCGAGTTGCTACTGATCCAGTTGCTGCGTTATCTGATGGATGGGCGGCTTGGCGCCACCGGACTGCTGGCGGGACTGGCCGACCCGAAACTCGCGCGCGCCATAACCGCCATGCACGATGCGCCGCAGACCGCGTGGTCGCTCGAGGCGCTGGCGGCGCAGGCGGGCATGTCACGCGCGCGCTTCGCCGCCGCGTTCAAAGACGCGGTGGGCGTCACGCCGGGCGACTATCTGGCCGACTGGCGGATGAACGTCAGTTGCACCCTGCTCAAGCAGGGGCGTCCGGTGGCGGTGGTGGCCGACCGCGTCGGCTACGGCAGCCCGAACGCGTTGGCGCGCGCCTTCCGCGTGCGCATGGGCTGCGCCCCGCGCGACTGGCTGGCGCAGCAGCGCGGTGACGCGTCGCTCAGCGGTTCGTGAGTTTGAGGTCGATTCGCCGGTTCTTGGCGTAGGCGGCGTCGGTGTTGCGCTCGTCGAGCGGGTGAAATTCACAGGCGCGGCACGGGAATCAAGGCATTGCGATTCTCGAAAATAGTTCTTGAAATTCTATTCTTGATTGCATATCATCTCAACGAGTTTCGATAAGAAAGGATGCGCATGCGACCGTCTGTTGTGCTTGACATGAAGCGAAGCGCAGTGCGTGAAGCGGTAGGCCGCTTTCGCGCCGCGAACCCGCGCGTCTTCGGCTCGGTGCTGCATGGCACCGACCGGGATGGCAGCGACCTCGACCTGTTGGTCGATGCGCTGCCCGGTGCCACGTTGTTGGACTTGGGCGATTTGGAAGAAGAACTGAAATCGCTGCTCGGCGTTGACGTCGATCTGCTGACTCCCGGCGACCTGCCGCCGAAGTTCCGGGCCAAGGTGCTCGCGGAGGCGCAACCGATATGAGCGAGAACCGCCTGCCCGATTACCTCGACCACATTCAGCAGGCCGCAACCGATGCGCGCAGCTTCGTGGAAGGGATGGCCAAGGACGACTTCTTGGCCGACAAGCGCACCCAGCAGGCCGTCATCATGAGCCTGATCGTCATCGGCGAGGCGGCCACAAAGGTGATGGATGGCTACGTCGAGTTCACCCAGGCGCATGCCGACGTGCCGTGGCGCAGCATGCGCAATATGCGTAATCGCATGGCTCACGGCTATTTCGACATCAACCTCGATGTGGTGTGGGAGACGGTACAGGAATGGCTGCCGGCGTTGCTCCAGCAATTGCCCGCCGTGCGTCAGGATGCCGACGATGAAGACCGTAACGACAAAGGCATGGAGCCATGACCAATCAAGCCGCCGATGTTCGGCCCCTCTGGCGTGTTCGATCCCGCGACCTATGAGCCGCGCTCGGGCAAGACCTTCTGGATGGCCGCAACGGACGTGAGTTCGCTGGTGGGCAAGGAGGCAGCAGCCGACACGCTCATCGGCAACTGCACGACCGCACGACCAGCCTCCCGTTCAAATTCGAGTTAGAACTCATATCCAGCCTGTCTGGGGGCACTGTGAAAGAGGGATCTCCGATGACTGTTGAATCGAGAATATTTTCTGTAGCCGAGTATGTTCAGCCGTCCGAAGGCGAGCCTATTCGTTCCGTTGTGCTTGAAACCCGAGACTCAATTATCGTGGTTTGGCATGTCCATCCCGGGCAGGAAATTGCGGCTCACATTCATCCTCACGGCCAAGACACGTGGACTGTTTTGTCGGGAATGGCTGATTACTTTCAGGGCAATGGGATTGTTCGTGCCCTCAGGGAAGGTGAGATAGCCGTGGCAAGACCGGGCCAAGTGCACGGGGCGCGAAATACAGGTACCGAGCCATTTGTGTTCGTCTCGGTTGTGGCATCAGCCAATGCCGGTTTCGTATTGGCTGAGCGATAGAGCCCAATCTCTGGAGTTGGTCCAATGAGCGGTCGGGGAGATAGGTAACAGACATGCAGCGGACACGGCTGCTAAACCAGGTCGCAAACCTCCTTGCGTCGCAGCGTGCCGCAAGCGACGCGATCAATCGAATGGGGTCGGCATGAGACTGAACACCATCCAGTTCCCGACCGCGTAGCCGCCTGTCCTGCCGATCAGGTCTTGACCATCGACGCCTGGGATCAGTCCTGAATGTTCTTGGAGACCACTACGTTATGAGCCGCAGCCGCCGCAAAACACCCATCGTCGGGCACACGACCTGCGGCAGCGAGCGCGAGGACAAGAAGCTCTGGCATCAGCGCTGGCGCACCCGTGAGCGCACGGCGCTGACCAGCGCGTCGCCCGAAGCCCTGAGCGCCCATCTGCCCCTGCTGGAAAACCAGGCCAGCAGCGTCTGGTCGATGGGCAAGGATGGCCGCTCCTACTGGCCCGTCAAGCGCCAGGCCGCCACGGCGGATCGCATCGCCAATCACAAGGGACGCAACCCGCAAGAACGCGCCTCCCTGAAAAAGCGCCTGCTGCGCAAGTGGATGAGCAAATGAAGCTCTCCTTCCATCAGCACATTGCGCTGTTCTGGATGATCGGTGCTCCGGGCGTCTTCGCGCCCGTGATCGAGAACGCCAAGCGGCCCGATGCCGGCGCCGTCATGGCGTGGGGTGTCGCGATCGTGGCGGTGATGATCCTCTTCACCCCTTTGCTGCTGCGCTGTCCACCATTCCGGCGCTGGTATGGCCGGACGGATGCGCTGTCGGAGCGGCAGCGCCAGGCGCTTGCCGAGCGCGGCCTGCGCCGCTACTACCAGACCGCTTTCGATGACGGCTACGTGCCCCGCGTGATGCCCTACGTGTGGCGCATCATCTGGACGGTCGGCGGGTTGATGGCTGTGACCGCCGTACTGCCTACCAACACCGGACGGCCAGCCTTCGATGCCTTGGTGGTCTTCTCGACCTGGTATCCGATAGGCGTGATGCTGCTGGTTTTCGCGTCGAGGCCCCTTGGCCGGTTGATTCGCCAAAGAGCACAGGAGCGGCGGAAATGAGCACGTCAACCATCGAGGCGCTGGCCAGCGCCTGGGCAAGGATTGCCGAGGAAGCGGAATTCCCCGCTGACTACGAGGGGACTGCCACACCACAAGCGCATCGGGCTAGCGAAGCTATTCAGGAGCAGATTCGGGAGCGCATCGTCGCCACCAACGACATGCGGCTGTTCAGCCTGCTGCACCTGCTGGGTCAGGCGTCGCTGCGCATGGAGCAAGCGCTGTGGCCGGAGGATTACGAGCGGATGACGCGCGAGGTTGAGGAAGCCCTGCGGCAAGCCACCGACGCCAACGCCAGATCGTACACCCACGAAGAAGTGATGCAGGCGATGCAGGAACGCATCGACCGGGCGCGAGACAAGCCATGTTGATTGGCTATGCGCGCGTCTCGACGCAGGATCAGAACCTGGAGCTGCAACGCGAAGCCTTGAGCAAGGCCGGATGTAAAAAGGTCTTCGAGGACAAGGTGAGTGGCACGCGGGCAGACCGGCCTGGCTTGGCCAAGACGCTCGAAATGCTGCGCGAAGGCGATACTTTGGTCGTCTGGAAGCTCGACCGGCTGGGCCGGTCGGTCAAGCAACTGGTCGATCTGGTCGGCGATCTGCACAAGCACGGTGTCCAGTTCAGGAGCCTCACCGACTCCATCGACACCGGCACACCATCCGGGCGGTTCTTCTTCCACGTCATGGCGAGCCTTGCCGAAATGGAGCGCGAGCTGACCGTCGAGCGCACCCGCGCCGGGCTGGAAGTCGCCAAGCAGCTCGGCCGCAAAGGCGGCCGCAAGCCGAAGATGACCGACAGCAAGATCGAGTCGGCCAAGAAGCTGCTGGCCAGCGGGGTGCCGCCCAAGGACGTGGCCAAGAACCTCGGCGTGTCCATTCCGACGCTGTACCGCTGGGTGCCAGCCTCCACGCACGCTTAGCGTGCTTTATTTTCCGTTTTCTGAGACGACCCCTTAAAGATCGTCAAGACGCCGGATTCGCTAGCGACATACAACCATCCGAGCGCCGCGTCGTAGGCCACGACGTCGGGCGTCTGTCCAACCCCGAAGCTTGCAACCACCTGTCTGGTGTTCAGGCTCAACACCAGCAAGCGACTGTCGCCCTCGCACGCGATAAACGCCAGTCGCAGCTTGGGCACGATCAGCAGCCCATGGTTTCCTTCGGCACCGGGCAATGGGATGCGATCCACGACTTGATCGGTGCGCGGGTCGATCTCGGCCAAGATCCCCCGTCCCTGGACGTTGACGAGGATGTGCTTCGAAACCGGGTCATACTGCGTGTTCCCAACGGCGCCGCCCAGCGCGATCGTCGTTATTCGCTGGCTGGTGCGGGCATCAATTACCGTTTCCGTGTTACCGGTCTCATCGGAAACATACAGCTTGCCGAGTTCCGGGGCGTAGGCGACGCCGTCAGGATAGATGCCTCCCGGAATACGGGCGACGATTCTCAGCGTCGCGGCGTCGATTGCCACGATTTCGTCGGTCCCCGTCGCGGAGGCATACACACGGTCGAGCTCCGGAACGGCCAACGTGCCATGGACATGACGGATGTTGCTGATCGTGGCCAGCACCCCTTTGGTTTTGGTGTCCACGACAACCACCGCGCTATCCCCGAGGTGGGCGACAAACAGCCGCGACCTGGTCGGGTCCAAGCTGAGGTAGTCCCAGCGCGTCGTGGCGCCAGGTAACGGATAGTCGCCCACATGTCGCAACGGCAGTGTCCCGGCCGGCCTTTGCGTTGCCGCACTGACGGTAAGTGCCAAACCGAGTGCGAGGGTGGCAAGTGCGAGTACGCACCTGAATGACGTGCAGCCTTCGAGTATCGGCGATCGGGTGTGCATGGCTCTCAAAGTTTTGAGGACCGCAGACAAGCGCGGGGACCGGACATGCTGGCCCGCGCTCACCGCATCACTGATTTGTGCACGCTGGCCTGCGCGTCCAGGGCTTTCTTCACGCCCTTTGCCAGGTCGACCGCTTTGCCCTTGCCCCAGTAGTGCAGGAACATGTAGCGCGGCTGCTCGTGCGTCATGTGCTGGTGAATGGCCACGATGTTGATGCCATCGGCCCGCATCGACTTCAGCACGGGCTGCAGCTCGTCTTCGCGCATCGCGAAGTCACCATCCACCACGGCCTCGTCATCGGTGCCGGCAAACGCGGCCCAGGTGTTCAGCCCCATTTCATTGCCGAAGGACACACCGTGCATGGTGCCCTTGGCACCGATCACGACCTTGAACATGCCATTGCTGGCTTGCCCCTTCGTCCCAAAAATGGCGTCCAAGGGCGCCGGCGTGATCTTGTTCTCGCTGGCGATCTTGCCGGGAAACGCCGTCCCGGGAGCTGGGTTCGCCGCACGAATCTCGGCGATTTTGTCGTAGACCTTCTTTACGCCAGCGGCGAGTTCGGCCGGGTCGCCCATGCCGCCGATATGCATGAAATACACCCGAGGCCGGTCGAAGAAGAAGTGGTTGTGCAGTGCCGTGACCTCCAGCCCGGCGTCGAGTGCCGCGCTCATGGCCGGGTTCACCTCATCCTCGAAGAGCACGGTGTCGCCCATCAGCATGGCGTGGCCGTCATGGGCTGGCGTGAACGCCGCCCAGGAGGTCAGTCCCATGAAGGGCGGCATGGCCACGCCGTCCACTTGGATGGGGACATCGTTGCGCGGCTTCGACACCTTGAAGACGTTCTCCCGCTCGGAGAAGCTGCCCTTCAGGCCGGTGACCTGTTCGATGCGAGCGGTATCCAGGGCGGCTCGCTGCGCGGGCGACGCCGCGTGGGCGATGGCACAGACGCTGACGGTTGCAGCCAGGGCAAGAGCAATCGGTGTTCGCAAAGCCATTTCATACTCCAAGGGTTGGGGGGGGGACGGGGAAACGCCTCGGTCAGTTGAGCGGTTCGACGCGCCGAAATCCGCGCAGGATGGCGAGGTCGTAGACAATTTTCAGGACGCCGCAGGCCACCAACGGTGCGCCAATCCAGCCGGCGGCGAGCATCGCGCTGGCCAGTGTCGGGCTGATGGCAGCGGCCAGGCTTCTGGGAACCGAGGTCAGGCTTGCCGCGGCGGTGCGCTCGGGCGGCGTCACCACCGCCATCACGTAGGCCGTTCGGGTCGGCACATCCATTTGGGAGAGCGCGCTGCGCACGAGCAGCAGCCCCAGGGTCAAGGCCAGCGACGGCGCGAACGCCGCCGCGATCAGGCAGAGGCTGGACGGGATATGCGTGAACACCATCGTGTTGAGCAAGCCGATCTTGCGCGCGAGGGGCACGGCGACGAGCTGGGACGCCGTCGTCAGCAGCCCCGCAAAGAAGAAGAACTGGCCTGCGGCCCCGGGCGAAAGGCCAAAACGCTGCATCAGCCACAGCGATAGCAGTGCGTTGACCACCAGGCCGCCCGCAAACGCATCCACGCTGAAAAGCAGCGCCAGCCGGATCACGATGCCGCGCGAAGGCCCCAGTGGAGTTGCAGCCCCGCCTGATTGCGGCTGATGCAGAGGCAGACGCGCATAGAGCACCCAGAGTGCGACACCGATCAATGCGTAGACGAAGAACATCGCTCGCATCGCCGCCAGGAAAGACAGGCCGCTATGCGTAGCGAGCCAGCCAGGCAGGGCTGCGGCCAAGGCACCGATGGCGGCGGAAAACGCCCCGATCAGGCTGTAGCGGGCGAAGAGCGCGGTACGGGCATCGGGCAAAGCCGATTCCGCCAGACGCGCCTGCTCCAGCGGGAGGAACACACTGACATCGCCTGAACTGGGGTTGAGCGTGCCGACAAAGGCGATGGCCAGCAGCGGCCAGAGATCGGAGAGCCCGGCAAAGCCCACGCCGGTCGCCGCCATCAAGGCGGCCGCCAGCATCAGGAGGCGGCGCGGCGCAAAGCGACTGCCGAGCATGCCGACCAGAATCGTTGCCAGCGCCGAGCCGATCAGCGTGGCGCTGCTAACGAGCCCGACGGCCCACTGGGTGAGCCCGAGCGCCAGCAGGTATGCCGGCAACAGCACGGCGATGTAGCCGTCGCAAAAACCGCGCAGTGCCCGGCCGACAAGGATGAACCAGGCACCTGCATCAACGCCCGACGGCAGAAGCCAGCGTGTGAGCCGGCCCCGGGTGGCGGCCACGGCAGATGCCAGGCCGTGATGTACAGCCTCAGTCATCGTCTTCGTCGGCGATTTGCTGACCGTCTTGGCCGATGAGCACGGTGGACTTGTCGCTTCCACTGCCGAGCGTGACCTCGTAGCGGACCCGGCCGTTCTGCGTCTGCTTCTCGATTTCGCCGATCGCCCGCCCGCCCGCCTGCCGATCAATCGTCGCTTTGACTGGCGCCGGGACTTGCGCAATACCGACGACCTCGCTGCTGCGCTCGCCAAACGGGTTCTTCTTGCAGCCGGCGATCGCGAAGGCTAATGAACAGGCGAGAACGATTGCAGCGAGCTGCTGGGCGTCATTCGACATGGTGGGCTCCGATACGTCATCTGTTGACCAAATCCCCCTGCGCAAAGCCGTTTCCATTGCGCCGATATTCGATTGCGTGGCCATGGCGCCAGACTTCGAAGCAATCCTCGGCCTGGGGCTTGCCCTTGCCGTTGGAATCGGCAATGCACAACTCGCCGCCCCGCACGCGCCAGCGGCCGCCTAGGACCTGTCCGTGCATGACGGATTCGACCGTGCCGTCGGGCTTGAACTTGTCCGACCAGTGGGTGCCATCAGTGATGGTCTTGCCAACGATCGCCTTCTTGAGTTCAGCACCGCTCAGGTGCTTGAAACCTTCATCGGCCAGCACCGAAGTGGTGGTACATAGCATCGCGATTCCAGCCCAGACAATTGCGCATGGCAACCGGCCTTTGGTCCCGCCCACTTCCGACTTGAAATTCACTTCTTTCTCCTCTCTGTATTACTTCGCGGTGGTGCCGTACGAGAACGCGTCGAACAGGGTCACGCTGTCGGCCTTGGTCCAGACCCCAACCGCGCCGGTACCGCGGATGTGATCGTCCGTCACGTCGATGTAGCGCTTGCCATCCAGCGATACCTGAATGCGATCGCCCGCGAATTCCACCCGCAACGTATGCCAGGCCTGCGCGGCAACCGGCGCATCCTGGTAGCGAAGCGTGTGCCGGTGACCACCCGTCGTGTAGTACAGCGAGACGTTGTTCTCCAGCGCGTTCGCGCGCGCGACGTAGTAATCGTTGCCGTCCTTCCAGCGCCAGACGACGCCCCCGGCCTGATCTTCATGACCAGCGACAGGCTTGAACTTCACCTCGACGAACCCGTCGGCGACGGCGGTACCCTGTTTCACGCACCACGGGAAATCGCCGGAGCCAGACTGCTTGAGCACGTTGGTGCCGGCAGCGTCCGCCTCAACGGTCCATCTGGGCGTGCCGTGGCCGGTGACGCCAGCCACCCATCCCGCAGGCAATGCGCCAGGCTTGTCCTGGGTGAACAGGATCGTTTCTCCTGTCGCCGGCATGGCCAACAACAGCAGCCAAGGCATCAGCAGGGTCCGCTTCATCGCTCGTCTCCTTGGCCGGTTCAGGCCGGCATCTTGGGAGGCCACTTGTGCGTCTCGGCCTGGCAGCGTTGGCACCACGCATAGAGGGCGTCGTACATCACCAGCCCGTGCTCCAGCATCTCGTGGTCGTCGGCATACACCTGCGAGAGTCCGAGCGAGATGGCATACAGCCCGCTGGACTGCGGCGTCAGGTCCAGCCGCGACGTATCCGCGCCGCGCACGATGCGGGCCAACTGCTGCAGCGCGGCGTCCTGGCCGAGGCGGTACTTGTTGAGGAAGGCGTCGAAGCTGCACAGCTCGCCGACATGCGTAAGCTCCACACCAGGGATGTCGTACGGAATCGCACCACGTTCGTTGGCGATGCGCACCACATCGCCCGACGGTACATAGAGGAACTCCGGCGTCTCATCGATGAAGCGGGCGATCAGCCAGGGACAGGCAATGCGATCGATCTTGGGGCGCTCGCGCGTAATCCACTGCATGACAACCTCCGCTGCGATTAGTTGATGGAAAGGCACTACCGCTGCACGGTGGCCAGACGCTCGGCGACGCGCGCCCAGTGCACGTTCTGCATGAACGCGTCGACATAGGCCGCGGCCTTGGCGCCGTAGTCCATGTGGTACGCGTGCTCGTACATGTCGAGCGCCAGGATTGGCGTGCCGCCGGCCAGCGTATGGGTGTGGTCCGCTGCCCACTGGTTGACGAGCCGCCCATCACGCGGCGAGTAGGTCAGCAACACCCAGCCGGAGCCGCCGCCAAGCGCCTTGCCCATCGCTGTGAATTCGGCCTGCCAGCGCTCGACCGAGCCGAAATCGCGTTCGATGGCAACCTTCAGGTTGCCCCCCAACGGCCCGCCATCCCCAAGGCTGTCGAAGTACACCTCGTGCAGGATCATGGAGTTCGTGGCGATCAGCTCTTCACGCTTGAGGCCGTTGAGCACGAACCCCGCAGCCGTGGTCACATCGAGCGCCGCAAACGCCGCCGCGATGGCATTCAGGCGCTTCACGGCGCCGCCGTAGTTGTTCTCGTAGTGGCTGGCGATCAGCTTCTCCGACAAGCCGGACAGCTTGGTCGGATCGCATGCCAGCGGCTTCATTTGGGTAGTCATGGTCGTCTCGCCCGATTCAGTGGTGGAGCAGTGGATACACCGCCAGGCCGATCAACGCGGCGCCGGCCACGATCACCGGCTCCGTCAGCTTCTTGAACTTGAGCAGCAGCGCGACCGTCACCAGCGCCAGCAACACCGTCGGCACATCGACGATGGAGCGCTTGGCCAGCACGATCACCGCGCCGGTAATGGCACCCACGGCGGCGGCTGTGACACCGTCGACAAACGCCAGGATGGCGGGCAGCTTGCCGTACTTCTTGAAGTACGGCGCCGGCAGGATGGTGAACAGGTAGCACGGCAAGAACGTGCCAGCCGCTGCTACGCAAGCGCCGGGCAGGCCCGCGATCAGGTAGCCGATGAAGCCCACCGTGATGACCACCGGCCCCGGCGTGATCATTGCCACGGCCACCGCATCGACGAACTGTTTATCGTTGAGCCAGTGGTGTTCGGTGACCACGCCGCCATAGAGGAATGGCACGATGGCCAGGCCCGAGCCAAACACGAAGGCGCCCGCTTTGGCAAAGAACACGCCGATCTGCGACAGCAGCGGCCAGTCGATTGAGCTGAAGATGCCGCTGGCCGCCGGCAGCGGTGTCGCGGCCAGCGCATTCACCTTGCCCTGACGTACCCACTTGGGCGGTGCGCGCCAGAACCAGACGAGCACACCGCCGGCCAGGAACAGCCAGGCCACTTCCGATTCCGTGATGACGGTGACGGCCGCCAGCACCAGGTAGACCGCCCACAGCAGCTTGTCCTTGCCAACGCTCTTGGTCGTCAGCTTGTAAGCGCTGATGGCGATGATGCCGATCACGGCCGCACCGACCCCGTAGAACACCGACTGCATCCAGGTCAGGCCGCCGAAGCGCACATAAGCCCACCCCAGCGCCACCACCATCAGGAACGACGGCAGCACGAAGGCGATGCCGATCAGCGTTGCCCCGAGGATGCGGTAATGCACATAGCCGAGGTAAATCGCCAATTGCGCGGCCAATGGGCCGGGTGCCAACTGTGCAAGCGCGAGGCCTTCCTTGTAGTCAGCCTCGGTGATCCATTGCTTCGCGTCCACCAAGTCGCGGCGCATATAGCCGGCCAGCGCCACGGGGCCGCCGAAGCCCAGGGTGCCGAGCCGCACAAAATACAGCACCAGTTGCCAGAGCGTGTAGGACGGGCGTTCGTGGTGAGGCTGCGGTGGCGTGGGCGCGGTGGATGGGGTCGTGTTCATCATGGTTGTGCAGTGAAGTCAGCTTGGTTTGCGGCTGCCGGAGAAGTGGGCATAGAGGGAATCGAGCACACTGCCGATCTCTGTCAGCAGCGCGTCGTCATCGGCCAGTCGTTTGCGAGCGCCGGCCAGGATGGCTTCGAAGCCGCCAGCTTCCGGCACGGTGGTGCCGCCCACGTCCAGCGCGTGCACGACCGCGCCGAGCCGGGCGAGCCCGTGATTGCCGTCCAGGCCGAAGCTGGCGAGCAGCACCTCGAACGACACCCGGTCGCCGACGTGCGTGAAGGTCGCACCGTCAAAGTCGAAGCCCAGCGCATCTGCCGGGCAATCGGCGGGGCTCTCCAGCCAGAGAAAGCGCGCGTGCGGATCGATGAAGCGCTGGATCAGCCAGGCGCTGGCAACGCGATCGACCCACAGATGCTGGCGTGTGGCCCACATACGGCCCTGATACTGCGCAGGGTCGCGGCGCGGGATGCTGCCGGCGGCCGCATGCGGCTCACCCGGCGATTGAACGGCAGTGACGGCGCCCGCAAAGTCCCGCCACTGCGCCTGCGCACGGATCGACGCCTCGTTGGGGAAGAAGTCGATCTTGCGGATGGCCTCATAGGTGCGGGCGTGCCGACGGTGCAGGCGGTTGAGTTCCGCCGCGGCCAGGCCGGGGAGCGTCTTGCGGGCATCCGACAGCTCGGCCAACCAGTCCGTGTAATCAGGGGTGCGGTCGAATAGGGCCTGATAGATCGCCGCCTCATCCGGCCCTGGGGCCTGGACGTGCAGCAGCCAGGCTTGGCCGTTTTCCCGTACGACTTCGTCGGCCAACTCGCGCAACTGGGGGGCTTGTTCCGCGTGGGCAGGCAATAAGTAGGCGCCGTCGCGCAGGGCGGCACAGCCCAGCGCCTTGAGCGCGCGCCAGACGCGCATGCGCGCGGTTGCGCTCGCGGTTGGCAGGCTGACGATCAGCAGGAGCCAGGAATCGAGAGGGGCAGTCATGACGGCAGCTTAGATTGCCGTATGCGACGCTGCAATGATGTAGAGATCGCTACATCAATACGGCTGCCCCCCGTTATGGCTGCGCTTCGAGTACCCCCTGGTCACCCGACTCGCGGCGGGCCTGCCGCCGCAACACCAGCCCGCAGAGCGCGGGTAGCACGAACAGTGTCAGGACGGTGGCGGTGACCAGGCCGCCGATCACCACCGTCGCCAGCGGCTTCTGCACCTCGGCGCCGGTACCCGTCGCAATCGCCATCGGCACGAAGCCGAGCGAGGCAACCAGCGCCGTCATCAGCACAGGCCGCACCCGTTCCATGGCCCCTTCGACGACTGCCGCATCGGGCGCCATGCCATCTTTCAGGCGCTTGCGGATGGCCGAGATGAGCACGAGCCCGTTGAGCACCGCCACCCCCGACACGGCAATGAACCCGACGGCAGCGGAGATCGAGAACGGCATGCCGCGCAGCAGCAGCGCAAACACGCCGCCGGCGAGCGCGAGCGGCACGGCGGTCAATACCGTCGCCGTCAGCATGGCGCTGCCGATCGCCAGATAGAGCGTGGCCGCGATCAGGATGAAGCACGCCGGCACGATGATCGCCAGGCGCTTCGTCGCCGCCTGGAGATTCTGGAACTGCCCGCCCCATTCGATCCACGAGCCGGTCGGCAGCTTGACCTCGTTGGCGATGCGCTTGGCAGCATCGTCGACGAAGCTGCCCAGGTCGCGCTCGCCCACGTTGGCCTCCACGTAGATGCGCCGCTTGCCGTTGTCGCGGCTCACTTCGTTCAGACCTTGGGTGAAGCGGAATTGCACCAACTGACGCAGCGGTACCGATGCGCGTGGTTGGCCATCAGCCTGTGGCAGCATGACCGGCAGCGCGCCAAGCACATCGAGGTTGTCGCGTTGCTCGCGGGCCAAGCGGACCACGATATCGAAGCGCCGGTCGCCATCGAACACCTGACCGGCCGCCTTGCCGGCCAGTGCGGTCGACAGCGTGTCGGCCACTTCCTTGACGGTCAGGCCGTAGCGGGCAATCGCGGCCCGGTCGAACACGATGTCGAAGGTCGGGAAGCCGCCGGTAAGCGGCACACGTACGTCGGCCGCACCCGGCGTCTTGCGCAGCACCGCCGCAACGCGCTGGGCCGTGGCCGCGAGCTCATCCAGATCCTCACCGTAGATCTTCACAGCCACGTCGCTGCGCACGCCACCGATCAGCTCGTTGAAGCGCATCTCGATCGGCTGTGTCACGTCGTAGTTGTTGCCGACCATCGCGGCGGTCTTCTGGCGGATGCGCTCGATCACCTGTTCCTTGGTGGTCACCCCCGCCGGCCATTCGTCCTTAGGCTTCAGGATGATGTAGTTGTCGGACGCGTTGGGCGGCATCGGGTCTGCCGCCAGGCTGGCGGTACCGGCCTTCGAGTAGACCGTCTTCACTTCCGGCAGCGTCATCACCGCCCGCTCCAGCGGCAAGTCGATGGCCACCGACTGGTCGATCGACGTCGACGGAATGCGCACGGACGAGAGGTTCAGGTTCTGTTCGTCCAACGTCGGCATGAACTCGCGGCCGACGAAGGCAAAGGCCACGGCGGCCAGCGCGAGCGTAAGCGCACCCGCCCCAAGAAAAGGCAGCGGACGCCTTACCGCTGCTTGCAGCCACGGGCGATACCGCTGCTTGGTGGCCGCGATCACCCGCACTTCCTTCTCTGCGACCTGTTTGCGCATCAGCACCGCGATCATGGCCGGCACGAAGGTCAGCGACAGCACGAAGGCTGACGCCAGCGCCAGCATCAGTGTGATGACCATCGGCGAGAACATCTTGCCCTCGACGCCCTGGAAGGTCAGGCACGGCAGGAAAACCAGGAAGATGACGAGCTGGCCATAGACCGTGGGGCGGACCATCTCGCGCGACGACAGCACCACTTCGTCCAGCCGTTCGCGCAGCGTCAGCAGGCGGCCCTCCCGGTGCTGGCGTTCGGCCAGCCGGCGCAGTGTGTTCTCGACGATGATGACGGCACCGTCGATGATGAGGCCAAAGTCCAGTGCGCCCAGGCTCATCAGGTTGCCGGAAATGCCCAGCGCGTTCATACCGATTGCGCTGATCAGCAGCGACAGCGGAATGACCAGCGCCGCGATGGTCGCCGCCCGCACGTTGCCCAGCAGCAGGAACAGGATCACCACCACCAGCAACGCGCCTTCGGTCAGATTTTTCGCCACGGTTTCGATGGTGGCCACAACCAGTTGCGAGCGGTCCAGCGTCGGCACGATCACCACGCCCGGCGGCATCGTCTTTTCGATCTGCTTGAGCTTGTCGCCCACCGCTTGCGCCACCGTGCGGCTGTTGGCGCCCACCAGCATCAACGCACTGCCGACCACAGTTTCATAGCCGTTGCGGCTGGCTGCCCCGGAGCGCAGTTCGCCCCCGACCTTGACGACAGCAACCTGGCCGACCGTGATCGGCACGTTCTGCCGTTGCGCAATGACCGCGCGTGAAATCTCGTCCACCGAGCGGATGCGGGCGTCCGCGCGCACGAGATACGACTCGCCCGAGCGCCGGATGTAGTTGGCGCCGACCGAGAGGTTGGCGTCTTCCAGCCCCCGCGCCAGTTCAGCATACGAGATGCCGTAGGCCGCCAGCTTGGCCGCGTCGGGCTCGACCACATACTGCTTGACGTAGCCGCCCAGGGAATCCACGTCGGCCACACCGGGCGTGGTGCGCAGTTGCGGCCGGACGATCCAGTCCTGCACCGTGCGCAGATAGGCGAGCTTGGAGACCTGATCGGTCAGCCGTTCTCCCCGGTCCGTCAGAAAGCTGCCGTCGCTCTGCCAGCCGGGCAGCCCATCCTTGATCGTTGCGCCTTTGCCATCAGGGTGGGCATATTCCACGCTGTAGTGGAACACCTCACCCAGGCCGGTCGATACCGGTCCCATTTGCGGCTCGGCCCCTTCGGGCAGGCTCGGGCGCGCCTGCGCCAGCCGCTCCGACACCTGCTGGCGCATGAAGTAGAGGTTGGCACTCTCCTTGAAGATCACCGTGACCTGGCTGAAGCCGTTGCGCGAGAACGAACGCGTGCTCTCCACACCGTTCAAGCCGGACAACGCGGTCTCGATCGGATAGGTCACACGTTTCTCAACCTCCACCGGGCTGAGCGTCGGCACCACGGTATTGATCTGGACCTGCTTGTTGGTGATGTCGGGCGTGACGTCGATCGGCAGCAGGTTGAGCTGCCAGGCGCCGACTGTCGCCACCACCGCCGTCAGGAACAACACGAGCCAGCGCAGCCGGACCGCGCCGTTCAGAATGCTGCCGATCATTCGTCGTCCCCGGCGCCTTTGTTCATCTCGGCCTTGAGCAGGAAGGCGTTGCGCGTCGCCACCTGTTCACCGGCGCGCGCACCCGAGAGAATCTGGGCGGACCCGCCACTGCGGATGCCCACCAGCACTGGCTGGGGCCGGAACCCCTGCGGCGTGCGAACGAACAACACGTCGCGCCCGTCCAGGTTCTGCACGGCATCCTCCGGCACCGACAGGGCAGCGGGGCCGCTCGTGCGCGTTTGCAGGCGCACCTGCACGCCTTCGCCGATCACCAGCTTGTCCAGCGCTTGCGTGGGCGTCAGGACCACAGTCGCGGTGCGGGCGCTGCTGTTCACCGTCGGCGTCACCGAGTGCACCACGGCGGGCACGGGCGAGCCGCTGCCCAGCAAGATCACCGCAGTGTCGCCGGCCGCCACGCGGGCGGTATCAGCGGCCGTGACCGAAGCCTCCACCTGTGCCGTGCCGCTGCCTGCGACCCGGAACAGTTCGGCCTGAGGCTGCACGAAGGCGCCCAGCGTGACGGATTGCGCCGTCACCCTGCCGGCAATGGGGCTGGTCACCGCGACCGAGCGACCGTCGCTGGCAAGATGCGCGGATTGCGCCACGGTCGCTGCGCGCTGCGCCTCGGCATTGGCGACTTCGAGCGCGGCCTTGGCCGCTTCCATCTCCTGACGCGGCGTGACGCCTTGCTCGTACAGTGCGGCTTCTCGTGCGTAGGTCTTGCGCGCCAAATCGGCCCTGGCGGCGGCCACCCGGCGCTCTGCAGCCATCGCGGCCGCCTCCGGGCTGTCCACCAGGGCCAGCACGTCGCCCGCACGCACGACCTCACCAAGCCGGCGGTTGATCCGCTGGACAGCACCCGACGCGCGGGCAATGATCACGGCCTCGCTGCCCGGCGCGGCGACCACCGTGGCGGGCGCAAGGATCTCCGCGCCCACGCCAGCCGTGGCCACCGGCTCGACCGCGATGTTGGCGGTGGCCAGGTATTCGAGGGGAACCTTGACCTCAGTGGGGGCGGCTTTTTCGGGCGCGGCGGCTGTCTTGGCCGCTGGCGCCGCAGAATGACTGGGCACAAGCCCGCGCGCCACACCGAACCCCACCAGGGCGGCCACCCCGGCAATCCCGGCGATCAGCGGCCAGTTGGCCGAGCGGAGGTTGTCTTTCATCATCGAGCTTCCTCAAAAGCCAGGCGGCCGTCAGCCTGTGCCAGTGCGGCCAACGCGCGTACGCGCGCGAGGCGCGCGTCAATCGTGAGTTGCCTTGCTTCAAACAACGCGCGCCGGACGGCGAGCAGTTCAATCAACGGGGTCTTGCCGGCGTCGTAGCCGAGACGGCCCAGGCGATAGGCTTCGGCGGCTGCGCGTTCGCCTTCCGCCGCTGCGGCGAGGCGTTTTTCCGAAGCCGCAGCCTGAGCCTGGGCGGATCGTTTTGCCGCAGATGCTTCCAGGCGCACGGTGTCCAGCCTGGCTTCTGCGGCGGCGGCACGCTCGACCGCAGCGGTCACCGCGTGCGTGTTCTGGTCAAACAGTGGAATCGTGGCCGACAGGCCCACGACGTAGCCACTGGCATTCGTCCAGCCGTAGCGGCGCACGCCTGCGCTGACGCCAACCTCGGGAACCCACTTCTTGCGCTCGACCTCGACCTGGGCGCTTATCACGTCTCGCTCGGCTTGCGCCGTGACGACAGCGGGGGCTTCGTCCGCCGCGCCCGACGAGGCGGGAGGTGCCGCCGATGTGGACAGAAGCGAGCCAGCCAGACGGGTGTAGGGCTCGTCAGAGCCGGCCAAGGCAGCCAACTGCTCCAGCGCTTGCGTCGCGTCCGCGCCAGCCGCATGTTCAGCCGCAGTGGCGGCGGCGACGCTGGCTTGCGCCTGGGACACGCGCAACGCAGCTTCCTTGCCGGATTGGACTAGCGCGCGGGCCACGCGAAGCTCCTCGCGCGCGCGCCCGAGGTCTTCCGCAGCCAAGGACTTTCGCGCCAGCATGGCCTCTGCCGTCGCATAGGCGGTCGCCAATTCAGCCGCGTACGCGATCTGCGTTTGATGCTCGCGCGCTTGTGCGGCGGCGAAGCCGCGCTGCCCGGCTTCGATGCGTGCGCCACGCTTGCCGCCGATCTCAATCGGCTGTGTGATGGAAAAGGTGTTCTGGCGCTGGCTCACGCCATCGCTCTGCGGAGCCCCCAGATTCTCGAACACCGACTCCGCACGAGGGTTGGGCCACGCGCGCGCCTGGGCGGCATCGGCGCCAGCGGCCAAGACGTTGGCGGCCTGCACGCGCATCGCGGGCGCGTGGGCGAGCGACTGCTGCAGCAATTCTGTAAAGGGCGGTGCCTCGGCCGCCCAACCAGATGCGGCGGACAAGGCCAGCGATGCGGCAAGCACGCTGAGGGTATGGAAAGAGGACACGCGGGTCATCGCCGGATTTCTTGAGGGAAGCAGAAGCCGAAGACGGCACAGATTGGTCAATACGGCGCCCAGCGCGGCACCCCCTCGCGCCCGTCGAAATTATTCGGTGCTGCGGGCGTCGATCAAGGCAGCCAGCTTGGCACGGGCGCGGCCAATGCGCCCCTCAATGGCCTTCGGCGTCATGCCAAGTGCGGCAGCCGCCTCCGGCTGCGACATGCCGACGATGGCGGTCAAAACAATGGCTTCCCGCGAGTTCGCATCGAGCCCGTCCAGGACAGCCACGACGCGTGCCAATTCGCGCCGGGCAGAAGCACGGCGCTCCGGGCCCGGGTCTGGATCGGCCAAGGCAGGGCGTTCGGGGTCCGTCAGATCCTCCGCGCCGAACAGGAAGTGCCGCACGCGCCGGAAACGGCGCAGGTCACGCATCTTGTTGAGCCCGATGTGGAACAGCCAGGCACGGAACGGTCGAGCCTCGTCGTAGTCCCCCAGCGCGCGCCAAGCTGCAACAAAGGTGTCCTGCACGACATCGTCGATATCGGTTTCCGGAATGCCAAAGCTGCGGCCAGCCTGCGCCAGGGCGGGGCTATGCCGCCGCACCAGGATGCCAAACGCATGGTGATCTCCCCGAGCGGCGCGCCGGGCGAGCACGCCGTCCGCTTCCGTACTGGTCACTGCGAACCACGGCGAAGCGCATCAACCAGCACGCGGTCATAAGCAGGCCGGTGCTCGGGCTTCAGGCCCGCGCGCATCTCGAAAACGTGGACCAGCGTGGCCCGCTGCAAATCGGCAGCCGCGCGTTCCACTTCCTGGGTGGCCGCCTCGACCTCTGGCGACCACGTGGGATTCTTGGCAATCGCGTCAGCGAGTTGACCGTTGGCCGTGCGCAGCCGGGTTTCGATCTCCCGGCGGCGTTGGGCGAAGGCCTGTTCCTTCATGTCGAGAATTTCACGCTCGTTGGCGTCCAGCGGCACCGCCTCGTGGAGCATCTCGTGCAGGTCGGTCCGGTGCTCCTGCGATGGGTGCGACAGGAAGACGACGGCGCCGGCAATGGCCACCCCCACCAGAGCGCCGGCTAGCGTTGAGAGGGAAAGACGTCGGGTGCGTGGCGTCATCATTCACCGATCAGCAGGCCAAACGGAGAAGCGGCAGACGGTGTGGCAACCCAGGTTGGGCCCGGCTTGTTCAAGACGGCGGTCGCCACGCGGTCGATCACCGTGAAGGCCACCAGCGCAGCGATGGCGGCGCACAGCATGGCACGCCGCGCATCATAGCGGGCGACCAGCACGTCGGGCGCGGGCTCGGCTGCGAGCCGTTGCTGGATGCGCGCGGTACTTACCGCAGACGGTGCTTCATGGGTGATCCTGGCTGCGTCGGCGAGCCATTGGTCGAGGTCGGCCATTGCTGATCTCCTTGGTGGTTGCCCTGTATACGGCTCGCGCATGCAAATACCCCCGGGTGGCTTCAGAAGGCACCGGCAATCGCGGTAGGCCAACTGCCCCGTCCCGCAATTGGGCAGCACCGAGAATACGCGGCCTTCATCACTACATCCGGCGCGTTTCGTACCGGATTGGGGACCACCAGGGCGCCATGACACCTCTCACACGTGATAATCCGCCATTATCACGTATTAGATTCAAGAACCAGCGATCCACGTTGACGCCGCAATTTGGTACGTATATACATAGTACGTAATACGGTATCAAATTGTAGGAGCACCATGGCCCGGGCCGGACTGAGTCGCCTCGATGTTAAACGCGCCCGCGATTCACTTCTGGCGCAGGGACACCACCCGTCCATCGATGCAATACGTATCGCGCTGGGCAACACCGGCTCGAAAACGACGATCCATCGCTATCTCAAGGAGCTGGAAGAAGAGGAAGGCGCGGCGCTGAACCGCGCTGGCTCGACCTCCGACGCCATCCTGGATCTGGTGGGCAGATTGGCGGCGCGGTTGCATGAAGAAGCGCAGGCGGTGGTCGATCAGCAGGCGGCGGCCGCCACGGCCCAGCGCCAGCTCGTTCGTGCCGAAGTCGACAAGCTGGCCACGGATGTGGTCGCACTTCGCGCCGAACTGGAACAGGCGCAGAGCACACTCGCCAGCGTGCGGGCCGCGCACGCTGACACGCAGACAGCGCTGCAGCAGCGCGCGATTGAGGCTGAACGCTCGGCACAGCAGGTCCAGGACCTCGGCACCCGGTTGGCAGAACATGAAAGTTTTCGGCGCTCGCTGGAGGACAAGCTACAGCACGCTCATCAATCACTGGAGCACTTCCGCAATGCCAGCAGGGAACAGCGCGATCAGGATGCGCGCCGGCATGAGCAGCAGGTCCAGCAACTGCAGGCGGAAGCCCGACAGGCCAATCAGACGCTGATCATCAAGCAGGGGGAGATCACGCAACTGAACAAGGACAGCGCTCGGCTGGTCGCGGAACTTGCCGCCTCGGGCAAACGCATCCGAGAATTGGAAACGCAGGCAGAACAGGCTCGCGTCAACCTGAACCAAGCGCGCGTCGATCAAGCGCGCACCGAAGCGGAACGAGATGCGCTGCGATCTGCGGCGCAACAGCAGGCGGATGAACTAGCCACCGAACGCGCCGAACGCGAACGCCTGGCCGGCGAGTTGGCCAAGGGCAACGCCCGACTCGAAGCCCAGCAGGTGTTGTTGACTGAATATCGGGCGAGGCTCGGCCTGGCCGATGCGGCAAACTGATGATGTCCGCCTCCGCCCGGCGCTCCGAAGTGAGACGGTGGCCCAACTTTCGCTGAAACCGGCTTATTTACTGCGCAGTGAATATGGCACCTGCAGCGCCGAGCCGTGTCGCCACGACGCAGGGAAACCGCCAGATTTCGCACGAAAAGGACAGCGCCCAGGAAAATGCTGAATTCCCAAGCCGTTGATCTGAAAGGGAAATCCCACCTAAACCGCCAGATTTTGCACGGAAAGGACGACTACCCCTCGTAGGGCTTGCCAGTGCGCGAAGATCGGCCTCAATCTGCTCACGCATGGTCTTGAGCGTGGTTGTCGCCCATTTCGCCGTGCTCTCCCAATCATCAGCGGACTGAGCCGGGGAGCCTGCGAGTTCGGGCGCTCGCTCCGCGTCTGGCATGGGCGACGAGGAGGTTTGTGTGGAAGGCTCTTCCATGGCGGATTCCTTGCTGGATGACTGAGAGAGGTTGGCGATCATGTCGTGTCGACCGCCTGGCAACCCAGGCGGGCTCCCTTGAATGGTTTACTTGGACTTCGCCTTGGTGGGTGCCGGCATGGCATCACGCAGGGCCTTGGCTGCGCGGAAGCGCGGCGTCCAGCGCGGCGCGATTTCAACCTGCTCGCCGGTACGCGGATTTCGGCCAGTGCGTCCGTCACGCAGAGAGCGTGAGAACGCGCCCAAGCCAGGCAGCCCCGCCTCATCACCGCGCGCGACGGATTTGGTTACGGCATCAACGAAAGACGCGAGCACTCGCTCAACGGTCGCCTTGCTTTCGCCGCTGTGGGCTGCGATTTCGATAACGAGCTCAGCTTTGGTAGTCATGCAGATTTCCCGGAGAATCAGGCAGCGGATCCAGACGCGATTGCGGGCTCCGCTGCCGAGCGCCCACAAATCGACAGCACCTGTGCGACCACCCCTTCGAGGTCATTGCGCACCTGCGCATGGAAAAACCGCAGCACCCGCCAGCCGTTGGCCACAAACGCGTTCTGGCGCTCACGGTCTTTCTGGAAGGCCTGCTTGCTGCGGTGATATTGGAAGCCGTCGAATTCAATGACCAGATTGGCAGATGCGATAACGATGTCCGCCCGGTATCGCCGCCCTGCGATCAGTCCTGACACCTCGGTTTGCACGGCCTCGTTGCCAAGTCGCGCCCGTAGGGCATCGGCCAGACGTGACTGCGGATCGAATGGGTCCGAACCCGCACGGCGCGGCTGCTTGGGCACATCCAGACCAAGCCTGATCGCCGCCGACGCCGGCAAGCGCAGAGTCCGGCCGGACTGGCGCAAGAGATCCCGCACGGCAGAGACTGGAATGTTCATTTGGGGAAAAAGAGGCGCGCGCCCTGTCCAAAGCGCGCGCTTAACCGGAACAGGGCGCTGGGTGCGCCGGGGGGAGTTCCAGGGGGTCTCTCGTGTCGCTGACGCGAGCAATGCAAATCATGTGTTTGTGCCCCTCGGCTGCATTCCTGCTGCGCGTTTGACCGGCGGGCCGCCGGGGTCAATGCTCACCTTGAGTTTGGACGCGGTTTATTGACCGCTTCCCCCAATCACCCGGAATCGAACCGAGCTCCCTTCTCACCAGACCTCGACCAACGAGCCGGAATCGAACCGACCTTTTGCAAGGATCCTCTGGGGAAGGTCCTTGAAAAAGGCCCCGAAATTCGGGGTAACCCATCTGTTTGGGTCAATGAGGGTAAGTGCAGGTGTTACAGATATGTACTGTATCAGCACATATCAAGTTGCGCAACATATTAGTTTTTTGCGTAAGAAACAGACCTGTACCAGTGAAGCACCTGCGGCACATAGTCCTGTGTCTCGCGGTAGGGAGGAATGCCGCCATAGCGCGACACCGCGCCAGGACCGGCGTTGTAGGCGGCCAAAGCCAGACCGACATTGCCGTGATAGGCCCGCATGAGGTTGGCCAGATACCAGATTCCGCCCCACAGGTTCTGCGCAGGGTCTCGCGGGTTGACGCCCAGACTGCGCGCCGTTGCAGGCATGAGTTGCATCAGGCCGATGGCGTTAGCACCTGAAACAGCCGCAGGCTGGAACTTGCTCTCCTGGTAGATGACTGCGACGACCAGGCGGGGATCGATTTGCGCCTTCGCTGAAATCCAGTTGATCGCCGGCATCCACGGCTGAGCCAGTTGGAGGATTTTCTTGTCGGTCTCCGTCTTGCCAATGACCGTCTGCATTCGCTGGGTGTAAGCGAGGATCCATGTCCCTGCGACAACGCCTGAGCAGTCGTCTGTCCTGACTTTCTGCTCATCAAATCCATAGCGCGAAAGGTAGGGCAACCACCCCTGAGGGATGCCCATCGGGCCGATCGCGCCGGGCTGTTTGGTGCCCGAGTCAATAACATGCTCAATAGTTGCCACAGGGATGCCGTAATTACTGGAGGCGGCGAGTATGCAGGCGCTCAGGGCAATTGCTGGCATCGTAACAATGAATGGTTGTCGTTGCGCGTAATTGTACGACACAATGAAGCGTTGACAACTTTACGATAGCAGTCAGTGGATTCGTGCTCGGCGCTTTAGCCGCCAGGTTGTCGCCATTGGAGCGTTAGTCTCCATCAACGATCGAAACAGGAAAATTCAATGCTCAAAAAATTGGCACCGTTGGCTCTGGCGCTCCTCGCGCCCATCTCGGCACAGGCATGTCGGTATATGGTCCAAGTCTATGGCGAGGGCGATTCATCATGGTTTAGGGAAGTCGTGACGGAGGAGTTTTGCCACAGGTATCCGCACGGCAAATACGAGATTGTGGTCTTCAACAACCAGTTTTCATTCCCAGAACAGGCCGTCACGACAGCAATCGCATACGTGTCGCCAGTGATGAAGAACTCTGACGCGACTAGACCTGTCACCACGCGATACTCAGGTGTCTCCCTGGGCCCAAACCGTGATCGCGCGGTGTTGGTCAAACGCGCGTCGATCATTGCCGTGCAGAATTTGATGGACCATGAGGCTCCTGATCAAGCACCGGCCCCAGTAAATAGCGTTTCACAGGCGCCCAGTCCTGCTGCGCTCAACTATCCGGTCACGTCGCGCGTTGCACAGCCTGAGGCACCAGCTGCTCTGCCGCTTCCTGGCCAGCCGGGATACGTAACCACGTTCCCTGAGGCCGCCAAAATGACGGGCAGCGGCGGCGCACCCTACTGATAGCGAGCCGGCCTTTCTCCCGATGCGCAACGCCCCGCCGCTCTGCTCGGGAGAGAGGTGCCAGATTGCCTGCATGACGGCCTGAATAAAGCTGGCAGCCAACGCAAGGCTTCCTTGACCCGCGCATGGGTTTCCTATCTCGCTTCGAATGATTGCCGGTCTCCGGCGCCGCCACCACGCGGGCATACTTGCAGCCCACTTCTCAGCTGGCACATGAAGGCCCCCACTGGCGAAGCGCCATTCGGCCTCCCCGCCTGTCCTGAAACCCCCCACACACAGCGCACTGCGGCACCCTTAGCCCCCCCGACGCCCTTCGGGCGGGGGGCAGAAAAGGCGCATGCGCGCCAAGGGGAGGCGCTGGGCGCCATCGCTTCGGCTGTGCCGATTGTTCCGGCTGCGCCGATGGGGCGCTCGCTCCGCTCGCTTCAAAACGCCCTGCGGGCGAGACGCGCTGCGCGCGCACGCCCTTCGGGCGGCCTGCGATGTGGTTGGGGGACACCCTTCCCTCTCCCCTCTCTTGTGCGTGATCTGGCGCCCGAGCGCGCCGGTCGTCACCGATGGTGCCGACCTTACCCGCGCCTGCGCGGTGCCTGCCTTTGCTGGCCGGCTGGTTTTTTCCCTCTACTGTTCGACAACCACTCTCGAACCATTATCGGCGTCCCATGGGGGGATGCCAGACAAAACATAACTTTGAACGGGTGGAGAAATGAAGAAATTCAACCAACTTTGGAGGGTTGCCTTAGTATTTTTTGGCGACAGTGTCGGGGCCTTGGTGGTCTTCGCAATCATGCTGGGAGGCGTGCGCGGGCTGCACTTTCTGGGGCACGCAATTGCTAACGGCTTGCCGAGCGCTTACTTGCTGTTCGTGGATGCCCTGGAAGCGATTGCCTTCGGTGCGGACTTCTATGTCAGCATGAGCTGGGTCATTTTGAGTGGTGCCAAAGCTATCAAGGAAATCAAAAACATCCTCGACGAGGCGTGAACTCGCCTAATTTATCGGGGATGCCCCGCGTATCCCCTTGGAGTGATCCATGGACACAACGCTCGAACTGATCAAGATCGGATCAAAAGCCTTCTGGCAAGGCTTCACAGAGACCCCAGCCGGCATGATTGCCATGCTGAAGGGGGCATGGCAGGCCGGAATGGAATTTGGCCGCAAGCACTGATCGCAAATCTGTACACCACACCCGCCTCGCGTCATCAGACGCCGGCGGGTTTTCGTTTTACGGGACCGTGCGGGACGTCTTGGTCAACGTACCAAGAACTGCCTGACACTAAATTACCAAATCGCATAAGCGGCGCGGCTTTCATTACCCATAGCCCATCATCGGGGGGGTAGCCGGATCTTGGCATGGCCTCATCCCAGGCCGACATGCCGTTTTTCTCTTCCCCGTACGCAACAACCACTTGCGAACCCAAGAGGCCATCCCATCCCGGGGCGGCAATTGGGGCAAGAGGGAGGTGCTACGCACAATGACGAATCACAATGGATTGGTCAAAGAGCAGTTGCTGCACATGCTTTTCGGGACTACGATTTTCCTGGTGCTCGGCGGAATTGCGGTGGGTCTTGACCTTGCAGCGGCCTGGGTGGCTGCATTGCATGTCAGTGAATTTACCCACAAAGCCATCGAGTTGACGGCACATGCTATGCTTTTGCTTGACCTGACGCTGTTCGCTCTCTATTTGGGGCGAACGAGTGTTGGGCTGGTCAAGGAGATGTTCAAATGAAATCCCAGATCAATGTTCGTCGAGTGTTTCGCGACAGCTTGCGGATGTACTTCGCGCCGCTCACCGGGGCATTCAAGGGAATCCGCGCTGAGTTGCGCCGCACGGATAGGGAGATTGCGCTGCATCGCTCCCAGGAATCGCGGGAAGACCGCAAGTCGGCGCACATTGCCTGACCGCTGAATTTTGCACACCACATCACCCGCCGAGAGTCGCAAGACTCCGGCGGGTTTTCTCTTTCGGGTCTCCCGTCAATCGAAAATGCCCGCCGCGGCGCGCGCGAGCCGCGCTTGCGGCTCTGGGGTCCTGTGAATCAGGACTCCGCGTCCTCGAACGCGTTCCGACCTGCGAAGTTCTCGAACTTGGTATGTTCGCCCAGGAACGTGAGGCGTACGGTGCCGATGGGGCCGTTGCGCTGTTTGCCGATGATGATTTCGGCGGTGCCCTTGTCCTGGGAGTCCGGGTTGTACACCTGATCGCGGTAGATGAAGAGGATGACATCGGCGTCCTGCTCGATGGCCCCGGACTCACGTAGATCCGACATGACCGGCCGCTTATTCGGCCGCTGCTCAAGGCTGCGGTTCAGCTGCGACAAGGCGATCACTGGACAGTTGAGCTCCTTGGCCAGGCTCTTGAGGGAACGGGAGATTTCCGAGATCTCAGTTGCGCGGTTCTCGCCATTAGACGATCCCGACATCAGCTGCAGGTAGTCGATGATGATCAGGCCGAGTTGGCCGCTCTGGCGCGCCAGGCGCCGGGCCCGCGCGCGCAACTCCATTGGGTTGAGCGCGGGGGTCTCATCGATGAACAGCTGAGCGTCACTCATTTTGCTGATGGCGTGCGTCAGGCGGGGCCAGTCATCGTCACGCAGCCGGCCGGTACGCAGCCGGTGCTGATCCAACCGGCCGACAGATCCCAGCATACGCATGGCCAGCTGCGTGCCCGCCATCTCCATCGAGAACACGGCAACTGGCAGGCCTTGGTCGACCGCCACGTGCTCGCCGATATTGAGCGCCAGGGCGGTTTTTCCCATGGATGGGCGTCCGGCCACGATGATGAGGTCACCCGGCTGCATGCCGCTGGTCATCCGATCGAGATCGACAAAGCCAGTGGCGACACCCGTGATGTCGGTCTGACTGTCGCGATGGTAGAGATCGTCAATTCGCTCGACCACCTGCGTGAGCAATGGCTGGATCTCAAGGAAGCCCTTCTGCCCGCGCGAACCCTCTTCGGCGATTGAGAACACCTTGGTCTCGGCCTCGTCCAGCAGCTGGCGCACGTCGCGCCCCTGCAGGTTGAAGGCGCCGGCGGAGATCTCATCCGCCACGGTCACCAAGCGGCGCAAGACGCTGCGATCGCGCACGATCTCGGCGTAGCGGCGAATGTTGGCCGCACTGGGCGTGTTCTGAGCGAGCGCATTCAGATATGGCAGACCGCCCACATCCTCAGCCTTGCCTGCGGCCTGCAGCATCTCGAAGACGGTGACGACGTCCGCCGGCTTGGCCTGCCCGATCAGCCGTCCAATGTTGTGGAAGATCAGCCGGTGGTCGTGCCGGTAGAAGTCCTGCTCATTGATGAAGTCGGCAATGCGGTCCCAGGCAGCGTTGTCCAGTAGCAGGCCGCCAAGAACTGATTGTTCGGCTTCCACCGAATGCGGCGGAACCTTCAATGCATCGAGTTGGAAGTCGCGCGATGTGTTCATTCACGGAATTATAAACACGCGCAACAAAAGAACAATATTTATCCACAGTTTTGGCGAACAAGTGGCCCCCACGAGAAGCAAGACCCGCGCCGCAGGCGGGTTCGACTGGGCTGCTTGAATTTTGGGCATCCGCCCTGAGCAGCATCGACGCGTCCGCTTTTTACGCTCGGCCCAAAGCAACTACTTGGGAACCCCCGGATTTCCCGGGACTTGAGCAAGGAGTTTTTCGTGGGCAACACCGAACTGAAGCAAATCATCCTCTCGAACATCGCAGCGCTCTCGACAGCAGAAGCGGTGCGTCGGCTGACCGGCGCGGTCATCGGCGAAGATGGCCAACCGGCAGCTGCACAACTGAAGATCTTCTATTCGGGCGGCGGCGACAGCGGCGGCATCGAAGAGGTGACCGTCGTGGGTAATGAGGGTGCGCTCCACCCTCTGTCTGACGCGATCGTCCAGGCGCAGTGCGAGATGACGGTTTGCTCAACCTGCTACACCTTTGACGCTGCGGGCAATTACGGAGCGCAAACAACTGTCGCGCAGAAAACGATGTCAGTTGAAGACGCAGCAGAGCACATCCTCAATAACCTAATCGAGCTGACTGACCGCTCCGGCTGGGAAAACGGCGATGGCGGCAGCGGCGAGGCCTACTTTGACCTGCAGACCGGCAAGCTCCTGTCCTTCGTACATACCGTGTACTACACGGAATCGGATACGACGGAGTATGAGCCGGACGAGTTGTTCGGAGTCGAGGAGGCTGCCACCGCGGGGGCAGAACAATGAGCGCCGCCCTCTGCACAGTCACGCCCAACCTGGCGCTCGGGGCCTTTCCCGGGTTTTCGGTGGCGCAGGCGATGCAGGCGGCCCAGTCACTGGCTGATGCCGGAGTGATCCGGCTTGACCACGTTCAGATCTGTCCGCAGAACGCGGGCACGCTGGACGTGGAATCGGCCAGGGCGCTGGCAGCTGCCTACCCGAATACGCGGTTTCGGCTGCACGCCAACGCACGCGTGGCGGGGTGGACATCGTTGGCAGACCTGAGCACGCTCAACCGGCACATGGATTACTACGTCGAATTGGGCAAGGTCAGCCGGGCGATGGGGGCCTGCGCATACACGGTCCACGCCGGACTGCGCCGCAATGCAACGCTGTACGACCTGGCGCGCAACGTCGACGTCCTATCCGACATCATGGGCTGCGACGTTGGTATCGAGGGCATGTACCCGCGCGGGCCCCACCCGGTCGGCGACGAGCACTATCTCGTGGCCACCTGGGCGGAATACGCGGCGCTGGCCGAGAGCGGGATCCCTTACGCCCTGGATCTGTCGCACCTGCAAATACTGGCGCACAAGTCGGGCTGCTGGGACGAGGGCCTGGTGCGCGATCTGCTTGCCAACCCGCTTTGCATCGAGATCCACATCTCGGGCAACGATGGCCAGCACGATCAGCATCGTTCGCTGACTGGAGACGAAGGCTGGCTTGGCCTTCTGGAACATGCGAATGAGCGTGCAGTCATCTTCACTGAAGAGAACCGCCGGGCGCCCGCGAATTCCGCACAGAACGCTTGATTCACCACTCCCCCGAGCAGCATCACGCTGCCGGGGGATTTCTTTCAGCCATACGACGCAACTACTCCCGAACACCGGCATTCCGCCGGCCCTTCAGGAGAGATTGATGAGCAACAACAAGTCCGAAATTCAGATCCGCCTTAAGCAGCAGCAAGCGGTGAAGCTGATGTCGGCCATCGCCGATAACGCGCAGGGACTCCCCGTGCACCTGACCATCGAAAGCATCAATGGCGGCCACATCAGCCTTCCCATTCTGATCGATGGCAAGCCGAGCCTGCACGTCTTGCGCCTGGACGCCAACGGTGCCTGGTGGGTCGAGACGGTCCTGCCGGTCATGGAGGGATGCTGACATGGCGACCTACACCCACGCTTACGCCATTACGTTCGAAATCGATTCGCAGACCGAAGACGCGAGCGATGTGACACCGCAGCAGCTTGCGGCGGCGATCCGGGAGCGCGTCGGCAGCTGCGTGGATCACGGCAACTTGCTGGATGCCGTCGGCGCCCCGTATGACACCTTCGAGAAAAAGGAGGTATGACATGGCGACCACCAAGCAAATCCAGCGCATGATGCGGCATCCCGCCGAGTACATGCGCTTTCGGTCCACTGGCCAGTTGCCGAAGGGCATCGTGCCGAAATCGCCATTGCTGGACATCCTCACGCGCATCCCTTCGAAGGATCGTTGCAGGATGCTGGGCTTCGAGATCAACCAGGAGCTGGGTTACGCCGGCCGCCGGCGGTTTCAGACGGTTGAGCAGGCGATGCGCTGGCTCGCGCCGGACTCCGAGGTCTTTGGCTCCTTTCCGGCTGAAAGCTGGCGCATCAAGGGCTTCTGTGCACGACTGAGCTTCGACGATGTGGTGGGACACTGCGCCTGTGTGCCGGACGATGTCTTACTCAGGCACCGCTCTTGACCCGAACCGCCCTCCTGGATCTCCAGGTGGGCGGTTTTTCTTCGGCTGCGCCGCACAACTACCTCCTGAACCCCCGGGCATTCCGGGACCATCAGGAGATCACCATGGGCGCCACCATTTTCACCCGTCAACACATCGAAGTCCTGCCGCTGGCGGACCGCACCAATGCCTTTGTGCTCTGGGAAGAGCACTACGAAAGCAACGTCTATCCCCACAACCCACATTGGTCGTGCACTGGTTTCGGGCGCCGCCCCGAGGCACTGCGGACCATCTTTGCGCACGCGGCCGGCTGCGAAGGCGGATTGTTTCGTCCGCGCTCTGGGCCCTGCCGTCCCGAGAGCTACATCCGGCGCTGGCAACGCGCAGCGAAGCAGGCCAGCATTTGTCCGACGACGACAGTGCGCCTGGACCGCTCGATGAAACCGTTCTTCTGGAATGACGGGGAGGAGCGCGCGTTCGACAACACCATGTCGCAAGACGATCCGCTGGACGAAGCCAGGCGCGGCGCCTGGAACCAGGGGCAGACGATCGAGATCGAGTTGCCTGCGGAATTCGACGTGCTTGCCGCCATTGTCCGCTCCAAGCGGATCCCGGCGTGGCGCGTGTTCAAGTCTGCGCCGGACAGGCTTGGCTATCCCTACGACGCACAGGCCTCGCTGTTTCCGCACGGCGCGCGTAAGAAGGCAACCGAGACGTTCGCACCCCTGGTGCGCATCTCTCAGGCGTCGGACAACCTCTATGAGGAAGTCGAGCCGGGCAAGCTCGTGCATCGCGGCTACGCCTACTCGGCTGTAGCGCAGTTTGTGAAGGATGCAGCAGACGGGGAAATCCACCTCCCGGGCACCTTCCACAGCCGCATTGCTGCGTTCCGCAAGCACGCGCTCGAAGCAAGGGTGCTCGAGGCGACGACGCTGCTCATGCCGTTCGTACCGGAGGGCACGTTGCCCTACCCTGCGGCCGAAACGGCAAAGATGATCCAACGCTACCCGCAAGGCCTTCGCATGAGGGACATCGAAGTGGGTGCGAAAGATGACACGCACATGGCGATGTACGAAGCAGCGAATATCGCCGGTTACCAGATCGTCGCCTGATCTGGGATTTGCCCCAACCCGCTCACCACCCGAACAGGGTGGGAGCGGTTTTTTTCATGCGCGCGCACGACAACAACTCCGGAATCCCGGCAATTTCGCCGGCCCCTTCAAGGAGTCGTCATGCGTTACTTCACCATGCTTTTCACTCTGTCCCTGGCCTTCCTGACCGGTTGTGCGCAGATGCCACTGAATGTGGGCGCGCGGTATCCGTCCTCCGCCTCGATGTACACGCCGCAGCAGACGCAGCAGTTGCAGAACGTTCAGGTTGGCACCGTACTGTCCATCCGGCCGGTCACCATCACCGCCGACACGTCCGCCACTGTACCTACGGGTATCGCTGGCGCGGCCGCCGGCGGGTTGCTTGGCTCGCAGGTCGGCCGCGGTAACGGCAAACTCGCCATCGCGGCCGTCTCCGGTATCGCCGGATATGTTGCGGCGAGCCATGTCGCTCAGACAGCCTTCCAGCGCCATGGCAATCAGATCACCGTGAAGATGGACAACGGCCAGATGGTGGCTGTCACCCAGGCAGGTGACACGGACGTCGCCCTCGGACAACGCGTCCAGATCGTTGGCGGCAACTGGTTCGGCCAGGTGGCGAGAATCATGCCGCTTTGAGCCCCCAACCTGATCGCATCCCCGCACGGCCCTTTTCTGGGCCGGCGGGGATTGTTTTTGGGCCCTTCAAGCAAGGGCTGCGAAGTCGCCCGTTTTTTTCTCTTCTGACTGGACAACAACCAGTGAATCCAAGTTCTCCCTCTGAGGGTGCGGATCGCCTCGCGCCTGGCTGATCACCGGGACTACGCCACGAGGTTCCCAACTTGCACCCCCGAGCGTAGGGGGTATTGGAGGCATTCATGTCTGTTCAAACTGTTGCACGTCTGCTTGGCGAACCGGCTCGCTACACCGTCGCTATGCTCCCGGCTGCGCCGGACCTCATCTTGATGAGAGCACGTATCAGCCCTCGTTGGGCTCGCGGTTGCGCAGAAGAGCTCCGCAGGTCAATCCATTTCTATGGCGGCGCTGACCGTCATGTGGAAGATCTGTTGCGCTCTCTTGACAACCTGAGTACGGTGCCAGCCTTGCTGCGCACCCATCACTGACGACACAATCCCGCTCAGCTTCGGCTGGCGGGATTGTTTTTTTCTGCCGTTGCAGGATGACAGCGCCCAGCCCTACGCCGACCGCTTTGTCCGGGCGATGCTCGACAGGATTGGACGTGAGCGCTTCAGGCGGTAGCGCCGAGCTCAAACGCGGCTTCAAGGGCGGTGAGCAGCGCGACGCGGGAACGTTCGTGCTCGGTCTCCCGCCGGGCTATCGCCGCGGAACTCTCGGTGACGCGTGCCAGACGGATCTTTACCTTGTCGTTGGCGTACTTCTCCGCCAGCGCCATGATTTCCTCGATCGGGCCGGGAGCGCGTTGTCGAGCAGGTTCGTCTGCCGGTTTGCCGGTCTTACACGCATTCATGGCGCGAACGATTTTCGGATGTCTAGCCAGCATGTCTGCATCGGGGTCCAGCAGTTCGTTGCGCGGATCGAGCAGGACAGCCATGCCGAATACCACGCGGAACATGGATCCCTTGCGCGCAGCGTCCAGTAGCCTGCCAAGTGCGATTTGGCATTGGTCAGGGTCGTCCTGGTCAAACCATACGATCCCTTCATCCGAACCACTGGACGGCATGTAGCGTTTGAGCAGGTCATCGAGGATGCGCGTCACTTCAAGCGCAGCGTCCACGTCAGCCTCAGAAGCGCGGGCCATCTTCATGAAGCGCGGTCCTCCACGACTCCGTCGAAATCAGTCGGTTCCTGCAGATCGATGGGCATGACGCTGAAATCGTTGCACGTCGCGCTGTCTTCGCCGGCAGGATGGCGCCTTTGCCACCGATGCTGGCGCTTCATGTACTTTTTCCACTCGGCATCGTTTTCGGGCGTGTCAGCAATGATCTCAGGGCACTCCGGTCGGGCCATGGCGTACGCTCGACACCTGAGCGCGAAAGCCTCTGCCTGGGGCTTCGTTGCAAACGCCTTCACCGGATCGCTGCCCTCGTACAACGAATCGGCCATGACAAGGTGGATGGTCCGCCGCACGTCAACACCCGATCGCTTTCATGAGATGGTAGGTCTTCACGGCGATGCCACCGCCTTTGCGCCATTCTGGCGTCTCAGTGTCCATCAACGTGCAAAGCTCATCCCACCGCTGGACTAATACGGCCCACGTCGGAGAGAGATCGGCCATCATCGGGAATTTCGCCCGGAACTCGGGCACTTGTTCGAGCAGAAGGCGGCAGCGCCTCAAATCAGCGGTGTCGGACGGAGTGGCCGTGGTCCGCGGGACGCTGCCAGAGAGACGGGCGAACATTGCATCGCTGCTGATGCCACGCTCACCGGTCGCGAGCCATGCTCGTGCCGCATCTGACAGGTGATGGTGGGTGGCTGAGACCCGATCCCGCGCTCCAGCCACTACCGACGGATCTTCCTTAAGGCGGTCAATATCAGCTGGCTCGCCGACGACGAAGGTGGCGCCAAGCATCCTCGCAAGATTGGCGTCCATTACTGCCTTCCTGCTCATTCCGTGCGTCAGCACGCCGATGGCTGACAGCGGCAACTCGCCGGTGACGATGCGACAGCCGCAGCGTTCAGTGACCGTGTACGTTGACATGATTTTCCGAGCCCTCTCTATGCGGCAACCTCGTCGCTGGCGGTTGCGCTTTGTGCGCCGGGGGCGCGCTCAACGATTTCGTCAATGACGGCGATGAGGCGCTTCGCATCGCCCTCGGTCTTGACGAACGCGATCGATTTCAGGAGGTCTCGGGCGACTCCCAGCGCCATAGCCGCCTCGTTCGCACCGCTCGTATCTGCAGCGTGGTACTGGCGGGCCATGGGGTCATAACCGATCGCATCGATACGCTCATCCGGCCGCCACATATCAGCCAAGGCTGGGAGGTCGCGACGCGCCTGCGCGTAGTCATACAGGCGCAGGCCATCAAACGCATTACGCAAGCCTGCGCTCAAGTCTTGATCGTTCCAGCCCAGCCACTCAGCAGCGGCCACCAGGCGCTCTCGTGCGTTCAAGTGTTCTCCCCTGTGTCCTACGTTTGCGATGCCAGGCGCTTCTGTTCCGAAGCTTTGCCAAGCTGGATGCCGTCACTCAGTCCATGCTTATAAACGGACACCACGCAACCAACTTGCTCATGCGACCAGTTCAAGCTGGGCAGTCGGAACATGCCCTCGCCGAGCTCGTCGTACACGCGAATAAAGGGGTCCGCGTCTGTGCCCTCCGAATAGGCTTCCCAACCTGTCCCGGAGAACAAGGGGGTGTTCTGCCCCTGGTTGTTTTGTCCCATCTTGAATTTCCCTCGTTGTATTCAGTTAACTCGGTTCGAAGCGCTTTGCCCGGTCTCCTCCAGGATCTGCGCCTCGATCTCGTCGACAGTGATGTCGTAGAACGCAATGTCCGGTCGGCGATTGGCTTTCTCCTGCGCGACCCAATCCAGCCAAGTGCCAACTGGTCCATCCGGCGGGAGATTCAGTGCCGGCACAATCTCTTCGTTCAGATCGCGCTCAAGCGCGGAGAGACTGAAAATTCCGTTGATGTACATCTCGCTATCTCCAAATCATGCAAACGTTGCATGTGTTTGTATTTTGATTGGTGTTGTTTATTGCGTCAAGGTAGGCAAAAAAAACACCGCCGGCCCTGGGTAGGGCGCGGCGGTGGTTGGTCTGAAGGACGTTCTACTGGTCAAGCTGCGACCGCCAGCAGTGGAAGTTGCTCCGGCTCCTTGTGGGATGAAGCGATCGCTGGAAGCGGATCCAGCCCATGCTTGCGAGCGATTGCGTTGAACGCGCTGGCCACTGCATGCTGGGCCCGGGTGGTCCTGCTCTCGTCGCCCCATTCAGGGCCGGTGACAGCACCTATCGACACGCCCGGGGACATACGCGCAGCCTCCGCGCGCACCTCCTCGTCGAACTTCTCGGCCCGCTCGTAGGCGAGCCAGAAGTCCTTCGCGACCATCTCATCGCGCGGCGGCAGCCAGTCCCGCGTGCGGCCGACCAGGCGGTTGAGCCGATCCATCATCTGCTGGTTGCGCGGGAAGATGTGCACTGTCCCCTTTCCGGGATACCAGCGGACGTCGAAGTACGCGCTCGACCTGCGCTCGCCATGAGCCAAGCTCTCGCACTCGCGCTCGAACATGGCGGAGAGACCATAGATGCTGGAGACTTCCTTCCCGTCCAGGGCGGCGAAGACTTTGTCGAAGTCGGCCAGTCTTTGCACCATGCTGTACGACGGACGCTTGCTCCAAGAATAATCAGCCTTGAAGTGCGGCAGGATGAATCGCGTGTGCTTGATGCGCCAGCCGGCCGTGCGGTGCCGATCGTTGCTCTTCCAACCTTCGTAATACACCCTGTTCTCCGAGTGATACCTCGTGATCTCGTCGAACACCTCGCAGGCCATTTGCACCAGCATGTCTCCCCGCGCATCGATCAGACCGATCAGGAACGAGTAGACGTTGGAGGCACTGAAGTCCAGCCGCTTGATGCGCTGGAAGTCTGCCTCGAGACGCTGCTGCGCCTTGCTGGAGAGCTTCGCTGACACCTCGGTGGAACGCAGCACCTCAGACCATGCCCGATCCTTGAGCTCGTCATAGCCCTTGGCGATGCCTTCACGGATAGTCTGGATGAGGTCGCCTTGCGGATCGCCCTTATCCTCGCCATTGCGCTGCGCCAGCGTCTGGCCGACCAGGCGTGCTGCGTAGCTCGCGCGCGCCTGAGCTATGACGCATTCGCGCATGGAGGTGACAGCTGCCTTGAACGCGCGCTCCGTGCGCACGATCACGTCTCCAGGGATCGCCAACTGTCGATCGTCGCCGATGGCATGCGCATCGCCGGCGCCCCCCGTTTCGGCCAGGGAGTCTTCAGCCAGGCTATCCAGCACCGAGCCGATGATGTCGCGCTGCAAGTCTGCCTTCTTCGCAAGACGGACAATGGCCACTTCGACATCGGCCTCCCGCTCGACGCCCTCGCCCTTGAACGCATCCTGGATGAACTCCACGTCGCCATGAGCCTCGATCAGGCGCACGAGGCGCTGGCGCTCCTTCGAGAACGGGTTCTTGATGGTTTCGGCGTTGAGCAGACACACGATCTCGCCATCGAACAGGCCATCCCAGGCCTTCAGCAGGTGGTGCACGCCTGCTGCGAACGGCGGGTTGGCCAGAACGTGCGTGTAGGCTGCCAGGCTTCCCGAGAATTGAAGGAAGTCCAGGCCGATCACCTCGCCGCGCACGTCATCGATCGATTTGAGGGCGTCGTGCTTGCCCATGTCGAGCTCAATGAAATCGACGTGCAGGTCGTCCATGCGGAAGTAGGTGTGATGCTTGACCATCCACGCATTGCGCTCTGCTTTTGCTGCGTCGACCAGGGCCCGCACCAGCGCGCCGTCACCGGCCGAGGGCTCGAGCACGCGAGCGTCGCGGCCCCAGGGGTGGGTGCTGAACTTGGCGATCATGCGGGCAGCCAGGCCTGCGGGGGTGGGGAAAAACTGAAACTCGTCAACCATTTTGATCTCCTCGTGACCGGCGGAATGCCGGGGTTCGGAGGTGGTTGTCGAGCCTGGGGAATACAAAAACCCCCGGCAGCAAAGCTGCGCGGGGGCTGGGGGTGGACCTAGAGGCCAAGCAATGCGTTGCCAAGCTCTTTGCGCTGTTCCTTGTTCAGCAGGCCATCGGGTACAAACGCCCAGGCGGCGGGCCGGTCGTTGATGATCACTTCCTCGTCGGGAACGGCAAATTGCACGTTGGGAAACTTCTCGGCCAGCGGATGCATGCCTTCCAGCAATGCCTTGACGACTTCGGTGTGCGGCTTGAGCGTGGCATACCAGTCGGGCGAATTCTCCTTCTCCGGTTCCTCGCTCTCCAGCGAGCAAAACTCGACCTCGAACAGGATGCCGAACTTGCCATCCTTGCGAACCACGAAGGTCGATTCGCCCCACATCTGGTTGACCAGACGCTCGAGCAGGCCGTCATCATCAGCCAGCAGGTCCAGCGGCTTGTTGTCCGCGTCGTAGTGGTTGAGATCGCCCCACCGATCGGTCAGATTCTGGGAGATATGCCACTCCTCCCATTCTTCCGGTTTGCCGAGAGGGTGAACCTTGACGATGGGATCGGGTACGTCTTTCGGTGCGCGCACCTGGACAGAGGTGCCAAGTTGGTAGCCCACGTGATCGATGCCCTCATAGCCGATGACGACGCATCCAGGCACTGCCCTTTCAATGTAGGTCACGACGGCATACTCGCTCTCGGCAATGGGGTGATTATTGAGAAACGGGCACGACTTGAGGTCGACGCGATTGCCGAGAACCAGGTCTTCTACCTTCTTGGAAATGGTGTTCATTGTTGCTCCTTCATTCGCATGTTGAGCACACCAATCCCAGGGAGGGAAAGATGTGCTTTCCCGCAAGAGTTGTTGAGATGTCCTCGTGCCTTGGTGGCGCGCGGACGGTCGGTTTCATTCAGAAGTCGTGCAGCTTGTCAGTGCAGTTCTTCAGGAATTTGTCTGCAGGATGGAAAGCTCACCAACCGCCGTCGCCCAATCGATCATCCCGGACTGGTGCCGCTGCATGATTGCTGAGCGCTTGACACCGAGCGCCCACCGCTCGGTGGCCGCCACGCGGTCAAGAGCGCCGGTGTCGATCTGGCGGTAGCCGCTCGTCACCATGTCTTCGACGGCCTCCTCGAGCGTCTTGTGGACGTAATGCCCAGAGAACCCGTCCAGGTCGAAATACTGGATGCGGAATCGACCGGGACAGCTGACATCCGCCAGGACGAAAGCCCACGCCTCGCGTTTGACGGCGCGGCACTCGACGCCCACCGGATTGCCTTCGTGCCGGCCCATGATCTTCTGGTAGGCAATTTGCGCCGGCCGCGCCGATTCGCGCAGGACTTGCGCAAATTTCGGATCGAGCTCGGCTGCCTTGTCGCAGATGCGGGCCCAGCCGCGCGTCCGGTAGCGAGCCAGAACACTGGCCGATTGCTGCACAGGTTGTTGCATGATCGCTCTCCCAACTCAGTGCCGGCGGAATTGCCGGGTTCAGGGTTGGTTGTCGAGCGCGGACGAAAGAAAAAGCCCCCCGGCGCGATGCGCGGGGGGCTAGATTAGTCGTACGCTTCAGGTGTCAGCCGCGGCGCGGATCTCAGTGAGAATTCGAGCGCCTTCCTGCTTGCGGCGCTCCATCTCTTCGTCTGAAAGCGGCGTGTTGCCCAGATAGCACCCTTCAGCGCCTGATCGAAGACAGCTTCCCGTCCTGGCATCCCATACGCAGAAGAGGCCGGAACGTTTGGTCACGATCTCGCGTGTACTGCGGGTCACGAAATGGTGCTCGTAGCCGTCGCTGTCGTAAAGCGGCAGCGTCACATCGATCTCAGGGCCGGTCAGCGAAAGGTCTTTGTGGCCGTAGCGGTTGATCTCGTTCGCATCGCCTCCGAGCCGTTCAAGATCAAGCCATTCCTTGACGCCGTTGATCCGGTCGTCACGCCATACGCGGCCGCCGGCCTTGAGGTGCTCCCAGAATTTTCGGTGGGGGCTATCAATGGACGGAACCCTGAACCTCGATTCTTTCCGGGATAGGATATTCAGCGTAGCCTCTGCAGCGGGCCGAGCCAAATATTCGGTGGCAATCTTCCGGATCAAGGCTGAGAAGTTCGGACCGAACATGCCTGCGCCAATATCGCAGCCTCCCGCCTCTGGCTGCTCATCCTTGAAAACTGCCTCCGCGATCTCTGCCGCGAGTGCTTGCGCACCGAGCCTCAGGCCCACGGGCGAGCGCTCAATTGTTGCTTCGGTATTCGGGTTGTCCATTCAATTTTCCTTGGTCGGTTGCCAGCGAAATGCCAGCGTTCAGCATTGGTTGCCCGACACCCGACAAAAAAAACCGCTGGCGTCTGAGACGCGCAGCGGGTTCGGTTCAATGCTGGTTGAGCTTGATGGCAAAGTCGATAGCCTCCCGGGCGGTCTGGAATTCCGCGCCCTTGGGCCACGATTTGAACAATGGTCGTGCCGTCCAGGAATCCGGGTTGACGCGCCGGCTGAGCTCGATTCCAGCTTCGATTGCATCAAGCCGCTCCGTGTCCTTCCCCGGGGCCGCATGACCGGCCTTCAACGCCGCCTGAAGAGTGCGCTCTGCCAACGACTGATGCGGCTCGTCGCCCACGCCAAGCGCCTTGCGGACCATGTCCAGTTCGGCGCGCGCATCTTCGAGCATGTCGCGCACCGCCTGCAGTTCGTCTCCCGACGGCCGTGCAGACGTGGCCAAGGTGCGGGCCTCGTCCAACCGGCGTAGCAGGAATTGCAGGTGCTCGTGGTAGTAGTCCGTCATGAACCCAAGATTGTTGCGCAGCCAGAGTTCCTTGCTGTCGTCGCGCTGCGCTGGCGTCATATCGCCGATGCGCATGTCTTCGATGCCGGTGAAGTCTGGGCGCAGTGCGTTGGGCCCGGCCTGCTGCTGGGTGGAAGGTTGCAGAGCGGCTGTCCGCAGTCCTTTCAGCGTTACGCAGTTGTCTGCATAACCAGCACGGCGGATGATGTCGCAGGCTGAAGTCAGCAAGCCGCGCGGCACGAAGACCAACTCTTCCGACGCCACGGCAGGCACGGCAGCTAGCGCGACCAGTTGCTGGGTCGGCTCGGACCGGGCATCTGACCGCTCCTGCGCATCCTGCGGCTCGGCAGGCGCACCCGCAAGGATGGACTGCAACTCTTGCTCGTAGTCGGACTGTTTGCGCAGCCCTTGGCCTTCTAGCAACCACAGACGATGGGCCGCTGCTTTGATGCGCTCATCCGTCCACACCAGCGGGAGACCGGTGCTTTCGGAATCCAGTGCCGAGGGGTTGGCGCGCAGGTGCTCGTCTAGCAGGTCGAAGAGGCTCGTTTCTGCGCCCACGGTCGTCCACTCGCCACCGAGGATTTCCGAACGCTTCAGGCCGGCAAGCTTGAGGAGCCACTGGCGGTCCGACGTTTCAGGCTGGGCCGTGACAGCAACTGCAGAAACGTTGGCCGAACAGGCATGGCATTCACGATCCTCCATATTGCCTGTCGTCCAGTTGTGGGCCTTATGCACGCCTGTCCCGTGACACGTGTTGCACACGCGCGGCGCTATCGGCGACAAGGCTGCCGCCTCGAGCGCTGCACGCGCGTCCCGTGTCAGATCGCCCTGATGTGCCTCGTAGAACTGCTCCGGCGACAGCTGCGCCGCGTTCGCACGACGAGCGGCGATCGCTCGTGCTGCGACTTCGATTTGCTTGTCGGTAATCGTGTTTTGCATGTCCATCTCCAGGGATCAAGATCCGGCGAAATGCCGGGATTCCCAGATGGTTGTAGGTTTCGGCTGAAAAAAATCCCGCCGACGTCATAGACGCGCGGCGGGATTGGATCACTGTTGCTTTTGCTTCAGGCCTGCACCGGAATGCTGCTGCGTGGGGGCGGCGAACGGTTCAAGAGCGGCGCGCCAGCCTTCCGGTGTGTCTGGCACCAGCATCCCCCGTCGCATCAGATCGCGCACCATCAGCACGTCATCAATGGCCACGCCCGCCCGCTGGCCGGACTGGGCGGCAGTGATAGCGGCCCGAGCAAGGCCTCGGTCCACTTTTTTGATCTCGTCGTGGAGATCGTCGAACTCCATATCAAATGAGCGATCGCCTACACCGTTCGCAAGATCACGACGCAATGCGTGCATGGCAATTGCAGCGCGTTCAATCGCTTCATCCCCCACCGCCACGCCCTGCCAAGCAGTCAAGGAGTCCTTTACAACTGGAGCGGGGTGCTGCTGGGCGGCCATATAGGCTTGCGCGTGCAGCGCATCCACGTGTCCGATCAATGCTCGCAAGTCTGCGGCGTTCACTTCCAGCTTTTCTGCGTTTCGGCAGGCTTTGTAGCGAAGGCGGGCAAGCGCCGATTCTGCGTCGCTCGGCTCGGCCTGCTGCTGGGCGGATTTTCGGTAGCGTTTGCGCGGCTCCGGCTGTTTCTGGCGCGCGAACATCGCATACGGGCCGTCCTCGGTTTCATAGACTGTCAGCAGCGTCCAGCCCTCACCCTCCGGTGGCGTTGGCGTCCACTCAGCGCACCCATTACCAGCATCAACAATGCGCTCATAAGCATCGCAGTCGATGTCGCCATCCATGGCGCGAAAATAGGTTTCCAGGCCGAACGCGCCGAGCAGTTCATCGAAACGCACATTTTCATCGCACACCGGCAATGCGGGATGGTCCAGCCAGCCTTGCGCATCGCGCACGATCTCACGAGGTGCCAACAGGGCTTTTGCCAATCCTTCTAAATTGGCGCCGCTCGGCTCGGCCACTGTCGCGGCAGGAGCGCGGGACAGCATGTGCATGGCGCGTTCAATGAGCGGCAACGTACCGTGTGCCGGATCAGGACAGTCCGTGTCGGGCATGCGGATATAACCCAATTCGACACCATTTCGGATAAAGACGCGCGCAGATTCCAGCGCTGCTGCCACAGCAAGGACTCTTTCATCGCTCAACCCCAGCGCTGCCCGGGAGGAAGCGTGGGTGAAGATCGGCGTCACCGTTCCGTCGCCATGCTCCTGCGCCAGATTCTCAGCCTGTTTGATCTGCTCTTCTGCTGTCATACAAAATTCTCCAATTGGTATCCTCGACCATCCTGTCCGCGTCATATACGGAACTGTCGTCGAGAGTGAAACTGGCCGGCGGAATGCCGGGGTTCCCGATTTGTTGTCAGCGGCAGACCATAAAAATCCGCTGCGAGAAGGTCTTTGGGGAAGACACATCCCTTTCGGCGGTTGATTGCCCGACCGGGATGCGCCCGGGTTCAGCACTGGCTCACACGCACCAGCGCCCGCGAGATCCCCTGCGACAGCACACCGCCGCCGGCGGCGCGCAAAACCTCCTCCGACTTCGGATCCAGCCTGGCTGAGAAGCGGTTACGCCGGACTGTGGTGCTCTTGGAAGCCGCGGGATCGGTGGCACCGCCATCTCCCGCCATCTCAAGCAGATCGGGCAGCTCGGCGAACCGCTTGGCCAGCTCGCGCATGCCCGCGCAGACGTTGCCGTTGCCCAGTCGCAGCAAGATGGCCACGTCCGCCTGCCGCAGCGTGACCATGATTCGCCGCGGGTAGGCCACGCCGTCAACGCTTTTTCTTCCCTGGCAACGGCCCAGGCCGCCGCGATGACCTCGACGACGTTCAGAGAGCGCTTGCTCGATGGCCAGCGACTCGTCCGCCGTGAACTCCGTGAGCCGGACCGCAGGAACTCGTCCGCCCTCGCCCCCCTGTTCGGCGACCGTGTCGGAAATCAGGCGATACCGAGGAGCGTTAGCCGCCCGTCCTGTGCGCAGCAGGTAGCCGATGCCTTCGACCGCCGGTGCCGCGCTGGCGTCTTCGCAAGTCAGGTTCCCGTGATTCACTTGACCTCCCGACGTCACCAGGCGCATGCGGACACGGGCTACCAGGCGCGCGTGCTTGTCCTTGGCTGACCCCGTAGGGATGCTTGGCAGAGACTGGAGCCATTCCCTGGATTGGGCCCGGGTCGGGAACATGACGTCGATAAGGTCCACACGCGTCGCGGTCGATGTAAGAGCGCCGGCGTGGCCACGCGGCTCGGCGCGATCAGTTTGCATCTGCATGCCTCACCTCCCACGAGTGCTCTGCGTCCACGCAAAGACCACTCGCAAACGGCGCCGCCATGCCAACTTGCCCGCCAAGCCGGTTTACAGCCCTGCCAAGCGATTTCCCTCCTTTCCGGCTCCCATCGGATACGCAATGACTTCGAGTGGCTGTGTTGCCCCGCCTCATCGCTCCAAGGTGGTGTTTTTCTGTCATGTCTCTCTCGCTCAGCTAGCAGATGACGCCAGGCGCATACGGCGGTGGCTCGGCCAGTCCAGGTGCAGCACACCCGCGCCGGCCTCCGTCAATCGGTCAAAGCCAGCCGGTGTGAGAAGGTCGCGCAAGACCTCAGGCGGCTCATTCGTCGTCACGATCGTCGGCTTGCGAGCGCCCCACCGCATGTCGATGACATTGAAGAAGCTGGAGCGCTCGAAGTCATTGCCCAGCGATTTGCCGACGTCGTCGACCACCAGCACGTCAACGGCGGCCAGCCGATCGACCAGCTGCGCTTCCTCGGGCCTGGCATTGAAGCTGCGCGCTGCGCGCAGGCGATCCATCAGCGAGATTGCGCGCACGTAGTGCCCGGAGAGCCCGGCCAGCTGACATTTGCGCAACAGTGCGATCGCCAAGTGCGTCTTACCCGTGCCGCTCTCGCCCCACAACACAAGGCTGCCTGCGCTTTCCGCATCGGCCAGCCTCTGCGCGTGGCGCTTGATCTCCATCACGACGACCTCCTGCCGCCGCGACGAGCACGCGTATGTCTCGAACGTTGCATCGGCGAATATCGCCGGTGTCTGGCTTTCGGTGTCCATCACGCGCAGACCAGATTCGCGGGAGCAAGACGGGCAGCCGGGCAGCGCCCGCAGAACCCCCTGCGCATCCAGCTTGTACGGCCGCCACGCGCCGTGGCGCTCGCAACGCTCCACCCTTTCGTGGGGTGCCTCAGCGGGCATCGCCTGTTCAACCACACCGGGCTGACGATCGGCCAGGGTCTGCTGCAGACGGGCCAGTGCCGCATGCAGGCCCGCGCTGCGTGTGTTCGGGGTCATGGTCGCCTCCCTCGAGATCAGAACGCCGTCACGCTGCGGTCATTGGCCGCCCGCGCGGCCGCGACGACCGGGGGGAAATCCGGCAGTTCCTCTGGGCGCAGTGGGATCGGCGGGCTCTGCAGCCAGCCGCGCTGCCTGTCCGTGCGCATCTTGGCCACGCGCTCGGGCAATCGATCGATCCCCACCTGCACGACTTGGCCATAGGGCTCAAGCTCGGCCAGCGTGCGCTGGACCAGATCCGCGTCGATTGCGTCAAGGAGCACGCAGTCCTCGCCAAGCAAGTACAGCCCGCCGTCAAAGCGCAGCACGCGGCGATCCTCCGGGCCTCCTCCCGGAGCAGCGGGGAAGTGATCGAATCGGTTGTAGCTATCGCCCGGCTGCACGCCGAGCCGCGACACCTTACCGGCGCCGCTGGCTTTGTCCGAGCCAGCCGTGTATCGGCCCTCGAGGACCTTGTTGAAGTTGGTCGGCCGCAGCAACCAGCGCAAGTCCGCCGTCCAGTTCTTGTCGTTTTCGCCATGCAGGAAGCGGCTTGCGGCAACCAGACCGAAGAAATGCTCGAGCGCCTCCAGCCCCTGCTCACGCGTCGCAAAGCCGAACTCCTCAATGCCAACGCCCCGCTTGCCGGCTTCCAACCCTTCGCGCCAACGGGCGGTCAGATGCGTCTCCGAATCAGACCCCCTCCACCGTGAGGGCAGCACCCTTGGCAAACGCGGCAACATGCGGTGGTACAGGTCGATGATCTGCGTGTGGGGACAGGGGATCGGTCCGAGCGTCTCAAGCGTTGGGGCGGATCCATCCAACGACTGCGCCGCTGGCAGCTTGAAGGGAGGATCCTGCGTAAGCAGGTCCGTCATATCCCCTTTAGGGGATGGTTTACCTAAATGCTCCTGCTTATGCTTATGAGGGGGGGTATGTCCGTCACCCTGCCTATCACCCTGGCCGACACCCTGCGGGTAACCGTTTCCAGTATCAACCCCGAAGCGTTGATTTTTCGAGGTCTCAGCATCGTCGCCATCCACAGGATCGCGCGTCACGCCTTCACCGTGGGAGGCATCTGCGCCGCCCGCTGTCTGGGCTGAAGATTGCCCCTGATTGGCACCTTGAAGCCCCCCCTGCAAACCACCCTGTGAGTCACCCTGGCCGACACCCTGCTGGTAACCGTTTCTCGCAGATTCAACGGCCGGCTTTTTGGGCCCCTTGGCCGACCCAGACATCGAGGGGGCCCGCCCTGCCTTCGGAGGGTTCGTCATCGACTGATCGCGGTCCATGAACAAGCGGTTCGGCTCATCGTCGAATGCAGTCTTGAAGGCTTCGGCAAAGCCCTTGCCAAGTTGGCAGATGAAGTGCGCCAGATGAGTCCGTGCAACATTGCGAAGATCGCATTCCGGGATGTCGCGGAATGCTCGCCCCCATGAGATCACCACGCTAGGACTCTCGGGCGGGTTGTAGACGACCGCGCGGGGGATGAAGACCATGCGCGCCGCCCAGTCCGCCCGTGCCATGCCCGCCGACTCGATTTCAGACCACGTCTGCACAAACTCGTCGAGCTCCATGCGCATCTCTTCGGCCGCAGTGGACTTGCCGAGCCGAAACAGGCCCGGGATCTTGCTCGTGTGCGGACCCGTGAGCATGAATACCCACAGCAGCTGCGCGTCGCGCGACAGCCCCGTGAACCGCTGGTCGCTCCACATCCGGCAATAGATGCGACGATAAAGCCCTTCAGGCCGCAACGAGCCGCCGGACTCTGCTGCTTTTCTCATGCATAGTCTCCGACGAGCTCATCCGCCACCGACTGCGGCAACAACGCGGGGTCAATGGCTTTGCCCGCCGCGCGCGCGAAAGCGGCTCCGCGTCGTTGCGCGTGCTCCAGCATTTCCTGCACCCACCGGTCCCGAAGAGCGCATTCCGGGATCTGGTCCGCGCTGCGAAGCCGATGGATGAGAACGTTTGGATTGGCAGGCGGCTCGGCAGCTTCCATCCAGCCTGGCAGCCAAATCACATGGGTTGCCTGATCTCGCACGATGACGCCCAGATCCTCCAGTTCGCCAAGTGCCTCGACGACTTGCTCACGATCTGCGGACACCGCCTCGGCGATCGTCGCAATGCCAGCGCACGCAATGCCCGGCGGAGTCTTGCGAGACATCGTGCCTGTGACCAAGAACAAGTAGACGAGCTTGCCCATCGCGCTCATCTCACACACCTGCGGCCACTCCCACAGACTGGAGGGCAGACAACGCGAACTCTCGGTGGATTTGCTTTTCTTTCCCATGTCGCCAGTCCTCACGCCCCCAGTTCAGCGCTGTATGTCACAACCTTGCGTAGCGCAGGATTACCGCCTCGGCGCCCTGCAGCCGCCCGCTTCACCGAGAGATCTCGAGCTCGGATGAGCGCCGGCACCTCGATCTCGTAGCCGCCACCAGCCCGCGCAACCCGAATCAGCATGGCCTCTTGCAACTCGCTCAGGAGCCGCTGCGCATCCTGCTCCGAGACACCAACATGGCGGGAAATCCAGCCAGGCTCCAGCTGCATCCGGCCAAACGACTCGCTGCCCATGTCATTGCCGGAAATCAGGTACACAAGCTCCGCGTACATGCCTCGCGCAGTGAGACTCACCTGGCGCAGCTGCCTTTCGCCGAGAATCCCAAGGTCTTTGACTTTGCGTTGTCCCATGGCATGAATATCGCCAATTTCTGGCGTTGCTCGCGTTAGTAATTCTTGGATTCTGGTTTTTTGCGTTGCGTCTGTCAAGTTGGTTAGGCAAAGTAAAAATATGTCTCCTGCTTTTCATCGCAAGACGACAAGCGGCTGCATATTGCAGCCTGTCTGCAAACCAATGAGGAGTGGGACAGCATGGACAGCCAGTTGGTCGATGGCATCACGGCCGAGGGATTGGCGTGGAACGCCACGATGTACTTTGCGCCTGGCGCACCGGAGGGTGCACAGCCTGAGCGCATCATCGGCATGTACGCCAGTCGCGACGGCGGCGGCTCATTCGACGTGGATACCGTTCTCAACTTGCCGTGGGTGGTGTTCGAAGGAACCGTCACGCGCCGCCACCCGATGCTCTTGAACGTTTGCTGACCAAGCCGTCGGCACCTCCCGGTGCCGACCGGAAGAGGCGTGCGGCCCAAGTCCGTTCTAGCGGGAAACGGTTACCAGCAGGGTGTCCGTCAAGGTGTCGACACTCGCCGGGCCCACAGTCAACACACTGAAAAGCGGCTTGCAGAGGGGTGGACCATTCAGGGGCGCCGCAGTGTTCCGCCTTGGTGGCGGGACCCGCTGCTCGGGGTCGCGAGCCGCGCTGAGCCGCGCGACGACCGCCCGGACAAGTGCCAGCGCGGGCGACTCAGGCGTTCTTCACTGGCGCACCCACTCCCGACGCTCGTTGCAACAGGAAAAGCGTAGCGGCCGGGTTGTCTTCAGGCTTCGGTGGCAGTGAACCATGCGCGACGGCCCACCGTGTGCCCATCGTCATATGCGCGATCGCGGGCGATCTTGTTCGCCTCGCTCTTGCTGCGCGCGGAGACGTTTCGGTATTCGAGGCCGTTCACTTCATCCCAGGCCGGGTGTTTGAACCTAAGCACGACGTTGAACAGCTTGTATGCACCCCGCGTCTTGGCAAGGTTGGCGGCCACTGGGCGCAGACCCAAGGCGGTCTCCACCTCTTCGAGGGCGCCCATCACCGGTTCAGTGTGGTAGCCGTTGGCGAAAGCGTAGAACTTGCCGCCGTTCAGGATACCGATCCGTGCGTCCATCCTTCCCTCCACCGCCTTATCCATCAACAAACGATCGCGGTTGGACCTGACTTCCTTGGGCGCGGACCCAGTCTGGACAATGCGGGAAACGGTTACCGTCAGGGTGTGCTTCAGGGTGTCCGTCAGGCTGCCACCCAGGGTGTGCTTCAGGGTGTCCGTCAGGACATCGATGCTCGTGCGGCGACCAGTACCCGTGCGTAGCGCGTGTGCGCGTCGAAGTCCGCGGCAATCACGCGCGGCGCCTGCCACCCACATCGTTCAGGGATGCCAAGGTCGCCCGCCATCGACGAGCAATTGGCAATCGCGAACAGCACCATCCCGCCTGGCTTCAGATGCTTGCGGGCCTGATCGAGGAACATCTGGTGCAGATCGGCAACATCCGCCGACAACGGCACCACCCCATCCGAACCGTCGTACAGCGGCTCATTGAAGACGATCACGTCGAAGAGCTCATCGCCAGCCGGCGTCAGCAGGCTCCCGCCCATCGCACGGAATCGGGCTTCAAGGCCATTGGCCTGCGCATTTCGCCGTGCCGCGCGGACCGCGCTCGGATCAATGTCCGTACCGAGTACCTGCCATCCTCGACGTGCCGCGCTGAGCCCGATCGCGCCAGTCCCGCACCCCACGTCGCACAACGATTGTCCGGACCGTGGCTGATCCAGGCCTGCCGCCGCGAAGTGGTCGACGAAGAACCGGGTCGAACTACGCGGGCCCGGCTTGTACACCCCCTGCGGCGCGTACAGGTACAGGTCGTCGAACTGGATGTGCCGTTCGGCGTCTATCGCACGCACATGCGCCTGGTGCTCCACATCGAACAGCCCTTTGTTGAGCGGAATCGATAGCAATGACCGCGCGACCTGCGCGGCATCGACACCTGGTTCTGGGTTGGCCTGTGCGCCAAAGACCGGATTCGTGATCAAGGCAGCAGCTGGAGCGATCGAGGCAAGGGATCGGGCAACTCTGGTCATCTGCGAAAGACGGGGGGCGGTGTAGATCATGCCAAGATCATACTCAACCTAATGCCTGTTGTGCGGCTTAGTACGAACTTTTTTTGCTTCATGTGCTATCGTTGCGCTTACTTGTAGCGCATGCCGAGGTGCCTCCCGTGCCCACCATCTTCCTCCCGCAAGACCCAGTCGTAATCGCCGTCTTCCCACACCGCAGCCTCCTCGACGGGCCGCGGCTCGCCTTCGCCTTCAACCGCCCGGTGCTTTTCGGCGTCGACCCCGACTACTCTCTCTGCGAACCCTGGCGCTCCCTCCTACTCACCATCGGCGCCATCACAGGTTGCTCCATGGTCCCCATGCAGCCAGGCAGCAGCCAAGGTCTTCGTACGATGCTGCGCTCCTTGCGATCGGGACCGGCCGGCAGGAGTGTCTGCCTCTTCCCCCAGGGCGGCATCGACACCCTTACTGACCATGATGGCGCCAGGTGGCTCGCCAGGACCGCCGGCGTCCCACTCATGCGCGTCGATCTCGATCACGGACCAGGTGCGCGCAAGGTCCGATGGCCGAGCGTGCGTCGCTATGCATGGACAAGCACCAGCGATTGATCGGGGCAATGGGGACGGCAGGTCGGGGAGATCTCCTCTCTTTCCGGCCTCGGGCAATTCAAATGCGGTACTTCTTGTCCACGCGATGGCCGGCGTCCAGCAGCTTGCGAACGACCGTCTCTTGCAAGACGTCGAGCTTGACGTTCGATGCATCCAGATCTGTCGCCAATATTTGAGAGATTTGCTGCTGGGCACCGAGCATCAATTCGAAGCGCGCGAGGTATTTGCGGTACTGCGCATTCAGTTGCTGGAACGACAGGACTAGCTTGTGCGTCTCCTCAGCACACAGCCCAAACGATCCATCCGTTCTCAACGAGACCAGGCCCCGATAGCGCAGCACCGGCTTCACCACGAACCTTTTCGACTGCGGCGCCTGATGCCACCGCACGAGAACCGGCACGCGCTTGCCATTAGCGCCGCGCCGCCACCAACGAATGTCGTATTTTGTGTAGCCAGGCGGTTGGCTGATTCGCAGCAACTCACCGACACGTGAGATCCGCCGCTCCAACTGCACCAACTGCTTGGTGTGCTGCGCGATCAGACTTGAAAACTCCGCGCCGACAACCTTGATATGCGCCTCATTCAAGTTGTCTCGCCCTGCCTTTTGGTCCCGCAACTCTGGGTCATAGCGAGGATCTTGTCGGGCCTTTGTCAATTTATCCACCCCAATGCGCTGCAAACAAACATGTCAGATTCCAATTAATGCGCCGCATTCAATCTGCGTCGCCGAGTTGTCGGGCCGCCTTCAAGCCCTTTGCATGCGCCTCAATCAATAGACGTTCCGCCGATCGATGCGTGTGTTTGTCTCAGGTCTATGGATATGCGCCGCAATCAATGCTCATCGGCCAGCGATCCCGGCCTGGCGCAGTAGATCCCTCACCGGACCGCAGACCACGAGAACCCCGTCCACCATGCCGCTGCTCCGCTGTCGCGCCAACGGGAACCAGACCACCGGCTGAGCTCGGGCCCATCGCCCAGACCTGAGCGCTTGTGCCAGTGCCTTGTGTGCCCGCGGACTGCGCGAGACCAACCGCCCCCAGCGCACGGCCACCGCCCTCTGGGCTTTGATCTCGATCGCCCATGTCATGCCGTATGAACGTAGCAAGGCGTCTACATCGCCATATGGGCACGGAACCGACGCATGGACGACAACCTTCGAGCAGACCGCCCGGCGTAGTTCTCCGACAGCCTGCGCTTCCACCGCCTTGCCTCTCTCCCGAAACACCCCCCGGGCTACGTTCGCTCGCCCCATCAAAATCAGCAAGACACCAGTGGCCACCACGAACCATGCCGATGCGCGCCATGCTGCCCACACCAGCAGCAGCCCGACCAGCAATCTGGCCGCACCGGTAGCGTAATCCCTGCGCCAGGGAGCGTATCGATTCATAACAGATTCCTCCTCTAACTATCCTACCATTGCGCGCAACAGCAGAAAACCAGACCTACCGCCACCATTTGGGCCATGAGTCCGGAAACAAGCGAGCGAAGGCGAGCGAACATGCCCTTCCACATGTACGGTCGATCTGAGCGAGCGAAGGCGAGCGCAAAGGGGGCCCCAGGCGGTACTGCAGATGGAGCGAGTGAGCGCAGCGAGGGAGTGGAAGGGGTGTCGAAACCGCGCTTCGGACGAAGCGAGTGAGCGCAGCGAGGGAGCGCCAAGACTGACGAGAAAAATGCCTCCAGGAAAAGTTAAGGCCACCCCGGTATTGCATATAAAAGGCTATGTAGGGCACCCCGGGGTATTGCACGGCCAAACACACCAGGCACGTCTCTGGGTTCGGCACCTGAATGCCCCCAAAAGGATCTGCGTGGCTGGTTCCGCTAGCCCCTCTTGTATGGCACGCGAGCGCCCTACGTTCAGACCCTCGTGGGTAGCGCTCTGCCCAGCTGCGATGCATGGACTAACAGCCTATGACGGACGGATCCGATCTCGCGCACTCTCAACGCGCACACGCCAACCGTGGCGTCAGTAAATGGGGCAAAGAGTTAAGACGCGCAGCTATCTGACAGCGACCAGCAGCTAATGAGCAGCGTCGGGCAGCTACTCGGCAACGATTAGCAGCTATCGGGCAGCGGAGAACAGCTACGCAGCAGCCTGCATCAGCTATCCGGCAGCAGTGAGCAGCTAAACAGCAGCCAACATCAGCTATCCGGCAGCAGTGAGCAGCTAAACAGCAGCCCATATCAGCTATCCGGCAGCGATCAGCGGATGAGCAGCGGCAGCGCGCAGCTACAGAGCATCATCGAGCAGCCAATCAGCAGCGACCAGCGGCCGACTACTTGACTTCGATATGTTGCGCGGAATAGTATGTTTTACAGAATCTTTCTATGTGAGGAAAACGTGAAGGCAATCGGTCTGGATGTTGGCCACTCTGCTGTGAAACTGGCGTACTCGCGCGGCGCTCTCCCCGAAACGGCGCTGATTCCCACGGCCGTCGTACCGGCCTTCACCATCTACGACGATGGCGCAGCCAAGCGCGCAGCGCGCGAAACCGTCCAGGTCGGCGGTCGCTCCTACTTCGTAGGCGAAACTGCCATTGCCCAGGGTGGCATGCGCACCACACCCGGTCTTTTCGAGGACTGGGTGCAGACATCTCAGCACGACGCACTGCTTCTGGCCGGCCAGCGCCTGGCCATTGAATCTGGCGCGGACGAGGAAGCGTTGATCGTTCTGGGCCTGCCGGCTGGCCTTTACGCTCGCCAGCGCGACGCACTGCGCGAACGCGCGAGCCGCCTTCTGGGCACTGAAGTGATGGTGATGTCCCAGCCGTTCGGCCCGTTCAGCTTGCACATGATCGACGAGCGCGGCGTTCTCCGCTCGGCTCACGCCCTGGAGAGCGAGTCCTGGGCAGTCATCGAGGTCGGCTACTACACCACCGATTTCACTTTGCTCCGCAATGGCTTGTGGATCGAAGACAAGACCGCGTCGTGCAGCGGAGTGAGCCGAGCCACCGATCGACTGCGCAAGGCGCTCAGCGTTTCGGGCGTCTCCTCCACGCTCATGGAGTGCGAGGAAATTCTGCGCACACGCAAGATGCGCAACTTCGGCGAAATGGTCGGCGTCGATCGCGAAGTCGACGATGCGCTTGGCCCGATGATCTCGGAAATCCTGGACACAGCCGACACCCTGTTTGCTGCCGACGCGCGTGGCCTCGACGGAATCATCGTCACAGGTGGGGGCAGCGACTATGTCGTCGAGGCGATCCAGTCGCGCTGGCAACGTGTCGTCAAGCCGGCGAATCCGCGCTTCTCTGTTGCCGAAGGCATGCGCAGGCAGGGTGAGTACAAGCTGCGCATGCGGGAACCGCAGGTGGCGTGATATGGGAAAGGTCCAGCGCATCACGTTGAATATTCACTCGGACAAGCACCCCGAGTTGACCCAGTTCATCAAGAGCCTGCCGGCCGGCACGGTTGCCGTATTGCTGCGTGACAAGCTGACCCAGATCGTCAAAGAGATCGGGCCAGGCCAAGGAGATCCATTGGCTCGCCTCGAATTCCACCTGGATAGCGCACGCCAATTGCTTGAGCTCACGCGTTCGGGAGGCGTGACAGGTTGCACACAGGTTGGGCCCAAGGTAGAGCCTGCGGCGCCGGTGGCCAACCCGTCCACACCGAAAAGCGATCACACATCAACCCTTGGCATCGAGACGCCTGCGCCTGCGCCCGACAGAGCGCAGCCGACGCCAGCCCTCAGCGAAGCGGCCCGCCGGTTGGCCAACCAATTCTGAAGAACATGCCAAAGCATCCCATCTTCGTATTCGATCCTATCTCTGCCGCATGTGACCTGCTTTCTTTTGGTCATGACGAGGACTTCGTGGCGGCTTACGACTGGATCTTCAGTGGCGATCAGGAACAGGGTTCCTTCCAGCAAGTTTGTGTCGATTCCGGCTACAACCCACTGGCGCTTCAGGAGAGCATTCGCTGCGACTTTCGGATGCTGGATCGCCGCTACCGTGAGATTGTGACGGCGGGCGACGGTATCGATGCGCAGGAATTCCAGATGTGTGATGAAGACACCGGAGAGTGGCCGCTGTGAAGCTGATAATCGCAGAGAAGCCTTCGGTGGCCCGGGCCATTCAGGATTGCCTGCCGGCGACTGGATACGCTGTTACGAACTGCTTCGGCCACCTGCTTGAACTCGCGCAGCCGCATGCCTACGACCCGAAGTGGGAAAAATGGGATCCGGCCACCCTTCCAATCAAGGTCGTCAATTGGAAACTCGTCCCTAAGGACGGCGCCAAGGAGCAGATCAAGAAGATCGCGGCCCTTCTAAAGTCAGCAACCGTCGTGATCAACGCCGGCGATCCTGACCGCGAGGGCCAGCTGCTCGTCGACGAAGTCCTCGAGCACCTCGGTTGGCGCGGGCCAACACAACGCTTGATGCTGAATGCCACCGATCCAGCCTCCGTCAAGAAGGCGCTGGCAAAGATCGAGGACAACGCCAAGTATCACCCCGTACGCGACGCCGCCGCCTGCCGGCAGGGGGCCGATTGGCTGATCGGCATGAATATGTCGCGAGCCGTCACCAAGCTGCTCTCCGACGGCGCACTTGTGAGCATCGGTCGTGTCCAGACGCCCACGCTGGCCATGATTGTCCGGCGCCAGCGAGAAATCGATGCCTTTCGCTCGGAGACCTTCTACAAGCTGCGCGCGACTTTCAGAACGGATGCCGGTGCGACGATTGATCTGATGGCCGAGCCGCAGCCGCGGGTGCTGGACGAGAAGATCGCGCAGGCGCTTGCCACAGCGGTGAAGTCCAAGCGCACGAGCCTGGCGGTGGAGACCGCGGCGGCTGTGCGTCGGGCTCCGCTGCCCTATGACCTCTCCTCGTTCCAAAAGGACGCGGAGGCCGCGTTCGGTTGGACGGCCGCGCAAAGCCTGGCCAACCTTCAGGCCTCGTACGAGGCAAAGCTGACCTCGTACCCCAGAACGGACTGCCGCTACCTACCCAGCGAGCAGGCCGGCGACGCGCTGCGCATCGCAAAGGTGGTGGCCTCCGCCATCAACCCGGCGCCCGCGCCTGCACTGATTGACCTGATGCGCCCATCGTCGCGCATCTACGACAGCAAGAAGGTCGAGGAACACCATGGCGTCATTCCAACCGGGATGGTGCCCGGCTCGACGACGTCCGATGTGGTCCGCAAGGCGTGGCAGTTGGTATGTCTGCAATTCCTCCGCAGTCTTTTACCCGACTCGAAGGTTGAGGAGTCGCGCGTCTCTGCGGTGGTCGATGTCGGTGGGCGCACCATCAAATCGGTGGAATTCTCAGCGAACTATGAGCGCCTCCTGAATGCGGGTGCGTCATGGGAGGCGCTGTCCCGCTCAGGCACGCGCGAGGACGGGGATGCTGAAAAGCAAGTGCGAACACTGCCACCGGGAATTGACGACGGCGACGCTGCGATGGCGATCGCATGCGAGCAAGTTCAGGCAAAAACCACTCCGCCCAAGCCATACACGGAGGCTAGCCTGATTTCGGACATGCGTAGCGTGGCCAAATACGTACAGGATCCCAAGCTGAAGGCAGTCTTGAAGGAAACCTCCGGGATTGGCACTGCCGCGACTCAGGCCGAAACGATCGAAACACTCAAGCGCCGCAGCTTCATCCGAGTGGACAAGAAGGCGATTCGGCCCACCGAACTGGGTTGCCAGGTCATCGACTCGATTCCCCAGGAAATGACTGACCCTGGGGTGACTGCGGCGTGGGAGGATGCGCTAGGAATGATCGCCAAAGGCAAGTACGCCCCGGCGCTTTTCATGAAAGGCATCGATGCCGTGGTCGAGCGCTGGCTAGGAATGATCCGTTCCAGCGCTCGCGATGGCCGGCGCATTACTGCAGAGGCACAAAAACCTACTTCCCGATCTTCGGCATCCGCAAAGCCGGCAAGAAGTGCGTCTTCGAAGCCCGCTCGTAGAGGCGCACGATGAACTGGCGGTCTTTGATGGACAACTTGTTCCACTCTGCGTAGCTGGGGCACAGCAAGTTCGCTTTGTCTTCCTGCATCGCGTGGAACGCACGATCCATAGCGGCCTTGAGCTCGTCGGGTTCGAAGAAATCCTGTGCGGTCAGAATGCCGGCCCAAATGTAAACCTGCGCAACCGAGACGTTCAGGTAGTTCGCAATACGAACAACGAACTCACGCGAAATCGAGCGTGCCCGCTCCGCATTGGAGAGCACCGAGACAAGATACGAGTAGCTCACACCCAGTTCGATCGTCAAATCGGCCAGGCTTTGGCCGCTCTCAAGACGCCGAACGTTGATGCGCTGAGCCAGCAGGTTCGCCGGCTCCTCACTGAACTCCTCGCCCTGACTGGCACGAGCGCCCCGCCCTTTCGTCACCGTATGCGCACTCGAAACAGCCGGGATCTGCGATTTCTTCGCCTGCCGCAACGACACCGAGCCAGTCGTCAATTTCTTTCCCCTAACAGGTTGCATGGCTTATTCCCCATTGAGTAGCCGCCCTGGACAAGCGGTCGTGTTGTTAACAACTATCAATTGTATATGGTTGCTGCGATGTTGGTATTTGTAAACCCTACCCCTTAACAATTATTTACGAGTTGCCCTCCCGCAGCGGAGGCTTATAATTACGCGCAACTTCACGCAAAATGCGTAATGATGACGCCAACCGAGTTGTGGAATGCGCTCGGTTACATCGCCGATTGATGAGCAAGGACACAGGAGAGGAACATTGGACGCTACCAACGATCAGGCAACACCCGTGCAGCCACATGATGTCGAGACAACTGGCGGGGAAGCCGTAGCGGGGCCGACGCGCCTCGGGGCCGCGCCGGAACGTCAGAGGGAACCGGTCGAGCGCCCCAAACAGCTTCTGCGCGGCGGCCTCAAGTACGTCAACGACATGCTGAATATTGGCTGGGTCGCCGGCTTTGCTCACCCTCTGAATGAACGAACCTTCATCGTTCAGCAAAACAATAACCTCGAGCACGCACTACGCGTGGTGGTCGATCCAGCGCGTTACGACACAGCGCGACTGGCCCGCCGTCCATTGACCGTGCAAGTGCATATCCGCGGCGAGCGCGACGAGCACGGCCCGCAGGCTGTGGCGCACTGCATCGGCATCGAACACCCGAACGTGATGGACTTGCCAGCGCAGCGCGTTTGGCTTTCTGGCTTTGGCACCTCGCCCGACAAGCTCAAGCTCCTGCGCGGCATGGCGAAGAAGGACTTCAACCCGTTCGACGAGAGCGGCAACATCAAGCCGGAATACGCACCGTACATGCGGCGTGACGCCAAGCCCGGCGCAGACGAAAGCCCGCTCAACGAAACTACCCGCTCCTACGTTGATGCCTACCGCTATTTCGATGACGTGATCGAAGCCTCCGGTGGCGTTGTCGACTCGCGCCTTGGCGCTGGGCAGAACTACATGGCGGTGGCCGGCTTCGTCGATGCATGCGCCTATGTTCCACCTACCGAACACCGACAGGGCTATGGCCTGGTCCTACTTCGCCAGCAAGCCAACTCGGAAGTGAACATCCCGATTCGGATCGTGGGTCGTAAGGCCCAAGCCGTGCTCAACCGGATCAAGGAGGGAACGCCGATCATGGTTGAGGGCATTCTGCGGCGCAAGGTGTACCCGCGCGATGACGATCCGACGATGATCGCGTCATCCCATACATACATCGAGACCGTGACTGGCGTGGCAATCGCGAAGTACGGTCAGGACATGCTGTCCATCCCCTCGTGGGTGGCGCAGATCCGCCAGCGCTTGTTGGAGCGCGCTGAACAAGCGAAAGCCAGGCGTGCGGCGTTGCACCAAGCGCAGCAAGAGGAGCGTGGCAAACAAAAGCCCTCCACGACGGAAAGCGAGTGGGTGGAGCTCGACAGCCTGTAGGCCGCGGTCGCCCGCGCCGTCGAATCACCGTCGGCGCGGAATCGATTCACCGTTCAATTTACTGGGTGCTGGCGAATGTCCCGACTCGGGTTTCGAAACTTCCTGGACTTGCGGCTTGGCGGATTCCAGGACACAACGGCGCTGCTCGCCGCTATCGGCAGCGGGCTTCTAGCGACGCCGTCCCTTAACGATCTGCCTGGCGCCCTGTTTGCCAGCACGGCCATGTCTGCCGCCGGGATCATGTCGTTGAGCGGGCGCTTCGACTCGCTGTTTGACCGCCGGGCGCACCGATCTTCGGTCTTCATCAATTCGGATACGGAACACGCCGTCGAGCGCCTGTCCCGCGACATCCTGACTGGCGCCTGGGATGGCGTATTGCTCGGTTACACAGTGGATGGCAACGAGCCGATCATCGTGTCCTGGGATGACTGGATGCGCCACGTGTTCATCGTTGGCCAGTCGGGCATGGGCAAGACCGTGCTCGGTGAATGGGTCATGTTCCAGCAGATCATGCGCGGCGGCGGCCTCCTCTGGATTGACGGCAAGGTGGATGCGTCCAACGTCCGCAAGCTCGACGCGATGTGCGCATATGCTGGTCGGCGCGATGATCTGCGCATCATCAATCCCGGCGACCCAAGTTTCTCCAACACCTACAACTCGATCCTCAAAGGCGATCCAGACGAGGTTGCTTCGCGTGTGCTTTCGCTCATCCCCTCGACCGAGAGCAATGCAGGTGCAGACTATTACAAGCAAAAATCCAACCAGGGTATGACCACGCTGGTCGGCGCAATTCAGTCTGCGAAGATGGCCTATTCGTTCAGCGACATCGCCATCCTTCTGCAAAACGAGCGTGCGCTCCAATACCTGTCCACGCTGTTGCCAATTTCGACTGATGCAGGCCGTGAGCTCGCGCTATTCATCGACAGCTTGAAGACTGTCGATCGGCAGGGGCAGCGGGTGATCGACATCAAGAAGATCAACGACCTCTTTGGCGGCCTGGGCGGACGGATGCACATGTTCGGGTCAGGCAACTTCGGCCAAATCACCAACACATACGACCCTGAGGTTGACCTGTACGAAGCCGTACGGAGAAATCAGATCGTCTATCTGCCGCTACCCACGATGGGCAAGAACGAGGCGGCGACAAACTTCGGCAAACTGGCCATCGGCGACTTTCGCTCGGCCATCGCCAAGGTGCAGAGCTTGCCTCCAGAGCAACGGCCGGATCCGCCTTACCTGGGGTTCTTCGATGAAGCAGGCTCATACGTGACGCCAGCATGGAGCCGCATGTTTGAGCAATCCCGATCCGCGCGGCTTGTCATGATGCCGGCAATCCAGACCATCGCCAACTTGGACGCGGTGAGTTCGGAATTGCGCGAAATGGTGCTCGGAAACACCGTGGTCAAGGTGTCCTTCCGCATCGGCACCGAAGACACTGCAGAACATGTGACCAACTTTTTCGGGACCGAGCAGGTGGCGTCTGTCTCGGTATCGATGGGACGCGGTGGCGGCATCAGCGCGAGCGCAGGTACGGGGCAAAAGCAAAACGTCTCGTTAGCCACCAACGCCGGTTACTCGGAGAAGTACCAGGAAGTGCAGCGTATTCCGATCAACGACCTTAAGCGGCTGGAAAAAGGCGAGTGCATCGTCTCTATCGGAGGAAAGAGCGTCTACCACGTGAAGGTGCCCATGGTGCAGTTTTCCAAGTCATTTATGGACTCCATCGGTGAGCCGCAGATCAACCACTCCCGCCGCAAGTTCGTTCGCGGCCTGAACCTTTATGCAGAGGCACCACGTTGGCTGAGTTGAGCAAAGCCGATGGCAAATCGGAATACTACGAATTGCTTGCCCTCCTGGCCAGCGACGGTGACGACCAAGGCGCGCAGCCATCATCGGCCGAGGATACCGAGGGCGACGATGGATTCGAGAATGCCTTCTTTTCCGGCATCGATCTCGAGGAGGAAGCGGCAGATCACCGGCCGCTTGAGGCACCAGTTAATGCAAGCGACTTTGGTGACCCGCGCCTTCAGTTTGTGTTCGAGCGCACCAAGGAGAACATTCGGACCGCCTGCAAAGTTAACACCAAGCCTGGCCCTCGGAAGAACGCTCTACGCTGGATCTTCGTGCCCGGCTCGCCGGACAAATACAGTCTGGAATTCGAGTTGTGCTGTACGGCAATGGGTGCCCGCCCGCTTGTGCTGCGCGCACGCACGCAATATCAGCTGTGGAAGGCCGGCATCGTATTGCCCGAACCACTGGACCTTCTGTCCGTTTCCCTGCCACACGCGTTCACATCCGAGATCATGACCATCATCGGGTTGGAGGCATGCGTAGGCCTAGCAGACATGATCTGGAGTTGGCCTGGTATCTCTGGAGTGTTCCTGCGCAAGCGCAGCCAGGACATTCTCGGCCTAGACGAGCAGGGCTATCGCATGGCCTTGCGCGAGCTCATGGCCAATGGCTTTGTCGCTTCCGGCCACGCCTGCTTGTACTTCATCGCGCGCAATCCCGACCTGATGACCGCCGCCCAGCTGCGGCGCTTCAGCTTTTCACGTTCTATCCACGGCGATACCTGAGAACGCCATGCGTAACGAACTGCTCAAAAGCGTCCTCATCGTTTTCCTATTCTGGTTCATCGTGCTCACGGTAGCGGCGCTTCCGGACTTGCAGATGCTGCGCGCTACCGCAATCAGGTTGGGTGTGATCTGGTCCGGCGGCGTGCTGCTCGGAACTGGATTCTGGCTGCTGCGCCGCGCTGTTAGGGGCGCACCAGGCTCTGAGAGTGCGGAGCAATCGATCGTTACAGCCACCATCATGAGCGATCCGCAGACCAAAAGTACACAGTCAGTGCCACTACCGGCTGCGCTGCTTCCTGCGATGGCCCACAACATCGGCGCGGCATTGTCCGATACCCGCACCGGGCAAATCGCACAGAATCTGATGCAGCGCTATCCCTGGTGGAATGCTTATGCCGCGAAGAATCCGCTCCATGCTGCCGCCCTGCTAGATGTGTGGCGCATCTTGCTTAGCAAGCAAGATCTTCCTGCTGCGCCGGTGCCACAAGATCACGGTGGCGCAACGCTGGTGGAGCACACGCTGAACGTGCTGGATGGCATGCTTGAGCTTGCCCCGGCTTGGCGCTACGAAGGCGTGCGCGACACCAAGGGCAAGGTTGTCGTACCTGTTGCCGACGTCAACCGAGGATTCCACGTGTTCGACAAGGGCGATCCCGTGCTCAACCCCATGCTTGTCCTGGCGGCTGTCGCGCACGATATAGGAAAAGTCGAGTGCTATCGGCAAGTCGACCCCAAGCGGCCTGAACGTGTGGAGGAGGTAGCGCCAAATCATGGCGAGATGGGCGCGAAGATGCTGCGCGGCGTGCCGTCGCTCATGAATCTGTCGATCGGTGACCGTCAGGCTCTGATACTGGCGGTCTCCTACTACCACCACATGTCGGACATGCCGATCGCTGGGTGGATGGGCGACCTCCCGCGCAGTCTCATGATGTTGCTGTATGAAGCTGACTGCCTTGCTTCGTGGCGCGAGGGGGGACGCGACGAGGAGAAGATGAGAGCGGGATCAGTGACCCAGCGCGCCGCGAAGGGCGATGCGGCGCAGCGGTCGCAGGCTTCCGTGCAAGACATGATGCCGCAGGAGGATGATGACGCGCCGGCCTTCGAGCACGATGATCTGCAAGAGGATCCAAACGCAACCGCCACAGAAGAAGCACGGCACCTTATCGATCGGGCACGTGCGGCAGCGCCAGCCCGGGAACACAAGCGCAAGGATGCCACCGAAGTCAACGCCGACGTTGCCCGACCCTACTGGAAACATCCAACTGGGCGTACGCCGCTGGACTTCTTGACTGAGGCACTTACGCGGGATAGCGCGATCAACGGGCGTAGTACGCAAAAGAGGCTGGCAATCTGGTCTGCTCCTTGGTTGTACGTTCTGGACCAAAAGATGCGCACCGTCATGGAGCCGGACATCGGCGACACGTCCGCGCCACGCGGCCAGATGTCCAGCTTCACCAAGGAGCTTCTCGCTCAGCTGGAAGCTAAGGGTTGGCTGTACAACAACCACGAGGGCGTTCGCCTATCCCACAAACGCGCCCTGTGGCTGTGCGACATGGGGGGCGATAACCAGGTGGCCATGCTGGTTGTTTCCGACGAGTGCATACCCAAGATCATTTTGACCAATGCAGGCGGCATCAAGGAAGCGCCGCAAATCGTACGCCCTCTCTGGGGGGCGACGAGCGCCATCAACAAAAGAGGCGGCTCGGTTGATGACGGCGACATATCGGAGACACCCGAGCCACCCGCGACCGCGGGTGAGGCGCGGATGCACTTGAAGGAAGTTGAATCCGAGCGTGAGGCCCCTGAGGATAGCGTGCCGGCGCCGCAAGAGTCTGACGTTTTCTCGGTGCTACCGCCAGGCTTTGGCGCGGCAATCGTCGAGTCAGACGAGCCGGACGACCCCGAGCTTGCCTTACCACCCAGGCCGATCCTAGACCTCTACCGGCTCAGGCAGGACGTGATGGAGGGCAAATTCATGCCCGAGAAGCACGATGATGGAACGGTGCTCGTAGCAGCCGACCTTGTTTGGACCGAATATGAGCAACCGCGCACAATTCCAGAGGGCATGAAGCTGGTGCTCAATTCGAGGACTGGTACAAAATTTCTGCGATTCAAGCTTGCTTAGTGCCTCTACATTCAGAGTTAGAGGTTGCTTAATTCATATGATTCATATGGCGTAGCGGGGAATTTTTCTTCGATCGCAAAGCTTAGTTATTCAAGCTGATCCTGAGACGGGGTACTAAGTTCAATTGCGTACCCCGCTTAGGGGGGATTGTGGATAGTTCGCATTCAGCAAGAGCATACGGGTTCAATATGAATACCCGCAAGATCAAGAGCCGGCGCGCCTTTGACGAGACGGGTGAAATTTTAAGCACATGGGGGTGCGGGTGTTGTTCGATAAAATTGATCCGATGTCACTTGCGCAATTTAACGGGCAAGCGGTTGAAGAGCCCAGAATTGTTTCTATTGGGCGCGACGAGATTGTTTTTCACGGCGGCGTACAAAAAGCCTTGCTTTCCGGCCCGGCTCTTCACGTCGCATTAGCCCATATCTGGACTACTACGCCCATGGCGCACGATGCGATCGTCGAAATCGTGCAGCTGCTCGACCACCTCTTCTAGCGAACAATGGCAGCAACCCGCTGGGATGCATCCCGCCTTCAAGGAATACGGGATGGCACAGATACCGAATACTTGGCCATCCTCAATCGAAGCGTACGTGGATGCGCGGTCGTTGGCGCGCGCGCCCTGGGCAAGAGCGTCGGACATTCCATCTTCGAGGAAGTGTGCCAGGAGCTCTGGATCTTTCTGCTCTCCAAGCTGGATACGCTACGACCGGATGCTCCACTCGAGCCCTACCTGATCGCGGCAGCCAAGCTCATTGCCATGTCCACGGCAAGGAAGCTTTTCCCCCTCGCGGAGAAGAGCATAGACGAGGACTCCGACGGCGAATCTGGTGAAAGCTGGGTGCGTTCGAAGATGGAATTCGAGGCCGGCAACAACCCTGGGGAAGCCGACGGCGGCGTCGGTCTGGCCACGGAAACGGAAGGACATGCTGAGTGGGGCCTTGATGCAGCGCTTGGCTTTCCAGGCGAAGCTGCGACGCAAGGCGGCGACGACACTGCTGAAAACCTAAATGGCGCAACAGATCATCTTCGCGCGACGCCCACGTCTGTTGCGGATGTTGAGGCTCGCATCGACAGAGAAAAAGCGCTACAATTGCTAACCAATAAGAGCCCACAGCTACGTCAGCTGCAGCTCTACAACCGGTTGGCCTAAGCGATGTCGATCTCCAAGCAAATTCACGATCAGGTTGAAGACGATTCCGCACCTTTTCGGATGATTCCCGATGACACCGAAGAGGTGTCGAAAAAGGTTCTGCAAGAAGCCCCGCGCCAGGATCAATCGGCCAAACGCAGGCACGGTCACGTCCCCAAGAGCGAGGCGGGGAAGATTCTGCGCGACATCCGCAAGACGCTTGGCGTCAGCATGATGGAAATGGCCTCCAACCTGAACTTGCAATACGTAACCTACTGCTCGTACGAGTACGGCAAGGTATTGCATGTCAATGAGGAAATCCTGAATCGCGCGCAAGAGCTACTGGTAGCGGACCGTGATCGCCTGAAGGCGCTCGAACCGTTCGCTGGTCGCACGATGCAGCAGATCGTGAAGAACTGGTGCCTGCGAATGGACATCCCGTTTGGCAACATCACCGAGTTTGCTAACCAAATTGGTGTGAACAAGTCGACCGTCAGCCGCTGGCTGTCTGGCGAAATCAAGCCGCAGCCGCAGCAGATCCTGCGCTACGAAGCGATCGTCACGAACGTGGAGCGGCTCTTGAATAACGCTCGCGCACGCGTACTGGAAAAGCAAGCGGCTAATTGACGGCGCATCCGCGCCAGATCTGCTGGTATCAAAAAAAAGACCCCGGAAGCCGCTTACGCGACTGTCCGGGGTTTTCCTTTACTGCGGGCGCATTGCGCGCTGAATGGCTCTGAACGTCGCATTGACGAACGCGTCTGGGTGCCAGTTCACCACGTTCTCTACGACCATCCCTGGAACCTTCTGGTCGCTACCGATCACGACGTTGGCCAGTTCGATGTTGGCCATCTTGGCGGTCTCGATGACGTCTTGCGCAGCCCCGAAATCACCGTCGGTGATGGTCAGCACGATCTTGCGATTACGCCGAGAGCTTGCCACGCTGGCTAGGGCTGTCATGGCAGAGCTTGCCCACATCGTCCCGCCAGTGGGCCGGTAACACGCGGCGATCTGACTGCGGTGCGCCTTCCAGGTTTCGTCATGCTTGAGCAAGACTGTCCGTCCGTCGTTGAAGAATGACATCGAGACATCCACCAGGCCGTTGAACTCCGCGCAGGCATCGCCTACAGCCATGAGGCAGTCCGTGACGACAGTGGTAATACCGCTCATGGAACCAGACGCATCGACCATGATCTCGATCGCCGTGTCCAGGCCCGGTGCGGTATCACCCTCCTCGTAGAACACGTCGCGCTTTCCCAAGCGCGCGGGCAGCATCGAAACGGATAGCAGCCGGCCAGTTTCGCCAGCAGCATCGTCCTCGTCTTCGGCTTGCGCCTGCAACAGGTCACGCATGCGCGTGCGCAGCTTATGAGCCATGCTGCTGATCGGTCGTGAGCTCTTTGGCTGACTGTTCCGCGTCTTGCGCAAATCACCAGCTGGCTTGACGTAGGTGGAGTCGTCGTTTGTGGCGACCCATTCCTTGATCACGTCTTCCGGCGAGACGTTGAACGTGGCATTGGGATTGAACTTGAACTCGTTGCCACCACGTCCCTGGCCATTGCCTGTGGCTCCCTGTGCATTGGTTTTCCCAATGTCAGGTTGCCCACCGCCGCTCGATGCGAGGTCACCACCAGCACCCTGACCGGCATCCTGATGACTCCCGTTCGCCCCTTGCGCGCCCTGTCCGTCTTTCCCAGGCGCCACAGACTGGCCCGACTGGTCCGCCTGGGTACTGCCAGAATGGCCTGGCTGCGATGGTTGGCTTTGCCCGTTTCCGGCGCCGCCCTGCTGCCCCGCCGTACTTTGCTGACTTTGAGCCTGGGGTTGCTGGCTCTGGGGTTGCTGCTGGGGCTGTTGAAGCAACCTGCAGATCTCCTCCGCAGCCTCCACAGCCTCTCTCGTCGATGAGCCTGTCGCACCGCGACGTGCAACCACCATGACCTCGTCGGTCAGTGCATCGCCGAGCGCGCCTCGCATGCCCTTCTCGCACGTGGCATTCTTGGCCAGATCGAGGGGCTGCCTGAGGATTTCCGTGCGCAGGGTACGCAGGATGCCCAGACCGATGCAACTATGTACGTCAGCGGTCGGATCCCAGAATCCACGAGCATCCACTTCGCCCGCCATCTCCGCAAGGATCTTGCGGGCACCCGGGAGCTCCCTCGGCGCTAGCGCTTCGATACGCACGTCCTCTAGCACGTTGGCCAAGGACTGTGCAAACGCAGTGCTACCCCACACCGAAAAATCGGTGTGTCGGCCATGTCCAAGGGCTTCGTGGGCCATCGCGCCTCGGAGCATGGCGCTCATCGGCACAACTTCAGCAGGATCCACAGCCGCCAGCGACGGCGGAATAATCACTGTCATCGTGCCACTGGGTTCCTTCCTGATTGCGAAGGTCGGGGCGTTGCTGTCCCAGACGACCTGCATCCCAGCCTGACGTGCAAGCATGTTTGCGAGAATCGAAAGATTGACCATCTTGAGCTCCTGTTTGGTTCTGGCGAAATGCCAGCGTTCACGATTGGTTGTCCGCTCGAGGAAAAGAAAAAACCCGCCGGCGACATACATCGCGCGGCGGGTTCGTGTTGTGGACTGATCTGTCCCTCACCAGGACCAGGCTTCCACAGGTTCCTCAACTTGAACCGTGGCGACTGCGGTGGACTCTGGTTGGTTCGCCTGAATCGGCGCTTCTTCAGGCAAGGCAGCTTGCCAGTTCAGGTCCAGCGTAGCGACTTGAGCCTGAGCTTGACGTACCCCGAGCAGCAGGGCCGGGTCAATCTGGTCGGGTAGGTTGCTGGAGATGCTGACCAGGAAGTCAGGCCGCTCCAGGGCACCCATCAGCGCAGCGAGGATCGCGTAGTCCGTGCCTTCGATCTTGCCACTATCAGGCAACCGTTGAAGAGTCGCCTCGATGAGCCTGGCCGCTTGCCCCAGATTTCCGCCCAGGAATTCCAGCGTGCGCAGTTTCTCCCGGATTCGGTGAACGATCCCCAGCGTCTTTTTGCCGGCCACGCCCCGGGACGGATCCCACGAAGTGCGGACGTCCTGGGCGATTTCTTCCAGGGCGCGCCGCGGCAGTACGCCGAGCTCGACCAACACGCCGTCTTCTGCCGGATTCGCGTTGGCTACCACGCTGTTGTCGATCTTGTAGATTGCCACCGACACGCCCATACGAGCGCGCGCGTCGTCGATTGTCGGGAACCGGCCTTGGTAGGGCCCGATCTCCGGGTGATCGTCGAGCCATTGCTCCTTGCTTTCCTCGAACTTGTCGAGGAACGCAGAGATGGCTTGGCGAGCATCTTCAACCGTCGGTGCCAGCAGCGCCTGAAGTGTGCCTGCGGCATCCTCCGGCACCGCCCAGCCCGACAAGAAACGCACGCCCATGCTGCGGCAGATGCGCGCCATACGGGAGCGGATGGTGCCCAGGCCGGTCAGCGTCTCGGGATCGATGTAACGAACGGAGCCACCCGTGAACGCCGGACCATTCTCAGCGCCCGTGTCCTTGGAGACCGTACCGCTGATCGCGCGCAGATCCGGGGCGAAAACCACAACGTTCTTGAGAATGCTTTCTTGCGTCATGACACTACTCCTTGTAGTTCCGGCAATGCGCCGGGGTTCAGGGAGTAATTGTCAGATATGGACGAAGAAAAACCGGGGCCTCACGGAGGCGCCCGGTTGTGTTTTGGCATGCTAGCGTCCTTGCGCGACGTGTGCCACGAGGGCTTCGATCGCGCGCGCCTTACTGGAGAAGCGGCCGAGCGCGCTACCGGCGGCCGTCTCAGCGCTCCAGTTCGCCCCGCCACCGAGGACGGTCCCAGCGCGGCGCTCTCCGCACATGACTAGAAAGCGGCCTGAGCCTTCGCGAGTGATTCGAATTTGAAAGTGCATGACAAGATCTCCGGTTGCCCACAGGGATTGGAATGATTGCGGCCTTCGGCCGCTCCATGAATCGAGAGTGGTTGTTGCTATCCGGCAATAGAAAAAGCCCACCCTGCGAACAGCAGAGTGGGCCTTTTGAAGCAGTGCAGGCTTACGCCCCTTCCTTGACCCAGCGATCCCAGATTTCGAGGACCGCGCTGGCTTCATCTTCCGGCGCACCGTTCAGGCTGGTATCCAGAAGCGCTTCACGTGCCGAATCGACGATCCCGCTGATCTTGCTGTAGCCGACCGTCTCCATGGCCCAGACGCAAAGCGAACGGGTGGACATGATCACGCGCAGCGTGCCGCCGCGACCTACGAAGTTCTTGCGAACCTCGCCGGCCAGTTTGACCATGCCTTCCACAATCGCAACCGGAAGACTGGGCGCAAGCTTCTGCAGCAGGGCCTGCTCATCTGTGGCATCCATGTGTCCGACCTTGAACACCTGAAAGCGGTCCAGAAACGCGACCGAACTGATGCGCTCGCCCTGGTACACGCCCGAATCGTCGCCATAGCCGCCGGAGTTACCGGTGGCAATGAAGCGGAAATTCGGATCGGCCATCACCACCTCTCCCGTGTCCGGAATGGTGATCGAAGCGCGACTGTCCAGAACTTCGGCCAGGTTCATCTGCTCACCAGAGTCCAGGCGAGTGATTTCGTTGGCCAGAAAGATACCGCCATGGCGCATGGCCATGACAAGCGGGCCATCGCGCCACTGTGTGTTGCCACCCACGATCTCGTAACCCCCGACCATGTGAGAGAACCGCGTCTTGCCCGAACAGGCCAGACTGAACACGGGGATGTTCAGGCGCGAGGCAATTTCATTGACGATCGAAGTCTTGCCGACCCCCGGTTCGCCGATGAGCATCGCGTTGCGCCGAGCCGGGTTGCCCAGCAGAAAGCGCAGCAGCTTCTTGAGAAGAAGCAGCTGGAACACATACCCAGCGGATACTGCCGGATAGGCCTGCGCCGGGATGCCGTCAATGCGCTCACGCACCTGGATGGGGGCGCTCGCGCCGGGAATGCCGAAGAGATTTTCGATGGTGTTGCTCATAGATCTGGCTCCTGAGTGTCCGGCGGAATGCCGGCGTTCAGGTATGGTTGTCAGCTGCCACCAAAGAAAAACCCATCTCCTCGTGAGGAGATGGGTGTAGTGCTGCAGATCAAATCAGGACGGCCGGGACTTCAACCGTCGGCCCCAGCTTGGTGCCTACCCAACAACGCATCGCCGCGATGAGAGCGGTATGACCGTCAAATCGCTGCTGGCGCTTATGGACCTGATAGGAGTGGCCACCGTAGCGCTTGCCACCGCTAACTGTGTGCTCAGCCCAGTCGACCGTTTGACCATTGCCCATATCGGCACTGCGCATGGCGAACCAGAGGTGCGACCCGGCATGCCTGCGAATGCCGATGGCTTCGCGCGCAATGATTGGCCCGGCGTCTGCCCAGCTAACCGACGGGTCGAATGGGCGCTTTGAGCCGATCCAGATACGCCGACCCTCTGTGATGGTGGGCTCCAGACCTTCGCACATTGCCACTGCCCAATCAAGCGCAGCGCCAACGAGGTCTCTCGTATTCACCGATTTCATGACACGTCCAGCGTCTCGGCTGCCTCGAAAGCATCACACTTGCGCACATAGCCCGAACTGTCGACCAGCCCCGGCCATCCCTTGCCGCACGACGAGCTCTCGCCTGGACTGTAGGTGCAGTGCTTGCAATCCGAGCACAGGTCATCATCGCTGATGGACTTGTCGGTAAAGGGAGTCGGAATCGGGCTCAGGCTCTCGTCCGCGTCATCCTCCTGGGAGATGCCCGCATCCTCTTTGCTCACCCATACCCATGCGAGCACGTACGCACCGTCGTCCGATGGCGACAGCACCGGCCGGTCGTCGAGATCGATGTCGCCGTCAGACCCGGACTGGTAGTTTTCACGAGCGGCCTGCGCGAATGGATCGTCCGGCTCGCTTGCAAACGCGGCCAGACAGTCGCCAAAACGCAGGCCATCCCCGACGAGCGCAGCCAGCAGCGTGCTCGCACTGTCCGAACTGAGCCCCGGTTGCTGGATCTCGATGCCCGGGAACACGTCCACGAGGCCTTGCCGGTCGTTGGCGTCCAGGGCGCCAAGTGCGGACAGCTGGTTGGCAATCGCGCCGACCAGGCATTGCAGCCCGTTGCCTTCGGGCGATGCGATCTCTCGCGGCGGGTAGCCGGCCTCGAGGTCGCGCAAGGCAGTCATAGCGTAGTGCAGCAGTTGAATTGCTTTGATCATGATGGTCTCCATAGGTCCGACGAAATGCCGGTTTCCTGCATGGTTGCCGGATGGAGGCCAATAAAAAACCGGGCACACGGGCTCAACGACCTACATGCCCGTGCCCCAAATGAAAAACCCGCCAGCCTCCCGAAGGAGACGTGGCGGGCGTATAGCAGGTTGCGTGGTTAGATGGGCTTGCGGAGTTGCGTCATGCGCTGATGTGCAGGATGACCTGCTGAACTTCCTCGCCGGGCCTGCCGACAGGCAACTGACCCAGGAACGCACCAACATCTCCTACCTTATAGACCTGGTAGTGGCCGTTGGTCAGTCGGCCAATCGGCACATCGTCCGGCACGCCTTCGATGTAGGCCCGCAGTTCGCCGACCGTTTCAACAATCTTGCTCTCTTTACGCATGATGAGTCCTTTCTGTGTTAACGCGCGAGCAGAATTGACCCACCTGGCGGGGTGATTTGCATCGAAATTTGACCCACGTGATTGAATGTTCTGCTCATTTTTTGAGCAGGGGATACGGAGGTGATCACGGTGGGCATGTTGGCCAAGATCAGGCGGATGTATTTCCGCGAGAAGGTGCCGTTGCGGGAAATTGCACGGCGAACGGGGTTGTCCCGGAACACGGTGCGGTCGTGGCTGCGAGAGCCAGAAGCGACGGAGCCGAAGTACCCGAAGCGGGTCAGTCCGAGCGTGGTGGACGAATGGGCGGGGCAGCTTGAGGAATGGCTGCGCACCGACAGCCATCGTCCGAAGCGTGAGCGCCGCACGGCGCGCTTCATGTTTGAAGCGATCCGGGCACAGGGCTACAGCGGAAGCTACACGCGGGTGAGCGAGTTCGCTCGGCGCTGGCGAGAGCAACAAGCCCAGGCTCCCCGACGCAAAGCGTTCGTGCCGCTGGCCTTCGAGCCAGGTGAAGCGTTCCAGTTCGACTGGAGCTGCGAGTATGTCTTCGTCGGCGGGCTGCGCCGACGTCTTGAAGTCGCCCATGTGAAGCTGAACGCCAGCCGCGCGTTCTGGCTGGTCGCCTATCCCACGCAAAGCCACGAGATGTTGTTCGACGCGCACGCCAAGGCGTTTGCCGCGTTTGGCGGTGTGCCACGCCGAGGCATCTACGACAACATGAAGACGGCGGTGGACAAGGTTGGCCGTGGCAAGGAGCGCACGGTCAACGCCCGCTTCGAGGCGATGTGCGGCCACTACCTGTTCGAGCCGGAGTTCTGCAACCGGGCCTCGGGCTGGGAGAAAGGCATCGTCGAGAAGAACGTGCAGGACCGGCGCAGGCAGATCTGGCACGAAGCGGCCCAACGGCGCTGGGCTTCCCTGGCGGCGTTGAACGACTGGGTGGCCGACCAGTGTCGGCAGGCATGGCGGGCACCACATCCGCAGTGGCCCGAGTTGATGGTCGAGGATGTGCTGCAGGACGAACGCCCCCGGCTGATGCCGAACCCGCGCCCGTTCGACGGCTACGTCGAGCAGTTCCTGCGGGTGTCCTCGACGGGACTGATCCACTTCCAGCGCAACCGCTACAGCGTGCCGACCGAGTTCGTGAACCAGCTCGTGAGCGTGCGGTGCTATCCGGCGCTGCTGAGCGTCGTTGCCGACGGTCGCGAGATAGCTCGTCACGAACGCAGCTTCGAGCGGTACCTGACGTTCTACGACTGGCAGCACTACATCACGCTGGTCGAGCGCAAGCCAGGCGCGCTTCGCAACGGTGCGCCGTTTGCCACGATGCCGCAGCCTCTCCAGGAGCTTCAGGGGCATCTACTCAAGCACGCCGGTGGCGACCGTGTGATGACGCAGGTGCTGTCCGCCGTTCGCGAACACGGCCTGGATGCCGTGCTGGTGGCGGTGCAAGCCGCGCTCGACTCAGGGCGGCCCAGCAGTGATCACGTGCTCAACGTGCTGAGCCGGCTGAAAGCGCCGGCGCAGCACCGGATCGTGGCCGCCACCACGCTCAGCCTGACCGAAGAACCTGTCGCGGATGTGAACCGCTATGAACGTCTGCGCGCACCGGAGAACCAGCATGTCCAATGAGATCGTTGCCCGCCTCAAGGCACTCAAGCTGCACGGCATGGCCAGCGGCTGGACTGAACTGTACGCGCAGTCCCGACATACCGAGTTCGATCCCGAGCGCTTCATGGAGCAATTGCTGATGGCCGAAGGTGCTGAACGCGAGGTTCGCTCGATTGCCTACCAGATGGCCGTCGCCCGGTTCCCGGCGCACCGCGACCTGAAGGGCTTCGACTTCGCGCAGGCCCGTGTCGACGAAGGGCTGATCCGGGATCTGTACCAGATGAAGTTCCTCGACAGCGCACACAACGTCGTGCTCATCGGCGGGCCGGGCACCGGCAAGACGCATCTGGCAACCGCCATCGGCATCGAGGCCATCCAGCGTCACGGCAGGCGCGTGCGCTACTTCTCGACGGTCGAACTGGCCAACACACTGGAGTTGGAAAAAGCTGCCGGCAAGCACGGACAGCTCGCGCACCGGCTTATGCATGTCGATCTGGTGATCCTCGACGAACTGGGCTACCTTCCGTTCAGCCAGACCGCCGGCGCGCTACTGTTCCACCTGCTCTCGAAGCTGTACGAACGCACCAGCGTGGTGATCACGACCAACCTGAGCTTCGGGGAGTGGGCCAGCGTGTTCGGCGATGCCAAGATGACCACGGCGCTGCTCGACCGCCTCACGCATCACTGCCACATCGTTGAAACCGGCAACGAGTCGTGGCGCTTCAAGACCAGCTCGGCGAAGGCTAGGCCAGCCCGTCGAAAGGGCTCAAGGGAGGCAGAAAACGAAGAGTTATCCACACCGCAGTAACGCTTTACGCCGTCTCGGGGTGGGTCAAATTTAGATGAAAACCGTGGGTCAAATTTAGCTGCGCGCCAACA
>NZ_CP010800.1:0-1377860 GCF_000954135.1 Ralstonia mannitolilytica | reverse complement strand
GCCTGGCCGAGCACAAGCTCAAGGACGTGCGCGAAAAAATGACCGACCTGGCGCGCATGGAAACCGTGCTATCCGAACTTGTGTTCGCCTGCCATGCGCGGCAAGGGAACGTTTCTTGCCCGCTGATTGCTTCGCTGCAAGGGGAGAAAGAGCCGCGTGGTGCCGACGCGGTGTAGCCGAGGGTAGTTACGCCTTAGCGTGCTTTATTTTCCGTTTTCTGAGACGACCCCTCGTAGACGCCGCACAAGCCGTTCTCGGCGCATGGGAGAAGGGCGATCTCGCGGGAGCCGTGCGCAGCCTGTCTGCGGCCCTGGAACGCGTCACTGAATAGGGGAGGCCGGCATGCCCAACGAACAACGCATCGCGACATTTCGGACCGAGCTGATCGCGCTCGTGAACGCTCATATTCGCAACCACCAGATCCGCGCCGAGGAAGTGGCCACCGTGTTCGCCCAGGAGGCGACCGAGGCACTCAACAGCCTCGCGTGGAAACCGCACCCGCAGCGTGCCGCGAGCGAGCACCTGGTCGCGGCCGCCGCGTGCCTGAAGGATGGCCGCGTCATTCCGGTGCCGAACTTCGAGATCCTGTTTCCCGACGTCGACGACAAGGAGTAGGGGAGATTCAGACCCGACTTGGTAGGCGATCCAAGCCGGCACATGGCCCCGCCCGCTCCACGTTGCCCCACTCACTGGATCGCGGTAACGAGGCCGAGTTGGTTGGACGTTGTACCGAATGTTGCGAGGCCGTCGCAGCTCGTTCGGCTTGATTACCTACCTGAGAGGACTCCATGCGCGCTGAACCGACTCAGCCCCTCTCGATCGCGGCCGAGGTGCTGACGCCGGCCACGCTGGGCAGCGTTCGCCGGTCGCCATCGTTTCATTGCCGCGGCTGGCAGATCCTCGATCGTTGGGCGTTCGAGAGCCCGGTGCAGCTCCGGGCCCTCGAGGCCGAGGGCGAGGTGATCCTGCTGGGCCGGTTGCTCGAGCAGCAGCAGCTCGAGCACCAGGCACTGCGATCGGCGGTCGCGCTCGAGCAGCACCGGCGAGGCCTGGCCGAGCAAGAGATCCTTGCGTTGCACGAGATTCACACCACGCTTGCATGAGAAACCGGGCCATCAGGCCCGGTTGGTTTCTCCGTCCATACGATGTTCGTTATGCGGCATGTTCTAAGGCATAGCGAATACGGGCACTGGTGTCTTCAGCCCGGAGGCGGTTGATCCGAATCTGCATTGAGGGATTAGCGAAATCCCGAAAGCTGAAGGTGAACGCGGAATGGATCGCGTCGCCGGCATCGCTCACTTCAGCGCTTTGAATGTAGGTGATGGGTTCGCATTTCGCGAAGTCCTTCTCGCGATCAATGACAACCGTTTTGCCCATTACCGTATCGATGCCGACATACCGCGTGTTGAGATAGTCGGCAACCTCGACCTGCGGCCGGAAGCTCGGCGCAATCGACGCGATGATTTTGCGCATGTCACTGTCGCGCGCATGCCGCCACTTCGAGAGCAACACAAGGCCGCCGGCGATCCAGGCTACGGATGCAACCATCGCTGCAAAAGCTACGCCGAAGTGCAGGAATTTTCCGCCCCATGCCGAATAGATGAATATTGGGAGCGCGACCAAAATGGACGTCGATACATAGAAAAGCTCGGCCGCAAGTCTCAGTAATCGCATTATGTTCTCCTATTCTTTGATGTCGAACTCGTACATCAGCTCAGCGATCTGCGCTAGAGCGTCCTTGCGGGCCTGCGCGCGGGCCGCGACGATTCTGCGCTCAAGTTCCTTCAACTCTGCTACGAGTTGCGAATAGCTCTTGTCGGTCATCGCCACTTATGCCGGCCGCGGCGCATTCTTGCGCTGTGCGCGAGTTTCCTGAAGCCGCTGCATCTGCTCGCTGGCCAGCCGCGAACGCGGCGTCATTCCGAGCTGCGAATCGATGGCATCGCACGCAGCCTGGAAGCTGCTGTACGTACCCTTGAGCACCTTGTCGACGTCCTTCGGCATCGACGGCACGCCGCTTCCATAGGTCGTATGCGTCTTCGTCATGACCTGATACACGCCATAGCGGTCGACAACGCCATCGCCTTCGTGCTGGACGTCGAGGCGCTTTGCCGTGACCTCGCGGCCCGGATCGCCCCGATCGTTCGGCACGTTCGCTCGCGCAACGTGGTCGTACTCGCGCGAACGAAAAACCGTCTTGCCGACGACGACGTGCTCCTGCATCCGCGGATCGTTTTCAGGCGGCGTTGCCGGCTGGCATTCGACCAGGAACACGCGGTTCATCGTCGGATCTTCGAAAGGAGGCTTGCTCCCCGGCCCTTCGTGTTGAGCGAGCTGCGCGGCCACCTGGCGGGCGAGCTGCGACGCCTCGCGATCCACGCGATGATTGTCGACCGCCTGGATGATCGCTTTGTACTCGCTGCCGGTCAGGCGATGCCGGCGCTTTTCTCGGATGTCCTGCAGCAGCTCTTGGCATTGCTCGAGCGAAAGTGTCAACGTGCCATTCATCGCCTTACCCCCCGGTCAGCGGCTTGCAGCAAATGCACGCGCATCATGGAGCTCACCAGCTCCGCGAGGACCGCCACTGCGGCCATTACGACGAGCGGCGTCGTTGTCCACTGCGCGATGCTGTCGTCCATGTTGAGCCCCTTCGTGTGCAACACGATGCTGCTCACGACGGCGACGAGCAGCACGAACACGACGCCGGTTTTCCCCGAGCGGGAAAGCCGACACAGGAACAGGTACATCTGGTTGAGCAGCAGTCGGTTCATCGGACTCTCCATTCATCCACCGTTGTCTTGCGTAATTTTGTTACTCATCAATGGTAGGCGGCGAGCGGTTCAGGGGCCCGACAGTAACAAATTTAGTTGAAAGAAATTTGCATAAAACTGTTCCTTTCGCGAACGGTTCAACTAAAACTGTTACTTCGATGACGCGAACAATAGGCGGGATGAGCGCACTTGGACAGTCTACTTCCGGGCCAGCGAAGTCTCGATACCGCACCCCATGGTCGCACACCTCTCTTTTCCCTCGCTATATCGGTCCGTCGATACAGCGCGAAGTGTGGGGGGAGAGAAGGATAGCGCCATGAGCCGACTTTCTTAAGCGGTGTCTTCATTTCCGCACTTAGTAGCTCCATTCGCCAGTCCGCAGTTCATTCTTGAGGACGCATGCCGCTTGAATTTTCGTCGGCGCGATCTATCGTTCAATCGTTTCGCAGCAATCTCGCCTGTCCCGACATATCGAGGACCGGTTTATGGATCGAGGCAACGACGAACTCTACAGCGGCGGACGAACACTACGTGGCAAGCGCGTGGATACCTCGGATTGGCCCACTCCTGACGAAGGAGCACTGGACGATCCGAATCGGCGCGCGTTGTACTTTTCCAGAAAGCAGGCCGTTCAGCTCTACCTGTCGGGAGCGTCCGCCTACACTCTCAAGCGCTTCACAGCGTTCAGCGACAAGCATGTTTATCGCTTGATTACGGAGCGATGCCTTGAGGTGCATCCGGATGGCAGGCCGTATGGATGGCGCGGGTTAGTGCCGTGGCTAAGGGTGCGGCCGTACCGCCGCCGAAGAAGGATCCATGTGAATCCGTTCGGCGGCGGTGCCGCAGGTGCGCTGCAAGCTACCTTGGATGCACATCCCGAACTGCGCCGGTCCTTCGAATCAAGGATACGCGCAAGCATATCGTCCAAGCGCTTAGTGGAGGGCAGGCGATCGCACCGGCGACACTGGCTGTGGTTTCTTGATGAACTGCGCGGGCTCGGCTACGAGGCCCGCGGCGACTGGCCCTTCAATACATCCAGTCGCGCTTACTTCACGATCTGCCGCTTTGTCCAACAGGTACTGTCCTCGGACCCGAAATCGCTCGCGCTCAGCACCGGTGGACCCGATCTCCTCCGCAAGCTGAAGGCTGGGGATGGATCCAACCGACCGATCCTGAAGTTTATGCAGCGCGTCGAGATGGACGCACACAAGTTGGACGGGCGCTTCTGCGTCTCACTACCCCTCGCCGGCGGCGGCTTCACAGAGAAGATCGTGCATCGACTTTGGGTAATTGTGATCCTAGAAGTCGTCTCGAGAGCAGTGTTGGGCTACTACTTCAGCACAGGGCGGGAAGTCTCGAAAGACGATGTGCTTCGTGCCATCAAGACAGCGCTGAGTCGCCCAAGACTTCCTGCCGTCACGTTCTGCGAGACACCATACTTGCCTGGCGCGGGTCTGCTGGGATCGCTTGGCGAGGAGTTTGTGGGGTTGTGCTGGGATGAAACCAGCGTAGACGGAGCTCTGGCGGAAACCTGCCAGCACGTTCGAAGTGCTTTGCATCACGCGGTGGGTTCAATACTGCTGGAGCCGCACAACTCGTTCGCAGTTTGCGTATTTCGGGGCGCGTGATCAGCGATTTCGGGGGAACGTGATCACCTGTTTCGGCGGGAAGCTGATCGCTGGTTTCGGCGGAACGTGATCACTTCGGCGACGCCGCCGAAATCGGTGATCACGTTCCCGAAACGAGTGATCACGTTGCCGAAATGGGTGATCACGCACCGTAATGGGGCCGGGCAAGGGCTCCCCCCGCGTCAGAATACTTGTCGCCCCGATAGGACCAGAGCTGTGAGACTGGTTCATTGATGGTGGTGGGAGGCTGTGGAGCTTGTGGGCGAAGGCCGGCGCGGTGGGCAACGCGGATGCGTTGTCCACGGCAAGCTGGCCGGTGCGCGAAGCGCATCGTCCACAAATGCACAGCCTGTGCGGCGCCGAAGGCGCCGCCCCCCGCACACCATCGTTTCATCGACACGGGGGCGCGGATGAGAGAAGAAGTTGGCCCGATACGGACAAGCATTCAAGGACCGGGCGGTGGCACGCATGCTGCCGCCGGAGAGCGCCGCACCGCAGGTGGTGTCGCGCGAGATCGGAGTGGGCGTGGACACGCTGGAGCGCTGGCGCGCTGAGTCGTTGGCCAGGCCGGCGAAGGAGCGCGTGTGGACAGCTGCCGCGCGCCTGGAGGCGGTGATCACGACCGCGGCGATGGACGATGCCTCGCGCAGCGCCTGGTGCCGCGAGAACGGCGTGTACGCGCAGCAACTGCAGCAATGGCGAGACAACGCGGTGCGGGCACTGGCTGCACCCGAGCAAGTACGTGCCAGCCCCTCGCAGACCAAGGAGGATCGGCGCCGCATCAAAGAGCTCGAGCGAGAGGTACGCCGCAAGGACAAGGCCCTGGCCGAGGCGGCGGCGCTGCTGGTGCTGTCAAAAAAAGCCGAGGCGATCTTCAACAGGAACAAGGGCGAGGACGAATGATCGGCCTCGAAGATCGCCAGGAAATTGCCCGAGACATCGAAGCGGCTTGCGATGCCGGTGCGCGCCTGAAGCCAGCGTGCGAACTCATGGGGATCAGCGCGCGTACCTTGCAGCGCTGGAAGGCCGGCCAAGGCCTGGAATCGGGCGATGGCAGGCCGCAGGCCGTGCGGCCGGCGCCAGCCCATGCGCTGAGTGATCGCGAACGTGCGCAGATCGTCAGCGTGGCCAACGAGCCGCGCTTCGCCGATCTGCCGCCGGCGCGCATCGTGCCGACGCTGGCTGACGAGGGCGTCTACATCGCCAGCGAGTCCAGCTTCCGCCGCGTGCTGCGTGCGCAGGGGCAAATGAGTCACCGCGGGCGCGCCAAGGCACCACGCAAGGGCCGGCCACCGACCACTCACGTGGCCACCGCGCCGCGACAGCTGTGGTGCTGGGACATGACGTTCCTGCCAAGGGATGTCGCCGGACGCTGGTTCTTCCTGTACCTCATCATGGACGTGTACAGCCGCAAGATCGTGGGCTTCGAGGTGCACGAGGACGACGACTGCGACCACGCTGCGCGGCTCGTGCAGCGCACGGCGCTGGCCGAGGGCATTCACGCCATGCCGCGTGACGAGCGACCCGTACTGCACGGCGACAACGGCGCCACGCTGAAGGCCACCACCGTGCTGGCCATGCTGTGGTGGCTGGGCGTGAAACCGTCGTACTCACGGCCCCGCGTGAGCGACGACAACGCCTTCGTCGAAAGCCTGTTCCGCACGGCGAAGTACCGGCCGGAGTTCCCAGAAAAGGGCTTTACGGATCTGTGCGCCGCGCGCGAGTGGGCGCGCCAATTCGTGCATTGGTACAACCACGATCACAGGCACAGCGGCATCCGCTACGTCAGCCCGGCACAGCGCCATGAAGGCCACGACGTCGCGATCCTTGCGGCTCGGCACCAGGTCTACCTCCAGGCTCGCGAACGCAACCCCGCGCGCTGGTCACGCGGCACACGCGACTGGTCGCACATCCGGGCCGTTACCCTCAACCCTGAACGCGACTCTGTGGTCACAACGGCTGTGAGCCGAGGAGACATTCAGCCGATTGCTGCGTGACAGAGGCGACAAGTAGCTTGACGCGCGCCGGGCTAGGGGTGGGACTGCGCATGGACTAGAACGCCGGCGATAGGCTGTTTCCTTTTTTGCAAGGAAGCAAGCTGATGCCGGCCAACCGGATGACCATGCGCAAAATCAAGGAAGTGCTTCGCCTGAAGTGGGCGTGTGGCCTTTCGCACCGGCAGATCGCTAGGGCGACGGGTGTGAGTGTTGGCGCTGTCTCGCAGTACGCGGCGATGGCGAAGGCAGCGGGGCTGGATTGGCCGCAAGCGGACAGCCTGAACGAGGATACGCTGGAGCAGCGGCTGTTCGGCGCGCAGAAGCCGGCCAACAGCCCGGGCGGGCGGGTGACGCCGGACTTCCCCTATCTGCATCGCGAGTTGCGCCGCAAGGGCGTGACACTGCAGTTGCTGTGGGAGGAATACCTGGAGGCGAATCCCGGGATACCCATTTACCAATACACGCAGTTCTGCTGCCGTTACCGGGACTGGGCCGCGACGCTCAAGCGGTCGATGCGCCAGCAGCACCGCGCCGGCGAAAAGCTGTTTGCTGACTTCGCCGGTCAGATGGTGCCGATTCTGGATGCCGAGGGCGGCCTTGCCTTCGAAGCCAGCATCTTCGTCGCTGTGCTGGGCGCGTCGAATTACACCTACGCGTGCGCCACCCGGGGGCAGACCACCGCCGACTGGATCGGGGGAATGGTCTGCGCAATGGAATACGCCGGCGGCGTGCCGGAGCTGCTTGTGCCGGACAACCCGCGCGCGCTGGTGGCTCGCCCTGACCGGTACGAGCCGGTGCTGTCCCGGACGGCGGAGGACTTCGTCCATCACTACGGCACGGCCATGCTGCCGGCGCGGCCGCGCAAGCCGCAAGACAAGGCCAAGGTCGAGACCGGCGTGCTGATCGTCGAGCGGTGGATCCTGGCGCGGCTGCGCAACCACCGCTTCTACAGCCTGGGCGAGCTCAACAAGGCCATCAAGAAGCTCGTCGCCGACCTGAACGACCGACCGTTCAAGAAGCTGCCCGGCACGCGCCGGGAGTGGTTCGAGCGGTTGGACCGGCCAGTGCTGCGACCGCTGCCGCCGCGGCGCTACGAAGTGGCAACGTTCAAACAGTGCCGCGTCAACGTCGACTACCACGTCGAGATCGACGGACACTACTACAGCGTGCCGCATGCTCTGGTGCGCAAGGCGGTGGAGGCCCGCGTAACCCGCCACACCATCGAGATCCTGTACGGTGGCAAGCGCGTGGCGCTGCACGCGCGCAATACCCGCAAGGGCAGCCACAGCACGGTGAAGGAACACATGCCGGTGGCCCACCGCGCGCACCTCGAATGGACGCCCGGCCGGCTGCTCAACTGGGCAGCCTCGATTGGGCCCAGCGTCGCCGTCATCGTCGAATACCAGCTCACCCACAAGAGCCATCCCGAGATGGGCTATCGCGCCTGCCTGGGTCTGCTGAGTCTGGCCAAGAAGTATGGCAAGGAACGGCTCGAGGCCGCTTGCGCCCGCGCCGTCGCCATTGGCTCGCTCACGCGCAAGTCGGTGGTCTCCATCCTTGAAAACCATCTGGACCGGCAGGCCACTCTGCCGGTATCGCAAGCCGAGTGGCATTCCCCCATGCACGACAACGTGCGTGGCCCCGACTACTACCATTAGGAAAATTATGCTGATGCAACACACCGTCGGCCAACTCAAAGCCCTCAAGCTCGACGGGATGGCGCGGGCCTTCGAGGAACAGTCCATCCTGGCCGCCAGCGCCAGCCTGCCGTTCGAGGAACGCTTCTCCATGCTGGTCGACCGGGAGATTGCTTGGCGCGACACCCGGCGGCTGGAGCGGCTGCTGCGCTCGGCCAAGCTCAAGCACACCCAGGCATGCCTCGAGGATGTGGTCTATGACGGCAGCCGCGGCCTTGACCAGCGGCTGGTCGCCACCCTGGCCAGTTGCGACTGGATCCGCAATGCTCAGAGCCTCATCCTGACCGGGGCGACCGGTGCCGGCAAGTCCTGGCTGGCCTGTGCGTTTGCCCAGCAGGCCTGTCGGCAGGGATTCTCTGCGCTCTATCTGCGGGTGCCGCGACTGTTCGAGGAACTACAGATCGCCCACGGCGACGGGAGCTTCACCCGCCGCCTGGCGCAGCTCGCGCGCATCGACGTCCTGGTGCTGGACGACTGGGGCCTACAGGAGCCTTCTGAAAGCGCCCGCGGCGATCTGCTTGAAGTTCTGGACGATCGCGTCGGTACCCGGTCAACCATCGTGACCAGCCAGCTCCCGATCGAACATTGGCACCAGTGGTTGAATGATCCGACGCTGGCTGACGCCATCCTGGACCGGCTGGTCCACCAGGCACACAAGGTGCCGCTCAAAGGCGAATCCATGCGCAAGCGCACGTCAACCGACGCCAAGAAACGGGCATCGTGATCACCTACGCTACAATCTCCTGACCGCGCAGTACCACCTTCCTTCCCTGATCACGTTCGCCGAAACCGCTGATCACCTTCACCGAAATCCGCACGCAGTTCGTCGAAGCAAGGACGATCGCCCCTTTATCGAGTCCTTCTTCCGGAACCTCGCAGGCCGTGGTTTTCAGCGTCTGTCCAACACGACGGGGGCGAAGTCCCTCGACAGAAAGGGCCGCGAGCCCGAAGGCGTCGCGCTGGCCAGTCGCTTCCAGTACGAGTATGCCGAGGAGCTTCTTGGTGTTCTGATCGCCAACTATAACGTTACCCCTCACCGCGGGATCGGCAACCGTACGCCGCTCCAATATGCCGCCTTCCTGGCCCAGCATTCGGGGGCGGCGTTACGCCGGGTGGACCCCGCTGCCATGGAAGGCCTTTTCAGCGTTAGAAGACGCTGTGTCGTCAGGGGAAGCGCAGCGATGGGGCGCGCACCTTATGTCACCTTCTACTATGGTCGTTACAGTAACGAGGTACTTCAGAACCGCCAAGACTTGGTGGGAAGCGAAATATGGGTGATCTCCCATCAAGAGGACGATTGTCGCGTTGCTCTCGCCTCGACGCTCGATGGGACCACCCTGGGTGTCTTGAGGGCAGCTCCACCATGGAACTTTTCCCCGCATAGCCTTGCGGTCCGAGCGGCGATCTGCAGAGCGTGGGCGCGAGGGCAGTTCGAAATGCCCTCCGGCGGCGATGCGATTGAAGCGTTCATTCAGTACGTAGAAAATCAGCCTCACAAGAAGCTGCCCGTGCACCCAGCGTACCTGGAGGCACGGCGCATACTGGCGGCCGCCTCAGAAACCTCGATCGGTGATGTGATGCTCGACGCAGCTCTTCAGCGCTCGGGCCGTGCTGAGGGATCGGAAGCAAGGCAACCTACTGCCATCTCGCCGAGCAAGCCAAGGCCAGACCAAAACGGCAGCAGCGCTAAGGCGCAGGATCGGAGTGTCGATTTACCACCGCCTCGCATGGCACGATCGGAGTAATTCGTGACCTTCTCTCTGCCCGAACGAATCGATCCACGACATTGCATTGTGACTAAGCAATACGCCGTCTACACGCCTCCCATGCACGCAATGATCGAACAGGTCGGCGAGTGGATCGATCAGCAGCGTCCTGGCGGGTATATCTATGGCGCATCCCGGCTAGGCAAGTCCCGATGCGTGCAGTGGTATGTCGGCAAGGTTCTGGAGGAGCGCTTCAGCTGCGTTGTGCCGCTGGTGATTTGGAGCCGACGACCCGATATTCACTCCAGCGAGGCGGCGTTCTGGCACCAAATCCTGATGGCGTCGCACTTTGAGTTTGTCGATCCTGCGAAGGCACCGAAGAAGGTGGAGAGGCTAAGCGAATGACTTGTATGGCCACCTAAAGCTGCCACAGGACGCCAAGGTGTTTCTGGAGCCCGGGTCGAGCAGCTGGACGCGGGCTTGGCTCGGTTGTGGGATGCTGTGCTGGTGTCGGATAGTTTCTTCCCGGCCTTTCAGAGTCGTTCCAATCGCATACGGCGCCTTCTATCGGCCGAGCAGCGCCTGCAGTGTTCGCAGGCAGTGACGAATGCCCGTACTGCGGTCCACATGGCCCCCCGGCGGTCGGTGCCCCCGCTGTGCGCGCCGGCAACTCCCGAGGCGCAAGCGAGGATGATGACAAGAACATAACGCGAGTCGAGGGCGCGACGTCCCCTTCGAGCTGCAAGATAAACGGGCCACCCATTGGTGACCCGTCCGCTATCGATGGAAAGCTGTGGCCTAGCGCGCAACACCTTCCGCAGACCGTGCGCCCTCGGTATAAGCGTCGCGCTCGGCAATGCGGCCGCCGTCGGTGTACGGATCGCGCGGGCGGTGGACTTGTCCCTGCGCTTCGTACGATGCATCGATCACGATGGGCGTCTGGCCTGCGACGGCCGTGGCGGCGATTACGAGCAAGGCAGTACCGGCGGCGAACTGGACGAAAGATTTCTTCATGGCGATTCTCGGAAGTTGAATGTTGTTTCTGGCAAAGCCTGGCTTAGGCTACGCATGCGACATGGAAAACAAATTGCGCGCGGATTACAGGTCGGTCATGGAATCCGGCGCCAGGAAAATTTCCTGTCGCGAGCGCGAAGGGAAGGGGGGCGGAGCGCCGTATATAGAATGTCCACCGCACCAAGAGATCGGAGATCTGGTCATGGCTGATATCGATAGTTGGTTTGAAAATGCAAGAAAAGTAACGCATGAGGCATCGAAAAATCTGGATCTTTCTGGTATCCAGCGGCAGATTGGGCGCGAGCCAACGCAGATGGTTATCGCCGCGCGCCACGACATCTGGCGTGCTGTCGCCTGCGCGGCTCTAGCCTCGCTGCTTGCATTCACTGCGATCGAGCGTCTGGCCGGCAGCCTGCTCGACAAGCCGCAGCCAACTTGGGTAGCCGCCCCATCCGCCGCTTCGCCGTTCAGCCTTCTGATCGGGAAATGATGAGATCGCGTACGCTTCGTTTGTCGCTTTCGACGCTAGCCGGTGCGCTGTTGGGTGTACTGGTCGCTATCACAGGCATCTATTTCACCCACGCGAACGAGGACTCGCACACGAGTCTCCATGAAGTGCTGCACGGCGCCGTGCCCCTGGATGCCAACGAGCGCGGCATCCTGCAACTGAAGGAGCAGGCGTTTGCCGAGCGCCGGCGCGAGATCGAGACCCGCCTGCGTGTCGCAAACGGCAAGCTCGCTGATGCCATTGCGAAGAACCCGCAATGGACGCCGGCGGTCGAGGCGGCCACCCAAGAGGTGGAACGGGCCGCCGGAGACTTGCAGCGCGCCACGCTCGTGCACGTGTTTGAAATGCGCGCCGGGCTGAAACCGGAGCACCGCGCGGCCTACGATCGCGTCTTAGTGGAAGCCTTGCGACGTGGCTCACAGTGACCGGAGTATCGACAGACAATTTCCTTGCGCGACGCGCCGCCGATGGCGACCAGCACGCCTTCGGCCAACTGGTGCAACGGCACGGGCGCGCCCTGGCGCAGGCCGCGCGCTCGTTCGGCATTCCTGAAACCGACATCGACGATGTCGTGCAGGATACGTTCATCGCGGCCTGGCATGCGCTGGACGAATTCGACGAAGAGAAGCCCTTTCGTCCCTGGCTCTTCCGCATCGGCCTGAACAAGATGCGGGACCTCCATCGCTTTCGGCGTGTCAGGCACTTCTTCTTCGGTGCGGCGGACGTTAACGAGGCAGCGTTTGCCGATGCGGCGCCCAGCGAGGCGCCCGGCCCGGAACGGGAGATCGGCGCCCGGCGCGAACTTGCGCATATCAACAGGATCCTCGGCAAGCTCGACCGCGCCTCGCGCGAAGTCATCATCCTTACCTCGTTTCTGGAGATGTCGCATCCCGAGGCGGCGTGCGCACTCGACATCTCCCCCAAGGCCGTGGAGAGCCGCGTGACGCGCGCGCGGGCGAGGCTTGCGGCACTGCTCAAGGCAAACGAGAAAAATAATTGACTGCATTGCGAGGGGGCTGCCCACCGGGCGCCGTATAGGAAAGTGGAGCAGCCAATCCCGGCTTCATCTTCTCTCGCAATGATTCAGGTGACTTTCTCATTACCCCAGCTGGCACGTCACGCGGCCGCCGTTGCAGCCCTGTGGCTGATGACCGGGGCGACGGCGCATGCTGCGGAAGCGCCGCCCTATGCCGATCTTCTGCGCCAGTCGCTGGCGATTGCCCCGACCATGGCCGCTCAGGCGGCAACGGTGCGCGCGGCGGGTGCCGACGCCGCCCAGGCGCGCGCTTGGCTCAACCCGCGTATCGACACGATGGTCGAGAACCTTGGCGCACCGGCGTCCGATGGCGTAAGCCAGCGGCAGAACACCTACACACTGAGCCTGCCGCTCGAGATCGGGGGCAAACGCGGCGCGCGGATCGCTGTCGGCGAGTGGAATTTCGCGGCCGCGCAAGGCGCTCGCATCGGAGAACCTAAGTCGTGCCAACGATGAACTCGCGGCGGCCCGGGCGCTAGTGCAATCCGGGAAGGAGGCGACGCTGCGTACGTCGCAGGCCCAGGCGAGTGTGTCCGCCGCGCAGGCCGCCGAAGCGGCGGCGCAGAATGACGCCACACAGGCGCTGGCGCGGCTGTCCGCCATGACCGGCGCCACCGAACCCTACACGAGCCTCGCCAGTTCGCTGCTGTCGGTCAAGCCGTCGCTGCCTAGCCAAGCCTTGCCCGCCGCCGACTCCCCGAGCGTGCTGGCAGCCGAAGCCGAGCGCAATGCGCTTGACGCGCAGGTCGCCGTGGAGCGTAAGCGCTGGATTCCCGATATCGCCGTGAGCGCCGGCGTGCGACGCTACGGCTGGACCAATACCAGCGGCTATGTGGTCGGCGTGACGGCTTCTATTCCCCTGTTCGATCAGAACCGCAATGGCGTGAATGCTGCCGTCGAGCGTGCATCGGCGGCGCAGGCCCGGCTCGACAATGCCCGGCTGGAGGCCGTGGCGGCACGCCGCTCGGCAATTTCGCAGGCTACCGCGACCGAGCAGCAGCTTGCGGCGGCCAGCGTGGGCGAGCAGGCCGCTGCCGAAGCCTATCGGCTTGGGCGGATCGGATACGACTCGGGCAAGACCCCGCTTGTGGAGCTGCTGGCCGTCCGGCGCGCGCTGGTCGAGGCGCGGCAATTGACGATTGATGCTCGCCTGGCGCGCGTGCGTGCGCTGGCGGCGATGGCGCAGGCGGACGGCCGTCTGGCATTTGAGGAATCACGATGATGACGAAGAACGAGCGTCGGCAGCCGAGCTGGCCCATGATCGCAGGGGTGGCCGCCGCGGCGGCGTTGGTTGGATTTGGCGCGGCACGCGGGCTTGGTTCCCCGTCGGGCGCCGAGGTATCGAAGCTCGCCGCCGCACCGGAAAAGGCAGCCGCCTCGGCGCCGGCCGCCGAGCCTGCGGAGGTCAGAATTCCAGGCGAATACCTTGCCGCGGCAAATATCGCGGTGGAGCCGGTATCGGCGGGTGGTGTCGGCTCGGTACTGTTGGCGCCGGCGTCGGTAGCGGCCGTGCCGGGCAGCGAGGCAGTCATCGCCTCGCGTGCGGCAGGCGCCGTGTTGCGCATCCAGCGCAAACTTGGCGATGCCGTACGTGCGGGCGATGTGCTCGCGCTGGTGGACAGTCCCGAGGCCGCCGCCATGGCCGCCGAGCGTAAGGTGGCGCAGGCCCGTGCGGACCTGGCGCGCAAGACATACGAACGTGAATCGAGCCTGTTTCAGCAAGGCGTGACGCCGCGCCAGGAGATGGAGTCGGCGCGCATGGCCCTGGACGTGGCGCAAGCCGAGGTCCAGCGCGCGGCAACGGTGGCTCAGGCTGCCAAGGTCTCGAGCGATGGCCGCTCGGTGGCCGTCGTCAGCCCCATCGCCGGCAGAATTACCGCGCAGTCGGTCACCCTCGGCGCGTATGTCGCGCCACAGGCAGAGTTGTTCCGCGTGGCGGGCTCCGGCGCGGTACAGGTTGAAGCCTATGTCACCGCTGCCGATACCAGCCGCATTGCCGCCGGCAGCGACGCCACCATCGTGCTCGCCAACGGCGCGCCGCTGGCTGGCCGCGTGCAGGCCGTGACGCCAACCGTTTCGGGCAGTGCCCGCGCCGCCACGGTAGTCGTGACGCCGGTCGATGCCAACAGCGGCCTGATCGTCGGCGAGGGCGTTCAGGTCCGTCTGCATACGAAGGCGGCCGATGCCAACGCGATGTCGGTGCCGGAGGATGCCGTGCAGAACCTCGATGGCCGCGATGTGGTTTTCGTGCGCACGCAGCAGGGCTTTCGCCCCAAGTCCGTGCTGGTTGGCTCGCGCAGCGGTGGTGTGGCGCAAATCCTCTCCGGCGTGAAGCCCGGCGAGCAGGTGGCCACCCGTAATGCCTTCCTGATCAAGGCGGAAATGAACAAGGCGGGCGGGGACGACGAATGATCGAAAGCATCCTGAGCGGCGCCGTCCGCTTCCGGTGGCTCGTGCTGTTCCTCACCGCCGTCGTCGGCGCGATCGGGGCGTGGCAGCTCAACCTGCTGCCCATCGACGTGACGCCGGACATCACGAACAAGCAGGTGCAGATCAACACCGTGGTGCCCACGCTGAGCCCCGTCGAAGTGGAAAAGCGCGTGACGTACCCGATCGAGACGGCCATTGCGGGCCTGAACGGCGTGGAGAACATGCGTTCGCTCTCGCGCAACGGCTTCAGCCAGGTCACGGTGATCTTCAAGGAGAGTTCCAATCTCTACTTCATGCGCCAGCAGGTGACCGAACGTCTCGCGCAGGCGCGTCCAAACCTGCCGGACGGCGTGGAGCCGCAGATGGGGCCCGTGTCCACGGGGCTGGGTGAAGTCTTCCACTACAGCGTCGAATATCAGTTCCCGGACGGCAAGGGCGCCACAGTCAAGGATGGGGAGCCCGGCTGGCAAAGCGATGGCAGCTTCCTGACCGATCGTGGCGAACGCCTTTCGGATCGCGTGTCGAAGCTCGCATACCTGCGCACCGTGCAGGACTGGATCATCCGACCACAACTGCGTACTACGCCGGGGGTGGCGGATGTCGACTCGCTGGGAGGCTACGTCAAACAGTTCGTTGTGGAGCCCGATACGGCGAAGATGGCGGCTTTCGGCATCTCCTACTCCGAACTGGGCCAAGCACTGGAAGACGCCAATCTCTCAGTCGGAGCGAACTTCATCCGCCGCTCCGGCGAATCGTATCTGGTGCGCGCCGACGCCCGCATCAAGACGGCGGACGAGATTGCGCGCGCAGTGGTGGCGCAGCGGGAGGGCGTACCGATCACGGTGAGCCAGGTGGCAACCGTCAACATCGGCGGCGAACTGCGCTCCGGTGCCGCCAGCCGTAACGGAGTGGAAACGGTGGTCGGCAGCGCGCTGATGCTGGTCGGCGCCAATAGTCGCACCGTGGCCCAGGCCGTCGGCGACAAGCTGGAGCAGATCTCCAAGACCCTGCCTCCGGGCGTTGTCATCGTCCCCACGCTGAACCGTTCGCAACTGGTGATGGCCACGATCGAGACTGTGGGCAAGAACCTGGCCGAGGGGGCGCTGCTGGTGGTGGTGATCCTGTTCGCACTGCTTGGCAACTGGCGCGCGGCGTTGATCGCGGCACTCGTCATTCCGCTGTCTCTGCTGATCAGCGCCATCGGGATGAACGGGTTGAATATCTCCGGCAACCTGATGAGCCTGGGAGCGCTCGACTTTGGCCTGATCATCGACGGCGCGGTCATCATCGTGGAAAACGCGCTGCGCCGGCTGGCCGAGCGGCGGAAGCACGAGGGCCGACTGCTGACCCTGAAGGAACGCCTTGAGGAAGTCATTGCATCCTCGCGCGAGATGGTGCGGCCGACGGTCTACGGCCAACTGGTCATCTTCCTGGTCTTCCTGCCATGCCTGACCTTCCAGGGCGTGGAAGGCAAGATGTTCTCGCCGATGGTCATCACGCTGATGCTCGCGCTGGCCTCCGCCTTCGTACTGTCGCTGACCTTCGTGCCGGCGATGATCGCCGTGCTACTGTGCAAGGAAGTGTCGGAGACCGAAGTCAAGGTCATCGCGGCGACCAAGCAGCGCTATCGGCCGTGGCTGGAACGTGCCGTGGCGCGTCCGGCGCCGTTCATCGGTGCGGGCGTCGCGGTGCTGGCGCTGGCGGGCTTGTCGTTCACCTTCGTAGGCCGGGAGTTCATGCCCACGCTCGATGAGCAGAACCTGAACCTGTCGTCGGTGCGTATTCCGTCGACGTCGATCGACCAGTCCGTAGCCATCGACCTGCCGCTGGAGCGAGCCGTGATGTCGTTGCCGGAGGTGCAGACCGTGTACTCGAAGGCCGGTACCGCGAGTCTCGCGGCGGATCCGATGCCGCCGAACGCGTCGGACAACTACATCATTCTGAAGCCCAAGAGCGAATGGCCCGAGGGCATTACCACCAAGGAGCAGGTCATCGAGCGCATTCGCGAGAAGACCGCGCCGATGGTTGGTAACAACTACGACGTGACGCAGCCGATTCAGATGCGGTTCAACGAGCTGATCGGCGGCGTGCGCAGTGACGTTGCGGTCAAGCTCTATGGTGAGAACCTAGACGAACTTGCGGTCACAGCCCAGAAGATTGCGGCGGTGCTGCGCAAGACGCCCGGCGCCACTGACGTGCGTGTCCCGTTGACTGGTGGTTTCCCCACCTTCGACATCGTGTTCGACCGCGCCGCCATCTCGCGCTACGGCCTGACCGTCAAGGAGGTTGCGGACACGATCTCCGCTGCGATGGCTGGTAGGCCGGCGGGCCAGGTCTTCGATGGCGACCGCCGCTTTGACATCGTGGTGCGCTTGCCGGGTGCGCAACGGGAAAACCTCGACGTTCTGGGCGCGTTGCCCGTCATGCTGCCGTCGGTCGACGGCCAGCCGCGGGCCTCGGTGCCGCTGCGCCAGCTAGTGCAATTCCGCTTCACGCAGGGCCTGAACGAGGTAAGCCGGGACAACGGCAGGCGTCGCGTCTATATCGAAGCCAACGTTGGCGATGGGCGCGATCTTGGCGGTTTCGTCGACGATGCGGCGGACCGTATAGCGGAGGAAGTAAAGCTGCCCCCTGGCATGTGGATCGAATGGGGTGGTCAGTTCCAGAACCTCCAGGCCGCCACCAAGCGCTTGGCGATCATCGTGCCGGCATGTTTAGTGCTGATCGCAGCCGCCTTGTATCTTGCCATCGGTAGCGCGGCGCTGACCGCCACGGTGTTGACGGCTGTGCCGCTGGCACTTGCCGGCGGAGTGTTCGCACTGGTGCTGCGCGGCATTCCGTTCTCGATTTCGGCGGCGGTCGGCTTCATCGCCGTGTCGGGCGTAGCCGTGCTGAACGGCCTGGTCCTGATCTCCGCGATTCGCAAGCGCCTGGAGGACGGCATGGCGCCAAATGCCGCCGTGATCGAAGGCGCGATGGAGCGGGTACGGCCCGTGCTGATGACCGCGCTGGTGGCATCGCTCGGCTTCGTGCCGATGGCCATCGCCACCGGTACGGGTGCGGAGGTGCAGAAGCCGCTAGCAACGGTGGTGATCGGCGGGCTGGTCACGGCCACCGTGCTTACGCTGTTCGTGCTTCCAGCGATCTGCGGGATGGTGCTGCGGCGCCGCGCCTCGTTGTCGCCGGATACCCGCCCGGTGCTGGAATCGTGCTGATGCGTCAATGGGAGCACGCTGATGCTTGAAGTCCTTGCAAATCGAACTTACCGGCACCTTTTTCTCGCGCAGATCATCGCGCTGGTGGGTACCGGGCTGGCCACGGTGGCGCTTGGGCTGCTGGCCTACGACCTTGCGGGGGCCGACGCGGGCAGCGTGCTGGGCACGGCGCTGGCCATCAAGATGGTGGCCTATGTGGGTATCGCGCCTGTCGTTGGCGCTTTCGCCAACCGGCTCCCGCGGCGCGCTTTCTTGGTGTCGATGGACCTGATCCGGGCGGGCGTGGCCATCTCGCTGCCATTCGTGACACAGGTGTGGCAGATCTACATCCTCATCTTCCTGCTGCAATCGGCATCCGCGGCATTCACGCCGACGTTCCAAGCCACGATTCCCGATGTGCTGCCGGAGGAGAAGGACTACACCCGCGCGCTCTCGCTGTCACGGCTTGCTTATGACATGGAGAGCCTGGCGAGCCCCGCACTGGCGGCCGCACTGCTGTCCGTGATTAGCTTCCACTGGTTGTTCGGCGGTACAGTGATTGGCTTCCTGGTTTCAGCCGGGATGGTGATGTCCGTGAGGTTGCCGCAGGCGCGCGCCGTCGAGCGCACGGGAAGCATTTACGCGAAGACGTTTCGGGGAATGTCGATCTATCTGCGCACGCCCCGCTTGCGCGGCCTGCTGGCACTGAACTTGGCTGCCGCGGCCGCCAGTTCGATGGTGATCGTGAACACGGTGGTCTACGTGCAGAGCAAGCTGCAGCGTCCGGCGTCCGACGTACCGTTTGGCCTTGCCGCGTTCGGTTTCGGTTCGATGCTGGCGGCCTTGCTGCTCCCGCGCCTGCTGAACGAGCGCCCGGACCGGCCTGCGATGCTGACTGGTGCAACAATCATGACGGCAGGGCTGGCATTCGGCGTCGCGTTGGCCGGATTTGCACCCGCCGTGGAATGGCCGGCGTTCCTGCTGACATGGTTCATCATCGGCATCGGCTACTCCATGACGCAGACGCCGAGTGGGCGCCTGCTGAAGCGCTCCGCCAGGTCCGCCGACCGTCCCGCCGTGTTCGCGGCGCAGTTCTCGCTCTCGCACGCCTGCTGGCTGATCACCTATCCGCTGGCCGGCCAGATTGGAGCGCGGTTCGGCATGACGGCGGCGTTCGCCACACTGGCGGCGATCTCCACCTTCGGTGTCGTGGCGGCATGGCGCTTCTGGCCCGCCGACGATCCTGATGTCATCGAACACCATCACACGGATGGCGATGCGGCGCACCTTGCAGAGGGTGACCGCACCGGCGACCTCAGTCATCGCCACCCCTTCACCATCGACGATGATCATCATCGGTGGCCCAATTCGCGCTGAACGCGGGAGCTGGAGTGGAAGAAGTGAATCGCATGAAGTTGCTTGTTGTCGAGGATGAGCTCAGGGCCGCCGAGTATCTCGTCAAGGGGCTTTCGGAATCGGGCTATAGCGTCGATGGGGTCGACGATGGTCTCGACGGCATCCATGCGTTCAAGGAAGGTGTCTACGATGCAGTCATCCTCGACGTCACGTTGCCGGGCGCGGACGGATGGTCCGTTATCCGCACCATCAAGGCCCTGAGCGACACACCGGTGCTGATCCTGTCGGCGCGCGACGACATTGCCGAGCGGGTAAAGGCATTCGAGCTTGGCGCCGACGACTATCTGGGCAAGCCCTATGCGTTTGCCGAACTGCTAGCCCGCCTGCGACGCTGCCTCAGGCAGACTTCGACCCGAGATAGCGAGCGCATGCAGGTCGGGGATCTGGACATCGACCTGCTCCGCCGGCGAGTGTACCGCAACGGACAGTGGATCGAGCTGACTAACCAGGAGTTCATGCTACTTCATCTTCTGGTAAGCCGGCAGGGCGAGGTGTTGTCGCGCGCGATGATTGCCTCGCAGGTCTGGGATGTGAATTTCGAGACCAACACCAACGTCGTCGATGTGGCGATCCGCCGTTTGCGGGCCAAGGTGGATGACCCGTTTGACGTTCGGCTTATCCATACCATCCGCGGAATGGGCTACGTGCTCGATCCGCATCGGGGATGACCGGATGGGTAACGTGAAACCATCTCGCAGCGCCGGCGTGAGCGCGCGCCTGCTTGCGTGGCGGGCCACACTGCTGGCGCTCGTGGCGGTCGCGATGCTGGTCGGCATGCTAAAGGCGCCGTGGCGCGGAGAGTCAGCCGCACATGACGCCTTGAGAATGCTTTCGGCGGCAGTCGAGGATGGCCACGCGAACGATCGCGACATGGTCACCGAAGGCATCCCTGGGCATGTGCACGGCCACGATGGCTCCGATCATCAGCATGACGCGATGCACCTTCCTCCGGTGGCGCATGGCGTGACAAGCCGGGTCGCAAACGGCTGGCATGCCGCGCATCCGCCAAAGGCACTACCCGAATCCATGGGACGCGTAGAGCGGCCGCCGCGCCTGCGCGCCCCTCTGGCTTGACCCTGGCCGCATTGCGGCCGCCTCCCCATCAAGAATTCTGGAGTCTTATGCTAATGCCGTTAACACCCGGAGGCTGGAATGCGTCCCTGTTGCGCCGCTGCCTCATGTTCGCGACCCTTGTGGTTCTTCTTCTGTTCATCTGGAGCGGCGGCGCCTTCGCCCACGCCGTTGCCGAAGGCGACAAGGGTTACATCCAGGAAATCACCGGCGTCCATGTGCTGCCCTTCATTTATCTGGGCGCCAAACACATGGTGACGGGCTACGACCACATCCTGTTCCTGTTGGGTGTGATCTTTTTTCTCTACAGGCTGAAGCACATCGGCCTGTATGTCAGCCTGTTCGCAGTCGGGCATTCCACCACCATGCTGCTCGGCGTTTACTTTAACGTCGGCATCAACAGCTACATCATCGACGCGATCATCGGGCTGTCGGTGGTCTACAAGGCATTGGACAACCTCGGCGCCTACCAGCGCTGGTTCGGCTTCCAGCCCAATACCAAGGTGGCAACGCTGATCTTCGGTTTTTTCCACGGCTTTGGGCTTGCCACGAAGATCATCGAGTACGACATCTCGCCCGATGGCCTGCTTCCCAACCTGTTGGCTTTCAATGTCGGCGTGGAGATCGGCCAATTGCTGGCGCTGTCCGCGATCCTGATCGTTATGGGCTACTGGCGCCGTACTGGCAGTTTTCTGCGTCATGCCTACACCGCCAATGTCGCCATGATGTCCGCCGGGTTCATCCTGATTGGATATCAGCTTACTGGCCTCTTCGTGTCCTGAGGATTCTCACGCATGTACAACACCAATATTCCTACCCGGGCAGAACTGCCCACTTCGGCGCAACTGTTTCGTTCCACTGCCATTGCCGCTGGCGTGGCCGTTGGCATACTGGTCACCATTGTTTTGCCATCGGAGTACGCCATCGACCCGACAGGCGTGGGCCGCGCGCTCGGCCTGACGCAGATGGGCGAGACGAAGGCGCAACTGGCTGCCGAGGCTGCCGCAGACGCCGCAGCCGCCCAGAAGGATGCCCAGGCCAGTGTGCGGCCAACGGTGCGGCCAGAGCTGCCTCACGACCACACATCGCCGGGCAGCCATTCGCACGATGCCTCGGCCGTCCCGTCCGCCGTGCAGCCGGAACCCGCGGCGCAGCCTTCCGTCGCGGCGGATCGGTCGGACAACGTCAGCCTGCTCCTGCGTCCAGGTCAGGGTGCCGAAGTGAAGATGACGATGAAGGCCGGCGCCAAGGCCTATTTCGATTGGACGGCCAACGGTGCAGTCGTCAACTTCGATGCCCACGGCGATGGTGAAGGCCGTTCCATCTCGTACAAGAAGGGGCGCCAGGTCGGTGGAGACACCGGCGTCATCCAGGCGGCATTCAATGGTTACCACGGCTGGTACTGGCGTAATCGCGGCACGAAGGATGTGACGATGACGCTGCGCACACAGGGAAATTACACGGAGATCAAGCGCGTGGAATGATCGAAGGGCCTGCGCAGAGCAGCCGCATTGCCGATGGTGTCGCGGTGATGCCTGCGCAGGAATCCATGTAATCGAGCGGCAATCACTTTTGTGCCGTGTCTCGCGGCCCGTATCGCAGTTGCGCCATGCGCACGCCGGTATAGCGAAACAGCGCCTAGATGGCGCGTTGGCGCATCACGGCCAGCGCCTCGTCTTCCTCCGGCACCGGGGTCGCGCACCAGGCGTCGCACGCCGCCAGCAGGGCCGGCGGCAGCACGCGCGTTGGAGCAAACCGGCGCGGGCCCACCTGTCCGCAGACAGGCCTGCGGCGGGATTGGCGTGCAGATAACCGGTGTCGTACCAATAGCGATAGAGGCTGCCACCACCGCCCGCGCGCGCGGGTGGTCTCGGCCAGCAGTGGCACCGGTCGCTACTGTCTGGCTGCAGGGCGTGGCGGTAGGCGAGCCGGTGCGGGCGCGTCAGGCCGGACAGCGGCCCGTGCCCGTGGGTCTCGTACCAGGCGCTCAGGGGACGCAGGTCGGTGTCGTAGGCGCGCAGGTGTGTGTGGAACGGCCTGCGCGGTCACGCAGGAAAAGCTCCAGCGCCTGTCGCATCGTCGCGGGCGTCCAGCGTGTTGGTAAGTGCATGGGGCTGGGCGAAGCATCCGGCGCGCGCCAGCCACGCCAGCATGCGCGCATCCGGAGTGGCGGGCCAGGGGGCCACGGTCGCAGGCGTCGACGCTTGGCTAGCAGGTGGCTGGATGGCGGATTTTGAAGGCGGCGCCGGGGTGTGTGGCAGTCGCGCGAGCCCTGAGTGCTCGAGCACAAAGCTATGCATCCACCGGTAACCCGCTTCCTTTGACTAGACAAAGACCGGCCTGCCCCGCAAGCAATTGCGCCGATTTTTTGGTGTTTCTGGCAAGGGCTTTTGGCCGTCATACTGGAGAGCATCGCACAAGCCGACACCCAGATTGCCATCGACGAGCAGGGCAAAAAAGGGCGTCTGTTGGGGCAGGCCCAGGGCCATCGGTGGGGACCTTAGGCCACGCGATCGTAAGGCGTCCGCGGCAAGATCTTCAACTGCGGCGTGGGCGCATCCGTTCCGCTCTCATTCTCCCCGGTCCGTTCGAATCAGGCTCCGGCTCCTAAATGGCGAGACGTTCTGCCTACAACGGCTCGCCAGAGCATTGTTCGAGGTCAAGGTGGGGGCGACACCTGCGCGGAATCCTCGTGCCATTACGATAAGTTTTCTTATCGTAATAGCCATTTCGGTGCGCTAAACTGGCGCCCATGAAATCGCGCCTGACCCTACCGAACTCCGCATCTGCCGCCAGCACGGGTATGGATACGGCCTCCGCCGATGCTTCCACGGCATTCCCCGATGCCGCCTCCCTGGCCGCGCTGCGTGCCTGGCATGCCGGCCTCAGCTCCCGGCAAGCCGTGGCGCAATACCTGGGGGAGGAGAGGGCGCGCGGCCAATCCTCGCGCGCCGTGCTGGGCCGCATTCGCCGCCGGCTCGCCTCGCTGGCACGCGAGCGCGGCCGCGACGATTTGGCCGCGTTGTTCGAGATACCGGCGTCGGAGCGGGTGGCGCAGGGCAGGGCGGCCGACCGTGCTATTGAGGTCTTGCGCACGCTGCCCACGCCACAGCCAGCGATCACCGACGACATCGGCCGCTGGCTGCCGGCCCGCGCCGTCGCCGCCTTGCGCGCCCACGGCATCGAGACGCTGGCGGCGCTGACGGTGCGCGTGCCCAGGCGTCGACGCTGGTGGGCAACCATCCCCGGGCTGGGCGCTACCGGTGCCAAACAGATCGAGGCGTTCTTCGCCGCGCATCCCGAGCTGACCGAGCGGGCCCGCGCGCTGATCGTGCAGGAGCGGCGCAGCAGCGTCGTGCCGTGGGAGCAACTACGCTTGCCCCATCAGGTCGACGGCTCCGAAGGGCGCTTTCGCGCCCCGCGCGCGACGTGCACCTTAACCGCGGACAACGACTACGAGGCGGTGCAGGCCTGGCTGGCGCTGCACGAGTCGCCGGCCACTCATCGCACCTACCGCAAGGAAGCGGAACGGCTGATCCTGTGGGCCATCGTCGAGCGTCAGCGGCCGCTGTCGTCGTTGACCACCGAAGACGCCGTGGCCTACCGCGCCTTCCTGCGCCGGCCCACGCCGCGAGAGCGGTGGGTCGGGCCGCCACGCCCGCGCTCGTCGCCAGACTGGCGGCCGTTCACCGGTGCGCTGGCCGCACGCTCGGTAGCCCATGCGCTGTCCATCCTTGGAGCGATGTTCCGCTGGCTGGTCGAGCAACGCTACGTACTGGCCAACCCCTTCGCCGGCATCAAGGTGCGCGGTGGCGGCCGCACCGCGGCGGTCGATACCTCGCATGCCTTCACCGACGGCGAGTGGAAGCTGGTGCGGACCATCGCCGACGGGCTCGAGTGGTCCCACGGCTGGGAGGCTGCCGCGGCGCAGCGCCTGCGGTTCATGCTGGATTTTGCCTATGCGACGGGGCTCCGGCCCAGCGAGCTGGTAGGCGTCACGCTCGGGGATATTTGGGTCGACGCGGAAGGCGATGAATGGCTCGAGCTGACCGGGAAGGGCAGGCGCATCGGCAAGGTGGCCTTGCCGCCGTTGGCCCGGCGGGCCTTGGAGCGCTATCTGTCCGAACGCGGTTTGCCCATAAGCCGGCGCTTGTGGCGTCCGGAGATTCGCCTGGTCGGTGACCTGAGCGACGAGTCCGGCTCAGGAATCACGAGCACGCGGCTATGGCAGGTCGTGAAGCGGTTCTTCAAGCTGGCCGCTGACATCATTGGTTCGGACCATCCTGCGGCTGCGGACAAGCTGCGCCGTGCCAGTCCGCACTGGATGCGGCATACGCACGCCACGCACGCTCTGGATCGGGGCGCCGAGTTGACCATCGTCCGGGACAATCTGCGGCATGCGTCGGTGTCGACGACTTCGGTCTACCTGCATAGCGATGAAGTCAAACGGGCTCGGCAGATCGGAGAGGCATTTGGGGCTTAAATGACACCGCAAGGGCGCCACAGCGGGCTGTACGGACGAACAAGGGGGGCGCAATCTTGCCCTTAGTTGCCGAGCGGTTCTGGCTCAAAACACGGAGTCCTTCAAGCCGAATCCCCTGGTTGGCATCACGGCGATCGTCATGCTGTCGGCGTGCGGCCCCGCCGCGCACAGGGCGATCGCGCGCCGTGCATGGTGACGGCTGCGCAGATCGACGAACTCGAGCATCAGAAAGGCCAAGCAGATGGCCGCCAGCACCAAACCGCCCACGCCGCCGGAAGTCTTGCCATAGGTGAATGCCGCGACGGCCAGGCTGAATATGGTCACGGTGCCGAAGCAAAATGCCCAGAAGCTAGGCGTCACCTGACCTGGTCGGAGCTCGACGTAAGTGGGCCCGGCGGTAAAGCCCAGGTCCTCATTGAACCGCAGATAAGGCCAACCGGAGGCCGCCCAGCGCGCCAGCAACAGCGCTGCCGAATGCTGCGCGATGTAGCGCAGTTGGGCGACCGAAAAGCTCCGGCCATAGGCTGCATACATCCGTCCGCAATCGGCCAGCGTCGGTGCGGCAGGGGCCATCACCTCCCACGCGCGCGCTACCGCATCCGGATTTTGCACACATGGCTCGCGCGCCAGCCAAGACAGTAATTGCACGCCCTGTGACCAGGGCACCGCCGAAGATTCCATGTCCGCCCTCGGTATTGTCTGCCACGCCACGGCAGTGTCCTAAAGTAACTTTGCGTCACTTTACACGGCTAGCAAAGAGGCCGACAACTCGGACAGGGGTATCTCGCAGGCGGGGGGCGCGAGCACGTGCAAACGGTAGAGAGAGCACACGGCGCTCCCGGCATAGTCGCCGGCTGTGCCGTCATCGAAACTGCCAGCCTCCGAAAGGTGAGCGCCTAGGGGCGGGTAACAAATTTATGCAAAAACGGGTAACAAATTTATGCAAATTAACGTCCACGCTATCGAATCGCTTAATCCGATAGCTTAATTTTACATAAGATAGATTATGCGCAAAAAGTACCAATTCTCCCGATGCGAACGGGGGTAATCGTACTTTTCGTGCAAAATCTGGCGGTTTCCCCACAAGGCCTTTATTCATAAGGCTCCCAGGTCTTTGTCGACAATTGTCTGCTGTCCTCAAGTGACTTCAGGAGTACGATGTTCGCCCGCGATTTCGGATCGCGCCACCTTGATGGGGGCTGAAGATGCCGGGCTTGGAATTTCGCTATGTGGGAAAGGACTCCTTGCCCACGCGGTTGTCAGAGTTCGACGTCGACCGCTACTTCGCGCTGACCGAGAGCGATATCTTCGCGATCAACCAGAAATTCCGGCGTGACGGCCGCGCAGGAGCCGCCATCCAACTGGTCTTTCTTCGCGCCAGCGGTCATACCCTCGACCAACTCAACACCCTTCCCCGGCAGTTGCTGCGCTATGTCGGCGCAAGGCTGGGGGTGTCGACGCCAACCATTGCTTCGCTGCGCACCATTTATCAGCGATACAAGACCCTTTACGAACATCAGGTTTGGGCATGCGACTACCTTGGCCTGACGCGGCTTGATGGCGACCAGTGGACTGGGCTGGAAGCCTGGATGCGGCAGGATGCCGCCGAATCGCTGACGATCGATGAGTTGCTCCAGCACGCTCACTTCTGGCTGTATGAGCGACGGATTCTGATCCCTTCTACCCGCGCACTGCTGGATATTGCCCGCTCCATTTGGGCCGGCATCGAGCGCGAATTGCTGGCCATGATTGAGGCGGTTGTTCCGCTAACGCAGATCGCACAGGCCGAAGCGGCTGTGTTCGTTCAGCATGCAACATCGGGTACGACCATACTCGAATGGCTCAAGACCCCACCAGCCCGGCACAGCCCGTCAACCATGACCGAGACGCTGGACAAGATCCGCTTCCTGAAGGATCTCGGCGCACATACCTGGGCATTCGATGCTGTCCCCATCGAAAAACAGCGCGCCTACGGCCAGCGCATCCAGGCTCGCCGCCCCGCCAAAGTCCGCGAACTGAAAACCTCCACGCGCACGATCGAACTGGTGTTCTTCCTGCGTGTGACCCTGCTGGAGCTGACGGATGCGATGGCCTACCAATCCGGGCGGCGCGTTTCCGACCTGGTCCGCCGGGCTTACAACAAGACCACGGCCAAGCAAGTGCGCTCGGCGGTTGAATACCGGCAGCAGTTGGTCGACATCAAAGCGCTGGTTGACGATACCCGTCGTTCAGCGGAAGACCGGCTGGCCGACATCGGCAAGTTGCTGGAGGGCTTCTCGACCAAACCACCCGCGAGCCACGCGGCCAGTGTGCGAGAGACGCTCACCGAAGACCCACACCGTATCCGCAATCTCCTGACTGCTCTGCGCGGCTTGGAGTTTGCCAGCAACGGCGCCGATCCTGCTGTGCAGCAGCTAGAGTTCGTCGGCAGATTGCATGATCGAGGGGCGACGGAGTTGCCGCCCGACTGCCAGGTGCCAGTCAGTGCCAGTTGGCGCGACTTGGTTAACAGCGAAGACCGTCAGCGCGCGATGCGCGCCATGGAAGCCAGCGCGATGCTGGGCTTGCGCCGAGGGCTGCGCCGCGGCACGGTGTGGATCAACCACAGCCTGTCGTTCCGTGAGCGCGATCAGTTGCTGATCCCACCTGCGCAGTGGGATGCCGAACGTGACCGGTATCTGTCCTCGCTCGGCTTGCCGAGCCAAGCGGACACCTATCTCAACCGGCTGACGGACCACCTGAAAGCGAGTCTCGCCGCACTGAACGAGGCCCGCGAAGCCGGCCACTTCACCATTGATGCAAATGGCGTGCTCCATCAGTCGCCGCTCGAAGCGGCGGACACGGACGGCATACCCACGCGCACCCGTGATCTGCTGTTCAAGGACATCGGCAACGCGCAGTTTGCCGACATGATCCTGGAGATGGATGCGCGTACCAATTTCAGTGAAGTGCTGCTGGCCCGCAAGGCCAGAGACTCGCAAGAACTGATCGCGCTCTACGCAGGGCTCATTGCCCACGGCACCGAACTGGATGCCAAGGGTGTGGCGGCCATGATCCCGCAACTGGACCCCGCTCACGTCTCAACCGCGATGCGCGCCCTGGAGATGCCTGGGCGGCTGCGCCGTGCGAACGAGCGGGTGGTGGAATTCCAGCGCACGCACCCGATCACCGAGCTGTGGGGAACGGGGCAACTGGCGTCGAGCGATTCGATGAGCCTGGATACCTCACCCCACCTGTTCTACGCTCGCGCCGACCCACGCCGCCGCACCCATGCTGTCGGGATCTATACGCACGTGCTGGACCAGCACGGGATCGTCTACAACCAGCCCATGGTGCTCAACGAGCGCCAGACTGGCGTTGCGATCGAAGGCGTGATGCGCCACAACGAGACCCGCGCCGACGGCGGGTTGCTCCGTCTTGCCGTGGATACCCATGGATACACGAACGTGGGGATGGCGGTAGCCAAGTTGCTCGGCTTCGATCTGTGTCCCTGGCTGCGCAATCTGTCGGAGCGCAAGCTGTACCTGCCGCGCGGCCTGCAGGTGCCAGACGGTTTGGAGGGTGCCGTCTCGCTCGACATCTCGCCCAAGGCGATCCGTGAAGGCTGGGATGGTTTGCTGCGCCTGGTGGCCTCCATTCACTCTGGGCGCGTGAGCGCAATCGTGGCGCTGCAGCGATTTGGCAGTGCTGCCCAGGGCGACCCGATCCACCGGGCAGCCGATCACCTCGGCAAGCTGTTGCGCACGCTGTTCCTGTGCGATTTCTTCAGCAACAGCGAGTTTCGGCGGGAGCTGCGCACGCTGCTCAACCGTGGCGAATCGGTACACCAGCTCCAGCGGGCCATCTACTCCAGCAAAGTCCAGCACGATCGTGGGCGGCGTCAGGACGAGATGATGGCGATTTCCGGATCGCTCACGCTGCTGACGAATCTGGTGATCGGCTGGAACACGCAACGGATGCAAGTCACAGTCGACGCATGGCGCGGTAAGGGGCAACGCGTCGACGATGACTGGCTCCGACGCATGGGGCCGGCACACTTCGCACATGTGAATTTCCGGGGCATTCTGAGCTTCCCGATCCACCAGTACCAGGACGCATTGTTGGAGGCGGCACCTCGGCGACGCGCAAGCCAAGCGTGACGGACAACTTGGTGCGGGTGCGGCGTCACGTCTCATGCGCCCTAGTCAACCCCAATCGTGCCCGTTAGCGGGTCATGCAAGGTCGCTTCGCCAAAGCAATTGAAGAGGTCCGCTTGATCGAACCTGTCAGCCTGCAATGCCCGGCGGCGGTGCGACCGACAGCGCTGCTTCGATCCGATGCTGTGCAAAGGGGTCGGCCGCGTCGATATAGCGCATGGCCGAGCGTACGTCCTTCCAGCCGACGTACTCCATCAGCATCTTGAGATCCCACTGGTTCGAATTCGCCCAGGTTGCAAAGCCGCGTCGCAGCGAGTGACTGCTGTAGCGGTCCGATTGCGGCAGTCCCGCGCGATGGAGCAGCGCGCGCAACAAAGGCACGATGCTGCTGGCCTGCAGTCCATCGGTGGCGATTCGGCTCCAGCGGTCAATCCTGCGGAACACCGGGCCCTCAGTCAGGCCGGACGCCGCCAGCCAGGCCTCGTAGGCGGCGACTGGGCACAAGCGCGACAACGTGGGCGCCTTGTGGGTCGTGCCGACATGGTTGCGATCCGTCTTGGTGCGCGGCAGGAAAATCGTCATGCCCCGGCCGGGCTCCACCGTGATGTGCTCGATCTGCAGCCGACTCAGTTCGTCCGACCGGAAGCCCCGCCAGAAGCCGATCAGCACCAGCGCCTTGTTGCGGGTATGCACCTGGAGTTGATGGGCGTTGCCCTCAGACGAGGCGGCGATCTGCGTATCCAGCCAGGCAACCATTTGCTCCAACTGGGCGAGCTGCAACGGCTTGGCACGCCGCTCCTGCGCTGGGTGCAGTGCCTGAATGCCCTTGAGCACCTTGCGGACATGCGGTGCTCGGGTGGGATCGGGAAAGCCCTGCGCAACATGCCATTGCGCGATCGCAGCCAACCGTTGGCGCAGTGTATTGATGGAGAGCACCTGCGCGTGCTCGGCCAGATAGCGCGCGATGCTGTCAGCGCTGGCCGGCAGGAAGCCACCCCATTCCCGCTCGAAATGACGGATGGCGGACTGATAGCTGCGCCGCGTGTGATCGCGGGTCGCAGCCTGCAAATACCTGTCGATATCCGCCATTGAACTGTCAAATACAGGTGGGGACTACGCTTTGCTCGATGCCTTCTGCGATCGTAGGTTATACGCGATGCTGAGCGCAATAATGAACAAGATCGCCACTTGTGCGATTACCGTCTGCACGGAGGGATAAATGCCGAGCATGTCGATGCGTGGCATCGAAATCGGCGTGATGTGCAGGAAGCCGACTTTCTGCAGTGCAGCGACCCCTTTTCCGATCAGCACCACCGCCAGGACAGCAACCAAGGCCGAACTGAAGGCAAAGAATTGGCGGATCGGCAGGCGCGCGGAGGAGCGCAGCAGAACGACGGCGATGACCGCCAGGATCGCAATCCCCGAACCCAAGCCGGCCAGCAGGTAGATGCCGTTCCCTTCGCTCCACAGCGCGGCGTAGAACAGCACGGTCTCAAACACCTCGCGATACACCGTCACGAACGACAGCACGAACAGCATGATCGCCGAGCGCTTGTTCAGCGCGGAGGACAGCTTCTGCTTCACGTAGGCCTGCCAGCGGCCGGCCAGGCTCTTCTGGTGCATCCACATGCCCACGCCGAGCAGGACCACGGCCGCAAAGATTGCCGAGAAGCCTTCGGTCATCTCGCGGCTGGCACCGCTCAGGTCCACCAGGTAGGTAGCGACGGCCCAGGTCAGCCCACCGGCGGCCAGCGCAACAATCCAGCCCGCATGGACGTACGGCAGCACGTCGGTGCGTTCGGCCTTCTTCAGGAAGGCCATCATGGCGACCACGACGAGCAGCGCTTCCAGGCCTTCACGCAGAAGGATCGTCAAGGCGCCCAGGAACGTAGAGAGCGGATCGTTAGTGCCACCCAGTGCATCCTGGGCTTCAGTCAGCATCGTCTGCAGATGCTGCGCGATGTCCCGTACCTGCTCGGCCTGACCGGTAGTGATCGCGTTGCGATACAGGCCCATCGTTTTTTCGATGTCCTGGAACAGTGCCTGGTTCTTGGCGGCCAAGGCGGGTTCAACCGGCTCGAAGCCATCGAGGTAGGCGGAAAGCGCTAGGCGTGAGGCAGTTGCCTTATCGCCCTGGCCGAAGGCGGCCACGCTTTCTTTCAGTTTGTCCTTGGCGATCGCGAGACTGTCTGTATTGGAGGCGCTCAGCACGTCCGGCGCGCTTCTCAAATACGCCGTCAATTGCCGTGCCGCATCCGGGCTGACTGTCTTGGCGAGCGACGCCTCGGGTGTCTGGCTGAGCTTGGCGAGTGTGGGCACTGCGCTATGCAGCTCCGGGCGGGACGCCCACAGTTTGGCGCCGGCTTGCCGATCCGCATCGGAATACGACAAGGTCGACGCGAAATAAGCCAGCGCCCAGCGATCGTCGTCAGTGAGCTGCGCGAAACTGGGCATGGAGGTGCCCTCAACACCGCGCGTGATGATCTGCTGGAGCGCGAAGACGCTGCGCTCCTGGGCCCGCTGATGGTCGGCCAGGGCAATGGGCGGCGGGCTTAGTTTGGCGGCCAGCGGGCCATCTGCGTGTCCGGAGCTGCCGTGGCAGGACGCGCACTGGCTTTGATACAGCGTGGCCCCGTGCTTGAGGTCCGGCACCTTGCTGGGCGCCATCGGCACCGGATAGGCGGCCAGCAAGCTGTCCGCGAGCTTATGTGCCTGTTCACCGACGACGGTGGGTGCGGCTTTGTCGGCGATGAGCGTGCGCAATGCCCCTGCATCCTTGAGCAAGGCTTGCGTCTGCGGCCCCGCCGGCAACTCGGCAATCTGACGTTCCGCCGCATGCGCAAACTCCTGCATTTCGGCGTACTCGTCGGCATTGGCCACCTGGCCGTCCTTGACGGAGCGACCATAATCGACCGCCAGATAGTCGAGCAACTGCCAGACTTGCTTGGTCTTGTCTTGGGTGGACAGCGTGTCGGCGTACGCGCTTGAGACCGATGTCAGCAGGTAAAACAGGATGAGGGAGACGACGCGCTGCAGTTGCATGAAGAGCCTACCGGCGAAGCGGGAGAAATGGCTTTAAATGAGAATGATTGTAATTCATGTTTCGCGACGCGGATATCGCGCTGACCGAAAAACAAGCGGCCGAGGTGCGGTCATGCTGCGAACCCACCTCGCCACACCCCCCCGTGTCAGTGCGGGTGCGTGACGTCTCCAGCGCATGCGCAGCCGCCGTCGGACAACCCCTGCAGGATTCCACAGGCTTCAGCGGCTCGCCCATCGGAACAGGTTTCACGCAGAACGCACAAGTGGCGCTTTAGAACCGTCAGCGCGTCGATACGCCGCTCGACTTCCTCGATGTGCTTGTCTAGGAGGGTGTTCACCGCGCCGCAATCCTCGTCTGGTCGCTCGCGGTAGCGCAGGAGCGTCCGCACGTCGTTCAGCGGCATGTCCAGCGACCGGCAGTGGAGGATGAACTGCAGTTGCTCGATGTGCCGCTCGCCATACAGCCGGAAGTTGCCCGAGCTGCGGTCCGGCGGGAGCAAGAGGCCCTCGCGCTCGTAATACCGGATGGTTTGAACCGAGCAGGCTGTGCGCTTGGCTAGCTCGCCAATCTGAATGCTCATGATGTCGGACAGGGAGATCTTGACTCTATAGTAACTATAGAGTGTGTACTTGAGTCCGATCCATTTCAAGCGACAAGGAGATGCTGTGAGTGATTGCGGCTCCAAGGGATGCGGTTGTGCTGCCGCCAACATGGTGACGCCGGCGGACGGCGATACGGCGGCTGTCGACCTGAAACGATCTCGCTACCGGATCGACAACATGGACTGCCCGACGGAAGAAGCGCTCATTCGCAATAAGCTGGCGGCGCTGCCGGGCGTGGTCAACCTTGAGTTCAACCTGATGCAGCGTTCGCTGGCCGTCCAGCACCGGCTGCCATCCCCGGCGCCGATCGACCAGGCGCTCTCAGCTATCGGCATGCGGGCGGTTCGCGCGGATGAAAGCCCCGCCGGGCAGAGCACGGTCCTGACCATTCGTCAGATGGACTGCCCGACAGAAGAAACGCTGATTCGCGGCAAGCTGACGGGTATGCCCGGCGTGTCAGGCATGCAGTTCAATCTCGTACAGCGCACACTCGCCGTTCAGCACGCTGCGGACGCGCTACCGCAAGTGCTGGCTGCCATTCAATCGCTCGGTTTCGATGCCGAGGTCCGTGACACCTCTGCTGCCGCACCCGCTCACGTCCAGGATGCTGCGCCCACCAAATGGTGGCTGCTTGCCATTGCCGGTGCGAACGCCGTGCTGGCAGAAGTGGTCTACTGGCTCAACGGCGGCAATCACTGGGTGGTGGTGATCCTGGCGCTGGCCGCGATCCTGACCGGCGGGCTGTCCACTTACAAGAAAGGCTGGATCGCACTCAAGAACCGCAACCTGAACATGAATGCCCTCATGTCGATTGCGGTCACGGGCGCGATGGTGATCGGCCACTGGCCAGAAGCGGCGATGGTGATGGTCTTGTTCGCGCTGGCGGAAGTCATCGAAGCCCGCTCGCTTGACCGCGCTCGCAACGCGATTCGTGGTCTGATGGATCTCGCGCCCGAGACCGCCACGGTTCAGCGTAGCGATGGGAGTTGGTCCGACGTTGATGCCAAGACCGTTGCGGTTGGCAGCCGGGTGCGGGTCAAGCCGGGCGAGCGTATCGCGCTCGATGGCTCGGTCCTGCAGGGGCGCTCCTCCGTCAATCAAGCGCCGATCACGGGCGAGAGCCTGCCGGTCGAGAAGGCTGAAGGCGACCCGGTGTTCGCCGGCACCATCAATGAGTCCGGGTCGTTCGAGTACCGTGTCACCGCGGCGGCAAGCGACTCCACGCTGGCGCGCATCATCCACGCTGTGGAGGCCGCTCAAGGCAGTCGTGCACCTACGCAGCGTTTCGTTGACCAGTTCGCCCGGTTGTACACGCCCATCGTGTTTGCGGTCGCGCTGCTGGTGGCGATTTTCCCGCCGCTCCTATTCGGTGCCTCCTGGTTGGATTGGATCTACAAGGCCTTGGTGCTGCTGGTGATCGCCTGCCCCTGTGCCCTCGTGATCTCGACGCCGGTGAGCATTGTCAGCGGTCTGGCCGCCGCCGCGCGGCGCGGCATCCTCATCAAGGGCGGGGCCTATCTCGAGGAAGGCCGCAAGCTGAAATGGTTGGCGCTGGACAAGACCGGCACCATCACACATGGCAAGCCGGCGCAGACCGACGTCGTGGCTTGGAGCGGTGCGGACACTTCGGCCGCCGAGAGGCTCGCCGCCAGTCTGGCGGTTCGCTCCGACCACCCAGTCTCCCAGGCGGTGGCCCGCGCGGCGCGGGACCAAGGTCGAGCCCTGCGCGACGTTACCGACTTTGCGGCCTTGCCCGGGCGTGGCGTACGGGGTTATATCGACGGTGCGCTCTATCACCTGGGCAACCATCGCCTGGTCGAGGAACTCGCGGTGTGCTCGCCGGCGCTGGAAGCCAACCTTGCCGCGCTTGAAACTCAGGGCAAAACGGTCGTGATGCTGATCGGTCCGGACGGCGTACGCGCGCTGTTCGGTGTGGCCGACACCGTCAAGGACAGCAGTCGCCAAGCGATCAAGGACTTGCATGCGCTGGGCATCAAAACCCTGATGTTGAGCGGAGACAACCCGCATACCGCAGAGGCGATCGCTCAGCAGGTCGGTATCGACGAAGCTCGGGGCAACCTGCTGCCGGAAGACAAGCAGCGCGAAATCGAGCAGCTATCCGCACAGGGGACCATCGGCATGGTCGGCGATGGCATCAACGACGCGCCTGCATTGGCCCGGGCCGATATCGGTTTCGCGATGGGGGCCGCCGGGACGGACACGGCGATCGAAACGGCCGACGTCGCGCTGATGGACGACGATCTGCGCAAGCTCCCGGCCTTTGTGCGGCTGTCCCGGTCTACGGCGGGTGTTCTGAAGCAGAACATTGCGCTGGCGCTCGGCATCAAAGCCGTATTCCTGGTGCTGACCTTTACCGGCCAGGCCACCATGTGGATGGCGGTGTTTGCCGACATGGGCGCCAGCCTGCTGGTGGTCGGCAATGGGCTGAGGTTGCTGCGCAAATGACTGGGAAGTTCCAACCAGCGACAACCGTGACACCGCAAAAGCTTCTGGAAGGACCTCTTTGATTGCGCCATGGTCATGCTTCATTCATCACGAACAGACGAGTGGCCGCGCTGGCTGTTGCTGGCGGGGCTGATCGCGCTGTTCGATCAAGCCGTCAAGCTCGGCGTGGCAGTCTTCATACCGCTCGGCACGCGTTTGGAGATCGCACCGTTCTTCAATCTCGTGCATGTGCGCAATCCTGGCGCGGCGTTCAGCTTTCTGGCCGGGGCCGGCGGTTGGCAACGATATTTCTTGATCGCACTCGCCTTCGCCGCATCTGCGTGGTTGATCTGGATGCTCCGCCGCAAGTTGCCTCGATTGGAATCTGTGTCCTATGCGCTGATTCTCGCGGGCGCTCTCGGCAATGCAGCGGACCGGATGGGGCGTGGGCAGGTCGTCGATTATCTGGACTTCTATTGGCGAGCGTGGCACTGGCCCGCGTTCAACTTGGCTGATGTAGCGATTTCACTTGGCGTGATCTGTCTCTTGGGGGCCACCAGGACGCAAAGTCGGTGCGCCCGGTCGGGCGCCGAGTCAAGTTGAACGATACCAAGTACTACCCTTTACACCCGTGCTTCAATTTTAGATTACCGCTAAGCCACACAGATGAACTTGCTACAGATTCTTGTCCTTGCCGTCATTCAAGGGGCAGCCGAACTCCTGCCGGTATCTAGCTCGGCCCATGTCATTGCGGCCGAGAAGCTGATGGGGCTGGATCCAACGGCGCCTCAAATGACGCTTTTGCTGGTCATGCTGCATACCGGCACGATGTTCGCGGTCATTGCCTATTTCTGGAAATCGTGGCGCACCACCTATTTCAGTTCAGGGCAGGCATTTCGCACTAACGCCCTGTGCATACTGGTTGCAACGCTCGCAACCGGTATCGTGGGGGTGGCGCTGCTGCAATTCATTAAGCACGTAGTGGTAGCTGATTCATCGAATTTCGAGATCGAACATCTGTTTGGCAACTCGCGTCTGATAGCCGCTGCCTTGGCTGCAGCCGGCCTGTTGATCATTGTGTCTTCCCGTCTCCAGGATCGGGGGATCGATAACCTCACCCTGCGCCAATCGGCATGGATTGGCGCCGTGCAGGGGCTGTGTCTTCCATTTCGCGGTTTCTCTCGTTCGGGAGCCACTATCTCGACCGGGCTTGCCTTAGGTGTGACGCGGCGGCGTGCCGAAGAGTTTAGCTTTGCGTTGGCCGTAGTATTAACCCCAGCAGTGATCGCCAAAGAAGCGTATCGACTCTACAAAGAATACGCAGCTACCACCACAGCAATGCACTCGGATGGACTCTTGCACCTCATGGGGCCAAGCATGATCGGCATGGCGCTGAGCTTCTTGGCAGGTTTGGTTGCGCTGCGGTGGCTGTCACGCTGGCTGGAGCAAGGCCGATGGCATTTCTTCGGCTGTTACTGCTTGTTGGCTTCGCTGTTGGTACTGTGGATTGGCTAACCACGTTTGTCATGTGCTTCTGCCGAATTGGAGCTTTTTCAGAAGGCTTCGATATTCGGCCTTTCGCTATAGCGAGGTCAGCCGGTTGAGTGATGTGAATCGACGCTCCATGTTACTTCGACGCGCCATTGTCATCGGGCCAGCGATGCTGGCCCTCTTGATCGCCATTGGATTCCTCACAGTGGCATGGCAGATTGTCAGTTACGGAGAGCAGTCGTTTAATGCTCCCGTGGATGCGGCTGTTGTTCTTGGCGCTGCAGCATGGGGGAATAGGCCGTCTCCCGTTTATCGGGAGCGGATTAACGAGGCGATTGCACGCTACCAGAACAAGCAGGTGAAATACCTGGTTTTCACCGGCGGGACACCGGGGGCAGGTTATCCCAGCGAAGGCGAGGTCGGCCGCGAGTATGCGATCAAGCACGGTGTTCCACCTGACGCGATCTTGGCGGAGACCACCTCGCGTACGACTTGGCAAAACCTTGTCAATGCAAAGAAATTATTAGACCCACTTGGGATTCGCACGGTTCTGTTGGTCAGCGATCCGCTACATTTGCGAAGAGCAACGGCAATGGCTAACGATCTTGGACTCCAGGCCCTGCCTGGGCCTACGTCCTCTAGCCGTTTCGAATCCTTGACCACTCGAGCGAACTTTCTGTGGCGCGAAATTTGGCTTTATCTCGACTACCTTGTCTTTAAAAAGCCGTCCTGAAAACCCAAATACATCCAGGTACGCCACGCATGACTCAGGGACAGCCACGTTGCTGCGACGGGCCATTGCTTTCCCTGTGGATGCCACGACAAGGCGCTTTCGTGAGCAGCCCACCCGACTGATCCCGCTCAGCCGGGTGGCGCACGACCGTTGGCCCGTACGCCGCCGACGGCTTACTTGCTCCGCAAATCGACGACGGTCGGCTGACCATCGACCGTATCAAAGACCGCCCACACAGCTTGGCCCTCCCTGAAATTCTTCAGCGACGCCTTGTCCTTGACGGAAAACGTCATCGTCATGGCGCCCATGCCGAGGTTGTCGATGGCGCCATGCTTGAGCGTGACCTTGCCGGTGTCGGGGTAGACCTTGCGGACTTCTGCTGAAACGGGCTTGGGTGCTTGCTGAGACTGCGCTGCCGGCTTCATATCCATACCTTCCATCGGCGTGGCGGCAAAGGCTGCGGGGGCGGATGCCAGCATCAGGGCGAATGTAAGAGCGGAAACGTATTTCATCGTGAGACTTCGTCATGAGAGGGTGGTTGGGAAACAGATGTTGTGTCTGGCCGATGGATGTCCGGGTCGCCGCACTCCTGACTCGAGCGCATGCCGCGATTTATGCGACTGGATGCTTCGAAGCGGCCCAGGCTTTACCCAATGGGGGCCGCAGGGCGGTGACTTACTTGCGGCGGCGGCTCGCGGTCTTGCGAGAACGCGTGCGCGCGCGGGCTTGTCCACGCGGATGACCGGTGCCATATCGTCGGCGCAGGTACCAAGCGAATAAACAGATCGCACAAAATGTCAGCGCCACGGCGACCAAGATGGTCACAATGACATTGAGCGGAAGATCGAAGACGGGGGCTCTATTCACAGTGAGTCACACGCATTGCGATTTGCATCGACGGTCGACTGAAAGCCAGGAACGCCTCAGCATCCCTTGCTTCTTCATCATGCAGTTGGCGGGACAGCGTCAGGCCGCTGATGTGTTCCGACCTGTCAGCGCGTTGCGGCCATCGGTGTACGGGTCGCGCGGATCGTTCACCGAGCGTGCGCCGTCGGTGTAGATATCACGCTTGTCTGCGATGTGCGCACCATCGTGGTAGGGGTCTACCTTCTGCGCGGCCATCACCACACCGGAGGTTGCGCCAAGAGACACCAGTACCGTGCTGGCGAGAATGATTTTCTTGATCGTTTGCATGATTTTTCTCCAATCGTGCGGATCTGAGTGGGCTGTGTCGCCATCGCTCAGGATCCCGTGCTTCTCATATCCAGTGATGCGGCGCGAAATGCGCCGGCCCCTGGGATTCCGTTAGCTCACCATGAGTTGATTTAGTGGCCGGCGTATAGGCTGGTGCCATTGGGATAGGCCCAGACGCCCTTGGCGGCAGGAATCTCCGGAAAGAGCGTGCTCAATTCGACCGCGGAGTTGCCCGGCCGCGCGGCAAAGGTCCACGTCGCTGAGCTTGAGCCGAAGTCGAAGCGCACCGTTTCGCCAGCGTGGACGGGAACGGCTTTCATCCCCGGGACGACGGCAACCGTGCGAGAGTTGGCGGACGTTGCCGCCCGCTCGCCGAACAGCGCAGCGTTCGCATTGCTCAGTTGGCCGTCCGACTGATGCATCATTTGCTCGTGCATCTTGTCTCCCGTTGCAGACATCTGCCCCATCATGGCGCAGTGGTCTCGCATCGCCTGATCGGACGCGTCGCCCGCACTCGCAACCCTTTGTTGTTGAGCGGCCTTGCGGGCGCTGTTGATGGCGTCCCAGTTTGGGCCTGCAAAGGCGGATGCACTGAGTGCGGCGAAGGTAATAGTGGAAAGAACTTGGATAGCTTTCATGATTGATCCCGAATGTTGACTGTCAGAGGCGCAGCACCACATGGCGTGCTTTGTTAGCAGCAAGGCGTGCGCGAAGTTTCTGCAATTGGCAGCAAGCAACTGCCGCCATTCGGGGTCAATCAGAGTCGTAGTCTGGCCGTCTGAAGATAGATCGGCGCAGATGCCACCGTGTAGAGCGACAGAGGACGCAACGAATCACTGCGTCCCGATATCTCCGGGCGGGGATAGCGGGCTTCCTGTACCGGTGGCCCATCGCCAACAGGCGGATGGCCTTTGTTGTCGGCCCAGAGGCGCCCGTCGCCAAACGAGTCGGCGCACAGCGCCAACTGGTCGCCGCCGGCATCCAGGCAGCCATCGCGCGACACCAGATTCTGGTGAGCGGGGCCGTACACCGATTCCATCGGGCACACATACCCTGCTACCGCCAGACGGGTGAAGAACAAGCTGGCCAGGACGACACAGCCGGCCAATCGGCGGAGGATCCGGCTTCCGGCTTTCATCGGAGCGCCCCCATTTGCAAACTTGGATCGAGGTTGCGGCCGTGGATGTCAAACCGGACGCACGCATGCCACCGCCTAGCAAAGCCAGCCGGTGTGGGGAGCATGTCCATGGCCTGAGTTCTCACGACGGGGATTCCGGTTTGGTAAACGAAGCGATGATTTCAAGATAAACCTTCCATTCGTGGGAAGGTCAAGGGTTGCGTCGCAAATATCCGAAATCCTGCAGCTCATTGTTCCCGGCCGTCCAAACGGCCGAGGACCTCTAGCGCAGGCAGACAACTGCCATCTCAAGTCAGTGGCTCAACCCTCGCATGTCTGCACGTGTCCGAGCCACTGCGCTCGGGAGGCACTCCCGTTCATGAACGGGAGTGCCTCCCGGTTTTTACTTACGCTGAATATCCACCACGGTCGGTTTGCCGCCAACCTTGTCAAACATCACCGAAACCGACTCGCCTTTCTTAAGGTTTCTCAACGCAGCGCGGTTCTTCACCGGAAACTCCATAGTCATGGCCGGCATGCCGAGATTCTCAATCGCAGCGTGCTTGAGGGTGACTTTGCCCGCCTGCATATCGATCTTCTCTATCTCCGCAGCAACCGGGCTGGGTGCCTGCTTCGATTCGGTCGACGGCTTCATGTCCATTCCATCCATGGTGCCGGCCGCAAACGCTGCCGGTGCGGCAGCGAGCGCAAGCACGATTGCGAAGGTCTTGCTGTGTTTCATGTTGATTCCTCTTGATGTGAGGGTTGGGTGGAAAGCGGTGACGATTCCGTCTGCCGACGGCGGATCAGCAGATACACGGCTGGGACAACGAACAGGGATAGCAACGGCGCAGTGACCATGCCACCGACCATCGGGGCGGCAATGCGCTGCATGATCTCGGACCCGGTGCCATGCGCCCACATGATCGGAATCAGGCCGGCCAGGATGACGGCGACCGTCATGGCCTTCGGGCGCACGCGCAGGACAGCGCCTTCTTGAATCGCTTCCAGTAGTGCTGCTGTGGTGTTCTGGCCGGCCTCCTGCCGTTCCGACCATGCCTGCTTGAGGTAGAGCAACATGATCACACCGAACTCGGCCGCTACGCCGGCCAGCGCAATGAAGCCGACGATCCCGGCCACCGACAAGTTGTAGCCCAGCCCGTACAGCAACCAAAAGCCGCCGATCAGCGCCAGCGGCAGCGTGCCCATGATGAGCAGCGCCTCGTCTATGCGGCCGAACACGAGATACAGCAGCACGAAGATGATCAGCAAGGTGAACGGCACGACGACCTTGAGCTTGGCGCTGGCCCGCTCCAGGTACTCGAACTGACCGGACCAGCTCAGCGCGTAGCCTGCCGGCATCGGCACCGCCTTGGTCACTGCCGCCTGCATGTCCTGCACCGCCGAGCGTAAGTCGCGCCCCCGGATGTCCACATACACCCAGCCGGAGAGGCGCGCGTTCTCGCTGCGCAGCATCGGCGGCCCTTGCACCACCTGGATACGAGCGACGTCAGACAGCGTGATCTGCTGGCCGCGGTCGGTGACGATCGGCAAGCTGCGCAGTTGCTCGACCGAGTCGCGGTAGTCCCGCGGGTAACGCACGTTGATCGGGAAGCGGGCCAGGCCATCGACCACTTCCCCCACGTTGTCTCCACCCACGGCAGACGACACGATGCTCTGCACGTCTTCGATATTGAGGCCATACCGCCCAGCGGCCATTCGGTCGATGTCGACATCGACGTAGCGCCCGCCGGACAGGCGTTCGGCCAGCGCTGACGTGACACCTGGGACGGTCTTAACCGCCGCCTCGATCTGCGTGGTCAGCCGGTCGATTTCCTTCAGGTCCGTGCCTGCCACCTTGATGCCAACCGGGCTCTTGATGCCGGTGGCGAGCATGTCGATGCGGTTGCGGATCGGCGGCACCCAGATGTTGGACAGGCCCGGTACCTTGACCACGCGGTCCAACTCCTCGACCAGCTTGTCGGTCGTCATGCCGGGCCGCCACTGGTCACGCGGCTTGAACTGGATGGTGGTTTCGAACATCTCGATGGGGGCCGGATCGGTGGCGGTGTCGGCGCGGCCTGCCTTGCCGAACACGCTGGCGACCTCAGGGACGGTCTTGATGAGACGGTCGGTCTGCTGCAGGAGTTGAGCCGCCTTGCCTGCCGACAACCCCGGCAGCGCCGATGGCATGTACAGCAGATCGCCTTCATCCAGCGGCGGCATGAACTCGCCGCCGATCCGCATCACCGGCCAAGCGGTTGCGATCAGCAGGACGGCGGCGATCGCTAGGGTGGCTTTGGGATAAGCGAGCACCTTGGCCAGCATCGGCTGGTACAGGCGGATCAGCCATCGGCTGAGCGGGTTGGACTGCTCAGTGGGAATCCGTCCGCGGATCATGTAACCCATCAGCACCGGCACTAGCGTGACCGACAGCCCGGCCGCCGCCGCCATCGAATAGGTCTTGGTGAAGGCCAGCGGCGAGAACAGCCGGCCTTCCTGCGCCTCCAGCGTGAACACCGGGATGAACGACAGCGTGATGATCAGCAGTGAGAAGAACAGCGCCGGACCGACTTCTGCCGCGGATTCGCCGATCACGCTCCAGCGCTCGTGCCCGGTCAGATTCAGGCCGGGATTGTCCGCATGCCAGTGTTCCAGATGCTTGTGCGCGTTCTCGATCATGACCACAGCCGCGTCGACCATCGCACCGACGGCGATGGCGATGCCACCCAGCGACATGATGTTGGCATTGACGCCCTGGTAGCGCATCACCAGGAAGGCGGCCAGCACGCCCAGCGGCAGCGACACGATCGCCACCAGCGCCGAGCGCAAGTGAAACAGGAACACCAGGCACACCAGTGCGACGACGATGAATTCCTCGATCAGCTTGTGCGTCAGGTTTTCTACCGCGCGGTTGATCAACTCGGAGCGATCGTAGGTCGGCACGATCTCGACGCCGGCCGGCAAGCTCTTCTGCAGCGTGGTCAGCTTGGCCTTGACCGCCTCGATCGTCTCCAGCGCGTTCTTGCCGGAGCGCATCACGATGACGCCGCCGGCGACTTCACCCTGACCGTCGAGATCGGCAATGCCACGTCGCATCTCTGGGCCGAGTTGGAGCGTGGCGACGTCGCCTAGTCGCACAGGAATGCCGGCATCGCTGGTCACCAGCGGAATCTGCCGGAAGTCGTCGAGCGTCTTCAGGTAGCCACTGGCACGGACCATGTACTCTGCCTCGCCCAGTTCCAGCACCGAACCACCGGTCTCCTGGTTGGCCGCCTTGAGCGCCGCCAGTACTTTGGCTTGGGACAGGTTGTAGGCGCGTAACCGATCCGGCATGAGGACGACCTGGAACTGCTTGACCATCCCGCCGAGCGAAGCCACCTCGGCCACATTGGGCAGCGACTTGAGCTCGAAGCGCAGGAACCAGTCCTGCAGCGCGCGCAATTGGCTGAGATCGTGTTGGCCGGTCTTGTCCACCAGTGCGTACTCGTAGATCCAGCCCACGCCGGTGGCATCCGGGCCCAGCGCGGGCTTGGCGGCGGCAGGCAGGCGGGATTGCACCTGGTTCAGGTATTCCAGCACGCGCGAGCGTGCCCAATACAGGTCCGTGCCATCCTCGAACAGCACATAGACGAAGGAGTCCCCAAAGAACGAGTAGCCGCGCACCGTCTTGGCACCCGGCACCGACAGCATCGTGGTGGTGAGTGGATAGGTGACCTGGTTCTCGACAATCTGCGGCGCCTGGCCGGGAAACGGTGTGCGGATGATGACCTGCACGTCCGACAGGTCGGGCAGCGCATCGAGGGGCGTGCTGCGCACGGCCCACAATCCCCACGCGGTCAGCATCAGCGTCGCCAGCAGGATCAGGAAGCGGTTGCGGATGGACGCCAGAATCAGCCGGGCAATCATGGCTTGCTCCCCTGATCCGCGCTGGCGGGCGCGACCGAGGACAGGACCGCCATGCCGTCCTTGTCCAGGTGGAAGCGGAACCGCACCCGGTCGCCCGGCTTGAAGCCTTTCGGCAGACCTGTTGGTGGCGCCGCGAAGTCCATCGTCATGGCACCCCACTGGATCGAGGGAATCGGCCCGTGCGAGATCGTCAGGCCCTCACCCGTGACGGCCTCGATCCGGCCGACGCCTTCGTGTTCGGTGGTGGCCGCTGCGGGTGCGGAGGCCGCAGCCGGGGCCGCCATGCGCTCGGTGGTGCCACGCAGGCTGGCTTCCGAATCGATCAGGAATTGGCCGGAGGTGACCACCCTCTGGCCAGCCTTGAGGCCCGCCAGGATTTCGACCATGCCGCCGGCCTCACGCCCGGTCTTGATCTCGGTGGCCACAAAGCCCGCCTGGCCACCATCGACCATGACAATGCTGCGCTGACCGGTACGGATGACGGCCTCCAGCGGGAGGGTCAGCACGTCCTGCTGCTCGCCGCTGTCGAAGCGGACCGTGGCGAACATGCCCGGCAACAGGTGCCGGCCCTTGTTGGGCAGGACGATGCGCACCTTGATGGTCCGCGTCGCCGGGTTGACGTCGGGTAACACGGTGTCGACCTTGCCGACCAGCGGCTCGGCTGCCCCGGTCGGCAGCACCTTGACCGCCAAGCCGGGCGAGATGGTGCGAGCCTGGCCTTCCGGCACCTCGGCAACCACCCAGACCTGGCTCAAGTCGGCCAGGCGGAACAGCGTCATGCCAGAGGAGACCGTCATCCCGTCTCGCACCGCGACCTCGGTCACGATGCCGTCGATGGGGCTTGTGATGCCTACACTGGGCTGCAGCCGTCCGGATGCCTCGACCGCGCTGACCTGACCCGACGTCATGCCGGCTTGCAGCATGCGCGCTTTGGCCGCACCGGCGAGATCGACCTGACCGTGTGCCGACTGGCGCAACACAGCCAGATACTCTTCTTGGGCCGCCACCCAGTCCGGCGAATACAGCGTCACCAGCGCTTGCCCCCGCCGCACGGGGTCGAGGGTCGCCCGGACCGCGACGTGCTGCACGAAAGCGTTCGTGCGCGCCTGGATCACTTGCACGCTGCGCTCGTCGATGGCGATATTGCCGGGCGCCTCCAGCACCGCGCTCAACCGGCCGACTTTGACTTCGGCCGTGCGGATGCCCAGGTTTTGCGCGACACGGCTATCGACCGTGATGCCGTTGGCACCGCCATCCCCCTCTGCGTAGACGGGCACCAGTTGCATGTCCATGAAGGGGGATTTGCCCGGCTTGTCGAAACGCTGCCCGGGCACCATGGGGTCGTGCCAGTACAGCACCTTCTTGCCGGTCTTGGGATCGACGTCGCCGGCCTTGAGACCGGATGCCGGGCTGGCCGGCATCGACGATGGTGCCGACCTGGCACCCTGCGTGACGCCGACGCGGTAGGCGCCATAGATGGCGGTCCCGGCAAGAACGAGTCCCACGGCCGCTGCAATGACCTGTTTTTTCATTTGCGTTCCTTGATGGCGGACTCGGTCTGCGCGGTGGGCAGCGGAACCAGGAAAGTCAGGTCCGCCCACAGCTTGGCCGTCTTGGCTTCCAGCGCGAGCCGCTCCAATTCCGTATCGATGGCGCGGTGATCGGCCTCGGCCACGGCCAGCAGCGATCCGGTATTGGCCCGGTAGGCGGTCAGGGCCGCTTCCGCCTGCATGCTGGCCAGCGGCAGGGTCTTCTCGTCATAGCGCTTGAGCCGCTCGAGATTGCGCTGCAGTTCGGCGAGCTTGGCGCCGATCATGGCCTGGGTATCGCGCCGGAGGATTTCGGACTTGGCACGTGCAGCCTGGGCCTGCGCCAGCTTGGCCGCGACTTCGCGGTCCTGCCGGCTGCCCTGGTCCCAAGGCAGCGGAAAGCTGACGTTCACGGAGCCCATGTTCGAGAATGCGGAGCCGCGCTGGCTATACATCAGCTCGACCGTGACATCCGGCTTCTTTGCTTGCGCAGCGGCCCGGATCTCGCTCTCTGCCAGACCCACCTCGCGCTGCGCGGCGGTAATCTCGGGCACCGCGTCCAACTCGCCGCGCGCCAGTTGCTCGACCGGCTGAGGAATATCGAGGCGCGGGCGCCCGGATAGCGGGCGGCTCGCAGCCGGGCCAACCCAGCGCTCGAGCGCGACGGTGCTGGTCGCCACGGCAGCGCGGTTTTCGTCCAGGCGATCGTGAAGCTTCTGGATTTCCAGCTCCATCGCCAGCACGTCGGCGCGCGTGCCCCGTCCGCTGCGATACGCGGCGGTCGCCGCCTGCAACGCAAGTTCCAGTGGGTGTCCATGGTGGCCCAGCAAGGTCCCCGTCTGCTCGGCATACCAGCGGTCCAGCCATGCGCCGACAGCGTTGCGCTGCACATTGGCCATGCTGACCTCGCGCTGCGCTTCGGCAGCGTCGGCTTCCGCTTCGAAGCGTGCCGCCTTGGCGCGGCGCTTGTCCGCACGCGTGAATTCCTGCATCACGCTGATGGAGCGCATGGTCATGAAATCCCGGCTGACCGAGAACTGGTCCGGGCCATTGACCGGCACGTTGTTGATGCCGAGCTTGAGTACGGGGTCCGGCAACTGGCCGGCGGCGACCGCCATTTGGGTCGCGGCGTCGATGGTGCCGCGCGAGGATTCGGCGTCGCCGGCATGCACGGTGGCAAGCGCAACGGTTTCCTCAACAGAAAGCGGAGGAACAGATTGCGAGGTCGCGGCATGCGACATCGCGATGCCGAAGGCAGGCGCGCAAAGCAACGCCAGCGTCAGGCGACGTGGAAAAAGCATAAAGCCTCCATGAACGACGACAGCTACCCCAGTCTAGAGAGGGCAGCACCGGATGACGTCGATCTGAAGGCTACGTTTGGAAACTGCAGTGAAGAATGGCCAGTGGCGGCGGTGGCGCGCGCGCTGTCACTTGAGCGCGCAGCACGGTGCGGAGATTGGCAAAAGCCACGGTGGCCGGTTCGATGACGCCCGTCAGCACCGGCAAGAATACCGGCAGTTGCGGTGCGACATGGTCGGCGCTCTTGGAGTCAGCCTGGCAGTGAGCCTGGCAAAGCGCGCCGTTGTCCATGTCCTGGCTGCTGCCCTGATCGGTCCCGCTGGCCATGTCGGCGCAGGATTCGGTCGGGGCGGCCTTCATGTTGTCGCTGCCCACTTGGTATCGGCTGCCGGCACAAGCGTACGCCGCCGCTGCCAGTTGGACTGACAGGAAGACCAGCAGGAGGATGCCAGCGAAGAAAGGATGCCGGCGCAGCGTGTGACGCAAGGGTTCTTTGCAGTGGCAGGATTTTCGCAAGGATACCGTGTTTTGCTCGCAATGCAACTGCGCGGAAAACAGGATCAGACGCCCGCATGGGCGTCGGGCAAAAGGACGATTGCGACGTCCTTGACCTTCCCACTTGGGAAGGGTGTAGCGTGAAATCGTGAAGATTTGGGCACGCGCCGGTTCCGTGAAAGATGCCACGAACACCGGATACCGAGGGGCTGTCTGAATTTTTGTGTTCAAGGCTTTTTATTCGGGCTGCCGTTTCAGACGAGCCCGGTGGACATATTACGCGGCCGGTCGTGTAAAGCGCTCCCCATAGGCGATGGCGAACTGGTTCATGGCGTCTTTCCACTGCCTGGCTGCTCGGCCCCAGTCAGCCGTGATGTTGCGCAAGGCCAGCCACAGCAGCTTGGTGGCGGCATCATCGCTGGGAAAGTGCCCCCGCGTCTTGATGATTTTGCGCAGCTGACTGTGCAGGCTCTCGATGGCATTGGTCGTGTAAATCACCTTGCGCACCGCCGGGCTGAACGCAAAAAACGGAATGACGCGCTCCCAGGCCCGGCGCCAGGCCGCCACCACCGTGGGAAACTTCTGCCCCCAGGGACCAGCTTCCAGGGCATCGAGTTGGGCCGCTGCGGCTTCTGCGCTGGGCGCCGTGTAGATGGGCTTGAGCGCCGCTGCCAGCGCCTTGCGGTCCTTCCAGCTGGCATAGTCCAGGCTGTTGCGGATCAAGTGCACGATACAGGTCTGCAGCGTCGTGGTCGGAAACACCGCCCCAAGCGCCTCGGCTATGCCCTTGAGGCCGTCGGTGACGGCAATCAGGATGTCGGCTACACCACGGGTCTTCAGATCGTTGAACACCTTCATCCAGAACTTGGCCCCCTCGGTGTTCTCGATCCACAGGCCCAGGATGTCGCGGGTGCCGTCGGGCAGCACGCCCAGCGCCAGATAGATGGCCTTGTTGCGCACCACGGCATCCTCGCGGATCTTGACCCGCAGACAGTCGAAGAATACGACCGGGTACATCGGCTCCAGCGGGCGTGCCTGCCAGGCGGTGACCTCGGCCATTACCTCATCCGTGACGCAACTGATGAATTCAGGACTGACCTCGGTGCCGTACTGCTCGGCCAGAAAGCCCTGGATCTCACGCACCGTCATGCCCCGCGCGTACATGGCTACGATCTTGTCGTCAAAGCCGGTGAAACGCCGCTCGTGCTTGGGGATCAGGATGGGCTCGAAGGAGCCTGCGCGGTCGCGCGGCACTTCGATGCGCAGCGGCCCGTCCTGAGTCAGCACCGTCTTGGCGGACTTGCCGTTGCGCTGGTTGGCTGCATCCTCGGGGCGGGCGCTGCCGGGCGGGTAGCCCAGGTGGTACGACAGTTCTGCGCCCAGCGCCCGCTCGATCAGCGCTTTCTTCAGCGCCATGGTGGTGGCGTTGATCTGTTCGGCCGTCATCGGCGTGGTGCCGCCGGTCAGTTGTTCAATGAGTTCGTGGGGAATAGACGGCAGCGCCGCCGTGCCGGCTGCCGCCGGTTTCTTCTTGCTTGGCATAGATGCTCCTTTCCAACATGCTATGCCTCAAACACAAAATTCCTGACAGGCTCGATACCGAAGGTGCCATGCGCACAGGAAGCGAGGAGCACGCCATGAATATCGGACAAGCCGCGAGCGTCTCCGGCGTCTCGGCCAAGATGATCCGCTATTACGAGAGTATTGGCCTGGTCGCTTCGGCTACCCGGAGCGAGGGAAACTACCAGATGTATCGTGAAAACGACATCCACACCCTGCGCTTCATTGGGCGTGCGCGGGCATTGGGTTTCTCCACGGCGCAGATTCGGGAGCTGCTCGGGCTGTGGCAAAACAAGCGCCGCGCGAGCGTGGCGGTGAAGGCCATCGCGTTGCAGCGCATTCAGGAACTGGACGCTCGGATTGCCGCGCTCAGCGGCATGCGGGACACCCTGCTGTATCTGGCGCAGCATTGTGATGGCGACGATCGACCTGCTTGTCCGATCCTGGAGGCCATCAGCAGCGCAGCCCCACGGCAATTGCCCGCACCGCAGGCCACAAGGCATTGAGGCACCGCGAAAATGCGCGACCAACAACCGCATCCGCATATGTCATCCGCCGCGCCCGGGCACGACGGCGAGCCGGAGCGAGCCCAAGCTGGGGGTCACCCGCATGCCACGGCGACGCGACTGACGCTCGTGACCGCCACTGAGGAACGGGACCCGGTGTGCGGGATGACGGTCAAGCCCAATACGCCGTACCAGTCAAGCTACGCGGGAACCCGATACAGCTTCTGTGGCGCAGCATGCCAGCGGAAGTTCGAGGCGGACCCCACGCGGTACACGCATCCTCATGCCACCTCCGCTGTAGACACTGCCAACGCGGCGCCGGACACCGTCTATACCTGCCCCATGCACCCCGAGATCCGCCAGGATCATCCCGGGAGTTGCCCGAAGTGCGGCATGGCGCTTGAGCCGGCGATGCCGAGTCTTGAGGCGGATGAGAATCCCGAACTCGCGGCGTTCCGCCGGCGCTTCTGGTGGAGCTTGCCGCTGACGATCGCTGTCGTAGCGCTGGTAATGCTGGGGGGGCGTGTCAAGGGAGTGGCTCCGGCGGCGCAAGGCTGGGTAGAGCTTGCCTTGTCCGCGCCCGTGGTCTTGTGGGCCGGCTTCCCCATCTATGCCCGATGCCTGCAGTCGTTCCGCAACCGCAGCCCGAACATGTGGACGCTGATTGGCCTGGGCACCGGCGCGGCCTTCATATACAGCGTTGCGGCCACTGTTGCGCCCGAGCTGTTTCCCCGCAGCTTTGTAGTGCATGGCCGCATTGCGGTCTACTTCGAAGCCGCTGCCGTCATCATTTCACTGACGCTGCTCGGCCAGATTTTCGAATTGAAGGCACGTTCGCAGACTTCGGCCGCCATCAAGTCGCTGCTTGGCCTGGCACCCAAAACGGCACGTCGCATCAAGCCGGATGGCAGCGAGGAGGATATTCCGCTCACGCACGTGCATGTCGGCGACTTGCTTCGAATTCGACCGGGCGAGAAGGTGCCAACCGATGGCGTCGTGACCGAGGGAGCAAGCGCCATCAACGAATCGATGATCACCGGTGAGCCATTGCCCGTTTCCAAGCGCCCTGGCGACCACGTGATCGGCGCCACGCTCAATACGTCGGGTAGCCTGGTAATGCGCTCGGAAAAAGTCGGTGCCCAAACGGTGCTTTCGCAGATCGTGCAGATGGTGGCCCAGGCCCAGCGCTCGAAGGCGCCCATGCAGCGCATGGCGGACCAGGTGGCCGGCGTGTTCGTGCTGGTGGTGGTGGCGATCGCCGTGCTTGCTTTCTTCGGTTGGGGATTGTTCGGTCCCGAGCCGAGCTGGGTCTTTGGGCTGGTCAATGCGGTGGCCGTGCTGATCATCGCCTGTCCATGCGCGCTGGGGCTGGCCACGCCGATGTCGATCATGGTGGCGAGCGGCAAGGCGGCGACCCAGGGCATCTTGTTTCGGGATGCGGCGGCCATCGAGCATTTCCGCAAGGTCGACACTCTGATCGTCGACAAGACTGGCACACTGACCGAAGGCCGTCCGGTCTTCGAGCGGGCGTTGGCTGTCGATTCGTTGGATGAAGCCGCGGTGCTGCGCCTGGCGGCGAGTCTCGATCAGGGCAGCGAACACCCGCTGGCAGCCACAATCGTTGCGGCGGCCCGTGACCGTGGCCTGGCGTTAGGGAAGGCTGAGCAGTTCGCATCGGACGCGGGCATGGGTGTGCGGGGCCGGGTTGACGGGCACCAACTGATACTCGGCAATGCCGCCCTGATGCGGCAGGAACAAGTCCCCATTGAATCACAGGCGTTGCGGGCAAATGTGCTGGGGCAGTACGGCGCCAGTGTCATGTACTTGGCCATTGACTGGAAATTGGCGGGGCTGCTGTTGGTCTCGGACCCGGTCAAGGCCAGCACCCCCGAAGCGCTTGCGGCACTCAAAGCGGCCGGGATTCGCGTGGTGATGGCCAGCGGCGACAGCATCGCGACAGCGCGAGCCGTGGCCGGCCCGCTTGGCATTGACGAGGTTCACGGCGAGGTCAAACCGGCTGACAAGCTGGCGCTGGTCGCAAAACTCCAGAGCGAAGGCCACGTGGTGGCAATGGCTGGCGACGGCATCAACGACGCGCCGGCACTGGCCAAAGCCGACGTCGGCATCGCCATGGGGACTGGAACCGATGTGGCGATGCATAGCGCCCAGGTCACGCTGGTCAAGGGCGACCTGCGCGGCCTTGCACGTGCGCGGGAACTGTCGCAAACCACGATTGCCAATATGAAACAGAACCTCGGATTTGCCTTCGTCTACAACGCGCTGGGCATCCCGCTGGCCGCGGGCGTGCTTTACCCGTTCACCGGGTGGCTGCTGTCGCCGATGATCGCGGCATTGGCCATGAGCCTGAGTTCGGTATCGGTGATTTCCAATGCGCTGCGGTTGAGAGCGCAGGTGCCTTAAGCGCCGTATTTGGGATGAAGATCATGTCCACCGCCTACCGTCCCCCATTCGCGCCCGGCTTGTGGTCAAGTTTTAGCAGGCCTAGACTGAACGCACTTGTTTGCAGGGATACATGAAGCATCACCATCACCCCTTCGCTCGGTTGCTTGCGTTCGCGTTGCTCGCGACGGTGCTGTTCACGCGCGTGGCGATTGCAGGATACGTTTGCCCGCCCGAGGCAGGGGCCATGATGGACGCCTCGACGATGGCGGTTGCCTCGAATTGCCAGGACATGGACGAAGCGCAGCCCGCGCTTTGCGCGGACCATCGGCACGATGGCCGCCATTGGGCGGATGCCAACGGCCATGCTCCCGATCTCGGCATGTTGCCCGCCGCAAGCGGGCTCGTGCACATTCTTCCTCCGACGCTTTACGCCGGACCAGCTTACCTGAAGGCCTCTCGGCCCGCTGCAGTACCTGGGCCCATCTACCTCGCAACCGCGCGCTTGCGAATCTGATCACTCCCCATACGCGGCAATCCATCGCCGCGAGCACTGATTTCAATCGCTCCCCCGGCAGGATGTCTGCGGACTCTGCCTGGAATGAGCCCGAAAGAAACCTTGTGTGGGGAATACCATCATGCACTCCGTTCTCAGAGTCGCCGTACTTGTTTTGTTCGGTGTCGCCGCTAGCGCCGCCTTCGCGGGTCCCAACTGGGATGTCATCAACAGTGCGCGCGCGGCAGCAAAGCATTCCGCCGCCGCTTCCGGCGCCGCATCGAGCAAAGAGGCGATACAGAAGCAGTGCGCTGAAATGATGAAATCGACGGATGCCCGCCCGGCAGACGGCGGCAGCCCGAAGGGCTTACCCGAAGCGAAATGAGCGTGTGTGCCGCGGCCGATGATCGAAGCGCCCGCGTCAGCGTGATGCGGGTGCTGAGAGACCAGTCGCCAGGTCGATGACACACGAAATCAGGTGAGCGCTATCCAACTCAATCGAATATGGAGATTGACATGAAGACGCAATCAGTCGTGGCCGCTGCGCTAGCGCTTGCCCTGCTTGGGGCTGGTGGCTGGAGCATGGCAGCCAGCCCCAGCCGCGGCTCTGACGGCACCAAGCCGGGTTCGCAAGACCCCATGCACTCCATGATGATGGACCACATGATGGGCGGCGGAGGCGGGATGATGGGCGGTTGTCCGATGATGGGGCAGCTGCCGCCCGGCAACGAGAAGCTCTCGATGCAGATGCATGGAGAAATGATGCAGGCGATGGGGGAAATCCTGCGTAAGTACGCGGACAAGATCCAAACCTCGCCGACCAAATAAGGATGCCGCGCCATATCGCAAGCAGCCGCATCCCGTGAAAGGAGTAGCGCTATGAAATGCAATACGAGAACCATGGTCACCATGGGTGTTGCCCTGGTGGCGATCCTGGCGATCGCCTACGCCATCTTCCCGCCAGTCCGCGCGTTCGTACTGGGTATCGGACCTTTCCTGCTGATCCTGATCTGTCCGCTATCGATGTGGCTGATGATGAAGGGGATGAATGATCAGGGGGGGCAACACCGTCCGACGCCAGAACAGACGCCAGAGCGGAAAGAGCCGTTTCGGATCGAAAAGTGAATCGTCAGTGAGGCCGCGCGCGTATCGCAAAGGCGGGTTCCAGCACGAGCCGGACAAGGGCCATAGGCCGGCACGGTGCGTGAATGATCAACGCGAGAGTGAGACGGTTTCCGGAGATGCGGGGCAAATCCAATCCCGTCGTCGGCGGGAGGTGTGCCATGGACATTATGAGCAGTTTCAGTGCGCACTACGGCCACTGGAACCTTGTCGCGATTTTGGTTGGGGTGGTGTCGTGGATCTTGTATCGGTACGTGGCGCCGCGAGGTTGGCGCGAATGGACTGGGGCTGGTCTCGTGCAGGCATTTGTGATCGCGCTGTATGCGGAAATGTACGGCTTCCCGCTCACGATCTATCTCCTGACGGGCTTCCTTGGAATCGACATACCGCTGACCGCCTACAGTGGGCATCTGTGGGCAACGCTGCTCGGTTATGGCATGGCAGGCGCAATGGTCGAGATGGTGATCGCTACTGTCTTCATCCTCCCGGGCCTCGTGTTGTTGATTTGGGGGTGGAGCACAGTCTATCGGGCAAGCCGCACCGGGCGCATCGCCCAAGAGGGGCCTTATGGATTCGTCCGTCACCCGCAGTACCTCGGCATCATGCTGGCAGTCTTCGGTCAGGTGGTGCACTGGCCCACTCTGATCACCGTGGTGCTGTTGCCAGTCATTGTGTTTGCATATGTCAGGCTGGCGCGCAAGGAAGAGCAAGACATGGTCGGCCGTTTTGGAGCCGCTTACGAAGCGTATCGGCGCAGGGTGCCTATGTTCTTACCGGGCCGCAGTCAATGGAAACAGCTATTCAGCACGCGCGTGGGCTCATGATTTCTCGCCTCACTGCCCTGGCTGCCGCGGTCGTACCTTGGTGATCGAGGAGAGTGTTATGAGTACCAAATGGATCATCGCCATCATTCCCACTGAACTGCTTGAGTCACTAGAGAGACAGCTTGCGACCGTCCACGCTCCTGGCCTGACGATCACAAAGGTCAAGGGGTACGGCGAGTACAAGAATTTCTTTTCCAGCGATCTGACTACCGTGCACACCAAGGTTGAAATCTTCGCGGATGAGGCCGAGGTCCAGGCCATCACCAACGCGATCGTTGAAGTCGGTAAATCGACGGTGCCGGGCGCCGGCATCGTGGCGGTTGTTCCCGTCGAGGCGTTCTTGCATCTTCACGTTCCCGCTGGGGAGTCAGCTGGCGCGGCGGAATGATCCCATCGTAGACGGCACGGGCTCGCGTGCCCGTGTGGCAGGCGAGGTATGAGGGCACCCCCAAGAGGCATAGCGCGATCGCACGGCGTGGTCGGTCATTGAGGTCAGGGAGCGATGTATGGGATGGAGCGTGGCAGCGACGCGCACGGGCGATGGCGGGCGAATACGACGCCTCGCCCCGGCGCAGCTCGTTTGGCTGCTGCTCGCTTTCACGTGGCTCTGCATCGCAGGCGCCGCTGGCGTTGCTCACGCTGCGGGCGAGCAGGATCTCCTGCCGCCGGAGCAGGCTTTCCGCTTTTCGGCGCGGCAACTCGACGACCGCTCCATCGAGGTGCACTTCGACATCGCCGACGGCTATCACCTCTACCGTGAGCGATTCGCGTTCGCAGCGCAGCCGGCAGGGGTCAAGCTCGGTGCGCCCGAGTTTCCGCCCGGGCAGGTCAAGTTCGACGAAGCACTCGGCAAGCAGATGGAGACCTATCATGCCGGCGTCACCATTCGCGTGCCGGTGGCGGTCGCGCCGGCAGACGGCGAATGGTCGCTGACGGTGACGTCACAAGGCTGTGCCGACAAAGGAATCTGCTATCCGCCGATGAAGAATGTGTACAAGGTCGGCGGTGGCCTGCTCGGTGGCCTATTCGATAAGCATCGGAGCAGCACACCAATGACGTCGCTCGTGCCGCCGGCGACGCCGACTTTGCCCAGTTTTGGGGAGGGGCAAACTCGGCTTGCTGTTCCATCAGCCGCGCCAAGGAAGGACAACGGCGACCGCATTGCCCGCGTGCTGGCCAGCCAACAGCTTGGGAAGATTGCCACGGTCTTCCTCGGTTTCGGCCTGCTGCTGACGCTCACGCCAAGCGTGCTGGCGATGGCGCCGATCCTGTCGTCTATCGTCGTCGGCGAGCACGTGACGCGCGGTCGCGCCTTGCTGGTCTCGTCAGCCTACGTGCTCGGAACGGCGGTGGCTCATGCCGGTATCGGCATGGCTGCAGGATTGCTCGGCGAGCGATTCTCGGCGGGACCGTGGGCGCTGGGAGTTTTTGCCGCGCTGGCGGTGGCCCTGGCGCTGTCGATGTTCGGGCTCTGTGAACTGGGGTGGCAACCCCCTATGGCGGCGTCCGCGAACCGGTGGTCGGGCGGACGGATTGCCATTGCCGCAGCATCGGGGGTGGTTGCAGCATTGGTCGTCGTTCGCAGCGTGCCTGCGCCGCTGGCGGGCGCGCTGGCCTACGCCGAGCAAACCGGTGATGCCGTTGGCGCTGGCGGCGCACTATTCGCTATGGCGATCGGTATGGGAGTGCCGCTGGTGCTGGTCGGCGTCGCTACCGGCTATCTCGTGCCGCACGCTGGGCACTGGCTGAAGGTGACGAAGCGCTTCCTGGGTTTCCTGTTGCTCGGCGAGGCGATCTGGGCTGTCAGCCCGCTTTTGCCACCCTGGGTATTGATGGCAGCATGGGCCATGCTGCTGCTGATTGCCGCCGCCTTCCTGGGTGCCTTTGATTCGCTTGGTCCCGAGCCTCGCAGCTTGGCCCGGTTGGGCAAAGGCATGGGCGTGGTGGCCGCGCTGGCAGGGGCGATCCTGCTGGTCGGTCTCGCGTCAGGTGGACGAGATCTGCTCCAGCCGCTGTCGCACCTGCGGGATCGCCAGGTGGCGCCTGCCTCCACGGCTGGCCCGGCGCTGGTGCGCTTCGAGCGCATCCGTTCTGTGGTCGAACTCGACGCGCGCCTGGTGCAGGCCGCCGCGGCCGGCAAGCCGGTGCTACTGGATTTCTATGCCGATTGGTGCGTCAGTTGCAAGGAGATGGAACGCTTGACCTTTAGCGATCCGAGAGTCCAGGCACGGCTGGCTGGTGTTGTACTGCTGCAGGCGGACGTGACCCGCAATACTGAGGAAGACCGCGCCCTGCTCAAACGCTTCGGCCTGTTCGGCCCACCCGGGATCATCTTGTACGGTGTCGACGGACGTGAGAGCCCGGTGCGGGTGATCGGCTTCCAGTCCGCAGGCCTTTTCCTCGACAGTCTCTCGACGGCGTGGAACGACAGCGGGAAGCGTTGAGGACTGCCCGATTCCCCATCCGCAGCTATACAACGGCATTGCCACCGCATTCCGGATGCAGCGGGTTGGGTGGCCAGTTCTTTTATGGGCACCGCCTTTGAATGAAGGCCGAGATTTCCTCAGGGCGTGCGAACACCACGGCGGCGCGGTCGCCCTGCATGCCTGTGTCGATCAGCACGGGTTGGCCGGCAGCCGGGCCCGCAGCGCTGCCATCCGTTTTGAATCGCAGGTTGAACTCCCAAAAGGCATGGGTCTTCCGGTCGGCGGTGGTCAGACGATAGGTATCGCCACAGTAGCGGATTGAGGTAACCCGCGACGCCGCATCGAGTTCCTTCAAGTTCGGTAGGCCATGATCGGGCACCTTCACGCGCCCCGTGGAAACTGCCTCAAGGTAGGCGACCAGATCGGCTCGCGTATGTGCATCGGCAACACCAGGAAAGGTCATCGTATTGCCTGGCACCATGGCCGCCGGATTCTTGAGCCATGCATCGAGGTTCCGTTTGTCCCAGACCAGACCTGATTGCTTGACGGCGTCAGAGTAGCGTGCAAAGCCGTTGGCTGTGCCTGCTTTGCGTCCCAAAACGCCCGCCAAGCTCGGGCCCGTTAAGTGGCGACCCGGTGCAAATGAATGGCACGCCATGCAAGTGCGGGCGGCTTGTGCACCACGCGCGGGGTCACCCTCTGCACGAGCCGGCGCGCCAAAGGCAAGTGAGGCCAAAGCGATCCCGATCGCATGAAGAGCAGGTCGTTGAATCATTGGGCCGCAGGCGCGAGCGCCACAACACCCGCTCCAAAGTGTCTTGCACCAGATCGTCCGCCCAGGTCCGGTCGCCGGTCTGCGCACGAGCATTGCACTGCAAATGCGGCAACCAGATGAGCAAGTCGGGGCTGGAAACACATATCCGACTGCCCTGTCGAGGCGGAGCGGTTCGCTCCGCGTCTTATACCGGCTTCCATGCGCCCCTCAAACGCGCTAGTCAAGGCCTGGCCACGTGCCACGCGCCGATGACGCCGTCGCCGGTGGTGTCGCCCGGCTTCTGGTCCTTGCTCCAGCGGTACAGCGGGTGGCCCTTGTAGGCCCACTGGCGCTTGCCGTCATCACGGGTGATGAAACTCCAGTCGCCGCTCGCCTTGTCATATGAATCGGCCAGCGCGGGTGGCCAGTTGGTCGCACACGTCCCGCTGCACGCGCTTTTGCCAACCGTAGTGTCTTTGTCGAAAACATACAGCGTCATCTTGTGCTCATCGACCAGCTTGCCTTGCATAACCTCGGGCGGCTCGGCAAGCGCCGGAAACGATGCGACCGCGCCCAGCGCCAACATCATCAGGGTACGCGACATAGTGTGCTCCTTGCGTTGTTGATCAATATCTACGCTAGCGTCGGGACGGCAAGCTGCTACCAACGACCTGGGAATCCCGGTTGTGTGAGATGAGTATAGGTGGTGAAAACCGCACGGCAATTGATGCTGTAGCACGCCGCGGTGTCGACGAAGAGGCGAAGCATGGATTTTACGGTGGAGCGCTTTGTGACGCCGATCCATCAGATGCCGACGAGGCCAGTTAGAGGGTTGGCCGGGAAATCAACGGCGCCGGGCGCCGGGATTGTGGCGGTCATTCCGGTTGAACGTTTTCTGCACCTGCACGTTTCAGCCGAAACAAAGGACCAGTGAACGCGCCCGGCAAAGACGGACGTCACGAGTGCACCTGCGAGATTGAGGTGCTACGCTCCTGGACAACGCGAGCGTGCTCGACGACCCTGACTGGGAGAGGGCCGCCGCGAACATGCGATAAGAAAAGAACCCCAAAAGGGGTTCTCCAAGCCACCGGGGAAGTGCAATTCCAGGCGATCTTTATTGATGGCCGCCGTCCGTGTACGGATCGCGTTTACCCATCGAATTCGCGCCATCGGTGTAGACATCGCGAGTTCCGCCCCTGCCATCAGTGTAGGGGTCGCGCGCTCCAACGGATTGAGCACCATCGGTATAGACGTCGCGCGGTCCAGGGCCGCCGGCCGCGCCGGCTACGTTCATGCTCAGCGTCAGCAATGCGGCTGCCACTAGGGCGGACTGTTTGAGGTAGTTCATCGCGTTCTCTCCTGCTTGAAGTTGAAACAAGGTCTTACTCTGCGTATGCAGTGTAGAGACTCGCGAATAACAGAAACGTGACCCTCGTATTACAAGTTCGTCAGGCCGATGCGCGATCGTGTGAGGTACCTCCATGCATCGATGGTGCGGTGTCTGAAAGGCCACAAACTCCCGTACCTGTCCGAATGGTAATCGGACCGCCATGTGTCGGTAATGTGCGCCGGCCCGAAAGGGTTCCCAAGCTAAGCGAGCGCATCGGCCACCTCGACCCGATGGGGTAAGCGAATGGAGAACCGGGTGCGCCCGTTAATACGTGACACGGTGATGGCGCCGCTGTGTGCCACGACGATCGCCTTGGTGATAGCCAATCCGAGGCCAGCGCTTTCTGACTCAGGCCGCGCGCGTGACTTGTCCACTCGGAAGAAGCGCTCAAAGATGAACGGCAGCAAATGCGGTGCGATTTCGTCGCCGTCGTTGTCCACTGAAATCATCATGCCCTCGCGGTCATCGCTGACCGAGACGACCACGTGACCACGTCGCGGGGTATGGCGGATGGCGTTGGACAGCAAATTGCTCAGCGCGCGGCGCAGCATGAGTCGGTCGCCCGTGACGTGACCATCCCCGCGCAATTCGAGCTGGACAACCTTGTCTTCGGCGAGCGCGTCATAGAACTCGAATAACGCGCGGATTTCGTCAGCGATATGAATGTCCTCGGCGCTCGGTAGTGTCAGGCTATGCTCCATCTTCGCGAGATAGAGCATGTCGGACACCATGCGCGCCAGGCGTTGCAGTTCCTCCGCGTTGGAGGTCAGCACGTCGCGATACTTGGTGCCCTCGCGCGGCTGGGACAGCACGACCTCAGTCTGCGTGAGCAAGTTGGTGATGGGCGTACGCAGTTCGTGCGCGATGTCGGTCGAGAAGTCCGACAGGCGGTGGAAATCGTTCTGGAGCCGCTCCAGCATGGCGTTCAGGGTGGCGGCAAGGTCCGCCATTTCTACTGGCACGGTTTCAACGGGCATGCGTTCGTCGAGCTTGTCGGCCGTCACCGTGCGCGCACGCGAGGCCATGGTGCGCAGCGGCGCCAGACCCCGGCGTGCGGCCCACCATCCGAACAGGCCCGTGGCCAAAGCTGCGACGGCGATGTAGAAGGCCAGCGTACCCCGGAACGTATGCAGGAAGTGGGCATGGATGTCCGTGTTGATGCCCAGCAGGATATCGAGGGCATCGGACGAACCATCGCGCAGCGGGATTGCCGCGTGCATGCCCCGGTACTGTTGGCCGCCTTGTTCCCAGACGAGGGCGTCGCTGTTGCGCCGTTGCTGTGCCAATGCTTGCATCGCAGTCTGAAAGTCGAAATCTTTGGACGCGTACAGAATTTGCTGGTCCGGACCCTGGATGCGCACAACGAGATCAGAGCGGTGCTGCAGCGCTTCGCGGATTCGCTCCGGCACCTGCTGGGCGGGGCTCGATTCGACGATTTTCTGGATGACACTGACGTTCTCACGCAGCGCGGTGTAATCCTCAACCGCGAAGTGCCGGTCCATCGCGAGTGCAATCACGACACCCAGGCCCAGCAAGACGGCTGCCGAGCACAGCGAGAAATACGCGGTCAGCCGCGTCGTGAGGGAGAACCGTCCCATCAAGCCGCTTCCTCTGGGGCTTCGAGCACATAACCCATGCCGCGCACCGTTTGGATCAGCTTCGGCTCGAAGTGGTCGTCGATCTTGGCGCGCAGGCGGCGGATGGCGACATCGATCACGTTGGTATCGCTGTCGAAGTTCATGTCCCAGACCTGGGAGGCGATCAGCGAGCGTGGCAGGACCTCACCACGGCGCCGGACCAACAACTCCAGCAGGGAGAACTCCTTGCTCGTCAGCGGGATTTTCTGGCCACCGCGTGATGCGCGGCGGCGGGCCAGATCCAGCACCAGGTCGGCCACCTGGATGCGGTCGGCCGAGACGGCCCCGATTCCACGGCGCAGCAGCGTGCGGACCCGCGCGAGCAGCTCGGCAAACGCGAACGGCTTCACCAGATAGTCGTCGGCACCCAGTTCGAGGCCTTTGACGCGGTCTGCCACGCTGTCGCGTGCGGTCAGGAATAGCACCGGCACTGCCTGTTCCGCGGCTCGCAACGATTGGACGATCTGCCAGCCGTCCACGTCAGGCAGCATCACATCCAGCACCAGCAAGTCGTAGTCACTCGTCATGGCCAGATGCCGGCCGTCGGTACCGTTGCGGGCCAGATCCACCACGAAGCCGGCTTCAGTCAGGCCTTGCTGCAGGTACTCTCCGGTTTTGGGTTCATCCTCGACGACCAACAGCTTCATATTGCGCCTGAATCACTTTCTATGGCTTGTATGGGCTGTAGAGTACCGCGCTGTGGGCCGCATCACACCAAGATGACTGATTTGTAATGTTTCGGTCAGGTCGGGGTAGCCTGGCACTGGGTAGCCTGCACGCAGCTTTCTGAGTCGGACACTACGTAAGGAAAACTCGATCATGCGCAGCAATCGTGCATCCGGCCTCGTACTACCAAATCTGCCGCGGCGGCGGTTCGTGCAAGGTTTGGCCGCCGGCGGGGTCATTGCCGGCCTGGGGCTGGGTGGTTTCACTTCGGCAGCATCTGCCGCGTCCACCGCGCTGGGGACGGCTCCGGTGTTGCGCGGCACCGAATTCGATCTGGTGATCGACGAGACACCGGTCAACTTCACCGGCAAGCCGGCCATGGCGACGACCATCAACGGCATGCTGCCCGGGCCTACGCTCCGCTGGCGCGAGGGTGATACGGTCACTCTGCGTGTCACCAACCGCTTGCGAGAGCCGACCTCGATCCACTGGCACGGCATCATCCTGCCATTCCAGATGGACGGCGTGCCCGGCATCAGCTTCCACGGCATCCCGCCTGGCGAAACGTTCACCTATCGCTTCAAGGTTCAGCAAAGCGGCAGCTATTGGTACCACTCGCACTCTGGCTTCCAGGAGATGACGGGGGTGTATGGCGGTCTCATCATCGACGCCGCAAACGGAGACCCGATCCGTGCCGATCGCGATTACACCGTCTTGCTGTCGGACTGGACCGATGAAGACCCCATGCGGGTTCTGTCCAAGCTCAAAACGCAGAGCGACACCTACAACTACCACCAGCCCACGGTGGTGGACTTCTTCCGCGACGTCTCCAACGATGGCTGGAAGGCGGCCATGGACAAGCGGAGCATGTGGAACCAGATGCGCATGAACCCGACGGATCTGGCCGATCTCTCCGCTGCAACGCTCACCTACCTGACCAACGGCGTCACACCTGCCGGCAACTGGACGGGCCTTTTCTCGCCGGGCGAGACGGTGCGGCTGCGTTTCATCAATGGGTCGGGCAACACCTTCTACGACGTCCGCATCCCCGGGCTGAAACTCAAGGTGGTGCAGGTCGACGGGCAGAACATTGAGCCGGTCACCGTTGACGAGTTTCGCTTCGGCCCCGGCGAGACGTGCGATGTGCTCGTTTCACCCAAGGACGACGCCTATACGATCTTCTCGCAGTCGATGGACCGCACCGGCTATGCCCGTGGGACGCTTGCGGTTCGCCAAGGTTTGAAGGCGGAGGTGCCGGCGCTCGACAAGGTGGAATGGCTGTCCATGGCCGACATGATGGGGGATATGGGTGGGATGGGCGGAATGTCCGGCATGGATCACGGTGACATGCAGATGATGGGCGATGGCGGCATGACCATGATGGACTCCGGTGGCATGACGATGATGGACTCCGGTGGCATGACGATGATGGACCATAGCCAGCATGTGGAATCCGGTGGACCGCCGGACAGCCTGAAGGTGCCAAGCAAGAAGGCGCGGCATGCGCGCACGGAATATGGTCCGAGCACCGATATGCACGTCGACATGGCGCGCACCAACCTGGACGATCCCGGCATTGGGTTGCGCAACAACGGGCGGCGTGTCCTGGTGCTGGCCGACATGCACACGATCGGCGGTCCGATGGACAAGCGCGGTCCGCGGCGCGAGGTGGAACTGCATCTCACCGGCAACATGGAGCGCTACACGTGGTCGATCGACGGTGTGGAGTTCGGCAAGTCGACGCCGGTGCATTTCCAATATGGCGAAAGGCTGCGGGTCATTCTCCACAACGACACGATGATGACCCACCCGATGCACTTGCACGGCATGTGGAGCGAGCTGGAGGCGCCGGATGGCACCTTCCTCGCACGCAGGCACACCCTGCCTGTGCAGCCCGCGCAGCGCATCAGCTTTCTTGTCACGGCGGATGCGCTGGGCCGCTGGGCGTGGCACTGCCACCTGATGTTGCACATGGACGCGGGCATGTTCCGCGAAGTGGTGGTGGCCTGATGCTCGACTTTCACAGCGGATCGATCATGCGCAAGCACGCAAGGACACTATTGACGGTGGCGCTGGCTGTCGCCGGCATTGGCGTCGCCTCGGCCCAGGACATCCAACTGATGAATGGGGAGACTGCTCCAGCGTCCCAGTCCGAGCATCAGGGCATGGGCAATTCAATGCAGGGAATGGACCACAGCGCGATGCAGGGAATGGACCATGGCTCGATGCAAGGCATGGACCACGGTTCCATGCAAGGGATGGACCATGGCAGCATGAACATGCAGGGCGGTTCCGCACCTCCCGACGCGCGCGACCCTGACGCCTATTCGGGCGGATACCAGCTCGGCACCGGCAAATACGCGCTGGGCGACCCCCGCCACATGATGATGATGGCGGATGAGCACAACTTTGGCTCCGTGCTGGTCGACCGGTTGGAGTGGGTGCACGGCAGCGACGCCAATGCAACGGCCTACGAGCTGCAGGCCCGGTTCGGCAGCGTGTACAACAAAGCTGTCCTCAAAGCCGAGGGCGACGTATCGAAGGGACGCTTTGAAGAGGCGCGCACCGAGTTGCTATGGAGCCATGCGGTGTCGACGTTCTGGGATACGCAACTGGGGATTCGGAACGACACAGGCTTTGGCCGGCCGGCGCGCAACTGGGTGGCGTTCGGCGTGCAAGGTCTGGCTCCGTACTGGTTTGATCTCGAAGCAACGGCGTATGTGGGCAACAGTGGGCGTACCGCATTGCGCCTGTCCAGCGAATATGAACTGCTGCTGACCCAGCGGCTGATTCTGCAGCCGCGCGTTGAAGCCAACTTCTACGGCAAGCGCGATCCGGACCTTGCCATCGGCAGTGGGCTTTCCAACGCGACGGCCGGCTTGCGGCTGCGCTATGAGTTCAGCCGCCAGTTTGCTCCCTATATCGGCGTCGAACGCAGCCAGTCATTTGGCGGGACGGCCAACATGATCGAAGCAGCGGGCGGGCGCCGTGGCGAGACCCGCTTTGTTGCGGGTGTGCGCCTCTGGTTCTAGTTTTCTCAACCCTAACCTCACGGGTATTCCTATGTTCACGTCTCGTTTTGCTACCAAGGCCATCATTGGCACGTCCCTGGCGCTCCTGGCTTCGGCAGCGTTCGCGCATCCCAAGCTTTTGTCTTCGACGCCCGCTGATCAGGCGGAAGTGACCGCGCCGGCGAAGGTCGAGCTGAAGTTCTCGGAGACCCTCACGACCCAATTCTCGGGGGCCAACCTCGTTATGACGGAGATGCCCGGCATGTCGGGACACAACCCGATGAAGGTTGCTGCAAAAGTCTCCGCCGGCGACGACGCCAAGACGATGATCATTACGCCCGCACAACCGTTGACGACCGGGACGTACAAGGTGGAGTGGCGCGCGGTCTCGTCGGATACCCACCCGATGACGGGAAACTTCTCGTTCAAGGTGAAGTAAAACCATGGCGGACGATTGGCTCAATATCGCCCTGCGCTTTGGGTTGTACCTGGACCTGACGATCCTGTTCGGGGTCTCGCTGTTCGGAGTCCAGGCGTTGCGGCCCGATCACCGGGCCTCGGCGATTGCGCGCCGATACGTCCGAGCCATCGGAGTCACTGCCGCTTTGGGCATCGTGCTGTCGCTCTGGAGCTTCGTTGTGATGGCCAAGGCGATGACGGGGGCCACCGACTACGCTGAACTGACCAGCCATGTCTTTGGCATGCTGCTGACCAGCACCGCGGTTGGCCTAGCCTGGATGGTACGTTTGGCGGCCCTGGCCGGATGCTTGGTCGCCGTTGCGCGTTTGCGGAAGCACCCAGCGCCTAACTTCGGCGTGTGTGCCGGGCTGGGTGCGGTGGCTTTGGTAACGGTCACTTGGGCCGGGCATGGGGCGATGGACGACGGTGCGAGGGGATACCTTCATCTCGTATTCGATATCGCCCACGTTTTGGCCGCTGGCGCCTGGGTCGGAGCATTGGCAGCGTTTGTGCTGCTGGCATCAACAAGGCAAGGGGCCTCTTCGGAAGCGGTGGAAATCCTTAGCCACACATCAAATGGCTTCGCGCGTCTTGGGACGCTGATCGTTGCCACGCTGCTGGCGACCGGGACGTTCAACTATCTTTTGATCGTCGGGCCGACGATTAACGGGCTGTTCTCCACGCTTTACGGGCGCTTGTTGTTGATCAAGCTGGCTCTGTTCGCGCTGATGCTCGGACTGGCCGCGGCCAATCGTTATCGGTTGAGCCCGCGGCTTGAGGCGGCGGTTCGGGCCGCAGACCACGCCAGTGCGGTGATGGCGCTGCGCCGCAGTCTGGTCACGGAAGCCAGCCTTGCCGTACTGATTTTGGCCTTGGTCGCCTGGCTTGGCGTGCTTTCGCCGCCTGGAACCTGATACTGATTACCTGTTCGCAGGAGGAACGACGATGATGAAATCGCAGATCGCCACGCCAGTGTCCGCGATAAGACGGTTCATGGTTGCGGGTCTAGTACTGCTGCCGGCCATGGCTCTGGGGCAAAAGGTCGGAGCGAAACCCGTGATTCAGGTATGGAAGACGCCCAATTGCGGCTGCTGCAAAGACTGGCTCACGCACCTGCAAGACAACGGTTTCGACGTCGTGACGCACGATGTCGAAGACACGGTTGAAGCCAGGAAGAAGGCGCGGATTCCTGAGCGCTACGCTTCTTGCCATACCGGCATCGTGCAGGGGTATGCCATGGAAGGGCACGTTCCGGCGCGCGAGATCAAGCGGCTGCTGCGCGAACGGCCAAAAGCGGTTGGACTTGCGGTGCCGAGTATGCCACTGGGCGCGCCAGGCATGAACGGTCCCGCTTACGGCGGCCGCCGCATGCCTTACAACGTGCTGCTCATTGGCGCCGACGGTCAATCGACCGTGTATCAGGCCTACAACTGATTCGCACGAGTACCGCAAAAGGCCCGCGATGAACGGTCCGTTGATGATCTCCATGCGCGTGGCGAGGGACGGCCACCCGTGAAAGGGATGTCTCCCGTCGATCTTCCGGCAAGCATTCACACGGACGGGACGCCGGTTCTCATCTTTTGGATCGTCATCATGCCGAGGTTCGCATGGTATCTGCGCCGAAGGTATGGTCGAAGACGGCGCTTGGGGGAGCGCCGAACCTTGCTCGCCCGCCACCCGGCCAAATCACCTCGATGCCGTTGACCCTCTCCAGCAACAGGAAATTATCGTGCAGGCCTTCAAGAAACTTCGTATTCCGCGTGTGCGCCGCTCACTGGCGTGGCAGGCTGGTGGATTGGCAACTTTGGGCGCGCTGGCAGCGTTGACCGTCCAAGCGGTTTGGCAGAGAGGTTATGCGCCGGCTGCACAGACGCCGTTTATCACCTGGAATTTCGCCTGGTCTTTAGTTTTGGCGCTGATTGTGGGTCTGGGCGTCCACTATCTAGTCCTTCGCGGCATGCTGCCAATGCGGCGTCTTGTTGCCAAGGGCCACCGCGTTGGCATAGCCGATTTGCCACCACAGAAATGCGTACCGACTGACTTCATACCGTGGGTCGATGCCTTGTGTGCCGTCTTGGCGCGGCACGAAAAGGCTCTGGAGCTTGCACGGTCCATTTACGCAGACCTCAATCACGACCTGCGCACACCGCTGCACAATCTCACCGTGCAGACGGAAGTGACGTTGATGGCTCATCGCAGCGTCGAAGAATACGAGGTGCTGTTGCGCTCCAACCTGGAAGAATTCATGCGACTTGCGACTGTCGCCGACAGGACGCTGCGAGCGCTACGCGAGCTTGCCTCGCAGCCTGACCCATCGTGATGGCGCCAGCGGCAACGGCATGAGCGCGCGACTACGGTCGAGCTCACATGACGAGATTGTAATGACATCGTCATGAGTGTGTAGGTGGTGTCTCCGTAGACTGCTCACACGGTCAACCACGGTGGTTGACCACTGACACGGAGAACAAAGCCATGAAGACCACTTCCCAGATTGCGATTGCCGGCATCCTGCTGTTTGTGTCGGCGATGCCCGCGCTTGCTGCCGGCAGCAACGCTCTGCTCAACTCGGTTCTGGAAAACGCTCGTACCCAAGGCCCGCGCGACCCGTACACCGACGGTGGCCGTATCCAGTCGCGCGATCCTTACACCGACGGCCAGAGCATCACGCAGCGCGACGTCTATACCGACGGTGCAAGCTCGGCACAACGCGACGTCTACACCAGCGGCCTGTAATTCAGCCCTTGGAAGGATGTCTGCCGAAGTCCGAGACTATGTGGTTCCTCGATAGTGGCGCGCCATATCGGGTAGTCATTTGTCCTCGATGGTATCGCTCCAAAACATCCCGGATGTGAACGCATGAGTTTGCTCAAGCGATTGTTAGGTGGCCACCACGGTGGCCATCGCCTGGACGGCGGTCACCATGGCAGACGTCATGGCGACGCCCGCGAACGCGCCCAGGCGTCGATCCCCTCGAATCCTGGGCTTACTTGTCTCGGGTGTGGCTCGATTGCATCGCAGCGGGCGCGGTTTTGTCCGCAGTGCGAAAAATCACTTACCGGGGTGGTGTGTGGTCAATGCGGGAGCACGGCCCAGCCGGGCGCGAAATTTTGTGCCGAATGCGGCACCGCGCTGTAGCGCCGACCTCGTCGTGCACTGCGCGGCTCTCTCCGACAAGCAGGCCTTTTGGTCTCGGTCGTAGCCGCCGGATTCGCTCCCGGATGCAGTCTTGTGTTGGGCGCGCGCGCCGCTAGACCTCGCCCTGTCATCATCCGTATCCCGCTCTTCGAGTAAACTGACGCGCAAATTCGTAAAGCGGTGCCATTTGCGCGCGCCAGCCAACACTTCTTCAGCCATTCATGCGGCGGTTCTGCTTGATCCTGCTTTTGTTGATCCTGCCATTCCAGTTCAACTGGGCGGTAGCGGCCGCCTATTGCCAGCATGAAGAGGCCAGCCAATCCAAGTGGCATTTCGGCCACCACGAGCACCACCATCAATCCAGCACAAAAGCGGGGCATGACAAGAAGGCCGTGATCGATACGGACTGCGGCGTATGTCATCTGGTCTCCGCCGCAATGGCCTGCGGTCAGCCACTTCGCCTCGACACGGTCGATCGCGCCCAGACGCCGCCCGTTTCACATGCGTTGAAATTGACCTCATCTAGCACCCGCGCACCGGATCGCCCCCAATGGCGCCGTCTCACATAGACGGCGAGACCCACTGAACCTGCGTCTCGCCGAATTCCCACGGTTTGTATCCTGGTGCAATTCGATGCGACGACTATTTTTGCCGCTTGGGCTAGCGGCTGTTGTGATCAGCCCATCTTTTGCTGCGAATTCCAACGCGGCACCCCTTGTTTCTTCCGGCACAGTACTGGAGGCTCCTGGTCCTTTGACGCTTGAGCGCGCCATGGAATTGGCGAGTGCAGGTAACTTCACGCTTTCTGCTGCGCAGAAAGAAGTCGATGCCAATGAAGGTGCGGTCATGCAGGCACGCACCATTCCCAACCCCGAAGTGGCCGCGACCATGGAGGACACGCGCTCGGAGTCGCGCACGACGACCGGACAGCTCAATATTCCTGTGGAGCTGGGCGGCAAGCGTTCGGCGCGTATCGTCGCGGCCGAAAAAGGCCGGGAACTCGCGCAAGCGCAACTGGCGACAACGCGGGCCGAACTGCGATCCAACGTGATTCGCGGCTTCTTTGAAGTGCTGGTTGCCCAGGAACGGGTCAAGCTCGCGCAGGCCTCGGCGGACTTGGCCGCCAAGGGCGCGCAGGCAGCAACGCGCAGAGTGGCAGCGGGCAAGATCTCGCCGGTCGAAGAAACCAAGGCAAAGGTCGAGCAAGCCAACGCCGAACTCGAACTCGACAACGCCAACGCCGAACTGCGTTCCGCACGGGCCTCGCTTGCAGCGCTCTGGGGCAACGCCACGCCGCAGTTCTCCGCGGCGCAGGGTAGCCTCGACGCGCTGCCGTCACGGCCCGGTCTCACGGAGCTGCTGACCGAGCTCGACCACTCGCCGCTCGTATTGGCCGACCAGGTCGAGCTGGATCGCCGGCAAGCCCTGGTGGGCGTGGAGCGCAGCCGCCAATACCCCGATGTGACCGTCAGCGTGGGCGCCAAGCGCGACAACAGCGCGAATCGCAACATGGCGGTGCTAGGCGTGTCGATTCCGCTGCCCTTGTTCGATCGCAATCAAGGCAACCTGTACGAGGCCATCCGGCGTGCCGACAAGGCGCAGGACGAGGTGCTGGCTAATCGCATCCGGCTGGCAAATGAGATGCAGCAAGCGTCGAACGAGTTGACGGTCTCTCGTCGCTCCGCGCAGACGCTCAAAGAGACGATCCTGCCGGCCGCCGAGCAAGCCTATAGCGCAGCGGCACGGGGCTTCGAAGCCGGGAAGTTCAATTTTCTGGATGTGCTGGACGCACAAAGAACGTTGTTCCAAGCACGTATCCGTTATCTCGACGTGTTGGCGAAGGTCTATCAATCCGTGACGACCATCGACCGCCTGTTAGGCCGCTAACTCAGAATCCGAACCATGTCTATCACGAATAAGCAGAAGACTGCGATCGCAGCTCTAGTGGCTGCTGGCCTGATCGCCACCGGCACCGTTCTATTGTTGGGGCCCTCGACAGAGGGCAATGAGTCCGCTCGCGAGGCGGCCGAACACGCAGAATCTGCCGGTCACCAGGACCGCGAACACCACGGCGAGCCGTCGCAAGGCAAGCATGAAGACGCGGCAACACATGGCGACCAGGAGCACCATGACGCGCCGAAGAAGGGCCCACACGGCGGTAATGTCTACGCTGCAGGCGACGCTACCGTCGAGTTCGGCATGGCCGAGGACGGTGGGGAGCCGAAGCTGAAGCTGTGGGTGGTCCGAGACGGCAAGCCCCTGGTTGCCAATATCTCGGCCAGTGGCGCCATCAAGCGAGCGACCGGCGAATCGACGCCGATCGGCTTCAAGGCCACGAAAGACAGCCTGGAGAGCGAGGCCGCCATTGCCGAGCCCCACGTTTTTGACGCGACCGCGTCCGTCACGTTGCCGGGCGTTCAGAAACCGATGACGGTTGCCTTCTCCAAGGAGGAAGGCAAGATCGAATTGACAGTCGACCAGATCGCCAAAGCCGGCGTGGGTGTGGAAGTCGCAGGCGCCGCAGCAGTCCAATCGGGCGTGCAATTCCCGGGTGAAATCCGCTTCAATGAAGACCGTACGGCGCATGTGGTACCGCGTCTTGCGGGGGTCGTCGAGCGTGTCCCCGCCAATATCGGCGAGCAAGTCAAGAGCGGACAGGTGCTGGCGGTCATTGCGAGCACCGCACTGTCCGAGCAACGCAGCGAGCTGCTTGCGGCCCAGAAGCGCTTGAGCCTGGCTCAAACGACCTACGCGCGCGAGAAGCGCCTGTGGGAAGAGAAGATCTCCGCGGAGCAGGACTACCTGCAGGCCCAGACCGCACTGCAGGAGGCGCAAATCGCCGTGCTGAACGCGCAGCAAAAGCTGGTTGCGATCGGGGCCGCGCCGGCCACGACGGCCCTGAACCGATTCGAACTGCGTGCACCATTCGACGGCATGGTGGTGGAGAAGCATCTGGCAATCGGTGAAGCTGTCAAGGAGGATGCGAACGTCTTCACGATTTCCGACCTGTCCTCCGTGTGGGCGGAGTTCGTTGTGGCGGCCAAGGATCTGGGCAATGTGCGCGTCGGTCAGCAGGTCACGATTAGTTCGACCGCCTTCGACAGCAAGGCGACCGGCACGGTGTCCTATGTCGGCTCGCTGCTGGGCGAACAGACACGTACGGCAAAGGCGCGCGTCACGCTGGCGAACCCCGGCATGGCTTGGCGCCCCGGCCTGTTCGTGACAGTGCAGGTCTTGTGGCCAGCCGTTCAAGTCCCTGTTGCAGTCAGGGCGGATGCGATCCAGGAGGTCAATGGCAAGCCGGCAGTGTTCGTTGCGGTGCCGGGCGGTTTCGTCGCCCAGCCGGTCACGACCGGGCGCTCCGCGAGCAAGGTGGTAGAAATCACAGAAGGCCTGAGCGCCGGCGCGCGCTATGCCGCCGCGAACAGCTTCGTCCTGAAAGCCGAACTCGGCAAGGCAAGCGCCGAGCATGAGCACTGACACGGAGACGGGCATGTTCGAACGCATCATCCGGTTTGCCATTGAGCAACGTTGGCTCGTCATCCTCGCCGTGCTCGGCATGGCGGCGCTCGGCGTCTACAACTACGGGAAGCTTTCTATCGACGCGGTGCCTGACATTACCAACGTCCAGGTGCAGATCAATACAGCGGCGCCTGGGTATTCTCCGCTGGAGACCGAGCAGCGGATTACCTACCCCATCGAGACCGTGATGGCCGGCTTGCCGGGGCTCGAGCAGACGCGCTCGCTGTCCCGGTACGGCCTGTCCCAGGTGACAGTGATCTTCAAGGACGGCACGGACATCTATTTCGCTCGCCAACTGGTGAACCAGCGGATCCAGGAGGCCAAGGAACGGCTGCCCGGCGGGGTCACACCCGCCATGGGTCCAATCTCCACGGGGCTGGGGGAAATCTACCTGTGGACCGTCGAAGCGGAAGACGGCGCTCGCAAGCCCGACGGGGCAGCCTACACGCCCACCGATCTGCGGGAAATTCAGGATTGGGTGGTCAAGCCGCAACTGCGCAACGTGACCGGCGTGACCGAAATCAATTCGATTGGTGGTTACGCCAAGGAGTACTTGGTTGCGCCCAGCCTGGAACGGCTGGCTTCCTACGGGCTGACGCTCACGGATCTGGTGAGCGCACTCGACAAGAACAACAGCAATGTCGGCGCCGGCTACATCGAGCGCCGCGGCGAGCAGTACCTCGTACGCGCCCCTGGACAGGTCAAATCGCTCGACGATATACGCGACGTCATCGTGGGCACGGCGCAAGGGCAGCCCATTCGCATCCGCGACGTCGCCGATGTTGACATCGGACGGGAGCTGCGCACCGGTGCCGCCACGGAGAACGGCAAGGAGGTCGTGCTGGGTACAGTGTTCATGCTGATCGGCGAGAACAGTCGGGCGGTATCCCAGGCCGTCGACAAGAAAATGGCGGAGATCAATCGTACGCTCCCCGCCGGCGTCAAGGCCGTGACCGTGTATGACCGGACCGTGCTGGTCGACAAGGCGATTGCTACGGTCAAGAAGAATCTGCTCGAAGGCGCGACTCTCGTTATCGCCATTCTTTTCCTGTTCCTGGGCAACATCCGCGCCGCTGTCATCACGGCGATGGTCATCCCGCTGGCGATGCTGTTCACGTTCACCGGCATGGTCAGCTACAAGATCAGTGCGAATCTGATGAGTCTGGGGGCGCTGGATTTCGGCATCATCATTGATGGCGCGGTGGTGATCGTCGAGAACTGCGTGCGTCGCCTGGCGCACGCGCAGGAGCACCACAAGCGAGAGCTGACCCGCAGCGAGCGTTTCCACGAGGTGTTTGCGGCCGCGCGGGAAGCGCGGCGACCGCTGCTCTTCGGCCAGCTCATCATCATGATCGTGTACCTGCCGATCTTTGCCCTGACTGGCGTGGAGGGCAAGATGTTCCACCCCATGGCGTTCACGGTGGTACTGGCGTTGCTTGCTGCCATGGTGCTGTCCATGACGTTCGTGCCGGCGGCGGTCGCCCTGTTTATCGGGCGCAAGGTGGCGGAGAAGGAAAACCGGCTGATGGAGTGGGCCAAGCATCGCTATCAGCCGATGCTCGAAGCGTCCCTGGCCAACACGCCCGTCGTACTGACTTTCGCGTGCATTGCGATCGTCTTCTGCCTGGCCGTGGCGTCCCGGTTGGGAAGCGAGTTCGTGCCGAATTTGAACGAGGGCGACATCGCGATCCAGTCGCTGCGCATTCCCGGGACGAGCCTGTCTCAATCGCTGGAGATGCAAAAGCAGGTCGAGTCGACGCTCAAGGCCAAGTTCCCCGAGATCGAGCGCATCTTCGCCCGTACCGGGACGGCGGAAATCGCCTCCGACCCAATGCCGCCCAACATCTCGGACGGCTACATCATGCTCAAGCCGCAGGCGCAGTGGCCCAAGCCAAAGAAGACAAGAGAGGAGCTGCTCAGTGCGATTCAGGCGGAAGCTGAGAAGATTCCTGGCAACAACTACGAGTTCTCGCAGCCGATCCAGCTGCGCTTCAACGAGTTGATCTCCGGCGTTCGCTCCGATGTGGCGATCAAGATTTTCGGCGACGACAACGATGTGCTCAATGAAACAGCCGGCAAGGTTGCGGCGGTATTGCAAGGCATACAGGGTGCTACGGAAGTCAAGATCGAACAGACCACTGGGCTTCCCATGCTGTCGGTCAACATCGATCGCCAAAAGGCGGCCCGGTATGGATTGAACATGAGCGATGTGCAGGACGCGGTTGCGATTGCGATCGGCGGGAAGGAGGCAGGCACGTTCTTCCAGGGCGACCGACGGTTCGACATTCTGGTGCGCCTGCCCGATGCCGTGCGGGGTGACTTGGAGGCACTGCGCCGCTTGCCGGTGCCACTGCCCAAAAACGGTGCCGGCGAGTCGAAGACGACCTATATCCCCTTGAGTGAAGTGGCCTCGCTCGACTTGGCCCCCGGGCCAAATCAGGTGTCGCGCGAGAATGGCAAGCGCCGCATCGTCATCAGCGCCAACGTGCGAGGCCGGGACATTGGGTCGTTCGTGCCGGAGGCCGAGGCCGCAATTGAGCGGCAGGTCAAGATTCCCACGGGGTACTGGATAACCTGGGGCGGTACGTTCGAGCAATTGCAGTCCGCAACGACGCGGCTGCAGATCGTGGTGCCGGTTGCGCTGCTGCTCGTGTTTGTCCTGCTCTTTGCGATGTTCAACAACGTGAAAGACGGGCTTCTCGTGTTCACCGGCATTCCGTTTGCGTTGACCGGCGGTATTCTCGCTTTGTGGTTGCGAGGCATACCGCTCTCCATTTCGGCAGCGGTCGGCTTTATCGCGCTCTCCGGTGTCGCAGTGCTCAACGGCCTGGTGATGCTGTCGTTCATCCGATCGCTGCGCGAAGAAGGCCAATCGCTCGATACCGCGATCCGCACCGGGGCCCTTACGCGCTTGCGGCCTGTGTTGATGACGGCGCTGGTCGCCTCGCTTGGCTTTGTCCCCATGGCCATTGCGACGGGAACGGGAGCCGAGGTGCAACGACCGCTGGCCACCGTGGTCATTGGGGGGATTCTGTCATCGACGGCACTGACTCTGCTGGTATTGCCGGTCCTCTATCGCCTGGCACACCGCAAAGACGAAGCCGAGGAGACGGAGCGTGCGGGCGAGATGGCACCGCGGACTGCCTAACGGAGATGGAGTCGCCGGCGCGGACCTCGATGGTCCGCGCCTCTTACATAAGGAGCTTTCGCCATGGGCGCAGGACATGACCACAGCCATGCAACCGGGAACGAGCGTGCATTGAAGATCGCGCTCGCGCTGACCAGCACTTTTCTGGTCGCCGAGTTGGTCGGCGGCATCTTGACCAAGAGCTTGGCGCTGATCTCCGATGCCGCGCATATGTTCACGGATGCCGCAGCACTGGCCATCGCGCTCGCAGCGATTCAGATCGGCAAGCGGCCGGCGGACAAGCAGCGGACGTTCGGGTACTACCGTTTTGAAATTCTGGCGGCGGCTTTCAATGCGCTATTGCTGTTTGGGGTAGCGCTGTACATCCTCTACGAGGCGTATCAGCGCTTGCGCGCGCCTGCCGAAGTGCAATCGTCGGGCATGCTGGTGATCGCCACCATCGGCCTCGCTGTCAACATCGTCAGCATGCGAGTTCTTGCAGGCGGCCGGGAACAGAGCCTCAACATCAAGGGGGCCTACCTGGAAGTCTGGAGCGATCTGCTAGGCTCGATCGGCGTCATTTTTGCTGCGATCGTCATCCGGTTCACCGGTTGGGCCTGGGTCGATTCGGCTATCGCCGTGCTGATTGGACTCTGGGTGCTGCCTCGCACCTGGATCCTGCTCAAATCCAGCATCAACATTCTGCTTGAAGGCGTGCCGGAGGATATCGACCTGCCATCCGTGGAGCAGGCGCTGTTGACGATTCCCGGCGTTCGCAGCATGCACGACCTGCATGTGTGGTCTTTGACGAGCGGCAAGGCAAGCCTGACGGCGCACCTAGTCAACGATCCCGCCGTCAATCCCGAACGCGACATACTGCCGGTCGCCCGAGACAGGCTTGCCGAGCGCTTCGGCATCACGCATATCACCATCCAGTTCGAACTGCGGCCGTGCGCGCAGGCGGATACCGTGGCGCATTTCCTGCCCAGCGAGCCTATTGCTGCTGCGACGAGCGGCCAACCCGACGAACGCCACAGTCATCAAGGACACTCTCATTGAAAATACTGGTCATCGAGGACGAGGCTCGAACCGCGGAATACCTGCTCAAGGGCCTGACTGAATCCGGATTTGTTGTCGATATTGCCGCAAACGGCATGGACGGGGCGCATCTCGCCAGTGAGGTGCGGTACGACCTGATCCTGCTGGATGTCATGCTGCCGGGTGCGGACGGCTGGAGCGTGATCAAGATGATCCGACAGAAGAGCGATGTCCCGGTTCTGTTTCTGACGGCGCGGGATGACGTCGCCGATCGGGTACGTGGTTTCGAACTCGGCGCCGACGACTACTTGGTGAAGCCGTTCGCGTTTGCCGAGCTGCTCGCCAGAATTCGCCGCTGCCTGCGGCAAAGCAGCGGTCGCGAATCCGAGCATCTGAGCGTCGGCGATCTCGATATCGATGTCCTTGGCCGCAAAGTCGTACGCGCCGGCGTCAAGGTGGAGTTGACCAACCAGGAGTTCGTCCTGCTCCATCTGTTGGCTCGCCGTAGTGGGGAGGTGCTTTCCCGCACGTCCATCGCCTCGCACGTCTGGGACGTCAACTTCGATACCGACACGAACGTCGTGGACGTGGCGATACGCCGTCTTCGCGCCAAGCTCGATGAGCCGTTCGATACCAAACTGATCCATACCGTCCGAGGCATGGGTTATGTCCTTGATCCTCATCGCGGAAAATAAGACGTGGCGCGTTCACTGATCGGTCGGCTGACCTCGCTATTCTCAATCCTGGTCACGTTCGCGCTGGCCAGCATGGGGGCCTACGCTTACTACGCCCTGGATACTCAACTACGCTCGAGGGACGTAGAAATCATCGAGGCCAAGCTAACGCAGGTAAGCCACTTGGTACGAGACGCAGGCAGCCTTGAGCAGACCGAGAAATTCGAACACAGCTTGTTCGATCTGGTCAGGGGATACGATGGTTTGGCGTTGAGACTTCGAACACCGCAAGGCAGGCTCGTCTATCGAACGGCTGACGACCTGCGATCGGATTTCGATCTGGCGGCCACTAGGTCCGGAATTCATGACGACGGCACATGGATCATTGGGAAGCGTATCGTCGAGGCAAGTGATGGCGTACCGTTCGCCACGGTATCGGTGGCCAAGAGCGGGAACGATCGGCGCCAGGTGGTGACCCGGCTGGGCAATAGCATCGCCGTCGGCATTCTGGTGGGCGCGGTTCTCACCGCGCTTCTGGGCGCCTTGATCACCCGACGAGAACTCAGGCCAGCACGGACATTGATTCAGCAGGTGCACCGAATTAACGTCGAACGACTCAGCTATCGCGTCGACGCTCCCAGTGCGCCAACGGAAGTCCACGAAATTGGTGTCGCATTCAATGCCATGCTGGAGCGACTGGAGTCGGGCTACGAGCGGTTGTATTGTTTTTCCGCCGATCTCGCGCACGATTTGCGCACGCCATTGAACAACCTGATCGGCCACACCGAGGTGGCGCTCTCGCGTGAACGAGAAGCAGCCGACTACGTGACCCTGCTGGAGGACAACCTGGCGGAATATCAGCGCCTCTCGCGGTTGATTGACTCTATGCTCTTCCTGGCACGCGCCGACGCGGCGACGGTCGAACTGGATCGTGTGCCAATCGAGCTCAGCTCCGAGTTGTCCAAGCTGGCGAGTTACTTTGCCGTGCTGGGTGAAGACACGGGCGTGAAGATTGAGGTCTCGGCGTCCGGCAGCGTGAGTGCCGACCTGAGCATGTTCCGGCGCGCCGTGGGCAACCTGCTCTCGAACGCGGTCCGCCATGCTGACAATGGATCGATCGTGGGCTTGAACTGCGAGCGTGATGAAGACGCCGTTACAGTGCACGTATTGAATCAGGGTATCCCGATACCGGACGAGAATAGGGAACGCGTCTTTGATCGGTTCTATCGTGGCGACCAAGCGCGTTCCTACTCTGATCAGTCGACCGGTTTAGGGCTTGCCATCGTGCGATCCATCATGGAGTTGCATGCGGGCATTGCATCGGTCGCGACATTACCTGGCAACGTCACCCGGTTCTCGCTCCGGTTTCCGTTCGTCAATTAGCGAGCTTGTGCGCGTATAGCGATACTTGGCGTCTGGCATCGGACACTCATGCGAGCCGGCCCGACAGATGCCAGACCAGCGGAGATTGGCTGCCGGGGCACCACCATACGCTGCCCGTGAAAAGGTGAACGTTTTTGGGGTGTGGCGCTCTGCATCTCGCCCAGCGACGAACCACGGCTACGCAAGGTGAGTTTTCGCGTTGCAGGCCGCAACGTACTGTCGCCTTCCGCCGTGAGACAGCTGCGTGCGGCCAGCATTTCGAGAATCGCGCTTTTCTGGAGTTTCGTACCGAAGGTTTGGACTGAAGCCCCACGCGAGGATCCTCACACGTGATAATCCGCCATTATCACATGTGAGATTTCGACTCAAACCAATCACCTTGACGCGTCAATTAGGTACGTATATACATGGTACGTACCACAGTATCAAATTCTAACGCCATGGCCCGTGCCGGACTCAGTCGTCTTGACATTAAGCGTGCTCGCGATTCGCTGCTCGCCAAGGGACAACACCCCTCGATTGATGCGATACGTATCGCGCTGGGTAACACCGGCTCGAAGACGACGATCCACCGCTACCTGAAGGAACTGGAAGAAGAGGAAGGCGCGGCGCTCAAGCGGGCCGGCACCACCTCCGACGCCATCCTGGATCTGGTGGGCAGATTGGCGGCGCGCCTGCACGAAGAGGCGCAGGCGGTGGTCGACCAGCAGGTCACGGCCGCCACGGCACAGCGCCAGCAAGTCCGGGCAGAGGCCGACAAGCTGTCCGCAGATCTCGTCGCGCTTCGCGCCGAACTGGCGCAGGCTCATGCCACCATTGCCAAGGAGCGGGCCGCGCACAGCGACACGCAAGCGGCGCTACAGCAGCGCACCATCGAGGCGGAGCGCTCTGCGCAGCAGGTTCAGGACCTCACGGCCCGGCTGGCCGAACATGAAGGCTTCCGACGCTCACTGGAGGAAAAGCTGCAGCACGCCCACCAGGCGCTGGACCACTTCCGCAATGCTAGCAAGGAGCAGCGGGATCAGAACGCGCGCCGGCACGAGCAGCAGGTCCAGCAACTGCAGGCGGAAATCCGGCAGGCCAACCAGGCGCTGATCGTCAAGCAGGGAGAAATCACGCAGTTGAACAGGGATGGCGCGAGGCTGGTCGCCGAAGCCGGGGCCACAACGAAGCGTGCCCGCGAACTGGAAGCACGCGGCGAGCAAACACTGGCGGCGCTGAACCAAGCGCACGCCGACCACACGCGGGCGGAGACGGAACGGGATGTGTTGCGCGCGACGGTGCAGGTCCAGGCCGATGAGCTTGCGGCCTCGCGTGCGGAACGTGAGCAGACGGCGACGGAGTTGGCCAAGCTGGCAGCACGGCTCGAAGCCCAGCAGACGCTACTGGCTGACTACCGGGCGCAGCTCGGAGTAGCGGCGCCGGCGGCATGAAACCGCCAGATTCTGCATCAAAAGGACGACTGCCGCGAAATTGCTGAATTTCCAAGTCACTGATCTAAAAAGGAAATTCAGACGAAACCGCCAGATTTTGCGCGAAAAGGACGACTACCCCGAACGGTGCGCGTGTCAAGGCAGACCACCACCTCCGCAGAGCTGTTGCGCGCCGAACACGCGCCGGGATTTCTCTGTGCATTCCGAAACGCATTGCATAGACTCCCCTTTCAGGCCGTCTCCTCACCTTGTTTGAAAGGCAATGCATCATGTGTCGCTGGCTGGCGTATTCGGGCAACCCCATTCAGATGGAGACGGTGCTGTTCCGGCCCCGGCACTCACTGATCGATCAGAGCCTGCGGGCGCGCCTTGGCGGCGAGATCACCACCAACGGTGACGGCTTCGGCATCGGCTGGTATGGCCGCCATTCCGAGGTGCCGTTCCGCTATCGCTGCCTGCATCCCGCCTGGAACGACACGAACCTGCGTGAAGCCGCCCGCGCGATCCGCTCCCCGATGTTCATCGCGCACGTGCGTGCCGCCACCGATACGCCCGCGCAGGAAACCAACTGCCACCCGTTCCGCTACGGCAGATGGCTCTTCGCGCACAATGGGCTGATCCGCGAATATCCGATGCTGCGGCGCGCGCTGATGATGGAAGTCGCGCCGGAACTGTTTCGCTGGATCGAGGGCTCGACCGATTCGGAGATCATGTTCTTCCTCGCGCTGACCTTCGGCCTGGACCGCGACCCGCGTGGCGCGCTGGAGCAGATGGTCGGCCTGATCGAAGACATCGGCCATCGCCACGGCGTGGAATACCCGCTGAACATGACCGTGTGCGCCACGGACGGCACCCAGATCGTCGCCGCACGCTACTCCAGTGAGCGGGAATCGCGCTCGCTCTTCCACAGCACCTCGTTCAAGCACCTGCACGAGCTCTATCCCGAAGGAACAGCCATCGACGAGGCGGGCGAGGATGCGTTTCTCGTGCTGTCCGAACCGCTGATCGACCTGCCCCACGCCTGGGCCGAGATTCCGGAGGAAACTATCGTCATCGCGAAGGACGGGGTTGTGCAGCACCACCGGTTTGTCCCCCGGCGGCCGGGGCCAGACTTTGCCCTGCCGGCCAACCAGGCGTCTTACGGGCGAGCGGCCAGCTGACGCACCTGAGGAAAGTGGTCACAGCACCACTTCTGCCTCGCTGCCTTCCTCCGCCTTCCACTGAAAGCTCCTGACAAAACGCTGTCAGGAGCCCTGCGCTACCCTCCCCGCCCGGGATTCGTTTCACGCACGAAGCGGATCTCAAGAATCCGTTACAGTTTACGGCTCGAATTCTGATTGCCAGGGCGGCGCGACCGTGTCTGTGCGCTGGCAATTTCCCCTACCTCCAAGGAACACCCTCCATGTCCTCCGGTGTCATTCGCCTGCGCGGAGCCCGTCAGCACAATCTCAAGAACCTCGATCTGGACCTGCGCACGGGCGAGATGACCGTTGTCACCGGCCCGTCCGGCTCCGGCAAGTCCAGCCTGGTGTTCGACACCTTGTACGCGGAAGGCCAGCGCCGCTACGTCGAGACCTTCAGCGCCTACGCGCGCCAGTTCCTTGACCGCATGGACCGGCCGCAGGTCGAGCACGTGGAAGGCGTGCCGCCCGCCATCGCCATCGACCAGACCAACCCGGTGCGCAGCTCGCGATCGACGGTCGGCACGATGACGGAGCTGAACGATCACCTCAAGCTGCTGTTTGCCCGCGCGGCGCAATTGTTCGATCGGGAAACCGCGCTGCCCGTGCGGCACGACACGCCGGAAACCATCTATGACGAGCTGCTGGCACGCACGCGCGAGGCTGATCCGCGCCTGGTCGTGACGTTCCCGGTGGAGCTGCCGGCCAACACGAGCGCCGAGGAGATCGCGCAGTGGCTGTCGGTCAGCGGCTATACGCGCGTGCAGGCCGAGCGCGTGAGCGGCGAACGCAAACTGCTCGACGTGGTCGCAGACCGCTTCCGGCTGCAAGGCACCGAACGCGCCCGCGCACTGGAGGCGATCGAGTCGTCGCTCAAGCGCGGCGGCGGCCGGGTCAACGTCTACGTATTGCCCGCCGACGATGCCGCCGAGCCCGAGATCTGGCGCTTTTCGACCGGCCTGCACTGCCCGGAGAGCGACCTGCGCTACGCCGATCCGCAACCCGCCCTCTTCTCGTTCAACTCTGCGTATGGCGCGTGCGATGCCTGCCGCGGTTTCGGTCGCGTGATCGGCGTGGACCTCGGCCTCGTCATCCCGGACGAGCGCAAGACGCTGCGCGAAGGCGCCATCAAGCCGATGCAGACCCCGGCGTGGAAGGAGTGCCAGGACGATCTGATGCGCTATTCGGCGGCGGCCGGCATTCCGCGCGACACGCCCTGGGCTGAACTCACGCAGGCGCAGAAGGATTGGGTCATCCATGGCGACCCCACGTTCAAGCGCGGCGGATGGAACAAGCAGTGGTACGGCGTGCGCCGGTTCTTCGATTACCTGGAATCGAAGGCGTACAAGATGCACATCCGCGTGCTGCTCTCAAAGTACCGCAGCTACACGACCTGCGAAACCTGCGGCGGTGCACGACTGAAAACCGAATCGATGCAATGGCGCCTCGGCACCAAGGAAAACGCCGACGCCGTGCTGGCGCCCGAACACCGCTTCATGCCGCGCGGCGTGGCCTGGAGCCGCGCCCAGCTCGAAGCCTTGCCCGGCTTGACCGTGCACGACCTGATGCTGCTGCCGATCGAGCGCATCCGCCGTTTCTTCGATGAACTGACGCTGCCGTCCACGCTGCTCGACGACGCGCTCAAGCTGCTGCTGGACGAGGTGCGCACGCGCCTGGCCTATCTGTGCGACGTCGGCATCGGTTACCTGACGCTCGACCGGCAGAGCCGCACGCTGTCGGGCGGCGAAGTGCAGCGCATCAACCTGACCACCGCGCTGGGCACGTCGCTCGTCAACACGCTGTTCGTGCTGGACGAACCCAGCATCGGCCTGCACCCGCGCGATCTCGATCGCATTGTCGAAGCCATGCAGCGCCTGCGCGATGCCGGCAACACGCTGGTAGTGGTAGAGCATGATCCATCCGTGATGCTCGCGGCCGACCGCCTGATCGACATGGGCCCCGGCCCCGGCGAGCGCGGCGGCACGATCGTCTTCGACGGCACACCGGCGGCCATTCGGCAGGCCGACACGCTCACCGGCGCGTATCTGTCGGGCAAGCGGCGCGTGGCCGAAGCGACGGACTGGCAAGCGCGTCCCGTTAACGATGCCACGCCGCGCTTGGTACTCGAAGGCGCGTCGGAACACAACCTGCGCGATGTCACGGTCGAGATTCCGCTGCAGCGCCTGGTGTGCGTGACCGGCGTGTCCGGCTCGGGCAAGTCGACGTTGATTCAGGACGTGCTGCACCCCGCGCTGGCGCGGCACTTTGGCAAGGCAACGGAGTCGCCGGGCGCATTCCGTGCGCTGCGTGGCGCGGACCAGATCTGCGATGTGGTCTTCGTCGACCAATCGCCAATCGGCAAGACCGCGCGGTCGAACCCCGCCAGCTACGTTGGCGCCTTCGATGAAATCCGCAAGCTGTTCGCCAAGGCGCCGATGGCGCTGCAGCGCGGCTACACGGCCGGCACGTTCAGCTTCAACTCGGGCGACGGCCGTTGCCCGACGTGCGGCGGTTCGGGCTTCGAACATGTCGAGATGCAGTTCCTGTCCGACATCTACCTGCGCTGCCCCGATTGCGACGGCACGCGCTATCGCGCCGAGATCCTCGAGGTGAAAATCGCGCGCGCCGGCCGTGCATTGTCCGTGGCCGATGTGCTCGAGCTGACGGTGAGCGAAGCCGCCACCGTCTTCGCCGATGACGCTGATGTGCTGCGCGTGCTGCAGCCCATCGTCGATGTGGGCCTGGAATACGTGAAGCTCGGCCAGCCTGTGCCGACGCTCTCGGGCGGCGAGGCGCAGCGCCTGAAGCTGGCGGGCTTCCTCGCCGAAGCCGCGCAAGCGGCCCAGGCGGCCGCACGCAAGCGCGTCAAACCCGATGCGCCTGCCAATGCCGGCCGGCTCTTCATGTTTGACGAACCGACCACCGGGCTGCACTTCGACGACATCGCCAAGCTGATGCGCGCGTTCGGCAAACTGCTCGACGCCGGGCATTCGCTGATCGTGATCGAGCACAACCTCGACGTGGTGCGTGCGGCGGATTGGATCATCGACCTCGGCCCCGAAGGCGGCGATGCCGGTGGCCTGCTCGTGTGCGCCGGCACCCCCGCTGCGGTCAAGGCGTGCGCCGCTTCGCACACCGGTGCGGCGCTCAAGCAATACGAGGCCAGCATCGGCAAGCCCGAGGCCACCGAAGGCGTGCCGCTGCAAACGGCACTGGCCGACCGCCGCGCCAAGCGCACAGCGCTGGCGGAAGTCCAGGGCGAGAACGTCGTGCGCATCGTCCACGCGCACGAGCACAACCTCAAGGGCCTGAACGTCGATATTCCGCACGGCAAGTTCAACGTGGTGACGGGCGTGTCGGGTTCGGGCAAGTCGACGCTGGCGTTCGACATCCTCTTCCACGAGGGGCAGCGTCGCTATCTTGAATCGCTCAACGCGTATGCGCGTTCCATCGTGCAGCCAGCGGGGCGGCCGGAAGTCGATGCCGTCTACGGCATTCCGCCCACCGTGGCCATCGAGCAGCGCCTGTCGCGCGGCGGCCGCAAGAGCACGGTGGCGACCACGTCCGAGGTGTGGCACTTCCTGCGCCTGCTGTATGTGAAGCTGGGCGTGCAGCACTGCATCCACGACGGCACGCCGGTGTCGGCGCAAAGCCCGGAGGCGATCTTCGCGCAACTCATGCGGGATCATCGCGGCCAGCACATCGGCCTGCTTGCGCCGCTGGTCGTGAACCGCAAGGGCGTCTATACCGACCTGGCCAAGTGGGCCAAGGCGCGCGGCTATACGCATCTGCGCGTCGATGGCGAGTTCCTCACCGTCGACCCGTGGCCGCGCCTGGACCGCTTCCGCGAGCACACGCTGGAACTGCCCGTCGGCGACATCGTTGTCGCCCCGGAAAACGAAGCCGCGCTGCGTGCCTTGATGGAACAGGCGCTGGAATACGGCAAGGGCATCATGCACGTGCTCGCGCCGCTCGACGGCCTGCAGCACGCCATGCACAACGGCGACACGGCGCATGTCGGCAGCGTCAAGGTGTTCTCGACCAAACGCGCCTGCGCGACGTGCGGCACCAGCTACCCCGAGCTGGATCCGCGCATGTTCTCGTACAACAGCAAGCACGGCTGGTGCGCGAGCTGCGTCGGCACGGGGTTGGCGTTGACGCGCGAGCAGCGTGCCGCGTTTGACGATACGGTGCTCGGCGGCGACGACCGCGGCCGCGAGCAGACACTGCCCTCGGAGGAAGTCGATCCGGAAGGCATGACGGACCTGCCCTGCCCCGACTGCCACGGCACACGCCTGAACCCGACGGCGCGCGCGGTGACCTTTGCCGACAAGCCCATCGTCGACATTGCGCAGTGGACGGTCAGCCAGACCCGCCGCTGGGTCGAGGGCTTGGACCTGACCGGCCGCGACGCCGACATCGCCCGCGACGTGGTGGCCGAGATTCACAGCCGTCTGTCGTTCCTGGAGGAAGTCGGCCTGGGCTACCTGAGCCTGGATCGTGCCGCGCCGAGCCTGTCGGGCGGCGAAGCCCAGCGTATCCGTCTGGCGGCGCAACTCGGCAGCAATCTGCAGGGCGTCTGCTACGTGCTGGATGAGCCGACCATCGGCCTACATCCGCGCGACAACCAGATCCTGTTGGACGCGTTGCGCAAGCTGGGCGACAAGGGCAACACGCTGGTGGTGGTCGAGCACGATGAAGACACCATCCGCCGCGCCGACCACATCATCGATATCGGCCCGGGTGCCGGCAAGCGCGGCGGCACGCTCGTCGCGCAAGGCGGCGTGGCAGACCTTGCAGCGCAGCCGGATTCGCTCACGGGCCGATTCCTGTCGCAGCCGATCGAGCACCCGCTGCAGCCGCGCCGCCAGGTGATTGCGCCGCGTGCCGGCAAGCAAGCCGTGCCGGAGCAATGGCTGACGGTGCACGGCGCCAAGCTGCACAACCTGCGCAACGTGACCGCAACGATGCCGCTGTCGCGTCTGGTGGCGATTACGGGGGTGTCAGGCTCGGGCAAATCGACGCTGGCGCGCGATGTGTTGATGACAAACCTGCTCGATGCGGTCGGCCGTTCGGTGCTGTCTTCGCCGGCAACCCGCCGCGCACGCAAGGCCGCGCAGGCTGAGACGCCTGAGGCGAAGATGCCGCGCAAGCTCGACGTCAAACACGACTGGCATGGCTGCGACAGCGTCACCGGCTGGGAAACCATCGACCGCGTGCTGGAAGTCGACCAGACGCCGATCGGCAAGACGCCGCGCTCGTGCCCCGCCACGTACATCGGCGTGTGGGACACCATCCGCAAGCTCTTTGCCGACACGCTGGAGGCCCGCGCACGCGGCTACACCGCCTCGCGCTTCTCGTTCAACACCGGCGACGGCCGCTGCCCCGCCTGTGAAGGCCAGGGCGTGCGCACCATCGCCATGAGCTTCCTGCCCGACGTGAAAGTCGCATGCGACGTGTGCCACGGCCAGCGCTTCAACCCCGAGACGCTGGCCGTCACCTGGCGCGGCAAGAACATCGGCGAAGTGTTGACCATGGAGATCGACGAGGCGGTCGAATTCTTTGGTGCGATGAACAGCATCGCCCACCCGCTGCAACTCATGAAGGACGTGGGCCTTGGCTACCTGACGCTGGGCCAGCCGTCGCCCACGCTATCCGGCGGCGAAGCACAGCGCATCAAGCTCGTCACGGAACTTGCCAAGGTGCGCGACGACATCACACGCCGCGGCCAGAAGGCCCCGCACACGCTGTACGTGCTGGACGAGCCGACCGTGGGCCTGCACATGGCCGACGTGGCCAAGCTGATCCGCGTGCTGCATCGGCTGGCGGACGGCGGCCACAGCGTGATCGTGATCGAGCACGACCTCGACGTGATTGCCGAGGCGGACTGGATTCTCGATCTCGGCCCGGAAGGCGGCGACGGAGGCGGCACGATCGTCGCGGCTTGCGGGCCGGAGGCGCTCACGCGGGTGAAAGCCAGCCATACCGGTGCGGCACTGGTGCCGGTGCTGGCGCGTGGCAAGCAGGTCGATCCGAGCAAGGAAGGCGCGACGGTCTAGCCTGGCGCGCGGCGGTGTCCACCTTGGGGGCCATCGGCCCTGCCCAGCGCTTCGTGTGGGGCAGCCCTGCCTTCCGCTGAAAGCAGAGTCGCCCTGTTTTTAGGTGGACAGGGCTTTTCAGTTCGGGGGGTGATGGTTCCGCTGCGAATACCGGCCGTCGGGGCTACGTAGCGCATACGACTTGCTGCGTTGGTGTGCAGTGGGCCGAGGCTGTCCTAGACCGCACGCATTTCCTTATCGATGGACGGGCGCTCGCATGCCGGCAAGCGCCGACCTCGAAGCTGCCAAGCCTCCAGTTCTACTGTTGTGGCTTTCCCCACAACGGGTTTTTGTTATCAGAGCCCAACACCTGGGCGAGCACTTCTGCATCGCCGTCGCTCGCCACCGGAGCGCCTTTGCGCGCGCGGGTAATCTTGGCTCGCTTGCCGTGCTTCTTTGCGTGCACGGCCTTCTTGATTCCGCTTTGCGTGGCATCGCCTGATGCCGGCTCGGTGGAGGTGTGCTGGGCGCAGGTGCCTGCGGTGATCCAGGCGGTGGTGAGGAGGGCTACGGCGAGTTTGTATTGCAGGTTCATTTGAGAGAGTCAGGTTGTTTTAGGGTTGAATTCACAACGACGTCGCCCGGTCATCCGGAAAACGCGTCAATGCTCTTCTGGTTGGTGTTGTCACAAATCCGCTCAGCCCGTACACCTACGGGGACGCCCGTGGAGACCGTTCTCTGGTCTCCGCCGAGAAGGTTCTGTGTCAGAAACTGCTCCGCGGCAACGACGCCACCATCCAAAAAATACAATCGAACGTTACGGACAGATGCTTGCATAGCCCGTGACGTCGCCCCTTGAAAGGCGGGAACGCTTACGCTTGCCTCGTGCCAACGGGCCGGATCGTCCAGCGTCTGCCAGCGCACTGTAAGCGGCGCTTGGATGTCCAGCAGCGCACTGCCAACAAAACTCGAACGTCGATCGCACGGCGCTTCAACAACGCGCTCATTGTCAGTTCCAATCACCAGAGTCTGACCATCGATCTCAAGTCTCGCCAAACCTCGGTAAGCACCCGGTGAACCCGTCTTGAAGGGGACCCGCGTAGCAAGGAGCATCGTGTCCATCTAGTTCTAGGTGGACACGTGGACACTATCGAAGAGAGCGCGCCAATACGGCGCCGACGTCGGCATAGCGCCGAGTTCAAGGCCAAGGCAGTGCAGGAGTGCATGCAGCCGGGTGTTTCGATCGCGGCGATAGCCCTGCACCATCGCCTCAATGCGAATCTGCTGCGGCGCTGGGTCGCCGAGCAGGAAGCAAAGAATGGCGCGCCTGAGGACCGCGAGTTGATGAGGGTGCCGCAAGGCGAGTTCATCCCGTTGCGGATCGGCGAGCCGACCACTGCCGTGCCGGACATCCAGATCGAAGTCCGCCGTGGCGCGACGACGATCAGTCTTCGCTGGCCGGGATCGGCCGCAGCGCAGTGCGCCCAGTGGCTGCAAGGGTGGTTGCGTTGATTCGGGTGGACGCGATCTGGTTGGCCGTGGAGCCGCTGGACATGCGCGCCGGTACCGAAACGATGGGGCTGTCTGAATTTTTGTGTTCAAGGCTTTTTATTCGGGCTGCCGTTTCAGACGAGCCCGGTGGACATATTACGCGGCCGGTCGTGTAAAGCGCTCCCCATAGGCGATGGCGAACTGGTTCATGGCGTCTTTCCACTGCCTGGCTGCTCGGCCCCAGTCAGCCGTGATGTTGCGCAAGGCCAGCCACAGCAGCTTGGTGGCGGCATCATCGCTGGGAAAGTGCCCCCGCGTCTTGATGATTTTGCGCAGCTGACTGTGCAGGCTCTCGATGGCATTGGTCGTGTAAATCACCTTGCGCACCGCCGGGCTGAACGCAAAAAACGGAATGACGCGCTCCCAGGCCCGGCGCCAGGCCGCCACCACCGTGGGAAACTTCTGCCCCCAGGGACCAGCTTCCAGGGCATCGAGTTGGGCCGCTGCGGCTTCTGCGCTGGGCGCCGTGTAGATGGGCTTGAGCGCCGCTGCCAGCGCCTTGCGGTCCTTCCAGCTGGCATAGTCCAGGCTGTTGCGGATCAAGTGCACGATACAGGTCTGCAGCGTCGTGGTCGGAAACACCGCCCCAAGCGCCTCGGCTATGCCCTTGAGGCCGTCGGTGACGGCAATCAGGATGTCGGCTACACCACGGGTCTTCAGATCGTTGAACACCTTCATCCAGAACTTGGCCCCCTCGGTGTTCTCGATCCACAGGCCCAGGATGTCGCGGGTGCCGTCGGGCAGCACGCCCAGCGCCAGATAGATGGCCTTGTTGCGCACCACGGCATCCTCGCGGATCTTGACCCGCAGACAGTCGAAGAATACGACCGGGTACATCGGCTCCAGCGGGCGTGCCTGCCAGGCGGTGACCTCGGCCATTACCTCATCCGTGACGCAACTGATGAATTCAGGACTGACCTCGGTGCCGTACTGCTCGGCCAGAAAGCCCTGGATCTCACGCACCGTCATGCCCCGCGCGTACATGGCTACGATCTTGTCGTCAAAGCCGGTGAAACGCCGCTCGTGCTTGGGGATCAGGATGGGCTCGAAGGAGCCTGCGCGGTCGCGCGGCACTTCGATGCGCAGCGGCCCGTCCTGAGTCAGCACCGTCTTGGCGGACTTGCCGTTGCGCTGGTTGGCTGCATCCTCGGGGCGGGCGCTGCCGGGCGGGTAGCCCAGGTGGTACGACAGTTCTGCGCCCAGCGCCCGCTCGATCAGCGCTTTCTTCAGCGCCATGGTGGTGGCGTTGATCTGTTCGGCCGTCATCGGCGTGGTGCCGCCGGTCAGTTGTTCAATGAGTTCGTGGGGAATAGACGGCAGCGCCGCCGTGCCGGCTGCCGCCGGTTTCTTCTTGCTTGGCATAGATGCTCCTTTCCAACATGCTATGCCTCAAACACAAAATTCCTGACAGGCTCGAAACGATCCTCGCGCGGGTCGTCAAGGTGTTCGGCGCGGCACGCCCCCACCACGCCTACCTGTTTGCCAATAAGGGGTCGTTTCAGAATTCGGAAAATAAAGCACGCTAAGGCGTAGTCACCCCGTGACCACCCTCCACCGACACTGCGAGGTTCGTTCCGTCTTGCAGTGACGCAATCAACGGGCAGGAAACATTTCCTGCCCGCGCATGGCATGCGCACATCAACTCAGACAGCACGGCCTCCATGCGCGCCAGGTCAGCCATTTTCTCGCGCACGTCCTTGAGCTTGTGCTCGGCCAGACTGCTGGCTTCCTCGCAATGGGTGCCATCCTCCAGCCGCAGCAGTTCGGCGATTTCATCCAGACTGAAGCCCAGCCGCTGGGCTGATTTCACGAACCGCACGCGCGCCACATCGGCGTCACCGTAACGGCGGATGCCGCCATAGGGCTTCTCCGGCTCAGGCAGCAAGCCCTTGCGTTGGTAGAACCGGATGGTTTCCACATTGACCCCGGCTGTCCGCGTAGCGAAGATAATTAGAAAATAGCGAAGTAGATTAGAAAATATCGAAGTTTGGATTGGGTGCTACCCAGCGAGAAGCCGCACTACAGAGCCATTCCCCTCACTTTTTCGGCTCTACGAAATGATGCGCCGCACCATTTGATGCGCAGCGCATCCGCCCATCACGTCGTCCGACCACAACGTTCGCGGCTGCGAACCAAGTCCAGTACTTCGCCGGATAGCCTCAGCCTACCTGGTGTTGTATGGTTCAAGAACGTGGTTACACGAGCCGCATCACACCTTTCATACCTCCATGGCTGCCAAAGACACCTGCCGTCACCAATCGACCCCAGCGGTCGATGTCGGCAGCCGCGCGTTCGCTCCGTCAGAGCGAACTCACTCGCGAATAGCTGACTGACCTCGGGCTTCTTCGGCTCCCGGCGTTGCCGGGTTCGATGGCTGCGGCTGCAAGCCATTGATTCGCGTATGGAGAATCATCATGTCTGCTCCCCGGCAACCTTCGGAGCACCCACCTGGATTTGTTCCTTTAGGGGATCTGTCCGAGCAGCGTAGTGCGGCGGCATGGCATCTGCTCATCCCCTCGAACACGCACACCGTCCTTGAGGCTGCCCGACAAGCCAAACTGGACCTTGCGGTGATAAAAGAAGATGAGCATGAATCCTCATCTGCTGGACCGGCTGTGGCGACGCCGGCAGAAGTGGTTCCCGCTCCTCGCCGTGCTCGGCCCCGGCATATTCAGGTTTTTGGGCCTGAAGCGCTGGCGCTCGCCAACGAGCACATGCAAGGTGCAGACCGCAGCCAGCGGCGGTGCGCCGAGACATTGTTGGAGCGAGCCGGGAGCAATGAGGGCTACCGCGCACTACCTCGTGTTCGATCTGCCCTGAAGAAGCTCGAAACGGCGCGGAGCGTGTTCGGCAACCTGAGTGAGCCGATTGAGAAGCTCAGGATTGATCTCACGTTGAACAGTGCGATGCGGACAAAGGATTTCCGGATTCGGCCGATCCTGCTGACAGGACCACCAGGCATTGGAAAAACGCACTTTGCGCTGAAGTTGGCAGAGCTTCTGAATGTGCCAATGCGGAAGTGGTCCGCTGGAAGTGCCCAGGCAAGCTTCCAACTGACGGGCGGCGATAGCGCCTGGCACAGCGCTCGACCTGGGATGGTTATTGAGATGCTCGCCCGTGGCAGCTCGGCGACGCCTGTGCTCATCTTGGACGAAGTGGACAAGATTGGTAGCGATGTCCGCTACCCGGTAACTCCTGTACTGCTGGATCTACTTGAGTCCGAGACAGCAAGCACATTCCAAGACATGTTCTTGCATATGGCGTTTGACGCCAGTCGGATCATCTACGTCCTGACGGCCAATGATCTCAACGCTGTGCCTTCCCCGCTATTGAGCCGCGTAGAGGTGTTTGACATCCCGGCACCTGAGCCCGAGCAGCGGTTGCTGCTTGTTTTGGCGGAGGTGCAGCGGCTGCAGCGTGCCACCGGCAAGCGCATTGAGTTGGACGCCAGCGCGGCAGAAGCCTTGGCAGGACGGAGCGACCTAGATCTGCGCGCAACACATCGTTTGGTCCAGGATGCTTTTGCGACTGCGATGGCATCAGGAAAGCACGTCGCCGCGCCCAAGATGCCGCGGCGCGCCGGGCGGCAGGCGATCGGCTTCGTGGCAGACCGACAATCTGGTGAGCGGGCCTAGGGGCAATGAATCACCATGCCCGCGACCTACGCTATTGCAATCGCCCTGTGGAGAGACGCGCTGCCGCGAAGGCGTGGACGGAGTAATCTGGGGGGCAGGACAAATGGAGCAAGCCATGCCGGCAGACAAATTCGGCCGATTCATGACCAGCGATACATTTTTGACGCGCGCGGACGCGGCAGTTGCCGCGGCAGTACGCCGCCTCGAAAAGCAAGGCATCGTACCGGCTTACATCCGACGCCAACCAGAGCCGCAGGCAAAATCTGAAGCGGCCCCAAGCGACATCCCTCCTGATGTGAGCCAGGACGTCACGAGTAAGCATGAATCTCCTGGTTCTAAGTGACCTGCACCTCGAATTCACTACCCTCGACATCGACACGACGGGCGCTGATGTCATCGTGCTTGCTGGTGACATTCATATAGGCAAGCGAGGAATGCCTTGGATTGAAGCCCAGAGTCGTGGCCTGCCGGTCATCTATGTGCCTGGCAACCACGAGTTCTACAAAGGCGAGCACAGCAGAGTGCTGCGAGATCTGCGGGCGGCATGCGCGGCAACGTCGAACGTTCATCTCCTCGACATGGATAGATTCGTGATCGGGGACGTAGAGTTCCTAGGTGCCACGCTCTGGACAGACTTCGCTTTGTACGGGGGTACAGAAGAAAACGTGCGTACCGCCGAAGGCTACGCTGGTCGAGGCATGTCCGACTTCACCGGGGCCATTCGTTTTGAATCGCACGGGGTGTTCAGAAAGTTGCAACCGCGGGATACGACACGGATGCACCACGTCGCGCGCGACTGGCTCCGCACGGAACTAATGTCCCCTTCACAGCACAGGCGGGTGGTCGTTACCCATCACGCCCCTTCGGCCAAGAGTGTCTCGTCGCGCTATCAAGATGATCCGCTGACGTCTGCATATGCCAGCCGCATGGATGATGTGGTCCAACTGGCCGATCTATGGATTCATGGCCATATGCACGACAGCTTCGACTACAGCGTCGGCGCATGTCGCGTTATATGCAATCCACGGGGATATGCACCGAAAGGACACCCAGCGGAAAATCAGGCCTTCAGTACTGGATTAGTGCTTGAGATATAGCCCCGTAACCCATCGTTGGGGAATCACACCGATTGGTAGGCACTCTTGCGGCGCCGCACATTACCTCGGGCGATGAGGCTACACGCGTGAAAGTCGCATGCTGAGACACGGCACTAGCGTTGCTTTTCCCATGCTTGACTTCCGCGCGCACCTCTGGCCAAATAGCGCCCCATGACCAGTAACGTGCGCCGAACTCCGTCCAATCTCATTGAAGGGGCATTCCATGCCCCTTCAGGCGCAGTCATATGGCTTGAATCTAGGAAACAACAGCTTGCCGCAGATATTGTTTCAGCCCACGCCGCCTGCACCAACGCTCTGACGTTCGGCAACAAGGACTTTGTCCGAGGATTGCATGTTGCTGCCCGCGGGCTTGGGGAGCGAATTGGATACAGTGGCAAGCTTGCGGCATTGTTCGAGCGCCACCGTCACTGGTTCAAAAACGGCCAGAACATCGATGTTCATGCAATAAAGCCCGCGCTCCGACTGGTGCAAACGACAGAGGAAGAGCAGCTGTGGACGTTGGCTCGTGCGTGCTGGTCCATGCCGTACTCGAAAGGATACGGCCGCAGGTTACGCTTCCTTGTAGTGGACGAAACCCATGGCGGCCTGATTGGTATCCTGGGACTGCAATCCCCTCCGGCAGACCTTGCCTGCCGAGACACACTATTCGAGTTTCCCGCTGGTCGGAAACTCGAGCTGGTCAACCAAACGATGGACGCCTACACCATCGGCGCGATCCCGCCTTATAGCTTCCTGCTAGGAGGCAAGCTTTGCGCGGGACTACTCGCAGCGGACGCAATCCGGGAGGCGTACTGGCTAAGATACGCGGCGAAGCGCACGACAATGCAACGCCAACAAATCCAGCAGCCGCTCGTAGCGATTACAACGACCAGCGCGTTTGGCAAGAGCGCGCAGTACAACCGCCTGCGATACGATAGCCGTCTGCTGGCGGAGCCGATTGGTTACACGAAGGGATTCGGGATGCTCCATTTGGAGCATCTCTACGATCGCATGTGCGATTTGCTGGTAGCCCATGGACAGCTGACACCCAACGGATATGGAAACGGCCCCAAGGTTCGCTGGCAAAACGTTACCAAAGCGCTGATGTTGCTTGGGTTACCGCTGGACCTACTTGCACATGGCGTGCAACGTGAAGTCTATCTATTCAACCTAGTCAGCGACCTCCACTCTGGCATGGCAGGCGGTTCTTTCGGAGCCCCCCAAAGACTATCTGTGGATGAGTACTCGGATTACTGGAAGCAACGATGGGCAGTACCTCGATCCCACCGCTACCCAGATTGGCGCGAAGTCGATGCACAAAATCTAGTGCGCGAGAAGGTCCAAGAATGGGACCTTCTCACAGCGCAAAAAAAACAGCGCTAACAACTTGGACGTCTTTCACGTGACGTCTCAATTTTCGTTTCCAATTCCAGCTCGCCGATCTGTTGAAGTCGGCCAAGAACCCCTGCCAAGTCTTCGAAGTGCAATCGCCACAGCGTCCCAACGCCACTGGAGTACTTGCCAGCGTTGAACTGCTTTGGGCGCGCCCGCAGAACTGTGACCTCGTTACGCACCTGCAGCGCAAGTGCGACGCCAACCGCCTGCAGTTTCGATCCCATGTGAATGAGCCAGACGTTCGATCCCGCGCTTTGATCAATCTGGCTGACCAGAGTGCCCAATGTCTGGCGATAGTCTCGCGTACTGCAAGTATGGTGGTTGCGCTCACATAGTGACGGAGCGGTCGTATCAGAAGGCTCCTTACCTACCATTACTGCCAGCTGACGATTTACGATTCGACGCTGCAGATCCAATCGCCACCTCATGGAAGACGCGGGTGGCTCACCAAGGATCCAGAAGATGGATGACACTGGCGACACAAGTGGCTGATCGCTGATGTGAGCAAGGCAGCGCACCAACCGAGATGTGCGTAACGAGGGCAGCGCGATAACTCGATCAGGGCGATTCTCTGCGTTCAAACCAGGATACAGCTCGTTGACGTCCACATCGGAGACACCTTGCTCGGCAAACGAGCTGTCGTCACCATCCGACAAGGCTTCTTGGACCAACTCCTCGAGCCTCGATTCATATTCGAAGCGCGGAGGAGCATATTCCTCTGGCTCTGCGTAGACGATGTCGAGTACGAGTCGCGGTGCCTGTGGAATGAGCGTTGCAAGAACGGACAGGATCAACGTACTTGATGCGCCGCTAATATCGAAAGCGACGCGAACTTTCTGTCGGCTTTGCCGAAGCTCCTGCAGCGCAGCTTGCACGGCGCATTGCACCTCATGCGGACTTTCGGCGCTGAAGGTGCGAATTTCGGAACAAAAACGCGACAGAGCCCCGCGGATGGCATCCCCATTACCCTCGTTGTCCTGAGTATTGATGTCGTAGCAACCTAGCAAGGCAATAGCCGCCCCACCCTGAGGTAAGCGCTCAGCGAACAATTGGGGGATAGCGGAAGCTCGATCCTCAAAACCAAGGGCACTAATTAGCAGATCGGGAGAAACCTCATCTCCATCCCACGGTTCAACTTCGGGAAGAGACACCTGTACATCGTCAAAGCAAATTCGTTTGACGAAAGCCTGCTTGTCAGTCATCTGTATCCTCGAACAATTCCCCACTGAACCGATCCGCGCCGCTCTTGGTGGCATACGACATCCTTGCTCGATCCGCAAAACGCTCCGGAGCCGTCAGGAATGTTTGCAGCTCCTCAATGTCGCGCACCCCTAGATAACTATCACGCTTGAGCGAAAGTCCGAATGCTGGATTGAATATTCGCCGCAACTCCCAACGCATAGTTTGCTTTGAAAGCCCCTCCTTGGCGCGACTGTCTTGTAGCTCAATAAAGATCGCTCGCCGGAGAAGCTCGCGCGCGAGAGATCCTAGCTCTGGGTCAAGATCACGTAACAAGGCAATCGTCGATCTCGGTTCATCCTTGGTCATCTCCAGACGGTAAAGTCGATACGGCTCCTTCGCAGAGTTCAGTCGCCCCTTAACCATCACGTCACGGACGGCCGCTCCGTACTGTCCAAGAATCTTGGCCATTAGCGCTCCGAATGGATGCAAACCATCCACGCGCTCCTTGAACGCCTTTGAGATAGAAACGATCGCCTCGTGTTGAGCAGCCTTGGTAATGGGTGCCGTGGTATCGCGCTGCACGCTTCCCTTGACGAACATCTCACGAACGATCTGTAAAACCGTGGCGGTATCGCCACTCCATAGCCGCCCAAGAGCGTGCAACCCATGATAGTAGTAGCGACGCCCCTGAGTACTGCCATGCTCGCGAATATAGCTGGCAAGCTGAACATCATCAGCATATGGTTCCGAAGATCCAATAAGCTTCTCTGCCCGCCCCGCCCAACCAGCTCTGCTCAGCCGTCGATCAATCAGGTTCGTCACAAACCGTTTCGCAGCATGATCATCGACGTCCGCCAAAGCTCGGCTACCTGCGTCGATAGTGGTGAACTCGCGCGTCTCCTCTAGTGTGACCCCATCGATATCGCCCGGATCAAAACCGAACTTCTCGCAGGAAATCTTGAAGTAGTGAGTTGGAACGCGCTCAAAAATTATCTTATTAAGTATTCGTTGAATTTCTTCCTGCACTCGGTTTGACGAGTAGTCATCCAACAGGAATACCACTTGATGCCTCTTGAAGTAAGGGAAGACAGATCCCAACTTTCCAGTTAGATCAGCAAGGAACGTATCCGGAAGATGATCGTTCCATTCGCCATCTCGAAGCAAAGTTCCATGGAGCTGAACCCGTAAGGCATCAAGGTCATCTGCGAAATGAAGGATGCGACTGCGATTGGTCAGTCTTGCCGATTCAACGGGACGACTGAAGTACGACGAGATAAGTGCAACGATATTATCGAAACCAGCTTCATCTAGTCGAAAAGCGCGGTTCGCCACTGAATCGGCATAGGCCATACCAAGAGATTTTAGAAGCTCACGAGCAACTATCAATTGGAAGTAAGTTGCAATCTCATGCGCCCTCTGCTCAGCGCGCCCCTCCTTGCGAGCCAACCAGCTAAGGTTGTTTTGAAGATGTGCAGCGCAACTGATATATACCCCAAAAGAGTCAAAAGGGCTTGCACGTCCGCGTTCCGCATTCTGAGCACGTAAGCCCAAATGTGTTCTTACTGCAAGATAGCGGAATATCATTGACTTACCGCACCCGCGTGGACCAGTGAGCACGATAGGTTTACGCTCCTGGATGTCCTGCATCCACGGCAATGTTTCAACGAAAAGCTCCAGCAGCGTCGCGTCGTCGGCTAAATGCTCGGCCGAAATGGCCTCAAACGGCTGGAACTTTGACTCATCAATCTCCACCTCTTCGAGTTCACGCTGAAGAACTTGCAACTCCTGGGCAATTTGGTTCTCAATCGGAAAATGCCTCGCCTGGTCCTCATCCACCAACTTTTCGATGAACTGCAGGAACCGGCGCATGAAGTGAGGGTGACTGGAGGCGACACGACGGTTCCGATGTAGACCGTTGTAAAGCTCCACCAATATCTGAACAAAACAGATTTTGTCGTCTCGGCTCTTGCTTGTAGTCTGATTGGATGGTTTTAGACTACCCAAATCGATAATTGATACTTCCAATCGATGCTCGTCATCAGCGAGCAGAGCCAATTCCGCTGGCACCTGAGAAATCATGACGTTGCCCACGTGCAGATCGTCATGTTTCAACTCAACCCGCTTGAGGTAGGTGATAGCTCGAAGCACCTGCATTGCTACACTGCAGACAAAATCGATCTCGAGCGAGTCCTCTTGGAGATACTGCTCCAAGGTCCTCCCCGTAACCCAGGGGGCTATAAAGCAAACAAAGTCTTCTTCGGCATCCGGCATACCCGGCGGCGGCGCAGAAAGGCCGACTGACATCGGGCAAACAAAGAGCGATTTAGCTGGACGAAGTTTGGATGTATACAGCAGCTCTTGCTCGAGCCGTGGCTGCTTGTAGTCGCCGGGGACTGCAAGCTTGGCAGCAAACTCCTCATGGGTCGCCGGGTCGCGAACCCTCAAGACGAACCCCTTCCACCCGCGGCGTTTGTGCAAACCGTGCACACGCCCCTCCGCATCTCGATCCAGAACTTCATAGGTATGCGTTGACTGGCCATCGAGTGCTCGTACCGTCAACGTGGCAGGAATAATGGGAGCGCCATCTATCCAGTTGCGCTGTGCCTCACTAAGTGCGTCCATTGTTTTGTTGCCTATGATCTGCGCTACGTCGACCATCGCCGAAGTTGCAATCGCCATCCCCACTACCGTACGGCCGGCACACGTAGGCCTGACCTGCACGATATCCCCTCGACCATTTCTCAGAACCCTAAGATTCTTGGCTGAGGAGTGTACCCTCAGACGGTTAGATAGCTCAGTGATCTAGCCCCCCCAATTAGAGGGATATTTAATCTCATACATCACTGGATTGGCGCAGATACCTCCCATACTGGGCTCCAAGAAAATTTGGCAACCACAATTAAAATACTCTTACACCTGATATAGATATCTCGGAATTCGCCTCCCTTCGGGCGAGGGGTGCGGCAAGCGAATTCGCCGCCGTTAAATGTACGTTGGGCATCGCGGCAACCCACGAACGGCCCGCGTGCATTTTCGATTCGTACCCGCAAATCAGATTGACTTATGAATACGTTGTTCGCAAAAACCTTTGGTGGCCTCTCTCGTGCTTACTACTTCCGCCATTTCCTGTTTGGCGTGATTTTTCCCGCGTTCATATTCCTCTTCGCGAGCAACGCCGGAAAACCGCTCCCCTACCAGATGGTTCTGTTCGCCCTCATCAGCACCGTGCTCTATCCATATGCCCGGTTCGTGTACGAAGGCGTGATGAACTTCATTCTCGGCAACAACGTCTTCTTCGTGAACGCAATCGTGATGCTGTTCGCCAAGTTCAGCACGATGCTGATCTGTTGGGCTTTCGCGATCTTCATTGCGCCGATCGGACTGGTGTATCTGTACCTCCGTCATAGCCGGGCGTAAGCAACAGCCAGAAATTCGTCATCGGCGCTCGGCCGCGGCCAGGTAGATCCCCGTGCCGGGCGACGCTTTGACGATCAGATCAGGATCACATGTTCCGCATAAACGCGTTTCCAAAAAGGGAAGGCCGTTGGCGCGTGGATTGGTTCGGCCCCATCGCCTTCCCCGATCGCATGGTGCGACGGCGCCATCCGTCCGTTCTGGTCTCCTTGTCCAAGGACAAGTGCCCTGAAGGCAGCAGTCGCTTATCGCTTCTCTCGCTCCGCGAAACCGAAAGGCAGCAGACCCGATGCTGGGTTTCAGTCGGAACCACAATGCTCCTGCGTATCGGCGACGTGTGGCGCGAACAGAGCTTGGAATCCCGTGCCGCTGACGAAGAACTGCATTGCGAGAACCTGGAGATCAGCCAGGACACCTGCGAGCTAGTAAAAGCTGGATCGAGCTTCGAAGACGGCAGTTTCATGCTGCCGCTCCATGAGCATGCTGGACATCGCGAGAACACGCACTCCTATTGCGTTCGAGTCACCTTGCCAGACGGGAAGCTCCTTGTCGTGCCCTGCATGGAGTTGATCCGTTTCTACTTCGGCTCGTCCAGTGAGCTCCTCAACAGGCTGTTCCACCCCCAACTCGATAGAGGGCATCTTTACACGGGGACGCCGGCAATAGATCGGCACAACCGGATGACGCTTCAACTTGCCGACCGTATTCCGCGCGCAAGCGCCGAGGACGTCGCAAGAATCGCCGGCAGTCGGCTGGCATGGCGCGCGGCCAAAATGATTGGAGCCTCCTGCGTACGCGCCGCTCAGGCTCGCCAAGAGGTTTACCCGCAGACCCTATTTCCGTTCGAAGGAACGACAACACTGCGAGCCGCTGGGAAGTGGCTGTCGCGAGGCAATGATCCCAAAGGAACGTTCCTCGTCTATCAACTCCTGAGTTGCTCGCACCCGTTCCCCTTCAAGTCACTGCGGTTCCATGTGACGGGTGGAAAGAAAGCTCACACTACCGGAATGGTGCCCGATACCCCGCCACAGGAAGCACCGCCCACAGCCCGGAAAGCCAAGGAACCCGCCCAAGTCAGCCTGGAGGAGCATGACCCTTCGTCGCAGCTTGCTCCGGCTACGATGCCCGTGCGCGGCAATCGGCGATTCACCGACCTGGAAAACAAATACGTCTTCGCCGACCGAACAATAGCCGGACAAAAGCCTCGCGCTAGTGCCTCGTCCGGCGAACCGATCAACGAGCACGCGATCGGCGAACCGGGCTCCACAAAGCGCATCCGCGAAACACAGATCGTCGACGATGACAGCGAGATTCCAGACCCGCCGGCATTCCTCGAACACGCTGTCAAAGCGCTATCCACGCTGAATGATGCTTCCGTGCGAGTCCTGACGGCGAGCCGCGACGATGGCTGGACCGTCCCGATGCCACTGATCTCAGACGAGGACGGTGTGCTGAACGAGCACCTCTTGATGCCTGAAGACAATCACCGGCTCAAGCGTGTAGCTGCCTTTGCTGTTTCCTCAAAGGAAGCATCCACGTTGCTCATGGTTCACGAAGCCAACCCGCCTATATCGTTTGCGGTTCCCTTGAAAAACCAGAGCGATGAAGCGATACAACGTGCAGTCCAGGCCGCGACGGGAGCATTCATCTCAGTACAGGACGGTGGCGACCATCGTGTGATGGCGTTGGAACACACGCAGGCCAGTACTCCCGACGAACTGCGCTCCTGGATCTCAATGCAGCTATACCACGCAGCCATCGCGTATCTGCGGTGAGCTGCTCATCGCAATTGGAAGCTCAGCGGGCAAGTCTCGACGCGCGTGAAGAGACGCCTCGCGCCGATACCCAGCCAAGATATCCTTAACAAAATGGTGGTGCAACGGAGCAGTGGGCTTGACAGGCTGCGCGTGCGCCTCGGGATCGTGCTGAAGCAGCCAAAGGGACCACAGCAATACTGCATGCCGAGCCAGTACAGATTGCAGTTCCAGCGCCGGCTTTCTGGTGCGCACAATCTCCAAGTCGGAGTAACCGAAGCGACAGGCTAGACAGTCACAGAGACGCGGCTTGACCTTGCACGACAACATCGTCACGGCCATAGCGTGCAAACGATCCAACAGGTCTCGCGGGCCCGCGGCGCCCAACGAAGAGAGATCGCGCGTCAGTTGCTGCAGCTCGGAAAGGAGACCACTGCCTCGATCATCTACGTTGGGCGCCTCCGCCATCCGAAGATCGAAGTCGCAGTTGTGGCAATGGCAAATGCCATCGATCTCCGCGTGACACAAGTTTGTATCGACGCGCTGAACAAACAAGCTCGCGCCACAACGGGGGCACCTATCGAGCAACAAACGCTGGTGCCGCTCACAGAATGTTTGCAGTGCGACTCGCCAGCAGCGGCGGAAGTACGGTCTTGGATCAGTCCTTAGACAGTACGGGCAAAACTGAAGACCTGGGCCAAGCCGGGCGCTTCGCGGCAGCTTGATCGAGATCACCCACGGAAGAATTCCACCAACGTGGAACTCTGGATACAGCGTCCCTTCATAGAACCGCAGCGTCGTCTGACGAACTGCCTCCAACGGAGTCCCCGTGTGCAGTGCCAGCGACTCCAGAAGCCATTGTGGGCTGCGCCGGTCGATGTCCACTGTCAACACGCGTGCGTCAGCTCCGAGTGCCAGATTGCAGAATGACGTCAAACTCATTCCGTGGCCATGCGCCAATCGAACAACCCAGCTCGACAGCAACTCGCCCGGTATCGGTTTATACCGAATCGGCCAGAGCAGCACGTTGGCGCATGACCAGGTTTTCACAGCCTTCGCCTGTAGGTCTTGCGCTTGGAGGGCGGCACCCAGTCCAATGCTTCGAGCTGCTTTTCGGTAATCGCTTCCTCGCCGGAACGGATAGCGTCAACCGCCGCCGTTTTCACGAGATCGAAGATGTCACCGAGAGTGGACTCGCTCTTCATATAGATCGCCTGCATCATCTCGGGGTAGTGCAGCCCTGATGGCTTGCGCAGCGGCGTCCGGCGCTCCAGCGTCTTCAGCAACGTCCCTAGCTGCCGGCCGGGCGTCCAACTGGGCATCTCGATCGGAACGAATCGACTCGACATCTGCGGATCGGCATTGAACGCGTTGTATGCCTCTTCGATCCCTGAGGCGACGATACTGACCTTCGCCTCATTGCTCAGGCTCTTGAGTGCGTTGCGAAACTCGCGTTGCTTGGTCAGGCCACCGGCAATTAGATGGTGGATCTCGTCGATGATGAGGATGCGCACATCCATCTCGCCAAAGAGGCGTTTGACCTGCGAGTACTTTTCATAGACTGGGGCCGTCGGCTTATATGGCGTCATCAGACTATCCATGATTCGACTGTAGAAGTCGGATAGGTCGGGCTTGGGTGGTGCGTCGACCATCACCACCGGACACCGTGTTGCCTCGTGCTCGGGATCCACGTCGGGAAGATGTTGATCGCGGAATCGCTCAAGAATGGATGTCTTGCCGCTATATGACGGACCAACAATCAGGTAACTCGGCATCCGCGTTACCTTTGGATAGTCGAGCAGATCCTCCAGCTTCTGGAGCGTGGTCGTCGCATGGTCGAGCTGTAGCCACGTGCCCTCCTGAATCTTCCGAATCCGATCCTTGGTTGGCAGGTCCAGGTACTCCTGTGCCTTTGGACTGAGGTGGCCATACTCAACCGTCGTGCTATTCATCGTCGCTCAGTGCCTGAATATCGTCTGGGTCGTACCCACGGACTGCCGGCGCAAGCCTGGACGGCTCGATCTTCGAGGCCCGTGGCAGGTCTTTAGATTTTTGCGCGCGAGCTTTGTCCTGCTGTTTGCGCTGCTGCTCAGCACGACGTGCCGCCTTGCTTTTTTCAGCGGCAGCTTCTTCGAGTTCGCGCTGCCGCGCGATCAGCGCAAACAAGTCCCGTTCGCTGTATTCCTTCATGCCCGCAGCCTTCGCTGCATTGTTGGCTGCACGTATCTCCCAGATGCTTGCCGGCGGCAAGCTCGAATCTCGATAGGGAATCGCCTGATACCGTTTGAGATCGGTATCGAAGAAGTACAACACGCTCATGTCGCGTGGGTCATAGCGGAACCGGAACTTCTTACCTCGCTTCGGATTGTCAGGATCGCGTTCCCCAATCCACGGTCTCAAGACATCGTGGAAGTAGTGGATGTTGTCGTTGACAACTCCATCTCCTCGGATCGCTCGCTCCTCGAATGGCATGAAGTCGATGCGGACCTTCTCGGGATCGGCGACTATCGGTGGGATTCCACGGCCCATCTTTCCCCGTGTGCCGAGAATGCCTTCGGTCCATTTGGTCAGCGGCGTCGTGCCAATGCCCGCGTGAACGTCTCGATGATATCGAGCGAACATCAGGACAAGCCATTTCTCCAGCTCATCGATAGTCATGCAGGCATTGCCCTCGGCGTCGTACTCTCCTTTCTGCTGGGGATTCGCGAACGTTGCCCCTTTGAGCTCTTTCAACTCCTCCGATACGGTGCCCATGAGCCGCTCGATGTGCGCACCGTAGCGAGGCTGCTTTACCGGCCGGAGGTGAATATCGATGTGGTACTCCCTCGCAGCGACGGCCAGCATCTTGCCTCTGAATTCCTTGGCGTTGTCCATATGGAGTACGTCTATGGGGCCGCGGAAGGGCCACTCAATATCTCCGCACCCCAGCCGCGCCATCCATTCCCCCTTATCCAACATGGCGTGCGAGATGCACATGCCCGCGGACATCGCTGAAGGTGGATCCAGAGACAAGTACATGCCCAAACATGCGCGGCTGAAAACATCGATTGCCAAAGTGATCCAGGCCCGTCCGATCGACTTGCGGTGCTTGTCGTCCACGATGATGACGGGCAACAGAGTGTGATCGACCTGCACCATGGCAAGAGGCCACTCAGCATCCGGAATGGATCCCTTATTCACGCTAAATCGTTGCTCAGCGGCGCGGCGCCCCTCACGACGCTTGAGCGCTTCTTGTTCATCCAACCAACTTAGATGCCGGTGTATCGTCGACTCGGCCGGAAGAGGCTCAAGCTCCGCGACATAGCACAGGCGGCGAATTTCCCTGGCCGCCTTCGCTACGGACGGCTTTTGCATGGTCAGATAGTGCTCTTGAACGTAGTTGTCCAAGATCAGCTTCACTTCTGGCGCGAGGCGACTGCGCCCGCGGCCACCGCTCTTGCGCGTCGGTATTAGCGAAGACAGCTGTTCAGACGCAAGGTAGGTCCGCAGCCAGTTGTAGAGCGTCGCGATACTCACGTCTGCGTCGGCTGCCACAGCGACGTAGTCTGCTTTCTTTCGATTCCGCCGAAGAGCGAGCAGAGGACTAATGATGTCTAGGCGGCTTTGCGCCTCTTCCCAGTCGTCATCCGATACGTCTTCGAGGTCGATCTGGCCTTGGGGCTCGGGCGAGCCATCACTGCCTCTGAACGGAGGCTTGAGCGACCCTATGTTCAAAATGACAATCGCTCCCGACGCGTCCTCGCGTGCGAGAACCTGGTCCAAGGCGGCGTAGCGGAGAATTGTGTATGCGCGCCCATCGTGACTGTAGCTGCTGCCCTTCTTAATCGGCAGAAGAGTCGGCGTCTTTCCTAACGACTTGCTTGCCATGGCTAGCTCGGTAGAAATAGCTGCGTGCTATCCGTCAACGGAATCTGCAAGTCCGCTTGGATTTCGCCGTGAGCAACAAGATGCCAAAGCACGGGAATCAGGCCTGCGCGCATCTCTAAGGTGTCCGCCAAACTACCAAGTAGTGTCTCGGGGGTCGTTGGACTGTCCAGCCGGCGCATCGCAGCAAGCAAGCGCTCCACTGCGACCGGGTCCGCGGGCGTATGGCGATACCGATGCAGAAACTTCAGGTTTTGAACGTGCTGCGTCCGGATGTCGATCTCTGTTCGGGTAACGAAGACCCAGCCTCTCTCTTCGGCGACGACAGTTGCCGCTGCAAACTTCTCGCGATACGTCTCGGCGTGTCGATCAAGGTATTCCCGCTTCTTGATTTCCACCAATTCTGGAGACCGCTGATTGCCCGACGGAGAACAGCGGTAGGTCACCAGCAGATCTGGAACATAAACTCGGCCGCGAGACAGTGCAATTTTGACCGGCTGACATTCGTACGATTCCACTTGGGGATCCGAGTCCAGCAGGAGCATGTACTCCTTCTCCAGAATCGACTCGAATTCAATGACCTCATCCGCCAGCGGGGAGGGATGACGTCCAGTGACAAAGAGGTAGTTCTTAGGGATCCGGCGCACCGGCATAAAGCGCTCCACAAAGCACACATCCGTGGATTCTTGCTTTCCCCACCCTGACTTGTCGACCCTCCATCGCGAGGGGGCTCAATGCACTGAGCGCGTTTCAGTCTAGGTCGCTGAGAGCAACTTATGTAGTGCACACACGGGGCCCTCCTGACTATCGATCGGGGGTGTAACGCACCGCGTTACCGATGGCGTTGCGGGCCGGCGGCAAGAAATCCCGCTCGCGTCACGCAGTCGGACGTTTTCGCCGTCATATATGCAGAGGGCTACGTCCTTTGGTTCGGTGCAAATGTTGCTCCCTTGGCAGCCGAACTCAATGTAGTATACCCCCCTATAGTATATTTAATGAGGTGATCGATGAGCCACACCATCCGTGAGAAGCAGAAGCTACTCAACCGCGTTCGCCGGATTCGGGGCCAGCTGGATGCCATTGAGCGCGCACTGGAGGAGGAGCAAGGGTGCGCCCCCGTGCTCCAGCAGATCACGAGTTGCCGCGGCGCCATGAATGGCCTGCTGGCCGTCGTGCTGGAAGATCACATACGCACCCACCTGACCGAGGTGGATGACGAACATGAACACGCCGAAGGCAGCGCCAAGGAGCAGCTGATCGAGGTCGTGCACAGCTATTTCAAATGAGCCAGCCATGAGCAATTTCTACGACACGCCGTTCGGTATCGGTCATGACCACGTGTTCCTGGGCGCAGGGCACGAGAAAAACGAGCGCAAGACATGGGCCGTGATCGTGCTGTGCACGCTGATGATGGCCGCTGAGATCATCGGCGGCAGCATGTTTGGCTCGCTGGCCCTGGTGGCCGATGGGCTGCATATGTCGACGCACGCAGGCGCCATGCTGATCGCGGCGCTGGCCTACACATATGCGCGGCGCCACGCGAACGACTCACGCTTCGTGTTCGGTACAGGCAAGCTCGGCGACCTGGCCGGCTTCACCAGCGCCATCATCCTGGCGATGATCGCGCTGCTGATCGGCTACGAGGCTGTGGTGCGATTCCTCTCGCCGGTGCCGATCCACTTTAGTGAGGCGATCCCGATTGCGGTGGTCGGCCTGCTGGTGAACATCGCCAGTGCCTGGCTGCTGAGCGGTGGCGACCACGATGGCCACAGCCATGGCCACAGTCATCACCATGGTCATGCCCACGGACACGATCACGGCCCAGCCGGACTTGGCGACAAACATGCACACGGCAAGGAAGTGCAGCACATCAACGCGCCAGCAGGGGTGTTCGCGCTGTCGATCTTTGAAGACGACGTACCGCCAGTTTTCCGCTTGGCTGGAGAAACCATCCCGCTGCCCAGCGACGTGGCGACGGTGACCACCATCCGGCCGGACGGCAGCCGCCAGGAATTCCTGATGGTCCGCAAGGCGAACTACCTAGAATCCACCACAGAGATTCCGGAGCCGCATGCCTTTACTGCCGTGCTCGGCATCGGCGGCCAGGAATACAGCGTGGCCTTCGAAGAGCATGAGCACGATCACGCCGATGGACACGGGGCGCACCATCGCGACCACAACATGCGCGCGGCCTATGTGCACGTCTTGGCCGACGCCGCCATCTCTGTCCTGGCCATCATCGGGCTGTTGCTGGCCAAAACCTTCGGCTGGCTCTGGATGGACCCGCTTGCAGGTATCGTCGGTGCGCTGGTCATCGCCAACTGGGCGTACGGACTGATGCGCGACACGGGTGGCATCCTGGTCGACATGACACCAGACAAGCAAATCGGCGGCCGCATCAAGACTGCACTGGAAACCGATGGCGACGCGCTGCTCGATCTGCACGTCTGGCGCATCGGCCCTGGGCACCTGGGCGTGGTGGTCTCGGTCGGCACACGCCAGGCGCATCGCGGGCCGCAGTTTTATCACGAACGGCTGCGGCGATTCCAAGCGCTGTCACACGTTACGATCGAGGTTCATTCGTTACCGACCAAATAACCTGACGTCCGACCTGGACATATCCTCCGGACGATTAGAACGGGGGCGGTACCCCGCCATGTGGGTGCCGCATTCGCCCAACCAAAACAAGAAAACATTGTCGCGGCCTGACCGCGGACGCTCTCCCGGCCATGTACCACCCATCTAGATTTGCCCGCATTTGCGCGGCAGCGTTCGCTCTTGCTGCGCTCGTCTCCAGCCCATCACATGCGCATGGCATTGCTGGCAACCGCTTCTTTCCGGGAACGCTGAATTTCGACGACCCCGCTGTTGCTGACGAATTTTCCATCACCGCCGGCGCTGTGCAGCACCCTGACAACAGCCGCAACGTCACGGATCGCGGCGCGACAGTCTCATTCGCGCGGTTGCTGACACCTGAGGTCTCGATCGGCTTTGACAGCGGCTTCATCCGGCGCGACTGGGACAGTGCACGCCAGCCAGGCGCAACCGGTTCCGACCTGATTCTCAAATCCCGGCTCTACGAAGACGATCTGAACGAGACGCTTGTTGCCGCCTCGCTGATCTATGGGCTGCCCCAGACCGGCGCCAGACGACTCGGCGCCAGCACGTCAGCGACCATTGCCCCCAGCCTGTATGTAGGTCAGGGGTTGGGTGCCTTGCCTGAGGCGTGGTCTTGGCTTCGGCCGTTGGGCATCACCGCTGGCGTCAGCGTGGCCGTGCCGACCAGCAAAACATCGGACAACTTGAGCTACGACCCGATGACGCGACAGTTCAACCCTGTGAGGACAGCCAACGTCACCACGGTGCATTGGGGGTTCGCATTGGAGTACAGCACGCTCTATTTGACGGATCGGTTTGTACCAGGCGTGCTCCCCAAAGAGGAGCCGCTCCATCAATGGGTCCCGTTGGTCGAATTCGCATTCGACTCACCACGGGGCCAGCGTACGCGTGGCACCGTCAACCCAGGCTTCGCTTATGTCAAGGATACGTGGCAGGTGGCAGCGGAACTGGTCCTCCCCTTGACCCACGGATCAACGCGCGGTGTCGGCGCGAACGTTCAGGTGTTGTTCTTTCTGGACGATTTCCTGCCGGCGCTGTTCGGAAGGCCGATGCTGACTCACTAACGAATTGTCTTAGCGTGCATGTTCAAAATGGTCGATAGGGACTTAGATTCGCCCCTTGCCAATTGCATCTGGCATGAAGCACTCGGTTCGATGCAAATGGCTTTCTGACCCCGAGGCAATCTGATCCGGCTTGTGGCTGAAAACGCCGCTTTCCTAGATCAGGGATCCCGGTATTGCACTTGTGCCCACCAGTGCACCAGCGAATGCGAACGCCTCTCATGCGGATTCTTTTCTGCGGCTGCCGGTTATTCCCCAAACGGTCAATTCTCAACCTATGATCGCGGACAAATCCAGGCGCTCGCCCTCAAGGTGACCGGTCCTCGACCATCAGACAAACCAGACCATGCAACAGCCAACCGAGATCGATTTCGACAGCGAGACACCGGCCATCAAGCGCGCGGCGAAACGCAGCACTCTCGTGAGCGTGGGTGTCAATTTGGCCCTAACGGCCGCGCAACTGGTTGCTGGCGTTCTTGCCCATTCACAAGCGTTGATAGCCGACGCAATTCACTCGCTTTCCGACCTGGTTTCGGATTTCGTCGTCCTCTTTGCCGGACACCATAGCCAGAAGGAACCGGACGCAGAACATCACTATGGTCACCTTCGGTTCGAGACAGCGGCATCCCTGGTTTTGGGCTTGCTGCTACTTGGCGTAGGCATCGGGATGCTTTGGAGTGCGGTGACAAAGCTGGAGCATCCGGAATCAATTTCACATGTGAAGTTGATTGGCTTGTGGGTCGCACTTGGCGCACTGGTGAGCAAAGAGCTGTTGTTCCGGTACATGCTGGCCGTCGCCGAGCGCGTGCGCTCCAGCATGCTGATAGCGAACGCCTGGCATGCTCGCTCCGACGCAGCCTCCTCGTTGGTGGTCGCACTCGGCATCATCGGCAATTTGCTTGGATTTCACCTGCTCGACCCGGTAGCCGCACTCATTGTGGGGCTGATGGTATCCAGAATGGGGTGGCAGTTTGGCTCGAATGCTCTGCACGATCTCATGGACAGAGCCGTCGATGAAGAGACAGCGACCGAAATTCGGCAAGTAATGCTCGGCACGCCAGGCGTGCTTGGCGTTCATGACGTTCGGACACGCAAGATGGGCGACATGATCCTGGTGGACGCGCACTTGGAGATCGAAAGCACCGCAACCGTGAAGGTCGGTCACGACATCGCGCTGGAAGCAAGGCGACGCGTCATGGAAAGACATGATGTTCTCAATGTCATGACCCACGTCGATCCCGTAGACAGGCTCACAGCCGGTACAAGCTAGCCGTTCAGTCGCGGTAAGAACACGTTGAATCTTGAGCCTTTGCCTTCTTCGCTGGTCACAGTGATCGTTCCTCGGTGCAGTTCCACGACCAGCTTCACCAAGTAAAGCCCGACACCTGCTCCAACCGTCCCTGCAACGTTGCCGCCGCGCACGTAGCGCTCGAACAAGCGCTCGATATCGCGCTCTGGTATGCCCAGGCCCCGGTCTTCCACAGTTACCGACACACCGTCGGCATCGCTGCGCATACGCACACTGACCGGTGCGCCTGGCGGCGAATACTTAACGGCGTTGCCGACAAGATTGCTGAAGGCCTGGAATAAGAGCCGGGCATCGCCGAAGAATGTGTTCGGCTCATCCGTCTCTATGCACACCTCGATCCGAGCGCTCGGCGTGCCTTCCAAGTGCATTTCGCAAACCTCGTGCAGAAGCGCTGCAAGCGGGAAATCGGTGCGCCGCATCGCTGCTGGCGTCGTGGAATCCAGCCACTGCGAAGAGTCGAGCAAGTGATCCATCAGGTGCGTCATGCGCTGCACGGCCGCCCGGATTTTCCCGCAGCGTTCTTCGAGCGCCTCGGGCTGCAACGCATCACGCGTGCGTATCAACCGCTGGGCCTGGCCGTCAATCACGCCCAGTGGCGTACGGAATTCATGCGACGCCATTGAGATGAAATTGCGTTGGAGTTCGGCCATGCGGCGCTCTTTGTCAAGCGTCTCCTGCAATACGGCCGCCTGGGCGGTCAGTACATCTTTGCTGCGCCCCAGTTCGATTGTGTTTTCTCGAAAACGCGCCACGGCTTGCGCGATGTCGCCAATCTCGTCGTGGCGGTCCAAGCCTGGGATGTCGATCTGGGTATCGTTGTTGGCAACGCGGTGCATGCGATCCACTAGCACGGCAATCGGGCGCGACACGGCAAAGACAAGGTAGATCACGGCCAGCACGACCAGACATGCCGCCACAACGATCGCCCCAACGATGAGTTGCCGCGCATCGTGGTAGGCCTGCGCCTCTCGCTCGGTTTCTGCCGTGGCGCCAGCGACACTGCGTTCGGTCATCACGCCCAAGGTGTCGTTGGCCAAGTCGAATGCGTGTTTGGAATCCGCGTGATAGAGCCGCGCAGCACCCGCTACGTCGCCTGCCTTGGCAGAAATCATCAGCCGTCGCGCAAGCTCGCGATACGTGTTCCATTGGGTGACAAACTGGCTGTAAAGCTCGTGCTCGGCGCTGTCGTGTTCGATCTTGTCGTAGCGGGCCTGGGACGTGGCAATCGCTTTGTCGAGCATGGCGACCTGTTCGTCGGCGGCTCGCAGGTCAGCGCGTGATGAGGCGATCAGAAAATCGCCTTCGGCCGCGCGATAATCCGAGATGTAGTTGTTGAGGTCGCCCAGAATCCGGCTGTTCTGTAGCCAGCGCCCGCTGATCTGCGCAGATACGCTGTGGAAGCTCGCCAGTTGGTCGATACTGAAAGCGCCGACGCCGACCACCAGCAGTAAAAAGATCACGAACACCAGCGTCAGCCGGACCCGGATGGGACGCAGGATCAACGGCGATGCGATTCCAAAGCGCCGCCCGTCTGGCGCGGCTGTGACCGTTTTTGGCGATTGCATAGGTAATGTCCTGCGCAGTTTTTCTTGACGACGTCATGAGCGGAGCATCAGTCACCATACCACCAGCTGAAATCCCCATGAAGCCAGCCAACCCCAAGATCCTCTGCATTGAAGACGACGTTGAAACCGCCGAGTTGATCACCGAAGAACTGGCCGAACACGGCTACACCGTGATCACGGCGAACGATGGTGAGTCCGGGCTGGCGATGCTCCTGCGCGAAGCCCCCGATCTGGTGCTGTGCGACGTAGGCATGCCGGGCATGACCGGGTTCGAGTTGCTGGAGCAATTGCGCACGCTCGCGCCACGTTATGCTGAAATTCCGTTCGTCTTTTTGACGGCGATGGCGCAACGCGACTCTGAACTGCGTGGGCGTCGCCTGGGTGCTGATGACTATGTGACCAAACCGGTCGACTTCGAAATCCTGATGAGCATTGTGCAGACCCGGCTCGCCAGACGGCCGCGCACGCATACCGCACATCCGCCCGTACAACTGAGCGAGCGTGAGGTCGAGGTGCTAGCATGGTCTGCGCGCGGCAAGACATCGGGTGAGATCGCCACGATTCTTGGGCTCTCCAAGCGCACGGTCGATTTCCATATGGACAATGCGCGCGAAAAGCTGGGCGTCGCCACGCGCATCGAAGCCGTGGTCAGGGCTTCCAGCTCGGGCATTATCAAACCATAGGGGCCGCCGCACGAAGCGGCGGCCATCGCTCAGACCGGCGCTTCCTCAAGGGGCGAGTCTTCAGGCGGCTCCTTGCCGAGGAATACCATCCGCAACGCAGGCACGATCACCAGCAGCATCAACGGGCCCACCAACATGCCGCCCACAACCACGGTGGCTAGGGGCCGCTGCACCTGGCTGCCGATGCCCGTGGAAATCGCCGCCGGGAACAGGCCGATACACGCCGACAGGGCCGTCATCAGCATTGGCCGCATGCGCTGTTGCGCCGCATGGAACATCGCTTCAGTTGGCTGGAGGCCGCGCTCCCGGCGCAAGTCGTTGTAGTAGGTGATCATCAGGATGCCGTCCATGACCGATACACCAAACAACGAGACGAACCCAATGGCCGCCGAGACGCTGAAGTCCAGCCCCGTCAGGAACAGTGCCGCTACCCCACCGGTGATCGCAAACGGAATACCGGCCAGCGCCATCAGGCTATCGCGCAGCGAATTGAACAGTCCATAGAGCAGGACCAGAATCAACAGAATGCTGATCGGCACCATGACCGCGAGCCGCTGCTTGGCCTGTTCGAGTTCTTCAAACTCACCCGCCCACTCGATGCGGTAGCCTTGCGGCAACTTGACGTGCTGGGCGATGCGCTGCTGCGCTTCTTCCACCGTGCCGCCCAGGTCGCGCCCGCGTACACTGAACTTGACCGGAATATAGCGGGCGTTCTTCTCGTGATAGATGTACGACGCCCCCGTATCCAGCGTGATGTCAGCCAGCGCCGAGAGCGGAATGTAGGCGTTGCCGCCATTCGCGTTCGAGTAGGCGACGCGGATGTTGCGCACCGCATCGATTGTGGCACGGTACTCCGGGGCCAGCCGCACCGTCAGTGCAAACTGCCGATCGCCTTCCAGGATGGTGGTCGCCTGAGAGCCCGACAGGGCCGCTTGCACCACGGTGTTCACATCCCCAGTGTTGAGCCCATAGCGCGCGGCCGCCTCACGGTTGATGCGCACGTTCAGGTTCGGTTGACCGAGCACGCGGAAGATGCCCAGGTCTGTGATGCCTTTGACCTCGCTCATCTCGCCCTGTACCTGATCGGCAAGCCGCTCCAGCACCTGCAGGTCCGGGCCGATGATCTTGACCGAGTTGGCCCCCTTCACGCCCGACAACCCTTCTTCCACGTTGTCCTGGATGTACTGCGAGAAGTTCAGGCCGACCCCGGTGAACTCACTGGTGAATTCTTTCTGGATCTGCGCGATCAGCTTCTCCTTGGTCATCCCCGCCGACCATTGGTCGAACGGCTTGAGGGGCACGAAGAATTCAGCGTTGTAGAAGCCCGCGGCATCACTGCCGTCGTCGGGGCGACCGTGGGCCGACACCACCGTGCGCACCTCGGGGTGCTTGAGCAAAATCTGGCGCATGCGCGCGACCGGTACCACGCCCGATTCCAGCGACGCCGTTTGCGGCATCGTCAGCCGAATCCACAGGTTGCCTTCTTCAAGCGCCGGCAGGAACTCCGTACCCAGCAGCGGCATGAGCGCCGCCGTTACCGCCAGCACGACCGCGCCGATCGTCACGGCAATGCGCCGGTTGGACAAGGACCACGTCAGCGCAGGCTGGTAGACCTTGTGCAACGCGCGAACGAGCCAGGTTTCCTTCTCTTCGATCTTCTTGGGCAGCAGGTACGAGCACAGCGCCGGCGTGACCGTGAAGGTGGCGATAAGCGCGCCCGCCAACGCGTAGCCATAGGTACGCGCCATCGGGCCGAAGATCTGGCCTTCCACCCCCTGCATGGTGAACAGTGGAACAAATGCGGCCACAGTGATCAGTGCGGAGAAGAACACCGCGCGATCGACCTGCAGCGCACTGACGAAAATCATGCGCAAGCGCTCCGGCACGCGGAAGCCCAGCATCTTCGCGTCACGGCTCATCAGCAGGCGCGTCTGCTCCGCCGCCGGCATCTGGAAGTTGCGGAAGATGTTTTCGACCAGGATGACCGACGAATCCACGATGATCCCGAAGTCCACCGCGCCCACCGATAGCAGGTTGGCGGATTCGCCGGTCAGCAAGAGGATCAGGATGCTGAAGAACAGCGCAAACGGAATGTTGGCGCTAACGATGATGGCGCTGCGCAAATCGCCCAGGAAGATCCATTGGATGAAGAACACCAGCAGGCAGCCAAACAGCAGCGCATGCATGACCGTGTGCGTGGTGACCGAGACGAGCTCCGAGCGGTCGTAGTAACGCTCGACCTTCACGCCTGCCGGCAGCGTGCCATCGGTGTTGATCTTGTCCAGCTCGGCCTTGACGCGCGCCACCACGTCGTTGGTCTGCATGGTGCGGTTCATCACCACGATGGCGGTGACGACGTCGCTTTCGTTGTCACGGCCGGCAATGCCCAGACGGGGCGCGAAACCAATCTTCGTCTTCGCGACATCCTTGACCTGCACGGGCACGCCATTGGTCTGCGTAAGGACGATCTTGTCGATGTCCTTCACGTCTTGGATCAGACCCACGCCGCGGATGTTGACTGACTGCTGGCCAAAGTTGATCGTGCGCCCGCCGACGTTGATATTGGCGTTACCGAGCGCCGTCATCATCTGCGGCAGGGTGACGCCATAGGCTTCCAGCTTCTTCGGGTCGACCTCGACGTCGTACTCCTTGGTCGTGCCTCCCCAACTGACGACCTGCGCCACGCCCGGTACGGTCTTCAGGCGGCGCTGCAACACCCAATCCTGCAAGGTGCGCAGGTTGGTCAGGCCAAAGTGGGGCGGGCCCTTCAACTGATAGCGCACCACTTCCCCGACCAGGCTGGACGCCTGAATTTGCGGCTGCACATTGTTGGGCAGGCTGACGTTCTGCTGGAGGGCAAGTGCCGCCTGCGTGTAAGCAAAGTAGTAGTCGATCCCGTACTTAAAGGTCACGCGCACGAACGACAACCCATAGAACGACGTGGAGCGGATGTTCTCCACACCGGGCGTCGCCGCGAGGCCGATCTCCATCGGCACGGTGTAGTACCGCTCCATTTCTTCGGCCGACAGACCGGGCGTTTGCGCCGTGATTTCGAGAATGACGGGAGCGGGGTTGGGGTACGCCTCGATGTTGAGCTTGGAATACGCGAACAGCCCTGCCGTCACGAACGCCAGCAGGAACAACAGGATCAGCGGCCGTCGCAGCAGCGACAGCTTCAGAATCGCTTTGAGCACGGTGAACTCCCCTCAATTAGCGCTATTGACGCTGCCGGAGGCAGCCGTGCTCAGATACAGTGCCCCTTCGTTGGCGGCCAGCTCGCCTGCGTTCAGGCCTTCGAGCACCTGCACAAAGCCATCCTGCTCCAGGCCAAGCTTGATCACGCGCCGCGCAAAGCGCTTGCGGTCGGTCGTAACCCACGCGGTCATGGTGCCGTCGCCTTCGCGGACCACGCCGTCCATCGCCAACGCTGGGGATTGGATGGGCGCGCCGGTGGTGATGTCGAATGAAGTGAACATGCCGGGGCGCAGTTCGTGCTTCGGGTCGTCGATTTCCGAACGCACCAGGATGCGGTGCGTGTTGGCGTCGACCGATGCACCCACGGTGGTGATCTTGCCGTTGAAGACCCGGCTTGGGAACGCCATGACGTGAATCTTGACCGGCTGGCCGACGTGCAGCAGCGGTGCATCGGCTTCCGGCACGAACGCCTGCATCCACATGGTGGACACATCAGCCACCGTGAATGGCGCCGTACCGTTGCCGGGCTGCAAGAGCAAGCCTGGCTGCGCGCTGCGCGCGGTCACCTGGCCCGAGATCGGGCTCACCACCGTCAGCAGCGAATCAGTCTTGCGCGTCTGCACGATCTGGTCCATCTGTGCGGGCGTCTTGCCGAACACAGCCAGGGCTTCACGCGCGGCCTTGTAGGCCGCCTCGGCGGCTTGCTGGTCGGAGATAGCCTGGTCCAGATCCTTCTGTGCCAGGCCCTGGATCTCATACAACTGGCGCGCACGAGCGAGCGCATCAGTCGTCAACTTGCGCGTACCAGCAGTGGAAATCAGCGTGGATTCCGCTTGCACCAGATCAGGGCTGTCGATATCGAACAGCGGCTTGCCCTTGGCAACGATGTCGCCCACCTTGGCGTAGGTGTTGCGGATCTTGCCTTGGTACGACGTGAAGACCTGCACAGCGCGGTCCTCGTTGAAGTCGATATTGCCCACCGCCTCGCGCCGGTTGGCGAATTCGCGCAACTCTACGGGCGCAACCTTGATGTACTGCAATTGGCCCTGGCTCAAGGTCACGGCCTGCCCATCGCGTGAGGGTGGCGCTGGCACGGTGACCGGCGCGGCTGCATACGATGGTGTGGGCGCAGCTTCCGAGCGCTTTTGCCCCCAGATTCCCCACATCAGGCCGCCAACGACCAACCCGGCGACAACGCCCCCAATGGCTGCGGACTTGTAATCAACCTGCACAGCAGTACCCCAGTTGATAGAAATTTTGCCCGCATGATGCTGCCCGCACGTGGAGCGGTCTACTGTGATGAATCACAGTTCGCAACGATTCGACGCCCCCATAGAATCGGCGCCATTCGACCAAACTGGGTGCTTCCATGCCCGCCAACACTGCCCACGGCATGCCATCGTCCGCCACTGTTCTTCTGCGCCTGACCATCGTGGCGGCGGCATGCCTGTTGACCGCCGCCTGCGCGGTCGGACCGGATTTCAAGACTCCGGATGCTCCGAAAGTGACTGGCTATACGCCCAAGCCGCTGCCGCAGCAGACATCGGCTGCAGCCACGCAGGGCGGCGAAGCACAGCGCTTTGTCTCGGGGATGCCAGTTTCCGATCAATGGTGGAAGGCGTTCCAGTCAGAAAAGCTGAACAAGACGATTGCCGATGCGATTTCCGCCAGCCCCACGCTGGCCGCCGCCCAGGCTGCACTGCGCGTGGCGCAGCAGCAAACGCGCGCGCAACAAGGAGCGTTCTTCCCAATGCTGCAAGGCTCGTATCAACCGAGCCGACAGCAAAACGCCGTCGGCACGATTTCGCCCACGCTCACCTCTGGCGCACCGATCTACACCCTGCACACCGCGCAGCTCACGGTGAGCTATGCCCCAGACGTCTTCGGCCTGAACCGCCGGCAGGTGGAATCACTGAAGGCCACCGAAGAGGCACAGTACTTCCAGATGGAGGCGGCTCACCTCACCCTTGCGTCCAACATCGTGGTGGCGGCAGTGCAGGAAGCCTCGCTGCGCGCGCAGATTGAAGCGCAACAACGCATTGTCGGCATCAATACGCAGTTGCTCGACAACCTGCACAAGCAGTTCGCGCTGGGCGCGGTAACGGGGCTGGATATTGCAGCTGCCGAAACGGCGCTTGCGCAGGCCGAGCAGGCGCTACCCAACCTGCAAAAGCAACTGGCGGTTCAGCGCGATCTGTTGGCTGCACTGGCCGGCAAGCTGCCTAGCGAAGGCATCGCCGAGACGTTCACCTTTGCAGACTTCACGCTGCCGCAGGACTTGCCCGTGTCGCTGCCATCGGATCTCGTCCGGCAGCGCCCTGACGTGCGCGCAGCCGAAGAACAGCTGCACGCCGCAACAGCGCAGGTGGGCGTGGCGATCGCCAATATGCTGCCCCAACTGACGATCACCGGCACCAAGGGCGGCACCGCAGAAATCTTCAGCCAGATGTTCCGGGACGGCAACGTCTTCTGGAGCCTGGTCGGCAATGTGGCGCAGACCTTCTTCGATGGTGGTGCGATGCTGGCGAAAAAACGGGCAGCCGATGCGGGGGTCGATCAAGCGGAGGCGCAGTACCGTGGCACCGTCATCACTGCATTCCAGAACGTCGCCGATACCCTGCACGCGCTAGATGCCGATGCCGACGTGCTGAAAGCCGCGCTCAGATCCGAACAGGCAGCACACCGAACTCTAAACATCACGGATAGGCAGCGCGCGATCGGCCAGGTCAACATCCTCGCTGTGCTGAATGCAGAACAGGCCTACCAGACTGCTGTGCAAGCCACGATTGGGGCGCGTGCAAACCGATTCGCCGATACGGCAGCGCTGTTTCAAGCCCTAGGTGGCGGGTGGTGGAACCGGCCCAACGCTGACGTCGCACGGCGCTAAAACCGATGAGGCGCCAGCCTTCTCGCTGAGGGCTGACGGTTAACTCAATGGGACTTCAAAGATCCATTTGAACGTCCACCGGTCGGTGGCGCGCGTTAAGCCTCTGCCCACGCCAAAGTTGAAAACGAACGGCTTGCGATCCACGTCAAACGCGAGAAAGGCCGTGTGCTGCTGTTCGTATAATGGCAAGACATGGTCGACGCGACCCAGACCGGCGTAGTACTCCAATCCGGCACGAATGCCTGTGGACACCGTACGGGCGATCTTGAGGGCCGGGGCGAATTCAGGCACGCCACTGCGATCCTGGCCGGAGAGATTCCAGTCGAGCACCGGGTTGAGCGCCCATAGCCATTGCTCATTCTGATAGCCATAAATCGGCCGGAGCTCTACCGCTTGTTGTGATTGCTCAAAGCGACTTGCAACATGAGCAAGCTCGACGTTGAGACCAGCGAAGTAACCGACACCGTCTTCGGGTCGGACGGGCATCCATTTGACGCGCACCTTTGGCCCGGTGACGTAGTAGGTATTTTCGCGCGTGAGCGCGGTTGGGACGTACACACCGAGTTCCACCGAAGGCGTCAAGCCGTAAGAGAATTCAGCAGTGCCCCGCCAGCCATGCGGTGTCGTGACCTCGCGCGGATAAGACGGTTCTCCAATGCCGCTTGGCGTCGTGTTCAGATGCAACTCCAGTCCAAACTCGCCGGGCGCGTTGATGTCACCGGTGTAGACCTGAATCTCATCAGGAAGGACGGCATACGCCGGAAGCGCAGTTAGACCCAGTACCGTTGCGATGACTCCAACAAGGCTGGATAAGCGAGTGTGTTGCATGGGGGGCTCCAATTTCTGGCAGCCGAAGCATAGACGTCGTGCATGCGTTTTTCCGAATAACCCGGTGACGCAAACGAAAACCTGCATGAGATGCGTTTTCGTTTTCACTCTGTCGGTCTTCCTCTTTTACCGCGTTCGACAAATAGCGCACTGTGATTTGTACGGTATCACTGTGTGGGAGACGTGACCTACACTGAATGGAGGGCAGGACTTTTCAAGTATGCGCTATGCCTATCGAACAGGTTCGTGGCCATAGGTCCAAATGGAGTATCAAGAGGCAGATGATGGTAGGAGTTCTCAGAATGCGCTCTCTTCCTTCCGCACTGCAGATGCGCACCATGAGCACAATGCTGGTCATGTCCCTCGCCGGTTGCTCGACTATCTATGAAGGCAAATATGCCTACGACGAGGGATGGAGACTCGGAGAAATCGAAAAGATTGGTGCACCAGCGGATCTGGGGCGGTTCGGAGCGCTGTGCCGCCAAAGGCGAGACCTGTCTGCAGCGTATCCTCCGGTTGCTGTCGTAAGGTTCGACTTCGGAACCACGGCCGGCAGATATATGCATAGCAGCCATAAACTGCAACACGTGGTGGTGCAACTGCCTCTCGACAGCCCGTTGAAAAAGGACGCGCACGTATACGTGAACATCCGGGATTGCGAGCAACCCCTTGTCCCCGTTGGCAAACTGGACTCAAAACCGCTTCAGCTACCCGGCGCGTGAGGCAAGATGTATGTAGGCTGTTGGCCTAGCCTCATCCCGTCACCAGCCCAGCGATCCGCACCAGCACCAGTCCAGCGGCCACCACGAGATAAGCCCGCAGCACAAACATCCACGTGCGCTTGAGCGGTGTCCAACGTGCTGGCGTGAGCTGCTCCAGCGGCGGCATGGTCCAGTGGTCGCGATCGAGCACGCTCACGCGCAGTGGATGCTGGGGTCGATGACTGCGCCGCTCGATGTGCCACAACACCAGCGACATGACAATGGCGATGAGCGAACCGCCGATCAGGATCGCGCCGATCTCGAATTCGCCGATGCCGGGAAACAGCACCGCCGCCGTCAGGATGACGGAGAGCATCACCAGCACCGCCACCACACCGCCGGTGAAGATGTTCATCGCGCGGCCGTTCGTCCAGGGGCCCAGCACAGCCTTGTCATTGCACAACAGCAGCAGGAACACCGTCGCGCTCGGCAGCAGCACGCCGGCCAGTGATTGCACCGCGTTGGTCAACAGCCCGAGCGGCACACCCGGCGTCAGCACCAACCCTGCGGCCAGCAGCGTCAGCCCGAAGTAAATCGCATAGAAACCCTTGGCCTCCGTCGGCTTGCGATGCAGCGAATGCCGTACAGCGAACACATCGCCGATAGCATAGGCCGTGGACAGCGACACCGCGCATGCGCCGATGATGCTGGCGTCCAACAGCGCGATCGCAAACAGCACACCGGCCCAGCGGCCCGAGTGCGCTTCCAACCCTTTCGCCGTGCCCAGTGCATCGGTGTAGTTGCCAAACTCTGGCGTACCGTGGAAGGCCTGCGCGCTGAAGGCGATCATCGCCACGGCACCGGCAATCACGAGCACGATGCCCAGCCACAGGTCCGCTCGCTCATAGCGGATGAAGCGCGCGGTGATCCGCTTGTCGATCACGTAGCTCTGCTGGAAGAACAACTGCCACGGCGCCACCGTCGTCCCCACGATGGCGATGATCAGCAGCATTACCTCCGCCAGCGGTGCACCGGCCGGTAGAGCAGGCACGAAGAAGTCGCGCGCCACCTGCCCCATCGGCGGGTGCACCATCACAAAGATGGGAATAAGCGTGAGGCTGCCCGCCACCAGCAGCAGCGCAAAGCGCTCGAAGCGGCGGAAGTCGCCCGTGGAGGCGGCCAGCATCACCAGCGCGGCCGCTGCACACACGCCCCAATGACGCGGGATGCCGAGATACTCCAGCGCCAGGCTGATGCCGATGAATTCCGTCACCAAGGTCAGCGCGTTCACCAGAAACAGGTCGATGACGGAGAAGCTGCCCCAGAACTTGCCGAAGCGCGCAAAGATCAGCCGCGCATGGCCGACGCGCGTGACGGCGCCCAGGCGCAGCACCATCTCCTGGTTCACGTACAGCACAGGGATCAGCAGCAGCAACGTCCAGAGCAGCGTGGTGCCGTAGTTCTGCCCGGCCTGCGTGTAGGTGCCGAAGGCGCCGGCATCGTTGTCGCCGACCATCACGATCAGGCCGGGCCCGAGGATGGCGAGCAATGTACGCAAGCGCGCACGCCAGCTATCACGCGCGCCGGTGTCATGGTGGGCGATGGTGCCGAGCGCCCCACGGATGTCGCCCACATGGGCGTCGTCGAGAGCGGCATGACGTGGTGGTGTGTCGATGCCCGAAGTCAGTTGGGTCATAGCGACCTCCGATTTGTTATTGGGTGATTGGATGACCCACCGGTTACCAATAGGTGCGCGACAGCCGGACGGCAGCGGCAGCGTAGCCGTGGTTGGAGAGCGGCTGCCCACCGTCGTCAGCACGCCGGTTGGAGGTGGCGGGCACGGCGTTGGCACGCTCGGGCGCACCGGCCCGGGCCTGCACGAACGGCGAGCTGAACGGCAGCGCGATTGCCGAGAAACGACGGGCGGGGATGTTGAATTTGCGCATAGGTACTCCTCGCCACATGCGCACGACGGGTGCATGGCATGCGGCAATCGCCGCACAGGGGTCGTCTTACCCTGGCGGCAGATTCAAACAATCAAGGAGCGATGCAGACACCGCTGCCTTGCCTGGGCGGCAAGTCAGCAGCAGGGAAAACCGTGCGGCGGACTGGCCTAGTGGGAAACTGATGTGGTTGTCGGATAAGGTCGACTCGGACTGTCCATATGGGTCCTCCGTAGGCGTTAGAACTCCGCGTGGGCACGAATGCCAAAGAACTTGGCAGGCCCGCGGTCCCGGTTGTAACCGGGGTTCTGGATCAACTGAAAATCGGGGCTGAGCGTGATGCCCTTGACCGGTTGAAAGCTGTAGAACACTTCGAGTATGCGCTCGTGGCCATAGTTCAGTGCGCCGTCACCCAGGAAGGCGCCGCTGCCGCCCGCCGCCAGATAGGCACGATGATCCGGGCCCAGCATGTTGAGCGAAAAGGCCGCCCCCAACACATCATTCGGCCGCCCCCAGGACGTGCCCTTGAGCAGACCGCCGAACGACACGTTGCGGCCCACCTCGGTAAAAGCATAGGTCTCGGTCTTGTCATCCGACCAGTTCAGGCGGGTGAACAGGCCCAGGTTTTCGCCCACTTTCTGCTCGAACGACAGGCCGACGCCCACCTTGGCGTGCTCGCGCCGCACCTGGCTCAGGTCTGGCGCGGCACCGGTGGCCTGCCCGAGCGCAATCGCATCATCAAAGCGGCCCATGCGCGCGAAGTTGCGCCAGCCCAGCAAGCGCACCTTGCCCTCCTGGCCGAACAGCGTGTAGCGCTTTTCAAGCTCCAGCATGTCGCCGTAGTGCTTCAGAAAACGCGTGTCGAGCGGCAAGCCGTTGGACTCAAGCGGTTGCAGGAATCGGCCCGCGCGGACGGCCCAGCCCAGCTCGCTGTCGATGTACTCCAGCGCAACGCCCCAGCTGTAGCCGCGCGCATCGGCCGCATAGTCGAACGACGGGTGCGTCATGAACGACCAGTTCAGGAACTGCGTGCGCGGGTCGTGCGCGTACTCCACGGCATCAAAGACATCGAGCACCGGCAGATTGCCCGCGGTCAGCACCACGCGACGCTTGTCGACCACGTCAGCGAACTGGTTGAAGTCGGCGTCGACCTTTTCTGTGTCACCGCCCAGGCCCCAGGTCTGACGCATGAAAACGCGGGCGCGGTACAGCGTCGGGTCAGTGCCCGTGACCTTGGCCAACTCGCCGTTGGTGGGGCCACCCAGGCCATGCAGATCGGAGAACGCCTTGCCCATCACCACTTCCGGGTTGAAGTGGAATTCCGCGCCCTTCCACAGCCGCATGCCCAGGTCCAGCGTCGTGCTGAAGGAATAACTCGTGGCGCGGCCCGCCGTCAGGCTGTTGTCGCCGCTGTACGGCGACTTGAAGGCGGGCTTGGCTTGCCAGACCCACGTCGATTGGCCATGGAAGCCGAAGCGGTCGCCCAACTCACCACCGGCAGGCAGCGCATCTGCAGCCGGAGCAGAAGCCGGAGCTTCTTGCGCTTGGGCAGCATGCGTGAAAGCAGAGAACAAAGCCATCGCAGCCAGCAAGGCCGGACGACGGAGGGGACGCAGAGCAGCAGCGCGCACCAGAACGAGCGGACGCACTGCAACCCAAGCGTACTGCAGCATCGAGAAAAACAGCATGAGACCTCCCTCGTCTGCTTCTATGACAGACGTAGGCATGGGCCGACCACGAGCCTCCCAGGAACCACGCACGCAAACGCGTACGCGGCCACATGGCCGTGTCGATAAAACGATCGAATGATGGGAGAGGCTTGTGCGGAGAACCCGCTCAAGATCCACTACCCGCCGTGCAATGCGGCTAGGCAGTGGTGAAGCGCAGCGATGCGCCCAAACTGTCTAGCCGTTCAACGTGCGACCCAAGGTCGACTAGAACAACTGTCCATGGAGATCACTCCGAGTTCTGACGGGGCGAAGGGTAACAAAGTCATACGTAAGCCTGCAAGCAGTTTTTCCGTTGGCTTTGAGCAACGCGTCGCAGCCGTCAAACAACGTGGAATGCCGGCCATGGAACGGGAGAACGCTGAACGCCAAGAGGGAAGAGAATCAAGTGGCGAATAGGAGCGCCTACAAAAAAGGGAATGCGGCGGAATTGGGCAAGTGTCTGCGCACCTGAGCCTGTCAGGAATTTTGTGTTTGAGGCATAGCATGTTGGAAAGGAGCATCTATGCCAAGCAAGAAGAAACCGGCGGCAGCCGGCACGGCGGCGCTGCCGTCTATTCCCCACGAACTCATTGAACAACTGACCGGCGGCACCACGCCGATGACGGCCGAACAGATCAACGCCACCACCATGGCGCTGAAGAAAGCGCTGATCGAGCGGGCGCTGGGCGCAGAACTGTCGTACCACCTGGGCTACCCGCCCGGCAGCGCCCGCCCCGAGGATGCAGCCAACCAGCGCAACGGCAAGTCCGCCAAGACGGTGCTGACTCAGGACGGGCCGCTGCGCATCGAAGTGCCGCGCGACCGCGCAGGCTCCTTCGAGCCCATCCTGATCCCCAAGCACGAGCGGCGTTTCACCGGCTTTGACGACAAGATCGTAGCCATGTACGCGCGGGGCATGACGGTGCGTGAGATCCAGGGCTTTCTGGCCGAGCAGTACGGCACCGAGGTCAGTCCTGAATTCATCAGTTGCGTCACGGATGAGGTAATGGCCGAGGTCACCGCCTGGCAGGCACGCCCGCTGGAGCCGATGTACCCGGTCGTATTCTTCGACTGTCTGCGGGTCAAGATCCGCGAGGATGCCGTGGTGCGCAACAAGGCCATCTATCTGGCGCTGGGCGTGCTGCCCGACGGCACCCGCGACATCCTGGGCCTGTGGATCGAGAACACCGAGGGGGCCAAGTTCTGGATGAAGGTGTTCAACGATCTGAAGACCCGTGGTGTAGCCGACATCCTGATTGCCGTCACCGACGGCCTCAAGGGCATAGCCGAGGCGCTTGGGGCGGTGTTTCCGACCACGACGCTGCAGACCTGTATCGTGCACTTGATCCGCAACAGCCTGGACTATGCCAGCTGGAAGGACCGCAAGGCGCTGGCAGCGGCGCTCAAGCCCATCTACACGGCGCCCAGCGCAGAAGCCGCAGCGGCCCAACTCGATGCCCTGGAAGCTGGTCCCTGGGGGCAGAAGTTTCCCACGGTGGTGGCGGCCTGGCGCCGGGCCTGGGAGCGCGTCATTCCGTTTTTTGCGTTCAGCCCGGCGGTGCGCAAGGTGATTTACACGACCAATGCCATCGAGAGCCTGCACAGTCAGCTGCGCAAAATCATCAAGACGCGGGGGCACTTTCCCAGCGATGATGCCGCCACCAAGCTGCTGTGGCTGGCCTTGCGCAACATCACGGCTGACTGGGGCCGAGCAGCCAGGCAGTGGAAAGACGCCATGAACCAGTTCGCCATCGCCTATGGGGAGCGCTTTACACGACCGGCCGCGTAATATGTCCACCGGGCTCGTCTGAAACGGCAGCCCGAATAAAAAGCCTTGAACACAAAAATTCAGACAGCCCCGCGCACCTCAAATTTCGGCGGGCCCTCTGGACAGACTACATAGGTAGCTGAGCTAAGCCGGACCTGACGGATCGATTCAAGCCGACTATCTCGCACACGGGATCTATCGCAGCGAGTGAGCGACATTGAGGCGTCTTTGTACTTTTGCGTGCCAGGGGGGATGCTGATACACTCCGGCCCGTTGTCATTGGGGAGTAGCCATTCCGGGCGCAATGCTCGGAAGTCCACGTCAACAAACTTGAGACCTTGCCGTCTCATGGTGTGGACAGCCTCTGCTGCAAGCAGAGCCGCTAGGCGAGACCTTTGGCCGCGACGTGCACACCCAGGCCGGGCGACGCGCGTCGTTGCGCCATTGGTTTATCTCGTTCGCCTGGCTACCTCATTTCATGCTCCTCACAATCGGTCTTTTCCTGATATCGGCAGGCGCCATCTATTTGGCCTGCGAGTACTTCGTCAACGGCATTGAATGGTGCGGCAAGCGACTGAATCTCGGCGCCACAGCCGTCGGCTCGGTGTTGGCCGCCTTTGGCACAGCACTGCCTGAAAGTGCCGTCACGTTCGTTGCCGTGGTCTTCGGTTCGACGCCTGAGCAGAAAGATCTCGGCGTCGGTGCTGCGATGGGCGGCCCGCTTGTTCTGGCCACACTCGCATATGCGGTAGTTGGTTTGGCGTTGATGATGAATCGACGCGAGCTTGGCCGTCCCACCGCGGAAGTCAAAGTCGACCATGCACGCATGAGCCGGGACCAGGCCGCTTTCCTGGGCGCCTTTGTTGTCAAGGTTGCCCTGGGGCTTGTTGCCTTTGCATACAAGCCTTGGCTGGGCATTCTTTTCCTGGTCGCCTATGCGATCTATGTCTGGCGCGAGATCAAGGACAGTGACACGGCACCTGAAGAAGAGGAACTGGAGCCCCTCTCGATTCGCCCGAAGTTGGCGGAACCTCCACTGGGGTGGGCCGTGCTGCAAGTGCTGCTCGCGCTGGTCGTGATTGGCGGCGCTTCACACGTCTTTGTGGCACAGCTTGAAGCGATTGGCACAGCGCTGCACTGGCCAGCACACCTTGTCGCGCTATTGCTCAGCCCCGTTGCGACGGAGTTGCCCGAGACGATGAACGCTCTGATTTGGGTCCGCCGGGGCAAGGAACGCCTCGCCCTGGCAAACATCTCGGGGGCCATGATGATTCAGGCCACCATCCCGAGTGCACTGGGGATCTTCTACACTCCATGGCGATTTGACGGGCCGCTGCTTGCGTCCGGCATCATTACTGCGGTCGCCATCTTGTTCTTGTGGATGATGTTCCGGCGCGGAGTCGTGCATGGGCGAACCCTGGTAGCAGTCAGCTCTTTGTACGCGCTTTTTGCGTTTGTTCTCGCGATCGGGTTTCCAGTGACCCGCTAACAGGACGCCTTGCATGGGTTCATACTGCCGACACTCAGCCGGGCATCTGAGGCGGTCGGCGATGGACATCCGGTGGCAAGACGACAATGCTTGACTCTCGCACCGCACTGGTTGCATGGCTGGGCAGGCTGGCGCCCCGGGGACGGGACACTCGCGCGCGCCTCTTTCATGCTCCAGCCTACTTCGCTATTTTTTCTAACTTACTTCGCTATTCTCGCCAGTCAGGTCGGCGCTTTTTCTAATTTTCTTCGCTATGCCGACACCGGCCGCCTTGGCGAATACGCCGATAGTCAGATTCTCCAAATTGTTTTCCATATCGTTTGACTCCGTACATGACTACGGAAATAAGCTTAAGCCATTTGGAATACGTTTGCCATTGCTCTTTTCTAAGTCGAGGAACCATGAATATGAATATATCGACCGAATCGCGACTGGAACTCAAAGCGGCGGTGACGCGTGCGCAGCAGAAGCTGGCGGACGAGTTTCCGTTGCAGGCACGGATCGAAGACGCGCATCCCACGCTGCAGTCGACCTATGCCAGGATTCTCGGTCATTGGATACGCGAAGCAGCACCGCCCGCAGCGGGGATTGGGTCGCAGGCGGTGCTCGACGCGCTGTGCGCGATGGATGCCATCGTCATCGGCGAGCAAGGCATCGGCTGCTATCCCTTCAGCGCTCGCCAGACTGAAATCCACGTTCATTTCGCCGGCAAGAGTGTCCATGCCATGTGCGCGATCGATGCGCTCGCGATTCCACGCATGGTGCGGCACGCCGCGCGCATCATAGCTCGGTGCGTGGTTTGCCGCTGCCACCTCGCCTGCTCGCTGGCGGCGAACGGCAGTGTCGAGAAGGAACATCAGAATCCGGAGGCCGCACGCGTCGTCTGGGAATCCGGTGCGGGAGAAGGACAAGCATGCTGCAACAGCTTATGCGCCAATATCAATTTTGTCTGCCGGCATTGCACGACTTCCCCAGGCGCACTCACCTTTTCTTTGCCACAAGCGGCTGCCGTGGGCAATGCCTTTTTCGCGTTCCAGAGGAGGCTGCTTGGCCACTATTCCACATGACGAGGCATGCGAACGGCCATCTGTGCCCGATGCGCGAAGGATGGCGGGGTGCGTTTTCGCTGCCGTGCACGCAGGACGAAAAATTGTTTCGCATATGGCCTGACTCTGTACCTGACTACGGAAGTAAGCTTAAGCTATTCAATTCAGCTTTGAAAGGACAAGCGTATGTCTGAACCTCAAAACGGGCGCGGGGCGCTCTTCACTGGAGGGCTAGCCGCCATTCTTGCCTCGGCCTGCTGCCTGGGGCCGCTGGTGCTGATCGCCCTGGGGTTCAGCGGCGCTTGGATCGGCAACTTGACGGTGCTGGAACCCTATCGCCCGATCTTCATCGGCGCAGCGTTGGTGGCGCTGTTCTTCGCCTGGCGGCGCATCTACCGCCCGGCGCAAGCCTGCAAACCGGGTGAGGTCTGCGCGATTCCCCAAGTGCGAACTACTTACAAGTTCATCTTTTGGGGCGTCGCCGCGTTGGTATTGGTCGCGCTCGGATTTCCCTACGTCATGCCATTTTTCTATTAATCACAGGAGTTCGTCATGAAAAAACTGTTTGCCTCCCTGTTGCTTGCTGCCGCCATCGTTCCCGCCTGGGCCGCCGTGCAAACCGTTACCCTGTCGGTGCCGGGCATGACCTGCGCCGCCTGCCCGATTACCGTCAAGAAGGCGATTTCCAAGGTCGAAGGCGTCAGCAAAGTTGACGTGACCTTCGAGACACGTGAAGCGGTTGTCACGTTCGATGATGCCAAGACCAGCGTGCAGAAACTGACCAAGGCCACCGGAGACGCGGGCTATCCGTCCTCAGTTAAGCGTTGAGCCGCGAGGAGGCACTGCGATGTCCTTAATCACACGAGTGACCGACAAGGCCGGTTCCCTCGGCAGCGTCGTTTCTGCGATGGGCTGCGCCACCTGCTTTCCCGCCATCGCCAGCCTGGGCGCAGCGATCGGGCTGGGCTTCCTGAGTCAGTACGAAGGGCTGTTCATTCGCATCCTGCTGCCGACGTTCGCCGGCATCGCGCTATTTGCCAATGCGATCAGTTGGCGCAATCATCGGCAGTGGCGACGGACTGCGCCCGGCGTGATCGGCCCTGTCCTGGTGCTGGCAGCGGTGTTTTTGATGCGGGCTTACGGCTGGCGGAGCGGTTGGCTGCTGTATATCGGCCTGGCCTTCATGGTCGGGGTATCGATTTGGGATTTCATCTCGCCAGCAAAGCCCTGCTGTGGCCCGGACGGCTGCGAACTGCCACCAAAACGCGGATGACGGCATTGGCCGTCACCGAAGTAAATAAAAGGAATTGATTCATGACCACCTTAAAGATCACCGGAATGACCTGCGATTCGTGCGCTGTGCACGTCAAGGACGCGTTGGAGAAAGTGCCGGGCGTGCAGTCGGCAGTCGTGTCCTACCCGAAGGGCACCGCGCAACTCGCCACCGAGCCCGGCACCTCGCCGGATGCGCTGGCCGCCGCCGTGGCCGGCCTCGGCTACAAGGCCACGCTCGCCGATGCCCCATCCACTTCAGTGCGGGGCGGATTGCTTGGCAAGGCGCTGGGATGGCTGGGCGGTGGCGACAAGGCTGGCGGTGATGGGGGTGGACTGCACATCGCCGTTATCGGCAGCGGTGGCGCCGCGATGGCTGCGGCGCTGAAAGCCGTCGAGCAAGGCGCGCACGTCACGCTGATCGAGCGCGGGACCATCGGCGGCACCTGCGTCAATGTCGGCTGTGTGCCGTCCAAGATCATGATCCGCGCCGCCCACCTCGCCCATCTGCGCCGGGAAAGCCCGTTCGATGGCGGCATGCCACCCACACCGCCGACGATCCTGCGCGAGCGGCTGCTGGCCCAGCAGCAGGCCCGTGTCGATGAACTGCGCCACGCCAAGTATGAAGGCATTCTGGATGGCACTCCAGCCATCACCGTTCTGCACGGTGAAGCGCATTTCAAGGACGCCCAGAGCCTTGCTGTCCGTTTGAACGAAGGCAGCGAGCGCGTGGTGGTATTCGACCGCTGCCTGATCGCCACGGGCGCCAGCCCGGCCGTGCCGCCGATTCCCGGCTTGAAAGAGTCACCCTACTGGACTTCGACCGAGGCCCTGGTCAGCGACACCATTCCCGAACGCCTGGCCGTGATCGGCTCGTCGGTGGTGGCGCTGGAACTGGCGCAAGCCTTTGCCCGACTGGGCAGCCAGGTGACGATCCTGGCGCGCAACACCTTGTTCTTCCGCGAAGACCCGGCCATCGGCGAGGCCGTCACCGACGCTTTCCGTGCCGAAGGGATCACGGTGCTGGAACACACGCAAGCCAGCCAGGTCGCCCATGTGGACGGCGAATTCGTGCTGACCACGGGGTACGGTGAAATACGCGCCGACAAACTGCTGATCGCCACCGGGCGGACACCGAACACGCGCAGCCTGGCACTGGACGCGGCGGGGGTCACCATCAATGCGCAAGGGGCCATCGTCATCGACAAGGGCATGCGCACGAGTAGCCCGAACATCTACGCGGCCGGCGACTGCACCGACCAGCCTCAGTTCGTCTATGTGGCGGCAGCGGCCGGCACCCGTGCCGCGATCAACATGACGGGCGGAGACGCGGCCCTCGACCTGACCGCGATGCCGGCCGTGGTGTTTACCGATCCGCAAGTGGCGACCGTGGGCTACAGCGAAGCGGAAGCGCATCACGACGGGATCGAGACCGACAGTCGCACCTTGACCTTGGACAACGTGCCGCGTGCGCTTGCCAACTTCGACACACGCGGCTTCATCAAGCTCGTCATCGAGGAAGGTAGCGGACGGCTCATCGGCGTGCAGGCGGTCGCGCCGGAAGCGGGCGAACTGATCCAGACGGCGGTCCTGGCAATTCGTAACCGCATGACGGTGCAGGAACTGGCCGACCAGTTGTTCCCCTACCTGACGATGGTCGAGGGGTTGAAGCTCGCGGCGCAGACCTTCAGCAAGGACGTGAAGCAGCTTTCGTGCTGCGCCGGTTGAGAAAAAGGAGGTGTTCAATGAACGCCTACACAGTATCCCGACTGGCCCTTGATGCCGGGGTGAGCGTGCATATCGTGCGCGACTATCTGCTGCGCGGATTGCTGCGCCCGGTGGCGTGCACCCCAGGCGGCTACGGCCTGTTTGACGATGCCGCCTTGCAACGGCTGTGCTTCGTGCGGGCTGCTTTCGAGGCGGGCATCGGCCTGAATGCGCTGGCGCGGCTGTGCCGGGCGCTGGATGCTGCGGACGCCGATGAAGCGGCCTCGCAACTTGCCGAGCTGCGCCAGTTCGTCGAACGTCGGCGCGAGGCGTTGGCTGACCTGGAAGTGCAGTTGGCAACCATGCCGACCGAGTCGGCACAGCACGCTGAAAGTCTGCCATGAACAACCCCGAGCGCTTGCCATCCGAGACACACAAACCGTTCACCGGCTATCTGTGGGGCGCGCTGGCCGTGCTCACCTGTCCCTGCCATTTGCCGATTCTCGCCGTTGTGCTCGCGGGGACGACGGCCGGCGCGTTCATCGGGGAGCACTGGGGTATTGCAGCCCTCACGCTGACTGGCTTGTTTGTCCTGTCTGTAACGCGGCTGCTGCGGGCCTTCAGAGGTCGATCATGAGTGCTTCCCAGCCAATTGAATGGACAGTGGCGCAACTGGCGCAGGCGGTCGAGCGTGGGCAGCTTGAATTGCACTACCAGCCGATTGTCGATTTGCGCAGTGACCAGATTGTCGGCGCGGAAGCCCTGTTGCGCTGGCGTCATCCGACGCTCGGAATGTTGCCGCCGGGCCAGTTCCTGCCCGTGGTCGAATCGTCCGGCCTGATGCCGGAAATCGGCGCGTGGGTGCTGGGCGAAGCCTGCCACCAGGTGCGCGACTGGAGGATGCTGGCATGGCGACCGTTCCGGCTGGCCGTCAATGTTTCGGCGAGCCAGGTGGGACCAGACTTCGACGGGTGGGTAAAGGGCGTGCTGGCCGATGCCGAGTTGCCCGCCGAGTATCTTGAAATTGAGCTGACCGAATCGGTCGCGTTCGGTGATCCGGCGATCTTCCCCGCCCTGGAAGCTTTGCGACAGATCGGTGTGCGCTTCGCCGCCGATGACTTCGGGACGGGTTATTCCAGTCTGCAACACCTGAAGTGCTGCCCCATCAGCACGCTCAAGATCGACCAATCGTTTGTCGCCGGACTCGCCAACGACCACCGCGACCAGACCATCGTGCACACCGTGATCCAGCTTGCGCATGGGCTGGGCATGGATGTGGTGGCCGAAGGCGTGGAAGCATCGGCGAGTCTTGAGCTGTTGCGACAAGCGGACTGCGACGCAGGACAAGGCTTTCTGTTCGCCAAACCGATGCCGGCGGCGGCATTCGCTGCCTTCGTCAGTCAATGGAAGGGTGCCACCATGAATGCAAGTAATCCGACCGCCACCAGTTGCTGCGTGTGCTGTAAGGAAATTCCGCTCGATGCCGCCTTCACGCCGGAAGGTGCGGAATACGTCGAACACTTCTGTGGGTTGGAGTGTTATCGGCGCTTCCAGGCGCGCGCCAAGGCAGGGAACGAAACCAGCGCCGATCCAAACGCCTGCGACTTGCCGCCGTCAGATTGAAGCATACCCTAACTTGGCGTCAGACCATCCGGCGCTAAATCGTCAGAATAGAGTTGCCTTCCGAATTGATTGACATACGCCGTCAAGGGTCATAGATTTCTTCCTGACACATTTCCCTCAGGAGGATACCTTGCACGGTCAGCGCATCGGTTACGTCCGCGTCAGCAGCTTCGACCAGAACCCAGAACGGCAGCTCGAACAGATCCAGGTGGATAAAGTGTTCACCGACAAGGCGTCGGGCAAGGACACACGGCGGCCCGAACTGGAACGGCTGCTCGCCTTCGTGCGCGAAGGCGACACGGTCGTGGTGCACAGCATGGATCGTCTGGCGCGCAACCTCGACGACCTGCGCCGCCTGGTGCAGGGCCTCACCCAGCGCGGCGTACGCATCGAGTTCCTTAAGGAGCATTTGACCTTCACCGGCGAGGACTCGCCGATGGCGAACCTGATGCTGTCGGTAATGGGCGCGTTCGCCGAGTTCGAACGCGCCTTGATCCGCGAGCGGCAGCGCGAGGGCATCGCGCTCGCCAAGCAGCGCGGGGCCTACCGTGGCAGGAAGAAATCCCTGTCGTCTGAGCGTATTGCCGAACTGCGCCAACGTGTCGAGGCTGGCGAGCAAAAGACCAAGCTGGCTCGTGAATTCGGAATCAGTCGCGAAACCCTGTATCAATACTTGAGAACGGATCAGTAAATATGCCACGTCGTTCAATCCTGTCCGCCGCCGAGCGCGAAAGCCTGCTGGCGTTGCCGGACACCAAGGATGAGTTGATCCGTCACTACACGTTCAGCGAAACCGACCTCTCCATCATCCGGCAGCGGCGCGGCCCGGCCAACCGGCTGGGCTTCGCCGTGCAGCTCTGTTACCTGCGCTTTCCTGGTGTCATCCTGGGCGTCGATGAGCCGCCGTTTCCGCCCTTGTTGAAACTGGTCGCCGACCAGCTCAAGGTCAGCGTCGAAAGCTGGGACGAATACGGGCAGCGGGAGCAGACCCGGCGCGAGCACCTGGTCGAACTGCAAACGGTGTTCGGCTTCCAGCCCTTTACCATGGGCCACTACCGGCAGGCCGTCCAGTTGCTGACCGAGATGGCCTTGCAGACCGACAAGGGCATCGTGCTGGCCAGCACCTTGATCGAGCACCTGCGGCAGCAGTCGGTCATTCTGCCTGCCCTCAACGCCGTCGAGCGGGCGAGCGCCGAAGCAATCACCCGCGCCAACCGGCGCATCTACGATGCCTTGGCCGAACCGCTGTCGGACGCGCATCGCCGCCGCCTCGACGATCTGCTCAAGCGTCGGGACAACGGCAAAACGACCTGGCTGGCCTGGCTGCGCCAATCGCCCGTCAAACCGAATTCGCGGCACATGCTGGAACACATCGAACGCCTCAAAGCGTGGCAGGCGCTCGACCTGCCTTCTGGCATCGAGCGGTCGGTGCACCAGAACCGCCTGCTCAAGATCGCCCGTGAGGGTGGCCAGATGACGCCCGCCGACCTGGCCAAGTTCGAGGCGCAGCGACGCTATGCCACCCTGGTGGCGCTTGCCATCGAGGGCATGGCCACCGTCACCGACGAAATCATCGACCTGCACGACCGCATCCTGGGCAAGCTGTTCAACGCCGCCAAGAACAAGCATCAGCAGCAATTCCAGGCGTCCGGCAAGGCGATCAACGCCAAGGTGCGGCTGTTCGGCCGCATCGGCCAGGCGCTGATCGAGGCCAAGCAGGCGGGCCGCGATCCGTTCGCCGCCATCGAGGCCGTCATGTCCTGGGATGCCTTCGCCGAGAGCGTCACCGAAGCGCAGAAGCTTGCGCAGCCCGAGGACTTCGATTTCCTGCACCGCATCGGCGAAAGCTACGCCACGCTGCGCCGCTACGCGCCGGAATTCCTTGCCGTGCTCAAGCTGCGGGCCGCTCCCGCCGCGAAGGACGTGCTCGACGCCATCGAGGTGCTGCGCGGCATGAACAGCGACAACGCCCGCAAGGTGCCCGCCGACGCGCCGACCGAGTTCATCAAGCCGCGCTGGCAGAAGCTGGTCATGACCGACACCGGCATCGACCGGCGCTACTACGAACTGTGCGCGCTGTCGGAGATGAAGAACGCGTTGCGTTCCGGCGACATCTGGGTGCAGGGGTCGCGCCAGTTCAAGGACTTCGAGGACTACCTGGTGCCGCCCGCGAAATTCGCCAGCCTCAAGCAGGCCAGCGAATTGCCGCTGGCCGTGGCCACCGACTGCAACCGGTACCTGAACGACCGGCTGACGCTGCTGGAAACACAGCTTGCCACCGTCAACCGTATGGCGACGGCCAACGAGCTGCCGGACGCCATCATCACCGAGTCAGGCTTGAAGATCACGCCGCTCGACGCGGCGGTACCCGACACCGCCCAAGCGCTGATCGACCAGACGGCAATGATCCTGCCGCACGTCAAGATCACCGAACTGCTGCTGGAGGTGGACGAATGGACGGGCTTCACTCGGCATTTCGCGCATCTGAAATCGGGCGACCCGGCCAAAGACAAGAACCTGTTGCTGACCACGATCCTCGCCGACGCGATCAACCTGGGCCTGACCAAGATGGCGGAGTCTTGCCCCGGCACGACCTACGCCAAGCTGGCTTGGCTGCAAGCCTGGCACATCCGCGACGAAACCTACGGGGCGGCGCTGGCCGATCTGGTCAACGCACAGTTCCGCCATCCCTTCGCCGAGCACTGGGGCGACGGCACCACCTCATCGTCGGACGGCCAGAACTTCCGCACCGGCAGCAAGGCCGAGAGCACCGGCCACATCAACCCGAAATACGGGAGCAGCCCAGGGCGGACGTTCTACACCCACATTTCTGACCAGTACGCGCCATTTCACACCAAGGTCGTGAACGTCGGCGTGCGCGATTCGACCTACGTGCTCGACGGCCTGCTGTACCACGAGTCCGACTTGCGGATCGAGGAGCATTACACCGACACGGCGGGCTTCACCGATCACGTCTTCGCCCTGATGCACCTCCTGGGCTTCCGCTTCGCGCCGCGCATCCGCGACCTGGGCGACACCAAGCTCTACATCCCGAAGGGCGACGCCGCCTATGACGCGCTGAAACCCATGATCGGCGGCACGCTCAACATCAAGCACGTCCGCGCCCATTGGGACGAAATCCTGCGGCTGGCCACCTCGATCAAGCAGGGCACGGTGACGGCCTCCCTGATGCTCCGAAAGCTCGGCAGCTACCCACGCCAGAACGGCCTGGCCGTGGCGCTCCGCGAGCTGGGCCGCATCGAGCGCACGCTGTTCATCCTGGACTGGCTGCAAAGCGTGGAACTGCGCCGCCGCGTGCATGCCGGCCTGAACAAGGGCGAGGCGCGCAATGCGCTGGCCAGGGCAGTGTTTTTCAACCGCCTGGGTGAAATCCACGACCGCAGTTTCGAGCAGCAGCGCTACCGGGCTAGCGGCCTCAATCTGGTAACGGCTGCCGTCGTGTTGTGGAACACGGTCTATCTGGAACGGGCTGCGCACGCGCTGCGTGGCAACGGCCATGCCGTTGATGACGCGCTGTTGCAGTACCTGTCGCCGCTCGGTTGGGAGCACATCAACCTCACCGGCGATTACCTCTGGCGCAGCAGCGCCAAGATCGGCGCGGGCAAGTTCAGGCCGCTACGACCGCTGCAACCGGCTTAGCGTGCTTTATTTTCCGTTTTCTGAGGCGACCCCTACCAGGTCAAGGCGGCGCTGGACTACGACACGGCCCTCAACCCGCGCCAGATCCGCATCCACACCACGCCGGAAGGCAAGGTCACGCTCACGGGTTGGGTCGATACGCCCGAGATGGCCCGCCGTGCGGGCGACGACGTCAAGCGCTTCGTCGACCCGGCCAAATTTGATAACCAGTTGCGCGTGCTCTCGCGCTCGCAGGTGCTGGGCGGCGGGCCGCTGATTCCGGCGGGTTTGCCGCCCGAGGCACCGGCCAGCGCTCCGGCTGCCCGCTAGGCCGTCTGCGCCCCGGTGTGGACGGGCACGCGCCGCACCGGCATGGCCTGCAGCAGGCCGAAACCAGCCTCGGCCACCATGAACGGCACCACCAGCAGCGTGGCGCCCGAGCCCAATGCGTATCCCTGCCAGGCTGCAAACAGGGTGCGCGCAACGGCGTCATACCGGCCCAGCGCAACGCTGGGGTGGCGTATCCGCAGCACAGACCACACGCACACCACCGACCCCATGAGGTTGGCCATCAGCATGTGCGCCGGCTCAAACGGCGGCAGACCGGCAATGCCCAGCACGCCCGCCACCGCATTGAGCGCGTGGTGCAGCAGCATGAAGCTCCACGGCGTGGCAAACGGCGCAGTGACGATCAGGTCGTACCAGCCGCTGGCCCGCACGAGGCGCACGAACGTCGATTCGGAAACCATGGCGAAACTCCGGTTGTAAAGTGGATGAGCCGCCACGTTAAAGGCTGGTGTACGCTCAAGGGTCAAGTCCCGATCCTTGTCAAAGCGCCATGTCACACCCGCCCCTGCCCCCACACCGAGACGAGCTTTCCATTGGCGACCTGTCTGCCGCGACGGGCGTATCGCGCGATGGCCTGCGTTTTTACGAGGCGCGCGGTCTGATCCGTGCACGGCGGCGCAGCAACGGTTATCGCGCCTACCCGGCGCAGACCGTGGAGCTCGTCCGCTATGTGCGGACGGCCCAGCAACTTGGCTTCACGCTGGCTGAAATTGGCGACGGGATGACGCAGGTGTGGCAGCAGCCCGACACCGATGCGGCCGTCGCGGCCCTGCTTCGGGACAAGCTGGCGGCCATCGACGCCCGCATCGCGAGCCTGCAAGCCATGCGCGACGCACTTGCCGCGCGCGTCGGCATGCGCTGCCCTCTCGCAACCACCTGAGCCCGCCCTGCGGCCGCCTTGTTTTGTCATATGACTGTCGCAGACTGCCGCTGCGGGGGCGGTTTGCGGGCGGTCTCATGCGTCGTGACGACAGGCTGAGTCGTGAAAGGCGCTTGAAAGATCGCGCCAGTAAAAACGCTCCCGTTACAAGGGGAGTCAGTTGCAGTGAAACATCGGGTTGCGTTCCATCCGCTGGTAAAGGCCGTGCTGTGCGCGGCGGCGTGCCTGCCACTTGCCGCTGCATGGGGCGCTGCGCCGGCACCCGCGGCAGCCAGCCTGCCGGTGGCGGCCATGCCGCCGATCAAGCCATCCGTGCCCGGCGTGACGGGCCCGGGCTTCAACCTCGTTGAGTTGCTGCAGGAACTCAAGAGCAACAATCCGCAGCTCATCCAGGCGCGCCACAACTACCTGTCGGCCAAGTCGATCCCGCCGCAACTGGCGGCGCCGAACAACCCGCAGCTCGGCTACATCTGGAACAGCATCCCGAAGGGCTTCCCGCTGGCCGTCAACCGCGCGGGCGGCAGTCAGTACAACCTCACGCAGCAGATTCCATTTCCGGGCAAGAAGGCGCTGGCCGCCGAGATCGCCGACCGCCAGGCGGAATCGCTGAACGCGCAATCCGATGCACTGTACCTGCAGCTGTATGCGCAGCTCTCGACCACGTATTACCAGGCGATCGCGCTGCAGAAGCAGATCGATGTGCAGAAGCTGACCATCACCCGCCTGGAGCAGGTCAAGCAGATCGCGCGGGTGCGCTACGCCAACAACGCCGCGGCGTACGCCGATTACCTCAACGCGCAGGTGATGCAGAGCAGCGCCCAGAATGACCTGTTCGCGGCGCAGCGCCAGTACGACAGCACGCTGCAGACGCTCAACACGCTGATCGGCAAGGAGCCGAGCTTTCCGCTCGTGCTGCGCGCCGACGACGAATCCGTGCACCTGCCCGAAGAGCCGCTGCCCGAGCTGGAGAACCAGGCGCTGCGCGAGCATCCGTCGATCAAGGCATCGGCCGAGTTGATGGACGCCGCGCGCAAGAGCGTGACGCTGGCGCGCAAGGCCTACCTGCCCGACTTCCAGGTCATCGCCACCGTCACCACCGACAACCCGCCCTACGGCGTGCGCCCGAACAGCTACCAGATCGAGCTGGACGTGATCATCCCGTTCTGGTTTTTCACCAAAGAGAAGTACGGCGTGAACCAGGCGGTGGAGAGCCAGATTGCCACCGAGGCTAACGATGTGTCGGTGCGCCAGCAGACGCTGCTCGCGGTCGATACGGCCTACAACACGCTGCGCCAGACGCTTGCACAGCTCGACTTCAACAAGCAGCGGCAATTGCCCCAGGCGCTGGCGGCGTATCGCGTGACGATGACGAACTACGCCAGCAACAACGCCGACTTCAACGATCTGCTCACCGCCCAGGGCGCGCTGCGCAACGCCGAGCTGGCGGTCGCCCAGGCCCAGGCCACGGCCCTGCAGGCCTATCACGCGCTGCTCGCGGCCACGGGCCGATCGCCCGTTCAAGCTCAATAAGACCATGAAGACGTTCTCTCCCCTCGCCACTGTCGTTTCAGTGATCGCCCTTGCGGCTGCCGTTGCCGTGGGCGTGGTGGTCGGGCGCAAGTGGCCGGCCGCTGCCCCCGCTGACACGACGAGGCCGACCCTGGGCGCCGGCTCCACGCTGGCGAGCAACGCGCCCGCGCGCCCGAAACCCGACTCGGTCGAGATCCCCGAAGGCGGTTTTGACCCGCAGCAGGTGAAGGTGGCGCAGGTCAGCCAGCTGGCGGTGCCGGTGGAGCTGTCGACGCCGGGCAAGCTGGCCTACAACGCCGAGCGCACGAAGCTGGCCTCGGCTCGCGTGGCCGGCCGGCTTGACCAGATCCTGCAGTTCGAAGGGGCGCAGGTGCGCGAGGGCCAGCCGATTGCCGAGCTGTACGCGCCGGACTTCGTCTCTGCGCAGAAGGAATACCTGCTCGCACTGAATACCGCGCGCCAGCTCAAAAGCTCGAACATGAAGGAATTGCAGGACGACGCCGACATGACGGCGCAGTCCGCCGCGAACCGCCTGCACGTGCTGGGCTTGAACGACGCGGAAGTCGCGCAGATCGCCCGGCGCGGCGCACCGGCCGAGCACCTGACGCTGCGCGCGCCCATCTCGGGCACCATCGTCAAGCGCAACATGGACCCGGGCGCCTTCCTGAACGTCGGCGATTCGTTCATGAGCATCGTTGATACGCGTGTGCTCTGGTTCACCGGCAATGTGTACGAGAACGACATTGCCAGCGTGCGCATCGGGCAGCCGATCTCGCTGCACACCGCCGCCTATCCGCAGCGCGAGTTCACGGGCCGCGTGAGCTTTATCGCGCCCAACATCGATCCGGCCACGCACACGCTCACGGTGCGCTGCGACGTGCCTAACCCCGACGGCCTGCTGCGTCCCGAGATGTACGCCACGGCGCGCATCCAGACCGGCAGCGGCCTGGCCACGGTGGTGCCCAAATCGGCGTTGGTGAAAGACCACGGCAGCTACTACGTGATCGTGCAGAGCGACGCCAGGCACTTCAAGCGCGTCCAGGTACAGGGCAAGGACACCGGTACCGACGGCAACTTTGCGGTCACGGCGGGGCTGGATGCCTCATCGCAGGTGGTCGTGCGCGGCGCCGCGCTGCTCAACGAGATGATCGTCAAGGCGGGGGCGTAGGCATGGGCTTCAACCCCATCGCGGGCATCCTCAAGCGCCGGCTGCTGATCGTCTTCCTGGCGATCGCGCTGCTGGTGGCGGGCGTGCTGTCATTTCGCGAGTTGCCGCTGCAGGCGTATCCGGGCGTGGCGCCGCTGTCGGTGCAGGCCATCACGCAATGGCCGGGCCGCAGCACGACGGAAGTTGAACAGCAGATCACCATCCCGATCGAGAATGCGCTGGCTGGTGTGCCCGATGTGCAGTCGTTCCGCTCGGTGTCGCTGTTCGGACTGTCGGTGGTGACGCTCAAGTTCAAGGAAGGCACCGACAGCTTCAAGGCGCGACAGAACTTTTCGCAGTACCTGGCCAGCGCCAACCTGCCGACCGGCGTACAGCCGTCGCTGAGCCCCGACTCGGACGCGACCGGCGAGATCATGCGCTTTCGCCTCGTGGGCGACGGCGTGGACCTCACTACGCTCAAGAGCTACCAGGACTACGACATCACCAAGGAGCTCAAGCACGTACAGGGCGTCGCAGATGTGAGCTCCTTCGGCGGCAAGGTGAAGGAGTATCACATCGTGCCGTCGCCGGCGAAGCTGCAGTCGTACGCCATCACGCTGTCGCAGCTCATCACCGCCATCGGCAATGCCAACAACAACACCGGCGGAAACCTGCTGCGCGAGGGCGAGCAGCAGTTCGTCGTGCGCGGCGTCGGCCTGCTGCAGACGGTGGACGACATCCGCAACGTGGTGGTGGCCGCCAACAACGGCGTGCCGGTGCGCGTGCGTGATATCGCAGAGGTGGAGGTCGGTAACGTGCAGCGCCTGGGCCAGGTGCAATACAACGACCAGCCCGACGTGGTGGAAGGCATCGTGCTGCTCAAGCGCGACGCCAATGCCAGCGAGGTGCTGGCCAAGGTGCGCGAAAAGGTGGCCGAGCTCAACAACGGCATCCTGCCGAAGGGCATCCAGGTCAAGCCGTTCTACGACCGCCAGGTGCTGCTCGACATCACCATGGGTACGGTGGAACACACGCTGGTGGTGGGCATTGCGCTGGTGCTGGCGGTGCTGTTCGTCTTCCTCGGCAACCTGCGTGCGGCGGCCGTGGTGGCCGCGGTGATTCCGCTGGCGCTGTGCGTGTCGTTCATCAGCATGGAACACTTCCATGTGCCGGCCAACCTGATCTCGCTCGGGGCGATCGACTTTGGCGTGATCGTCGACGCGGCCGTGATCGTGATGGAGAACATCATGCGTCACCTCGAGGAAGGCGCCCAGAAACTGGACGACGCCATCGTCAAGGCCACCAGCGAAGTCCAGCGCGCGATGATCTTCTCAACGGGCATCATCATCGTGGCGTACTCGCCGCTGTTCTTCATCGGCGGGGTGGAGGGCATCATCTTCAAGCCGATGGCGTTCACGATGGGTTTTGCGCTGATGGCCTCCATCGTGCTGAGCCTGACGTTCGTGCCGGCTACCACGTCGTTCGTCTTCGGAAAGACGCTGCATCCGCATTCGCCCGCGTTCATCACGGCGATCCTGCGCTGGTACAAGCCGCTGCTGCGCAAGCTGATCGCACGGCCGATGGCGGTGTTCGCCACGGCCATCGCGGCGCTTCTGCTCACGCTGTACAGCGCCACCTTCCTCGGCACGGAGTTCCTGCCCACGCTGGAAGAGAACAACCTGTGGCTGCGCATCACGCTGCCCAATACGGTGGACCTGGATTACTCGGCTTCGGTTGCGAATGATCTGCGCGCGTACTTCGTCAAGCAGCCGGAAATCAGGCAGGTCTCCGTGCAGATCGGCCGCCCGGATGACGGCACCGATTCCACGGGCGTATTCAACCAGGAGTACGGCCTGTACTTTGCCGCGCCCGACAAGTGGCCCGATGGCATGACCAAGGGCAAGCTCGTCGAGCGCCTGTCAAAGCATCTGGAGAAGATCCCGGGCATCGAATACAACTTCTCGCAGTACATCCAGGACAACGTGGACGAGGCGCTCTCCGGCGTGAAGGGCGAGAACTCCGTCAAGCTGTTCGGCAACGACCTCAACGTGCTCGAAGCCAAGGCCAACGAGATCCAGGCGCAGCTCAAGAAAGTGCCGGGCCTCGTGGACGTGGGCATCTTCCGCGAGCTTGGCCAGCCGACGCTGAACGTGTCCATCGACCGCCAGGCGGCGGCGCGCTTCAACATCAACGTGAGCGATGTACAGAGCCTCGTGCAGTACGCCATCGGCGGCGCGCCGGTCACGCAGATCCTGGAAGGCGAGAAATCGTTCGGGCTCGCGGTGCGCCTGAACCAGCAGGCCCGCGCATCGTACGACGCCATCCGCGAACTGCTGATCGACACGCCAGACGGCCAGCGCATCCCGCTGTCGATGGTCGCGAAGGTGGAAATGACCGACGGCCCGTTCTTCATTTACCGCGAACTCGGCAAGCGCTACATCGCCATCAAGTTTGGCGTGCGCGGGCGTGACCTGGGCAGCGCGGTCGATGAGGCGCAACGCGTGGTCGGCAGCAACGTCGCCCTGCCCGAGGGCTACACCGTCAAGTGGGACGGCCAGTTCAACGAGATGAAGGTCGCGCAGGGCAAGCTGATGGTGATCGTGCCGCTGACCATCCTCGTCATCTTCCTGCTGCTGTACAGCACCTTCGGCAACTTCAAGGACGCGCTGATGGTAGTGCTGAACGTGCCGTTTGCCGCCATCGGCGGGCTGCTGGCGCTGCACATCGCCCACGAGACGCTGTCGATTTCGGCCGGCATCGGCTTTCTGTCGCTGTTCGGCATTGCGATCCAGGACGGCGTGATCCTGATCTCGTACGTCAACCGCCTGGCGCAATCCGAAAACCTGCGCGAAGCCACGGTGGAAGGCGCTGCGCTGCGCTTGCGGCCCGTGATCATGACGGCCATGCTGGCCGGCCTGGGCCTGCTGCCCGCGGCGCTGTCGCACAGCATCGGTTCGGAGGCGCAGCGTCCGCTGGCGCTGGTGATCGTCGGTGGCATGGTGACGACGACGATCCTGACACTGCTGGTTCTGCCGGTGGTGTTCACGTGGGCGCACCGCCATCGCGGTACGCCCCCGCGCGAGCCCGACGTGACACCGACGGCGGCCATGCTGCCCTGATGCGACGGCGGTAATCAACACAAGCGGGCGCGCCGGCTGCCGACGGTGCGCCCGATTTGTTTCCGGTGCCGGCTGAATCGGATTATTCCGATGGCTGCATGCAGGCTCGGCGGGCACAGTGCGTATGCCCTGATCGCCTCTACGCCACCATGCAACCCACAGCCTCCACGCCTGCCGACATCGCCGCCAGACTCCCTGCGCAAGTGATCGCCGCCCTCACCGAACTGTTCGGCAACGACTTGCAGCAATGGCGCTTCATCATCGATTTGTTCTCGGACACGGTCGAACAGGACCTCTGCAATCTCGAGAAGGCCATCCGCGGCGGTGAAGACGCCCACATCATCGAGGCGGCGCACCGCATCGTCGGCTCCGCGCGCATGCTGGGGCATCTGTCCATCGGCGATGCGGCACGCGCCATCGAGCGCACGGCGCAAGGCGTCGGGCCGCATCACGAACGCACAGCGGCCATGCGCACCGGCCTCGCCGCGTTGCGCGGCCTGGTAGACCAGTTCCGCCAAGCGGCCCGCGACTGTGTGTGGCCCGATGCGCCGGTCGCGGGTGCGTGACCGGTACCCGCGTCGTTGCATCCGCCCCCCCACGGCACTCTCCGAAGTACTGGCCTGCCCTTTGCGCAGCGCTGCGCCTCCCCGCCTCGTCAACGTTATTCCGGAGCGGGCCTGCCGCAACGGCGGCGACGCGCGGCATCATTTATGTTCCCGGCCGCATAAAAGACACAATTCGGCTGTACGTTGCGTGATCCGCAATACAACGGGCAACATCAGCTATTGATGTAAAGCACGCCGCACCTCTATTGTCGCGGGCAACGTCGGCGCAGTGCCTCTGCAACCGGCGGGTACGTACCGGCTACGACCTGTGCGGCCGTCTACCGCATTACGTCACAACACGGGCACTCAACTTATCCGGGGGGATTCGATGTCCGAAGCAGTCCTGCATCCATTTTTTTCACGCGAGCGCACCGTCGCCGCGGTTGGCTTCAACCGCTGGCTGGTTCCGCCTGCCGCGCTGGCCATCCATTTGTGCATCGGCATGGCCTACGGTTTCTCCGTCTTCTGGCTGCCGCTTGGCCGCGCGCTGGGCATCACCAAGCCGCTCACCTGTGGCGCCGACGTCTCGCTGATCGCCGAGCTATTCACCACCACCTGCGACTGGCGCGTCTCCAGCCTTGGCTGGATGTTTACGCTGTTCTTCGTGTTCCTGGGCGCATCCGCTGCCATGTGGGGCGGCTGGCTCGAGCGCGTTGGCCCGCGCAAGGCCGGCGTCGTCTCGGCCGTGTGCTGGTGCGGCGGGCTGTTGATTTCCGCGCTCGGCATCCAGATGCACCAGCTGTGGCTGCTGTGGGTGGGCTCGGGTGTGATCGGCGGCATCGGCCTGGGGCTGGGCTACATCTCGCCCGTGTCGACGCTCATCAAGTGGTTCCCGGACAAGCGCGGCATGGCGACCGGCATGGCCATCATGGGCTTCGGTGGCGGCGCAATGATTGGCGCCCCGCTGGCTGATCGCCTGATGAAGCTGTTTGCGACGCCCGAATCTGTGGGCGTGTCGCAAACGTTTATCGTGCTGGCTGGCATCTACTTCGTCTTCATGATGGCCGGCGCGCTCGGTTACCGGGTGCCGCCCACGGGCTGGAAGCCGGCCGGCTGGACGCCCTCGCCCGCCAAGGCGAAGGACACGATGGTCACGCAACGCCACGTCCACGCAAATGAAGCCCTGAAGACGCCGCAGTTCTGGCTGATCTGGGCCGTGCTGTGCCTGAACGTATCGGCCGGTATTGGCGTGCTGGGCATGGCCTCGCCGCTGCTGCAGGAAGTCTTCGGTGGAAAGCTGCTGGGCGTGACGACGTCGTTCATGGACCTGACGGCCGCGCAAAAAGGCCAGATCGCAGCCATCGCCGCGGGCTTCACGGGTCTGCTGAGCCTGTTCAACATTGGCGGCCGTTTCTTCTGGGCATCGCTGTCGGATCGCCTGGGCCGCAAGATGACGTACGCGGTCTTCTTCGTGCTCGGCTTCGTGCTATATGCATCGATTCCGTGGACCTCGCACACCGGCAATATCGCGCTGTTCGCACTGGCCTTCTGCGTGATCCTGTCGATGTACGGCGGCGGTTTTGCGACCGTGCCGGCCTATCTGGCCGACATGTTCGGCACGCAGATGGTGGGCGCCATCCACGGCCGCCTGCTCACGGCGTGGTCGACGGCCGGCATCCTGGGCCCCGTGCTGGTGAACTACCTGCGCGAATACCAGATCGCCCATGGCGTGGAACGCGCAGCCGTGTACGACATCACGATGATGATCCTGGCCGGCCTGCTGATCCTCGGCTTCATCTGCAACCTGCTGGTGCGCCCCGTCAACGCGAAGCACTTCATGACCGAAGCGCAACTCGACGAGCAGCGTCACGCTGCGGCAAGCAAGAGCCCGACGCCGTCGGTGGCTGCGCCGGAAACGTCGCTGGAATGGAAGGCGCATCCGGGTTCGGCCGTGGCCGTGGTGCTGGCCTGGGCCGCCGTGGGGCTGCCGTTGGGCTGGGGGGTTTGGATTACACTCCAAAAAGCTGCCGTTCTGTTCTCCTAATACGTGATTTAAAGTCGCCGCCCCGCCACCCATGAAGCACCAGAAGATCGAGTTTTACCGTCACCCGGCCGGTGGCTGGGGCGCGCTTAAAAGCGTTGCACATCAATTGCTGTCGCAGGGCATCGCGGCCAAGGGCGCCAAGACGATGCTGTCGGCCAACCAGCCTGACGGCTTCGACTGCCCGGGCTGTGCATGGCCTGACCGTGACCACGCATCCACCTTCGAGTTCTGCGAAAACGGCGTCAAAGCCGTGGCTGCAGAAGCGACGTCCCGCCGCACCACGCCGGAGTTCTTCGCACAGCACACCGTGCGCGAACTCGCCGAGTGGTCGGACTACGCGCTGGAAGATCAAGGGCGCCTGACGCACCCGATGGTCTACGACGCGGCCAGCGACAAGTACGTGCCGATCGAATGGGACGCCGCCTTCGCGCTCATCGCGCAGCACCTGCGCGCGCTGCCCGATCCGAACCAGGCGATCTTCTACACCTCCGGCCGCACCAGCAATGAGGCGGCCTTCCTCTACCAGTTGTTCGTGCGCGCCTATGGCACGAACAATTTCCCCGACTGCTCCAACATGTGCCACGAGCCCTCCGGCACGGGCATGCGGAGCAGCATCGGCGTCGGCAAGGGCACCGTCACGCTCGACGATTTCACCAAGGCCGACGCGATCTTCATCTTCGGGCAGAACCCGGGGACGAATCACCCGCGCATGCTGGGTGAGCTGCGCGAAGCATCCAAGCGCGGCGCCAAGATTGTTTCGTTCAACCCACTGCGTGAGCGCGGGCTGGAGCGCTTTGCCGATCCGCAAAGCAAGATCGAGATGCTGACGCTCGGCTCCACGCGCATCAGCACCGAATACCACCAGGTGCGCATCGGCGGCGACCTGGCAACAGTCAAGGGCATCATCAAACACGTGATCGAGCGCGATGACGTGGCCCGCAGCCGCGGTGAGCCGGCCATCATCGACCACGCCTTCATCGCCCAGCACACCGGTGGCTATGACGCCTTTGCCGCTGACGTGCGTGCCGAATCGTGGGCAACGATCGAAGCCGAATCGGGCTTGCCAGAACACGAAATCCGCCAGGCCGGCGACACGTACATCAAGGCCGGCAGCGTCATCGCGTGCTGGGGCATGGGGATCACGCAACACAAGCATTCGGTCGCGACGATCCAGATGATCGTCAACCTGCTGCTCCTGCGCGGCAACATTGGCCGCCCAGGCGCCGGCGCGTGCCCCGTGCGCGGCCACAGCAACGTGCAGGGCGATCGGACGATGGGCATTTATGAGAAGCCCGCGCCTGCGTTTCTCGATCGGCTCGAGAGAGTGTTCGGCATTCAGGTGCCGCGCGAGCACGGTTACGACACCGTCGGCGCGATCGAGGCGATGCGCAGTGGAAAGGCGCGCGTGTTCTTCGCCATGGGCGGCAACTTCGCAGCGGCCACGCCGGACACCGCCGCCACGTGGGCCGGCCTGCGCCAGTGCGACCTGACCGTGCACGTGACCACCAAGCTCAACCGCAGCCACATCGTGCACGGCAAGGCCGCACTGATCCTGCCGTGCCTGGGCCGCACCGAAGTCGACCAACAGGCCGGCGGCACGCAAGGCGTGACGGTGGAAGATTCGATGAGCATGGTGCACATGTCGGCGGGCATCAATCCGCCGGCGTCGCCGCACCTGCTGTCGGAACCGGCCATCGTGGCGCGGCTGGCCGAGGCCACGCTGCCCGACAGCCCCATCCCATGGCGCTGGCTGGTGGAAGACTACGACCGCATTCGCGACCGCATCGAAGCGGTGTTCGACGATTTTGCCGGATTCAACGAGAAGATTCGCGTGCCCGGCGGCTTCCGCCTGCGCAACACGGCATCGGAGCGTGTCTGGAACACGCCGTCGGGCAAGGCGGAATTCCATGCGCACGCGATCCCGACCGATACGCCGGTGCACCGCGCGCGCGAGCGCCATGCGGATGCGACCGTCTTTACGCTGGCCACGGTGCGCTCGCACGATCAGTACAACACCACCATCTACGGCATGGACGACCGCTACCGCGGCGTGTTCGGCCAGCGCCGCGTCGTCTTCATCAACAAGGAAGACCTGCGCACGATCCGCATGAAAGACGGCGAGTGGGTCGACATGGTGACGCTGTCCGAAGACGGCACCACGCGCCGCGCCGATGGCTTCCGCCTCGTGGCGTATGACATTCCGCGCGGGTGCCTGGCGGCGTATTATCCGGAGACCAATCCGCTGGTGCCGCTGTCGTCCGTGGCCGACCACGCGCGCACGCCGACGTCGAAATCGATTCCCGTGATGCTCGTGCCAAGCCAGGCTGAACGCAGCACGGGCACGCAGGCAGCCTCCACGGCCCAGGCCTGATGCCAACGACGGCCGCGTGGTCTGCGCTGCAGCTGGCACTGTTGGCCGCATTGCGCGAAACCGATGCCGGCAAGCCGGTGTCGCTTCCGTGGTTGACCAAGCGCGTGGGCGAGCGTGCCAGCACGGTGCTGCGCGCGCTGCATCCGCTGGCCGATGCGGGCCTGCTGCGCGTCGCCATGGACGACACGCGCTGGCTCATCGTGTTGCTTGACGCGGGCCGCGCGCTGCCTGATTTGACCGAATGACCGCCCTCCTCCGTCACCCCGCGGGCTTGCCCGTCGTTTCCACTACCGCAACGCGCCGCACGCGCGCCGGCACGCACGAAGCCGCCACCACCCCCGTCGCCGATGAAGCTCCGGTCGCGCTCGTCTTCAACGGCATCACGCACGCCGTGATGATGGCGTCGCCGACAGACCTGGAGGACTTTGCACTCGGCTTTGCGCTCTCGGAAGGCATCATCGACAGCCGTGCCGACTGGCGTGGGGCCGATGTGGAAACGCACCCGCACGGGCTGGAGGTGCACGCGGAAATCGCCTCGCACTGCTTCGTGCGGCTGAAGGCGCGCCGCCGAGCCCTGGCGGGCCCCACGGGCTGCGGCCTGTGCGGCATTGAAAGCCTGCAAACCTTTGAAGACGCACCGGCGCCGCTGACGCCACCCGCATGGCTGGCGTCTCTTGCCGACGCGCAGGTGCTGGACGCCATGCATGCGATGACGGCACATCAGCCGGCCAACGCCCTCACCGGTGGCTTGCATGCCGCCGGCTGGGTGTCTGCGGACGGCAACACACCGCTGCATGTGCTGGAAGACGTGGGGCGCCACAACGCGCTCGACAAGCTGATCGGCCGGCTGGCGCGACTCGGCATCCGCCCGGCAGACGGATTCATCGTCATGACCAGTCGTGCAAGCTACGAGCTGGCACGCAAGTGCGTGCAGCTGCAGGTGCCACTGCTGGCGACGATCTCCGCGCCGTCTTCGCTGGCGATCCGCCACGCCCAGGCCGGGCAGTTGGCGTTGCTGGCGTTCTGCCGTGGCGATAGCGTGACGCGGTTTGCCTGAAGGCGCCGCTAGATCTCCACCTTGCTCCCCAGCTCCACCAGCCGGTTGGCAGGAATGCGGAAGAAATCCGACGGCTTGGCGCTGTTGTGCTGCATCCAGGCAAACAGCGCCTCGCGCCACATCGCCATGCCGGGCAACGGCGATGGCACCACCGTGGCGCGCGTGATGAAGAACGACGTCTCCATATCTTCAAAGACCACGCCGAGGCGCTCGCCGACGTTCTTGACGATCTCGTCCACTGCCGGGGTTTCCTTGAAGCCGAAGTCCGCCACCGCCGCGTAGATGTTGTCGCCGATCGTCTTGATCGAGAGGCGCTTGGCCGGCTGCACGTAGGGCACGGCGAGCGTGCGGAAGTGGATGAACAGCACGCGCTCGTGCAGCACGTGGTTGTGCTTGAGGTTGTGCAGCAGCGCCAGCGGCACGAAGTCCATGCTCGGCGTCAGATAGACGGCCGTGCCATCCACCCGGTGCGGCGGATGGCGCAGCAGGCCTTCCATGAACGGCTCGAGCGGAATGCCGCCTTCCACGTTGCGTGCCTTCAGCAACTGCGTGCCGGTATGCCACGTCACCATCAGGAAGAAGATCAGGCCGCCCAGCAGCAGCGGGAACCACCCGCCGGCTGCAATCTTGAGCAGGTTCGCGCTGAAGAACGACAGGTCCACCGCGAGGAACACCGCGCCGAGGCCGGCCACCACCGGAAGGCTCCACTTCCAGGCATTGCGCATGACGACCGTCACCAGGCCCGTGGTCAGCACCATGGTCGTCGTGACGGCAATGCCGTATGCGGCGGCCAGGTTATCGGACTTGCCGAAGGCCAGCACGACCGCCACCACCAGAACCAGCACCACGTAATTGACCACCGGCACATAGATCTGGCCGATTTCCACGTCAGACGTGTAGAGGATCTTCATGCGCGGTGCGTAGCCAAGATGCACGGCCTGCGCCGTCATCGAAAATGCCCCGGAAATGACCGCTTGCGAAGCAATGACGGTGGCCGCCGTGGCCAACACCACCATGGCCCCCACGGCCCAGCCCGGCATCAACAGGAAGAACGGGTTCTGCACGGCGCTCGGCTCGCGCAGCAGCATGGCGCCCTGCCCGAAGTAATTCAGCAGCAGGCACGGCATCGCGATGTAGAACCACGCATACCGGATGGGGCGCGCGCCGAAGTGGCCCATGTCGGCATAAAGCGCCTCCGCGCCGGTCAGCGCCAGGAACACCGACCCGAACACGACGAACGCCTGCATGGTGTGCCGGAATCCGAATTCGATGGCATAGAGCGGATTGAGCGCCACCAGGATCTGCGGAGACTGCACGACGGAGATCAACCCGAGCAGCCCGAGCAGCACGAACCACAGCAGCATGATCGGACCGAACAGCCGCCCGACCACATGCGTGCCGTGCTTCTGCAGCAGGAACAGGCCGATCAGCACGACGAGCGCCAGCGGCAGCACCCACGCCTGTAGTGCGGGCGCCATGATTTCCATGCCCTCGATGGCCGAGAGCACCGAAATGGCCGGCGTGATGACGGCGTCGCCGTAGAACATGGCGGCCCCCAGCAGGCCGAGCAGCATGAGGGTGCGCGTGAATCGCGCACTGCCGCTGCTGGCGCGCATCGCCAGCGCCGTCAGCGCGAGGATGCCGCCTTCGCCGTTGTTGTCGGCGCGCATGACGAAGAGGACGTATTTGATCGAGACCACCAGGGTCATCGCCCAGAACAGCATCGAGAGGATGCCGTAGACGGTCTGGTCAGAAAACGGAACCCCGTGCTCGGGGTTGAAGCACTCCTTGAGTGCATACAGGGGGCTGGTACCGATGTCCCCGAACACCACGCCGATCGCACCCATCATGGTGGCCATCAACGCGGGTTTTTTTGTGGTTGTACTGGCGGCGGCTGTCGTCATGGGCGGCTTGCAACTGGAACGGCGGAAGCACACGCAATTTCCGTGCGCCATCTGCGGCACTTGAACCCGCGCCGGCTCGGTGGAGTGCCGCAGACGCCACTGAAGCTTAGGTGAAAACGCTCGGTTTTGCGCGAGTGTTTGCACCGATGGCGAGGCTGGCACCGTCCATGCTTACCTTGCAAAACGTAACGTTCCAAAAAAACACACTTTGACGGGGAGACGCGCCAAGCATATATTCAGCAAACGATCGTTTGGCTGGTTTGGCCGGGTCTGCCTGCTGTGTGGTTTTGGCCGGCAGTCGATCGATTTCTCAACTTCACGACTCAAGATCATGGCTACTGGTACCGTCAAGTGGTTCAACGACGCAAAGGGTTTTGGCTTCATTACCCCGGATGATGGCGGCGAGGACCTTTTCGCTCATTTCTCCGCGATCAACATGCAGGGTTTCAAAACCCTGAAGGAAGGTCAAAAGGTGTCGTTTGAAGTCACCCAAGGCCCGAAGGGCAAGCAAGCCTCGAATATCCAGGCGGCTTAATCCGAAGGCCGGGGCGCAGGCAGAGCCAAGATCGTCATCACGATTGCAGGACGGGCGCACTCTTCGGGCAGAGTGTGTACCGGTCGGAAAGCCCCAAGGAATCAGGTTGCAAGGGTTGTTCAGTACGTGTTTGCCATCCAGCGGTCGAAGGGCTGCCGCCGTTAAACAGCGGCACCCGGGTTTGACGAAACCCCTCTCGGGAGAATGCAATGGCCAGCCGAATTGAAGATCACGCCGTTCAATATGATCCGCCCGCCGGGGCAGCTGCAGAAATGCACGCTGCCCCGAGTTTCATTCGGGATTCGGAAATCCGGTTCTCACGCTCGCCAACATTGCAGGAGGGCCAGCGTGTGAGTTTCGATATCGAGATCGGGCCGGATGGCGAGCCCATCGCGGTCAATATCCGGCCGATATGACGTGCCGGTTTCACGCAGCATCGCGCAAAGAAAAAGGGAGGCAGTGCCTCCCTTTCTTCAAAACGGACGCCTCCGTTACTTTGCCGTCGGCATGACGAACTCCGCGCCCTTGCCGATCGAGTCCGGCCAGCGCTGCATGACGCTCTTGTAGCGCGTGTAGAAACGCACGCCCTCTTCGCCATAGGCGTGGTGATCGCCAAACAGGGATCGCTTCCAGCCGCCAAAGCTGTGCCACGCCATCGGCACCGGAATCGGCACGTTGATGCCGACCATGCCGACCTGGATCTGCCGTGCAAACGCGCGCGCCACGCCGCCGTCGCTGGTGAAGCACGATACGCCGTTGCCGTATTCGTGCGCGTTGATGAGGTCGACGGCCTCGGCAAAATCGCGCACGCGCACCACCGACAGCACCGGACCGAAGATCTCTTCCTTGTAGATCGTCATCTCCGGCGTGACGTGATCGAACAGCGTGCCGCCGGTGAAGAAGCCCTGTTCATGCCCGGGCACCGTGTGGCCGCGTCCGTCCACCACCAGCGTCGCGCCCTCTTCCACGCCCTTGGCGATGTAGCCTTCCACCTTGGCCTTGTGCGCGGCAGTGACGAGCGGCCCCATTTCGCTGTCGGCTTCCATGCCGTTGCCGATCTTGAGCGCCTTCGCGCGCTCGGCCAGGCGCGGCACGAGCCTGTCGGCCACGTCGCCCACGGCCACCGCCACGGAGATGGCCATGCAGCGCTCGCCGGCAGAGCCATAGCCCGCGCCGATCAGCGCATCGACGGCCTGGTCGAGGTCCGCATCCGGCATGACGACCAGGTGGTTCTTCGCGCCGCCCAGCGCCTGCACGCGCTTGCCGTGCCTGGTGCCTTCCGTATAGATGTACTCAGCGATGGGCGTGCTGCCGACGAACGACAGTGCCTGCACATCCGGGTGCGCAAGCAGCGCGTCGACGGCGTCCTTGCCACCCTGCACGACGTTGAACACGCCGTCGGGCAGCCCAGCCTGCTTGAGCAGGTCGGCAATCATCAGGCTCGGGCTGGGGTCACGCTCGCTGGGCTTCAGGATGAACGTGTTGCCGCACGCCAGCGCCACGGGCGCCATCCACATCGGCACCATGAACGGGAAGTTGAACGGCGTGATGCCGGCCACCACGCCCAGCGGCTGGCGCAGGTTCCAGTTGTCGATGCCGCCGCCGATGTTGTCGGTGAACTCCGTCTTGAGCAGGTTCGGGATGCCGCAGGCGAATTCCACGACTTCGATGCCGCGCGTGACTTCGCCCTTGGCGTCGGAGAACACCTTGCCGTGCTCGCGCGTGATGGCGGCGGCCAGCGCGTCCTGGTTCTGATCCAGCAGCTCCTTGAACTTGAACAGGATGCGTGCGCGCTTGAGCGGCGATGTCTCGGCCCAGGCAGCCGCGGCGGCGTGCGCGGCGGCCACGGCGGCATCCACCTCGGCCTTGCCGCCCAGCAGCACCTGCGCGCTCACGGCGCCGGTGGCCGGGTTGAACACATCGGCGCTACGGTTGCCGCTTCCGGTATGGCGTTGTCCGCCGATGTAATGGCTGACGACGGATTCCGTCACGGCAGGATCAATCGGTCGGTTCATTTCAGGCTACCTCTTGCAGAACGGTACGAACGGTGTCGAAGATGCGCGCGATCTGCGCCTCTTCGATGATGAGCGGCGGCGAGAACGCCAGGATGTCGCCGGTGTAGCGCACGAGCACGCCACGCTCCAGGCATTTCAGGAAGACTTCGTAGGCGCGCGCACCCACGGCGCCAGGACGCGATTCGAGCTCGATGCCGGCCACCAGCCCCAGGTTGCGGATGTCTTTCACATGGGGCGCGCCCTTGACCGAATGCGCCGCCGCCTCGAAGGCCGGCGACAACGCGCGGGCACGCTCGAACAGGCCCTCGCTGCGATACAGATCCAGCGCGGCGACGGCTGCGGCCGCTGCCAGCGGGTGCGCCGAATACGTGTAGCCGTGGAACAACTCGATCGCACCCGGCGCACCGGCGTCAATCACGGCGTCATGTACCGACTGGCGCACGGCCACGGCGCCCATCGGCACCGCTGCGTTGTTGATGCCCTTGGCCATCGTCAGCAAGTCCGGCGTCACACCAAAGAACTCTGCCGCGGTGGCCGCACCCAGGCGCCCGAAGCCGGTGATGACCTCGTCGAAGATCAGCAGGATGCCGTGCTTGTCGCACAGCGCCCGCAGACGCTGCAGATAGCCCTTGGGCGGCACCAGCACCCCGGTGGACCCCGCCAGCGGCTCGACGATCACGGCGGCGATGGTCGACGCATCATGCAGAGCGACGATGCGCTCCAGCTCGTCGGCCAAGTGCTCGCCCCACGCCGGCTGGCCCTTGGAGAACGCGTTGTGCTCAGGCGCGTGCGTGTGCGGCAGATGGTCCACGCCCGGGATCAGGTTGGCCGAGAACGCCTTGCGGTTCGGCGAGATCCCGCCGACCGAAATGCCGCCGAAGCCCACGCCGTGGTAACCGCGCTCACGGCCGATCAGGCGCGTGCGCTGGCCTTCACCGCGCGCGCGGTGGTAGGCCAGCGCAATCTTGAGCGCCGTATCCACCGCTTCCGAACCGGAGTTGACGAAGAAGATGCGGTTGAGCCCCTCGGGCATGATCTCGGCCACTTTCTCGGCCGCGCGGAAGGCCAGGGGGTGGCCCATCTGGAAGGTCGGCGCGTAGTCGAGCGTGCTGGCCTGCGCGGCGATGGCGTCGACGATTTCCTTGCGCGCATGGCCAGCGTTGACGCACCACAGACCCGCCGTGCCATCGAGCACCTCGCGGCCGTCGGCGTCGCGGTAGTACATGCCCTGGGCAGAAGTCAGCAGGCGCGGTGCGGCCTTGTACTGGCGGTTGGCCGTAAACGGCATCCAGAAGTAGGACAGGTCGGTGGTTTCCAGCGGGTGCGGTGCGGGTTTCATCGGCGTCTCCGGAAAAATGAAGCGACAAGGCGCAAGCTGGCGAACCAGCGGTTGACGCAAACTGTACAGAGTCGGGCGCCACGCCGACATGCACAGATGACGGATCTATAAGAAACTGTATAGGTCCGCCCTCCTTCTCATGTCGCATCGCAGCATGCAGCTCGAACTCGATCCTCATCATCCCCAGCGTACGTTGGTCGACCAGATCGTCCAAGGCATTCGCGCGGCCGTGGACAACCGCAGCCTGCTGCCGGGCACCCGGCTGCCCTCGGTGCGCAAGCTCGCCCAGGCGCACGAGGTCAGCACCTTCACCGTCGCGGAGGCATATACCAGGCTGGCCGCCCTGGGCGCCATCGTGGCGCGCCCGCGCTCCGGCTACCTGGTGGCCGCCCGCACGCCGGCCCAGCCCGCGCCGGTTGCGCCGCGCTGGGAGCCGCCCAAGCTCAACGCTGCGTGGCTGCTGTCGGATGTGTTTGCCGATCGCTCGATCGCCGTCAAGCCGGGCTGCGGCTGGCTGCCGAACGACTGGCTGGACGAGCGCGGCGTGCAGGAAGCGATGCGCGCGGTGAGCCGCGTCTCGGCGCTTCGCGTGGCCGGCTATGGGCATCCGTTGGGATACGCGCCGCTTGGCGAGCACGTTGCGCAATCGCTCACGCTGCGCGGGCTGCCGGTGGAGCGCTCACAGGTGCTGCTGACCAGCGGTGCCACACAGGGCCTGGACCTGATCGTGCGCACGCTGTTCAAGGCCGGCGATGTGGTGGCCGTGGACGACCCGGGCTACTGCAACGTCCTGCAGGTACTGAAGCTCGCCGGCCTGCGCGTGGTCGGTGTGCCGCGCACGCCGGACGGGCTCGACACGGCGGCACTGGAAGCCATCCTGCGCGCCGACGAGGCCGAGCGCCCGCGCGCGCTCTTCACCAGCTCCGTCCTGCAGAATCCCACCGGTTCTTCCATGACGGCGCAGAACGCGTACCGTGTGCTGCAACTGGCAGAGCAGCACGGCCTGTGGATCGTCGAGGACGACCTGCACCGCGAGCTCGCCGATCCCGCCGCGCCCATGCTCGCCGCGCTCGACGGGTTGCGCCGCACGTTGTACGTGAGCGGCTTCTCCAAGACGATCTCGCCCTCGCTGCGCGCCGGCTACGTCGTGGCGGATGCCGCCATCACCCGCGAGCTGGCGCGCACCAAGATGGCCGTGGCGCTCACCTCGTCCGAAATTACCGAGCGCATCGTGCATGCGTTCGTCACCCGGCCCGTCTATGCCGAGCACGTGGCGCGACTGATTGCGCGACTGGGCGAGGCCCACACACGTGTCGAAGCCCTCATGCGCGAGCATCGTGCCGAGCCGTTCGATACGCCGGGCCGCGGCCTCTTCCTGTGGGCGCGTTTGCCCGGCCATGCAGATGCCGCCACGCTAGCCAATCAGGCCATCGACCACAACATCTGGCTCGCGCCCGGCCAGTACTTCCGGCCGCATGACGAGCCGAGCCCGTGGCTGCGCTTCAACGTGGCGTATTCCGCTGAACCGGCGCTCTGGGAATTCCTCTCGCACGCCTGACAGGCGCACGCTGCATGCGGCGCAATGACGTATTGCATGCAATCAATCACGTTACCGGCACTCAAACGTGAAATTGGCGTGAACGGAAGGTTGCAGCGTCACAAAGGCGCGACACGATGCGCTGTCGCCTACCGTTCTCTTGCGCCGTATCGATTCCCAACGCGACCTGCAGCCCAACCTGCACAAGGAGTGCCATGGACATCAAGACCATCCGCGAAACCGCCTTTGCGATGCCGCTGACGAGCCCCGCCTACCCGCCCGGCCCGTACCGCTTCATCCACCGCGAATTCTTCATCATCACGTACCGCACCGACCCGGCCAAGCTGCGCGCCATGGTGCCCGAGCCGCTGGAAGTGCCCGAACCGCTCGTCGCCTACGAGTTCATCCGCATGGCCGATTCCACCGGCTTTGGCGATTACACCGAAAGCGGTCAGGTCATCCCCGTCACCTACGAAGGCAAGCCGGGCACGTACACGCTGGCGATGTACCTGGACGACCATCCGCCCCTGGCCGGCGGCCGCGAGATGTGGGGCTTCCCGAAGAAGCTTGCCTCGCCCAGATTGGTGACCGACAAGGACACGCTGATCGGCACGCTCGACTACGGCCCCGTGCGCGTGGCGACCGGCACCATGGGTTACAAGCACCGCGAGCTGGATCTGGCCGAACAGAAACGCCGCCTGGAGCGCCCGAACTTCCTGCTCAAGATCATTCCGCACGTGGACGGCAAAACCGCGCGCATCTGCGAGCTGTCGCGCAACTACATGATCGACATCGACATGAAAGGTGCGTGGACCGGCCCCGCATCGCTCGAACTGGCGCACCATGCGCTGGCGCCCGTGGCCGAACTGCCCGTGCTGGAGATTGTCGAAGCGCGGCACATCATTGCAGACCTGACCCTCGGCATGGGCGAAGTCGTGTTCGACTACCTCGCGAAGTAACGCCTGCCCACCGCCATTCCTTTCCCGCCACCCCCTGGAGTACACACATGTCTGATTTGAAAGGCAAAGTCGCAGTCGTCACGGGTGCCGCCAGCGGCATCGGCAAGCAGATCGCCCTCACGCTCGCCGGTTCGGGCGCGGCCATCGCGATCGTTGACCTGAACGAAGACGGCGCCAAGGCCGTCGCCAAGGAAATCACCGATGCCGGCGGCAAGGCCATCGGCCTGCGCATGGACGTGACCGACGAACAAGCCGTGGACAGCGGCATTGACCGCGTGGCCGAAGAACTCGGCTCGGTCGACATCCTCGTCTCGAACGCCGGCATCCAGATCGTCAACCCGTTCGTGAGTTATTCGTTTGCCGACTGGAAGAAGATGCAGGCCATCCACGTCGATGGCGCGTTCCTGACCACGCGTGCAGCGCTGCGCCACATGTACAAGGACGACCGTGGCGGCGTGGTGATCTACATGGGTTCGGTGCACTCGCATGAAGGCTCGCCGCTCAAGTCGGCCTACGTGGCGGCCAAGCATGCGCTGCTTGGCCTGAACAAGGTGCTGGCCAAGGAAGGTGCGGCGCATAACGTGCGCTCGCATGTGGTGTGCCCCGGTTTTGTGCGCACCCCGCTGGTCGAAAAGCAGATCCCCGAGCAAGCAAAGGAACTCGGCATCAGCGAAGAGGATGTCGTGAAAAAGGTCATGCTCGGTGATACCGTGGACGGCGTGTTCACCACCGTGGAGGACGTGGCCGAGACGGTGCGCTTCCTGGCGACGTTCCCGAGTGCCGCGCTGACCGGGCAATCCTTCGTGGTGAGCCACGGCTGGTTCATGCAATAAATCCAAGTACCCGCAAGGAGGTTGGAGGAGATATGCCCGCACCCAAACTACGCGTGGCCGCAACCAAGCGGCCCACGCCGGCAGAGTCGTCACGCCCCGCAGATGCGCCGCTCACCACAGCGCAGCGCATCGTGCTTCCCGAATACGAGAACATCGCGCTGGTGCTGCAAGGCGGCGGCGCGCTGGGCTCGTACCAGGCCGGCGTGTTCGAAGGACTGGACGAAGCCGGCATCGTGCCGAACTGGATTGCGGGCATCTCCATTGGGGCGCTGAATACGGCGATCATTGCCGGCAACGCGCCGAAGGATCGGCACGCGAAGCTGCGCGAGTTCTGGCAGACGATCACGCAGCCGGGCTTTTCACCGCCGCTGCCCGACATTCTCGAGAACGCCTGGTTCGACGGCAACACGCACCTGCGCAAATGGCTGACCGCCATGCAGGCTGCCGACACGCTGCTCGAAGGGCAGCGCGGCTTTTTCACGCCGCGCGTTCCGCCGCCGCTGCCCGCCAGCGAAGTCGACCCGCTCGACGCCAGCTACTACGACACCGCGCCGCTCAAGGCCACGCTCGAGCGCCTGTGTGATTTCGACCGCATCAACGATGGCGGCATCCGTGTGTCGGTCGGTGCCGTCAATGTGCGCACGGGCAACCTGGAAGCGTTCGACAACACCGAACGCCGTTTGCGCGCCGAGCACTTCATGGCATCAGGCGCGCTGCCGCCGGGCTTTCCGCCCGTGCTCATCGACGGTGAGTATTACTGGGACGGCGGTGTCGTTTCCAACACGCCGCTCTCCTACGTGCTGGGCGCAAAGCCGCGCAAGGATACGCTGGTGTTCCAGGTGGACCTGTGGAGCGCCGTGGGCCCGGTGCCCGACACCATGATCGGCGTGGCCAGCCGGCAGAAGGATCTGCAGTACTCGAGCCGGACACGCCTGATTACGGACTGGATGGAGCGCTCGCAATCCACGCGGCGGCTGGTGCGCCAGATGCTGGACCACCTGCCCGAGAAGGAATTCGGCCGCACGCAGTGGTACAAGCACGCGCAGGAGCTGGCCTGCACGAAGCGCTACAACGTCATCCACCTGATCTACGCCGCCAAGGAAGACGAAGGCCCCGGCAAGGACATCCAGTTCGGCCCGGCGACCATGCGCGAGCACTGGGCCTCGGGCCTGGCGGATATCCGCGAGTCGCTTTCGCACCCCGAGTGGCTGGCGATGCCGACCGGCGATTCGGGCTTCGCGACCCATGACGTTCACCGGCATCTGCACGTGGAACGGCCCCCCAAGCGCTTGTAAGCAGATCAATGTCGCCTGCGGCGTCTGCGCAGGCGGCACGAGCCGGCCGCGCGGGGTGCCATGCACCTACGACTGCGTGCGCAAGGCCAGCGACGGACGAGGCAGCGCCGCCGTCCACGCACGATGGATGACGCCGCTGATCTGCTTGTAGACCTCCTTCGAGATCACCGTTTCGGCCAGCATCGTGTCGATCTTGCTCTGACCGATGTGGAGCGCAAACAGCAGGAGCAGGCGCTTCTCCAGCGCGGCGCTGTAGTCGCCGAAATTGCCGCGCAGTTCGGCCAGGCCTTCTTCAGCGGCTTCGATGCGCGCGATCAGCACGCCGTCGAGCAGGTCCGCCATGCGCTCGCCCAGCACCGGCTGCAATGACGTGCGGTTGTAGGCGCGCAGGCGTTCGAGCACCGTCTGGCGGCACACCAGCAGCTCGAAGCGATCGGCCAGCGCGTTCGCCAGCGGCCGGTCGATATGCAGCACGCGGTGCACCCACCATGCCAGGCGATAGCCGAAGTGCTTGGCGAGGATGCGCCGCGAGGCACGCTTGTAACCGAGCCGCCCTTCCGCACGCGCGGCGTCGATCATGTCGGCGGTATTGCGCATCATCGCGTCGAGGTTGCGGATCGAGATGAGGCCGTTGCCGTATTCGGGAATCAGTTCGCGCTCGCGCGTGGCCAGGGCCACGAGCCCGATGGTGAGGCGCTCCCGTTCGGACAGCGCCTCTTCCAGATTCAGCTCTGCGGCGCCAGCGGCCACCTCGCGGCGGTATGCCTGCACCGCCTGCTCCGTGGCGCCGGCCGTGAAGTGGAAGTGCCCGCCGATGCGGCGCATGGTCGATTCCACCTCTTCGGTCGAAACGTTCAGCGCCTGGCCCTGCAGCACCTGCTCCTGCGGCGAAAGCTGGTCGAGCCCGAGCTGGCGCATCACCCAGCGCAGCGTCGCGCCGTTGAAGAGCACGCTCACCAGCACGAACCCGGTCGCGAGGATGCTGACGAAATGGCGGTCGGCAGCGTGCACGGCCGGGTTCTCGGCCACGCCCAGCGCCAGCACCAGCGTCACGGCACCGCGCAGGCCGCCCCACGCAATCGCCAGCTTGTAGGCATGGCTGACCGGTGCGGAAAGCCTGAGCCACGCGAGTGCGGGCAGCAGCCCAAACAGCACGGCCAGGCGCGCCGCCAGCGCAGCGGCGACGATCACCGCGAGCCAGAGCGCGTCTCTCCACTCCACGCCGTGCAGCAGCTCCGGCACGCGCACCGCGGCCAGCAGGAAGACCACGGCGCCCGCCAGCGCGGCAATCTGCTCCCAGATCAATTGCAGGTGCGACCAGTTGCGCGGCGTCAGGCGCGTGCGCCCCAGCGCCCCGATCACCAACCCCGCGCACACCACCGACACCACGCCCGACACACCAAGCACGTCTTCGGCCACCAGGTACAGCGGGTAAGGCAGCGCCAGCGTCCATGCGGCTTCGGCCTGGGCGATCCCGCGCAGGGCCGGCAGCAGGAACGCGGCGATGCGCCCAGCTATCAATCCGAACATCACGCCGCCGCCGAATGCCCGGGCCAGTTCGCGCAAGCCGGCCCCGATACTGGCCTCGCCGCCGTGCCCGGTCAGCATGGCAAGCAGCACACCCATGATGGCAATGGCCGCCGCGTCGTTGAGCAGCGCCTCGCCTTCCACCAGGCGAATCAACCGTGCCGGTGCGCCAACATCGCGGAAGACGGCGATCACCGCGGACGGGTCGGTCGTCGCGATCATGGCCCCGAGCAGCAGGCACGTGACAATGCCAAACGGCGTCACGGCCGCGGCCGCCAGACCGATCACGCCCGTGGCGAGCACCACGGCCACGACCGCCAGCATGAGGATCGGCGCGGCGTCGGGCGCCATGCGGCGTACGTCCACCGACAGCGCCGCCTGAAACAGCAATGGCGGCAGAAAGAGCCAAAGATAGGCCTCGGCCGGCCAGCTGGGGTTGATGAGCGGTGTAAAGAACGTGGCCGCGAAAGTGGGCGCGGTGTTCTGCAAGCCCACATACGCCCCGCCGATGCCGATGCCGGCCAGCGCCAGCAGCGTCGACTCCGGCAAGGTCAGGCGCGAGGCGAGCATCTGCACGAGCGCCACCACGGCGAGCAGCCCGCCCGCCACCAGCAACAGGATCACCACGCCGTTCACGAAGCCGCCTCCCGCGCGGCGCCCCAGTCGGCGCGCTCCGTATCGGTCAGGTCCGGCACCGCGGTCGCACCGGTCTGCGCCGCGGCCACGGCGGCCTCCAGCACCGCCATGACCGCCACCGCCTGTACGGGCGGCACGGGGTTCGGCCGCGCCCCCGCAATGGCATCGCGCACCGCGGCATAGAAGGCACGCTGATCGCCACTGGGCGTCGGCATATCGCTCTGTGCGGACGTGGCGCCCTCGATCAGCACACCAGCGTCGTCATCCACGCCCCAGCCGGGCGCGCCGGGCGCCACGCCGGCAAGGAGTTGCGCCTCTTGTTGATCCATGCGGCGCTTGATGAAGGAGCCGCGCGTGCCGTGCACCGTCCAGCGCGGCGATCCGCCCGCCACGAGCATGCTGGCGTGCAGGATGGCGCGGCGTTCTGCGGCATGCAGGACGACATGCGCCCAATCCGGCGTCTCGGCGCCAGCGCGCTGCTGCGCGAACGATGCGCTCACGGCGTCGGGCAGGCCCAGCAGCAGCAATGCCTGATCGACGAGGTGCGGCCCCAGGTCGAACCAGATGCCCGTGCCCTGCCCGGCCTGCTCGCGCCACCGCGCACGCACCTGAGGGCGGTAGCGGTCGAAATGCGCCTCGATGTGCATGGGCTGTCCGATGGCCCCGCCTGCGATGGCAGCCTGCACGGCAAGGAAGTCGCTGTCCCAGCGGCGGTTCTGAAAGACGGACAGCAACCGGCCCGTGTCAGTGGCAACGCGGGCGAGATGCCGCGCCTCACTCAGCGTCACGGTGAACGGCTTGTCGACGACCACGTGCTTGCCCGCCCGCAGCGCGGCTTCGGCCAAAGGGGCGTGCCGGTCATTGGGTGTGGCGATCACCACGAGATCCACCTCGGGATGCGTTACGGCAGCCTCGGGCGCGCACACCACGGCGTCCGGCCGATCGGCCAGCACCGCGTCCGGACGATTGGAGCCGACCACGTGCAGCTGGAGCCCCGGGGTGGCGTCGATGTAGGCGGCGTGAAACAGCTTGCCGGCATAGCCGTAGCCCACGAGGGCCACGCGCAGCGGTGCTTCGTGTGGAGGATGGGACATGTCAGGAAAAAGGCGGAACGCGAGCGAATGAGACGTCCCGAACGCAATTTGGTGCCGGCAACCTGCGCACCTTTGCGTACGGAATTGCCCCGCTTGGCATCAGCAAACGTTGCCCATCGTCAAAAACGACTTCTAAGTCTCTTGTAAATAAGAATTACTCTCATTATTATTTGCGGCTTCACATTTTGAAGACGCGCCACAGCATTCCGGGGGTGGGATCGCGTCGCCAGTGCGCCTGTCGGCGCGACTTTCACTTTACGGGAACTGTAATGCCGCCGAAATTTCGTCGAGAGGGTCTTCGCCTGTCTCTGGCCGTCCTTGGAACGCTGCCGCTGGCCCACGCGGCAACCGCTGCAGACGCCGTGGTTGCGGCAGCCGACGCCGGCACGCTGCCCACCTCGACCGTCAAGGGCACGCGCAGCACGGCCAGCTACGACACGCCGATCGCCAATACGGCCACGAAGATCCCCGTGCCGCTGCGCGAGATTCCGCAAACCGTGAACGTGGTGCCGCACGCGGTGATCCAGGACCAGGGCGTGACGTCGCTCAACGAGGCGCTGCGCAACGTGCCGGGCGTGTCGGCCTCGCTTGGGGATGCCCAGCGCGACCAGGTGACCATCCGCGGGTTCTCGTCGATCAACGACCAGTACGTCGACGGCCTGCGCGACGACTCCCTCTACTTCCGCGACCTCTCCAACATCGAGCGCATTGAAGTGCTGAAGGGCCCGGCTGCGGTGCTGTACGGGCGCGGCTCGTCAGGCGGCATCATCAACCGTGTCACGAAGAAGCCGCTCGCTACGCCGCTGGCCGAAGCGGGCGTACTGGTGGGCACCGAGCGTCAGAAACGCGCCGAGCTGGACCTGAACACCTCCATCAATGACGACGCCATCCGCGCACGCATCACCGGCGCGGTGGAAGACTCGGGCGGTTTCCGCAACGACTACTTCCTGCGTCGCCAGGCGATCTCGCCGTCGTTCCTGTTCAACCTGTCGCCGGATACCAAGCTGACGGTGCAGTTCGACTACCTGCACGACAAGCGCATCGCAGACCAGGGCGTGCCCGCCTATCACGGCCGCCCCGCCAACGTGCCCATCGAGACGCGGTACGGCTCGGCCGATGCAGGCGCCGGCAATGTCGAATCGACGGTCAAGAGCGTGACTGGCACGCTGGATCACCGCTTCAACGACGAGTGGTCGTTCCACAGCGTGGTGCGCAATTACGAGTACTCGCTCGGCCGCAACAACTACACGACCGTGCGCAGCGTCAACGACGGCCCGATCCCGACCGTGACGCTCAGCGTCAACCAGCGCAACCGCAGCGATCGCGGCACGGTCTGGCAGAACGAACTGACGCAGAAGGCGGAGACCTGGGGCATCCAGCACACGCTGCTGTACGGCATCGAGCTCGGCTACCAGGACAAGAGCGACCGCGTGGCCGCGGCCCCGGGCAATTTCACGGTCAACCTGTTCAACCCCGTGCTGCCGGTGCTGCCCACGGTGCCCGCCAACGCCACGCCCACCAACTACGGCCTCTCGCACAACGAAACGTATGCCGCGTATGTGCAGGATCTGATCAAGTTCTCGCCGCAATGGACGGTGCTCGCCGGCCTTCGCTACGAGATCCTCAAGCAAAGCCGCGACGACCTCACGCCGAAGAACCAGGATCTGGCACGGACCGACAAGCCGGTCAGCCCGCGCCTGGGCGTGGTGTACCACCCGGTCGAGCCACTCTCGCTGTACGCGTCGTACAGCCGCTCGTTCCAGCCCCTGGCTGACAGCTTCACGTTCTTCCCGAACAGCGGTGCGCTGGCTCCGCAGCGGACCACCAACTACGAGATCGGCGCCAAGTACGACCTGTCGGCCGGCGCGAGTGTGACGGCGTCGCTGTTCGATATGAAGCAGACCAACCTGACGGCAGCAGCCCCGGATAACTCTGGCCTCGGCGTGCCTATCGGTACACAGCGCACGCGCGGGCTGGAGTTGTCGTTCACGGGTGAAATCGTCAAAACCTGGTCCCTGATCGCCAGCTATGCCTATCTGAACGGCCGCCTGGACAACCCATACGACCGGAGCGCCGGAACGGCCGTCACGGGCAATCAACCCTCGCTCACACCGCGGCATAGCGGTTCGCTGTGGCTCAAGCATGATCTGCCGAACGGCTTCTACGTGGCAGGCGGCGTGCGTGCCGAAGGCGCGCGTTATGCGTCGCAGTACAACCTGACGACGCTGCCCGGCTACATGACCGTCGACCTCGGCGCCGGCTACCGCAGCAGGCACGTCGACGTCACGCTGAACCTGCAAAACCTGTTCAATCGCGCGTACTACGTGTCGGCCCACGGCGGTGCCGAGCACTACAACATGCCGGGCGCGCCTCGCATGGCGCTGCTCGGCGTGCGGTACAAGATGTAAGCGTCCAACAGGCGAATGGCGATGCTGCGACGGGTGCTCTTCCGCCTGCACTGGCTGATCGGGTTGTCAGCCAGCTTGGTGCTGGCCATCGTCGGCGCCACCGGCGCGCTGATGGCGTACGAAGACGAACTCCTGCGCGCCCTCAATCCCGGCGTGCTCACCCTGCCCGCGCGCAGCGGCTCCGCCCTGACGCTGCCGCAGGTGGCCGCACAGGCGCGCGCAGCCATGCCGCAGCGCCCCGTCACGTTCATCACCGCCGCATCCGACCCCACCGAGCCGTGGCGCGTCTGGTATGCTTGGCCGCCCGGCAAGCGCGGCGGCAGCAGCCGCGGGGAACTGCGCTACATCGATGCCGGCACCGGCACGTTGCTTCCCGAGGCGCGCGGCCAGCGCTTCTTTGCCACCGTCAAGCTGCTGCACCGCACGCTGCTGGCGGACGAAGTGGGCAAGCAGATCGTCGGGGCGAGCACCATCGCGCTGGTCGTGATGGCGTTGTCCGGCCTCTATCTGCGGTGGCCGAAACGCGTCGCGAACTGGCGAAGCTGGCTCATGATCCGGTGGAGCCGCGCGGGGCACATCCGCTGGTGGGATGTGCACACCGTCGTCGGCACGCTGGTGTTGCCGCTGTATCTGCTGGCCGCGTTCAGTGGGCTGTATTGGACGTATGACTGGTACCGCGACGCGTTGCAGCACCTGGCCGGCATGCCCGTCACGGTCAAGGCGAAACCGATGGAAGGCCCGCGACAGCCGCTCGAAACTGCGGCAATTGAGCGCACGTGGAACGCTTTCCTTGCCAACGCGTCGAACTATGGAACCGCCACCCTGCGTATCGACGATGCCCGCAGCGGCAAGGTCGATATCAACTGGCTGCCCGCCGATGCTCCGCATGACCGGGCCTTCAACCGCTTGACGCTAGACGCCGGCACCGGCGCCGTCATCCGCAACGAATCCTTCGCCGACAAGCCGCCGATGCAACGCCTGCTGGCGGGCATGTTGCCGCTCCATAATGGACGCTACTTCGGGCCGATCGGCATCGTGCTAGTGTGCATCGGAGCATTGATGCTGCCGGTGTTTGCGGCAACGGGGTGGTGGCTCTATCTGGATCGGCGCCGACGCGCCCAACCGCAGCGCAGACAGGCATCTGCAGCGACACGTCCTTGCTGACAACGTAGGGGCGTAGACGCGATGCCAAGCGCCTCAACACAACAAGGACAAGACCATGGTGATCGAGAAATCCCGCAACCTTTGCCTGCGCCCGCTGGAGCGCAATGACCTGCGCTTCGTACACGAGCTCAACAACGACGCAAAGATCATGCGTTACTGGTTCGAAGAGCCGTACGAAACCTTCACCGAACTCTCGCAACTGTACGACCGCCACGTGCACGACCAGCGCGAGCGCCGCTTCATCTGCGAAAACGATGCCGGCGAGGCGGTCGGGCTGGTCGAGCTGATGGAACTGAACTACATCCACCGCCGCGGCGAATTCCAGATCATCATCGCGCCGGGCTGGCAGGGCCGCGGTTATGCCTCCACGGCAACGCGCCTGGCCATCGACTACGCCTTCATGGTGCTGAACCTGCACAAGCTGTATCTCGTGGTGGACGTGAAGAACGAAAAGGCGATCCACATCTACGAGAAATGCGGCTTTCACCGCGAGGGCGAACTCGTCGAAGAGTTCTTCAGCAACGGCGTGTATCACAACGCGCTGCGCATGTGCGCATTCCAGCGCGACTACGTGGCCTCGCAGGCTGCGCGCAACTGACGCCCGCCCACACCACGGCGGCCTGGCCGAGGGGCTAGGCCGTCGTCAGCCAGGCTGGCAGCTCCCGCTGCCCAGCCTCGGTCACTGCAAGCGCGCGCGAATGCTTCTGGCGCGCGAGCCAACCCAGCGCAATGCAGCGCTCGGCCACAGCGGCTCCGAGTGCACCGGCCAGATGCGGCCGGCGCTCGCTCCAGTCCATGCAACCGTAAGCAAGGCGACGGCGCCCCGCGCGCAGTGCAGCCACGTCGATGCCGATGGCGGCAAATGCGTGCGCTCCAGCCGGCGTGACGTCGTATTCGGCATGGGTGTCGTCTTGCTGCACGATCCAGCCGCGCGCGAGCAGCCGCGCAGACACGTCCGTACCCAGTTCTCCCGCCAGATGGTCGTAGCACAGCCGTGCGGCACGCAGGTTCTCGGGGACGGTCGAGCGGCGTGGGTCGGCCGGCTTTTCCGGCGCCACGACCAGCAGCGATTCGATCAGCTCTGCCACGGCAGGCGAGCGCAGCCCGAAGTACTTGTAGCGCCCGCTCGCGAGGGACGTGATGAGCGCGTCCGCCTCCAGCCGCCTCAGGTGCGCACTGGCCGTCGCGGGTTCCACGCCGGCTCCGTAGGCGAGTTCCTTGGCGGTCAGCGAGCGGCCCTCCATCAACAACAGCAGCATGCGGATGCGGGTCGGGTCACCGATGGTGGCCGCTAGCCGGCCGATATCGGGTTGCGTGGCCGCCAATGCGGCGGTGGACGATGCGGTCATGGTTCGATGCAGACCAAACTGTTGGCGCGTGACAGGCACGCGGCCGGTTCAGACAATGGGAGCCATCTTACTCCCGCCCCTGCTGTCCGACTGCACGCTGCCTCGCCATGGACATTGCCATCGCCCCACCCATCGACGCGCTGCAAGCCGTCACGCATGCCGATCCCGCGCCCTATTACGCGCAGCTTGCCGCCACGCGTGCATTCTTCTTCGATGCCGCGCTGGGCTGGTGGGTCGCCGCCAGCGCCAAGGCGGTGGACACCGTGCTCGGCAGCGATGCCTGCCGCGTACGGCCCGCCGATGAACCCGTGCCAAACGCGGTGGCTGCCTCGCCCGCAGGCGCATTCTTCGGCCGGCTCGTGCGCCAGATCGACGGCCCCGAGCACGGCATGCGCAAGGCCATCGTGATGGCCGTGCTCGGCAAGCTGGACACCTCGGCACTGGCAGCGCGCGCGCGCCGCCAGGCCTATGCCGCGCTGCCTGATACGGCGCAGCTCGATGCCGCCCTGGCTGGGGACGCGCACTTTCGCGTGCCGCTCGCCACGATGGCGCAGACTCTGCTCGGCGATGCTGCCGATGCGCCGGCATGCCACGCCGACATCGCTGCCTATCTCGCAGCACTGGGCCCTGCCCCAGATGCGGCTTCTGTCGCCCAGGCCGACGCGGCCGTCCGGCGCCTGCATGGCCGCTTCGAAGGCTCGCCGCTCGTTGCCGGCAATGATGATGCCGAGGTCGACAACCTCGCTGCCCTGCTTGCGCAGACCTATGACGCCTGCGCGGGGCTGCTCGGCAACTGCATCGTCGCGCTGTCGCGCCATGCGGCCTTGCGCACACGGCTGCGCGCCCAGCCCGGTGCCGTTGAACCGTTCGTGCGGGAAGTGCTGCGTCACGACGCACCGGTGCAGAACACGCGCCGCTTTGTCCAGCGCGACGTCCAGTTGCTGGGCCAGCACGTGCAGGCCGGCCAACGGATTCTCGTGCTGCTGGCCGCCGCCAACGTGGACGCCGCCGTGAACCCGGCGCCGCTGCGTTTCGATATCGACCGCCCCGCACCGCGCCTGTGGACGTTCGGCGCCGGCGTACACCGCTGCCCCGCCGAAACGCTGGCCACCATCATCGCGCGCGAAACGGTGCGGCACCTGCTCGGCCTGCCGGGCATCGATCGGTGGCTTGGCAATCTCGGCGAGGTGACCTATCGTGCCTCGCCCAACGCCCGCATCCCGGTGTTCAGCGCCTGAGATGCGGATCACTCCTCCAACAAAGAACTCGCCATGATCGCCGTCATCTTTGAAGTCGTACCTGCGCTGGGCCAGCGTGATGCTTACCTGAACCTTGCCGCGCATCTGAAGCCGCTGCTGGAGCAGGTGGACGGCTTCATCTCGGTGGAGCGCTTCCAGAGCATTGCGAACCCCGACAAGATGCTGTCGCTGTCGTTCTTTCGCGATGAAGAGGCCGTCCGTGCGTGGCGCAACCTCGAGCAACACCGTCAGGCCCAGCACGCCGGCCGCGAGCGCGCCTTTGCCGACTACCGCCTGCGCATCGCCCACGTGGTGCGCGACTACGGCATGACCGAACGCGACGAGGCGCCCACAGACAGCCGCGCGGCGCACACCTGAGCAGGCTCCCGCGGGCGATGTGACGCCATTTGCCCTTGCCGGGCATCGACTTTGCTATGTCGTTTCAGAGACAGCATGCCGCTGCGCGCCCTGCTGCCGTATCGCAGGGGCCGCTCGCCTGCATGCGCAACGATTGCAAAGGAATTGTCATGTCTACCCCTTTTCACGAGGCTGAGCGTGAACCGCAAGTCGCTCCACCACGGACCGTGCAGAGCCCGGTGCGGTATGCCGTGGTCGGCGCCGGCTGGATTTCGCAGGCCGCTTTCCTGCCTGGCGTGGCGCAAAGCGGCAACTCCGTCGTCACCGCGCTGGTCACGGGCGACTCGGCCAAGGCCACCACGCTGGCCAGGCGCTACGGCATCAAGCACGTGCACGGCTATGCCGACTACGAGCAACTGCTCAGCGCCGGCGAGGTGGACGCCATCTACCTCGCCCTGCCCAACGACATGCACCGGCAATACGCGCTGCCCGCCTTGCAGCGCGGCATCCACGTCCTGCTCGAGAAGCCCATGGCCACGAGCGAGGCCGATTGCGAAGCGATGATCGACGCGGCCCGCAGCGGCAATGCCAAGCTGATGATCGCGTATCGCCTGCACTTCGAGCCCGCCACGCTGGCCGCCATCGAGCTGGTGCGCTCGGGCAAGCTGGGGCGCATCCGCGCGTTCTCGGCCATGTTCAGCCAGTCCGTCGCGCCGTCCAACCATCGCGCGAGCCACGGCTACTGGGCCGGGCCGGTGTCGGACATGGGCGTCTACCCCATCAACGCGGTACGCAACCTTTTTGGCGAGGAGCCGGTTGAAGTCTCGGCCTGCGGTGTGCGCGACCCCGACCTTCCCTTCAACTTCGACGACACCGTCAGCGTGACGCTGCGCTTTGCCGACCACCGCATCGCGCAGTTCGTGGTCTGCTACAGCGGCGCGAACATCGATCAGTACCGGATTCTCGGCACCAAGGGCGATCTGGAGGTCTCACCAGGCTTCACGTTTGGCGTGGGCTTGCGGCACCACCTGACGCTCGACGGCAGCACGCAGGAACAGGTGTTCGAATCGACCGACCAGTTTGGCGGCGAGCTGCAGTACTTCTCCGATTGCATTCTGAACAACCGCGAGCCCGAACCCAACGGCGAGGAAGGCCTGGCAGACGTGCGCGTGCTCGCCGCCATCGAGCGTGCGCTGGAATCGGGCCAGCCGCAAAACCTGGGGCCTTTCCAGCGCCAGCGCCGCATGGAGGCGTCGCAGGTGCGCAAGCTGCCGCCCGTTCCGGCACCGGAACTCGTGGATGCGGCCGAGCCGAGCAAAGGATAAGGAAAAGAAAACGCCCGCAACGAACAGCGGGCGTGGGGGTTACAGCTTGATGCGCTGCATGGCGTCGCGCATGCGCAGGCGCGTGGAAACGTCGGAGTTGTTGCTGCCGGAGCCGTCGGTTTCCATGGCGTTGTCGCAGCGCAGTTCCGTGGCCTCGCCGCTGTCGGTCAGCGCGCAGACGCGGTGGGTCCAGCGGTCCCACACGAACACATCGCTGCCGGCCTCGCCCGAGAGCAGCGGCTCGAAACGGTACATCCACAAGTAGCCGATACCCAGCAGGGTAAAGACCAAGATCGCCATCCAGGACGCTTTGATTCGGCGTCGCATTGTCATTTCTCCTCGCGGAGCCACTGCGCCGGACGCGTCAGACTGTGCGTCGCCAAGCCAAAAGCGCTGTGCTCCGAGTGGCGAATCGTAACATGGGCCCTTCCCGCGTCCGCCCAAGCCCGGCGCGGTGATGCGGCAGCGCGACACCATCAGGCGCATCAGTTGAAGACGTCTTGCCGATACCGTCCGGCCTGCATCTGCGCCGCGAGCCAATCGGATGCCGTTGCAAGATCGCTGCCATGGCGCGCCTGGTGCATGCGGATGAGCGTGTCGCGCACGGCCGGCGCCATGGCCCGCCCGTCGCCGCAGACGTACAGCGTGGCCCCGGCATCGAATGCCGCCCACACGGCGTCACGCGCATCCCACAGTGCATGCTGTACGAAGCGATGCGGATGACCGGGCACGCACGAATATGCGGGAAAGACGCGCACCACGCCTGCGTCCTGCCAAGCACGCAGCGTGTCGCGGTACAGGAAGTCGTGCTCGGGATGGCGGCAGCCGAAGCACAGCAGCGACGTCGCCACAGCGTGCCCTGCGGCCTGCCGGGCGGCGCGCTCTTCGAGAAAGCCGCGAAACGGCGCGATGCCCGTGCCGGCGCCGATCAGCACCATCGGCGTGCTCGCATCCGCCTCGGGGGCGAACGGCGGGTTGGGCGTGCGCACGGCGGCGGCGATCTCCGCACCGGGCCGCAGCTGCATCAGATAGTTGGAGGCCGTGCCGCGATACATGCCCGCACCGGACCACGCCGGGCCCGACACCATGCCGACCGTCAATGACACCACCTGCGGCGACACACGCGCCGACGAAGCGATCGAATAGAACCGTGGCCGCATTGCGCCAAGCCGGGCCAGGAACGCCTCCAGCGACAGCTCGATCGCCGGAAAGCGGATCAGCAAATCGAGCACGCTCACGTGCGCGGCCTGCACGTCCTGATCGAAGCGCCGCGCCGCCTCATCGCCCTCGAGCCACACGGCAAGCTGCCCGCGCGTGACCGGACAGCGCGTGGCCGCGTGCAGCGCTGCGATATCGCGCACCGTGGCGGTGTCCTGCAGCTCGACGAAGTCGCGCAGCAGCTGGCGCACCGACACGGGCTGCTCCAGCGGCAGATGCCGGACATGCGCATGGCGCGCGGTGAGCGTGACCAGTGCATCGGCCTCCAGGCCGAGTCGCGCGATGGCGGCATCGACGCGGTCATCGGCATTGCGCGGGTAGACGGCGAGGTGGTCGCCCGTGGCATAGGTCTCGCCGTCCGGCAGACGCACGGTGATGTGCCGCGTGGGCCCGCGAGGCGCTTCCTGCGTGAAATCCCACAAGCCCGTCGGGTCGCTGACCAGTTCATCGTTGCCGAGCACTGTCACAGGTCGTGCCGTGGGCGGCAGTGTGGCCGCGCGAACGGCGTCCGGTGCGACATACCGGACGCTGACGGACGCACCCTCTGCGTGCGCCTCTCGGGCACCGAGTGCGCTCCATAGGCCGCGTATCCACGCATCGACCGCGGCATCGAAACCGGCGTTGCCGTCGGCCTCGCCGCGCGGCACGATGGCTTGCGCGCCGGATGCCGCCAGCATGGCTTCCACCCGCTTCGGAAACGCCTGGAACGCAGGCCATTGCGAGTTGCCGCAGCCCAGCACGGCGTAGCGCAATGCGCTGGCCTGCGGCACGCGCGCGCCGCTCGCGTCGAGCCTGGCTTCGAGGGTGCGGGCGCTGTCCGGCGCCCGGCCGTTATACGTCGCGGCCACGACGATGAGCGTGCCGTGCTGCGGCAGCGCATCGGCAATCGTGTCCAGCGGCGCGACCTTGGCATCAAAGCCCGCGCGCGACGCCGTGGCGGCAAGCTGCTCGGCAATGTCCTGGCATGTACCGAGGCTGCCGCCGTACAGCACATGCATCGGTTCACCGCCGCCGGCCAGCGCGGCCTCGGCATCGGGCTGCTTGGCAGCATCGACGCGCGCGGGCATCGCCACCGACAGCCGCTCGTGCGCATTGCGCCGCCGCGCACGCAGGCGGAAGCCGTCTGGCTTGAGGGTCAACGTCTCCTTGATCCGGAAGCCGTAATCGTAGGGGTCGGACAACGCGAAGCGCTGCAGGATCACCGCGAGCGCCAGCTTTGCTTCGGTCAGCGCAAACTGGCGGCCGATGCAGGCACGCTCGCCGTTGCCGAACGGCTTGTATGCGTGCGGGTGCAGGCGGGCCTCGTTCTCAGGCAAGAAGCGGTCGATGTCGAACACTTCAGGACGCGCCCATACCGCAGGGTCGCGATGCAGCCCCAGCAGCAGCGTCACCACGCGTTGGTCCTTGCGGATGACGTAGCGGCCGCCGATGCGCGTGTCTTCATACGGCGCCACGGCAAAACTCGGGGCGGTGGGCCACAGGCGCAGCGTTTCCTTGAGCACGCGCTCGAGCACGTCGAGCCGCGCCAGATGCGCATACTGCGGCACCGTGTCGCCAGGCAGCACGCGGTCGACTTCGGCATACGCCTGCGCCAGCACGGCCGGATTGCGCAGCAGCATGTACAGCGCGAAGGTGAGCAGGCCGCTGGTCGTTTCGTGCCCCGCGATCAGGAACGTGATGACCTGGAAGCGGATGTTCGTGTCGTCCAGCGGCTCGTCGGTCACCGGGTCGCGGGCGTTGAGCATCAGACCCAGCAGGTCGCTCGCGGCGGCGGCACCGTCCGGCGCATGGCGACGCGCGCGGATGACCTCGTCCACCAGCGCGTGCATGGCAGCCACGTCCTGCGCAAAGCGGCGATGATGCTCGCGCATGAACCGGTCTTTGAGCGGCAGGCGCGTGAGCTTGCCCATGGCTTCGGACAGCACGCCCACCATCGCCGCCAGGAACGGATGCAGCTCCGGCGTATTGAACGAGTCGAAGCGGTATCCGAAGCCCGCCAGCGAGATGGTGTCGAGCGTGAGCCGCGTCATGTCGTCGGCCACGGCGATGTCCGCCTCGGGGCCCTGGCGCGCCCATTTATCAGCCAGTGCGTTGGCCACCTCGAGCATCACGTCAAAGTAGCCCTTCATCGCGCGCTGGCTGAATGCCGGCAGCAGGATGCGGTGCGCCTTGCCCCAGTTGGGCTCGTCGTGGTGTGCGGTGAAGAGCCCGTCGCCAGCCCCGGCACGCAGGAACGACAGCGGCGGGCCGATCAGCTTGCGAAAGCGCGTTTCGTCACTGAGCTCGGCCACCAGGTCGGCGGCGTAGACGAAGGGCACGCGGCGGCCGGCAAAGTCGAGCTGGTAGAGCCCTTGCGGAAAGTGCCGGCTGGTTTCCAGCAGCGTCTGGGCAAGGCGGTCCTTGGGCAGTTGCAGCAGATTGCCCAGCCAGGGCAGCCCCTTGGGCTGCGGGATGGGCTCGGCCTTGGGGTCAACCATGGCCGACACGTTGGCGGGCAACTCGGAGGCAGAGCGCATGCGTGGTCGACGGCGGGAATGGGGTTAGGAGCCCTAGCCAATGTACGCGCCGCTTGCGAGCGACGGCAAACACTGTCGCCGTGTTTGGAAATCGCCCCCTAAAAGTGCATCGGGCGACCCGTGGGCCGCCCGATGTCGCGTTTCATGCAGTCGCGCTCAGCGACGCCGCTGCTGCGAATTGAACGGCGCATTGACCTGCGCCTCCAGCTCGCGAATCTGGCGCTGCAACGCCTCGACACGGGCGCGCGCGGCGCGGCGTTCGGCGTCCAGCGCATCGGCCTCGGTGCGGGCGACCTTCTGGCGCTCCAGTGCCTGGGCCTGCTGCTGGCGCTGGATGTCGAGATCGGTGCGCAGGCCGCGCAGCCGTTCTTCCTGCGCGGCGATCTGGCGTTCGGCGCGCTCCTTCTGGGCCTCGAGACGGATCCGCTGCAGCTCCAGGTCGGCCATGGCACGCGTCTGCTTGGCGAAGTCGTTGTACAGGCGCTCCGCAAAGGCCTCGTTGGTGGTCTTGACGACGCGCCAGAGGTCTTTCTGCTGAAACAGCGTCACGTAGTACGTCAGGTCGCTCTGGGCAAACAGCAGGCTCGCGCCATAGGCACCGTTGTAAGTCGTGCGCAGCTCCGACAGCTCGCGGGCCTGCATGCGCTGCTGCAACTCGTGCACGGCACCGCCGGCGGCCGACGCTTCAGCCGGGGCCTTGCCGTTCGACGCGGCCGGTGCACTGGCGGCCGCCGGCGCGGCCGGCTGGCCCACCGTGGCTGTCAATGCAGGCACGGGCGTGCCGGCAATCGGTGCAATGGCGGTGGGCGGTGCAGCCGGGCTCTGTGCCACGGCCGATGTGCAGGCGGCTGTGCCGCCCATGATCGCCACCGCGGCGGCAACGGCCAATCCCCTCTGGAACGCCTGTTGCGGCGCTTTCCCTGACTGTTTTGTTGTTCTCATCTCGACACTGTGGATTCTGCGCAGGTGTTGCAGCCGAAAACTATACGCGATCCGCCGCCCGAGTGGCACGCGGGCCCGCCCCAGGGCCGTGGGGGTGTTGTTTGGCGTCACTCCAGCTCGCGCAGCTCGGTTTCGCCGTCGGCAATCTGGTATTTGCGCATCTTTTCCCACAGCACCTTGCGGCTGATGCCGAGCGTGGCGGCGGTGTCCTGGCGGCGCCAGTTGTTGGCATCCAGCGCGGCAAGGATGCGGCGGCGCTCTTCTTCGCCGCCATTGCCGCCGTTGCTCCGCTCCCCGTAGGAGCCATTGCCGGCCTCCCGCTCGAAGGCGTCGCGCTGCAGGCCGGCAAACAGCGGCAGGATGCGCGCTTCGTCCCAGCGGCCGAACTGGCGCAGGGTGATGCCGATGCGCTCGGCGAGGTTGCGCAGCTCGCGCACGTTGCCCGCAAAGTAGGCGCGGCCGACGGACGCCCGCACCCACTCGGGCACCGGGGGGATGCTGTCGTACACCTTGTCGCCCAGCAGGTGCCGCAGGAAAGACAGCAGCAGCGCGACCTTGTCTTCCGCGCCGCGCTGTTCCAGGCTCGGGATGCGCAACTCGATCACGGCGAGGCGGAAATACAGGTCGGCCCGGAACTTGCCGGTGGCCACCATCTCGCGCAGGTTCTTGTTGGTGGCGGCCACCAGGCGGAAGTCCAGCTTGACCGGCACGGTGTAGCCCAGCCGCGTGCACTCGCTGTCTTCCAGCACGCGCAGCAGCTTCACCTGCTGATACAGCGGCAGGTCGCCGAGTTCATCCAGGAACAGCGTCCCGCCGTTGGCCTGCTCGAAGTAACCCCGGTGTGCGTACATGGCCCCGGTGAACGCGCCCTTGGCATGGCCGAAGAACTGCGATTCGAACAGCCCGTCGGGAATCGCGCCGCAGTTGACCGCCACAAACGGGCCCTTGCCGTACACGCTGTTCTTGTCGTGCAGCAGGCGCGCGATGCGCTCCTTGCCTGCACCGGTTTCGCCGTAGAGCATGACGTTGCTGTCGCAGTCGGCAAACGTATCGACCTGCTCCAGCAGCCCCTGCATGGCGGGCGATGCGGCCACGAGATCGCTCTGGTCGCGCGCCTCGTCCTGCGAGGACGACAGCGCGGGCAGCACCTTGCCGATCTGCGCGCGCAGCTCGGTCGCGCCAAAGTCCGGCCCCAGCACGTGTGTGTATTCGGGCGGGAAACGGCTCGGATCGTGCTGCGTATCGGCGGCCACCCAGATCACGGGCATGCCCTGCGCGGCCTGCCAGTCGAGCACGGTAAAGCCGCCGCTTTCGACCACCGACGCGCTGATGATCGCCACGCTGGGCTTCAGGCGCGGCTCGGCCGGCTGGAAATCGATGCCGCCGGCACGGATCACCTCGGCGCCGAACGGCGCCATGAATCGTGCCACGCGATCTGCAATGTCGTGGCGGCCTTCCCAGACGAAGATCTCAAGCGCTTCGTACGCCCAGCGATCGGTTTTCATGTCGTCGCTTCCCTGTCAGTAGACGAGCTCGACGGCGTCGCAGCCGAGCGAGAGGAGTTTGATGTCGGCGTAGCCGAGCTGGATGCCGAGGGCGCCGAGCAAAGGTGAGAGTCCGGTGTCGAGTGTCTGGCCGATGGCCGCCACAACGGGCGCAAGAATCAGCTTGCCGGCGTCCCCGAGCGGAATGGTGCCCACGAGCGGAAGCGTCGCGTTCAGCTGAAGTTGATTCAGATTGCTGTTCAAGATGGAACTGAAGACCGCCGGCGTCGCAACGCGCGGTGGAGACTTGCCACCCGTATCCGTTTGGGGATTCAAGCCGATCTGGCTTGCTGCAATCGTTTCGTCGCTCCAGTTGGAATTGGCGGTCGGCGACACATTGGCCTTGATGGTCACGGCTCCCAAGGGCCCTAGATCCACCAAAGGCGCAAACGGCGCCGTTGCGCAATTCATGGCGCCATTCACCGCGCTGGCTGCACCCGCTGCAATGCATAACGACACGGGCTGAGGCTGGACCGAGATGGTCGCGGTCGAATTCTTGCGAGGGATCGTGCAACTGGTCGATTTTGCGTGCGCCTGTGCTGCTGCAACCTGTAAGCCGATCGGCAAGTCGAGGCCGGCGAGAAGCAGATTGGCATTCACGTCCAACCCCAACCGCACCTGCGCCGTGCGCGCCTGCGTTTTCCACTGCCCCGCATTCGGCCCCGACAGGAACTGGCCCGGCGGCCCGACGGCGATGACCGGCGGCTCGATGATCTTCAATGACAGCTTGACGGAGCCGAGCCCGAGGAGGTTCAGCGTAACGGGGCTCACATTCACGGCCGACTTGCTGTTGGCAATCTGCGCAGCGGTCGTCAGCAGGTCCAGCACATTGACCGTGGCGTCAAGTGCAGCCTTTTCGTTACCGGCCAGCGCCAGCACCTGCAGCAGGCCCGGCGAAGATGCGCCGCCGTCGCCAATGTTGATCGGCACGTTGAGGTCGCTGCCGAACGACAGCGCGTTGCTGGCCCCGGCACCGCCCACCGACAGCCCGGCCAGCCCCGACTGCGAGGCCACCGACACCATGGCGTTGAACAACGTCCCGAGGCTCGGCGACAGTGCGAGCAGCTCCTGCATCGACCCCGCGCCGAGCGCCACCGCCAGGTCGCCCAGCCGGATATTCGTCGTGGCAAGCCCCTGGTAGGAAGCCGCGTCCAGATTCAGGTTGGTGTGCAGCAGATAGCCGAGCAGCCGGTTGAGCAGACCGTTGTCAAGCGACGCCAGCCCCGAGCCAAGCGAGAACGCCACGATGGACGTGTTCTTGGCAATGGCCGTCGCCTGCAGCGTGCGCTGCCCGATGGTGAAGAAGTACGGCACGTTCTGCGACACCGTCACCTGCACCGCATTGGTGTTGCCGTCCACAGCCGACTGCGCCGTGAAGTAGGTCGGCGCGGTCCCGGTGGTGGCATCCCAGACGCCGGGCGCCGCCGTCAGCTTGACGTTGTTGCCGTCCACCGTCAGCCCGTTCTGCTGCACGGCGAGTTGCGCGGCATTGGGAACATCCAGGCGCTGCGCTGCCGCCATGGCCGCCAGATCGGCCGCCCGCTGCAGCGCCCGCTGCGAATAGAACAGGTTGCCGATATCGATCGACACGAGCACCGCCAGCCCGATCGTGGCCACAAAGGCGGCCGTCATCACACTGATGGCGCCATGCAGGCGGCGCAGCGTGACGATACGCGAGGGGCGGATGGCGGGCCGGTTCACGATGCGCTCGGTCAGCGGCCGGATTGCTGGACGAAGTTCACCGTGGAAGCGCGCGTGCCGGACTGCGTCTGCGTGAGCCCCGGCATGGGCTGGGTGAATGAATCGAGATAACGCTGATACCCCAGCACCGCCACATCACCGCGCAGCGGAGCCGGTTCTCCGGCATACGTCCCCTCGCGCTGGGCCTTGAGCAATGCGCGCGTCGCGTCGGCCACGTGGTGACCGACCTTGGGCGCCTCGGGCTCGGCCCCCGGCTGTGCCGAGCCGCTGAACCCCTGCGCAGCCACCGGCCCCGCGGCAAGCCATGCCGCGACGCCTGCGGCCAGAAGCATCCGATCGATCATTGCGCAACCTCCAGGGTGTCGAGCAGGCGCCCGCGCTGCAGCGCAAGCGGATGGTTGGATGGGCGAGCGGCCGGCTGCAGCGTGGCCACGGCACGCGGGGCCACCGGTGCCGCCGGAGCAGTCTCGCGGGCGATGCGCCGATCGCGCCAGGCACGCATCACCTGCATGGCATCGTCGTCGATGGCCTTGCGTGCGGCCGTGCTCAACTGTGTGTGCGCCGCCAGCGATGCGGCTTCCTGCTTGCGGTCATTCACCGTCAGCCAGATCACGAGGTTGCCGGCAATCTTCGCGCTCGATCCGGCCATCTGCTGGGCCTGCATGAGGGGCACCCGGGCCTGCTCGACTTCGCCGGCGCGCATCAGCGCGTAGCCGTAGTCGCTCACGGTGCTGGCGTCGGTGGGATTGGCCTGCGCGGCCACCTGCAGGAAGCGCGCGGCGTCGGCAAAGTTGCCGCGGCGGCCGGCGGTGATGCCAAGCCCCCGCCACGCGCCCGCATTCAACATGGCGCCCTGCGTGCCGGCGCCCATGGCCGACGTCGCGGCGATGACGGCACGGTAAGCCGCTTCAGCCGCGGCGGCCTGGTCGGTCTCGCGCAGGGCATCGGCGCGCAGCAGCTGCATCTCGGGCACGCGTCCGTAGCGCTGCTCATAGGCATCGATGTGCGCCAGCGATGCGTAATACAGGCCCTGCTCCTGCATCTTGCGGATCAGCGCCTGATACGTGGCCGGGCTGCTGATCTCGGCCTTCTCTTCGCCCTGGCGCTGGCGGGCCATCTCGATATCGGCGTCGGTACGGCGGCTCATGTCCGACGCAGCCATCGAGCCGCAGCCTGCCAGCACCAGCAGTGCCGCCATCGGCCATGCACGCCGGGCGCGTGCGGCGATCTGGGTTGTCCTCACCTCAACCTCCTCCTGCGACGTGTTTCAGGCTGCGCATCACGCCCATGAACCCTGGGCCGGCGGTGATGATGAGCAGCGCCGGCAGCAGCGTCATGACCATCACCGCGGTCATCTTGACGGTCAGCTTGCCGATGCGCTCTTTCATGCGCGCGCGGCGGTTTTCCTGCAGGCGCAGGCCGAACTGCCGCAGCGGCTCCTGCACCGCGCCGCCAAAGCGGTCCACCTGCGTGAGCAGCGTGATCAGCCCCTTCAGGTCTTCGTTGTCGAACAGGCGGGCGATGCGCAGCAGCGTCTGCTCGCGCGGGCGGCCCGAGGCGAACTGCTGGTTGGCCCGGCCAAACTCGCCGGCCAGCACGGGCAGCATCCCGGGAAATTCATTGGCGATGACCTGCAGGCTCTGGTCGATCGACAGCCCCACCCCCTGCAGCAGGCGCAGCATGTCCACCATCACCGGCATCTCTTCGTCGACGCGCCGCCGGCGGTCCTGCGAGCGATGCTTGAGGTACCACTTGGGCGCGAGGTACCCGATGGCGAAACCCATGAACGCCCAGAGCAGCGCCTTGCCCCCCGTTGCGGCCAGCACGAAGCCCACTATGGCCAGTAGCGGCGGCAGCACGATGCGCAGACCGCCGAACACGGTGCGCGCGTGTTCGCCGTAAAAGCCGCATTCCTCCAGCAGCTTGCTGTCTTCCTCAGTGAGGATGCGCTGGCCCAGCGGCGTGTCGATCCAGCGCTGGCCGACCCTGGCGATCTGCTGCTGCAGTTGGCGCGCCTCGCGCACGCCGTGCGCCGGTACCTTGGTGGCAGGCGCTGCCGGCACAGCCGGGGCCGCCGGCGCGGGTGCCGCGCCTGCTGCTGCCGCCCGTACATTGGACAACGCTGAATCAAGCTTGCGCACGCTGCGCTGGCGCATCAGCACGGCGCGAACCGCGATGCCGCCCAGCAACAGCAACCCCGCCGCCGCGGCGGTCAGGCTCAGGGTGAGAAACACGTCATCCATGCCTGCTCCTAGACCGACTTGGCCAGCTTCGCCAACGCCAGTCCTCCGATGACCTCGAGCCCGAACGCCGCCATGATCAGCATCTGACCCACGGGATCGCGCCACATCGACATCACGTAGTTCGCGTTGAACATGACGATCAGGCCGCCCACCACCACGGGCAGCAGACCCAGGATCCAGGCCGACAGGCGCGTCTCGGCCGACAGCGCGAGCAGTTCGCGCTGGGCCTGCTGCCGGTCGCGCATGAAGGCCGCGGTGCGCTCCATCACGATGTCGGCGCGACCGCCATAGCGCAGCGACAGCCGCAGCACGGAGGCGAGCAGCACCAGTTCGGTCACGCGGTACTGTTGGCCGACCGCCAGCACGGCGGCATCCAGATCCTTGCCGGCCCGCTGCATCTGCGTGGTGGAAACGAGGCAGTTGCGCAGCGGCGGCTCGGTGTTGGCGCTGGCGGCCTGGAAGGCGGCCGGCACAGCGCTGCCGATGCTCATCAGCCTTACCACGCCGTCGAGGAATCCCGGCAGCTGCTGTAACAGCCGCTCATTGATGCGCCGCGTGCGGTTCCAGAACCAGAACACGGCGATGAGCGCGTACAGCGCGAGCGCCATCACGGCCGAAAGTACGCCCGATGCCGCCCAAGCAACGAGCGCGAACACCAGCGCCGGCCCAATCAGCAGCATGTAGAAGCTCCGGGTGGGCTCGATGTCTGCGCGGCGCAGCGCATCGTTCCAGGCGCGGTGCAGCGAATCCGGCACGCTGGCCGGCACGGCTTCGGCATTCGACTGATAGCGGGCGTTGATCTGCTCGGTCTGCACGCGCACGAACGCGCGCGACGCCTCGCGTTCGCGGCGGCGCGCAGCCTCGGACCACAGCATCAGCGCGCCGCCCACGAAGGCCAGCGCCAGGCAGCCGAACCAGAGCGCCTCAGACATGGAACCGGCCTCCGCCGCCGAATCCGCCCCCCATCCCGCCACCCATGCCGCCCATCGCGCCGCCTTCCAGGCCACCGTTGCGCAGGCGCGCCAGCTTGGGCGAATGCGGCTGCAGGCCGAGCGCGGTCCAGCGGTCGATCTCCTCACCGTCGGGGCCGACATAGGGCTCGTAGCGGTACAGCTCCTGTGTGGAGATGATGTTGTCGCCCAGTCCCGTCACTTCGGTAATCGACAGGATGCGCCGCTTGCCGTTGGACAGCCGCCCGATCTGCACGATGAAGTCGATTGCGTTGGTGATCTGCCGGCGCAAGCTGATTTCGCTGCCCTGGAAGCCTGCGAAGCCCGCGAGCATCTCGAGCCGGTACAGGCACTCGCGCGGGCTGCTGGCGTGGATGGTGCCCATCGAGCCATCGTGCCCGGTGCTCATGGCCTGCAGCATTTCGAGCACTTCGCCGCCGCGCACTTCGCCCACGATGATGCGGTCCGGGCGCATGCGCAGGCTGTTGCGCAGCAATTCGCGGATCGTCACCGCGCCGGTGCCCTCAAAACCGCCGGGCCGGCTCTCCAGACGCACCACGTGCGGGTGGTTGAGCGACAGCTCGGCCGTGTCTTCGATGGTGATGACGCGCTCCGAGGTCGGAATGTGATACGCCATCGCATTGAGCAGCGATGTCTTGCCCGAACTCGTCCCGCCGCTCACGAGAATGTTGCAGCGTGCCTGCACGGCGGCCTCCAGCAGCGCGCCGATCTCGGGGCTCATGGTGCCCAGGCCGAGCAGGTCATCGGGCTTGAGCGGATCCTTGCGGAACTTGCGGATCGACACCACGGGCCCTTCGAGCGCCAGCGGCGGAATGACCACGTTGATGCGGCCGCCGTCGGGCAGGCGCGCGTCGACCATCGGGTTCGATTCGTCGAGCCGCCGACCGATCGGGGCGAGGATGCGGCGCACGATGCGCAGCAGGTGGTTGTTGTCGGCAAAGCGCACCGGAATGCGCTCGAGCACGCCGTGCCGCGACACGTACACATCCAGATGCCCGTTCACGAGAATGTCTTCCACGGCCGGGTCGGCAAGCAGATCCTCGATCGGGCCGAAGCCGGCCAGCTCCTTGGTGAGCGCCTCTGCAATCTGGCGCACTTCCGTCTCGTTGACGGGAATGCGGCGCACGCGGGTGAAGCCCTCCACCTCCAGATCGACAAAGCGCTGGATGGCGGTGCGCGACCAGCGCCCGAACTCGGCACCGAGCTCTTCGATGCGCGTGAGCAGATGCTCGTGCGCGGCTTCCTTGATGTCCTGGAACGCCTGCGAGACGGCAAACGCGCCGTGGCCGGCGTCCGTCTGGTTGGAGAACTCGATGGGTTGTGTCATGTCGCGTTCCGTCCGGTGGTACCGATATCCAGTTCAGTGGCCTCTGCCGCTTTGCGCCGGAAGCGGCTGCCCAGGCGCGCGCCGAGCCCGGTCACCCAGTTCTGCACGCCCGTGGCGCGTTCGCCCTGCTCGGCGTAGCCCAGCGTTTGCGCGATGCCCGCGAGGGCGCGCACATACGCATCGCCCGGGTGGCTCTCGGCCAGCGTCGCGCCCTGGTTGGACGCAATCACCAGGGCCTCGCGCCGGTTGGGCACGGTCAGCACCGAGGGAATCTCCAGCCGCTCGGCAATCTGCGCCGCATCCAACGACAGGCGTGTGTCGAATTTCGAGATGGTCAGGTGCAGGTGGTCGCGGTCGATCTCGCGCTTCTTGAGCTCCTGCATCAGCTCCGCCGCCGAGACGATCGCGCCCACGCTCTGCTCGGCCACCAGCATCACGTCATCGGCCGCCTTGACGAGCTGCGCGATGAAATCAATGTTGCTGAAGCCGCCCAGGTCCACGACCTGCAGGTCGAAGAAGGTGCGCAGCCGGTTCAGCAGCCCGAGCGCCTCCGAAAACGAGATGTCGCGCATCTCCGCCAGCGAAACCGGCAGCGGCAGCACGGCGAGCCCGCTCGGGTGACGCGACAGCGCCGTCTGCACGAACACCTGGTCAAAGCGGCGCAGGTTGCGCACCGCCTCAACAAAATGGAAATGCGCATGCACGTTCAGGTACAGCGCGCCATCGCGCAGCGGCTGGCCGAGGTCGAGCAGCATCACGTCGCTGGCCGACGTGCGCCGCACGAGCGTGGCGAGGTTCGTCGCCAGTGTGGTCGTCCCCACGCCCGGGCGCGCCCCGAGGATGGCCAGCACTCGCCCGCGCCTCGTGGGCTCGGCGGACGCGCGCTCGGCCAGCAGGCGGCGCACCACACGCACTGCCTCGGCCGGGGCGCCATCCACGTCGATGAAGTCCTTCACGCCTGCGCGCAACGCGGCCAGCATCGCGCGCCCGTCGCTGGCCGAGCCGACGGCCACAAGCGGCAGCCCCGGATACAGCTGCGTCAGTTGCGCCACCAGCTGCGTGGCCTCGCTGATGGCGTCGGTGCCTTCGCCGAGCTTCTGGTCCTGCTCGGGCGCGGCCGCGGAGTCCGGTGAAGAGGCGAAGCGCACGAACACCACTTCGGGATTGACGGCGGCAATCTGCTCGAGAAAGCCGTCGGGCCCGCTGGTCTGCGCCACCAGCACGCCGAGCTCGCGGATGGCGCCCGCCAGCCAGCGGTGGGCCGCTGCCGATTGCGCGTCGCCCTGGGCGCCGTAGGTGCCGCCATGCAGGAGAAAGTAATCCATGCCCGCCCCTGCCCTTTACCGCGAGAAACCCGGCATGGTGGCCGGATCGGCAATGCCGAGCGCAAACGGCCGCCACACCGGCGCGCCCGCGCCGTCGCGGTCCTGCCCGTTGGACTGGCCCGGCAGCATCTTGTCGATGGGCGCATTGCGGGCCATCGGCTTGACGAGGTGCGGCGTGACGACGATCACCAGCTCGCGCTCCTCCTGGTTGTAGTTCAGGCGCTTGAAGAAGGTGCCGATGACGGGCAGATCGCCCAGGAACGGCACCTTGTCGAGGTTCGACAGCGTCGAGCGGCTCACCAGCCCGCCGATGACGAAGCTCTCGCCGTCGCCCAGCTCGACCACGGTGTCGGCGCGCCGCGTGACGATGGCCGGCACGGTGGCGCCATTGAGCGTGATGCCGCGGCTGAAGTCGAGGTCGCTCGCCTCCGGGGCGACTTTGAGGGCGATGCGATTTTCCGACAGGATGGTCGGCGACACCGTGAGCCCGATGCCGAACGGCTTGTATTCGATGGTGGTGGTGCCGAGCGCCTGCGGCACCGGGATCGGGATCTCGCCGCCGGCCAGGAAGTTCGCGCTCTGCCCCGACAGTGCCACCAGGCTCGGTTCGGCCAGCACGCGCGCCATGCCGTTGGACTCGAGCAGGCTCAGGTCCGTAAAGATGCCCTTGCTTCCCCACGACAGGAGCAGGTTGAACGCCGAACTGATCGGCATGGTCGATTCGGTCGACAGGCCGTTGGCGTCGACGGTGTACTTGGTCAGCGAAGACGGCGCAAACGTGCGGAAATCGAACCCGCCGCGCTTGCGGCCAAAGGTGAAGCCCGCCTCCTTGAGCACCGTCTTGCTGAACTCGACCACGCGCACGTCGACCTGCACCGTCCCCGGAATGCCCAGAGACGTGGTGTCGACCACATTGCCGCCCTTGGCCTTTTCCGCGCCCGTGGCCGCGGCACCGGCGCGGTGGGCCCGGGCGAGCCCATACACGTCTTTCGGCTGGCCCGACACGACAGCCGTATTGCCCTGCACGCTGACGCTCGGGTCGCCCGCCACGGGCTCCGCGGCATCCACCTGCACGTTGTACGTGATGGCGGCCCCGCCCTGCGCCCAGACCATCACGCTGGCGGCGCCGGGCTTCTTGGCGACGATGAGCAGGCTGCTTGCGGCACCTCGCCCCTTGAGCAGCAGGGCGTCGGCAATGTCCGGATTGCCGATCGCAATGCGCTCGAGCGGCTTGCCGAGGCGGATCTCGCGCTGGCTGCCGGCCAGCAGATGCAACGTCTGCCCGGCGGGCGCCGTTTCGGCAAATGCGGTCGATGCCAGCACCGCGCAGCCCAACACAACCGCGCCCATCCAACCGCGAACCACGACGGCTTCAGTCATGTTGCTCCTCACGTTTTCCTGCGCGGATGATCTCGACACCGCCTGTGCTGGTGCGCACGGTGGCGCTGCGCACCGCGGCCGCGAGCGGCAGCGCCGGCATGGGCGCGGCGGCCAGGCGGCGCGGCTCGCCGGTCAGGTTGCTGATCGATACGCCGGTCTGTGCGACGTCCATCGGGTTGCGGTTGGCGGCCGCCAGCACCGCTGCATCCTGCGGCTTGACGGTGGGCTCGGCATCATCGGCGGGATTGCGCAGCGCCAGCAGCAGCCGGCCGGACTGATGCGCCATCGCGAGCTGGCTGACGGCCTCCACCGGCACGGACAGCACGGCCGTCTTGGCGGGTTCCACCTTGCGCGACATCGCGCCGCCGTCCTGCACTTTCTGCGGGGGCTCGTTGACTGCCACCGCGCCGAAGGCCAGCACGCGCAGATGCGGCAACAGCAGCTTGGCGCGGCTGCCGTCGATCTCCTGGCCGTCGCGGCGCATGACGAGGAAGACATCGACGTAGTCGCCCGGCTCCACGCGGTTGCCCACGCCGATCACCTCATCCACCGTGATGGCCACCGCGCGCTGCCCGGGTGTGACCTGCAGCGCCAGCCCCGACGACAGTTGCGAGCCGATCAACGGCACGCCCATGCCCAGCGCGACGATCGGTTCGCGGCCGATCACCTTGCCCACGTCGGAGAACCCGTCCGCCGGATTGATGGGCAGCATCTCCACGGCCACGGCATTGGCGGCAATGGGCTTGCCGGCCTCGAGCGGCTTGGTGGTCACGACCACCGGGTACAGCGTCTTGCCGTTCTCGCGCACGCTGACGGGCGCAGGCGGCTTGTGTGCACTGCGCCAGGCCACGGCACCCAGGACGGCGGCCAGCACCAAGAGCGCGGCGGCGAAGATCTGGAGATGTTTGCTGGTCATCGGAGCGGTCTGTCGATACGGTCGAGGGGAGCGGTGGGGGCCATGGCGCCTACGTATTCGGAACGAGCTGCACCACGGCCGAACCCGTGAGCGCATCGGGCACCGGCAGCAGCGGAATGGCGGGCAGCAGCGGGCTGGCGCCGGTCGTCACCGGCAGCGTGAGCACCACGTTCAGGCATTGCATGCTCGCCATGGTCGGACACGTGACCAGCGGCGTGGCGCTCTGGTTGGTCTTGACCTGCGCGCTGATGAAGGACGGCAGCGCGGCATTGGCAGCGGTATAGGCCGCGGCCACGCGCTGGGGGTTCGAAGGCTGATAGCGCAGCGCGGCGCGGGCTCCTTCTTCTGCGGCGAGCGTCAGCACCTGCTGCATGGCAAAGATGAGCCCGTAGTACGTGATGCCCAGCATCAGCGTGAGCAACAACGGAAGCACCACGGCAAATTCGATGGAGACTGCGCCAGTGCGGTCTCTTCGGCAATGCGGGCGACGCCCGCCGCCCCGGCGCGCCCGCTCGCGCGCCTGTTCCCGTTGCTTGATCGGCATGGCCGATTCCCCTCTATGCGATGGCCGCTTTCGCGCGACTCTTGGTGAATCCTGTCTGTACTTTTTGGGGCGCCTCCCGCGCCGCCTTCCCGCGGTGTTCAGCGATACGTCCACCACGGCAGGCATAACAATCCGACGGCCATGTACGCCGCATACGGGATGCCGCGCCGGCCGGCCTGCGCGCCGTCCCAGCGCGCCAGAGGCGGGCACGCCCGCATGAGCAGCCACGCAGCCGGGCTCGCCGCATCGACCCGGCGCGCCATGAGGATCAGCAGCGCGTGCAACCCGGCAAGCACGCTGCCGACCACCCACACCGGCAGCAGCCCATGCCAGCCGCACATCAGCCCGGCCACCGCGAAGAACTTGACATCCCCCGCGCCCATCCAGCGCATGGCATACAGCGGCAGATAGACCGCGAAACCGATGGCTCCGCCCAGCAGCGCGTCCCGCCAATCCACGGCCAGCGCACGCACCGGCCCCAGCCCGATCAGCGCAGCCGCCAGCGCCAGGCCCGCAAGCACGAGCCAGTTCGGCACCCGACGGGCGCGCAGATCAAACCAGATGGCAAAAGCCGAGAAGATTGCGACGGCGGCCCAGCCTGCGGTGTTCGCAAGCTGAGTCCCAACCATCGGATCAGGACGTCGGGGCGACCAGCTTGCCCTTGATGTAGTTGAAGACGCTGTTGAGGTTGGTCCCAACGTTGCCGACCGTGGCCACGATGGCTGCAGCGATCAGACCTGCCATCAGGCCATATTCGATGGCCGTGGCACCTTGCTCGTCGCGGATGAACTGAAGAATGGCGTGTTTCATGATCTCTCTCCTGCTGTGCACTCGCCCTGTTGCTACATTCTTGTAGACCGTGGGATCAGCTGCTTGGAACAATCCCGGTGAGCTTGTTGCTGATATAGGTGAGAACGCTGCCCAACTGCGTTCCAACCCCACCAACATTCGCGACGATCGCCGCTGCGATTAAACCAGCCATCAGGCCATATTCGATCGCGGTGGCACCTTCGTCTTCGCGTAAAAAACGCGTGATGATGGCTCTCATTCCCGTACCCCCACTTTCGCCGCACAGGTTCTTCGTTTCGTTCCCGAAATGTCACGCCTGTCACGTAACGTTCCGTAACGCTTTTATAGGCTTGCGAGGGTCCAAACGAAATAACTCAGTTGAGGTACTTGTCACAATTTAGAGTTAACGCTCTATTAAATTGTATTGAAGGCGCGCCAACTCCTTGATACGTAATGGAAATCCCTTAATGCGCCGCAGATTACCCCCATTATATGGGTGGGTTATCCCTGCATTCTGCGGTGGATTGGAACGCTCCCCATACTGTCTTGGGCAAAAAAAAGGATGCGCGAGCGACGGGAACACGCCCGCGCACCTTCAAGAGCACAGACAGGTACTGCTCAGTGCGCCGGGCTGCCTACGCCGCCCAGCAAGTTCGTAACAGGGGCCAGCGGATTGCCGCTGCCCGATGTACCGCCGGCCGCGCTGGTTGCGCCGCTCAGCAGATTGGTAACCGGTGCCAAGGGGTTGCTGCCACCCGAGGCGCCACCCAGCAGGCCGGTGACGGGCGCGAGCGGGTTGGCACCGCGCGATCCGCCGCCAAGCAGCCCCGTGACCGGCGCCAGCGGATTGGTGCCGCCCGATCCGCCTACACCGCCCAGCAGCCCGCCCAGCGGGTTGCTCCCGCCGCCGGAATTGCCCGCGGTGGCCACACCGCCAATCGCCGCCACGGTGGTCCCCACCGACGTGACAACCGGGCCCAGACTCGAGACCACCGGCACGCCCGTCCCGGTGATGGTGTTGCCGGCTCCGGCCACGCCGCCGCCGATCGTGCCCAGCAAGGAGCTGAACGGACCGCCCAGGCCCGTGGCATCGCCGCCGGCCTGCGTGGCGTTGGTGATCTGCGTGGTGACGGGCACGATGGCCGAGCTGACTTGCTGCGTGACCTGCTGCACAGCCCCCGACGACAGCGCGCTGCCCAGCAGCGTGCCGCCACCGATGAGCGCTTGGCCGATCTGCTGCACACCGCCGCCCACCGGCTGGGTGATCGGTGCCAGCGGGGCTCCCGAGCCCTGGCCCAGCCCTTGCACCAGCGACCCGGCGCTGACGGTTGCCTGGCCCAGTTCGGTCACCACGTTGCCCGTGCTGGCGACCGTGGTGCCGACCGGATTGGGGTTCTGGCCCATCTTGCCCACGCCATCACGCAGGCCCTCGCCGAGCGCGGTCACGGCGCCGCCGGTATGCGAAACCGTACCGCCCAGGCCAGCCTTGGCTTGGTCGGAAAGGCCCGGAAGATTGGCGTTCTGCAAGGTCGTGCCCAGCCCGCTGACGGCCTGGCCCGTGGCGATCACGGTGTTGCCCGTGCCGTTGGCGACCTTGCCGACGGGCGTGACGCCCGTCATATCGTTCGGGCTGGGGTTGGGCGAGCTTCCCGAGCCCGAGCCTCCCGAAGAACAAGCCGCCAGCATGAGCGCGGCAACAGCGCAGGCCAGCGGCGCAACGCGGATGGAGTAGCGAATCTGAGTCATGGTCCGTCCCCTTCTTGGAATGATGTTTCTGATGTCTGAGCTCGGTACTGCGCACTGCGGGCCGATTTCTGCAAACACCATGCCAATACGGTGGAGGAGAGCTTCGATTTTCCGGCAATGGCTCTGTTGCGCGCTTTGCGGGCCACACCCTGGCGATTACCCCAATACGGAGTGCCCCCGTTACGGGCCCGAAAATCGTGTTCCGGACGTTACGACGTAACGTGACACGGAACATGTTGGACACGGACATAACCGCCGTTTTTGAATCGCGCCCACCTCATTTCGCTCGATTTCCCGATCAAAGTTGCCAAATACACATAAGCGATTACGGATTGCGTAATAATCGCCGCATGGCACACCGTTTGCAGAGTCCGCCCACCCATCAGCACATTGGGACCATTTTCCAGCCGTAAAAAGCGGATTTTCAAAACGGGAGAACCATCATGAACAAGAACATCAAGAGCCTGGCAGCCACCATGGCAGGTCTGTTGATCCTGGGTGGATGCGCAAGCTCGGGCTCGGGGGATATGAGCGGCGGGCTGGGCGGCGGCGGGTCGAACAACAACGGCAACACGCCGTCGCCTTCGCCGTCGCCTTCGCCGTCCCCCTCTCCGTCGCCGTCGCCTTCGCCATCTCCGTCACCTTCCCCTTCCCCGTCACCCTCGCCGACACCGGCGCCTGCTCCGCTGACGCCGACGGGCAGCGTCCTCAATACGACGGGCGGCATCGTGACGGCAACGGGCGGCGCCGTCAGCGGCGTGGGCACGGCAATCAAGAACGCACCGCTGCCGTCGCAGCTGAGCGGCGTGCAGAGCGGCGTGGGCGGCGTGGTCGAGAACGCCGGCCAGACCGTGTCGGCGCTGGGCAAGGGGGTGCAGGATGGCCTTGGCAGCATCGGACGCAACCCCAACCCGGTGGGCACGACGGTGTCGAGCCTCGGCAATGTGGTCACCGGCGCAGGCAACACCGTCACGGCCACCGGAACGCTCGTCAACAACCTGGGCACCGGTCAGCTGGCACCGCTCGCACCGATCACGACGCCGCTGGCGGGGGTCGTCACGCAGGTCGGCCAGGGCGTGGCGAATGGCGGCAGCACGCTCGGCACGGCGCTGTCGACGGGCCCGGTGGAACAGCTCACGCAGCAGCTCAGCACAGCGATCGTGCCGCTCACTTCGCAGTTGACCAATGGCACGCAGACGCTCGGCGCGGCCACCGGCCTGGGCTCGCCGGCCAACACGCTGCTCGGCACGCTGGGCGGCGCTGTTGCCAACGGCGGCAACACGCTCACGGCAGCCAATGTTCCGGTCGTCAGCAACCTTGGCGGCGTGGTGACGGCGGTGGGCAATACGGTGGGTGCGCTCGGCGGCGTCGTGTACTCGTCCACCTCCACACCGACGAATCCGCTCGCTCCGATCACCGGGCTCCTGGGCGGTCTGGGCGGCGGCACGGGCGGGACGAATCCGCTCGGTGCCATCACCGGCGCGCTCGGCGGTCTGGGCGGCGCGGGTGGCACCGGTGGCACCAGCCCGCTGGCGCCCGTCACCAATGCGTTGGGCGGCCTGACCGGCGGAGCGGGCGGCAACCCGCTCGGCGCTGTCACCGGGGCGCTGGGCGGCCTCGGCGGTGCCACGGGCGGCAGCAATCCCGTCAGCGCGATCACCGCGCCGGTTGGCAACATCGTGACCACGGTCGGCACGGGTGTCACGTCGACAGGTGCCACCACCCCGCTGGCGCCCATCACGAACACCGTGGGCGGCCTGCTGGGTACGGTGGGCGGCCTGCTGGGCGGCGCGCGCCAGTAACCGCTGGAACGGGAGCGGGCCAGCCCCCGTTCTGGTCCGCAGCCATCGCATCTCAAACACCGGTGCCGCGCAATGCGGCATCGTGATTGGCTCGCAGGCACACGCGCCGCGGCACCGGTTCAGCCGCCGACGTTGCGCCGCGTGAACGCCGCCTTGATGTGTCTTGTTGTAAAGCACCATGTCTCGCGGTTATCGTTTGATGCAATGCGCGGCGGTATGCGCTTGCACCATGACAAACGAACACCACCACGGAGAAGACAGGCGTGCGGACCACCACCATGCGGTTGACCCTGGCGACAGGCGTTGTGCTCACGAGTCCGGCACTCACCTGGGCACAGAGCAGCCCCACCCAGGGCAACCCGATCGATACGCTGCCCAAGGTTGATACCTCCCGCCCGCGTGAACAGAAGATCCAGGTGGAGGTTCAGCGCCCCAACCCCGCGCTTGAGAATCTGCTCGCCACGCACCTGACGCCGAGCAAATTTCAGATCGAGGGCGTCAAGACCCTGCCCTTTCCGGAGATTGCCGCGCACTTCGCGCCGCTGGCCGGTCACGATGTCACGGTCGCACAGCTGCTGCAGGCGGCCAACGACGTCACGAAGCTCTACGCCGAGCGCGGCTATCCCCTCTCTTTCGCGTTCGTGCCTGCTCAAACGTTCGAGGGCGGTGTGGTGCGCATCACCGTGGTGGAAGGCTACGTGGCACGCATGCGCATCGAGGGCACACCTGGCCCGCTCGAGGATCGCCTGCGCGAGATCTCGCAACGCATGATGGACGAACGCCCGCTGCGCAAAGAGACGTTCGAGCGTGTGACCGGCGTGCTCGCGCTGCAGCCGGGCGTGCAGATCACCGCCACCGTGCAGCCCCCCACCACCACCGATGGCGCAAGCGAACTCGTGCTCAACGTCAAGCGCCAGCCGTACACGATCGGCACCGGGGTGGAATACCGCAAGCCCGGCGTGCGCGCGGTCATCACCGGCACGCTCAACAGCGTGACGCCGTTGGGCGAGCAGATCACCGTGTCCACATTGCAGCCGCGCGGGCCGGATCATGAAACGTTCTACTCGGCCACCTGGGCGCAGCCGATCGGCACCGATGGCATGCTGGCCAAGCTCACGTGGTCGCACTATCGCGGCACGCCCGAAAACCTGCCGCTTGAGCAGCTCGGCTACCAGTCACGCTACCTGACCGATACGCAGCGTCTCGGCCTGTCGTTGAGCTATCCGGTGCTGCTGTCGAACGCGCGCAGCCTGACGCTCACCGGCACGCTCTACGGCAACGACGACAAGCAGCGCTACACGCCGCAAAGCCCCGTGTTCGCGCAGACCGAGCTGGACGCCAAGGTTCGCGTGGCCGGCGCCGAAGCCCTGTACACAGAGGTGAAGCCGGGGGAGACACGCCGCGCCTCATTGGGGGTGTATCAGGGCATCAACGGCATTGGCGCAGGCAAGTCGGCCAACAACAATGTCGACCTGAGCTTCCTGCGCACCCGCGTGACGGCCAGCGAGGCGCACGATCTGCCGATGGGCTTCGGGGTGGCCGTCTCGGCCGCCGCACAGTACAGCGGCGCCGTGCTGCCCTCGTCCGAGCAGATCAGCTTCGGCGGACGCTTCTTCGGCCTCGCCTATCCTGCCGGCGAAGTGGCCGGAGACCGAGGCTGGGGGGCGTCGGTTGAACTGAACCGCGCGTTCACCGTGTCGATGGACTACCTCAAGACCGTGCAACCGTACGTGCTGTACGACACCGCCAAGGTGTATTCCAATGCGGGCACGCTCATTCACGACCAGCTCGGCTCCATCGCCCTGGGTGTCCGCTTCTCTGACCGCAAGTACTACACGCTCGACCTTGCCGTGGCGCGCCCCGTGGGCGACAAGCCGGTGAACAACAGCTCGCGCGCCCTGCGGTTCAATGCCGCGTACACCTACCAGTTCAACTGAGATCCGACGCGCACGACCGCCGATCGTGAACATGTGCACGATTTTTTTTGAATTGTTTATTTTTTCAGCGCTGAAAGTCGCCCATACTCCCCTCTACTGAGGGGGATACATCACCGCCCGAATTTGGGAGCATCAGAGCGGAATGTTCAGTTTTTCCAACGCGTTGCCGATCACCACAGAAGTCGCGCAAAACGACAAGAACCAATACAGCGACAGCGGCATCAGGCCGCAACACGCCGACAGCAAGGGAGCGCACCCTCAGCCGTCGCAATACGCACCGGGGGCCATCATGCTGCAACGTCTATCGGATGACGCAGAGTTTCATCGACTCGTCGACACCCTCTACGAGGCGGTACTCGAGCCCGCGCAGATGCCGATTGCGCTGGCCCTGCTCTCCGTCTATGCCGGCGCGGAAAGCGCGCACTATTTCGTGTGGGACAAGCATGCCGGCGCGCCGCGCCATGGCGTGTCATCCGGCTGGTGCCAGCAGTGCCCGCATGCCGGCCGCTGCCAGGATTTCTGCCAGGACGCTCGACTGCACGTGAGCGCTGCGACGGAGCCATCCTCCGCGGCGGCTGTCACGCTCATCGATACGCCCGACCTGCAGGTGGTGATGCGCCTGCGCACCCGCGAAGGCGAATCCGAGCTCAGCGCCAGCGAACGCGAAACGCGCCTGCAGCGCGTGCTGCCGCATCTTCAGCGCGCGGCCCGCATGCAGCAGCGCAATCTCGAGCTCAACGAACTTGCCGCGCTTGGCATGGCGGGGCTCGACACGCTCGACTTTGGCGTGATGGTCATCGAGCGCACCATGCGCGTGAAGTACGCGAATGCCTGGGCCCGCACGATGACGGCCGAAGACGACAGGTTGTCGCTCGATGGAGGCATGTTGCGGTCCGAAGACCACATCCATAACACGGCGCTGCGCAACCTGATCGAGCATGCTGCGGGCTCGATCGGCGTGCAGGGCGCGGCAGGCTCGTGGATGTACCTGGCTCGCGATGGGCGGCCGGTGCCGTTCATTGCGACGCCCCTGGCGCCGTCCGACGCACTGCGCTCGGCGTGGGCGTCGCCGCTGGCGCTCGTGCTGGTCGGCAACTCCGAGGCCCGCTCCGTCATGGATGCCGGCGTGCTGGCGTCGCTCTTCGGGCTCACGAACAAGGAGTGCATCGTCGCAGCGCGACTGGCGGCGGGCGAGACGCTGCAGGAGATCGCCGAGCACGAGTTTCTCTCGCTGCATACGGTGCGGGTGCATATCCGCGACATCCTGCGCAAGACGGGCACGCATCGCCAGTCGGAGCTCGTGCGGCTGCTGCACCTGCTGCCGAGCGTCGACCTTGAGCGCGCGGGTGCCGCCACGGTCACCACCGCGCGCCGTCGCGGCCGGCTGAACGCCTGACGCCGATCCGGCAGCGCGAAGCCATTCGCGTATACCCCTGTCACGTTTTCGGCGTTCGTGCCGATGCATGAGAACAGGCGTGGCGTCGCCGTGCCCGCATGATGCGATGCCGTCACGGCGGATTCTCCCGACGCATTCTGTGAATAGCGCGCAACAAACATCTTTCTTCGCGGGCTGAAACGGCACGCGTTTGCGCTATCCTCGCCGCCAAACAAGACCAGGCGTGGATCGGGGCCGCGCCGAACGCGCTCGCATGCATAACGATTTCCATATTGCGCTGCTGCTGTTTGCGTGGGTCAGCACGGGGCTGACCACGTTTGCCGCATTGGACGCTGCGACACGCCTGCCGGGGGGCTCGACGGTCGCGAAACGCCGCAACTGGCGCATAGCCTGTGCGGCCATTCTTGGCATCGGATTGTGGTCCGGGCTGTGGCTTGCCATGCTCGGCCTGCATCGCCAGGTCAGCCTGCCGCTGGCCGCGCCCTTCGCCGCCACGCTGACGACGGCACTGGCCGCCGCGGTGGCCGCATTTTCGATCGTGCTGGCCGACGCTGCGCCGGCCAACGCGCCGCAACCGATGCATCGTCGCAACATCGCCATGGGCACCGTGGCGCTGGCCGCCGGGCTTCTTGTCATCGAGCTGTACCTGACGCGGCCGTGGGCCTATGACACGGCGTCGCTCGTACGCCGCGTGTTCGGCTGGGGCGGCAGCATGATCGTGCTGGGAGCGGGCGTTTGCCTGGCGATGTGCATGGCGTTTCATGTACCGCCGTCGCGGCGGCGGGGGGCAGTGGGGCTGCGCGCGGAGGCGGCGGCCGTACTGGCCACCTCCGCCATGGTGTCGCTGGCGGCGTGGCCTTCGGCGGCCTGGCCCGCAGACGAGTCGATGGCGCATGCCGTGCCGATCATCATGGTCAGCGCCGGCGGCGTACTGCTGGCGCTGGGCCTTCATGCGGCGCTCATCATGCTGGAGACCCGCATCGATTCCGCGCAGGCACATCTTGCGGCCTCGCTTGCACGCGTGGCGAGCCAGTCGCCCACACCGCAACATCACGATGCACTCACGGGCCTGCCCAACCGGCTGTATCTGCGTGACGCGCTGGACGCCGCGATCCTGTCTTCCACCCGGCGCGGGCGGCCGTTCGCGCTGTTCTACCTGGATCTCGACCACTTCGGCCACATCAACGAACAGCACGGCCGCAGCGCCGGCGACCGCGTCCTTCAGATCATCGCAGAGCGCCTGCGCCAGGCCATGCGGGGCGAAGACATCGTCGCACGGCTCGGCGGCGATGAATTCGGCATCCTGGTCGAAGGCCTGGCGCTGCCCGAAGCCGCCGCCACCATCGGCGACAAGCTGCTGTTCCGCCTGCGTGAATCGGTGGAAATCGACGGCCGGCGCGTGCGCGCAACGGCCAGCATCGGCGTGGTGATCCACCCGCACAACGGTGCGACCGCCGATGCGCTGCTCGAGCACGCCGACACTGCCATGTTCGATTGCAAGCAAAGCACCGGCAACGCCTACCGCTTCTACGAGCCGCGGCTGAACACGACGGCCCACCGTGTGCTGCAGATCCAGCGCGCACTGTCCCACGCGGCGCTCAATGGGCAGCTCTCGGTGTACTACCAGCCCAAGTTCGACGCGCGCACGCACGCCATGACAGGCGCTGAAGCCCTGCTGCGCTGGAACCACCCGGAGCTGGGCCCGGTGTCGCCGGCCGAGTTCATTCCGCTGGCCGAACGCACCGGCATGATTGTCGAACTCGGCGACTGGGTGATCGAAGAAGTCTGCCGCCAGATCATGCATTGGGACGCGTCGGGCCTCGCGCCGCAGCGCATCGCCGTGAACCTGTCGCCCACCCAGTTCCAGCAGCCCGACCTGGTGCCGCGGCTGTCGCAGATCCTGCACCGCTACCAGGTCGATGCGCACCGGCTGATGTTCGAGATCACCGAGACCGCAGCCATGCGCGATGCTGGCCAGAGCATTGCGGCGATCCGGCAGATCCAGTCGCTCGGTTTCGAGGTGGCCATCGACGACTTCGGGACCGGATATTCCAGCCTCAGTTACTTGCAGCGCTTTCGCGCGCAGCAGATCAAGATCGACCGTGCCTTCGTCAGCGCGCTCGACGAAAACCCGTCCGAGGCGGCGGCCATCATTCGTGCCATTTGCGCGATGGCCCATTCTCTCGACATGACCGTCGTCGCCGAAGGCGTGGAAACCGACGCACAGATGCAGGCGCTGGTGAAACTGCAATGCGACCAGGTGCAGGGCTTTTTCCTCGCCCGCCCCTTACCGGCCAAGGAATTCCAGACGCGACTCGCCCCCGAGTACGCGTGAAATCGGACGGCCAAAAAATGCGCCATTTTGATGCATGGACGCATTTTCCCTTTCAGAAGCCTTTCACGCGCGAATGTGGAAAGCACCGGTCCAGCGTTTGATACGCCTGCCCGGGCAATGAAGCCATCGCATAAAAAGGATGGTCCTCACAGTGTGGAGGCCCAAGGCGTAGGGCTTGGCGGCCTACGGGAACATCGACACTGAGGTTTACATTTCGGACGGCCACGTAAATGCCCATGCCATGATGATTTGCGCAAAAATACCCTCCCGAAAAATGGGCTCCATGTCGTTTCGTGTGGAAAGCAACACTGTCACTGGGGCATCGCCGGCGCGAACGGGCTGGCCGGCAGGTGCTTGAGCTTGGACATGCGCAGGTAGGCGATGGCGATGAAGTTCTGGCTCGTCCTGAAGCCGCGCGCGGCGCGCTTGGCCTGCTGCAGCAGCCCGTTCATCGCCTCGACGAAGGCGTTGCTGCGGTGATCGACCATGCCGCGCACCACCGCGTCGAACCGCTCCTTGAGCGTGGCGGCCAGCTTCTTGAACGGCTCGAGCCGACAGCGCCGCGCCCAGCTCAGCCAGGCCCTGAGGTCGGATGCGGCCTGTTCGATGCTGTTGTGCGCTGTGGCCCGCGCGTACACCTCGCGCAGCGCCATCTTCAGCCGCCACGCCCGCGCGCTTTTGAGCGTCGAGCGCTGCAGCCAGTGCATCGCCTGGATCTGGCGGGCGCTCCAGCTGCTGGGGTTGCGCCGCATGCCCCACAGCAGCTGCCTGAGCGTCTTACGCTGGCCAGTGCCCAGCGCGGCTCGCACCGCCTGCGCGTCGGTGGCCATCTCCGCGCGGCGCACCTGGTCCATCGCCTCGATGGCCATCGAGACGACGTGAAAGCGGTCGTAGCTGATCTGCGCCTCGGGCAGCGCCAGCGCCACGCCCTTGGCGTAGGCCGCGCTCATGTCCATGCACACGTGCCGCACCTGGGCGGGATCGCCGCCATGGGCCTTCAGATCCTCGGCGAACTCCACCACCGTGCGGTGCTCGCGCCCCTCGGTGGCGAACAGCAGCCGCTTGCGATCCAGGTCGTGCACGACGGTGATGTAGTGCTGCCCGCGCCGCAGGCTGGTCTCGTCGATGCCCACCGTGCGCACGCCGGAGAAGTCTTCCAGCGCACGCGCCTGCTCGACGTAGAACTCGATGCGCCGCCACAGCCGCTTGTCCTTGCAGCGCAGCAACTCGGCGGCCTGGCGCACCGGCAGGTCCAGGCACAAGGTCAGCGCCAGCGCTTCGAACGCCGCGGTGAAGCCCGAGCCCGGACGCGCCCAGGGCACGGCCACCTGCGTGGTCTTGCCGCAGGCACCGCAGGCCACGCGCGGCACGTCGCAGTGCAGCCAGGCCTCGAACTGGAAGAAGTCCAGGTGCCGCCAGGATCGGCGCAGCCGGTCGTGCACCGGTTGCGTGGCCGCACCGCATGCCGGGCAGGCGATCCTGCTGGTGTGGCAGCCGATCTCGAAGTCGATACGCCGCTTGGCGGTGTCGAGCCTGACGTCATCGACGACCCACGGCGGCTGCAAGCCCAGCGCGCTGGTGAACAGAGCTTCTACGGCAATGCCCATGGACTCATCCTCCTGCTCAAACCCGCCCGGTGGACATGTGCACAGGCCGACCAGCGGCCTGCACACATGCCCACCGGGCTCGACGACCAGGAGTCATTGTGAGTGTTGTGTTCCACACGAAATGACGAAGGACCGAAAAATGCGCCTCATTGGCCTATGGACTTAACAGAATTTATTTCTCCCTTGCGAAGTCGTTATAATGCCGTGGGCTACGGGGAGCGTGCCCATGTTTCAATTGCAACGTAGAGGAATCCATAATGCCGACTTACAAGGAAATCGTTCAGAAGATCTCTGAACTGCAGCGTCAAGCCGATGAACTTCGGGCAAATGAGCAGGCGGCGGTGATCGCTGAAATCAAGCAGAAGATCGCGGAGTACGGCCTGACCGCCGAAGACCTCGGTTTTGGCGCCAAGGGTGGCGTGGCCTCGAAGAAGGCCGGCCGCAAGGTGCCCGTGCGCTACCGCGACAACAATGGCAACACCTGGACCGGCCGCGGCAAGCGTCCGGGCTGGCTGGTCAAGGAACTCTCGGCCGGCCGCAAGATGGAGGATTTCCTCATCGCCTGACCCGGCAGAAGCCTTACCTCCGAGACAGCACAAAGAGGCGTCCGGAAACCACAAAAGAAAAGGCCGGCAAACTCTGCCGGCCTTTTTCATTCCCGCGCGCTGGCGGGCCTGGGCCCCGCTGCGCTAGACCTGGAAGCGCCCCACGGCCGTGCGCAGCAACTGCGCCTGCTCCTCCAGCGAGAGCGCCGCTGCGGCCGCCTGCTCCACCAGCGCCGCGTTCTGCTGTGTCACTTCGTCCATCTGGTTGACCGCCTGGTTGACCTGCTCGATACCCGAGCTCTGCTCGTCCGACGCGGCCGAGATTTCGCCCATGATGTCCGTCACGCGCTTGACGGCGGTCACCACTTCTTCGATGACCACGCCGGCCTCCTGCACGAGCGCGGCTCCGTTCTGCACGCGCCCGACCGAGTCGCCGATCAACTCCTTGATCTCCTTGGCCGCGCCTGCCGAACGCTGAGCCAGGCTGCGCACCTCGCCGGCCACCACCGCAAAGCCGCGCCCCTGTTCCCCGGCACGGGCGGCTTCCACCGCCGCGTTCAGCGCAAGGATGTTGGTCTGGAAGGCAATGCCTTCGATCACACCGATGATGTCGGCGATCTTCTTGCTGCTTTCGTTGATGCCCGACATGGTTTCGACCACGCGCCCGACCACCTCGCCGCCTTTGACGGCGATGTCCGAGGCGTTGACGGCCAGGGCACTCGCCTGACGTGCGTTGTCGGCGTTCTGCTTCACGATCGAGGTGAGCTCTTCCATGCTGGACGCGGTTTCCTCCAGCGACGACGCCTGCTGCTCCGTACGCTGCGAAAGATCGGCGTTGCCGGCGGCGATCTGCTTGGTGGCGCTGGCGATGGAATCGGCGGAGTTCTTGATGTTGCTGATCGTGCCCGTCAGCTCGCGCTGCATCTGCGCCATGGCGTACAGCATGCTGTCGCGGTCGTCCGGACGGGTCTGCACCTGCACGGCAAGATCGCCGGAGGCAATTCGGCTGGCAATGCTTGCGGCATAGGCCGGCTCTCCGCCCAACTGGCGCTGGAGGCTGCGCGTCACGGTAACCACCACGAACGTCATGAGCAGGCCGACGCCGAACAGCAGCCCAAGCGCCTTGAACAGCGACGCGCGGAACGCGGTGTCGATATCGTCCATGTACGTGCCCGTGACAAGGCACCAGTCCCACGGCTGGTAGTACAGCACATAGCTCTTCTTCGGCTGCGGCTCCTCGGCGCCGGGCTTGGACCACAGATAATCGACAAAGCCGCCGCCGTTCTTGGCCACGCGGGAGATTTCCTGAAACAGGTGGTTGCCCGACGGATCGGTAAAGCCCGACATGTCCTTGCCGACCATCTCGGGCTTGATCGGGTGCATCAGCATCACGGAATTGGTCAGGTTGATGCTGAAATACCCATCCTTGCCGTAACGCATCGCCTTGATGCGCGCCATCGCCTGGGTGCGCGCGTCGTCGGCGCTCAGCTTGCCTTCCTGGGCCAGTTGGCCGTATTCCTTGATGACGCCAAACGCGGCCTCGCTGACGTTCTGGAGATCCCGCTGGCGCTCTTCCAGACGCACTGTGCGCGTTTCCCACGCGCTCCAGACCGTGATGACCAGCAGGCACAGCCAGCTCAGAACGAGCGGCAGCCACAGCTTCTGCCGAAGCGTGAGTCGATTCATCTTCCTTCCCTCCACCGTTTCTTTTTTATCCGCGTGATGCGTGCGGCGCTCCCCCGGGCGCGATCGCACGCGCCCTGCATGAGCTATCGGGCAAGGAAGCAGAAAACTTGAGGGCGGCGACCCTCCTGGCCAGGTCGCGCCCGTGCCGGACCACCGTTCAGCGCAGGGCGTGCGGATTGATGCTGGGCAGCGCCGCATCGGCGCCGGATGCAGCCACCGGCTGGAGGACCGCAGGCGCCGCTGCCGCGTGATCGTCCTCGATGGGCGACCACGTTTCCCACAAGCCTTGCCGGCGCCAGGCTTCGGGTGTCACGGCCGGCTCGCTCGCGTGCGGCCCCGGCTCAGCCGCCGCCTGGACGGTGATCTCGACATGCGAGCCCGCCATGCGCGCCGCGCGCCCGCCGGCGTCGCGCCACGCTACGCCGTGCGCGCGCACATGGCGATAGCCGCCGTCCTTGTGGCGCATGCGGAACTCCGCGACGTAGGCAGCGGTATTGCCGTCCACATGCGCCTGGATGCGGTTGAGCACCATCGGCAGGTCGTCGGGATGCACGAGGCGCAGGTATTCGCTGGTGCTCGGGCCGATTTCCTTGAGCGTATAACCGAGCATGTCGGCAAACCGCGCGGAAAACTGCGCCGACCGGGTCACGAGGTCGAATTCCCACAGGCCGACCTCGACGCCATCCAGCAGCAGTTGATGGCGCGCCGCCAGTTCGGCTTCGCGCTGGCGGTAGCTCTGCTCCAGGTCATTGAGCGCCTGCATGGCTTCCTTGCGCAGGCGCATGTCGCGCGCGGCCGACGCGGCGGCAACGTCGGCGGCGGCGCGGTCGCGATAGCCGAGCAGGAGCGCCGCCAGCACCGAGGCCACGGCGCCCACGGCAAGCGCCACCCGCAGCCACGCGGGCGCGGCATCCCGGGCCGCCGAAAACGTCCCTGACAGCGATGCCATGCAGGCGGCGTTCACCGTCAAGGCCGCCCCGAGCAGCGCACACACGAATACGCTCACGGCAGGGCGGCGCACCGGTGCACCAGCGGCGCCGGGCCGGGGCGACAGCGCAAGCTGCAGCGCCGCCGCACAGGCCACGGCCGACAGCACCATGACGATGCCCAGCAGGCCGGCGTCAGCCCACGCCATCGCAGCAAAGTGCGCCGTGCCCGCGACGAGCAGTACCGCCACCGGCCCGCTCAGGCTGAGCAATGCGCCCAGCAGGACGGCGCGCACGCTAGTGGCACGGCCGCCCAGCACACACCACAGCGCGGCGACGGCCAGGCTCCAGCCGAAGGAGGCCACCGTCATCAACACGACGAGGTTCTCGTCATGCGGCGGCCAGTGCATCAGCAGCGCAAGCAGCGGCACCGTCCAGAGCCCCACCGCGGCAAACAGCGCTGTCATGACGAGCGGCAGGCGCGCATGCGAGGCGGTCGCGCGAGGCAGGCCGTCCAGCACGCGCAGCAGCAGGCTGCCGGCGCCGCACGCCACCAGCAGCGACAGCAAGGCGGGCGACAGCGCATCCGCGAGCACGCGGATCAGGTGCGTGACGAAAGCCTCATCCACGGCCGGACGTCTCCTGCTGCACGGTGTCGTTCAAGGGGCGCCCGGATCAGCCGCGGCTCTGGAAGCCGTCCGGGTTCATGCTCTGCCAGCGCCACGAGTCTTCGCACATGCGCTCGATGCCGTATTGCGCGCGCCAGCCCAGCAGCGACGCCGCCAGCGCCGGATCGGCGTAGCAGGCCGCAATGTCGCCCGGGCGGCGGTCGACGATCTGGTACGGAATCGGCCGGCCGCTGGCACGCTTGTAGGCCTCCACCACTTCGAGCACCGAATATCCGCGGCCGGTGCCCAGGTTGACGGTAAAGCCGCGGCCGTCGCGGCGCAGCGTATCGAGTGCAGACAGATGGCCACGCGCGAGGTCGACCACGTGAATGTAGTCGCGCACGCCGGTGCCGTCGGGCGTGGGCCAATCCCCGCCGTAGATGGACAGCTTCTCCCGCTTGCCGACCGCCACCTGGGCGACGTACGGCATCAGGTTGTTGGGGATACCGCGCGGGTCCTCGCCGATCAGTCCGCTGTGGTGCGCACCCACCGGGTTGAAGTAGCGCAGATAGGCGATCTGCCAGGCCGCGTTCGAAATTTCGAGATCGCGCAGCACCTGCTCGCCCATCACCTTCGTCTGGCCGTAGGGGTTGGTGGCCGACAGCGGAAACGACTCGGTGATCGGCACCGTATGCGGATTGCCATACACGGTCGCCGACGAGCTGAACACGAGTTGGCGTACATTCGCATGCGCCATCGCCGCGCACAGCGTCACCAGGCCGCCCATGTTGTTGTCGTAATAGGCCAGCGGCTTCTGCACCGACTCGCCCACCGACTTGAGCGCAGCAAAGTGGATCACCGCGGAGATGCGCGTGCTGGCAAACAGGTCGTCGAGCAGGCGGCGGTCGCGCACGTCGCCTTGCACGAACTTCGGCGTCTTGGCGGTGATCTGCTCGATGCGGGACAGCACGGTCGCGCTGCTGTTGCACAGGTTGTCCAACCCGATCACCTGATAACCGGCATCCAGCAGTTCAACCCAGGTGTGCGAGGCGATGTAACCGGTGGCGCCGGTCAGCAGAATGGTTTCTGTCATTGGGTTCGAGGTATCGAGGAGGAGCGTGGTAGCGTGCCGCGTTCACGCGCGGCATCGGGTTGTACAGCGCCGGCGTGGCAGCCGGCGCCCGAAACAGCGCGATCATAGCAAAGCGCCCTACCGCATTGCGGCGAACTTGAACCACGGCGCGACTACGCCGCCGCGTCGGGATGGGCGGCCGCCTGCCAGGCGGCGTAGGCGGCGCGCAGGCGCCAGGGTGAGGTCTGGTCGCGCAGGCCGAGGGCATACCCCACTTCAGCGGGGGTCGCGCCCGCGTCGAACAAGGCCGCTGCGTACCCGTTGCGCAGCGTCTGCGGAGACAGCCGTTCGCTGCGGTGCACCAATGCCGGCAGCGCAGCCAGCCACGCCTCCACGCGGCGGTAGACCGACGCGGCATGCATGGCGCGGCCGCTTGCATCGGCGACGAACACCCGTTCGCCCGGCACCTCGGCCTGACGGCGCACCGCCAGCCACGCCGCCAATGCCGGGCGCGCCGCTTCGAGCAATGGCGCCTGATACGCCGGACCACGCAAGCGCTCGATGGTGATGGTGGCCAAGGCCTCATCGACGTGGTGCAACAGCAGCGCCTGCACCTGCGCGACTTTCAGCCCCGCGCCATGGCAGACGGCCACCAGCGCACGGTCGCGTGCGAGCTTGAAGGCGCTGGCATTGGGCGCCGCCTCGCCCGCGCGCGGGCCCACCTCGAGCGACGCTTCGATCGCCGTGCGCTCGGCCGCGGAGAGAAACGTCGTCGGGTCGTTCTCGCCCTCCGCCAGCTTCTGCTGCACGGCTGAACTGGCGGGGTTGTGCGTGCCGGCGCGCAACTGGTCGATCTGATGGAACACGCGCTCGATCAGCCGCGCGTAGCGGTAGCGATGCAGCTTGGTCAGGCCCGATTCATCGAGGAAGGCGGCAATGTCGGCGGCGCTCCAGTCGGCCAGGGCGCGCTGGTGCGATTCGGTCCAGCGCAGCCACTTGCGCCACATGGCGCGATACACCGTGGCGGACGATTCACGATAGCCCCGCGCGGCGAGCCAATGCTCGAAAGCCTGCGCGGGCTGGTCGGTCCAGTCCTGCAGGCTGGGCTGGAACAGGTCGGGGACGGGCGTGGCGGGCGGGGTGAAAGCGGCGGACATGCGGCAAAAATGGAGCGCGTGCGAGCGTTTCGCGTATCCTGCCGAGCGTAACACGCGCCAACCGGACTCCATTGCGAACCCCATCGTGAAGAAAACCGACCTCGAAAAACTCAAGGGCTTGAAGATCGCCAACAACCTGAAGCGCGACAATCAGCGCACCGGCAAGCCTGGCCAGGGCGCCGCCAAGCCGGTGCCGCAGAACAAGCTGCTCAAGGCGCTGCTGAGCAAGCCTGCCGACGGCGACCAGAAGAAGCCCTGACGCGCCGCTCCCACATCTAGAGCCCCGCCCTGTTGTTCCAACGGGCGCTTGGGTGCTACCGTCCGGCGCGTTTCCACAGCCTGTGATGCGCCGGACATGCCTTCCTCCACACCGTCCCCCTACCCCCACCTGCTGCAGCCCCTCGACCTGGGCTTCACCACGCTCAAGAACCGCGTGCTCATGGGGTCGATGCACACCGGGCTGGAAGACGGCAATCACTTCGACCGGCTCGCCGCGTACTTTGCCGAACGTGCCCGCGGCGATGTCGGCCTGATCGTCACGGGCGGATTCGCGCCCAACATTGCCGGGTGGACCAAGCCGTTTGCCGGGCGTCTCGCCACCCACGGCGCTGCGCGCCGGCATCGCGCCGTCACGCGTGCCGTACATGAAGAAGGCGGCAAGATCGCGCTGCAGATCCTGCATACGGGCCGCTACGGCTATCACCCATTTGCAGTGGCCCCGTCTGCGTTGCGCTCGCCGATCAGCCCGTTCACACCGCGCGAGCTGTCGCCGCGCGGGATCGAGCGGCAGATCCGCGCATTCGTGCGCTGCGCCGAGCTGGCCCGCGAAGCCGGCTACGACGGCGTCGAGATCATGGGCTCCGAGGGCTACTTCATCAATCAGTTCCTCGTCACGCACACCAACAAGCGCACCGACGACTGGGGCGGCAGCTATGCCAACCGCATGCGCCTGCCCGTGGAGATCGTCCAGCGCACGCGCGAGGCGGTGGGCAAGGATTTCATCCTGATCTATCGCCTGTCGATGATCGACCTCATCCCCGACGGCAGCTCGTGGGAAGAAGTCGTGCAGCTTGCCAAGGCCGTGGAGCGCGCGGGCGCCACCATCATCAACACCGGCATCGGCTGGCACGAAGCGCGCATCCCCACCATTGCGACGAGCGTGCCCCGCGCGGCCTTCGCGTGGGTGACAAAGAGGATGAAGGGCGAGGTCGGCATTCCGCTCGTTACGTCCAACCGCATCAACACGCCCGAGGTGGCAGAGGCCGTGCTGGCCGATGGCTGCGCCGACATGGTGTCGATGGCGCGCCCGCTGCTGGCCGACCCGGAGTTCGTACGCAAGGCCGCATCGAACCGCGCGCAGGACATCAACACCTGCATCGCGTGCAACCAGGCGTGCCTGGACCACGCCTTCAAGGCGCGGACGGCCAGCTGCCTCGTCAACCCGCGCGCATGCCATGAAACGCAGATCGTCATTCGCCCCGCGCCCGCACGGCGGCGCTTTGCGGTGGTTGGTGCAGGGCCGGCCGGGCTGTCGGCGGCCACCACGCTGGCCGAGCGCGGTCATGCCGTGGACTTGTACGACGCCGCGGCGGAAATCGGCGGCCAGTTGAACATGGCCAAGACGATTCCGGGCAAAGAGGAATTCCACGAGATGCTGCGCTACTTCACGCGCCGCGTGCAGGCCACGGGCGTCTCGCTTCACCTGGGGACGCGCGTGGATGCGCAGCAACTCCTGGCAGGCCGGTACGACGAGATCATCATCGCGACGGGCGTGTCGCCGCGCAATCCGAAGATCCCGGGGCAGGAGCATCCGAGCGTGCTGTCGTACATCGACGTGCTGCGCCACCGCAAACCGGTGGGCAAGCGCGTCGCGATCGTCGGCGCGGGCGGCATCGGATTCGACGTGGCGGAGTTCCTCGCGCTGGACGGCCATTCGCCCACATTGGATCTGCAGGCGTGGCGCGCCGAATGGGGTGTAGGCGACCCGACGCAGGTGCGCGGCGGTGTCCACGGCATCCGCCCGCAGCCGCCTCGACCGGCGCGCGAGATCACGCTGCTGCAGCGGCGCGCAGGCAAGCTCGGCGCAGGCCTGGGCAAGACCACCGGCTGGATCCACCGCACGAGCCTGAAGCACCTCGGCGTGCGCATGGTTGGTGGCGTCAACTACGAGCGCATCGGCGACGAGGGCCTGCTGGTGAGCTACGGCGAGAAGCGCGAAGACGCCGAATGGCTGCCCGTCGATTCCATCGTGCTGTGCGCGGGCCAGGAACCGCTGCGCGAACTCGTTGAACCGCTGCAGGCCGGTGGCGCGAAGGTGCACGTCATCGGCGGCGCGGATGAGGCGCGCGAACTCGATGCCAAGCGCGCCATCGACCAGGGCACGCGACTCGCGGCTTCGCTGTGACGCCCACGACGCTCCGCATGTGAAGAATTTGCATCACGCGCCCGTTTTTACATACCGGCCGACCGGCCGCCGGCCGCGAAGGGCGAAATGACAACGCCCCGCGCGGTCGGCCCGGTTCTTGCGTGAACTGGCGCATCACGCACATTCACCCTGGACCGGTTTGACCAAGAACGTTTTACCCCAGTCTTCTGCCAACGCGGCGCCCCTGCCCCCGCTCGATCTTGCGCGAACGGCCTTCCTGCTCGACTTTGACGGCACCCTCGTCGACATTGCCCCGCAACCGGATGCCGTACACGTGTCGGCACCGCTGCGCGAAACATTGCGCGCGCTGCACGCAGCCAGCGGCGGGGCGCTCGCCGTCATCACCGGGCGCACCGTGCACGACGTGGAGTCGCGGCTGTCGCTGCCGGGCCTCGTCATTGCAGGCGTGCACGGCGCGGAGCGGCGCTACGCGGATGGCCGCCTTGTCCGCCTGAACACCGATGCCGACGCGCTGGCCGAGCTCGAGCGCGCACTGCGGGCCGACTTCGCGCAGCTGGCTGCGCAGTTTCCCGGCGTGGTGCTCGAGAACAAGGGCATCGCGTTCGCCCTGCACTATCGTCATGTGCCCGAGGCGGAGAACGCCGTCCTCACCGTGGCCGATCGCCTTGCGCACCGTCATGCCGAGCACGTGCGCCTGCAGGCCGGCAAGATGGTCGTCGAGCTCAAGCCGCGCGGCGCAAGCAAGGGCGACGTGGTGCACACGCTGATGACCGAGCCGCCCTTCATGGGCCGGACCGCGGTCTTTGCCGGCGACGACCTCACCGATGAAACCGCCTTCGATGCCGTCAACGCGCTGGGCGGCTGGTCGGTCAAGGTGGGAGCGGGCCCAAGCCAGGCGCGCTGGCGGCTGAACGATCCTGCAGCGCTGCGCGCGTGGCTTGCCGCGCTGGTGACCCCTCACAGCACCGACGGAGGTGCACGATGAGCCGGCTCATCGTTGTTTCCAATCGCGTGGCGCCCATCGCGGAAGGCCAGGGCACCGCGGGGGGCCTGGCGGTGGGTGTGTTCGATGCGCTGCGCGATACCGGCGGCATCTGGTTCGGCTGGAGCGGCGAAGTCGTGTCGGGTACGGCCACCGGGTCGAACGAGCCGAACATCGTCACCAAGGGCAACATCACGTACGCCACCGTCGGCCTGAACCGCAAGGACTACGACCAGTACTACCGCGGCTTTGCCAACGCCACGCTGTGGCCGATCTTCCACTACCGGGTCGACCTCTCGCGCTACCAGCGAGAGGAGTACCACGGATATCGGCGCGTCAACACGCAGTTTGCGCATCAGCTCAAGGCGCTCGTGCAGCCCGACGACGTCCTGTGGGTGCACGATTACCACCTGATTCCGTTTGCCGCGGAATGCCGCGCGCTGGGCATCACTAACCGCATCGGGTTCTTCCTGCACATTCCGTTTCCGTCGCCGGAAATCCTCACGACGATTCCGCCGCATGAAGACCTGATGCGGGCGCTCTGCGCGTACGACCTGGTCGGCTTCCAGACCGAGACCGACCGCGTGGCCTTCTACGACTACATCGAGCGCGAGGCGCGCGGCTACATCGAGCACAAGGAGCAGAACGGGCCGGTGCATGCCTACGGCCACACGCTGCGCGCCGAGGTGTACCCGATCGGCGTGCACCCGGACGAGATTGCGCAGCAGGCGATGTCGTCGCTGGCGCGGCGCAACCCGTTCACGCGGCACGCCGGCACGCGCGGCGAACGCGCCGGCGGCCACGGGCAGCCCAAGCTCATCATGAGCGTCGACCGGCTCGACTACTCCAAGGGCCTGCCCGAGCGTTTTCGCGCGTTCGAGCAGTTGCTGGACGATTTTCCCGATCACCGCCGGCACGTGACGTTCATCCAGATCGCGCCGACGTCGCGCCAGGACGTGCAGAGCTACCAGCAGATCCGCCAGCGGCTCGAAGCCGAATCGGGCCGCATCAATGGCAAGCTGTCGGAGCTCGACTGGACGCCCATCCGCTACATCAACAAGCAATATGAGCGGCGCGTGCTGATGGCGCTGTTCCGCAGCGCGCAGATCGGCTACGTCACGCCGCTGCGCGACGGCATGAACCTCGTTGCCAAGGAATACGTGGCCGCGCAGGATCCGGAAGACCCGGGCGTGCTCGTGCTGTCGCGCTTTGCCGGCGCGGCGCGCGAGCTCGATGCCGCGCTCATCGTCAACCCGTACGACACGCGCGGCATGGCCGAAGCACTGAACCGCGCGCTGACGATGCCGCTGGAAGAGCGCAAGGCCCGGTACGCCCACATGATGGACCGCCTGCGCGCGGCCAACCTTACCGTGTGGCGCGAGCGCTTCGTTGCCGATCTGCGCAACGCGCCTGCACGCTGATCACGCGCCGCCGCTGCCGCGACGCAGGATGCGCCCGACAGCATCGGCCGCATCGTCTTCGGCGTCGGCGTGCGGCGCCAGCATGCCAGCGAGCACGGCGCTCATGCGCGTCCAGTGCGAGCCCGGCCAGTAGACGCGGCGGCAGACATCGCACGTGCTGAACAGGCGCTGCCGCTCGCGCACGCGGGGCGGCACGCTGGCTGCGGCCTCTTCCGTGCTGAGTTGCCGCAGTGGTGCATTGCATTCCAGGCAGCGCGAAAACGGCCGGGCGACATCGGCCAGCCGGAAGCGCGCGACGACTTCGCGCATCTGCGCCCGCGGCTCGCGTGCGCGGATGAACGCGCCCCGGCGGATGCCGCGCCGCTTGAGCAGCTCCCGGTCTCGGGAGAGGACGATCCAGTCTTCGGCCTGCGCCAGCGCTTCGATGGCGACATCGGCGTAGTTGTTGTCATACGCCGTGTCGAAGCCGGCCATGCGCAGCAGCCGGGCGGTCGCGCCGAGGTGCGCATCGCACAGGAAACGCAGCGGAGGCGCCGGCAGCGCGGGCACCACGCCGGAAACCGCCACATGACCGGCGGCCGGCAAGATGGCTTCGAGTGCCATGGGCTGACCATCGACCAGCACGCGTCCGACTTCGGTATGGGGCACGCCCAGCGCTTCGATGGCGTGCTTCAGTGTGGCTCCTTCTGCCCACGTGCGTACGATCGGGCGGCCGCGTAGCGCTCGCGGCAGGAGCGGCGTCAGGTTGGTATCGAACGTGAAGATGACGGGCTGCATGCCTGCCACGATACTCCCCGGCGGACAAATCCGCGAATCGGGGGGGGCGACCCCGCGATGAAGCACCGGCGCGCTTCATCGCGGCTCATGGGCGCGGATGTCAATCCGGCCTCCGCACCCCACATCGACCGAAATGAAAACGGCGTGACACTCCGTGCGTCACGCCGTCTACACCGCAGCAGCGGTCGCACACCGACCGTCAGGCGGCGCTGGCAATGTGCAGCCGCGGGTTTTCCTTCAGTTGCAGGCACGGATGATCCGCAAACAGCGTCGCCACCCAGTCCACGAACACGCGCACCTTGGGCGACAGATGCCGGTTGTGCGGATACACCACTGACACCGGCACCGGCTCCGACACGTAGTCGGGCAGCACCTCCACCAGCGCGCCTGACATGAGGTGTTCGTACACGAGGAAGCGCGCGGTCTGCAGCAGGCCGAGGCCGTGCAGCGCGCACGCCGCCGCCGATTCGCCATCGTTGACGGACACGATGCCGCGCACCTTGTGGATCTGCTTCTGGCCGTCGATGACGAAGTCCCAGTCCATGCGGCGGCCATTGCGGGCCGAGAAGTAATTCACCGCGATGTGGTCCTGCAGGTCTTCGAGCGTCTTCGGCGTGCCGTAGCGCGCGAGGTATTCGGGCGACGCGCAATTGACCATCGACAACTGGCCGATGCGCCGCGCGACGAGGCTCGAATCCTGCAGCTCGCCGCCACGCACGGCGCAGTCCACGCCTTCCTGCACGAGGTCGACCGTGCGGTCGCTCATGCCGATCTCGAGCTGAAGATCGGGGTACGCCTCGTGGAAATCGCGGATGCGCGGCACAAGCAACCGTTTGCCAATCGACGCAGGAACATCGATGCGCAGCGTGCCGCGCGCACCCGCCGCGCTTTGCGAGAACGCGGCCTCGGTTTCTTCCAGGTCGCCGAGCAGCCGCACGCAGCGCTCGTAGTAGGCAGCGCCGTCGGCCGTGACGTTGACGCGGCGGGTGGTCCGGTGCAGCAGGCGCACACCGAGGTGCGCCTCCAGGCTTTGCACCAGGTTCGTCACCGTGGCGCGGGGTAACTGAAGGCTGTCGGCAGCCTTGGTGAAACTGCTGGCCTCCACGACGCGCGTGAAGACCTGCATGGCCTGCAATCGATCCATCTGCGGCTCCTGAAGGTCGGACTCCACGGGCCGTGCGCACTGCCGGAATCCGAACGGCAATGCGCAAGGCAGTGAAATCTCAAGGGGATACCCGGGTGGCGCGATCGGCGGACGGAGGCATTTCCGCAGCGCAACAAGATCGGCCTCAAGCAATGACACTTTGTAGCACAACCGTCAATTTTGATTGTTCGGCTGTGACTAATAGTGATGTCCGATTATAGGCATTTATCCGCGTTCGTCTAATCACCATCATTCAGCCCATCGATATCAGGGTGATCCGCAAAGGTAAGCCCCGCCTGACATCATGGGTTCTTCTCCACCGCGCCTGGTTGTTTCTGAATACTCGCCCGATCGGGATGCGGGTTCGGTTGCTGTTCGTCCGGCGCAATCGTACTCGCGCTCCGACGTTACAAAGGTTGCAGTGAATAACCATTTGCGCAGCGCAACATCTCCGCTGCCTGAGCAAGCATGTCACGCCGACGGGGCCGCCGACACCGCCGCCCTCCCGCGCGACGTGCACGCCGAGGACTACTGGACGCAGGGCTACGCCGGCCGCATCCGCCTGCGCGTGTATCGCCCGGAAATGCGCCCGGACGAGGCGGCCGCGCCACTGCGCCATGCCGCCGTGCTGTATCTGCACGGCGGCGGCTTCGTGCGCGGCACGATCGACGATGCCGATGCGCCGGCCCGCCACCTCGCCGCCACGCTGCCCGCCGTCGTGGTCACGGTGGGCTACTCGCTGGCGCCGGCCGCGCCCTTCCCGGCCGCGCCGGAAGACGTCTACGCCGCGCTGTGCTGCATGGCCGAGCATGCCGCCGCCTGGGGCATCGACCGCCGCCGCATGGCGGTAGCCGGGCACGACGCGGGCGGCAATCTGTCGGCCGCGCTGGCCATGATTGCGCGCGACCGCGGCGGCCCGCACCTGCGCGCACAAGTGCTGATCGCGCCCATGCTCGACCCGACCATGGCGCGCGTGCGCCCCGACCGCCTGGCCGACGCCGACAACTCGGCCGAAGTTTGCGCGGAGTGCTATCGCCAGTACCTGCCGCGCCCTACCGAGCGCGTGCATCCGTACGCCGCGCCGGTGGAATCGCGCCGCCTGCAGGGCCTGCCGCCCGCGCTGCTGCTGACCGCGCCGCAGGACCTGCTGCGCACCGAAGCCGAGCGCTATGCCGCGTGCCTCATCGAAGCCGGGGTCGTCACGCAGGTCGTGCGTGTGAACGATGCGTGCCATGACTCGATCGCCATGAGCGCGGTCGCGCAGGACGAGATCACGTGTTTCCTGCGCTGGCACCTCGGCATGACACGGCAGCCCGCCGGTCGCGCCAGGCGCCGCGCACGTGCGGACCGCAAGGACCGCACGCCCCCTGGCCCCACCGAGGAGACGCCTGGCTGACCCCACACAACAAGAAACGGAGTGCGAGGCCGCGCGCGTGTTTCTACGCTGCGGCCCACGCGCTTTTCCTGAGTCTGTTCTCTTTGCCTATCCCAACGAAATCGAGAGAGTCATCATGAGCCTGTCCAAACGCACCATCGCCATTTCGGTTGCAGCAGTGCTCGGCGCTGCCGCCGTGGGCACATACGGCCTGGTTTCCAATGCCGGTGCCTCGCAGCAACCTGCCGCCGCCCCCGCCGCCACGCCGGTGGATGTCGCGCCCGTCCTCGCCAAGAACGTGGCCGAGTGGGATGAATTTTCGGGCCGCATCGAAGCGGTTGAACGCGTGGAAGTCCGCCCTCTGGTGAGCGGCACCGTCACGGCCGTGCACTTCAAGGACGGCAGCATCGTCAAGAAGGGCGACCCGCTGTTCACCATCGACCCGCGCCCGTATGCGGCGGAAGTGGCCCGCACGCAAGCGGCGCTGACGGCCGCCAAGTCGCGGGTGGCCTACACCACGTCGGAACTCGAACGCGCGCAGAAGCTCGTGGCCGACAACGCCATCGCCCGGCGCGAGTTCGAAGAGAAGGAAAACGCCGCCCGCGAGGCGCAGGCCAACCTGCAAGGCGCCGCTGCCGCACTGGAAGCGGCCAAGCTCAACCTCGAGTACACGCGCATCGTGGCGCCCGTGTCGGGCCGCGTGTCGCGCGCGGAAATCACGGTGGGCAACGTGGTGTCCGCCGGCGGTGCCGCGCCGGTGCTCACGACGCTGGTGTCGGTCTCGCCGATGTACGTGGCGTTCGATGCCGACGAGCAGAGCTACCTGCGTTACTCGGCCCAAGCCGCCAAGGGCACCAAGACGCCGGTCTACATCGGCCTGGCCAATGAAGACGGCTATACGCGCGAGGGCTTCATCCAGTCCGTCGACAATCGCCTGGACGTGCGCTCAGGCACGATCCGCGTGCGCGCCACGCTCGACAACGCCGACGGCCGCCTCACGCCGGGCCTGTACGCCCGCGTGCGCATGAGCACCGGCGCGCCGCACGACGCCATCCTCATCAGCGACAAGGCCATCGGGACGGACCAGGACAAGAAGTTCGTGCTGGTCGTGGATGCCGCCAACAAGACGAGCTACCGCGCGGTCACGCTCGGTGCCTCGGTCGACGGCCTGCGCGTCGTGAAGTCGGGCCTGAAGGCGGGCGAGCGCATCGTCGTCAACGGCATCCAGCGTGTGCGGCCGGGCGACGCCGTGGCCCCCAACGTGGTGACCATGGACAGCCTCGTCACGAAGCGCGTGGTGCTGCCCGGCGCACAACCGGAAGCCCCCGCCACGCCCGCAGAAGCCAAAGCCGATACCCCTGCTGCCCCCGCCGCGAAGGCCGAATCCAAGCCTGCCGGCGCCAAGACCGCAGCCAACGCACAACGCCTTCCGGCCGACCGCGCCTGATCGCGACTGAAACGCATCGCTGACAGCCATGAACTTCTCCAAATTTTTCGTGGACCGCCCGATTTTTGCGGGCGTGCTTTCCACGCTGATCCTGCTGATCGGGATCATCTCGATCTGGCGATTGCCGATCTCGGAGTATCCCGAGGTCGTGCCGCCTTCGGTGGTGGTGCGCGCGCAGTTCCCGGGCGCCAACCCGAAGGTGATTGCCGAGACCGTCGCCTCGCCGCTCGAAGAACAGATCAACGGCGTCGAAAACATGCTGTACATGCAGTCGCAGGCCAACAGCGACGGCAACATGACCACGACGGTCACCTTCAAGCTGGGCACCGACCCCGACAAGGCGCAGCAGCTCGTGCAGAACCGCGTGTCGCAGGCGCTGCCGCGTCTGCCCGACGTGGTGCAGCGCCTGGGCGTGACGACCATCAAGAGCAGCCCCGACCTGACGATGGTGGTGCACTTGCTGTCGCCCAACGACCGCTACGACATGACATACCTGCGCAACTACGCGGTGCTGAACGTCAAGGACCGCCTTGCACGGATCAGCGGCGTGGGCCAGGTGCAGCTGTTCGGCTCGGGTGACTACTCGATGCGCGTGTGGCTCGACCCGAACAAGGTGGCCGAGCGTGGCCTGACGGCCAATGAAGTCGTCAAGGCCATCCGCGACCAGAACGTGCAGGTGGCGGCAGGCGTGATCGGCGGCTCACCGTCGGTGCCGGGTACGGACCTGCAACTGTCCGTCAACGCACAGGGCCGCCTGAAGACCGAGCAGGAGTTCGGCGACATCATCCTCAAGAGTTCGCCCAACGGCGCCGTCACTTACCTGCGTGACGTGGCCCGCATCGAGCTGGCCGCGTCGGAATACGGCCTGCGCTCGCTGCTGGACAACAAGCAGGCGGTGGCCATTCCGATCTTCCAGGCGCCGGGTTCCAACGCGCTGCAGATTTCGGATGACGTGCGCAAGACGATGGCGGAACTGAAGGAAGACTTTCCCGAAGGCGTCGACTACCGCATCGTCTATGACCCGACGCAGTTCGTCCGCTCCAGTATCGAAGCCGTCACGCACACGCTGCTGGAAGCGGTGGCGCTTGTGGTGCTCGTGGTGATCCTGTTCCTGCAGACGTGGCGTGCGTCGATCATTCCGCTGCTGGCGGTGCCGGTGTCGATCATCGGCACGTTCGGCCTGATGCTGATGTTCGGCTTCTCGATCAACGCGCTGTCGCTGTTCGGGCTGGTGCTGGCGATCGGGATCGTGGTGGACGATGCCATCGTGGTGGTGGAAAACGTCGAGCGGAACATCGCCGAAGGCTTATCGCCACGCGAGGCCACGTACAAGGCCATGCGCGAAGTGAGCGGCCCGATCATCGCCATTGCCCTGACGCTGATTGCCGTGTTCGTGCCGCTGGCCTTCATGACGGGCCTGACCGGTCAGTTCTACAAGCAGTTCGCGCTGACGATCTCCATCTCGACCGTCATCTCGGCCTTCAACTCGCTCACGCTGTCGCCGGCGCTGGCCGCCCTGCTGCTCAAGAGCCACGACGCACCGAAGGATTGGCTGGCGCGCGTGATGGACAAGGGCCTGGGCTGGATCTTCCGTCCGTTCAATCGGGTGTTTGGCGCCGCATCGGAGTCGTATGGCCGCAGCACATCGCGCGTGATCGGCCGCAAGGCGCTGATGCTGGGCATCTACCTGGCGCTCATCGGTGCGACCGCGCTGCTGTTCAACAAGGTGCCCGGCGGCTTCGTGCCGATGCAGGACAAGCAATACCTCGTGAGCTTCGCGCAACTGCCGGACGGTGCCTCGCTTGACCGCACGGAAGACGTGATCCGCCGCATGTCCGACATCGCCCTCAAGCACCCGGGCGTGGAAAGCGCTGTGGCGTTCCCGGGCCTGTCCATCAACGGCTTCACCAACAGCCCGAGCGCCGGCATCGTGTTCGTCACGCTCAAGCCGTTTGACCAGCGCAAGAGCGCCGACCTGTCCGGCGGTGCGATTGCGGGCCAGCTGAACAAGCAATACGGCGCCATCAAGGATGCGTTCATCGCCGTGTTCCCGCCGCCGCCGGTGCAGGGCCTCGGCACGGTGGGCGGCTTCAAGATGCAGATCGAAGACCGGGGTTCGGTCGGCTACGAACAGCTCTTTGCCGCCACGCAAGCCTTCATGGCGAAGGCACGCCAGACGCCTGAGCTGGGCCCGTCGTTCTCGAGCTACCAGATCAACGTGCCGCAGCTGAATGCCGATCTGGACCGCGTGAAGGCCAAGCAGCTGGGCGTGCCGGTCACGGACGTGTTCGACACCATGCAGGTGTATCTGGGCTCGCTGTACGTGAACGACTTCAACCGCTTCGGCCGGACGTACCAGGTGAAGGTGCAGGCAGACGCGCCGTTCCGCGCCCATGCAGAAGACATCCTGCAGCTGAAGACGCGCAACAGCGCCGGCGACATGGTGCCGCTGTCATCGCTGCTGCGCGTGTCGCAAGGCTTCGGGCCGGACATGGTCGTGCGCTACAACGGCTACACCGCTGCCGACATCAACGGCGGCCCGGCCCCCGGCTTCTCGTCGGGCCAGGCGCAGGCGGCTGTGGAGCGCATCGCGCATGAAACGCTGCCCAAGGGCGTGCGCTTCGAGTGGACGGACCTGACGTATCAGCAGATCCTGGCGGGCAACTCGGCGGTGTGGATCTTCCCGATCTGCGTGCTGCTGGTGTTCCTGGTGCTGGCCGCACAGTACGAAAGCCTGACGCTGCCGCTGGCCGTGATCCTGATCGTGCCGATGAGCCTGTTCGCCGCCATGCTGGGTGTGTGGATCTCGCGCGGCGACAACAACATCTTCACGCAGATCGGCCTGGTGGTGCTGGTGGGGCTGGCGTGCAAGAACGCCATCCTGATCGTCGAGTTTGCGCGCGAGCTCGAGCTGCAGGGACGCTCCATCGTGGAGGCCGCCATCGAGGCTTGCCGCCTGCGTCTGCGCCCGATCCTGATGACGTCGATCGCTTTCATCATGGGCGTGGTGCCCCTGGTGGTGTCGACCGGCGCCGGCGCGGAAATGCGTCATGCCATGGGCGTGGCCGTGTTCGCCGGGATGCTCGGTGTGACGCTGTTCGGCCTGTTCCTCACGCCGGTGTTCTACGTGGTGCTGCGTACGCTGGCCTCGCGCCGCGGCGAGCGCTCCGAGAATGCACCGGACCGCGATCTGGACCTCGATGGCGCGCTGCCGGTGCCGTCGAGCCAACACTAATGACAACATCGCTATGAACGCGCTCAAACAACACACCGGTCCGGCGCGGCCGGGCCGCTGGACTCCGCTGGCGCTGGCCGCCGCGCTGTTCCTCGCGGCCTGCTCGCTGGCACCGAACTACGAGAAGCCGGACGTGGGCACGCCCACGGCCTTCAAGGAAGCGGCCGAATCTTCCAAACTGGCCGCCGACGCACCGCTGGCCGCCGGCGAACAAGGCAAATGGAAGACCGCTGAACCGTCGATGCCGGCCGACGGCGCGTGGTGGAAGATCTTCAACGACCCGACGCTCGACAAGCTCGAAGCGCAGGCCGCTGAAGCGAGCCCCACGCTGGCCGCCGCGGCCGCGCGCGTCACGCAGGCGCGCGCCTTCGTGCAGGCCAATCGCGCATCGCTGTTCCCGGAACTCGATGCGGGCTTTGGCCCCACGCGCCAGCGCCCTTCGGCCGCGTCGGCGGGCCTGCCGGTCGGTGCGCCCGTGCAGCCGCAAACGTACTGGCGCGCGCAGGCCACGGTGGCGTATGAAGCCGATCTCTTCGGCCGCGTACGCAACAGCATCGATGCCGCCGGCGCCGATGCCGAACGCGTGGAAGCGCTGTACCGCGCCGCGCGCCTGTCGCTGCAGGCCGACGTTGCACAGACGTACTTCAGCCTGCGCACGCTCGATGCCGAAGAAGCGCTGCTCGCACGCACCGTCGTCGGCCGCGAAGAGGCGCTCAGGCTCGTGCAGCGCCGCTTCAACACCGGCGACATCGGCGAGCTGGACGTTGCGCGCGCCGACGCCGAGCTGGCCACCGCGCGCTCCGACCGCATTGGCGTGCAGCGCCGCCGCGCCGTGCTGGAGCACGCGCTCGCCACGCTGCTCGGCAAGGCCCCCGCCGACTTCAGCATGGACGCGCAACCGCTGACCGCGCTGGACGTGCGCGTGCCGGCCGGCCTGCCCTCCGCCCTGCTGGAGCGCCGCCCGGACGTGGCCGCCGCCGAGCGTTCCATGGCGGCCGCCAATGCGCGCATCGGCGTGGCACGCGCGGCGTTCTTCCCGCAGCTGCAGCTCACGGGCGGCTTCGGTTATGAGTCGCACGACATCGGTGACCTGCTCAAATGGGGCAGCCGCACGTGGATTCTCGGCCCGCTGGTCGGCACTGCGCTGTCGCTGCCGATCTTTGACGGCGGCGCCCGCAGCGCTGGCGTGAAGCAGGCGCGCGCCGCGTATGAAGAGAACGTTGCGAACTACCGCGAAAGCGTGCTGGTCGCCTTCCGCGAGGTGGAAGACAACCTGTCAGACCTGCGCCTTCTGGCCGATCAGTCCAAGGCCCAGAGCGATGCGGTGCGCGCCTCCTCGCGCGCGGCACAGCTCTCGCGCACGCGCTACAACGCGGGGTCGGTCAACTACCTGGACGTGATCGATGCGGAGCGCAACATGCTCTCGGCCGAGCGCATCGGCGTGCAGCTGGCCGGTGCCCGCGTCAATGCCACGGTCGGCCTCATCAAGGCGCTGGGCGGCGGCTGGGGCGATCTGCCCGCGCAACAGGCCCAGCCGGCAACGGTGGCCCAGCAGTAAGACGTTGCTCCTCTCTCGGGAAAGCGAGATTACGCGCGGCTTCGGCCGCGTTTTTTTTTGGCGCTTTGTTCGTGGGCGGTGGCGCTCCATCCTCCTCGTCGAAGCCGGATGCCGCACGGACTCTCCGTTCCGGGCATGAAAAAAGCGCGGCGCCTTCCGGACGCCGCGCACCGTGCACTTGGGGGAAGCACAAGGATTAAATCGCCTCCAGCTCGCGGCCGCGCGTTTCCGGCAGCGTGAGCGCCGCCAGGATCAGCAGGCCATACGCGCCCGCGGCAAAGATGCCGATGGCGTGCCCGAGCGACGAATGCGCGCTCACCTGCCCGATCAGGAACGGAAAACTCGCGCCCACGGCCCGGCCCACGTTGTAGCAGAAGCCCTGGCCCGAGCCGCGCACCGAGGTCGGAAACAGCTCGGTCAGGAACGCGCCCATGCCCGCAAAGATGCCGGAGGCAAAGAAGCCCAGTGGCAGACCGAGCACCAGCATCAGGCTGTCGGTCACGTCCAGCTGCGTGTACACGAGCGCCACCACCATCGACCCGGCGGCAAACAGGATGAAATTGCGCTTGCGGCCCAGGCGGTCCGTCAGCACGGCGCTGGTCAGGTAGCCGATGTACGAGCCGATGATGACCACCGCCAGGTAGCCGCCGGTGCCCAGCACCGTCAGGTGGCGCTCGGTCTTCAGGAAGGTGGGCAGCCACGTGGTGATCGCGTAGTAGCCACCTTGCGCGCCGGTCGTCAGCACAGCGGCCCGCAACGTCGTGCTCAGCAGGCGCGGCGAGAAGATCGCAAAGAAGCTCGAGCCCACGCCGCCGGTCTGCTGAGACTTCGCCTCCTGATACACCTGCGGCTCCTTCACCAGCCGGCGCAGGAAGAACACGAACACCGCCGGCACGATGCCCACCAGGAACAGCGCGCGCCATGCTGTCTCGGGCGGCATCACGCTGAAGAGCCACGCGTACAGCAGCGCCGATGCACCCCAGCCCAGGGCCCACCCGGCCTGCACCATGCCCACGGCCTTGCCGCGGTCCTGCGCGCGGATGGCCTCGCCGATCAGCACGGCGCCGGCCGTCCACTCGCCGCCAAAGCCGAAGCCCATCAGCGTGCGGGCAATCAGCAGCTGCCCGTAGTTCTGCGCGAGGCCGCACAGGAACGTGAAGACGGCAAACCACAGGATCGTGATCTGCAGCGCGCGCACGCGGCCGATGCGGTCCGACAGGATGCCCGCCACCCAGCCGCCCGCCGCCGATGCCAGCAGCGTGCACGTGCCGATCAACCCCGCATCGGCCTTGGAGAGCCCCCACACGCCGATCAGCGTGGGGATGACGAAGCTCAGGATCTGCGTGTCCATGGCGTCGAGCGCGTAGCCGACCTTGCAGCTCCAGAACGTGCGCCGCTCCTGCGGCGAGATCTCCCGGTACCAGCGGAACAGGCCGCCCGGATTCGCGGCGGATGGGGCTGTGGTGTCCGCCTCGGTGGGCGCTCGCGCAACCGATGCTTCGGTCGTCATGGTGCTTCCTCCTTTTTCACTGTTGCTGTCTCGTGCTTCTCTTTGTTTGTGATAGGCCAACGCCTCTGCGTGCGCCAGCGGGAACCCCGACCCGTCCGCCCCTGCTTCTCTCCGTCCTGAAGGCCTGCGATGCGGCAGCGAACCCGATCAGACCAGCGCCGCGGTGCGCAGGTCGGTGATCAGCATGTGCCCCGGCGCGTGGGTGATGCACAGCTCCGGCCGTGCCTGCTGCACCACGGCCTGGGGCGTGACGCCGCAGGCCCAGAACACCGGCACTTCGCCTGGCTGCACGGGCACGGCATCGCCCCAGTCTGGCTGCGCGAGGTCCGCAATGCCGATGGCGGCCGGCTCCCCAAAGTGCACCGGTGCGCCGTGCGCACGCGGCATGCGCGAGGTGATCTCGATGGCGCGGATGGCATCGGGCACCGACATCGGCCGCATTGACACAACCAGCTTGCCCGCAAGGCGCGACGTCCCGGCCGTGTCGATCGACGTGCGGTACATCGCCACGTTGCGCGCCATGGCGATATGGCGCAGCGGCACGCCGGCCTCCATCAGCGCGTGCTCGAACGAGAACGAACAGCCGATGGCGAAGGCGACCATGTCGTCCGTCCACAGCGCTTCCACGTCGAGCGGTTCGTCGGCGAGCTCGCCATGGCGGTACACGCGGTAGCGCGGCACATCGCGGCGCACGTCCACGTCCTGGCCCAGGTGGCGGAACACGGGCACACCGGGCTCCGTCACGTCCAGCAGCGGACATGGCTTCGGGTTCAGCTGGCAGAAACGCAGGAACTCGTTGGCCCAGGTGTCGCGCAGCATCACGATATTGGCCTGCACATGACCATCGCACAGACCGCTGGTGTGACCGCGCAGCACGCCGGAGCGGGCCGCCAGCCGCGCCGAGTACGGGTTCGCGTAAGACACGCTGGCCGCCGTGCGGGCAGGTGCGGAAATCGGCGCCGGTTGCTCCGGCATTCTTTTTGCCTGGGCTGACTCCACTGCCATGTTCATACAAAGCTCGTCCACAAGATTGTTCGTGCGGCAAATTGTGAAAGCGCGATGAAACCGGGTCCAACGAAAGTTTCGGATGGCAGGCGATAGAAAAAGCTGATTGCCGCGGCCACGACCCACGCCACACCTGCGCGTGTAGAATCCTCCGCCCCAACCGTTGCCCCCAGCCTCCGATGCGTCACCAAGCGGACTACCAAGCGATCCTGGACACCATCCACCGCGACATCCAGCCGTGGCTCGGCCGGGGCCGCGTCGCCGACTACATCCCCGAGCTGGCCAAGGCCAGCGCGTCGGATTTCGGCATGGCCATCGTCACGCTGCAGGGCGAGGTTCATCGCGTGGGCAAGGCCGATGTGCCGTTCTCGATCCAGAGCATCTCGAAGCTGTTTGCCTGCACGCTGGCCTTCCAGCTGGAGGGCGAATCGCTGTGGCAGCGCGTGGGCCGCGAGCCTTCCGGCAATGCCTTCAACTCGCTCGTGCAGCTCGAATATGAAAACGGCATTCCGCGCAATCCGTTCATCAACGCCGGCGCGCTCGTCGTGACCGACGTGCTGTGCCGGCGCTTCGTGCAGGCCGAGACCGCGCTGGTGCAGTTCATGCGGCGGCTGGTCGGTAACCCGGGCATCGATTACGCGCCGCGCGTGGCCGAATCGGAGCTGGCCCATGCCGACCGCAACCGCGCCATGGCGCACTTCATGAAGAGCTTCGGCAACCTGCACATGCCGGTGGAGACCGTGATCGATGCCTACTGCCGCCAGTGCGCCATCGAGATGAACTGCACCGACCTGGCGCGCGCCGTGCTGTTCCTGGCAAACGCCGGCGTGGTGCCCTGGAGCGGCGAGCGCATCGTCGATGCCAGCCCCGCCAAGCGCCTGTCCGCGCTGATGCTGACCTGCGGCACCTATGATGCCGCCGGCGACTTCGTCTACCGCGTCGGCCTGCCCGCCAAGAGCGGCGTGGGCGGCGGCATCGTGGCCGTGCTGCCGGGGGAGTTCGGCGTGTGCGTGTGGTCGCCGGGGCTCGATGTCAGCGGCAACTCGCTGGCCGGCCTGCAGGCGCTGGAATGGCTGACCACGCTGTCCGGCCGGTCGATCTTCTGACGCGGGCGCCGCGCCACGTTCAGGCGGCCTCGGTGCTGCGCTCGAGGTCTTCGGCAATCGCGTAACGCGGCCCCACCGAGAGGCAGAACTCCCGCGCCATCGTGCGCGCCAGGCCGACGATGGCCTCGTGCACCTCCAGCCCCGCACCCACGCGCCACGACGCGATGACGGGCAGCGCCGGCAAGGCCGGGTCCACTTCGAGCACCGTCAGCGCACCGCTTTCGATGCGGTCGCGCACCAGCACGGTCGGCAGCGCCCCCACGCCAAAGCCGTCGCCCACCAGCCGCGTCATGGCGGCCACCGAGTTGACGCAGTTCACGCGCAGCGATTCCACGCCGTTCAGGTGCAGCAGGTTCAGCATGTCCTGGTGCGGCCGCGAATTGCGCACGAAGGTGATGAGCCGCTCGTGCGCCAGTTCGGCAAGGCTCGCGTACGGATGCGCCAGCCGCGAGCTGGTGGCCACCACCCAGTGGATTGGGTACTGCGCCAGCTGCACGTTGCGCACGCTCTCGGCGCGCAGCAGGTCGGTCTGGAAGGCGATGTCGAGCGCGCCCTTCTGCAACTGCTCGACCAGGTGCATCGCGCTGTCGGCCACCAGTTCAATTTCGAGCGCGGGAAACATCTCGGCCGTGCGCGCGATCAGCGGCGAGAGCCACGTGTGGATGACGCTGTCCATGGCCCCCACCCGTACGCGGCCCTCAAAGCCGGGACGCTGCGCCACGGCGGCCTGCAGCTGATGCAGCGTGCTGACCATGCGGTCGGCATATTCGAGCACCTTGTGGCCATCGGGCGTGAGCTGCACGCCCCGCGTGTCGCGGTCGAACAGGCGCACGCCCAGTTCCTCTTCCAGCGCGGCAATGCGCGCCGAGATGGACGCCTGCGTGGTGAACAGCTTGTCGGCCGTGAGACGGAAGCTGCGCAATCGCGCGACCCAGACGAAGGTTTCCAGAAACCGTAGGTTCATGCCCTGCCCCTCATGCTGTTGTGTGCGGCCCTTCTACCGCCTTGCGCGTACGGGGCTGGCCCACCCCGCCGCCGTCATTCTTACCAAGCCCCGTGCCGGCGGCCACGGCGTCTCGTAGTTTCTACAACGCACTGCATCACACGCCGCCGCCGCACTACGTGTTTTGCCAATAGCTGCGTTGCCGACCGGCGTCCAGAATGCCCCTATCACCGGGTTGCTTTCAATCAGGCACACCCCGCATGGGGCGCCGCTGGAGAACACCATGCCCGCCATCGACGAGATCAACGGCCGCATCGTCTACTACCGGCCGCCGCCCCCGAAGCCCCAGCCCACGCCAGAACAGCAGCAGGCCGCCGCCAGCGCCAGGACCAAGACCGACACGGCCATCCAGAACGCCAACGGCGCGGTCAACAACTACATCAAGAACGGCGACGATTCGGACGCCGCAAAGGCAAAGCTCGACCGGCCGCTGTCCGATGTCATCACCTCGGTGCAGAACGAACTGCGCCTGCAGGCGGACCAGGCGGCGCCCGGCAACGAAAAGCAGGCCGTGGAAGATGCCGCTGCCGCCATCAAGAAGCGGGACCCAGACGCCAAATGGCTCGACAAGATCGTCGACGACGCCAAGGAAGCGGTGGAGAAGCAAGACCCGAGCCAGCGCGCGACGTCCGAAGCACGCGACGGCGTGCTCGATGCCCAGGACAACTTGCACCAGGCGCAGAGCGTCAAGGTCACCAGCCGCATCGCCGCGGAAGACAAGGGCGACTCCGTCAGCGCCGCGCAGGCAGATCTGGAGAAGGCCATACAGACGTTCAAGACGGCCATCGGCAACGAGCTTGCCGGCTACGAGACATTCGGCTCTGGCGACAACCTGAAGGCGGCCGACAGCGCGGTCGACGCATTGGCCAAGGCGCACCCCGACTGGGACGACGGCAGCATTGCGTTTGCCAGGAACATCGCCACGGGTGACGCGATCCGCTACCAGATCCAGCACATCGACCCGAACGACCCGACGCTGTCGGCGCAGGACAAGGCGCTTGCCACGAACGACCCCGTGCAGTTTGCGTGCGTGCAGCTTGCCCGGCCGTACGGCAAGGAGAAGAACGCCGAACAGGTCTTCGAGCAGATCGGGGCGGCCAGCTACGACGTGCGCGTGGCCTACACCAAGGATCAGGTCACGCAGCACATGAAGAACGGCGACGCCGAGGGCGCGCTGAAGATCCTTGCCACCAACATGAACGACGTATCGGTTTCCAGCGCCGATACCGAAGCGCGCGACCACCTGTTCCAGGTAGCCGGCGAGCCATTCTTTGGTGCCCACAGCGACTACTTCGACAGGCAGATCACCAACCTCACGCAGGTCTACAAATACGACCCGAGCGACCCCGACAGCGGCAGGAAGATGGCCGACAGCACCGTCAAGTACGACGCCGTCGGCAAATGGATGAAGGACCTCGCCAAGGTGGCACCGCCTGAGGTGGCGAGCAACCTGCTGTCCACCGTTCAGGACCGTTTCAACGACAACGGCCACTGGTTCCAGAGCAACTCGGGCGATACGTCCGGCTTGATCGCTCATGGGTCGGATTTCTACGGCGGGCTGAGCCTCGCAGCCGCCGTGGCCGACGCGCCGCGCTTTGCCAGCGACCAGCCGAGCACCGACCACGCGCAGCAGGTCGCCAACTGGCTGACCACCAACGCCGACGCCAAGTCGTTCCTCTACAGCATGCAGACCTCCGGCTCGGGAGGCACCATGCCGTCGTGGACGCCCGTGCAGAACGCCGTGGGCGAAGGCAACGGCGGCACGCTCACGAACGCGCTGATCCAGCAGCACGGCAAGGACCTGCCCAACGCCGACATGCTGCAGCGGGCCTTCGAGCGCGGCAACGAGAAGGTCCGGCAGCGGCAGGCGGAAGCGGACTACAACACGTTCCAGGCAGACCAGGACGCGGGCTTGAAGACCCTCTTCGGCCAGATGTCGAAGGCGACCTTCGGCAAGGACACACCGCTCTACAACGACAAGAGCCAGACGTTCACCGGCCCCGACGCCGACACGCAGCTCAAGAACTACATCGGCGGCGCGCTGATGATCCAGGCCGACAACGCCGGCGCGCAAGGCAGCGGCGCCACCGGCACGGCGTGGTTCACCAGCGGCAACAGCACGAAGATCATCAACGAGGTCAGCGACGCGATCCACAAGTACGGCGGCGACAACCCGACCGTCAAGGCCATTCCGATCGCCTATGTGGACAAGAGCGCGGGCGTCATGCCCACGGCACTGTTCGAGGTGAAGGGCACCGACGGCAAGACGCACTACATCGACGACCGCGGCTGGGAGTACAAGGACCTCGACGAATACCGGCGCAACAACGCGCTGTCCGACGGCGGCACGATCTACGTGCCGAAGAACCTGGCGGGCAGCGTCACGGCCGGCCCCACCGGGGTTCCGGACGTCGACCATTTCAGTGCGCACATCACCACCACGGGCCAGAAGATCCGGCACGTGGTCGACATCGTGGCCGGCGTGGCCACGGCGGTGGGCGGGGTCATCCTCTCGGTCGGTTCGGGCGGCACGCTGTCGTTCGTGGGCGGTGCGATGGTGGCGGTCGGCACGGGCTGGATGGTGGGGGAATCGATCGACCACCTGAACACACTGGCCGATCACGGCCGGTCGTGGTCGCCGACGAACCCCGAGGCGTTCAACGACTGGCTGGCGATCGTCACGTCTGCGGCGGGCGAATACAGCCTCGCCGGCAAGGGCCTCTCGGCGGTGTCCGAAGCGGCGGCCGCCTCGAGGATGTTCAGGCTCACCCGCACCGCATCGGACGTCGTCGCGGGGATGGCCGGCGTGGTCATGACCGGCGCGCAGGTCAGGGATCTCCTGATGTACGGCGACCGCATGTCGGGCGAGCAGAAGGCCGAGGCGATCATGTTCCTCGGTCTCGGCCTCGGCCAGATCGGTGCGACGCGCATGCTCCAACGCATGGGCCTCTCGCAAGGCACCGAGCGCACCGGCCTGCTCAATGCACTCAAGAACAACGCCGACCGCTACAAGACCACGGAGATGCCGGCGGAGCCGACCACGATGGCCGCCAACGACCCCGCCAGCGCCGGACGGCCCAAGGGCGATCCGACCAACGAGCCGGTCGTCACGCAGACCGGCGGCCAGCACACCGAGCCCGAAGGCGGCACGACCGGCAACGACGGCAAGACCGCCGAGGCCGGCACCGACCCCGCGGCCCCCCCCAAGGGCAAGACCGGACCGGTGGCCGATTCCACGACGGACAAGACCGGCAGCGAAGCCGATCCGCCGGGCACCGGCCCCGCGCGCCCATCGCGTCCGCTGCCCGGTGCGCTCGATGATCTTGCCAACCCGGAGGTCACGCTCACGGGCTTCACCGACACCCAGAAGGCGCTGGATGCGGACCAGCAGAACGCATTGGCGCGGCATGCCAACCTGCTGCTCGACGCCGAGAACTACCGCACCAGCGGCAGCACCGTCGGCCGCCACCCGCGCGGCATCGGCGTGCGGCGCCTGGCGGCCGCGCTGGCAAAGATGAGCGACGAGCAGCGCCGGCTCATCCTCGACAAGGCCGAGTTCGCGCGCGACACCGCCAACATCAAGGACCCGGTGCGCATGAGCTGGCGCCAGCGCATGCAGCTCTATCGCGGCAAGTCGTCGGTGTTCGGGCGGACGGCCGATCGCATCATGTCGCCGGTCGACCGCATCCAGGCCATCTTCGTCGATCGCGGCATCCGCAATTTCTTCGTCAAGGGCGGCACGGAAGACGCGGCGGCGGCGCTGGTCGGCGTCAAGCGCATCCTGATGGTGACCGGCTTCACGGTCGGGCGCGACGCTGAAACGGGCCGCTTGCTGCCGGAAACCGACGGCCCCGTCGGCGCCGCAGAAAAAGCCGCGACGCTGGCGCGCGCCGGCTACGACATCACCATCGCCACCGACTCGGCCAGCATGCCGGTGCTGCAGGCCGTGCTGGACACGTACGAAGGCGGCAACCTCGTCAAGCTCGAGCTGTTCGACGCCAGGCGTGGCCAGCCCGCGCGCGATGCGGCCAACGCGCTGCTCGACCGCGTGCAGCCGGAGGCGGTGGTCGCCATCGAACTGCCCGCGCGCAATGCCGACGGCGACTACCTGAACATGCGCGGCGTCTCGGTGGCCGACGTGAACGCGCCAAAAGACGAGATCGTGCTGGCCGCCAACGAACGCGACGGCATCATCACGGTGGGCGTTGGCGACGGCGGCAACGAAGCCGGCATGGGCAGCCTGCGCAGCAAGATCCCGGCCGTCGCACTGGCCGACGGCAGCCAGGTCGATTTCGCGTCGACGGTGCCGGTGGATTTTCCCGTCACGGCGTGGAACTCCAACTTCGGCGCGCAGGCCATTCTCGCCAACATGCTGCGCCAGATGGGCCGCATGGACCTGATGCCCAAGCCCGAGCAGCTGCACGCGGCCATCAAGGCCTCGGTGGAGGCTGGCGCGGTGGACGGCGTGAGCCGCAAGGGCGAAGCCAGCGTGGACGGCTTCCCGTCGCAGGTACACCAGGGCATGCTCGTGCTGCTGACCGAGGCGATGAACCACATGCCCAAGGGCAAGACGTTCGATCAGGCAACGGCCACCGAGCCCTTCACGTTGGCCGCGTTCGACTCCAGCAACGGCGGCCTGATCGCGGCCAGGAACATGCTGGCGACCATCAAGGCGCAGACCGGCGAAGACCTGCGCGTGGCCATCGTCGTGGACCACGCCAACGCCCCCTACGGACCCAAGGGGCCGGACACACTGGTCCGCCTGGTCGGCAATGGCCTGCAGACCGCGCGGCGCCTGAAGGCGGCGATGGTCGCCATGGCGTGCAACACCGCCTGCACGGCGTTCCCGAAGGCGCTGGAGAACATCGACGTGCCGGTCATCGATCTGATCGATATCACCTCGCGCGCGATCGTGCAGCACGGCGGCGACCGCCCTGCCGTCATCGCCACCGCCGGCACCGTCAAGAGCGGCGCCTACCAGAACACGGTGGCCGAGCTCACCGATGGCGCCATCCGCCCGCAGGCCGTGGCCGCCCACAAGTTCGCGGATTTCGTCAACGCCCTCAAGCACAAGAGTGACGACCCGGCCGTGAAGACCGAGCTGCAATCCGCCTCCGACGCCTATGTGGCCGAGCTGGACCCGAACACAACGTCGCTCTGGCTGTGCTGCACCCACTACCCGGCCATGAAGGATTTCCTGGTGCGCTCGCTGGAAAAGCGTGGCATGGACATCCCCGTCGTCGACCCGATGAAGTACCAGGCGGAGGCCGTCCTCAAGGCCATCGACGCGCGCGAATGGAAGGTGCCCAGCGCCGCGTACGCCACCGACCCTTACGTGGTGACCTCGGGCAAGACCAAGGCCGTGAGCGAATCGGCACGCAACCTGATGGAACTGCCCGACGTGCCCGTGCAGCGGGTGCGCCGCTTCGGTCCCGGCAAGACGCTCGACGACGTGATTCCGCCGAACCGGCGCATCGAGCCCAGCCCCATCAGCAATGCCGTGATGGCGATGTTCGACCCCGACATGGCCCGCATCGAGAACCCGCTCGGCATCGACAACGCCGCGGGCGCGCTGCAGAACAGCAACCGCATCCTCGTCCTGGCCGGCTCGCGCAATGCGCACGGCGCCGTGGACACCGACGGCCTGGCCGGTGCGGCGCTCTTCGGCCACGACATGCGGGCGGCCGGCAAGGAGATCGTCTACGTGGTGCCGCATGAAGCGGTGCCCGCGCTCGATGCCGCCCTGCGGGCGCGCGGCGCGGCCGTCAACGACTACAGCATCATCCCGTTCGATGCCGCGCCCGGCGAAGCGGCACGCAACTTCGCGCATGACCTGCTCGGCGCCGAATCGCCGGACGCGATCGTCTCGATCAACGTGCACGGCCGCAATGCCGAGGGCCGCTACATCGACCAGAACGGCGTCGACGTCACCGACCAGACCGTGCCGCTCGATGAAGTGGCCGTGGCGGGCTGGAAGGCCGACGGCGTGGTGACGATCGGCGTGGGCTCGCGCGGGCACGAGGCCGGCATGGGCAACACGCGCCGCACGGCGCCGCGCGTGACGCTGCCCGACGGCACAGTGGTCGACCCGCGCTCGGTGGTGCCGGCCGCCCACCTGGTGACGGCATCGACGTCCAACTGGGGCGCGCACGGCCTGGCAGCATCCGCCCTGAAAGCGGCCGGCCGCACCGATCTGCTGACCACGCACCAGCAGCACATGGACGTGCTGCAAGCCACGGTCGACGCCGGTGCCATCGATGGCGCAACGGGCCGCGCGCAGGCGACCGTTGGCGGGCAGGACCGCAGCGCATACGAGACCGTCGTCCGCATGATCAACCTGGCCGCGGGCCAAAAGCTCGAGCCGCCTGCCGCGAGCGCCACCGGCCCGCAGGGCCCGGAAGGTCCGCAGCCCGGCAACCCTGCGTCGAACACGCCGCCCACGAGCGGCAAGACGGGCGAGCCGACCACGTCGGCCGCAAAGCCCGCCGGCGCAGGAGACGACGGCAGCGGCACGCCACCGAAGGCGCCGGACGGCACCGCCGGCAGCGACGAGCCCAAGCGCAAGCCGTGGATACGCTGGATCTTCGCGGGCTCGCTCACGGGCGCGTTCTCGACGGCCGCGACGTCAGCCACGCTCACGTCCGCGCACATTCCTTCCGCGGCGTTCGACCCGGCCGTCACCAGCCCGCTGTCGTTCATCTATCGCGGCGGCATTGCCGCGCTGCGCGCCAACAAGGCACGTGCGATCAACGAACAGCTCGGCAAGCTGGGCACGGAGGACTCCGCTGCGGCCCTGGCATGGCTCAAGACCAACGTGCGCGGCCAGGCCGGACGCTGGGGCATCTCAAAGGCCGACCGCGCGGCGATCGGGGAAGCGATCGACCATTTCCAGTCGAATCCGGATGCGCTCACCGCCGCCCTCGCGCGCAAGGACGACCCAGCAGCGCAGAAGAGCGACCCGGACGTGCGGCGCCTGCAAGCGCTGCTGGGCGCGCCCGGCAAGCTGCTGTCGCCCAAGAGCTTCACGGGCCGCGCGAACGACACGCTGCAATTGCTCACGCTCGCGCTCAACAACGGCAATACTGCGTACTGGTTTGCCACGCACGGCGCGCATTTCAATACGCCGGCCTTCTGGAGCAACGCGCTGTTCCTGACGGCCAACCTGGCGCTGTCCAGCCGCAACTTTGCGGGGCGGCTCGGCGCCACGTTCAACGACAAGGCCACCATGGGCAGCCCATGGCTGAACCGCGCGCAGGCGTTCACGATGTCGCTGTACACGGTCGGCTCGGTGCCGCTGGCGATGAACGATGCGCTCATGCACACCAACAGCCCCGCCATGGGCGCCACCAAGGCCGCGCTGGATCTCGCATTCGGCGCCGGCGCGCTGCGGCTGGCGGGCGACCTGATGCCGAAGGTCGGCAAGCGCCTGCCGAGCAGTGCGATGGTGCCCGGCGGCGTGCTGCTGGGTGTGGCTGCCGTCACGCGCTTCGGCATCGAGTTCTTCGTACCAAACCAGACGCCCGCGCCCGCGGTGTCGCAAGTGCAGGGCAATGGCAAGGGCAAGGGCAATGACAACCAGCAGGATCAGGGCATGCCGCCTGTCGCCACGCTTGCGTTTCCGGACATGCAGGGGGTCAGCGGCGAAGTGCTGCGTGCCGACGCCACGCAGGCGCTGCGGTCCGTGGGCACCGCTACGTCGCCGCAATACGCGATCGTCGGCCCCGGCGACACGCTCTGGCGCCTGAGCGCCGCCGATGCGGCCAGGCTGCTCGGCACGAAGGCTCCCCCTTCGGACGAGCGCACGGTCGCCGCACTCGACAAGCTGCATGCACTGAACCACCAGTTCGACTGGGCCGCGCTGGACGGCGATCCGCAGACGCCGGGCGCGACAGCGCAAGACCCGGACCTCGTCGTGCCGGGCGACATCGTGCGGATCGGTTAGCGGACGCGCAGGCCGGCATACGCCGACCGTCCTGGCGCGGTACCGGCTCAGGACCGGGACGAGACGTACGGCGTGCCCACCGCATCCGCGCCGTCGGCCCAGCGCAGCAGCGCGGCCACATCGCGGAAGAGCGTCCGGTCGATGGTGGTATCCATCGGCACGGTGTCGTGCAGGCGCTCGGCCAGGCCGGCATTTGCGGCCGTGGGCACCAGGTGGTACTCGGCCATCTGGCGGATGCGCTGGACGGCCTCTCCGCTGCCCTTGGCAATCACCATCGGCAGCGTGCCGTCGCCCGGGTAGTACAGCGCCACGGCATGCCGCGCGCTGAATACCACGGCGGTGGCAATGCGCATGCGGTCTTCCAGCGCGCTGTATTGCACCTCCAGCGCCAGCTGCCGACGGCGCCCGACGATATGCGGGTCGCCCTGCAGCTCGCGATGTTCGCGGCGCAGTTCTTCGGTCGACATGCGGTTCTTCTTGAAGAACTCGAAGCGCACGTGCCAGTAGTCCACCGCAGCCATCAGCACGTACACCACGGCCGCCCATCCGAACAGCATCAGCACCAGGTGCGCCACCACGGCCAGGATGGCCGCAGGCCGCCCGTAACCGGCCTGCAGCGGCAGCGACAACGACCCGCGGATCACCACGAACAGCATCAGCGCCAGGCAGCCGACCTTCAGCAGCATGATCGCCAGGCCGACCAGGTTGCGCACGGAGAACATGCGCTGAATCCCCTCACCGGGGTTCAGCCGCGACAGCATGGGCGCCAGGCGCTTGGGCGCCACCATGCCGCCCACCTGCGCGAATGCGCCCAGCGCCGCCAGCACGGCCACCACGCCGAACACCGCCACGCTGACCACCAGCCATTGCCCCCCCGCCGACACCAGCGCCTGCACCACCGCCGCAGACGGATCGTGCGCGCCGGCGGCTGCGGCCACGTTCTGCACCAGCAGGCCGCGCAGGCGTTCGAGCAGCCATGGCCCGCCCTGCCACAGCAACATCAGCACGCCAATGAAGACGAGCGCACCGACCACATCGGCGCTGCGCACCACCTCCCCTTCGCGCCGTGCATCTTCCAGCCGGCGCTGCGTGGGCTTGTGCTGCTTCTCGCTCATGACGCGGGCTGGCGCAGCAAGGCGCGCAGCAGCCAGACCATCTCGCCGTTGCCGGCCAGGAAGGTGCGCAGCGACTCGAACACGAAGCCGAGGAACAGCACCATCATCAGCACGGCCAGCAGGCTCTTCACCGGTTGCGCAAACAGGAACACGTTCAGCTGCGGCACCGACCGGTTGATGAGCCCGATGCCGAGTTCCGCCACCACCAGCACGATGATCACGGGCGCGGCGAGCCTGAGCGTCCAGCCGAGCACGCTGTCGGCCTCGCGCACGGCAAACTGTTCGAGCGCCACCGACGCGCTGGGCAGCATGCGCTCGATGGGCCAGAGCTTGTACGACTCGAAGAACGCGCCGAGCATCACGTGCAGCCCGCCGCCGGTGACAAACAGCGTGATGGCCATGAAGCCGAGGAAGCTCGCCGTCGGGCCGCTTTCGTGGCCGGCCACGGGATCGAAGAACGAGGCGTTGCCCGAGCCCGTCTGGAAGTCGATCAGGTGGCCGATGTTCTCGATGGCCCACAGCAGCGCGCCGAACGCCATGCCGAGCAACACGCCGATCAGTGCCTCCTTGAGCGCCAGCGCCATCCACAGCCCGCCGCCCTGCACGTTCATGGCCGCTCCCGCCATGGACGGCGCCACGAACACCGCGAGGATGGCGATGAACCCGCTGCGCACCATGCCCGTCACCACCCGGCCGCTGAACACCGGCACGATGAACATGATGGGCAGCAGGCGCGGCAGCACCAGCAGTGCCTGGCGGAACAGCCCTTCCATGGAATGCGGATCGAACCCTTGCATCGGGTCAGCCCGTGATGACGGTGGAGCGCGCGAGCTGTGCTTCCAGCGCGGCGTCTTCCTCCTGCCACGCCTGCGCACGGCGCTGCGCGGCCGCCACACGCTCTTCGGCACGCGCCACCGCTTCGCACCTGGCGTTGGCGCGCGCGACGCGCTGTTGCGCCTGCATCTGGGCTGCCTGCTCGGCCGCCAGCGCCGCGCCCGCGTGCGCCGACTGGCGATGCGCGTCGAGGATGGCGCGGTCGAGCGCCAGCCGTGCCGCGTTGGCCTCGCACAGCAGCACGACGGCGCTGCGCGCATCGTCACGCACGGCCCGCTCGATGGCGGCATCGTGCGCCGACCGCGCGCTGACCACCCGCTGCAGCCCTTGCCGGGCCGCCGCTTCCTGCGCGGCGGCCTGTGCGACCAGCGCCGCCTGCTTCTGCGCCCGGGCCAGCGCGGCAAGCTTGCGTGCCTCGCGCACGCGGGCAAGTTGCTGCAGCACGTCGCTCATAACGCCCCCACCACGGCCTGCAGGTCAGCCACCGTGCGCTCCAGCGGCACGCGCGTATCGGCATCCTGCTCGAAGAAACGCGTCAGCGCGGCATGCGCGCGCAAAGCGGTGTCGCCCAGGGCATCGCTGCCCTCGCGGTATTCGCCGATCTGCACGAGCAATTCGATCTCCTGGTACTTGGCGAGCAGTTCGCGCACACGCTGCGCGGCTGCGCGATGCCCGGGCGTCGTCACCTGCGGCATCACGCGGCTGATGCTCGCCAGCACGTCGATGGCCGGATACCGCCCCGCCAACGCCTGCTTGCGCGACAGCACGATGTGCCCATCCACGATGGAGCGCACTTCTTCGGCGATCGGGTCGCTTTCTTCATCGCCTTCCACGAGAACGGTGTAGAACGCCGTGATGACGCCCTGCGCCCCCGCCCCCGCCCGCTCCAGCAACTGCGGCAGCACCGAGAACGTGGACGGCGGAAAACTGCGCCGCGTGGGCGGCTCACCGCTGGCCAGTCCGACCTCGCGCTGCGCTCGGGCGAAGCGCGTGAGCGAATCCACTAGCAGCAGGACGTTCTTGCCCCGGTCGCGGAAGTACTCGGCCACGGCGGTGGCCACCAGCGCGCACTTCACGCGCTCCATGGCCGGGCGGTCCGACGTGGACACCACCAGCACCGTCTTGCGGCGCGTGGCCTCGGGCAGGCACAGTTCCAGGAACTCGCGCACCTCGCGCCCGCGTTCACCGATCAGCGCGATGACGTTGACGTCGCTCTGCGCGCCACGCGCGATCATGCCGAGCAGCGTGCTCTTGCCGACGCCCGATGGCGCGAAGATGCCGAGCCGCTGGCCGATGCCGACTGTCAACATGGCGTCGATCGCGCGCACGCCCGTCGACAGCGGCGCGTCAATCCGCCGCCGTGCCAGCGGGCTTGGCGGCTCGGCATGCGTCGACACCCGCCCGCTCGTGTACAGCGGGCCCGCGTCGTCCATCGGCGCGCCGAGGCCGTCGAGCACGCGGCCAAGCAGCGCATCGCCCACGCCAAACCGATGCGCGCTGCCCGACGGGATCACCTCCGTGGCGGCCGACAGGCCATGCACGCTGCCAAGCGGCGTCAGCAGCGTCGACTGCCGCTCGAAGCCGACGACCTCGGCATAGACGCTGCGCTCGCCCGGCGTGCGCAGTTCGCACACCTCGCCCAGCCGGGCCTGGATGCCGGAGGCATTGAGCATCAGCCCGACCGCTCGGTGGATGCGGCCGCGCATCTGCACGCCGGCGGCTGCACCATCCGAGCGCTCAAGCGCGTCGCGCAGGCTGCGCTCGAGCTCGCTGGCGTCGATGATGTGCGAGGCGACGGGTCCGTTCATGTCTGCTCCCCCACCAGCGCGGCATGCAGCGCGGCAAGCTGCGTATCGATGCCCGCCTCGACCACGCCGGAGGCCGTTTCCACCACCAGCGCATCTTCCGACAGGCTGGCGTCGGGCACCACGCGCACGCGCCGCGTGCCGTCGGTCATGGTGTCGAGCACGCGTTCGAGATCGGCCACCTGCTGCGGGGCAATGCGCACCGTCAGCACGGGCTCGTGTTCGACCAGCGCTTCGATGCGCGCGAAGGCTTTGGCATAGATGGCGTCGCGGGGCAGGTCGGCCGCCAGCTCGCGCACGGTGCGCGTCACCAGTTCGGCCATCAACTGCTTCATGGCGGCCAGCGCGCGCGCATTGGCCAGCGCATCGGCATACAGGCGCGTGGCCGCTTCGCGCTGGCCTTTTTCGTAGCCGGCGTCGTAGCCCGCCTTGAGCTGTTGCTCGCGCTGCGCCTGGGCGTCTTCCAGCAGGCGGGCACGCTCTTCCTGCGCGGTCGCGAGGATGCTCGTGGCATCCAGCAGCGCGGCGTACTCGTGCTGCTTTAGCACCTTGCGCTCGCTCAGGATGTGCAGCTTGTCGGTGGTAATCAGAAAAGCCAGTCCCATGCCGGCACCTGTTCAGGAATCAAGCTCAGTCGCAACAGCTCTCCCAGCTCCGCGCGCTGCGTGCGGCCGAGCAGATACGGCGGACGATCCGCACCGCCTGCGTTGCGCGGAAACTTCAGCGCAAGCCGGCGCAGGACGGCGGGGCCGAACGGCGCGAGGAAATCGGTCAGCAGACGGCGCCCGCGTGCACGCAATGTCTCGACCGCCAGGCGCGGGTGCTGGCGCTGCGTCTGCAGCGTTTCTGCCACCGCCTCGAAGGGCGGCATGCGCTCGAGGGCAAACGCCATCAGCGGCGCACCGAAGGCCAGGTCGATGGCCTGCCGCGTCTTGCGCGGAACGTCCGCCTCGCGCAGCCACTGGCGGTGCAGGCACAGGCCGCAGCACACGGCCATGTGTTCGAGCGCGTTGCCGGGCAACAGGGCGATGCGCTTGTCCACGGGCGCGAAGTCGTAATCCCATTCCTCATCGAGGTGATGCGCCTGCAGCAGCGCGCGCGCGAGTACCGCGCGGCCTGGCTCCCCGTAGCTGGCCGGGTCACGCAACGGCAGTGGCCAGTCGGCCGGCAGCCATGAAGGATCGATGTACCGGTCGGGCCGCAGGTTGAACGTAGCCACCAGCCCGGCCAGGCGCGCATCGGTCGTCATGAGGCGCGCTCCGCTTCGCGCGTGCCTGGCCTGCCCAGCCCGTCGAACACACCGCGCCGCCACGCAACCAGCCCCGTCACCGCCAGCGCCGCGACGATGAGCAGGCCGAGCAGCCACACCAGCGGATTGCGCATGCTGAACGTGCCGAGCAGCGCCGTGCCCTTGCGCACGTCCACCGGCACGGGCTGCGCACCCTGCAGGAACAGCGAGACGTTGTCGTAGCTCAACCCTTCGATGCTGTGGGCAACCAGGTCCTTGACCATGGGCGCCATGGCGGTGAGGTTCACGCCGGGCCGGTAGCGGATGTACACCGCCGCCGAAGCGGGCTTGGCCTTGTCCGCCAGCGGATCGTTCTCGGGAATGACGACGTGCACGTGCGCGAGCATGACGCCATCCACATCCAGCAGCGTGCGCGAGAGCTCCTGCGACACGCCATAGATGTAGCGCACGCGTTCTTCAGCGGGCGTGGCCACCAGCCCCTGCTTCTGGAACACCTGACCGAGCGACGCCAGGCGCGGACGCGGCAGCCCCTGCGCGCGCAGCACGGCAAGCGATGGGCCCATGTCGGCCTGGTCGACGGTGAGCGTCCAGGTGCGGCCCTCCTGGCCCTGGCCTTCCTGCATCGTCTTTTGCGCACTGATGCCTGCCGAGGACAGCGCGGCGACCATCTCGTTGGCCTCGACCTCTGACAGGCCGGTGTACAGCTCTTGCTCGCACCCGGCCAGGCCGAAGAGGCACGCCAGCGCGAGCAGCACCCCGAGCAATCGCTTCATGTCAGCCTTCCTGGTTCTTCAGCAGCGAGTGGCTCACGCCGTTGGCGGCCTGCGCAAAGCTCATGTCCATCTGGTATTCGGCCAGCGTCATGGAGGCGAAGTAGCTGAAGTCGGCCAGCTTCACCATCGTCATGGTCACGTCCATGCTGTCGAGCGAATCGAGCATCTCCTGCCGCTTGGCGTTGATGCTGGTGTAGCGCTCGTTGAGGTCGTGGCCGTAGTCGCGCCACTGGCCCATCGCGCCGTCGGCGCCTGGCCCGCGCGTGAACGTGAACGATACGTCCGCCACCGGAGACGGCGTAGCGTTCGGCACCACGGGGATCGGCTGGGCGGGAAGCGCGCCCGGCTGCACGGCGGTGGGCGCGCCGGCGCGCATCATGCTGCCAAAGTGCTGCGCATCGGCAGGGCTTGCCGCCTGCGCTGTCGGTGCACCGATGCCCTGCTCGACCTGCCCCGGCCCCTGCGCGGCATAGGCGGCGGGATTGGTATGGGCGGCCTGCGCACCGCCGGCAGCGTTGCTCGCTTGCGCGGGCGCGGCCTGGCTTGCCTGGGCGGCGCCCACGGCCGCAATCGCATTGGTTTCGATGGACATCGTGGCCTCCTGTATTCGGTGGAACGGCGGCGGGCCGTACCCGCCGCCGCATTGCATCGTCAGCTGGCGCGTGCACCGTCGCGGACGGCACCGGCGGCCGAAGCCGCCGTGTTGCTCAGCGACTGGGCGGCACCGATGATGCCGCTGGCCGCGGCACCCTTGGCTGCGGCGGCCTGCACGGCCGTGGCGATCTTCAGTTGATCTTCGCCGGACTGGTTGATGCTGTTGATGGCGCCATCGACGCCGGTGGTGGGAGCTGCCATGGTCATCTCCTGCTTGGTCAAAAAAAGGGGTCACAAAGACAACAAGAACTGCATACCAACGCACTGCTCACGCCGACACACCGGGCAGCCCCGGCGCTACGGCGTTTGCGGCTGGATCGGCCAGGTGACCGATTGCCCGCCGCGGTCGAGCACCACACCATCAGAAGCGATGCTCTTCACCTGGAGGCCGCCCTTGAGCCGGGCGCCCTCGAAATACAGCTGGCCGTCGCGCGTCTGCACGAAGCGCGTGCCGTCTTCATCCTCATACGTGCTCACGATCGCGGGCAGGCCGTCGGCACGCGGCGTCTCGGCCACGATGTTCGGCGGCGGCGGGCCATCCCAGGCGACGCGATCGATGATCTCGACGGCGGGCCTGGCATCGCGCGCGTAGTTGCGGATGCGCTGCCACGCCTGCGCGCGGTCGGCCGTGCCGCTCACCACGATGCGGCCGTGCCCGTCGTACGCGACGTTCAGGCCCGCCGTGCCGCTGGTGCCCCCCGCGCTGAAGTACTGCTGTGCAGCCGCCAGCAGGTCGCTCACCACGTAGACCTCGCCGATCGACACATCAGACAACCCGCGCGCGCGGCTCAGCAGCGCCTGGCGGTCGGCCTCGGTCTGCACATAGCCAGACACGCGGGACGTGCCATCCGGCGCGGGCATCACCACGATCTCCGGCAGATCGCCCAGCGCGTGCCGCACCTGCAACGCACGCGCCGCCGGATCCCGGCCCCACAACGACCACCCGTCGTGCCCCGCAAACGCCACCACGCCGCCGGCCAGCAGCACCGCCAGCCACAGCCCGATGCCGGCAACGAGCCACGTCCGCCCCCGCCCTGCCCGGGTCGAGAAGCGCGACAGCCACACCGCGGCAGCCATCGGCAGCCACGACGGCACGCGTTCGGCCAGTGCGGTGGTGCCCGCGCCTTCCACGGCCGCCGTCGGCATGCGGATCGTGCCGACCTTCTCGATGCCGACGCGGATGTCGCCCATGGCAATCACATCGCCGGGCACCACGCTGCGGCGCGTCTGCCCGAACGGCTGGCCGTTGAGCGTAGGCGTCGCCTCGTCGAGCCGGCGCGCCGACACCGCGATGCCGCCCACCTCGAACATCAGCTCGCGCGGCGCGACGCTGCTGTCGGGCACGATGATGTCGCACGTGGGCGCGGCGCCGACCACGTTGGCGCCCATGCGCAACGGCATCGATCTGCCGTACAGCGGCCCGCTCAGGAAGCACAGCTTCCAGGGCGACTTGTCAGCGTGCGGCGAGGGTGGAACGGCTGTCGGGTTCATGCAATCGAGACACAGGCGGCGTGGGCAGCGTGCCCGGCACGGCAGGCGCCGGAGCGATGGGCGACGGGCCCGGTTTCCAATCGGTCGCACCTGGCACCGGCACCCCGACGCCGGGAATCGACACCGCCGGCACGTCGTTCGGACTGGTGCTGGCGGCGGTGAGGATGCGCGGAGTCAGCAGGTAGAAGCGCTCCATGTGCTGGCCGGTCTTGTTGGTGTACTTGAACAGGTTGCCGATGAAGGGCACGTCCGACAGGAACGGAATGCCCGACTTGGTGTTGTTCACGCTGTCGGAGTTGAAGCCGGCAATCAGCAGGCTCTTGCCCTCCTCGATCATCGCCTTGGTGACGATGGAGCGCTCCTGCACCACCGGCAGTTGCGAGACGCGGTCGTTGGTGAGATTGCCGTCGTCGATGTCGATCGACATCATCACGCTCATCTGCCCGCCCTCGTTGACGATGAGGGGCGTGACCTTCACGCTCGTGCCCGTCGTGATGCCGTACAGCGATGCATCCTGGAAGCCCGACACGGGCACGTAGAAGTGGATGAGGTTCTCGAGGATGGCCTCGGTGTTGTCGAGCGCCAGCACCTTCGGCTTGGCCTGCAGCTGCGCATTGCCGGTCTGCGTGAGTGCGTTGATGCGCGCCAGCAGGTAGTTGCGCAGGCTGCCCCCGATCGATGCCGTAAGCGCCAGCCCCACCGGCGTGGTGGCGCCGGTCTGGCCCTCTTCCGTGGTGCCGAGGTTGAACGTCAGCGGCGGGTTGTTGCCGTTGCCGTACTGGAAATCGCCGTGCTTGGTGTGCAGGCGCCAATCCACGCCGAGGCTGTCGAGCGAATCGGTGCTGATGTCGATGATCGTGAGGTTGATCTCCACCAGCCGCGGCTTGGTGTCGAGCGAGGCGATCAGCCGCTCGTACTGCGCCATGTGCTCGGGCACGTCGCGGATGAGCACAGCGTTGATGCCGGCATCCGCCTCGATGCGGGGGAGGTCCGCCGGTGTGCCGCTGCTTGCCGGTGCCGGGGCTTGTGCTCCATAACCGGAGTCGCCTTGCGCGCCGGCCAGCGGAATCTCGATGCGCGGGACATTGATGCTGTCACCGGAGCTGAGCTTCATCTGCCGCGTCGGCCCCGTCAGTCGCATCGCGCGCGTGGGCGACGTGCCCGGGCTGCTGGCACCCGGGTTGGGGGCGCCGAGCAGGCGGCGCAGCATGGTCGCGATGCCGGGGATCGTCACCGGCTTGCCGGAACGGTTGATCTCCACGTCGCCCGCCCAGGCGTACTTGAGCGGAAACGCGCGGATTTCCGCGCGGTCCATGCCGCGCGACGGGTCTGCAATCGATGCAATGGCCTGGCGCACGAGCTCCACGTAGCGCTTCGGGCCCGAGGCGTAGACGGTGTTCTCCCTGTCGCTCACCACCAGCGGAAAGCGCTGGTCCGTGATCTGCATGGCGCGCAGGATCTGCGCGAGCTCGGGGCCGCTGCCCTTCGGGATCGGGAAGACCTGCGTTTGCGCATCATCGGCGCGGTCCACATAGATGAGCGAGCCGTCGTAGTACCACGTCAGCCCGTAGGTGGCGCACACGGTATTGAGCGTGTTGGCCGGCGGGCCAGAGAACTTGCCGCTGATGGTGCCTTCCACCTTGGGGTCCACCACGGCCGTCACGCCTTGCGAGGCGGCCAGCTCGCGGATGAAGTCGCTCACCTTCTTGCCCTCGGCCACCAGCGTGTACGACCGGTTGCGCCAGCGCAGCTCGGCCGCCTGCACCACAGCGGCGGTCGTCAGCAGCCACAGGCACACCGCCGACGCACTCCACCTCAGGAATCGATAGCGTTTGTTCACGCGTGTTCTCGCTCGGATATGTTGTTCATCGGCGCGCTCTCTCTGGGCTCAGAACGGCGCCGCACCGCCGTAAAACACCTGCTCCAGTGCCATGCGGGCAAAACGCAGCACCTCGCGCCCACCCCAGCCCGCCAGCACCACGATGGTGACCATCACCGCGATCAGCCGCACCGAAAGCCCGATGCTCTGGTCCTGGATCTGCGTCACGGCCTGCGCGATGGCAATCAGCAACGCCGACACCGTCGCTACCGCCACCACCGGCAAGGACACCAGCAGCACCAGCAGCAGCCCCTGGCGCGTGGCTTCGAGAAGGGTGGCGCTCATGTTCATCCGCTTGTCTCCTTCGCCCTGCGTGGTCAGGCCGGGTTGGTGACCCAGCCGACGGTGTTGAGCTCGATGGCCTCGTCGATCTCCTGGTACGACAGCACCGGCAGATCGCCAAACACGGGCTGCAGCATCGTCTTCACATAGCGCCGGCAGTTGAGCGAGACCATCACCGCCAGCGGGCGGCCGTTGCGGTCCTTCTCCAGCGGCCGCGTGCCGCCGAGGATCTTCACCACCTGGTCGGTGATCGCCTGCTTGACGTCGCGCGTGAGGCTCAGCACGCTGCCCTGCTTGGTGTGCACGACGGCCTGCTCGATGCGCTCCTGCAGCGACTGCTCGAACAGCACCACGTCAAGCACGCGGCTGGTGCCGCAGAACTGCTCGGTGATCTGGCGGTGCAGATCCACGCGCACGAGTTCCACCAGGCCGATCACGTCTTCGGGCTCCTTGGGCGACCACGTGATCAGGCTCTCGAAAATGGCGCGCAGGTTGCGGATCGACACGCCCTCCTGCACCAGCCGGCGCAGGACTTCGGTAATGCGCTGCGGCGGCACCAGGCGCGTGAGTTCCGCCACCAGCTCGCCGTGCTCGCGACGCATGATCTGGATGAGGTTCTGCGTCTCCTGGATGCCGATGAGCGACGCGGCGTTGCGCTCGATGAGCGTCTCCACCTCGGCGGCCAGGCGCGCTTCGCCGGGCAGCGCGCTGGCAGGGATGGCATCGCGCCCGGGCAGCGTCCCCTCGGCGGCCGGCACGTCCTGCACGAGCAGCGCGTAGCCGCGGGCCGGCAGAGCGGCATCCCAGTTCAGCTGCACGCGCGGAAACACGGCGCCGAGCTTGCGCTGCACGCGCGATTTGGCCTCCGCCAGGCGCGTCTGCAATGCAACGAGGTCGATTTCGCCCCGCAGGTCTTCGGCCAGACGCACGGCAATGGGCGCCGCAATGCCTTCCATGGGCGAGCCGGTTCCGGGCTCGTCCAGCCGCCGCGTATCGGTGCCCAGCACCAATAAATCCAGCGGCGGCGCTTGCCGGCGCTGCCGCATGCGCAGGAACGCCGCCCCGGCCGTGCCCACGGCCAGCAGCAGGAACGACCACTTGGGAAAGCCGGGCACCAGCAGGAATGCGAGCAGCACGCCGCTGGCCATCAGCATGCCGCGCGGGTGGGCCGTGATCTGCGCACCGATCTGCTGGCCGAGGTGCCGCGCATCGCGGTCGCGCGTGGCCACCCGGGTGGTGACGATGCCGGCGGCAATCGACACCAGCAGCGACGGAATCTGCGAGGCCATGCCATCGCCCACCGTCAGGATCGCGTACCGGTGCAGCGCGTCGCCGATCGACATGCCGTGCATCAACGCGCCCACGGCAATGCCGGCCAGGATGTTGATGACGGCGATGATGATGCCGGCAATGGCGTCGCCCTTGACGAATTTCATCGCGCCATCCATCGCGCCGTGCAGCTGCGACTCCTGCTCCAGCGCCTCGCGGCGGCGCTTGGCCTCATCCGACGTGATGATGCCGGCGCGCAGGTCCGCATCGATGCTCATCTGCTTGCCGGGCATCGCATCGAGCGAGAACCGCGCACCGACTTCCGCCACACGCTCAGAGCCCTTCGCGATCACGATGAACTGCACCACCGCAATCACGAGGAACACCACGCCGCCCACCACGAAGTTGTTGCCCACCACCAGCTTGCCGAAGGTGTCGATCACGTGGCCTGCATTAGCCTGCAGCAGGATCAGCTTGCACGAGGCGATGTTCAGCGACAGGCGGAACAGCGTCGTGAACAGCAGCACCGCCGGAAACGACGAGAACGCCAGCGCCGACGGCAGATAGATCGACACGCACAGCAGCACGATGCTGGCCGCCAGGTTGAGCGAGATCAGCCCGTCGAGCACAACGGTCGGCAGCGGCAGCACGAACAGCGCCACCACCGCCACCACGAACACGGCGATTGCAATGTCGTAGTTCACCAGCCGCGCCCAGCGCATGCCGGTGAGCGGAATGTCCAACGCTGCAGCAAGATTCCGAGGCTTTGCCATGGGGCGCCTTCGGGCCGTCGGCCCACGATTCTTCGTAGATGGCAGACGCGGCTGCGTCCGCTTTCCCTTGCGGAAAGTGTAGAAGTGGGAGGCAACCCGGCTCAACGCTGAAACTCGTAGTCGTGCAGCCAAACTCCCACGAAGTTCCGGGGGCGACTACGTTTTTCTGTAGTTCATCGCAACGCATGCGTGCCACTACATTAACTGCATCCATGTGCCACGCGAGGGGCGACGGTTGACTGCTTCCAATGTGGGTGCCGGCGATGCCCGCGCGCCAATCCTGTTTGGCGAAGAACACATCGTGGTGGACCCGGATGCCATCCGCGTCGGTCCATCGCATCCCGAGGCCTTCTCGGAAACCGCGCATGACCTGCGCACTGCGCATGGCCCGCAGGAACGTCAGTTGCTGCTGCGCGCCGCGCTGCGCAGCATCGGCTTCGACTGGCTGTGCTACTACCGCGTGACGCGCATCGGTGAATCGATTACGCGCGTGCTGTACTTCCGCGCATATTCCCCGCCCAGCTGGCCCAAGCGCTACGTAGACGAGCGCTATTACGAAGTCGACCCGCGCCTGGCCTTCGCACTGCGCTACGAATGGCCGCTGGTGTGGGACCTCACCGACCTGGGCGCCACGCCCACCGCACCGGCCGATGCCGAGCGTCTGCACCGCCTGCTGCAGGATGCCGAGCGCGCCGGCCTGCGCAGCGGCATCAGCTTTGGTGTGCTGAGCCCGCTCAGCCTCGAGCACAGCGTCATCTGCTTCGGCTCCGGCAACAATGCCAAGGGCTGGATTGCCGACAACGTGGTCGGCCAGGCGTATGCCGTGGGGCTTGGGTTGCACGAATTCCTCATGCAGCACGCCAAGCCGCTCCACGACGACACGCACGCCCGCGCCCTCACGCAGGTGCAGCGGCAGATTCTGGAGTTCATCACCAGCGGCCTGTCGGACAAGGCGATTGCCGAGCAGCTGAACATGTCGCCGCACAACGTCGACTACCACCTGCGCCAGCTCAAGAAGAAGTACGGCGCGCAGAACCGCGTGCAGCTTGCCTACATGGCCGGCCGCATGCTCATGACATGAACACACTGGACGCGCGCATGCTCTCGGCCGTCGATGCCGCGCTGGCGCGCGCGCTTTCGCGCCTCTACCTGGCGCGTGCGGCGTTGCCGTTTGCCGTGGGCGGAATCGCCTACGAAGCGCGCTGCGAAGCCCACGCGGTGCAAACCATGGCACAGGCGTACCGCTTCACGCTGGGCGACGCGCCGGGCTGGCTGCTGGTGGACGCCGCCGCAGAGCGCGCGTGGCTCGCCGACGCGGCGGACGCGCACGTGCCGCAAGCGCTGCGCTGCGCCGTACTGGCCGATGCGCTGGCCGCGCTCGCCCACCTGGTCGAGCAGCACAGCGGGCGCGCCCTCGCATGGCTGCCCGATCGCGCGCCGCCCGACGTGAGGCTTGAACGGCCCGACGTGCTGCAGCTCGTCATCACCCGCCGCGATGCCGCCCCGGCCGAGGACGGCACCACGCCATGGCAGGCGCGCGTCGGGCTGGTGTTCGATTCGCCGCAGATCCTGCCCGCGCTGTGCCCGCCCGACCTGGCGCCGGAGCCCATCCCGGTGGCGGTCTTCATGGGCGCACAGGTCGGCTTGCGCTTCGAGCTGGGCGCCACCTTCCTGTCGCGCCGGGATCTGGCCGGCATTGCGCTGGGCGACATCGTGCGCATCGAGAAATGGCTGCCCGCCGGCGACGCGCTGCGCTGCGTGGCGCGCGTGCGGGGCCGATTGCACCTGCTCGTGTTCGGCCACGTGCATGGCAACCGCATCGTCGTGGATAACGTGGAGGAGAAACCAATGACCACCGAAACCCCAGCCGCCGCCTCTGCCACGGAGCCCGCGGCCCGACCGCTCCCGACCGACAGCCTCGACGACATCGAACTCGTCACCACGTTCGAGCTGGAAGAGCGGCGCGTGTCGCTGGCCGAGCTGCGTGCGCTGCGGCCCGGCACGGTGATGGAACTGTCGCAGCCGCTGAACCAGGCCGTCATCCGCATCCTCGCCAACGGCACGCCGGTGGGCGAAGGCCATCTGATTGCGGTCGGCAACCGCCTGGGCGTGCGGGTCTCGCGCTTCATCGGGCAACCTTCGACGGCGCAGGGTTGAGCCAGCGCCCCGCCGACCAGAACAACGCATCCACAACACTCGACACGCCCATGGGAAACCTGCCCAATCCCGTCGCGATGATTGCCGTGGTGGCGGCACTGGGGATCGCGCCCTTTGCCGCGCTCATGGTCACGAGCTATACCAAGCTCGTCGTCGTGTTCGGCCTGCTGCGCTCGGCGCTGGGCATCCAGCAGGTGCCGCCCAACATCGTGCTCAACGGCATCGCGCTGATCCTGACGGTGTTCATCATGGCGCCCGTCGGCATGGAGATGGTCGACAACCTGCGCGGTCGCAACTTCAACCTCAGCAGCCAGATCAGCGTGGACGACGTGATCGCCATCCTCGATGCCGCACAGCCGCCGGTGAAGAAGTTCCTGCAGGCCCACACGCTGGAGTCGGAGCGCAATTTCTTCGTCAAGTCGGCCACCAGCATCTGGCCCAAGGAGCGTGCGGCCGAACTCAAGAACGATGACCTGACCGTGCTGGTGCCGAGCTTCACGCTCACCGAGCTGATCAAGGCGTTCCAGGTCGGCTTCGTCCTGTACATCGTCTTCGTGGTGGTGGACCTGATCGTCGCCAACCTGCTGCTGGCGCTGGGCATGCAGATGATCGCGCCGACCACCATCTCGGTGCCTTTCAAGCTGCTGCTGTTCGTGATGCTCGACGGGTGGTCGGTGCTGGTGCACGGGCTCGTGCTGTCTTATCGATGAGGGGGCGACCATGCGCGTAACCGCGTTGCTCGTGTGTGCCATCGTATTTGCCGGCGCAGCAGCCCCACCCGCGATGGCCGGCCCGCGGATCGATGCGCAGTCGTTCGCCAAGCTGGCCGCGACGTGCGCGCCCCACGTCGACCGCCTCACGCTGGAAGCCCTCGTGCGCACGGAATCGGCCTACAACCCGTATGCGATTGGCGTGGTGGGGGGCCGGCTGGTGCGCCAACCGGCCACACTGGAAGAAGCGTTGGCCACGGCGCGTGCGCTCGAGCGGCAGGGCTACAACTTCAGCGTCGGACTCGGGCAGGTCAACCGCTACAACCTCGCGCGCTTTGGCGAGACGCTCGACACCGCGTTCGACGCATGCCGCAACCTGCGCGCCGGGGGCACCATCCTCGCCGAGTGCTTTGCTCGCTCGCTGCCGCGCTACGGCGATCCGCAGCAGGCCCTGCGCGCCGCACTGTCGTGCTACTACAGCGGCAATTTCGAAACCGGCTTCCGCCACGGCTATGTGCAGAAGGTGGTTGCCAACGCGGGGCAGGTACCGGCCCTCGCGCCGGAGGCCGGCGCAGGCCGCGTGGAGCCGATTCCGGTGGTGCCGGCCGGTGGCAATGGCCCGGCACCCCGGCCCGCTCGCGCCGCACGGGCCGCTACGCAGCCGAACGTGCTGTCGGGCAGCGCCTGCACCGGGCAAAATGCGCGGCAGGTCATGATCGTTGCGTGCAACCGGGCCGATGGCAGCGCGTGCCTGCGTTGCGTGGCCCTGCCGCGTTGAACACCTCGCGCGGCAGCGGCGCCGTTCAAATCAGGTTGAGGCGGCCCGCGATATAGGCCAGCTGCGCGCGATTCGTGGCGCCATAGCGGCGGCGGACCAGGCGCAGGTGGTAATCCACGTTGTGCGCGGTGGTGTGCAGCTTGATGGCGATTTCCTTGTCGCTCATGCCCGCGGCCAGGCACGTGAGGATGCGCCGCTGCATGGCCGACAGCGGTGCCTCTTCGCTGCACTGCCGCGTGTGGCGCGCGAACGTTTGCATCGGCCCGCGCCAGACTTGGTGCAGCGCCATGCCAAACAGGATGGATTGCCCGATCACGCTGTCGCTGATCCAGTCACGCCCCGCATGCGACGACGTGAGACTGACCACCGCGTGGCCCGTGCCGTCGCCCGCGCCGAGGCTGAACATCACGCCGCTGCGCAAGCCATGCTCGTCCATTGCCTGCAGAAGCGTGCGCAGCGCGGGCTCCATGCGCGGCTGGCTGCGCGCCAGCGAGGCCAGGTCCCACACGAGCGGCATGCCGGTCGCGAACACCGCCGAGAGGCGCGGATCGACGGCAAACAGGCGCTCATCGCAATAGCGCTGCATGAAGCGCGGCGCCACGTAGTTCTTGAGCATGGCCACCGTGGGCGGCGCGTTCTCATGCCGCTCGGTCAGGGCGTAGGTGAGCGAGGCAAAGCCCATCAGCCCCATCAGCCCCGACACGATGCGCGCGCGTTCGGCCACGCCGCGCGCCGCCTGCAGTTCTGCAGCCAGGCGCAGGCGGCCGGGCTGCGCCGGTGCCGGGTCGAACGTCAGCGCGTGTTCGTCCACCGGCACAACCTCGGTGCCAGGCGGCAACGGCACGAAGAAGCGGTCGCCGTTGGCGGCGTCGTCGGCAGCAACACGGGAAGTGAGCGGATCGGCGTGCCCAGGTCGGGGCGCGGTGCGCTCGTGGGCGGGGAATGCGTCGAGGTCGATCCGGACGGAAGCGCCCGGGTGGGCGCAGACGCGGGCCTGCGCGCCATCCGCGTCCTGGAGCGTGGTGCGCATGTCCAGCAGGGGCGCCAGCTCTTCGGCGCGGGGAAAACGTACTGCCTGCAAACCATCTGAGCGATGTGCGGCGGCCATTGCCGTCCTCCGGTCATGTTGGAAACACCTGCTCGGCCGCCCGATCTTCGCCGGTCGTGGCCAAGGCTGTTTCCCCCCCGGGGGATGACTCATGCTGTGCGGTGACCCGTCTGCACCGCCGGGCGCGGATCGTGAAAAGCGACGTCCGGCCTACGTTTTGGCGCATTGTTGCAAAGCGGCGGCAACATTGTCCAACAAAACTTTTTAGTGCCCTACCATCGAAGGGGCTTATGTCGCGATGCAGCGAACGACACCCCTGCCACCGCGCGGTGCGAGGTGGCGCCATGCGCTGGGCGGCATGCCGGGCATCACGGTGTCAGGATTGACCTGGCGTTATATCCAACTCTATATTGCGTGTCATTCACCCAATCTGTCGCGAGGCGCCAACGAGGCAACAGGGTCCCCCTGCCGGCCGATGCCGCCTTCGTCGCGCTGCGCCCATGTCTGACTCCATCTGGACGCCTCTGCTGCTCTCCCTCAAGGTGGCCGGCTGGGCTACTGCCCTGAACCTCATCCTCGGCGTGGCCGCGGCCTACGCACTGGCGCGCACGCGCAGCCGGCTGCGCGATGTCGTCGATTCCATCCTGACGCTGCCGCTGGTGCTGCCGCCCACGGTGCTCGGCTATTACCTGCTGGTGCTGCTGGGCCGGCGCGGCACGATCGGCGGATGGCTCGACAGCCTTGGCGTCCAGCTCGTCTTTACGTGGCAGGGGGCGGTGATCGCGGCGACGGTGGTGGCGTTTCCGCTGGTCATGAAATCGGCGCGCGCCGCATTCGAAGGCGTGGATCACCAGCTGGAAAACGCAGCCCGCGTGCTGGGCCTGCCCGACGCGGCCGTGTTCTTTCGCGTCACGCTGCCGATGGCTGCGCGCGGGATCGCCGCCGGCGTGCTGCTGGCCTTTGCCCGCGCATTGGGCGAGTTTGGCGCCACGCTCATGATTGCCGGCAACCTGCCGGGCCGCACGCAGACGCTGTCCGTCGCCATCTACGAAGCCGTGCAGGCCGGTGACGACGCCACCGCCAACACGCTGGTGCTGATCGTCTCGCTGACGTGCATCGTGGTGCTGGTCGTGGCGAGCCGCCTGCTGCAGGGTCGCGCGCCGGGCCTGCAGGAGCAGCCGGCATGAGCGCCGTCATGGTCGACCTCGCGATACAGAAGACACTGGCCAGCGCGGCGCGCGTGTTCTCGCTCGACGTGGCCGTGCGCTCGGAGAGCCGCCGCGTGGTGCTGTACGGCCCGTCCGGCGCCGGGAAGAGCCTGACGTTGCGCGCCATCGCGGGCCTGATGACGCCCGATCGCGGCCGCATCGTGCTCAACGGCCGCACGCTGTTCGACCATGCAGACGGGGTGCATGTCAGCGCGCGGGACCGCGGCGTCGGCTATCTGTTCCAGGATTACGCGCTCTTCAACCATCTGACCGTGGCGCAGAACATCGCGTTCGGGCTGCAGCGCGGATGGTTCAATCCGCCCCGCCGCACACGGGACCCGCGCGTGCTGCAGTGGATCGACGCCTTCGAGCTGAGCGCCGTGGCCGCCAATTACCCGTCGCAGATCTCCGGCGGCCAGCGTCAGCGCGTGGCATTGGCCCGTGCGCTCATCGCCGAGCCTTCGATGCTGCTGCTCGACGAGCCGTTCGCGGCGCTGGATCCGGCCCTGCGCACCCGCATGCGCTCGGAGCTGTCCGCGCTGCAGGCCCGGCTGGACGTGCCCATGCTGATGATCACGCACGACCCCGCCGATGTGGAGATCTTTGGCGACCATGTGTTCGAGCTGCGCGACGGCCGTGTCGTGGCCGATGCGGTGCGCGCGCCGGGTGCGCCGCCTGTCTCACCGTATCCGCATCTGACGGTGGTGGCCGGCGGCCCGGTCTAGAACACGCCCAGCGCCAGCCCCGCCGACATCGCCTCGCCGAGCGCACGGCAGCGCTCGAGCTCGTCCGCCGCGAGGTGTTTGGGCGCCAGGATCGCCTCGGGCGTCTGCGCGCGTGTGCAGACCACGATCGGTTCAGCCACGCGCTTGAGCCGCCAGCCGGTGGCAATGCGTTCGATCTGCCGCACCGCGTTCTGCCCGTCGCTGCCGGCACAGACCAGGCACGCATACGGGCGGCCATTGATGCGGTCCAGCGCGGGGTAATAGCAGCGGTCAAAGAAATCCTTGAGCTGTCCGCTGATGGACGCGAGATTCTCCGGCGTCCCAAAGAGATAGCCGTCTGCGCCGAGCACGTCGTCGGGGCCGGCCTGCGCCGCGTGCAGCAGCCGCACCGCCACGCTGCCGTCCGCCTCGGCGCCGGCCTGGGCGGCTTCGGCCATCTGGCGCGTGCCGCCCGTCATCGAGTGGTAGACGATCAACAGGGTCCTGGGCGCAGCCATGGCGGCCTACCCCAGCCCCAGCATCACGCTCGACGCCTCGAACACCGCCACGGTTTCCACGCCCTCGGCCAGCGCCAGCGTTTCGACGGCCGTGCGCGAGAGCATCGCCACCAGCACGGTCTGCGCCGACGCAGCGCCTGCATCCTGCAAGCGCAGCCGCACTTCCGACTGCACCGCGCCCTCGCGGATCTCCGTGACGACACACGGCAGCTGGTTCTCGGCGGAGACGCGCCACTCGCCGGACGCGCGCAGCAGCATCACGGCCGGCGCCTTGATGAGCGCGACAGCCTGCACGCCGGGCGCGAGCCCCAGTGTCTGCGTGCTTTCCTGCGTGATGGTCGCCACGACCGCCTGGCCGCCCGGCAGGCGCAGCGTCACCACATCGTTGACCGCGCCCGACACGACGGACGCCACCGTGCCGAACAGCGCATTGCGTGCACTCGTGCGCAACATGAGGCGGCGCAGCAGCGTCGCATCTTCGCTGGCGGCGTGTGCAGCGGCATCCAGGCGTTCGACAAAGCGGCGGTGCTCGGTCTCGAGCACACGGAAGCTCTCGATCAACCGCAGCGCGCGCGGTGTCAGCACACTGCCGCCGCCGCCCTTGCCGCCGGTGGTGCGCACGACGAGCGGCTCGCCGGCGAGGTTGTTCATCGTGTCGATGGCATCCCACGCAGCCTTGTACGACAGGCCCACCGCCTTGGCCGCCGCGGTAATCGAGCCCGTCTGCCCGATGGCATCAAGCAAGGCGATGCGGCCGTGGCCGCCCCAGTTGTTGTCACCGGCGCGCAGCCAGATGGTGCCGTCGAGTTCCAGCATGTCGTCTCGTAGGGAATCGCGATTTGCAACATGCGGATGTTAGCGCCGATTGCGAGCCGATCGGCGGCGGCGCAGGTCTCAGGCAGCCACCAGACGCGGCGTACGCACGTGCAGCAGCACCGAGCGCGAGAGCAGCAGCCCGCCCAGGAAGCCGAACAGCGCACTGAACGCCGCCATGAAATTGCCTGAGTGGGAAACCTCCGGGTGCATCGCGAGCATCACGTTGTAGGCATAGCGGGTGGCGAAGAGCCCGACAATCACCACCATCGGCACCCAGCTGCCGGGCACGCGCACGGTGCCGGGCATCTCAGACACCGCGCCGTCGGGCGGCGACAGATACGTGAGCAGACATGCCATCAAGACCGCCACCACCCACATCGTGAGCGCAAGCGGGCTGCCGTGGCTTGCCGTCGCCACGCCGTAGAACGAATACGCGGCAATCAGCAGCGGCAGGACGATCAGGCGGCGGCGCGACACAACGCGCGGCTGCGTCTGGCGCAGGCCGATGGCGATGAGGCCGGCAAACAGCACGAACACCCAGGCGGGCGTATGCGACACGATCGAAGCGATGGATCCGGGCATGGCAGTCTCCGTGTTGGAATGACGCCAGCTTAGGTGCCGGCCCGCGCACGCGGGAGCGTTTTGCGACAAACGGCAGAAAGCCGGCCGCGAATGGTCGAAGCCCCGGATCAGCCCAGCGCAGCCCGCACGCCGGCATCCACCACCGACAGGTGCGCCCGCAGCAGCCGGTCAAAGCCCTCGGCCGTGACGGGCTTGCCGATGTAGTAGCCCTGGATCTCCTGGCACCCCGCCTTGGCGAGAAACTCCACCTGGTCGGCATCTTCCACGCCTTCGGCCGTGACGGTCATGCCCAGCGCCCGCGCCATGGCGACGATGGCCTCCGTCAGTGCCACCGAATCCGGGTCGCCCGGAATGCCGGTGATGAACGACCGGTCGATCTTCACGTTGCTGATCGGGAAGCGCTGCAGGTACGACAGCGACGAGTACCCCGTGCCGAAATCGTCGATGGAGATGCGGATGCCCTGCGCCGTGAGGGCGTCGAACATCTGTCGGATCTCGTCGGCGCCGCCCATCAGCAGGCTTTCCGTAATCTCGACTTCGAGCGCGGTGGGCGGCAGGCCGGTGTCGGCCAGCGTCTGCTCGATCATCGGCACGACCTCGCCCGCCTGGAACTGGCGCGCCGACAGGTTGACCGCCATGCGGAAGTCGTAGCCGAGCGCCTCGTACCAGATCACGGCCTGCTCGCACGCGCGGCGCAGCACCCATTCGCCGATCGGCACGATAAGGCCGGTCTCCTCCGCCACCGGAATGAACTCCACCGGCGAGATCGCCCCAAGCTTGGCGCTGTTCCAGCGCAGCAGGGCCTCCGCGCCCACGATGCGGTGGCTGGCGAGGTCGTACTTCGGTTGATAGACGAGCTGCAGCTCGTTGTTGTCGCGCGCGTCGCGCAGGGCGTTTTCGAGCAGGTAGCGGCGCTGCAGGCGCGCATTGAGCTCCGCCGTGTAGAACTGCGCGCGGTTGCGGCCGTTCTGCTTGGCGCGGTACATGGCGGCGTCGGCCGAGCGCAGCAGGTCGGAGCCCGAGATGCCGTCATGCGGATACAGCGCCACGCCGATCGACACGCCCAGGTAATAGCGCCCGTTGACGGTGTCGAACGGCTCGCGCATGGCCTGCAGGAGCCGTTCGGCCAGCAATGCGATGCGTTTGCCTTCGACACGCTGGTCGATGAGGATGACGAACTCGTCCCCCCCCAGGCGGGCGATCACGTCGCCGGGGCCGATGCAGTCGGTCAGCCGGGCAGCGGCGCTCTGCAGCAGCGTGTCGCCGCAGGCATGGCCGGCGGTGTCGTTCACGCTCTTGAAGCGGTCCAGGTCGAGAAAGAACAGCGCCAGTTCGCGGCTCTCGTCGCGCGCGCGTTCGATGGCGCCTTCGAGGTGGCTGATGAAGAAGCTGCGGTTGGTCAGGCCCGTGAGCGCATCGTGCGCGGCCAGGTGGCGCAGGCGCTGTTCCGCGCGCTTGATGTCGGTAATGTCGGCAAACGATAGCATCACGCTGCTGGGCAGCGGATCGCCATGCCGGCGGATCGGGATGACATTCTGGCGCAGCCACACCAGCTCACCCGTTTTGAGCAGCACGCCGTAGACGTGGCCCAGCATCGGCTCGCCGCTGCGCAGAACCTGCGCCGACGGCATCATGGTCGGCTCGACGTCGTTGCCGTCTTCGTCCATGACGCGCTGGATCGCATCGAGCCGGTTGCGGCCGACGAGTTGCCCCGGACGCACGCGCAGGATGCGCTCCGCACTGGCGTTGGCGGCCAGCACCACCCCGTCCAGCGACTGGATCACCACGCCTTCATGCAGGTTCGAGATGGCCAGCCGGTAGCGCTCCTCGCTTTCGGCAAGGCCCCGCTCGATGCTGTCTTTCTGAATGGCGACGCCGGCCAGGTGGGTGACGTCGTCCAGGAAATGCTGCTCTTCTTCCACCGGCAGGCACGGCTGTCGATAGAACAACGCCAGCACGCCCAGCTTGTCGCCGCGCGACGATCGAATGGGCAAGGCCCACGCCGCGGCAAAGCCGGCCGCCAGCGCCGCCGTGCGCTCGTGTTGCCAGCGCGGGTCGGCGGCGATGTTGTCGATGAGGACCGTGTCGCCGAGGTAGGCGGCGCAGCCGCACGCGCCGGCCTCGGGGCCGACGGGGGTATTCTCCAGCGTGGCCGCATAGGCCGCGGGCAGCGTGGGGGCCGCAGCCACGCGCAGCGTCGCAGTCTCGGCATCGAGCAGGAGCACGGCCGCCATGGCGTTCGGATAGACCTGTTCGACGTACAGGCACAGATGGCGCAGCACGCTCGACAGCGTTGCATTGGAGGCGAGTTGGGCGAGCACGGCGTTCTCGGAGGCAAGCAGGCGGCGCGCCTGCAGCGCCTCGGCACGAGCCTGCACGGCGTGCCGCTCCAGCGCATGCCGGGACACGGCTTCCCGGAGCACGAGCATGACGGCGGGCTGGCCTTCGTGCTCGCAGGCGGCCGCCTCGCTGGCGACCAGCACGTGGGTGTAATCGGCGCGCACCAGGCGATGCTCCACCGGCTGGGCGGGCGCACTGCGGCTCACCATGCCGGCCAGGCGTGGGATCGTCTGGGCAACGTCGTCGGGGTGGATCAACGCCGCCACCTGGGCGCCCACGAGCTGCACGGGATCCTGCGCCCCCATCAGGCGGGCGGCAGCCGGGTTCGCGCGCACGACACGCCCGTCCACCGTCAGCAGCACGGCATCGGACGACAGCCGCGCCAGCGCATCGAAATCGGTATCGGCCCGGCTTCGCGCGCCTGCCGCAACGGCGGCCGCTTCCCGATGCGGCGCGGCCCCGGGGCCGGGTGCGGCATCATCAGCAGGGGCCCCGGCATCGGCCGGCAGGAAACGGGTCATGGAAATTGCGATGGTTCTGGCAACGACAGCAACGGAATCACGAAAGACACGGCAAGCACAAGGCCGGCGCCTCGACCCTATCCACAACGGCGCGCTGGCCAAAAACTGAAGAGTGTCGCGTGATACCCATGACACGCGTGTGGCTGCACCGCCCACATTGGCGCAACCAAAGAAAAACCCGCGCTCAGTTGACGAGGCGCGGGTTGAAATCTCTGGACCGTGTCGATCTGTTCCAGAGAGGAGAACCGACCCATGAAGCGAGCGGCGCGTCGTGGCACCGCATCGCCTCCATGTTTTGAATCATAGTGTGCCGCTCCAAAAAACAAAGGGAGGAAAAGACGGGGTATCCCGTCCCATTTTTATTTTCGGTTGACCCATTTTCCTGTCACTGCTCGAACCCCTGTGCTGCTGGTCCCGTCCGCACGTGCGGGCCTTGTTGCTGGCCCGTCTGGCGATGCCGACAACGTCGAGAAAATCTCCCCGGCATATTGGGTGGATCAACGCGGCGCCGAGAATGTTCCGCACCGGCCGATTATGTTGCGTGGGCCTCGCATCTTGCCGCGGCAAACGCGCGCCCACGTGACCGATGAGGCAGATTGCCGCGTCAAGTTTCGCGCCCATGTGCCGTTACTGCATGAGAGCCCGCCTGCCCGTGATCCCGCAGGCGCATTGGATGCCCGTGTCTTGACCGTCATGCCATCTCTGTCCCGCCCATCCCGTTCCTCGCCCGTGGCGTTGCGCCCGCCCGTGCGGCTGCTGATTGCCGTGGCGGTGCTGGCCGCGCTCGTGGCCCTGCCGCGCGCGCACGCTGCCCCAACCCCGCCGGCGGCATCGTCCGCCAGTGTGCCGGCTGCGCCGTCCGCAACGTCCGCCAAGGGCAAGCCGCCGACCTGCCAGGCCATCATGCAGCGCCTGTCGGGCAGCCTTGCCGGCACACCGAGCACCGCCGACAAGCCCGGCGCCGTGCTGGTCGACGTGGACAAGGCCGGCGTCACCATGGCGTGCAGCCATTCCGACGCCGTGGCCATCCCCGTGCCGGGCGCGGGCAAGCCGAGGTAGCGCCGCTCTGGCTTCCGCGCGGCGGCGTGATCGTTGGTAACATCGCCGCGTGCACCCCGCTCCCACCCCCGCCTCGCCAGACCCACGCATGACCGCAGACGCCAGCGTCTTCGGCACGCTCGCACGCGGCTCGCGCGCCTCGCTGGAACGTGTCGCCAACCTGGGCGATGGCGTGACCGCCGCCATCTGGCGCAACGAACACGACGAGGCGCGCTACACGCAGCCGGGGCACCACACGCTGTCGGTCTATCTGCAAGGCGGCTACACCACGCACCGGCAGGACCTGCCCAACCTCTTTGGTGCGCCGGGGCGCGTGTGCATGCTGCCGGCCGAGCATGAGTCGGCATGGGTGATCGAACAGCCCATGCGCTTCGTCCATCTGTATTTCGCGCCCGAGGCGCTGGCCGGGCACGCCGTCCGCCTGCTCGACGCCGAGCCGCGCCTGTTCACCCTGCACGACCGCACCTTCATCGAAGACGTGCACCTCGCACAGGCCTGCGCCCGCATCGCCAAACTCGACTGGACCGACCTCGACGACCGCATGCGCGCCAACGCGCTGGCCAACGACACGCTGTCGTACCTGGTGCAGACGCAGGGCCGCACACGCGCGCTTGCCGTGCGCGGCGGGCTTGCGCCGCACGTGTGTCGCCGCCTTGCCGCCCGCATCGAGGCCGAACTGCATCTGGCGCCCTCGCTCGGTGAGCTTGCGGCGGAGGCCAACCTGTCGGCCTTTCATTTCGCGCGGATGTTCCGCGCGTCGTTCGGGGCGGCGCCGCATGACTGGGTGATGCAGCAGCGCATGACCCGCGCGCAGACACTGCTGCGCACGACCGCCCTGCCGCTGGCAACCATTGCCGAGCGCTGCGGCTTTGCCAGCGCGAGCCATTTCAGCCGGCGCTTCTCCATGCAACTGGGTGCATCGCCGTCACGCTATCGGCAGGCCTGGCAGGGCCGATAGGCAGCCCGCCGTGGGGCCCGCACACGCAGGATTGGCGGGACGTCGCAGCCCCTAGCGTTTTCCACGATAGAGGCGCCCGCACGGGCGCAGTAACGTGAACATGGGTTCCCCATGGAGACCGCCATGTTTGCCCATATCCTCCTGCCGACCGACGGCTCCGAGCAATGCCGCAAGGCCATCGACGGTGCCCTCAAGCTCGCGCGCGCCACGGGCTGCCGGCTCACCGCCTACACGTGCATCGAAGAATTTCCCAACATGGCCTACTCGGCCGGCGTGGGGGAATGCCCGCACGCGCACTACATGGAACAGGTGCAGGGCTACGCCAAGGATTGCATCGAGCGCATCGCCGAGCGTGCCCGTGAAGAAGGCATCGACTTCGACACCGACGTGTCGCAGTTTCCCGAGCCCTACCTCGGCATTCTCGACGCGGCAAAGCGGCATGGGTGCGACGTCATCTTCATGGCCTCGCACGGGCACCGCAGCCTGATGGGCCGCCTGCTGATCGGCAACGAGACGCGCAAGGTGCTCACCTATGCGCACGTGCCGGTGGTGGTGTATCGCTGAATGCGTGTGACGTGGGCGGGCGGCTAGCCGGCAAAGCGGTAGCCCACGCCCGTCTCCGTGAGCAGGTGCACGGGCTGCGCCGGGTCGGCTTCGAGCTTCTGCCGCAAGTGCCCCATGTAGACGCGCAGGTACTGGCTGCTCTGCGCCTGCGAAGGGCCCCACACCTGGCGCAGCAGTTCGCGGTGCGTCATCACCTTGCCCCGGTTGGCGAGCAGCACGGCCAGCAGGCGGTATTCGATGGGCGTCAGGTGCACGGTCTGGCCGGCGCGCGTGACGAGCCGGTTGGCGAGGTCGACCACCACATCGCCGAACGCCAGTTGCGACGTGCCCTGCGCATTGGCCTTGGCGTGCCGGCGCAGCAGCACGCGCAGGCGCGCAACCAGTTCGCCCACGCCAAACGGCTTGGTGAGGTAGTCGTCGGCACCGGCATCGAGCGCGACGATCTTGTCGCCTTCATCGGCGCGGGCCGAGAGCACCAGCACCGGCACCTCCGTCCACGTGCGCACTTCGCGGATCAGCGTCACGCCGTCGCCATCGGGCAAGCCGAGATCGAGGATGACGAGATCGGGCTTGCGCGTGCCGGCCTCGATCAGCCCGCGCTTGAGCGTTTCCGCCTCGTGCACGGTGCAGCCCTCGGCTTCCAGCGTGGTGCGCACGAACCGGCGGATATGGGGCTCGTCTTCAACGATCAGCACCGTGGGCGAAAACTCGAATGGCATGTGTGCCGCCTCTCTTACGTACTTGCTTGATGCCTAGGCCAGCTCGGCCGTCTCAGGCTCGATCCGGGGCGGATTGCCGCGCGGCAGCGCCACCACGAAGCGTGCGCCCGCCTGGGCGCTGGCCCCATCGGCGCGCTGCGCGGCTTCCACCCAGATCCGCCCGCCATGCGCTTGCACGATGGCCTCGCATACCGCCAGCCCCAGCCCCACACCAGCCAACGCCGACTCGCGCTCGCCGCGCGTGAACTTCTCGAAGATCCGCCGTTCCTTGCCGGGCGGCACGCCGGGGCCATCGTCTTCCACCGTCAGGCGCAGTTCATCGCCGTGCACCTGCGCGCCAATGCGGATTTCCGTGCCGGCGGGCGTGTACTTCGCGGCGTTCTCCAGCAGGTTGCAGACGACACGCTCCATCAGCACGGCGTCGCATTCCAGCAGCGGCAGCGCAGACAGGTTCGCCACCACCACGCGATGCTGCGCCAGCGCGCCGCGCATGGCGGCCAGCGCCCCGCCCACGATTTCCTCGACCGACTGCCATTCCTTGCGCATGGCGACATCGCGGCTTTGCAGGCGCGCCATGTCGAGCAGGTTGATCACCATGGTATGCATGCGCTGTGCCTGCTCGCGCATTGCCTGCACGGTGTCGGCCACCGGCGGCGCCAGCGGTGGATGGCTGCGCTGCAGCGTTTCCGCCATGCCGATGAGGCTGGTGAGCGGCGTGCGCAAATCATGCGACACCGCCGCCAGCAACGAACTGCGCAACCGCTCGGATTCCATCTGCAGCAACGCCTGCTGCGCCACGTCCACATAGTGCAGCCGCTCGACCGCAATCGCGATGAGCGTGCAGAACGCGTCCACCTGCCGGCGCACGGCCGGCTGGGCAAACGCGCGCCATGTGCGGGGCTCCACCGCCAGCACGCCGCGCACCTGCATCGGCGCCTTGAGCGGCAGATACAGGACGGAGCTGCCAGGCAAGGTATCGGTGCCGGTGCCGGCCGGCTGGCCGTGGTCGAACACCCATTGCGCCAGTACGCGGTCCACCGCATCGCCGTGCTCGGTCACGCTGCGCTCGCCGGTCTCGGATACCGGCGGCAACAGGCGCCCCTCTGCGCAGACAAAGAAGAACGCCGCATTGGCATCGAACGCGGCACGCAGGAAGCGGCTGCCGATCGCCACGATCTGCTCGTTCATGAGCGCGGCGGACAGCTCGCGTGCCAGCTCGTAGAGCGTGCGCGCCTCCGTCTCGCGCGCGACCGCCAGGTGCGCCTGCTCGCGCAGGCCGGCGGTCAACTGGCCGATCACCAACCCCACCGCCAGCAGCACCACGAACGTCACGAGGTACTGCACGTCGCTCACGGCAAACGAGAAGCGCGGCGGCACGAAGAAAAAGTCGAAGGCCGCCACCGCCAGCACCGAGGCAAACGCCGCGGGCCCGCGCCCGTGTCGCAACGCCACACCCACCACGGCCGCCAGGAACAGCATGGCGATGTTGACGAGATCGAACCACGGCCGCGTGAGCGCCGACAGCGCCGTCGCGCCGGCGCACCAGATGGCGGCCCAAGCGTAGTCTTTTCGACGTGCACCGTCGGTGCCAGCGGCATCGGCATCGGCGCGGCCGCTGTCGTGGCGCGGTTTGACGTCGACGCGCGTGGTGTCTGCCGCCACGCGGATCACGTCGATCTCCGGGCAGCCGGCGGCCAGCGCATCGGCAAAGCTGCGTCGCCCGAACAACCACCCCTGCGCGCCCAGGAACGGCGACAACGCAAGCGCCAGCAGCGCCCGGCCGCGCGCCGGCCACGAAGCACCGCCACGGCGCCAATCCGCCGGCGCGCGGCCCAGCACCACCTTGGTGAGATTGTGCCGGCGCACGTAAGCCACCACGGCCTGCACCATGTCGCTGCCGGCCAATGCCTCGGTGCGCGCGCCGAGCTGTTCGGCCAGCCGCATCGCCGCCTGCAGGCGCGCCTGTGCGGCGTCGGACGGCGGCGCCAGACGCGGCGTGGCGATGGTTACGACATGCCAGTCGCAATCGAGCTGCCCCGCCAGACGGCGCGCACTGCGCACGACCTGCTCGGCGTCGTCGCCGCTGCCAATGCAGGCCAGCACCGCCTCGCGCGTGCGCCACACCGGCTGCACGGATTCCTGCGTGCGCCACGCCCGCACATCGTTGTCCACGCGGTCCGCCGTGCGGCGCAACGCCAGTTCACGCAGCGCGATCAGGTTGCCCTTGCGGAAGAAGTTGCGGGCGGCGTGCCGGGCCTGTTCCGGCAGATAGACCTTGCCTTCGTGCAGCCGGCGCAGCAGTTCATCGGCGGGCAGATCGACGAGGATGACCTCGTCCGCCCCATCGAACACCGTGTCCGGCACGGTCTCCCACACGCGGATGCCGGTGATGCCGCCCACCGCCTCGTTCAGGCTGTCGAGGTGCTGCACGTTGACCGTCGTCCACACGTCGATGCCGGCCGCCTGCAGCTCCTGGATGTCTTGCCAGCGCTTGGGATGGCGGCTGCCGGGCGCGTTGGAATGCGCGAGTTCGTCCACCAGGATCAGCGCGGGCCGGCGCGCCAGGGCGCCATCGAGGTCGAATTCCCTGAGCACGCGCTCGCGGTAGGGCACGTCCTTCATCGGCAGCCGTTCGATGCCGTCGATAAGGGCTTCGGTCTCAGCCCGGCCGTGGGTTTCGACCACGCCCAGCACCACGTCCACCCCCTGCGCGCGCACCGCCCGCGCGGCGGTCAGCATGGCAAACGTCTTGCCCACGCCCGCCGACGCGCCAAAGTAGACGCGCAGCTTGCCCATGGCAGCACGTGCGCCCGCTTCCTGCACGCGTTGCAACAGGGCATCGGGGTCGGGGCGCGGCGCAGGATTGCGCGGGGTGGCGTCAGGCATGGTGGGCTGGGTGGCCCGTTGTGGCGGGTGTTGCGGATTGTGCCATGGGCGGATGGACGGCCCGGGTGTGGGGTGTGGCGGGCGGTGGGGAGCTTAGAGAGGGTGGTGTAAAAACGGCGTAAAAATCAGGCTCCATGTCGTTTCGTGTGGAAAGCAACACTGTCACTGGGGCATCGCCGGCGCGAACGGGCTGGCCGGCAGGTGCTTGAGCTTGGACATGCGCAGGTAGGCAATGGCGATGAAGTTCTGGCTCGTCCTGAAGCCGCGCGCGGCGCGCTTGGCCTGCTGCAGCAGCCCGTTCATCGCCTCGACGAAGGCGTTGCTGCGGTGATCGACCATGCCGCGCACCACCGCGTCGAACCGCTCCTTGAGCGTGGCGGCCAGCTTCTTGAACGGCTCGAGCCGACAGCGCCGTGCCCAGCTCAGCCAGGCCCTGAGGTCGGATGCGGCCTGTTCGATGCTGTTGTGCGCTGTGGCCCGCGCGTACACCGCGCGCAGCGCCATCTTCAGCCGCCACGCCCGCGCGCTCTTGAGCGTCGAGCGCTGCAGCCAGTGCATGGCATCGAGCTGGCGGGCGCTCCAGGTGCTGGGGTTGCGCCGCATGCCCCACAGCAGCTGCCTGAGCGTCTTGCGGCCGCCAGCGCCCAGCGCGGCTCGCACCGCCTGCGCGTCGGTGGCCATCTCCGCGCGGCGCACCTGGTCCATCGCCTCGATGGCCATCGAGACGACGTGAAAGCGGTCGTAGCTGATCTGCGCCTCGGGCAGCGCCAGCGCCACGCCCTTGGCGTAGGCCGCGCTCATGTCCATGCACACGTGCCGCACCTGGGCGGGATCGCCGCCATGGGCCTTCAGATCCTCGGCGAACTCCACCACCGTGCGGTGCTCGCGCCCCTCGGTGGCGAACAGCAGCCGCTTGCGATCCAGGTCGTGCACGACGGTGATGTAGTGCTGCCCGCGCCGCAGGCTGGTCTCGTCGATGCCCACCGTGCGCACGCCGGAGAAGTCTTCCAGCGCACGCGCCTGCTCGACGTAGAACTCGATGCGCCGCCACAGCCGCTTGTCCTTGCAGCGCAGCAACTCGGCGGCCTGGCGCACCGGCAGGTCCAGGCACAAGGTCAGCGCCAGCGCTTCGAACGCCGCGGTGAAGCCCGAGCCCGGACGCGCCCAGGGCACGGCCACCTGCGTGGTCTTGCCGCAGGCACCGCAGGCCACGCGCGGCACGTCGCAGTGCAGCCAGGCCTCGAACTGGAAGAAGTCCAGGTGCCGCCAGGATCGGCGCAGCCGGTCGTGCACCGGTTGCGTGGCCGCACCGCATGCCGGGCAGGCGAGCCTGCTGGTGTGGCAGCCGATCTCGAAGTCGATACGCCGCTTGGCGGTGTCGAGCCTGACGTCATCGACGACCCACGGCGGCTGCAAGCCCAGCGCGCTGGTGAACAGAGCTTCTACGGCAATGCCCATGGACTCATCCTCCTGATCAAACACGCCTCGTGGACATGTGCACAGGCCGGCCAGCGGCCTGCACACATGCCCACCGGGCTCGACGACCAGGAGTCATTGTGAGTGTTGTGTTCCACACGAAATGACGAAGGACCTAAAATCAGAGATATCGACGCGCGGAGGGTTTAGCCGATGCCTCGGACCGCCGCCGCAGCGCCGCTGAACAGCAAGCGAGGCGTTGATGACCGCATGCATGAGGCTCAGAACCCCACTTGCGGCGTTGAGAACCCTGTGTTTGAGGTTCAGAACCTGATGAAAAACGTTCGGAACGCCATGGTGTGAGGTTCCGAACGCCAAGCATGGGGTTCAGAACCTCATGCCTGCCGTTCGGAACGCTAACCGCGGGGTTCCAAACGCCACGTGTGGCGTTCCGAACCCGGGGGCCTCAGGTTCTGAACCGCATCCGCGGCGTTCCGGACGACATCCACATAGGTGTTTTCTGAAAAATGAGGGGCAGCATTGCAGATGGGCCGCGCAGCATCCACTCTCGCGCAGTCATGCCCTTCCGGCATGACGTTGCCAACCCGTAACAGAGGAATGCGATGTCGCAGAATTTGATCTCATTTCAGCTCAGCCCAACCGATCTGGCCGCCGTGGATGGCGCGCTGAAAACCCTGGAGGACAAGCTTGGTGGGCTGATCGACCTCACGGTCGAACAGCGGCGGTTTCTGACCAAGATGGGCGATAAATCTGAAGCGTTTGCCCGCAAGGCCGTCGAAGTGCTGGGCGCTAACCCCAACGTGCTGCCCGCCAACTTCAACATTGCTGAACTGCGTCGTGATCTGGCTGCGTTTGACCTGTTGCGCAGCCGTCTGACGCGCCTGGACCGCATTCATGAACGGATGACGGACTCGCAACTGGCGTTGGGTAGTGATGTGATGAATGCCGCGTTGGAGGGGTATGCCTTCCTCAAGGTGGCTGGCCATGGTGAGGGACTGGATGCGGCGCGGAAGGCGTTGTCGGTGCGGTTTGCCAAGGGGCCGAGGAAGAAGGAGGCAGCAGCAGCGGTCGAGTGACATTTCGTGCGCGATGAAAACCGCCGCAAGGCGGTTTTCTGCTAAATCCAAACAAGAAATACAAACAGAGACACGCCAGATGAGTACGTCAGACGAAAAGATGCAGTACCTGGAAAAAAGCATCCTGTGGAATCCGTGGTGGGTGCTCTCAAAGAACACTTGCACGGCGCTTGATGCAGAGGAATTTTCCTTGTCCATGGCAAAACCTGCGCCACCCCTGCGGGATCAGCCACCCCCACCACCGCCCCCACCCAAGCCGCCAGAACCAAAGCAGCCGCCGAAAGGCTTGATCGAGAGTTTTTATGACTTCAAGGATTGGCTTAATACACCGCCACCCCCGAAACCCAAAAAGGCTGCCACCAAGCCAGAAGTCAAAAAGCCCAGAGTGGCGCCGTTCGATATCCAGCAAATTCCAGATGCGATGGAGCGTATCGGCTGCCCGATGGCAGCGAAGCTACAAAGGAAGTGGTTTGCTGGTGAACTTAACTACATCACAAGCGATAAAGGCGAAAAACTTGGCCTAAATCAAGATGGGAAACAATTTCCACCAAGCATGATTGACACAACCATGTTTAAGATGGATTGGATTCTTAAATTTGAGCGAGCAAAAGAAAAATATGACGAACTTGTTAGGCGGCGCATATTTTCCGAAAACGCAAAAAAGACGCTTGTAAGCAAGGTTGTAAAAAGCGAGCCATCCCCATACATTGTTGATGTGTGGGATCTTTGCGGGAGGGATATGCAAAAACTCCATAATCATTGGCAATATCAGTTCATTGACGTTGACGCCAACGGAGGAGAGCAATTTGCGATGCTATTTAGAGGCGTCCAATGGAAGAGTGGTCGGTTCATGGACGATCTATATGGTGCGCTTGGCGCATTCGCCTTCTACTTGGCACTGGGAAGATATCGCTATACAACATACGTCACATATGAAAGGCGGCAGCGCGGGAGGCTCGAAATACATGAGGTTTTCGCGTATATGCGTGACATCTTCACATTTTACGACCGCCCTAGCGACGGGGGCAGTCAGTATTTAGGTCATTGGAACAAGGGCGGATTTATTGTTGTTCCAGCCGCCTTTGCTGCTGGAAGGATAACCAAGTCTCGCTGGGCCAGATTTCCTGTTGCAAAAAATGGGGCGCTTCAAGACTGGACAGTATATTATCCGGTCAGCAACGATGACTACAGGAATTGGCAAATCGAGCACAAACAGGGAGAAGATTTGATATTATACTCCGACATGAGAAAAATATATTTTCATCGCCCTATTATTATTGATTTTGACTTGCTAACGGGCGAGATTTCGTGAAATTGATACTGAAGGTTATTCTTTCCTTAATTGCGATAATTTGCGCGTCGCAATATTTCATGAGTGTTCGGCATCGGGAGCAAGCCTATGATTGCGAGCAGGAGAAAAGTTATTTCAATTATTATATTGGAGAAATATGTTATTTGCCTTATAGGAATGGCACGCTTTTTAGACTTTATAATGAAAAAACGCATGAACTTCTCGCGGAAAGGACGTATAGCGATCTGAGTCCGCAAATTGTATTTAGCAATGACCGGGTTATTTACAGTATTGATGCGGAGAAGCAAGATGCATATGTGCCATTGCCGCCCACATGGCTAGACCGCCTGAGAGCCAAGCTCCCGTGAGCAAACTCTGCATCGAATGGGGCCGCTACGGCGAGGTGTATGAGTAACGCCGACAACACCGGCAGGCTGACGCCGCCGCGTGGGGAGCGCGAGGAACGGGGAAGAGCGTGAGGCAAAGGCGGGGATGGGGGGCCTCAGCCTGAGCGGCACATGATCTGCACGGAGAGAGCCGCGACATGCGGCTCCTGTTGGTCGATGAGAATGCCTGCCGTGTTTTACGTCTGGACTGCTGCGCCCCGGCAGCAATGGCTCGCAAGGAAGCTCTCGCTAGCCGTTCAGCGATTTTTACACCCCGTTTACACCCCTCCCTCCAACCTTTACCCCGTTTTTACCCCCCTTTCCCTACTGTTGCACTGCACGCAGGCCCTGTGACGGGAGCCTGCCTGCACGCCGCATCCGGCCCCAGTTGACGCGCACCTGCGCCGGGCCGGGCGGCACCTAAAACAACAAGGGAAAGGTCCATGCAAGCCAAGGTTTCTTCGCACGCCACCGTCATGGGTGGCGTTGTCTTCTGTGCCGCAGCACTGTCGAGCGCGGCCGCTTTTGCGCAGTCCACTGACGCTGCGCCGGCCCCGGCCGCAGCACCCGCCAGCCCGTTGACGGCCAACGTCACGCTGGCCAGCCAATACCGCTATCGCGGTCTCATGCAGACCAACAACAAGCCGGCCATTCAGGGCGGTGTGGATTACGCGCTGCCCAACGGCTTCTACGTGGGCAACTGGAACTCGTCGATCAGCTGGCTTGGGGATTCCAACCCCAACGTCTCTGCCCCCATCGAGATGGATTTCTACGGCGGCTACAAGACCGAGCTGATGAAGGACGTGCCCATTGATGTGGGCGTGCTGCAGTACTACTACCCGGGCAGCTACCCCGACGGCTACACCCGCCCGCACACCACCGAAGGTTATGCACAGATCGGCTACGGGCCGGTCTCGTTCAAGTACTCGCATGCGTTCTCCAACCTGTTCGGTTTTGCGGATAGCCACCACAGCCAGTACTTCGATCTGTCGGGCAACTTCGACACCGGTTTCTGGGGCCTCACGCTGAACCTGCACGTGGGCTATCAGCAGGTGCCGCATCAGGTGGTGCGCACGTCGTATGCCGACTGGAAGGTGGGCGTGACGAAGGACTTCGGCAGCGGTTGGACGGCATCGCTTGCGTACATCGACACCAACGCTGCGCGCGCCGCGTACACCAACACGCGCGGCAACTACATGGGCAAGGCCACCGCGCTGCTGGCGGTGACCAAGACGTTCTGACCAACACGACCTGAAGGAAAGGGGAGCGCATATGGACCTCGTTTATCTCGCCGGCCTTGCGGTGCTGGCCCTGGCAGTGGGCGGCTTGCTCGCCCTCTCCGGCCGGCTTGCCACCAAAGACCAACCGACCACGCACGCGATGGAGAAACAGCAATGACCTGGCTCTATGTGCTGTCCGGGGCCATCACGGTGGTCCTGCTCGTCTACTTGTTCGTCGCCCTCTTGTGGCCCGAACGCTTCTAACAACACTGCGAGGCACACCATGAATGCGTTCCTCCTCCAGCTGGCGATCTACCTGGTCGTGCTGCTGGTTCTGGCCAGACCGCTGGGCGCGTATATGACCGGCGTGTTTGGCGACAAGCCTTCGCGCACCCATTGGCTTGGCCCCGTCGAGCGGCTGTTCTATCGCGTGGCCGGCGTCAACCCGCAGGCCGAGATGGGCTGGAAGCACTACGCGCTGGCCGTCATCGTCGTCAACGTGCTGGGCGCGCTGGCGGTGTATGCGCTGCAGCGCGTGCAGCAGTGGCTGCCGCTCAACCCACAGGGCTTTGGTGCCATCACGCCGGATTCGTCCTTCAACACGGCCATCAGCTTTGTGAGCAACACCAACTGGCAAGGCTATTCGGGCGAAAGCACGATGAGCTATCTCACGCAGATGCTCGGCCTGGCGGTGCAGAACTTCCTGTCTGCGGCCACCGGCATTGCGGTGGTGATTGCGCTCATCCGCGGCTTTGCGCGCCACTCGGCCAACACCATCGGCAACTTCTGGGTCGACTTCACGCGTGCCACGGTCTACGTGCTGCTGCCGCTGTCGATTCTGGTGTCGGTGTTCTTCGTGAGCCAGGGCGTGATCCAGAACTTCGATGGCTACAAGGAAGTGACCACCGTCACCGCCACCACGTACGACAACCCGAAGATGGACGCCAGCGGCCAGCCGCTCAAGGACGCACAAGGCAACCCCGTCACCGAGAAAGCCACCACGCAAACGCAGACCCTGCCGATGGGCCCGGTCGCGTCGCAAGAGGCGATCAAGATGCTCGGCACCAACGGTGGCGGCTTCTTCAACGCCAACTCCGCCCACCCGTACGAGAACCCCAACGCGCTGACCAACTTCGTGCAGATGCTGGCGATCTTCATCATCCCGGCGGCGCTGTGCTTTACGTTTGGCGGCATGGTGGGCGATGGCCGGCAAGGCTGGGCCGTGCTTGCGGCGATGACGGTGCTGTTTGCCGTGCTGGCCGTCTTCCTGGCATGGGCTGAGCTGCATGCCAACCCGATGCTCGCGAACCTCGGCATCGACCAGGCCGTGGGCAACATGGAAGGCAAGGAAACGCGCTTCGGCATCGTGGCCTCGTCGCTGTTTGCCACCATCACGACGGCAGCGTCGTGCGGGGCGGTGAATGCCATGCATGACTCGCTGACCGCGCTGGGCGGCTTCGTGCCGATGTTCCTGATGCAGCTGGGCGAAGTGGTGTTTGGCGGTGTGGGCTCGGGCCTGTACGGCATGCTGGTGTACGCCATCCTGGCCGTGTTCATTGCGGGCCTGATGATCGGCCGTACGCCGGAATACCTCGGCAAGAAGATCGAGGTGTTCGAGATGAAGATGACGTCCATCGCCATCCTCGTCACGCCGCTGCTGGTGCTGGTGGGCACGGCCATCGCCGTGGTCGTCACGCAGGGCAAGGCCGGCATCTTCAACCCCGGCACGCACGGCTTCTCTGAGGTGCTGTACGCCTTCTCATCGGCGGCCAACAACAACGGCAGCGCGTTTGCGGGCCTGTCTGCCAACACGCCGTTCTACAACATCGCGCTGGGCATTGCGATGTGGCTGGGCCGCTTCTGGATCATCGTGCCGGTGCTGGCGATGGCAGGCACGTTTGCCGCCAAGAAGCGCCTGCCCGTGACGGCCGGCACGCTGCCCACGCACGGCCCGCTGTTTGTGGTGCTGCTGATCGGCTCGGTGCTGCTGGTGGGCGCGCTCACGTACATCCCGGCGCTCGCACTGGGTCCGATTGCAGAACACCTCGCCCGCTAAGCGCACGGCGAGTCGTCTACCCAATATCAACAGGTGCCTTATGGCTATCCGTTATCCCGAATCCGAACCGGCTGTGCGTACGGTCAAGCACAAGCTTGAGCCGAGCGCCGGTACTGGTACTGCTGCAGCCGCCGAGCCGCAGGCACGCAGCACGCATACGACGCACACCACGCTGTCCGCCAAGGATGTGCGCAAGCTGTCGATGTTCTCGTCGGCGCTGGTCAAGCCCGCCATTGTCGACAGCTTCCGCAAGCTGTCGCCGCGCGCGCAGGCCAAGAACCCGGTGATGTTTGTCGTCTACGTCGGCAGCATCCTCACCACGATCCTGTGGATCATGGCGCTGCGCGGCCAGGCCGAAGCGCCGGCGGGCTTCATCCTCGCCGTGTCGGTGTGGCTGTGGTTCACGGTGTTGTTCGCCAACTTTGCCGAAGCGCTGGCCGAGGGCCGCAGCAAGCAGCAGGCCGCATCGCTGCGCGGCATCAAGACCACGGTGCAGGCCAAGGTGCTGGCAGACCCGCACCGCCGTGATCGTACGGAAGCACGCGCCGCCACCGCGCTGCGCCGTGGCGACATCGTGCTCATCGAAGCCGGCGACATGGTGCCCGGCGACGGCGAGGTCATCGAAGGCGTGGCCTCGGTGGACGAAAGCGCCATCACCGGCGAATCGGCACCGGTCATCCGCGAATCGGGCGGAGACTTCTCGTCCGTGACGGGCGGCACGCGCGTGCTGTCGGACTGGATCATCGTGCGCATCACCGCCAACCCCGGCGAGAGCTTCCTCGATCGGATGATCTCGATGGTGGAAGGCGCCAAGCGCCAGAAGACGCCCAACGAGCTGGCGCTGACGATCCTGCTGGTGAGCCTGACCATCATCCTGATGCTGGCGACCGTCACGCTGCTGCCGTACTCGATCTTCTCGGTGGACGCGATGAAGGCCGGTTCGCCGATCACGATTACCGTGCTCGTCGCGCTGCTGGTGTGTCTGATCCCGACCACCATCGGTGGTCTGCTCTCCGCCATTGGCGTGGCGGGCATGAGCCGCATGATGCAGGCCAACGTGATCGCCACCTCGGGCCGCGCCGTGGAAGCGGCCGGCGACGTGGATGTGCTGCTGCTCGACAAGACCGGCACGATCACGCACGGCAACCGCCAGGCTTCGCGCTTCATTCCCGCGCCTGGCGTGACCGCCAAGCAGTTGGCCGAGGCCGCATGGCTGTCGTCGCTGGCCGATGAAACGCCGGAAGGCCGCAGCATCGTCACGCTCGCGCGCAACCTGGGCGAGGCGTCCATCGATGAAGCCGCGCTGGCGAAGACGCAGCCGGTGTACGTCGCCTTCTCTGCGCAAACGCGCATGAGCGGTATCAACGTCTCCCATGCAGGCGACGCGCGCCAGATCCGCAAGGGCGCGGCCGATGCGATTCGCACGCATGTGACGCTGCTGGCCGGCAAGTTTCCCGATGCCGTGTCGACGGCCGTGGATGACGTGGCACGCGCAGGCGGCACGCCGCTGGTGGTGTCCGACAACGACCGCGTGCTCGGCGTGGTGGAACTGAAGGACATCGTGAAGGCCGGCATCCGCGAGCGCTTTGCCGAGCTGCGCCAGATGGGCATCAAGACGGTGATGATCACCGGCGACAACCGCCTGACCGCCGCGTCCATCGCCGCTGAAGCCGGCGTCGACGACTTCATCGCCGAAGCCACGCCCGAGACCAAGCTTGCGCTCATCCGCGAACAGCAGGCACAAGGCCGCCTCGTTGCCATGACCGGTGACGGCACCAACGATGCGCCCGCCCTGGCACAGGCCGACGTGGCCGTCGCCATGAACAGTGGCACGCAGGCTGCCAAGGAGGCCGGCAACATGGTCGACCTGGATTCCAGCCCGACCAAGCTGATCCAGATTGTCGAGATCGGCAAGCAGATGCTGATGACGCGCGGCTCGCTCACCACGTTCTCGATCGCCAACGATGTGGCGAAGTACTTCGCCATCATCCCGGCCGCGTTTGCGACGACGTATCCGCAGCTCGCCGCGCTGAACGTGATGCACCTGGCAACGCCGGCATCAGCCGTGATGAGCGCCGTGATCTTCAACGCGCTGATCATCGTGTTCCTGATCCCGCTGGCGCTCAAGGGCGTGAAGTACCGCGCGCTGGGCGCCGCCACGCTGCTGCGCCGCAATCTCTTGATCTACGGCCTGGGCGGCCTGCTGCTGCCCTTCCCGGGCATCAAGATCATCGACATGTTCCTGGCCGCGATGGGCTGGGTTTAAGGAAGGAGTGCATTCATGGCAACCACAACTCAAGCGCGTCAACCTGTTCAGGCCGATGTGCCGCAACAAGGTGGGCTGCTGCGTGCGGCGCTGGTGGTGTTCGTCGGGCTGTCGCTCATTACCGGGGTGCTGTATCCGGTGGTGGTGACGGGTGTCGGCAAGGCGCTGTTTCCGGCGCAGGCCGGGGGCTCGATCATCGAGCGTGGCGGCAAGGCTGTCGGGTCTTCGTTGATCGGGCAGAACTTTGACACCCCGGAGTATTTCTGGGGGCGGATCTCGGCGACTGCGCCGAATCCGTATAACGCGCAGGCATCAAGCGGATCGAACCTTGGGCCGAGCAATCCGGCGTTGACGGAGGCGGCCAAGGCCCGCATTGCGGCGCTCAAGGAAGCGGACCCGACGAACACTGCGCCGATTCCTGCTGATCTTGTGACCGCTTCTGCGAGTGGGCTGGACCCGGACATCAGCCCGGCGGCGGCGGCGTATCAACTGGAGCGGGTGGCGCGGGCGCGGCACATGTCGCCGGACCTGGTGAGGAAGGTGGTCGCCGAGCATACCAAGGGGCCGGTGCTTGGTGTGTTTGGGGAGCCTACCGTGAATGTGCTGGAACTCAACCTGGCGCTGGACGATCTGCGGTAGGCGCCCCCGATGTGCCGGCTACATCACCGGCAAGGGCTCCAGCCCGCCCTCGCCGTGTTCGAGTTCGGCCACGCGCTGCGCCTCGCGCTCGCCGATCTGCTTGCGCTGCTCCGGCGTGAGCACCTGCATGATCTTGGCACCCGCCTGTGCACGCAGTTGCGCTTCGCGGGCCACCGCCCTGCCGAGCGTCTCGGTCAGCGCGCGGGCACGCGCTTCGTCATACTGGCCGGACACGACCATCTGGTGCAATTCGCGGTGAGCCTGCGCGATGGCCTTGCGCTGTTCGCGCGCTTCCGGCATCTGCGCATATTCGATGGCGAAGACCTTGTCGCGCTGCGCTTCGGTCAGCTTCAGGCCACGCAGGAGCGGAATGCCGCCACGGTACGGGCCCATTTCCATGCCTGGGCCGCGGCCCATCATGCCGGGACCATGCGGCGGCATCGGCGACAGCGGAACCGCACCGGGTGCGGCGGTCTGCGCCAGCGCGGCGCACGAGAGCAAGAGCCCGGCGGCAAGCGCGGGCAGGCGGCGGGAAGTCACAACGGTCATGAATGAGGCTCCTGAAGGGTTCATCGGCCGGGCGCGCCGGCCATGCGCCCACTGTAGGCACTGAAGTTGCACCAACGGTGGGCAAACCGAGGAGTTTTCTTGAACCTCAGGCGTCGAGCCGGTAGCCCACACCGTAGACCGAATGGATGAGATCGGTGCCGGGGCTGGCCTGCTCCATCTTGCGGCGCAGGTTCTTGACATGCGTGTCGACCGTGCGATCGGTCACGATGCGGTGGTCGTCGTAGATCTGCTCGAGCAGGTTGGCGCGCGACAGGATGCGCCCGGGTGCGGCCGCGAGCGCCGACAGCAGACGAAACTCCACCGGCGTGAGATCGAGCCGCTGGCCGCGCAGCGTGGCGGTATAGGCGGTGCTGTCGATCACCAGGGCGCTGTCAGGCACGCCGCCCGCACGCTGCACCCGCCGCAGGATGGTCTTGATGCGCGCCACGAGTTCGCGCGGGCTGAAGGGCTTGCAGACGTAGTCGTCGGCGCCGAGCTCCAGGCCGAGGAGACGATCGATCTCCTCCACGCGCGCCGTCACCATGACGATCGGCACCTCGCTGAAGCCGCGCACCTCGCGGCAGATCTGCAGGCCGTCCTTGCCAGGCAGCATCAGGTCGAGCAACACGAGCTCGGGCGTGGTCTCGCGGATGCGCTGCACGGCGTCCGTGCCGTCGGGCAGACACTCGGTCTCGTAGTGGGCGGCGCGCAGGTAGTCGGTCATCAGCGCGGCCAGCTTCGGTTCGTCTTCGATGATGAGGATCATGGTCGGCTAGCGTGTCATGGCTGGGCGAGCAGCGGCAGGCGAATCGCAATCCACAGCCCGCCCAGCGGCGAAGGTTTGGCTTCAATGGTGCCGCCGTGCGCGGCAACGATGGTCTGGCACAGGCTGAGCCCAAGCCCGGCCCCGCCGTGCGCCCGGCTGCGCGACGCATCGGCACGGAACAGCCGATCGAACACGCGCGGCAACATCGCCTCGGGCACGCCCGGCGCGCTGTCCTGCACGTCGACCTGCTGCCACGCGCCGTCCTGGTGGACGCGCACACGCAGCGTGCCGCCATCGTCGGTATAGCGCAGCGTGTTCTCGAGCAGGTTGTGCATGACCTGGCGCAGGCGCTGCGCGTCGCCGCGGACCATCGTTGCATGCGTCGGCCCCTGCGGCACGTCGATCTGCAGGGCGATGCCCTTTTCCATCAGGCGCGGCGTGAAGCCCTGCACCGCGCTGCACACCGTGTCGGCCAGGTCCAGCGGCTCCATGTGGAATGCGAGCGCGCCCACGTCGGCCAGCGAGAGCTCGTACAAGTCGTCGATGAGCTTGCTGAGTATGGAAACCTCGGCCTGCAAAGACGCAAGCGACGTGGCCGTCAGCGGACGCACGCCGTCTTCCAGCGCTTCGAGTTCGCCCCGCAGGACGGCCAGCGGCGTACGCAGCTCGTGCGAGATGTCGGCGGTCAACTGGCGCCGCATCTTCTGGTTGGCCTCGAGCGACGCAGCGAGGTGGTTGAAATCCGCCGCCAGCCCGCCGAGTTCGTCGCGCGAATGGACGTCGACACGGGTGGCGTAGTCGCCGTCTGCCATGCGGCGTGCTGCGTCGGTCAGGCGGCGCATCGGGGCCAGCAACCCGCGCGCGAGCAGCACGGCCACCAGCGCCGCCAGCAGGACGGACAGGCCCGCGATGATCCACGTGGCACGCAGTTGCTGGGCCTGGAAAGCCTGGTCGGCGCCCTCAGGCACGCGCACACGCGGCGGCATGGCCAGCCAGCCGATCGTCTGGCCGTTGTGATGCAGCTCGTGCCAGCGCGCGTTCGGGCCAAGCGGTGGGCCATCGCCAATGACGACGTTGCGCGCGGCGTCCAGCAGCCAGATGGGCGAATGCGGCATCGGGGGCGGCTCGCCCGGCAGACGCGGTGGGCCCGGCGGCAGCGGCATGTCCGGCTCGAGGCCGGGCGGCGGCTCGAAGCGGTAGCCCGCCGAGGGTTCGAAGCGATCGGCGCCCATGCCGCTTGCCCGCGCACGTGCGCCCTCGCGGCGCAGCAGGCGGAACCACGCGGCGCGGTCGCTGCGCAGGAAATCCCAGTTGCCGTGCTGCGCGTAGGCGGCCTCGACGCCGTGCGCGATGGCGGCCATGCGCTCGGCCTCGCGGGCATTCACGTAGTCGAGAAAATTGGCGTCAAAGCGCCAGCGCACCGCCGCGCCCATGGCAAGCGCAACCACGATGCTCAGCGTGAACAGCGCAACGAACAGCTTGGAGGTGATACCGAAAGACAGGCGCATGAATCAATCAGGGCGGCTTGGCGCACCGCCGGCGGGAGCGGCTTGCGCAGTGCCCGGCAGGTGGGCCGCGCTCATCTTACCGGGCGTGCCAGCAGCCGTACGCGAGCATAGCAACGGCACGCGGCCAGAAAGTGAGCGAAATGCGAAGAAAGCGTATGCTGCTGCCACTTGGCGCCCCCGCGCGCCCACACGCTCTTCACCCACGGAGCCGCCTTTGCCGCGCCAGACGCCCCGCCCCGCGTTCTTCATGCCGCGCTGCGCCATGCCCGGCGTGGAGGCCGTCGCCGCAGACACGCCGCACAGCTTTCCGCGCCACACGCACGGGCAGTTCGGCATCGGCATCATCGAGCGCGGCGCGCAGAAATCGTTCAGCGGGCGCGGCATGGTGGAAGCCGGCGCCGGCGACGTCATCACCGTCAACCCGGCCGAGGTGCACGACGGCACACCGATCGGCGATACCGGACGGGCGTGGCGCATGCTCTACCTTGACGCCGACGTGGTGGCGGACCTTGCCAGCGACCTGCACGCCAGCGTGCCCGGCGCGGCGGAGTTCAGCCGCCCCGTCATCCGCGACGCCCGGCTGGCCCGCCAGGCGCGCCTGCTGTTTGCGCAAATGACGGCCTCGGGCGGGCGCGGCGATGCGCTGCTGCGCGAGCAACTGCTGCTGGCCGTCCTTGCCGATGCGCTGCACGCCCGCACCCATCGTGCCGACGATGCGCCCGATGCCATCCGCGCCGCGCGCAGCCGCATCGACGATGACCCGGCCGCCGCCGTCTCGCTGCACGATCTTGCCGCCGAGACCGGGCTGAGCCGATTCCAGGTCCTGCGCGGATTCGCACGCGTGACGGGCCTGACCCCGCACGCATATCAGCTGCAGCGGCGCGTGGCGCTGGCCCGCCGCCTCATCGCGCAAGGGCTGCCGCTGGCCGAGGTGGCCGCCGCCTGCGGCTTTGCCGACCAGAGCCACATGACGCGGCAGTTCGTGCGCAAGTACGGGGTCTCGCCCGGCATGGTGGCGGCGGCGCGCTAGGGCACACACCGCCGCGCTGCAATTTCGTTCAAGACGGCCGCCCAGCGCGGGGGCATCCTGCGGCTTTCATCTGCGCGGGGTGCGACATGTCGAAGCGGCTCGAAGGCTATCTCTATCTGGCGCTGGCGATGGTGCTGGTGGGCAGCACCGTGGCGGCCAGCAAGATCATCGCGGCGGGCCTGCCACCCTTCACGGCAACGGCGCTGCGTTTTGCGCTCGCGCTGCCGCTGTTTCTTCTCATCATGCGGGTCATGCGCACGCGCTGGCCGGTGCTCGCGCGGCGCGACTGGGCGCTGCTGGTGTTGCAGGCCGCAGCAGGCAGCGTCGGCTACACGACGCTGTTGATCTCGGGGCTGCGCTACACCTCCGCGGCAGATGCCGGCGTGATCATCGGCACGCTGCCTGTCATGTCTGCGCTCATTGCGATCCTGCTGCTGGGCGAGCGGCCGGGCCGCGCCGTCCTGGGCGCCATCGCACTGGCCACGGCCGGTGTGCTTGCCATCGCGTTCCAGCCGGGCAGCGACGCCGCGCACCCGCTGCTGGGCAATCTGCTGGTGCTCGGCGCCGTGCTATGCGAGGGGCTTTTCATCCTGCTCAACAAGCGGCTGCGTACGCCGGTGCCGCCACTGGCGCTGTCCGCCACGATGAGTGCGTTCGGCTTGCTGACGGCACTGCTGCCTGCACTGGGGGAATCGCCCTGGCAACTGCACGCATCGACGCAGGCAGCGCAGGCGCTGGTGGCCGTTGCCTACTATGCGGTCGTGCCGACGGTCGGCGGTTTCGTGGTGTGGTATGCCGGCGCAGCGCGCGTGAGTGGTGCAGAGGCAGCGCTGTTCACTGCGCTGGCGCCCGTCGCGGCGGTGGCGTTTGCGGCGGTGCTGCTTGGCGAATCCGTCAGCGTGCGCCAGGTGGGCGGCATTGCGTGCGTGCTGGCGGCGGTGGCGAGCCTCGCGCTGACACGCAGGCCCGCGCCTGCCGCATCGCCACCCGAAGAAGCCGTTTAGGCTTCGGCCTCTGGCGCCGTCACGTCTTCCATGCGCTCGATGCGCACGCGCACGATGCGGCGGCTGCCAGCTTCGAGGATGACGAACCGCAGGTCGTGGCGCACCAGTGTGTCGCCCACCTCGGGCAGGCGGTCCCACTGGTTGAAGAGGTAGCCGCCCAGGCTTGTCGCGCCGCCGCCTTCGTCGAGCAGCCAGTCGACTTGCAGCACGTCTTCGAGCTGGCGCAAGTCGGCCTCGCCGGCCACCTCCCAGCAGCCGTCGCTCACCTCGACCACGCCGGGGCGTTCGTCTTCGTCGGGAAACTCGCCGGCAATCGCTTCCAGCACGTCGATGGGTGTGACCACGCCCTGCACGACGTCAAGCGGGTCGGTCACGACGAGCATGCGCCCACGCGCACGTTTGAGCTGGTCCATCAGGCGCAGGATGCCCATGTTGTCGGACACCTTGAGCGCGGGCTTGACGGTGCGCTCGACGTCGATGGTGCCGCGTGTGTCGAGATCGCCCATCAGGTCTTTGGCGCGCGCCACGCCCACGAGGTCATCCAGCCCGCCGCGGCAGACCGGGAACTGGTTGTGCGGCACCGACAGCAGCAGCTTGCGCGTGACGGCCGCATCGGCCTCCAGGTCCACCCACGAAATATCGTGGCGCGGCGTCATGATGGAACGCACCGAACGCTCGGCCAGATCGAGCACGCCGCTGACCATGCTGCGCTCTTCCGGGCGGAACACGGCCTGCGGCTCGGGGTGGCCATCCTCGTGCGGCACTGCTTCATGCGATTCGGCATCCGCTGGCGTGCCGGGGCGGTCGCCCAGCAGGCTCAGCACGGCATCGGCGGTGCGCTCGCGCAGGGGGCGGCGGCGCTCGTAGCGCACGGTATTGCGCTGGGCCACCTGGTTGAAGAACTCGATCAGGATCGAGAAGCCGATGGCCGCATACAGATACCCCTTCGGAATATGAAAGCCCAGGCCCTCGGCCACCAGCGAGAAGCCAATCATCAGCAGGAAGCTCAGGCACAGCACCACCACCGTGCGGTGGGCGTTGACGAAGTGCGTCAGCGGGCGTGATGCAAACAGCATGGCGCCCATGGCGATGACCACCGCGGCCATCATCACCGGCAGGTCGTTGACCATGCCCACGGCCGTGATGACGGAGTCGATGGAGAACACCGCATCCAGGATCACCACCTGCGCGATCACGTTCCAGAACTTGCCATGGCCTGTGCCGTGGCTTTCGTCATGCGGCTGGCCGTCAAGGCGCTCGTGCAGCTCAGACGTGGCCTTGAACAGCAGGAAGAACCCGCCGAGCAGCAGGATGATCGACCGCCCGGACAGTTCCACCGGCCCCAGCGTGAGCAGCGGCCTGGTCAGTCCGATGAGCCACGACATGGTGGCCAGCAGCACCATGCGCATCACGAGCGCCAGGCCGAGGCCGATCATGCGCGCGCGGTCACGCTGCGCGGGCGGCAGCTTGTTGACCAGGATGGCGATGAAAACGAGGTTGTCGATGCCGAGAACGATCTCGAGCACCACGAGGGTGAACAGCCCGATCCAGACGGACGGGTCAGCAAGCCAGGTCATAGAGGGCAATCAAGACTGCGGGAAGACGATCTGCCGATGATAACCGGAGCGCACGCCCGGGCAGCCGCGCGTACGCTCCGGGGCGTTGCAACAAACGGGCCGCAGGCTCAGCGCCGGGCAACGTGTGGCGGTCGGTAGCCGTCGGTGAGGGTCTTGAGGAAGGCGACGATGTCGCGCACGTCGGCCTCGGACAGCGCCGACCTGTCGCCCGGCTTGCCGCCGAACGGCGGCTCCATGTTGACGTTGGCGTGGTACCGGGGCGGCAGGTCGTCGAACTTGTCGACCGTGCCGTCGGCCTTGCGCGGGTACCACTTCTGCGGCTGGGTATCGCGCTGGGCGTAGAAGCGCACCGCATCTTCGAGCGAGTGGATCGCGCCGTTGTGGAAGAACGTCTTGCGCAGCGCCACGTTGCGCAGCGATGGCGTGCGGAAGCGGCCGCAGTACTCGGCGTGATCCTTGAGGTCGGTGCGGTCGGGGCCGCACAGGCCGAGGTCGAAGAACGCCGGGTCCGCGTTGGCTTCGAGCTTGCGGTTGCGTGGCACGCCCACGGCAATGTGGCCGAAATCGGTGAAGGCCGGGAACGCGCCGTCCTGCTTGATCGCGCTGACGTGGCATGACGCGCAGTTGCCCTTGGCCGGATCGGAGAACGCCCGCAGGCCCCGCATTTCCTGCGGCGACAGCTTGACCTGGCGGCGCAGGAACGCGTCGTACTTGCTGTCGTACGGGTAGAACTCCGATGGCGTCTGCTGGAACACCTCCAGCGCCATCAGCGCGGCGCGGAAGGCCGTGTCTTCGTTGTCGAGGATGTCGTTGCCGAACACCTGGCGGAACGCCAGCGCATGGCTGCCATTGCGCAGCTTGGCCACCACGCTGGCCGGGGTGCCGTTCGCCATCTCGTGCGCGGAAAGCAGCGGAATGCGCGCCTGCTCGTGCGTGGACGACACGCGGCCGTCCCAGGTGTAGCCGCCGGTCGGGCCCTGGTCTTCTGAGTCGTTGCCGTCGTTCTCGAAGAAGTGCTCGCTAAACGGCGGCACGCTCTGCAGATAGCGCAGCGACGGCGCGGCGCGCACGCCGGTCTTGTCCATGCCGGGGCCGCCCAGCTGCACCGAGAGGTCATTCGGGGGGCCATAGGCGTGCGCCGGGCTATGGCAGCTCGCGCACGAGAGCTTGCCCGAGGCCGACATGGCCGGATCGAAGAACAGCGCCTTGCCCAGTGCCGCCATGGCCGGCACCGACGGGCGGCGCGTCGCCATCATCGTGTAGAAGGCCTTTTCGTACGCAGGGACGGACTTGGCCGCGGGTGCCGACGCACCGGCCGGCGCCGCGGCATGCGCCACCGCCGGTTCGCCGCGCCCGCAAGCGGCCAGCCCCAGCGCGAGCGCCGAAGCGGCAATCGCGCGAACAGTGGACAACGGCAGAAGACGAGGCATCGACGATGGGCGCAATGATGGAAGCCTTGCAACTTAGCACGGCCACCATGACACTTTGATGTCGTCAAACGCGCGTCACGTCAGTCCTTGGAGAGGTCCCATGGTGGCAAATGTCTTCAAACGTTCGGCGGTGCCCCTGCTCCTCCTGACGATGGTGTTCCTGCTGAGCTCGGCCCAGATCCGCTCCGCGCCTGCGTTTGCATCATCAACTTGTCACACACGAGGCACAGACTCCCGCTCGCTTTCGTCCCCCACACAACAATCAAGGGAAATCATGAGCCGAGCATTCCGTCTTTTGCCTCACCTTCCGCTCGCCGCGCTGGTGGCAGCCAGCATGACTGCCTGCGGCGGCAGCGATTCGAACAGCAGCGCCTCCACGCAATCGACCTCCGGCGTGGTGACCGGCAGCTACTTCGAGAACGCCAAGGTCTGTATCGACGCCAACAACAACGGCAAGTGCGACGCCGGTGAAACCAGCACGCGCACCGACAAGAACGGTGCGTACACGCTGGCCGGCACCGGTGCCATCACCGTGGAAATCGGCACGGATGCCAAGCGCAATGATCCGGACAAGAACACGAGCACGCCGGTCACGCAGCCGCTGGTGTTCCGCGCGCCGGCCGGCGCCAACGCTGTCGTGAGCGCCATCTCGACCGAACTTGCCGCGCTGATGGACAGCAACGGCGGCGACATCAATGCCGCCAAGACCGCGCTGGCCGCGCGCCTGGGCGTGACGGTCGACAAGCTGCTGGAAGACCACAACAAGGAAACCGACGCAGCCACCAAGACCGCGCTGCAGGCCGAGATCGACCAGGCCATCGCACTGATCGCCGATGCCGTGGCTAGCGGCGGCGACGTCGGCAAGACAATCCGCGACGGCGTGAGCAAGCGCATGGCGCTCGCTGACAACGTCAAGACCATCGTCGTCATCTACGCCGAGAACCGCGGCTTCGACAACCTGTACGGCCTGTTCCCGGGCGCCAACGGCATCCCCGGCGTGAACCCGACGTCCACCGGCACGGCTGTCGCGCAGAAGGACTTCGATGGCTCGGTGCTGCCGAGCCTGCCGCCCACCTGGGGCGGCCTGACCGCCGCCGGCCAGAGCGTGACCCTCACGCAGGCGCAGACCACCGGCTGGCCGAACAAGATGTTCCAGATCGACGATCCCAATGGCGTGAACGGCACGGGCGTCGTGGTGCCGCAGAGCGTGACCACGCGCGACCTCGTGCACCGCTTCTACAACAACCAGATGCAGATCAACGGCGGCAAGAACGACAAGTTCGCCGCGTACTCCGACGCGGGCGGCCTCTCGATGGGCTACTACGACGGCAGCAAGATGGCCATGTGGAAGATCGCCCAGCAATACACGCTCGCCGACAACTTCTTCATGGGCGCATTCGGGGGCTCGTTCCTGAACCACCAGTACCTGATCTGCGCCTGCGCGCCGATCTATCCGAACGCGAAGTCCTCGCCGGCGGCGGGCAGCATCTCGAAGGTCACGGTCAATGCCGACGGTGTGCCGGTGCTTGACGCGGGAACGGGCAACCCGAGCTCCGTGCTGTCGGGCAAGGCGGTCTACGCCAACGACAGCACGCTCACGGCCGACGATGGTTCGGGCGTGTTCTACGCCGTCAACACCATGCAGCCGCCGTTCCAGCCGTCGGGCAACGGCGTGGCCAGCGGCAATGCGACCTACGCAGACCCCACCAAGGCCTCGACGATGCCGGTGCAGTCCACCACCAACATCGGTGACCTGCTGAGCGCCAAGGGCGTGGACTGGGCCTGGTATGCCGGCGCGTGGAACGCCGCCATCGCCGACGCGCCGAACGCCACGCGCAGCGTGATCTACGCTGGCACCACGCAGTTCCAGCCGCACCACCAGCCGTTCAACTACTTCAGCCGCTTCGACCCGGCCACCGCCAGCGGTGCCGCCGAGCGCGCCGCGCACCTGAAGGATTACGACGCCGCCTTCCTGGCCGATGCCGCCGCCGGCAAGCTGCCCGCCGTCACGTTCTACAAGCCGCAGGGCAACCTGAACCAGCACGCCGGTTACGCCAACGTGGCCGACGGCGACGCCCACATCGCCAACGTGATTGCGCAGCTGCAGAAGAGCCCGCAATGGAAGAACATGGTGATCGTCGTGACGTATGACGAAAACGGCGGTTTCTACGACCACGCCACGGTGCCGAAGGCTGACCGCTGGGGCCCGGGCACCCGCATCCCGGCGATCATCGTCTCGCCGTTCGCCAAGAAGGGCTTCGTGGACCACACGCAGTACGACACGGCCTCGGTGCTGCGCCTGATCACGCACCGCTTTGCCCTGCCGACGCTGCCCGGCCTGAAGCAGCGCGACGACGCCCTCGTCGCCAACGGCAACAAACCGATGGGCGACCTGACCAACGCGCTCGATTTTTCGCAGGCGCAATAACGCCGGGCGCATCGGGAAAGGCGGCCGCGGACATGCGCGGCCGCCTTTCTTTCTTGGGCGCTATTTCCCTTTCTTCTTCCCGGCGGGCTTCTCGCTTTCCAGCGCCTCAAGCCGCATGCCGACCTTGAGCGTCACCTGCCAGTGCGCGATCTTCCCGTCGACCAGATGCCCGCGCGTCTCCAGCACCTCAAACCAGTCCAGATGGTTGAGCGTCTCGCCCGCCCGCGCGATGGCATTGCGGATGGCTGCATCGCTGGATTCGGGTGACGAGCCCACCAGCTCGATCATCTTGTAGGTATGAGAACCCATATCGCCTCCTTGTTGGCATGGTTGGACGCCGGCAGAACGCCCCGCACACGATATGCGCCGCGTCATTGACCAGCATGGCACCTGCGCCTCGCGCCTGATAGCCCGGATTTGCACGGGGCCCAAAAATCTTGGCGGTTAATTGCGTATTTGGCCGATTTACGAAAATGACAAATTTCGTCAGCGAAGCGACGCATGGCGTCAAGCCGAGCGTCGGTCCGACAGCCGATCCGGCGATGAAGTGCCACTTTTGGGGCGACACGGACTGCAGGGGCGCCAAACCCGGCTGGTACGGAACCTGCGTTGCGCCCCATACCTTCCTGAAGAGAAAGCGCCGTGCGCCGCCCCGAACAACCGACCCCAGCCAGCCCTGCGCCGCTGTCCATGCCGGCGCCCCATCCGGAAACCGTCCGGCTGGTGGCCGAGACCATCGGCTTCCATATCGAACGCGGCGGCCGCCGCATCGACGCGACCTACTCGGCGCGCAACGGCATCGTGACCGTGAATTACCGCGGCAAGACGCTGTCGACCTATTCGCCACAGGGTGACCCCGAGAGCTACCGGACCGTGGCGCGCCAGCTGCTGAGCGTCATGCTCGCCCTCTGACCCGCCATCCGCAGGGGCGCCGCCGCGCTCAATGCCGCGCCTTGGCAGCGCCGCGCGTGGGCCGGCCGAACTCGGCGCGCAGGCTGTCCTTGGCACGCTCCAGGATTTGCCGCCGCCCCGCACTGAGGTTGTGCCCCGCACGATTGATATAGAACGTCAGCATCGACATGGCCGACTGGAACGCCGTCCCTTTGCGCCGCCTGCTGTGCTCGGCCGATGCCTTGAGCGACGCGGCAATGCGCGATGGGCTGCGCGACTTGAAGATGTCGGGTTCAAGATCCAGTGCGTCGCTCGTCTCCATCACGTGGTGTGACCAGCGATGCGGCGCGCCCTTGCCCGGCTTGGCATCGGATTTCGGCTTGGCGTGCGATGTGGCCATGATGAAATCTCCCGTAATGATGTATGGGCAGTTTCGCAAGCCACGTACCTGTACGAGACGCTGCGGGCCGCCGACTTCCGTTACGATGACGGGCGTTCCGCTCACCCTTTCAGCAAGTCGCCGGGTTCCGGCGCGCATTCAACGTGTCTGGCGACGCCGGTCTTTCCCCCGCTTCTTCCGCGCCCCCTCCCGCGACAGCGCTGTCGCACGCGCCCTTCTCCTACCCCGCCTTCCGCCTGTTCTGGTTTGCCAGGCTGTCCACGACCTTTGCGTACCAGATGTTTGGCGTGGCTGTGGGCTGGCAGATCTACGACCTCACACGCAGCGCCTATGTGCTTGGGCTGGTGGGTCTGGCCCAGTTCCTGCCCTCAGTGGTGCTGGTGCTGGCGTCGGGCCATATCGCCGACCGCTACGACCGGCGCCGCGTCGTGCGCGCGTGCCAGGCCGTCGAGGCGCTGGTGGCGCTGTCGCTCTCGGTGATGGCGGCAATGGGGCACGCGAGCATCCAGCCCATCTTTCTGTGCGTGGTCGTCATCGGGGCGATGCGGGCCTTCGAGACGCCCACCCTGCAGGCGCTGCTGCCCTCGCTGGTGCCGCCCGAGGTGCTGCCGCGCGCGGTGGCGCTGTCAAGTTCAGCAGGCCAGACGGGCATCATCCTGGGGCCGGCGGTGGGCGGGTTCCTGTACGTGGCCGGCGCGCCGGTGGTCTATGCCACCGCGGCGGGGCTCTTCCTGCTGGCGCACGTGCTGATCGCGTGGGTGCGCATGGCGCGGGCGGCGCCGGTCAGCACGCCGGTGAGCCTGGAGTCGCTGTTTGCGGGCATCGTCTTCATCAAGGGGCGGCCCGTGGTGCTGGGCGCAATCTCGCTGGATCTGTTTGCGGTGCTGCTGGGCGGCGCCACGGCGCTGCTGCCGATCTACGCGCGCGACATCCTCGGCACGGGCGCGTGGGGGCTGGGGCTGCTGCGTTCGGCGCCGGCGGTGGGGGCGCTGGGGATGGCGCTCTTTCTCGCGCATCGTCCGCTGGACCGGCACGTGGGCCGCGTGATGTTTGCGGCCGTGGCGATATTTGGCATGGCGACGCTCGTGTTCGGGGTATCGCGCTGGCTGCCGCTGTCGATGCTGGCGCTGGTGGTGCTGGGCGCATCGGACATGATCAGCGTGGTGATCCGGACCTCCCTGGTGCAGCTCGATACGCCCGATGCGATGCGGGGCCGCGTGAGCGCGGTCAACTCGGTGTTCGTGGGAGCATCGAACCAGCTCGGCGAGTTCGAATCGGGCATGGTGGCCGGTCTGCTTGGGCCGGTGGCCTCGGTGGTGCTCGGTGGGCTGGGCACGCTGCTGGTGGTGGCGATCTGGATGCGGCTGTTTCCGGACCTCGTCCGGCGGGACAGGATGCGCGACCCGCACCCCTCGTCGGAAGGGTGATTGCAGCCGGGAGGCTATTGCCACGCACGAATCGGCGGCCGTCTTGCACGCGTGTCAGTGAAAATCCGATGGCAGCCACGCCGGCCAGTTCGTATGCTGAGTCACCTTTGCCCGCCCTGTCTGGTCGCGTCGGATACCGCGCCCGATCATGAAGTCCATTCCGCCTCGTCCATCCCGTCCGTCCGATACGCATACCGCTGAACCGCCCCGACCGGCAGACCCGGGCCCGTTCAGCAGCAGCGGCCTGAAGGCCGCGCCGGCCATCCGCCCATCGGCATGGCTGGTGGCCATCGGCGCAGCCGTGCTGGGCACGGCGGTGCGGGTCGCGCTCGAGGCGACCATGGGGATCCACCTGCCGTTCTACCTGGCGTTTCCGGTCGTGACCATCGCCGCATGGTACGGCGGCTTCTGGCCGGGCATGCTGGCCATCGGCGCCTACGGGACGCTGTTCCTGGCGGTAGCCGCCGTGCAGACCTGGGCCGGGCCGCCGCCGCCGACAACCGCGCAGGTGCTGGTCTTCAGTGTGGGCGCGCTGCTCATCTGCGTGCTCTGCGAGCAGTTGCGGCGTGCGCGCGCCGGCGCGGAACGCCGCGCGCTGGCCGAAACGCAGCAGCGCCTGTCACAGCAGCGCCTGGTGGCAGCGCTGCAGGCGTCGCCGATCTCGCTGTACGACGTCGACAACACGATGCACTTCACCTGGGTGCATAACGCCGTGTTCGGCCTGAAGCCGGAGCAATTGCTCGGGCGCACCGTGCGGGAAGTCTTCGGCCGTCGGGCCGCCGCGCGGCTGACCGAGGCCGGCCAGCGCGTGATTGCCACCGGCACGCCCACGCGCGTGGAGTTCGCCTTCCGCCGCCGGCACACGCAGCGCGTGGTCTACGACGTGGTTGTGACGCCGCTGCGCGACGATACCGGCGAGATCATCGGCCTGACCAACGCCGTCATCGACATCAGCGAGCGCCGCCAGGCCGAGGAGCGCCGCGCCCAGCTGCTCGAAGCCGAATCGCGGGCGCGGGAAGAAGCCGAACGGGCCAGCCGCCTGAAGGACGACTTTCTCGCGACCGTCAGCCACGAGCTGCGCACGCCGCTCAATGCGGTGCTGGGCTGGGCGCAGTTGCTGAACATGCGCCCGTACGAAGAGGGCTTGTTCAAGCGCGGCATCGAGGCCATCGAGCGCAGCGCGCGCACGCAGGTCCACCTTATCGACGATCTGCTCGACATGTCGGCCATCCTCTCGGGCAAGGTGCCGCTCGACATTGGTCCCGTCGATCTCGCCGACGTGCTGGAGCGCGCGCGAGAGACCATTGAGCCCATGGCGCGCCAGAAACAGATCACCATGGAGAGCGACTACCTGCCCGTGCCGCTGCTGCAGGGCGATGCGGGGCGGCTCAAGCAGGTGTTCTGGAACCTGCTGGCCAATGCCGTCAAGTTCACGCCCGAGGGCGGGCATATCAGGCTCTCGGTGCACCCGGCGCCGGAGGGTGTCGTGGCAACCGTGCGCGATACGGGCATCGGCATCGAGCCGGCGTTCCTGCCGCACATCTTTGACCGCTTCCAGCAGGCAGACCTGTCGAGCACGCGCCGCCACGGCGGGCTGGGGCTGGGCCTGGCGATTGCCAAGCAGCTCGTCGAGCTTCACCACGGCCGCATCACCGCCGCCAGCAGCGGTGCAAACCGTGGCACCACCATGGCCGTCACGCTGCCGCTGCACGCCGCGCAGCCCGGCGAGCAGGAAAATCGCGCGCCCGGCGTGGTGGCCGGCACGGGCATGCCGACGCTGGAGGGCATCCGCGTGCTGGCCGTGGACGACAACCCTGAGTCGCTTGGCGTGATTGCGCTGATGCTCGAGCGCTACGGCGCCGAGGTGACGACGGTCTCCAGCGGCGCGGCAGCACTCGACGCACTGAAGGCCGCGGCCGGCAACCACCCGTTCGACGCACTGGTCAGCGACCTCGCCATGCCGGGCATGGACGGCCTGCAGCTCATCCACGCCGTGCGCGCCAGCGGCATGACAGAGCTGCCCGCCATTGCCGTCACGGCGTTTGCCGATCCGATCCGCCTGAAGGCGGCCAAAGAGGCCGGCTACCAATCCGTCATTACCAAGCCCATCTTCCCGGGCGAGCTGGGCCACGTGCTGGCCGCCAACGTGCATCGCAAGGCCGGGCCCCCGACGTTGGCCTAGCGGTCACGCATGGCCGCGCCTGCGCCGCGCGCAAACCATGCCTTGACGGAATGGTTGACCGAACAAAAGTCATTGGCGCGCGTGATGGTGCATCCGCATACTTGTTGGTCTGTGCCGGTCGGTGGGCATCTCTCCCCTAGCAGTGCCCAGCACCCAGTTCACCGATCGGCCAGGCTGCCTTCCGAATCAGCCGCCGTCCGCCGCCGTGCAGCTGTCTGCCGTACCCATAAGAACGCCTGAACGCCGCCGCCCGCCTTGGGTTGCGCCGGCATTCCGGGCACAGAGAGGAGACCGCATCGCCATGCCCATCCGTTCCCTTCCCGTTCTGCTGTCTGCCGTTGCGCTTGGCGTGGCCACGCAGGTCGTCGCCAAGGAGTCGCCAACCCCCGCTGCCGCGCAGACGATCGCCGTGCCCGGCCTGTCCAAGCCCGCCGACATCCTGATCGACCGCTGGGGCGTGCCGCACATCTACGCCAAGAGCGAAGACGACGGCTTCTTCGCGCAGGGCTTCAATGCCGCGCGCGACCGCCTGTTCCAGATCGATCTGTGGCGCCGCCGCGGCCTGGGGCAGCTCTCGGAAGTGTTCGGCCCCGCCTATGTGGAACAGGATCGCGCCACGCGGCTGTTTCTCTATCGCGGCGACATGCAGACCGAATGGAACCGCTACAGCCCCGATGCGCAGCGCATCGCCACGCGCTTCGTCGCCGGCATCAACGCCTATGTCGACTGGCTGACCAGGCATCCGGAGCAGATGCCGTTCGAGTTCCGCAAGCTGAACTACACGCCCGCGCACTGGGCGCCCGAAGACGTGGTGCGCATCCGCAGCCACGGCCTGACGCGCAATCTGCAGTCGGAAGTGGCGCGCGCCAACGTGGCCTGCAAGGCCAACCTCGCCGACGACACGATCCGCTTCGGCCTGCAGCCGGCGTGGCAAACCCAGATGCCGGAGGGCCTGGACCCGTGCCTGCCGAAGGATCTGCTCAAGGTCTTCACGCTCGCCACGCAAGGCGTGAAGCTCGCGCCGGAATCGCTCAAGGGCGTGGACACTGACGGCACGCGGGTCGCCGCTGCGGCCAACCTCGAAGAGGCCATGGAGGGCAGCAACAACTGGGTGATCGCGCCGGGCAAGTCCACCACTGGCCGCGCCGTGATGGCCAACGACCCGCACCGCGCGTATTCCGCACCGGGCCTGCGCTACATCGCCCACGTCAGCACGCCGACGCTCGACATCATCGGCGCGGGCGAGCCGTCATTGCCGGCCGTGTCGATCGGCCACAACGGCCACGTCGCCTTCGGCCTCACGATCTTCAACATCGACCAGGAAGACCTCTACGTCTACGAGCTGAACCCGGCCAACCACACCGAGTACCGCTACAAGGACGGCTGGGAGCCGTTCAAGGTGCTGCACGAAACCGTGAAGGTGCGCGGCGGCGAGTCGCGCCCCATCGACCTCACCTTCACGCGCCACGGCCCCGTCATCTATATCGATGCCGAGAAGCACCGCGCGTATGCCGTGCGCTCGGCGTGGCTGTCGCCGGGCATGTCGCCGTATTTCGGCTCGGTCGGCTACATGCGCGCCCGCACGTTCGCACAGTTCAAGCAGGCGATGATGAACTGGGGCGCCCCCACCGAAAACCAGGTCTATGCCGACACGAAGGGCAACATCGGCTGGGTGCCGGGCGGCCTCGCCCCGATCCGCCCGAACTGGGACGGTCTGCTGCCCGTTCCCGGCGACGGCCGCTACGAATGGGCCGGATTCTGGCGCGGCGATCAGCTGCCCAGCACCTACAACCCGAAATCCGGCTACTTCACCTCGTCCAACGAGATGAACCTCCCGCCCGATTACCCGTACCGCGAACGCAAGCTCGGCTTCGAGTGGACCAACGGCTCGCGTCACGCGCGCATTGACGAAGTGCTGGCCAAGCTCGAGAAGGTATCGCTGGAAGACTCCATGCGCCTGCAGAACGACATGGTGTCGATCCCGGCACGCCGCCTCGTCGCGCTGCTGGCCCCGCTGTCGTCCAGCGATGCCGACACGCAGGCCGCGTTGAACCTCCTCAAGGGCTGGGACGCGACCATGCTGGCGGATTCTGCGCAGGCCGCGCTGCACGAGGTCTGGTTCACGCATCACCTGGGCCGCGCGTTCAAGAACGCGGTGCTCTCCAAGGCCGCCGAGGACGCCATGGGCGCGCCCGATACCGCCGTGATGCTCGACACGCTCGAACACCCCCAAGGCGCCGACCACAGGTTCGGCGAAGACCCGCAGCAAGCGGCCGCCAAGCGCGACGCCGTCCTGCTGGCCAGCCTGAAGGACGCATGGGCCGATATGGTCAAGCGCCAGGGCGCGAACCCGCAGGCATGGAACTGGGGCCAGCTGCACCACAACCTGAACGCCCATCCGTTCGCCGCCATCGTCGACGAAGCCACGCGTGCCAAGCTCAACGTCGGGCCCACACCCGAAGGCGGCAGCGCTTACACGCCCAACCAATCGACGTATCGCGCGAGCGACTTCCTGCAGACCAACGGCCCATCGTTCCGCACGGTGGTGGATGTCGGCAACTGGGACAACTCCCGCGCCGTCAACCTCCCCGGCCAGTCCGGCAATCCCGACAGCACGCACTACCGCGACCTCGCACCGCTGTGGCTCAAGGGCGAGTACTTCCCGCTGTTGTATTCGCGCAAGGCAGTGGAAGCCGCGACCGAGTCGCGCGTCCACCTGGTGCCGGGGAAGTAAGGACACGATGCGCAAGCAAAAACGCCACCGCAAATACGCGGTGGCGTTTTTTTCCAACAGCTGAAACATCGACGCTAGCAACCGATCCACGATGGTGTGGCCGTACCCTGCCCTAGATGGCGCCTTGGATTTTTGTCGCGGGGAGGAAAAAGGAAGGAGCCCTGTTTGAGCGCAGCGAGTTTGGCTCCTTCCCCTCCCCGTGACACAAATCCAAGGGGAAGTCGCCATCTCGGCCGCGCCTTTCTTTGCTTACTTTCTTTGGCAAGACAAAGAAAGTGAGTCAGCCCCGGCAGGGGATGAAACACAAAAGCCCACCCACAACGCCCATTCAAGCCGGCTGAGCCGAGGCCAACGCCGCCCGCACAACCTCCCCCCGCGGAATCGGCGCCACAGCGCTATACCCCGTCGTAGAAATCGCAGCCGCCACATTGGCATACCGCGCCGCCTCTGCAGGCGGATCTCCGGCAACAATCCGCGCCACAAACGCACCACCAAAACAGTCCCCCGCGCCGGTCGCATCGACGGCATTGACCGTATGACGCGGCACCAGCGTACGGGACTGCGGTGAGGCCACGTAGCACCCTTCCGCCCCCATCTTCAGCGCGACCAGCTTCACGCCCCAGCCAAGCAGCGTATCGACAATGCCATCACGGTCATGGCAATCGAGCAGCACCGTCACGTCGTCCCAGCTCGGCAGGCACAGGTCGCAGGTCTGCATCGCCTCGCGCATGACGGCCCGGGCACGGGCCAGCGGCCACAGACGCAAGCGCAGGTTCGTGTCGAACGACACCATCACGCCCGACGCCCGCGCATGCGCCATCGCCGCCAGACCGGCATCGCACGCGGTGTCGCTGATCGCGAGGCTGATGCCCGACAGGTGAAACGCCTTGGCCGCCGCAATCGCCTGCAGCGGCAGTTGCGCCGTCTGGAACCGGCTCGCCGCGGACCCCGCGCGCAGGTAATCGAAATGATGGCCGCGCGCATCGTGCGAGACAAAGTACAGGCCCGTGGGCGCCTGCGCGTCGGTGAGCACGTAGGTGTGATCGACGCCTTCGTCCTGCCACAGCGCGCGCAGCGCCTGGCCAAAGCGGTCGGCACCGACCGCGCTGATGTAGCCCGTGCGCGCGCCCTGCCGTGCCGCCGCAATGCAGAAGTTGGACGTATCGCCGCCAAAGCCGAACGTCCACGACGTGCTGCCGGGGTCCGCCTGGTTGAACTCGATCAGCGCTTCGCCGTAAGCGAGGATGTCTGCCATCGCCGCGTCCGACTCAGAAATAGGTCTGCACCACGTCGACGACGTTGTACGCATCGTCCACCACGGAGATCTGGCGCCACTTGTCGAACGTCAGGCACGGGTGCGAGATGTCGAAGGCGATCATGTCGCCGACCTTGATGTCGTCGCCAGCGGCGATCTTCAGGTAGGCGTGCTGGTCCATCATGCCGGTGACTTCCCAGTGCGCGGGCGTGGCGGAGGGCGCCAGCGAGGCGTCATCACGCCCCGGGCGGTAATGCAGCACCGGCAGCGGCAGACCGGCGTCGAATGCGGCGTCGCGCTTGCCCATCGCGATGATGGCGCGCCCGGGTTCGGGCACCGATTGCACATAGGCCCACAGTTGCAGCGCGGGCAGCAGGCTCGAGCGCATCTTGTGCGCGATGGGGTTGTTGGCGTCGATGCGCGCCTGCGCGGCCTTGTAGATGCCCACGTCGTGCGTGAGGTAGCAGCCCGGACGCAGCACCACATCCAGGGGCTGCCCGATGTCCGCCTTGGCAAACTCCTCGGCCACCACGTCGTACCACGCCGAGCCCGCGCCGGTCAGCACGGCAGGCGTGCGTTGCAGGCGGCCCGCGCGGGCCAGGTCGCCGAGCGTCTTGACGGCGCGTTGCAGGAAGGCGCGGATATCGGCTTCCTCCTTGATCACGCCCTCATACACTTCCACGCCGGCCAGCTTGACGCCGCCATTGGCGCGCGTGAGCGCGTCGAGCACGGATTGCAGCTGCGCATCGTCGCGCACGCCCGTGCGGCCGCCTTGCACGCCGAGCTCGATCAGCACCTGGATCGGCCGCCCGGCCTTGCCGAAGAACGTGGCAAGCTGCTCGACCTGGTCCGCCGCATCGACGAGGCAGAAGAACTCGAACGACGGATCGGCCAGCAGTTCCGCGAGGATGGCCATGTTGCGCTTGCCCACCAGCTGGTTGGCCATCAGCACGCGGCGCACACCGTGCGCGTAGGCCGCGCGCGTCTGATGCGCGGTCGCCAGCGTAATGCCCCACGCACCGCCGGCGAGCTGACGCTGGAACAGGCGCGGCGCCATGGTCGTCTTGCCATGCGGCGCGAGCTTGGCGCCGTACTCGTTCACGAAGCGCTGCATCCACGCCAGGTTGTGCTCGATGCGCGATTGCGAAAGCACCGCCGCCGGCAGACTCAGATCTTCCTTGAGGACATTCCAGCCTTGCGCAGCAATCTGCTCCGGCGCACAAGCGGCGTCCAGCGCACCCAGACCCTTGTCCAGCGGATCGACGACGGGGGTGGCATCTCCTTGGTACTTTGTATCACTCATGGGAATCGACTCGCGTTCCTGTGGGGGTAAACATCGGGTTGACACAATGATAGCGGCGAAATTATTCTCCGGGCCAGCCTGTTACAAAGTACCAAATCTAGTCGACTGCCGCTATCCGGACGGACCCGGGAGCCCCGAATGCGCGAACCCATGGACATCGTCACCCGCCTCTCCCAGCGTGCCGCCGAGTTGCGTCCCGCCGAGCGGAAGGTCGCGCAGACCGTCCTGAGCGACATTGCCGAAGCGGCGGCCGGCAGCATCCAGACGCTGGCCGAACGGGCCGGCGTGAGTGAGGCCAGCGTCACCCGATTTGCCAAGGCGATGGGCTGCCGCGACGTGCGGGAACTCAAGCTCAAGCTAGCCCAGGCGGCGGCAGTCGGCCAGCGGTTTCTGGATGGCGGCGCCGATCGCCCACCCTCCAGCGCCGACGGCATCCTGGCGGACATTTCGAACGTACTGGAAGCGAACCGCGCGCTGGTACGCCCCGAGGCGTTCCGCGCCGCCGCCGAGGCGCTGGCCGCGGCCCGCATGATCGCGGTGTTCGGCATGGGCGGCGGCTCGACCACCATGGCCGACGAGATGCGCTACCGCCTCGCGCGCCTGGGGCGGCCCGTCACCACCTATCATGATTCGATGCTGCAGCGGATGGTCGCGGCCACGCTGAGCCCCGAAGACGTTGTGGTCGTGTTCTCGGTGACGGGCCATGTGCCCGAGGTGATCGACAGCGTGAACATCTCGCGCGAGTACGGCGCAAAGGTCGTGGCCATCACCGCCATCGGTTCGCCACTGGCCGCGCTGGCCGATGTCTTGCTGCCGATCCAGGCCATGGAAACCGATTTCATCTTCAAGCCGTCGTCATCGCGCTACGCCATGATGATGATGATCGACCTGCTGGCCACCGAAGTCGCGCTGCAGCAGGCCGATCGCAGCAAGGAACTCTTACGGCGCATCAAGTACGTGCTCGATGCGCATCGCGGCGGCGGCAACCGCCAGCCGCTTGGAGATTGACATGGAGCAGTACGACACCGTCATCCGCCAGGTCCGCATCGTGGACGGCAGCGGCCACGAGCCCGAGGCCACGCTGTTCGACGTGGCCATCACCGATGGGCGCATCGCCGCCATCGCCACGTCGGACTCCACCGCCTGGCTGGGCGACAAGGAAATCGCCGGCGACGGCCGCGTGCTCGCTCCCGGCTTCATCGACGTGCACACGCACGACGACACCAACGTCATCCGCACGCCCGACATGCTGCCCAAGGTGTCGCAGGGCATTACCACGGTCATCGTCGGCAACTGCGGCATCAGCGCGTCGCCGGCCACGCTCAAGGGCGATCCGCCTGACCCGATGAACCTGCTCGGGCCGGCCAGCGCGTTCGCGTATCCGACCTTTGCGTCGTACGTGGAAGCCGTGGAACGCGCGCAGCCGGCGGTGAACGTGGCCGCGCTCGTTGGCCATACGGCGCTGCGCAACAACCACCTGGACCGCCTCGACCGGCCCGCCACCGCCGATGAGGTGGCAGGCATGCGCGCGCAGCTGCGCGAGGCGCTCGACAACGGCGCGCTCGGGCTTTCCACGGGACTGGCCTACGCCAACGCCTTCGCATCGACCACCGAAGAAGTGATGGGCCTGGCCGAGCCGCTCGCCGAGGCCGGCGCCATCTACACCACGCATCTGCGCACGGAGTTTGCGGCGATCCTCGACGCGATGGACGAGGCCTACCGCGTCGGCAAGCATGCGCGTGTGCCCATCGTGATCTCGCACCTGAAATGCGCAGGCGCTGCCAACTGGGGCCGCGCCGGCGAGGTGCTGGCCTCGATCGAAAGCGCGCAGCGCTACCAGCCGGTCGGCTGCGACTGCTATCCGTACACCGCGAGCTCGTCCACGCTCGACCTGAAGCAGGTGACCGACGAATTCGACATCTTCATCACGTGGTCGGAGCCGCATCCGGGCATGGCCGGGCAGACGCTCAAGGACATCGCCGCGGCATGGGGCACCGACCTGATGGAGGCCGCGCGCCGCCTGCAGCCGGCCGGCGCGGTCTATCACAACATGTCGGCGCAGGATCTCGACCGCATCATCACGCACCCGGCCACCGTCATCGGCTCCGACGGCCTGCCGAACGATCCGAAACCGCATCCGCGCCTGTGGGGCGCCTTCCCGCGCGTGCTCGGCTACTACAGCCGTGAGCGCAAGCTGCTGTCGCTGGCGGCAGCCGTGCGCAAGATGACGGGCCAGTCCGCCGAGCGCTTCGGCCTGGCCGAACGCGGCCTGGTGCGCGAAGGCTACTGGGCCGACCTCGTCCTGTTCGACCCGGACACGGTGCGCGACGTCGCCACCTTTACCGACCCGCAGCAGCCCGCGGCGGGCATTGTGGCGGTGTGGGTCAACGGCCATCTGTCGTATCGCGAAGGCGCCGTGCAGCCGCGCCGCGCCGGACGCTTCCTCAGGCGCGCGCTGCGTGCGCACGCCGCGCCCGCCACGGAAGCCCACTGACACTGCATCCAAGTTTTGTTTGAAAGAAGGAAGGAACCATGACGATTACGCGAATTGGCGTTGAAGGCGGCACCGGCACCGGTGGCCAGCACCTGCCCTTTGCCCGTGCGGCCGGCGCGGATGGCTGGCTCTTCGTCTCGGGCCAGACGCCCATGGTGAACGGCGAAGTGGTCGGCAACGGCATCGTCGAGCAATCGCACCAGACCCTCAAGAACCTGCTGGCCATCCTGGCCGAGGCCGGCTACGGCCCCGAGCACGTCGTGCGCTGCGGCGTGTGGCTGGATGATCCGCGCGACTTCCAGTCGTTCAACAAGGTGTTCAAGGAGTACTTTGGCGCCAACCCGCCGGCCCGCTCGTGCGTGGTGTCGAGCATGGTGATCGACTGCAAGGTCGAGGTCGACTGCGTGGCCTACAAGAAGCCCTGACAGAAGAAGCGAACCTTCAAAACGGGCGCCCTGCACAACGGGGCGCCTCACAACAAGAGCCGTGAAATCCCCTGAGGAGGAAACCCGATGGTCATGATGCAAGGCAACTCGCTGTTGCTGACCGCCGCACTGGCGGTGGTGGCGCTCATTTACCTGATCGCCGTCCAGAAACTGAACCCGTTCGTCACGCTGATCGTCGTCTCGCTTGTGCTGGGCGTGGTGGTCGGCATGCCGATGGGCAACATCGTCAAGGCGTTTGAAACCGGCGTGGGCAACACGCTCGGCCACATTGCCCTGGTGGTGGGCCTCGGCACGATGCTCGGCAAGATGATGGCCGAGTCCGGTGGCGCCGAGCGCATCGCCAAGACGCTCATCCAGGCGTTTGGCGAGAAGAACGCGCACTGGGCGATGATGGTGGTGGCGTTCATCATCGGTTTGCCGGTGTTCTTCGAAGTCGGCTTCGTGCTGCTGATCCCGATCGCCTTCAACGTGGCCAAGCGCACGGGCACGCCGATCCTGATGGTGGGCCTGCCGATGGTGGCGGGCCTGTCGGTGGTGCACGGTCTGATCCCGCCGCATCCGGCAGCGCTGCTGGCCGTGACGGCATATCAGGCAGACATCGGCAAGACCATCCTGTACGCGCTCATCGTCGGCCTGCCGACTGCCATCCTGGCCGGTCCGGTATGGGCGATGCTGGTGTCGCGCTACGTGAAGCCGGTGGAGGACAACCCCCTCGCCGCGCAATTCGTTGAAGCCGATCAGACGCGCGAGCTGCCGGGTTTCGGCATCACGCTGTTCACGATCCTGCTGCCGGTGGTGCTGATGCTGATCGGCAGCTGGGCCGATCTCTTCACCACGCCCAAGACGCTGGCCAACGACATCCTGAAGCTGGCCGGCAACTCCGTCATGGCGCTGCTCATTGCCGCGCTGGTGAGCTTCTACACGTTCGGCAAGGCGCGCGGCTTCAACCGCGACACCATCCTCAAGTTCACCAACGAGTGTCTGGCTCCCATCGCCACGATCACGCTGGTGGTGGGCGCAGGCGGCGGCTTCGGCCAGATCCTGCGCGACTCGGGTGTGTCGAAGGCGATCGTCGGCGTGGCCATGGGTGCGAACCTGTCGCCGCTGCTGCTGGGCTGGGTGGTGGCGGTGATGATCCGCATCGCCACGGGTTCGGCCACGGTCGCCATGACGACCGCCTGCGGCATCGTCGCCCCGATCGCCGCAGCTTCGGGCGCCGCCGTGCGGCCAGAGCTGATGGTGCTGGCCACCGGCGCCGGTTCGCTGATCCTGTCGCACGTCAACGATGGCGGCTTCTGGCTGGTGAAGGAGTACTTCAACCTGACCGTGCCGCAGACCTTCAAGACGTGGACGGTGCTGGAAACGATCATCTCGATCGTCGCGCTGCTGCTGACGCTGGCGCTGTCGACCGTGATCTGAGTCTGTTCTGTTGATGTGTTGATCTAGGAGAACGTTGTGGGTATCGATTCCGTCGTCAAGGCCGGCCCGGTGATCCCGGTGCTGCAGTTCCAATCCGTCGATGAAGGCGTCAAGGTGTGCCGCGCGCTGTACGAGGGCGGCATCCGCACGTTCGAGATCACCATGCGCACGCCGGTGGCCCTCGACACCATTGCGGCGGTGGCCAAGGACCTGGGCAGCGATGCCATCATCGGGGCCGGCACGCTCACGCGGCCCGAGCACTTTCAGCAGGCCAAGGACGCCGGCGCCGTGTTTGCCGTATCGCCTGGCGTCACGCCGATGCTGGCCGTGGCTCAAGCGAAGGCCGAGCTCGACTGGCTGCCCGGCATCGCCACGCCGTCCGAGCTGATCCTGGCGCTCGAGTTCGGGCTGACCACGCTGAAGTTCTTCCCGGCCGAAGCCGCCGGCGGCATCCCGATGCTCAAGTCGATCTACGGGCCGTTTGGCGATGTGCGTTTCTGCCCGACCGGCGGGATCACGCCGCAAAGCGCGCCAGACTATCTCGCATTGCCAAACGTGGTGTGCGTGGGCGGCTCGTGGATGGTTCCCAAGGACAAGGTCGCTGCCGGCGACTGGGCGGGCATCACGGCGCTGGCCAGGGAAGCGGCCACGCTCAAGCGGTAATCACGTCACCTCTCTCGCGCGGCCGGCTTTGGCGTCAAACGAAGCTGACCGCGCGCTCCATCTGCTCCCGATACTGGACGATGTCTTCGATGGTCAGCACCGGCAGGTTGTGCTGATCGGCGAAGCGCACCGCGTCATCACGGCGCGCCATGGTGCCGTCGGGCAGCATCAACTCACATAGCACGGCCGCCGGCTGCAAGCCGGCCAGGCGTGCCAGGTCGACCGAGCCCTCGGTATGACCGCGCCGCGTCAACACCCCACCGTCCTTTGCCACCAGCGGGAACACGTGCCCCGGGCTGACAACGGATTGCGTATCGGCATCCGCCGCAATGGCCGCGCGGATGGTCGTGATGCGGTCCGCCGCCGACACGCCGGTGCTCACGCCGGTACGCGCCTCGATCGACACCGTGAACGCCGTGCCGTACTGGCTGCGGTTCTCTTCCACCATTGGCCGCAGGCCCAGTGCGGCCGCCTTCTCGGCCGTCAGGCACAGGCACACGATGCCGCTGCATTCGCGGATCAGCATCGCCATGCTGGCCTGCGTAAGCTTGTCAGCGGCGACGATGAGGTCCGCCTCGTTCTCGCGGTCGGCATCGTCGAGCACGACAACCGGTACGCCCAGGCGCACCGCGTCGAGCGCGGCCGCCATGCGCGCCGGCATGTCGGCCGGGTCGAAGCGCGCTTCGACGGCATCAAGGGTCGCATGACCGGCAGGCAATGCGGGCGGATGAATGACGGGGGATTGCTGAGTGGACAACATGGAAACGCTCCTCGCTGAGATTGGCGACAAGACGTTCCAGGGCAAGCAGACAAACACGCCCGTGCAACGGCAACGCCCGGCAAAGCCGAAGCGCGCCCCGTCGGCGGGAGCATGTCGTTCCGCACATCTTCTTCCATCCGGACTCTGACCGTCGGCCCCGGCATCTCACCGGATCTGCTGACCCCGATATGCAGGCGCATACCGGGCGCTCGCGGGCTCACGGGCGCAAACACACTGCCCGCATACCGCCGGTGGGGAATTCCACCCCGCCCTGAAGACGTACTGAACCGGCAGGATTGCCGGCAGGCGCCATCCTACCGCAACAAGGTGCAGGACCTCCACCCTACTGATGAGTCGGACAAAGCGCAGCACGCGTCATCCGGCCCGCGCCAGCATGGCGTGCAACAGCACGTCGGCGCCGCGCGTGACGTCTTCGGGCAGGGCGTCCTCGGCTTCGTTGTGGCTCAGGCCGTTGACGCACGGGATGAAGATCATCGCCGTCGGGCAATGCCTGGCGATGTGAATGGCATCGTGCCCCGCGCCGCTCACGATGCGCTGATGCGGGTAGTCGAGCCGCTCCACCGCATCGGCGACGGCCTTGACGCACGCGGCATCGAACGGCGTGGCCGGGCTCACCCAATGCTGGTCGATCCGCACTGCCAGGCCGCGGCGCGCGGCGATCTCGGCAAAGCGCTCGCGCAGCGCGGCTTCCATCTGTGCGATGCGCGCGTCCTCGTGATGGCGCAAGTCCACCGCGAAGGCAAGGTCGGCGGCGATGGTGTTGCGCGAGGCGTTGCGGATGCCGATCTCGCCGATGGTCACGAGGCCGTGCGGCGCAAAGGCGTCGACCAGGACTTCGAGCGAACACGCCATCTCGGCAGCGGCAAACATCGCGTCGCGGCGAAAACGCATCGGCGTCGTCCCGGCATGCGCGGCCTGGCCCTGCACGCGCACGTCGAGCCAGCGGATGGCCTGCCCGCCCGTGACGACGCCAATCGGCACGCCGTTCTCCTCCAGGATCGGGCCCTGCTCGATATGCGCCTCGAAATACGCATCGAACGGCTCGCCCGGGACCGCGCGATCGCCTGCATAGCCTGTCGCATCCAGCGCCTCGGCGACGGAAACGCCCTGTACATCGCGCGAGGCCAGTGCCTGCTCCAGCGGCATCACGCCCGCAAACGCGGCGGAACCCAGCATGGCCGGCGTAAAGCGCGCGCCCTCCTCGTTCGTCCACACGGCGATCTCGATCGGCTTATCGGTTTCGATGCCCGCATCGTTGAGCGTGCGCACGACTTCCAGCGCGGCCAGCACGCCATACACGCCGTCGAAGCGGCCGCCTTCGGGCTGCGTGTCGAGATGGCTGCCGCTTGCCACCGGGCGAGCATCGGCGCGCTTGCCCGCCCGGCGCGCAAAGAGGTTGCCGATGCGGTCGGTGCTGAGCGTCATGCCGGCGTCCTGGCACCAGCGTGCAAACAGGGCGCGGCCCGCCGCATCGTCTTCCGTCAGCGCCAGGCGCCGCACGCCGCCCTTGGGCGTGCCGCCCACCGCTGCCATTTCCATCAGGCTCGACCACAGCCGCGCCCCGTTGACCTTCAGCATGTCTGCATTCCTCTGCATGCGCGCCGACCGGCTCGGCGCATTCAGGCGTCTTTATCTGGCAATCGCAAAATGCGCGTCAAATTGCGAATGTTTATCCGGGCTATAAGCGGGGCAAATATTCCCACCAACGCACCGATGCGAAACGCACGGGGGTGCTGCCCGACCGCACCGCCGTAGCGCAGATATCCCCGCCCGCGCCCCACTCCGATGCATAAGCCCGGCTAATACGGGGAATCAAAAATGCGAATTTGCCGGCATCCGCATCGGTGCGCATAAATGGCGGCGTCGGCTGACGACCGACAACCCGCTCTCGTGGCACAGACCGATGCACGAACATCGGCGGCGCGGCGGCGGGCCACGCCCAAAAGAGGAGGACGCCCCATGTCAGCATCACAGCCATCCACGGCCGCCACGGCCACGCACCAGCCCGTGCGCGCGGCCATGGCCGCCTTCATCGGCACGGCGGTCGAGTTCTACGACTACTACACCTATGCCACCGCCGCCGCGCTCGTCCTGGGTGAGGTGTTCTTCCCGAGCAGCAACCGTTTCCTGAGCACGATGGCGTCGTTTGCGACGTTCTTTGTGGGCTTCATTGCGCGGCCGCTTTCCGGCGCCGTGTTCGGCCACCTGGGAGATCGCATCGGCCGCAAGAAGATGCTGCTCGTGACAATGCTCCTGATGGGCATTGCCACCACGGGCATCGGCCTGCTGCCCGGCTACGCGACCATCGGCATCTGGGCGCCGATCCTGCTGGTGCTGCTGCGCGTGCTGCAGGGCATTGCGGTGGGCGGCGAATGGGGCGGCGCGGTGCTGATGGCGAGCGAGCACGCGCCAAAAGCGAAGCGCGTGTTCTTCGCATCGTTCCCGCAGATGGGCAGCCCGGCCGGGTTGATCCTGTCGCTGCTGTCGTTCCGGCTGGTGTCATCGCTCGACCACGACAGCTTCGTCACGTGGGGCTGGCGCCTGCCGTTCCTCGCGAGCTTCGTGCTGCTGCTCGTGGGCGTGGCGATCCGCATGGGCGTCAAGGAATCGCCCGAGTTCGAGCGCATGCAGAAGAACAACGAAGTGCTGAAGAACCCGGTGGGCGAAGTGCTGCGCACGGCGTGGCGCCCGATCGCGCTGGCGGCGATGGCCACGACGATCGGCTCGGCCGGCTTCTTCTTCACCAACACGTTCATGATTTCGTACGTCACCACGTATCTCGGCATGTCTAAGGCGCTGATTCTCGACTGCCTGTTCATCGTGACGATCCTGCAGTTGCTGTCGCAGCCGGTGTCGGCGCTGCTGGCACAGCGCTACGGCGACACGCGCTTCCTCACGTGGGCCGCGTTCGTCTCGATGTTCACGCCGTATCCGATGTTCCTGCTGGTGAGTACGCAGAACCCGGTGGCGATGGTGGCGGGCATCACGCTGGCAGTCGTCACGCTTTCTTCCGTGTATGCCGTGATTGCGGGCTTCATGACGCCGGCCTTCCCGGCGCGCGTGCGCTACTCCGGCATCTCGATCGCGTACCAGCTCTGCACCATGATCGCCGGCGGGACGACACCGCTGATCGGCACGATGCTCGCCGAGCGCTACAAGGGCGAATGGCTGCCGCTCGCGCTGTTCTTCACGGTGCTCTCCGCCATCTCGCTGGCCGGCATCATCGGCCTGGGCCGTTATCGCGACGGCAGGCAGCCCGCAGAAGAAGCCGCGGCGCTCGCCACGAATTGATGTCCACCTCCAATCGCATTTCCATGGAAGCCCAACACGGTTCGCTGCACACGCGCCGCCCGGCGGCGTTTTCCGAAGAGGAATGGCAGATCCGCACGGATCTTGCCGCGCTGTATCGGCTGGTCGATCACTTCCGCATGACTGACATGATCGACACGCACATCACCGCGCGCCTGCCCGATGAAAACGGCCGTCCGACGTTCCTCATCAACCGCTACGGCGTGCTGTTCGGCGAGATGCGCGCATCCGACCTCGTCAAGATCGATCTGGACGGCAACGTCGTCGACGCGCGGGCCGACGCCAATCCTGAACACTACGCCGTCAACGCGGCGGGCTTCACGATCCATTCGGCGGTTCATGCTGCGCGCGACGATCTGCATTTCGTGGTGCACACGCATACGGCGGCGGGCATCGCGGTGTCGGCACAGGAGCATGGGCTGCTGCCGATCAGCCAGCATGCGCTGAAGTTCTACGGCAAGCTCGCGTATCACGATTACGAAGGCATCGCGCTGGACCTGGGCGAGCGCCAACGCCTGGTGCGCGACTTCGGTCCGCACAAGGCGATGATCCTGCGCAACCACGGCCTGCTCGCGGGCGGTGCAACGGCGGCCGACGCATTACACGAGATCTACTTCCTGGAGCGCGCATGCCAGGCGCAGATCCAGGCGCTGGCCGGCGGCACGCCGCTGCGCTTCCCTCCAGAGGACATCCGGCAGCGCACGGCAGCACAGTTCAACCGCGAAGAATCGCCCGTCATCGCGCGGCGTGCATGGCTCGCTGCGCTGCGGCTGATCGACACCTCGCGCTCGGACTACCGGAGCTGAGCGCATGACCACGCTTGCCCTCGTCAGCCGCGACTACGACATGTCGCACCTGGTGCCGTCCATCCTGCGCGCAGCGCCCGAGCTGGACGTGCGCAGGTACGGCGAACCGGGTGCGCAAGAGGCGGAGGTCGCGGTCTGCTGGAACCCGCCGCCAGGAGCAATCGCCGCCATGCCGCGCGTGCGGCTTGTGCACAGCATCGCAGCCGGCGTCGACAACATCCTCGCCGATCCGACCCTGCCCGCCGTGCCGTTGTGTCGCGTGGTGGACCCGCAGCACGCGCGCGGCATGGCGGAGTTCGTCACGTGGGGCGTGCTGCATTTCCATCGCCAGCTGGACCGCGTGCTCGCCAACCAGCGCAGCGCCACGTGGTACCGGCCTGAGCAGCAGGCTCCGTCGACCTGCACCGTGGGCGTGATGGGCCTGGGCGAGATCGGCGCGCACGTGGCCGCAGAACTGCATCGCCTGGGCTTCAGCGTGCGCGGCTGGGCGCGGCAATCGCGTGAGCTGCCCGGCATCGGCGTGTACTGCGGTGAAGCTGGCCTGCCGATGTTTCTCGAAGGCGTCGACATCCTGGTCTGCCTGCTGCCGCTGACCGACGCCACACGCCGCCTGCTGAACGGCAACACCTTCGCGCGGCTCAGGCGCGGTGCCAAGTTGATCCACGTCGGGCGTGGCGAGCACCTTGTCGCCGCGGACCTGCTCGAAGCGCTGCACGGCGGCCAGCTCGGCGGCGCGATCGTGGACGTCTTTCCCAGCGAGCCGCTGCCGGCGGACGACCCGCTCTGGCGTGCACCGAACCTGATCGTCACGCCGCACATGGCGTCGGTCGCCAGTGCGGACACCATCGGCCTGCAGGTCGCGCAGAACGTGCGGCGCCTGCTCAAGGGCGAGGCGCTTGCCAACGTGGTCGACGTTTCGCGCGGTTACTGATGGCCGGCCGTTTCGGGATAGCGCGCATCGATGAAGCGGTGCAGCGCTTCCAGAAACGCTGCTTCGGCCGCGCTGAACTTGCGCTCGACCAGCCATAGCAGGTGCATGTCGACATCGGCCACGCCGCCTTCGGGCGGCAGGCGCTGCAGCCGGCCCTGCTCCACATCGTCCTGCGCCACGTGCTCGGGCAGGCAGCCGATGCCGAAGCCCGCCACGATCAGCCGCCGCACTTCCCACATGCTCGATGACGAGCCGACCACCGGGCCGGTCAGCCCCATTTCGTCGCGAAAGAACGTGAGCATCGACAGCGGATCGCCGAGCTTGTCGCCGGTGAAGGAGACGAACTTCTCGCCGGCCAGATCGGCGATCTGCACATCCGGCTTGCCGAACAGCGGGTGGTACTGCCCGCAGAACAAGGCGTAGCGCTGGCGCAGGAACAGCCTGTGCGCGATCTTCCTGGGTAGCGCGCGCTTGGGCGACAGGCCCAGCGTGGCGGTACGCAGCTCCAGGCTGCGCACGACATCGGCGCTGCGCATCTCCTGGCATTCGAGCTCGATGCGCGGGTAGTCGCGATGAAAGCGCCCGAGAAAGGCGTCGTATTCCGGGAAATCCAGCCCGCTGACGATGGCCACGCGCACCATGCCGGCAATCCCTTGCCCGCCCTCGCCGGTGGCCTGCGACAGCCGCGAGATGGTGCCGTAGACCTCTTCCGCGATCTGCCGCACTTCCTCGCCCGCGCGCGTGACGTCGATGGGGTTGGCCTGGCGGTCGATCAACTGCAGGCCGAGCTGGTCTTCGAGCCGCTTGAGCGCCTGGCTGACCGCCGGCTGCGTCAGGTGCAGGCGCGTGGCGGCGCGGCTGATGCTGCGTTCGCGCGCAATGGCGAGAAAGGTGCGCAGCAGATTCCAGTCGAGGCGGTCATTCAGGTAGGTATCGAGCTTGGCCTTGCTCATGCGATGGTCTGCGGTGGGGTCAAGTAGAGGGGCGCCAGGCCAATGCAAGCCATGTGCCATGCGGCATCGACTAAAATCCTAGCCTTTCCGACCGTGCCCGCGAAGTCTACCCCTCAGCATGGAATCCCGCATGGACCTCTCCCGACGCCGTTCCCCGTGGATGACGTTGATCATCGTTGCGCTCATTGCGGCATTTCTTGCGCTATGGATGGACGACCTCTTCCAGCGCTCCACGCTGTTCCGGCCCGATGAAGGCCGCTATGCGGAGATCCCGCGCGAGATGGTGGTTTCCGGCGATTGGGTCACGCCGCGGCTGAACGATCTCAAGTATTTCGAGAAGCCGCCCCTGCAGTACTGGACGACCGCGGCCACGTTCGAGACCTTCGGCGTCAGTGCCTGGGGAGCGCGGCTGTGGCCGATCCTGTTCGGCCTGGGCGGCATCGTCATGACGGCCTGGACGCTGGCGGCGTACCGCGGCGGCCGCGCGGCGGCAACGGGCGCGGCCATTCTCGCTTCGTCACTGCTGTACGTGCTGTTCGGGCAGGTCATCACGCTCGATATGGGCGTGGGCTTCTTCCTGACCGTGGGGGCGTGCGGGTTTGCGCTGGCGCAGCGCCCAGACGCATCGCGCCGCGCAAGACTCGGGTGGATGCTCGTGGTGTGGCTCGCGCTGGCCGGTGCCACGCTCACGAAGGGGCTGATCGGGCTGGTGCTGCCGGGCCTCATCGGCGCCGCGTATCTGCTGATGACGCGTGACTGGGCGCTGATCCGCCGCATGCACTGGCTGCCGGGCCTGGCGCTGTATCTGCTCGCCACGGTGCCGTGGTTCGTGCTCGTGCAGCAGCGCAATCCGGAGTTCTTCGACTTCTTCTTCGTCCACGAGCATTTCCAGCGCTTTCTGACCAACGAGCATCATCGCACCGGCAAGTGGTGGTACTTCGTCGCCGTGGGGGCAGCCGGCCTGCTGCCCTGGACGCCGCTCCTGTTTGCCGCCGCCGGCCGGCGCATCGGGCGCGTGGCCGATCTCTTGGTCGGCACGCATCGGTTTGACCTGATGCGCTGGTCGATGGCGTGGGCTGCGATGATCTTCCTGTTCTTCTCGGCGTCCAGCTCGAAACTGCCCGGCTATATCGTGCCGGCCTTTCCCGCCCTGGCGATCGTGCTGGCGCTGACCCTGGAAAAGATGCCGACGCGCACCCTTGCCTGGGCACTGGGCGTGAACCTGCTGATCGCCATCGGGCTGTGGCTGGCGGTGCCCGTGATCGGTGCCAAAGGCGGTGCCAAGATGCCCCCGGAACAGGTGGCGCAGGCCATGCCCGTGTTGCGCACGGTGCTGGCAATGCTGGGCGCCGGCACGGTCGCCGCGCTGGTGGCCCTGCGCTGGCAACGGCGCACGCTGGCGGTGATCGTACTGTCGCTCTCGGCGCTGTTCTGCTGGGACCGCGTGCTCAACGCCAGCGAGATCTTCCGCGATGCGCTATCCGCCCGCGACGTCATCGAGAAGACGCTGAATGCCACCGGCCCGATTCCGCCGGAAACGCCGTTCTACTCGGTGGAGTGGCTGGACCAGACCGCCATCTACTACCTGGGCCGACCGATGACGCTGGTGGCTGGCTTCGACGAACTCGAGATGGGCGCGGGCCTGGAGCCCGACAAGGTCGTCGCCACCACCGCTGAGTGGATCCGGCGCTGGACGGAAGGCCCGCCCGCCTACGCCTTCATGCGCCGCGTCACGTGGCAACACCTGCAGGAAGCCGGCGTACCGATGCGCCTGGTGGCGGAATCCGCAGACAAGGTCGTGGTAGCGCGGCGTTGAGACGATTTGGCGTCACGGGCCGCGCGGCGCCCGTGCATGGCGGCGTACCCGAAACTGGCTGAGCTCGCCGGCGGCCAGTCCGCAGGACTGTCAAGCTCGCACCCGTGGTGCATATGGCAGCGCACAGACCGCATCGCCGCCAAGCCCGGCACAGCCCACGCTGATTGCGTCGCCACATGGCAGAAGGGCCGCATCCCGCGGCCCTTTCTCTGACAGCCAATGACTTGGCTTACCACGTACAGCTGCCCCGCAGGAATGCCCACTGCTCGCACTCGTCCCCACGCGGGCTCACGCAGGTGCCCACCTCGGCCCCGCCGGCCCGGGTGGAGAACTCGAGTTCACCACCGCGCTGCAGGCAGTACGTCGACGCCGGATTCGGCATGCCGACCGCGGCTTGCGGCGGTGCGGCGCTCTCGGGCGCTGCCGGGTACGCAGGTGACGGCGGCGGCGGCGCGATCGGCTGCGCGGACGGCGCCGGGGGCAGCGTGGCGGCCGGTGCAGGTGGTGCAGGTGGGGGCGCCGGCTCGATGACGGTACGCGGCGGCTGCCACGGAGGCATCGGCGACGAGCAGGCTGCCAGGCCCACGGCCAAGACACAGGCGGCAATGGCGGCGGCGGCCCTGCGGCCCTGACGAGGATCCTTGACGAGGCAGACTGCACAATCCATGCGTTTTCCTCCATGAGTTCTGGTGGAACACACGCGACAAGCATGCTTGTCGCGCCAAGAGCCGCTCACAAAACCCGGTGAAGCGGCTCTGGCAGGCGGGCAACGCTGGCACGGCAGCGGCACAACGACGCCAGGCGGGTCTTGGTAGCGGCCCTTAGGATAGCTTAGGAAATCGCCCAGCCATGTGTCAGGCAGTCGCAGCCGCGTCTGGAAACCGCATGGTCACGCGGAAGCCGGGTGAAGGCGCATCGGCCGCAACCGGGCCGATCGTGAGCTCCCCGCCGAGGTGGCGCACGAGCCGGTCGACGATTGCCAGGCCCAGACCGCAATGAGCATTGCCGCCGCGCGCCGGGTCCAGGCGAACGAACGGGCGCGTGACGCGTTCCACGTCGGCGGCCGGAATGCCGGCACCATGGTCTTCCACCGTCAGCGTAAAACCGGCCTCGGTGGGGGCGGTGCGCACGTTGACCGGCTCGGCGCCATAGGCGAACGCGTTGTCGAGCAGGTTGACGACGATGCGCTGCAGATGCGTGGGCTTGAGCCGGAAGCGCTCTCCGGCCTGCAGGTCCAGCGCAACGTGCTTGCCCTGCTCGGCAAACGGCTGCACGAGCCCCCGCAGATGGCGATCGACCGAGACCTCGCGCGCCTCGGTGTCACCGCTTTGCGCGTAGGCGAGGAACTGCTCGACGATGGCCGACATCGATTCGACGTCGCGCTCGATGCCGGCGCCGGCCTTCTGGTCGACCAGCATCTCGGCGCGCAGCCGCAGGCGGGACAACGGCGTCTTCAGGTCGTGCGCGATGCCGGCCAGCATGGTGTTGCGCTCTTCATCGGCGGCGGACAGATCGGCGGCCATGTGGTTGAACTGATCGGTCAGCTGGCGCAGCTCGTATGGCCCGCGCTCCTTGAGCGGGGGCACGTAGCGGCGCCGGGCCAGCGCGCCGGCCGCGTCGGCCAGGGCACGCACGGGGCGCTGGATCTGCCACGCGGCGAACAGCGAGAATGCGATGGCAATGGCAAGCACCACCATCACGCCCGGCACCACGGCGGAGATCGTCGGCGGGGCATGCACCCACACGAGCGGCATGGCGATCCACTTGGTGCGCTGCGGAAAGCGCACGAACACGCGCGGGGTGGCGGCCGCCTCCAGCCGCAGCTCCGTGCCAGCCGGCAGGCGGCGTGCAAGCTGCCGCGCGAGCTCGGCCGACTTGTCTGACGTGGACAACGCCTCGCCGGCGGGCGCTTCCGTCGTTTCGGTCACGAGGTCGGGGAGGGTTACGTGCAGGCGGCCGTCCGCCACCGCCTGGAAGGCCTGCAGCTGGAAGGCCATCTGATCGACCGACGCCTGGAACTGCCGCTCGCGGCGTTCCGCGCGCAGCACGCCCAGCCACGAGAAATGGCTGAGCACCAGCACAACCACGATCAACACGGCCAGGCGGCCGAAGAGCGTGTCGAACCTAGCCTTGTACTTCATTGGCCCCTTCCCGTTCTTCCCGCTCGTCCGGCACGAAGGTATAGCCGCGCCCGCGCACCGTCTGGATATAGCGCGGGCGCTGGGCGTCTTCGTCGAGCACCCGGCGCAGGCGCCAGATCTGCACGTCGATGCCGCGGTCCGACACACCGCTGCCCGGCCCGTACATCAGCTCGACGATGTGCTCGCGCGTGAGCACTTGCATGGGGTGCGTGATCAGCAGCTTGAGCAGCGCAAATTCGGTATCGCTGATGGACAGCGCTCGCTCGCCGCGAAACAGCGTGCGCATGCGGAAGTTGAGCTTGAACGGCCCGAAGCTGAAGCTGTCGCGATCTTCCGGCGCCGAAGCCGGCACGGCGTGGCGGCGCCGCAGCACGGCGTTGATGCGGGCCAGCAGCTCGCGCGGCGAGAACGGCTTGCCGAGGTAGTCGTCCGCGCCGATCTCCAGGCCGATGATGCGGTCGATCTCGTCGCTGCGGGCGGTGAGCAGGATGACGGGCACATCGTCGTTGCGGGCCCGCAGATCGCGCAGGGCCGAGAGGCCATCGACCTTGGGCATCATCAGATCAAGTACGACCAGCGCCGGGCGCTCGCGCTCGAGGCGCGCGGCCAGGCCGTCACCGTCATGCAGCACCGACACGGCAAAGCCCTGCTGGGTCAGGTATTCGCGCAGCAGGTCGCGCAGTTCGACGTCGTCATCGACGACCAGGATCTTGGTGCCGCTCATCTTTCTGGGGGACGCTGGAAGGTGTGCTCATGATAGCGACTGCGGCCGCAGCGTCGCCCGCGCATGTCTTCCATATTGTTTCTCGCAGTAACAGCCCGCTCGGTTTGTAATGGGCCGTAATACAACCGGCGGTGCGGCTAATTCTGCGCAAAGACGATGCCTTTAAGCTGCGGGCTGACTGGTACGGGCGCCCAGTATCATGTGCGCTCGTCCCCATATTGCCAAGAAACAGGAACGCCAACATGTCCGACGCCCAGGACCAGAAACCCGGCTCACCGGATGCCGCACGCCCCACGCACGACGGGTCGCCGGGGCCCGATGCCGTCTCGCCAACGCTGCTGCCGCCGTCCCGTGAAGGCGGCAAGCGCCGGCGCTGGGCCATCTGGGTCGTGGTGATCATCCTGGCGCTCGTCGGCTATGCGATCTACCACGCGATGCACCGCAACAGCGGCGGCCCGGGCGGCGCCGGCGGCCGCGGGGGACGCGCCGCCATGGCTGGCAAGCCAATGCCGGTGATGGTCGCAGCGGCCACGCGGGGCGACATCAACGTGGTGCTTTCGGCGCTGGGCAACGTCACTCCGGTGAACAACGTGACCGTCAAGACGCGCGTGGACGGCCAGCTCGTGCGCCTGGCCTTTACCGAGGGCCAGACCGTCAAGGCCGGCGACCTGCTGGCGGAAATCGACCCGCGCACCTACCAGGCACAGCTCGCACAGGCCGAGGGCCAGCTCGCACGCGACCAGGCGCTGCTGCAGAACGCCCGGCTCGACCTGCAGCGTTACCAGACGCTGCTCGCGCAGGATTCGATCGCCAAGCAGCAGGTCGATACGCAGGCGGCGCTGGTGCGGCAATACGAAGGCACGGTCAAGCTGGACCAGGGCAACGTCGACAACGCGCGCGTGCAGCTTTCGTACACGCGCATCACCGCGCCGGCGTCGGGCCGCGTCGGCCTGCGTCAGGTGGACCCGGGCAACATCGTGCATGCGTCGGACACCAACGGCATCGTCGTCATCACGCAGGTCGATCCGATCAGCGTCATCTACACCATCCCGGAAGACAGCCTGCCGAAGGTCATGCCGCGCCTGCAGTCGGGCGACAAACTGCCGGTGGAAGCCTGGGACCGCGCCCAGACCACGGTGCTCGCACACGGCACGCTCATGACGGTGGACAACACCATCGACAACACCACCGGCACGGTCAAGCTGCGCGCCCAGTTCCCGAACCAGAACGCGATGCTGTTCCCGAACCAGTTCGTGAACGTGCGCATGCGCGTGGATACGCTGCGCGACCAGGTGATCGTGCCGGGCGCGGCCATCCAGCGCGGCACGCAGGGCACGTTCGTCTACGTGGTCGGCGAAGACAGCAAGGTGACGCTGCGTGTGGTGAAGCTGGGCGTGACGGAGGGCGAACGTGTATCGGTGGCGCAGGGCCTGAAGGCGGGCGAGCGCGTGGTCGTCGACGGCGCCGACAAGCTGCGCGACGGCGCGCCGGTGGAGGTGATCCAGCCCGGCGCCGGCCCGGCCAGCGCGCCGGCGGCCGGACAGGACGGCCAGCAGGGCCGCCGCCATCGCCGCGGCCAGGGCGGCGCATCGGCACCCGCTGCCAGCGCGCCGGCAGCCAAGCCGTAAACCGTGCACCGCGTGTATCCGCCTGACGACGTCTTCTCCGAGCTGGCATGAACCCCTCCCGAATCTTCATCCTCCGGCCCGTGGCGACCACCCTGCTGATGGTGGCCATCCTGCTGTCGGGCCTGGTGGCGTACCGGATGCTGCCGCTCTCCGCCCTGCCCGAGGTCGACTACCCGACCATCCAGGTGACGACGCTATACCCCGGCGCCAGCCCGGACGTGACGACGTCGTCCATCACGGCGCCGCTGGAGCGCCAGTTCGGCCAGATGCCGGGGCTCAAGCAGATGACGTCGTCGAGCTCGGGCGGCGCGTCGGTGATCACGCTGCAATTCGACCTGTCGCTTTCGCTCGACATCGCCGAGCAGGAAGTGCAGGCGGCCATCAACGCGGCCGGCAACCTGCTGCCGAACGACCTGCCGATGCCGCCGATCTACAGCAAGGTCAATCCGGCCGATGCGCCGATCCTCACGCTGGCGATCACCTCCAGGACGATGCCGTTGCCCAAGCTCGAAGACCTGGTCGACACGCGCATCGCGCAGAAGCTCTCTCAGCTGCCGGGCATCGGGCTCGTCAGCATCAGCGGCGGCCAGCGGCCGGCTGTGCGCATCCAGGCGAATACGTCGGCGCTTGCCGCGCTCGGGCTGTCGATCGACGACATCCGCACCGCCATCGGCACCGCCAACGTGAACGGCGCGAAGGGCAGCTTCGACGGCCCGATGCGCGCCTCCACCATCGACGCCAACGACCAGCTCCGCTCCGCCGCCGAGTACGGCAAGATGATCGTCGCCTACAAGAACGGCGCGCCCATCCGCCTGACCGACGTGGCACAGATCGTCGACGGCGCCGAGAACACCAAGCTCGCGGCGTGGGCCAACACCACACCGGCCATCATCCTGAACGTGCAGCGCCAGCCCGGCGCCAACGTGATCGAGGTTGTCAACCGCGCCAAGGCACTGCTGCCCACACTCAAGGACACCCTGCCCGGCAACGTGGAGGTGTCGCTGCTGACCGACCGCACCACCACCATCCGGGCATCCGTCTCCGACGTGCAGTTCGAGCTGATGCTGGCCATCGCGCTGGTGGTGATGGTGATCTTCCTGTTCCTGCGCAATGTGCCGGCCACGGTCATTCCGGCGGTGGCGGTGCCGCTGTCCCTGGTGGGCACGTTCGGCGTGATGTACCTGGCCGGCTTCTCGATCAACAACCTGACGCTGATGGCGCTGACCATTGCCACGGGCTTCGTGGTGGACGACGCCATCGTCATGATCGAGAACATCGCCCGCTACATCGAAGACGGCGATCCGCCCATGGAAGCCGCGCTCAAGGGTGCCAAGCAGATCGGCTTCACCATCATCTCGCTCACGTTCTCGCTGATTGCCGTGCTGATTCCGCTGCTGTTCATGGGTGACGTGGTCGGGCGCCTGTTCCGCGAGTTCGCGATCACGCTGGCGGTGTCGATCCTGATTTCGGCCGTGGTGTCGCTCACGCTCACGCCGATGATGTGCGCACGGTTGCTCAGGCACATTCCCGAGGCCGAGCAGTCGCGCTTCTACCACGCCGCGGGAGCGTTCTTCGACCGCGTCATCGCACGATACGGGCGCATGCTCGAGTGGGTGCTGGATCGCCAGAAGACCACGCTGCTGGTGGCGATCGGCACCTTGGTGCTGACGGGCCTGCTGTATGTGGTGGTGCCCAAGGGCTTCTTTCCGGTGCAGGACACGGGCGTGATCCAGGGCATTTCGGATGCCTCGCAGTCGATCTCGTTCTCGGCGATGGCCGAGCGCCAGCAGAAGCTCGCCGAGGTGGTGCTGAAAGACCCGGCGGTGGAGAGCCTCTCGTCGTTCATCGGCGTGGATGGGGTCAACACCACGCTCAACAGCGGCCGCATGCTGATCAACCTGAAGCCGAAGGATGAGCGCGACGCCAACGCCAGCGAGGTCATCCAGCGGCTGCAGCCCGAACTCGCCAAGGTGGCCGGCATCCAGCTGTACATGCAGCCGGTGCAGGATCTGACGATCGAAGACCGCGTGAGCCGCACGCAGTACCAGTTCACGGTAGAAGATCCGGACCCGAACAACCTGTCGAAATGGGTGCCCAGGCTGGTGGAACGCCTGCAGCAGACGCGCGAGCTGCGCGACGTGGCGAGCGACCTGCAGGACAACGGCCTGCGGGCCTACGTGCAGGTCGACCGCGACAAGGCGGCCGTCTACGGCATCACGATGGCCACGATCGACAGTGCGCTCTACAGCGCGTACGGCCAGCGCCTGGTGTCGACGATCTTCACGCAATCGAACCAGTACCGCGTGGTGCTGGAGGCCGATCCGAAGATGCAGCTCGGCCCGCATTCGCTATACGACCTGCATGTGCCGTCCAGCAGCGGGCAGCAGGTGCCGCTGGGCGCCTTTGCCACGGTGGTGGAGCAGCCCGGCTCGCTGGTGGTGAACCATCAGGGCCAGTTCCCGGCCGCGACGATCTCCTTCAACCTCGCGCCCGGTTCATCGCTGGGCGCGGCGGTGGACACCATCAACGCGGTGGAGCAGGAGCTCGGCCTGCCGGCCAGCATGCAGACGAGCTTCCAGGGTGCGGCACTGGCATTCCGTGCGTCGCTGTCCAACCAGTTGTGGCTGATCCTGGCGGCGGTGATCACGATGTACATCGTGCTGGGCGTGCTGTACGAGAGCACGATCCACCCGGTGACGATCCTGTCCACGCTGCCCTCAGCGGGGGTGGGCGCGCTGCTTTCCCTGCTGCTGTCGGGCAAGGACCTGGGCATCATCGCGATCATCGGCATCGTGCTGCTGATCGGGATCGTCAAGAAGAACGCGATCATGATGATCGACTTCGCGCTGGAGGCCGAGCGCGAGCAAGGCATGACCCCGCGCGATGCGATCTACCAGGCGTGCCTGCTGCGCTTCCGGCCGATTCTCATGACGACGATGGCGGCCCTGCTCGGCGCGCTGCCGCTGATGCTCGGCACGGGCGTCGGTTCGGAGCTGCGCCAGCCGCTGGGGATCACGATGGTGGGCGGCCTGCTGGTCAGCCAGGTGCTGACGCTCTTTACCACGCCCGTCATCTACCTGGCGTTCGACCGCCTCGGCCATCGCCTGCGTGACTGGCGCGCGCGCCGCTCGCCGGGCAGCCACGGCGCACCGGATGCGAACCGACCTGGCGGGCAACCATGAACCTGTCCGCCACCTTCATCGCGCGGCCGGTTGCCACGGCGCTGCTGACCATCGGCGTGGCCCTCGCCGGCATGGCGGCGTTCCGCCTGCTGCCGGTGTCGCCCCTGCCGCAGGTGGATTTTCCGACCATCTCCGTCAGCGCGTCGCTGCCCGGCGCCAGCCCCGAGACGATGGCTGCCACCGTGGCCACGCCGCTGGAGCGCTCGCTGGGCCGCATCGCGGGCATCACGGAGATGACGTCGTCGAGCTCGCTGGGCTCGTCGCGCATCACGCTGCAGTTCGACCTGTCGCGCGATATCGACGGCGCCGCGCGCGACGTGCAGGCTGCCATCAATGCCTCGCGCAGCCTGCTGCCTTCGGGGCTACCGAGCAATCCAACCTATCGCAAGGTCAACCCGGCCGATGCGCCGATCATGATCCTGGGGTTGACATCCGACACCATGTCGCGCGGCCAGCTGTACGACGCGGCGTCGACGATCCTTGCGCAGAAGCTCTCGCAGATCAACGGCGTGGGCCAGGTCAACATCGGCGGCGCATCGCTGCCGGCGGTGCGTGTGGAGCTGAACCCGACGGCGCTGAACAAGTACGGCATCTCGATGGAGACCGTGCGCACCGTCATCGCCAGCACCAACGCAAACAAGCCCAAGGGCATGCTGGAATCGGGCGACCGCGTGTGGACGATCTACGCCAACGACCAGGCGAAGAAGGCCGCCGAATACCGGCCACTCGTCATCGCCTGGCGCAACGGCTCGCCGGTGCGGCTGTCGGACGTGGCCGAAGTGACCGACAGCGTGCAGGACATCCGCAACTATGGCTCGGCCAACGGCAAGCCGTCGGTGCTGCTCATCATCAGCCGGCAGCCGGGCGCCAACATCATCGACACGGTCGATCGCATCAACGACGTGCTGCCCTATCTGCGCAACACCATCCCCGCGCAGATCAACCTCGACGTGATGATGGACCGCACGCCCACCATCCGCGCCTCGCTCAAGGATGTGGAACGCACGCTGGTGCTCTCGATCGCGCTGGTGATCATGGTGGTGTTCCTGTTCCTGCGCAACCTGCGGGCCACGCTCATCCCGAGCGTGGCGGTGCCGGTCTCGCTCATCGGCACGTTCGGGGTGATGTACCTGTGCGGCTACAGCCTCGACAACCTGTCGCTCATGGCGCTGACCGTCGCGACAGGCTTTGTGGTGGACGACGCCATCGTGGTACTGGAGAACGTCTCGCGCCATATCGAGAACGGCATGCGGCCCATGCAGGCAGCGCTCAAGGGCGCACGCGAGGTGGGCTTCACGGTGGTCTCGATGAGCTTCTCGCTGATCGCCGTGTTCATCCCGCTGCTGATGATGGGCGGCATCGTCGGGCGGCTGTTCCGCGAATTTGCCGTCACGCTGTCGGTGGCCATCCTGGTGTCGCTGGTGATCTCGCTCACCACCACGCCGATGATGTGCGCACGCCTGCTCAAGCCCGCCGCCGAGCAGGAGCACGGCTGGTTCCACCGCAAGACCGAAGGCTTCTTCACGTTCCTGCTCGACATGTACCGCAGCTCGCTCGCGTGGGCGCTGCGCCATCGCTGGCTGACGCTGCTGATCCTGCTTGCCACGGTGTGCCTGAACGTGTACCTGTACATCATCGTGCCGAAGGGATTCTTCCCCCAGCAGGACACGGGCCGTGTGATGGGCTTCATCCAGGCGGACCAGGCCATCTCGTTCCAGGCCATGCGCACCAAGCTGACGGATTTCATCCACATCGTCCAGCAGGACCCGGCGGTGGAAAACGTGGTCGGCTTCACGGGCGGCTCGCAGCGCAACAGCGGCTCGATGTTCATCCAGCTCAAGCCGCTGGCCGAGCGCAAGATTTCCGCCGACCAGGTCATCAACCGCCTGCGCGGCAAGCTTGCGCGCGAGCCCGGGGCGAGCCTCTTCCTGCAGGCGGTGCAGGACATCCGCGTTGGGGGGCGCGCCAGCAACGCGCAGTATCAGTACACGCTGCAGGCCGACAACCTCGATGAGTTGCGCACATGGGAGCCGAAGATCAAGCAGGCGCTCTCGCAGGTGAAGTCGCTCGCCGATGTGAACACCGACGCCCAGGACAAGGGCCTGCAGACGTCGCTGGTCATCGACCGTGACAAGGCCAAGGCGCTCGGCATCAACCCGAGCGATGTCGACAACGCACTGAACAACGCCTTCGGCCAGCGCCAGATCTCGACGATCTACAATCCGCTCAACCAGTACCGCGTGGTGATAGAAGCCGCGCCGCAGTACTGGCAGAACCCCGACGGCCTGCGCGACATCTACCTCATCACCTCGACCGGCGCGCAGGTGCCGCTGTCGACCTTCTCGCATTACGAGCCGACCAACACGCCACTGGCGGTCAACCACCAGGGCCAGTTCGCGGCCAGCACGATCTCGTTCAACCTGGCGCCGGGCGCGTCGCTGTCGGGCGCCACGCGCGACATCCAGGACGCCATGAACCGCATCGGCGTGCCGATCACGGTGCACGGCAGTTTCCAGGGCACCGCCAAGGCGTTCCAGGATTCGCTCTCAAGCCAGCCGGTGCTGATCCTGTTTGCGCTCATCACGATCTACATCGTGCTGGGCGTCCTGTACGAGAGCTACGTGCACCCGATCACCATCCTCTCGACGCTGCCTTCGGCCGGTGTGGGGGCGCTGCTGGCGCTGATCATTACGGACACGGATTTCTCGATCATCGCGCTGATCGGCGTGATCCTGCTCATCGGCATCGTGAAGAAGAACGCGATCATGATGATCGACTTCGCGCTGGAGGCCGAGCGCAGCCAGGGCATGAGCCCCGCGGACGCCATCTTCCACGCCTGCGTGCTGCGCTTCCGGCCGATCCTGATGACGACGATGGCCGCGCTGCTGGGCGCCCTGCCCCTGGCGCTGGGCCACGGCGACGGTGCGGAGTTGCGCACGCCGCTGGGCATCTCCATCGTGGGCGGGCTGCTGGTCAGCCAGATCCTCACGCTCTACACCACGCCGGTCGTCTACCTGGCGCTCGACCGGCTGCGCCTGCGCCGTGCCGGGCGCAGCAAGGACGCACCGTTGCCCGCACTGGATTCGCAAGGAAGCTGATATGAAAAGAGGCCACCAAGCCCTCCGCACCCCGTTGCTCGCGCTGGCTGCGTGCGCGCTTGTCTCTGCCTGCGCGGTGGGCCCCGACTACAAGCGCCCCGACGCGGAAGTCCCGCAGCAATACAAGGAAGCCGGCGACTGGAAGGTCGCCAGCCCCAACGACGCCATCGCGCGCGGCAAGTGGTGGGAGATCTTCAACGACCCGCAGCTGAATGCGCTGGAAGAACAGGTGGCCGCCGCCAACCAGAACATCCTCGTGGCCGAAGCGCAGTACCGGCAGGCCCAGGCGCTGGTGCAATCGGCGCGAGCCTCGTTCTTCCCAACGCTGGGCGCCAGCGCGTCGGCCACGCGCAGCCGCTCGGTGCGCACAACGGTGAACCCGGACGGCAGCCTGTCGACCGGCAACCCGAGCCTGCTGAACTCGCAGAGCCTGTCGCTGGACGCAAGCTGGGAGCTGGACCTGTGGGGCCGCATCCGCCGATCGGTGGAGTCCAACAGGGCCAGCGCCGAAGCGAGCGCAGGCGACCTGGCTTCTGCGCTGCTCTCGGCCCAGGCCACGCTTGCGCAGAATTATTTTCAATTGCGTGTCACGGATACCCAGAAGGCGGTGCTGCAACGCACGGTGGCCGACTACGAACGGTTCCTGAAGCTCACGCAAAACCAGTACGCCGTGGGCGTCGCGCAGCGCTCGGACGTGCTGACCGCGCAGACGCAACTGAAGCAGGCGCAGGCGCTGCTGCTCGATGCCGAGGTCACGCGCGCGCAGCTCGAGCACGCCATCGCCGTGCTGATCGGCAAGCCGCCCGCGGAGTTCTCGCTGGCGCCGACGACTGCGGCCACCGTGTACGACCTGCCCGCACTGCCTGACATTCCGCTGGAGATTCCGTCGGCCGTGCTGGAGCGCCGGCCCGACATTGCCGCGGCCGAGCGCCGCATGGCTGCGGCCAATGCGCAGATCGGCGTAGCCAAGGCCGCCTACTTCCCCACACTGACGCTGGGGGCATCTGCTGGGCTGGCCGCCAACACGCTGTCGCGCCTGGCCACGCTGCCGAGCCGCGTCTGGTCGATCGGGCCCTCGCTGGCGGCGACGCTGTTCGATGCGGGGGCGCGTTCGGCGGCCGTCGACAAGGCCGGCGCGGCCTACGACGCGGCTGTCGCGACGTATCGGCAAACCGTGCTGGGCGCCTTCCAGGACGTGGAGGACAACCTCGCCGCGCTGCGCTGGCAGGCCCGCGAGTTCGACGCCCAGGCCGATGCCGTCAAGGCGGCGCAGGAAGCCGCGCAGCTCGACCTGAACCGCTACCGCGCCGGCACGATCAGCTTCCTGGAGGTGATCACCGCGCAAGCCACGGCCTACAACGCCGAGCGCACGCTGCTCACGCTGCAAGGCAAGCGCTATTCGGCCGCGGTGCTGCTGGTCAAGGCGCTCGGCGGCGGCTGGCACGGCGAAGTGCCCGTGGTCGGCCAGGCGGCGATGCGGCCCGCTGCCTCGGCACCAGCCGCGCAGTAACGCGCTCCGTGTTCCCGGTGGCCGACGATATTTCGCCGCCGGCAATATCCCCTTGTGCGTAAGCACGCACGCAGTCCGATCGTTCCCCCTATAATCGTCGGAATTTGCTTCAGGCTGCCCTGATCGCGTGGGCATGCCGTGCGGGGCCGGGCGCGCAAATTGCTTCGCCCGGTGCCTTGCAGGTGTGTCGCCGTGCCATCCTGACCGTCTGTTTGCCTGCCGCCATGTCCGCCGCGCGCGTGGTTGGCCGACCCTGTTGCCTGGACCCACGCGCGCGGCTCAATTGATTTCTGGCGCTCTCTCTGATGATCCGATCCGCAATTTCCCGCCCCGCCAAGCTGCTGGCCGCCGCGCTCGGCGCCGCTACGCTCTTCGCCGCCGTGCCTGCCCAGGCCGACCCGTCCGTGCGCGTGATCTACGGCAAGGACAACCGCCACGGCATCGAGAAGTACGGCGTCGATATCGATTTCGACTCCGGTTTCCACTGGGGCAACCCGCAAGGCTGGTTCGTGAACCTGGACTGGGAGGTCGCGCTCGGCCAATGGCGCTCGACGCAGGGCACCAACCGCCAGAACCTGACCGAATTCGGCGTGACGCCGCTGTTCCGCATCGAAAAGCGCGGCAGCTCGTGGGTGCCGTTCGTGGAAGTGGGCATCGGCCCGCGCCTGCTGTCGCACACGCGCACGTCGGATGAGCACAACTTCAGCACGGCCTTCCAGTTCTCCGACATGATCGGCGTGGGCGTCGCCTTTGGCAGCAAGCAGCAGTTCCAGGTCGGCTATCGCTTCGAGCACCTGTCGAACGCCTCGATCAAGCGTCCGAACCCGGGGACGGACCTGAACGAGCTGTACCTGCGCTACACGTTCTGAACGGCTTCACCCCGAAGAAGACGGCCTGCCATTGCGGCGGGCCGTTTTGTTTTGCGCGCCGTGCTCAGCGCGCGCCGGCCTCGCCGTCGACATCGCGATCGCGATCACGGCCGCGCTCGCGCGATCGCATGCCCATCAGCCGCTCGTAATTGAGCGAGGCATGAAAGCCGAAGCCATTGCCGCCCGCGCGCTTGACTTCGTACATGGCCGCATCGGCATTGCGGATCAGCGTCTGCGCGTCGCGGCCGTCTGCGGGGTACAGCGCCACACCGGCGCTCACGCCCATCGACAGCACGTGGCCCTCCACGCGAAACGGCGTCTGCAACTGCTCGATCAGGCGTTCAATCGTCTGCGTGACGTCCTGCCGCGTGGCGCAATGCGTGAGGATAGCCACGAATTCGTCGCCGCCCAGGCGCGCCACCGTATCCGACGCACGCAGGGCGCTGCGCAGGCGCATTGCCGTGGCCTTGAGCACGAGGTCTCCCACGGCGTGGCCGTATTCGTCGTTGACGGGCTTGAACCGGTCCAGGTCGATGAAGACCACGGCCACCTGGCTGCGTGCGCGGCGTGCGGCCTGGATGGCAACGAACAGCCGGTCGCGCAGCAGGCGCGCGTTGGGAAGGTCGGTCAGCGGGTCATGCAGCGCCAGATGGTGCGCCTGGTCGAGTGCGGCGCGCCGCTTGGTGACGTCGAGCAGCGTGCCGCTCACACGCGTGGCCACGCCGCGCGCATCGCGCTCGGTCACGCGGCCGCGCGCCGCCACCCAGATCCACTGGCCGTGGCGGGCCCGCATGCGCTGCTCGACTTCAAAACTGTCTGCATCGCCACGCAGGTGCCGGTAAATGCGGCGCACGCTCAGCACGGCGTCCTGCGGATGCACCATCGCAAACCATGCATCCGGATCGGTGGGAAGGTCGGCCGGCTCGTAGCCCAGCATGTCGGCGGTGCGGCGGTTGAACGAGACGTGTCGCGCGCGCGTGGACCAGTCGAACGTACCCAGCCCCGCGCCGTCGAGCACATAGGCAAGACGCTGCTCCGATGCCCGCAGCGCCTCCAGCGCCAGGCGCCGCGCCGTCACATCCTGAAGCTGCACGATGAGGTGGCTGCCGCCGCTCCCGGTGTCGGTGCGCGCCACGGCGAGATCGGCCTGCACCCAGACGGTGCTGCCGTCCTGGCGCACCAGGCGGGTTTCCATCGAAAGCGCCTCGCGCTCGCCCGCGAGCAGCGCCTGCACACCGCGCCGCGTCCGCTCTGCATGGTCCGGATGGCAGAGGTCGAACAGCGCGCGCGAGCGCAGTGCCTGCGCTTCGTGGCCCGTCAGCGCGCACAGCGCACGATTGACGTCGAGGAAGCGACCCTCCGGCGCGCACAGGCCGATCCCTATCGGCGAATGTTCGATCGCAGCCTTGTACAAGTGGTGGTCCTCAAGCATGGCGATGCAGTTTCGCGAATGCGGCAGTCCAGGGAGCGACTGGCGTGATGGCCGTCCCGTCGCCGGGCTCCACGGTGCAATGGTTTGCGTGGGCTGGATGCGGCGGTGGTCGGCGGAGGTCCCCGTAACCGGTCTCGTAGTCTGCCGGGCCCGTTGACGGCTGGCGGTGGACAGACCTGTCGCGCGCAACCCATGCGCGCGAATCGAGGCGGACTATAGAAGCCGCGAGTTAACGGGGCAATCCCTTCCCGCGAGGGGCACAGATGCAGCATGCCCTCGAGTACAAGTCGACGCGAAGGAAACGCGCCCCGCGTCATCCCCGTCAGCGTTTTGTTGATGCCGATTGTCGGCAGGCGCCCGGCGGTCCCAGACGTGCGGCAACTGTACACCGCCGGCTCATCGGGCGGCAGCTAACCTTTCGGCTAGGTACGCAGACCCCCACGGTGGCAGCCGTTTGCCGCAGGCCGCGCCGCGCACACGGCTATGCGGATGTCTGCAGTTCGAAACAAGGCCACGGACGCTCCTCCGGACGCACGAAACGCTGCCACGACCGGCTGACTCCGTTACTATTCTTGAAAATCGCCTCGGGGGGGCGAGTCCAACACGGCGAGCCGCGGCACCAACACGCGGTTGCAGGAGGTCGTATGGAATTGAGCTTCGTTGCCCCCGGCACGCAAACGCACCGCTATGCCCTCAAGCTGGCGGGTCTGCCCGAAAGCACCCCGCCCGTCGATCCGGCCTGGATCGACGATGCCCTGACCGCCGCCGTGCGCGTGTTCGATGCACATCGCGTCCATTTTGCCGACGCCTATTTCGCCTACCGCGCGCGTGATGCGGCGCAGCGTTCCCACCGAACGGAGCACGGCCCCGCGCGCAGGCGGGTCGGCGGAGACCTGCACGACGACACACCGCTGCTCGCGGATACGTTTGCGATCGCGCAACTGGCGGCGCTCGTCTCGCTGGAAGCGGCAGGCCTGGCCGATGTGATCGACGTGCATCTCGTGGTGGAGCGTTTGCCCGATGACGACGGGCCCGGTACGCCCGCGACCCGCATCGATGACGTCATGTTGGCCACCGGCAGCCCGGCGATCCGGCCGACGGCCCGCCGCCCCGCCAGCCAGCACTAGGCATCCGGCTGCCTGCCGCGCGCGCGCCGCGGCGCGATGACCGGCTGCGGCTCGGTTGGCGCACCCACCGCCGCCGCATCGCGGAAAGTCCAGTGCCGGTGCACAAGAAAATTGAAGATCGCGGTGATGGCGGAGGCGAAGACCTGCGCGATGAGGTAGTACAGGCCGAGCCCCAGCCCGATCGCCATGATGGTGGCGTTGCAGCCCAGCGCCAGGAACGCGACGATCCCAAAGCGCACCATGGCGCCCATGTGGCCGCGCGTGCTGTTGAACACGGCCTGCCGGCTGATGAAGTAGTTCAATGTGGCGCCGAGCACGCTTCCCGTCACCGACGCCCGCCACGGCGAGACGCCTGCCTGCACGAGCCCGAAGAGCACCACGTAGTGGACCAATGTCGCGCCGAAGCCGATCACGACGTAGCGTGTGAACTGCTCCACCGCTGCCCAGAAATGCCGTCGATGGCCCATCGCCGCGCCAGCCCCATTCACGTTGGAATCGCCATTGTGCTCGATCATGAGGGCGCCGCCGCAACCCGCGTGCCATACCGGCCGCCGGCACCGCAAGTGCGCTTAAAGTTGTGCAAGATTTGGCCGTATAGACACGTGGGGCGCCGCGCTACCGCGGGCTCCACGCTGTCTTGCCATGCTCGAACTTCAACCTCTCGACATTCCGCTAGCGATTCCCCTGCCGTGGCCGATGCTGGACGCCGACGGACAGCTGCTCGTCCCGAAGGGAGACGTCATCCATTCGCCGGAAGAGATCGAGCTGCTCTTCACGCTGCATCGCCCGCATCGCCAGGCCGAGGGCGCGCCGGCGGCCGCGCCTGCATTTCCGAACACGGCGTTTCCGAACACGCTCTTCCCGGACATGGGCGGCGACACCGAGGCCGAGCGTACGGTCGCCATGGAACTGCTGGGGCTGCGCCCCGGCGGCATGCTCACCGTGCGCCTCACGGCCGGCGCCGGCCACACCAAGGGCGCCGCACGCGTCATGGGTTACAGCCCTCAGCGCCACCTCCTGATCACCATGCCCACCGACAACGGCCGCACCGTCATGCCGGTCAAGGACGAGCTGGTGGAAATCCACGCGTTTTCGGGCGAAGGCATTGCGAGCTTCGAATGCACAGTGATGGCGGTATGCCGGATTCCGTTCGAGTACGTCGTGCTCTCGCCGCCGCGGCGCATCAAGAACCGCGCGTTGCGCAAATCGCTGCGCGTGCGCGCCAACGTGGTCGGCAAGATGCTCGTCAGCGGCGAGCCGCCGCGCATGATCCATATTTCCGACATCAGCACGACGGGCGCCTCGTTCCGTTCAGCGCACCGGTTGCACGTGAGTGGGGCGCCGGCGCGGCTGCGCTTCCGGGTGAAGACGCGTGACTATCACTCCGAGCTGGTGGCGGCCGCGCTCATCCGCAGCGAAAAGCCCGCAGACCTGCCCAATGTCTATCAATACGGCGTGGAGTTCATCGAGCTCGTCGCCGCGCAGAAGATGCTGCTGCAGTGCTTCATCTACGAGCAGTTGCTGTGGGGCGGCCAGCGCATGGTCTGAGCAAAGCGGCGCGATGTACACACGATTTGGATCAGCATTAAGCAACGTTAAAACGTTAAAAACACGCGTGAGGTTGGCGCGACAGCAGACGATGGACTGGCCCCCGAGCCGCGCTTTGGGCTTATGATCGCCGCAGGCCCGCTTGTCAGCCGCGACACAATCGCCAAAGCACAATCGGGCGCACGCATTTCCGCATCAAAGGTATTTGCAGGACGGCCCTATCTATGAATCGCGCAAGGTCTGCGCCATTGGGTCTGGACCCCATCTCCGGATTGCCGGACCGCGAACGATTCGTTCAATCGCTGGCAGCCATGCCGCGACCCGCACGCCGGGACGCGGTCGGCGCGTTGCTGCTGATCGGCTTTGACCATTTTGCCGAGGCGACGGCCACGCTCGGGCCGCTGGCCGCACGCGCGGTCATCGTGGAATGCGCAGCGCGCCTGCAGGCCTTGTGCCCGCCGGGGGCACAAGGCGCGCCGGTGGTTGGTCGCGTGGGTGCAGAAACGTTTGCCATTGCCTCGGCCGAGTTCGACTCCGCGCAGGACGTGCACGACCTCGCACGGCGCATCTCGGCAGCGCTCGCGCGGCCCTTCATCACACACGGCTATGAACTCGTGTGCTCGTGCAGCATCGGCATGACGCTGTTCGACAGCACGCCATACGATGCGGCGCGCCTGATCGAACAGGCTGACCGCGCCCTCTACGGGGTTCAGCACGGCAGGCAACAAAGCCCCGCCCTCTACCCGCCGGCCGCAACGGCACAGCGCGGCAGCAACGACGCAGCCGCACCTGGCCGGCACGACCCCATGGCCGAACGCCCGCGGCTGGCAGCCCATGTCCGCCACGCGTTGGCTCGGCGCCAGTTCAGCCTGAACCTGCAGCCGCAGCTGAGCCTCGCCGACGGGAGCATCGTCGGCTATGAATTCCTGCTGCGCTGGATCTCGCCCGAGCTGGGCGGCGTGCCACCGGCGGATTTCCTGCCGATCCTGGAGCAGACCGGCGACATTCGCGAGGTGGGCCGCTGGGTACTCGACAACGCCGCGCAGATGCTCGCCGGCCTGCAACGCGAAGAGTCCGAGCGTGCACCGCACAGTGGCGCCCGGCGCCAGCCCGAGGTGCATGCGGCGGTCAACCTGTCGGCGGCGCAGTTGCTCGACCCGCAGTTGAGCGACGTCGTCCGCGACATTGCCGCGCGCCATGCGGTGCCGACCGGGCGGCTGGTCTTCGAGATTTCAGAACACGCGCTGCAGCCCGGTGCCAGCGCGGCGCGCGATGCCGTCGCGGCACTGCATGCGTGCGGTGCACGCGTGGCCGTCGAAGACTTCGGCGCCACGAGCTACAGCCTGGCGTGCCTTGAAACCTTCCGCCCCGACCAGGTCAAGCTCGATCAGGCCGTCGTGAGCGCCGTGGCCAATGCCGGTGATCACGCTGCCCTGCATCAGCTGGTGGCGGCCGCCCACGCCGCCGGCGTGCCCGTCACGGCCACGCGCGTGGAAACGGCTGCCCAGCTCGACGCGCTGCGCGCATGCCGTTGCGACGTGCTCCAGGGCTACCTGCTCTCACAGCCATTTCCGGCACGCTGGATCGACGATACACAAGACGTGATCGCCGAACGCGCGCGCGACCTCCTGCCCTGAACGCGGCCCCTACGCTTGCGCGTGGTCGACGCGGAAGACGGCCACCGCGCTGCGCAGCGCCTCCGCCTGTTCTTCGAGGGACTCTGCAGCGGCCGCGGCCTGCTCGACCAGCGCCGCATTCTGCTGGGTCACCTGGTCCATCTGCGTGACGGCCTGGTTGACCTGCTCGATCCCGCTGCTCTGCTCTTCCGACGCCGCGCTGATCTCGCCCATGATGTCGGTCACGCGCTTGACGGCGACGACCACCTCGTCGATCACGCTGCCGGCCTCGGCCACCAGCGTGGTGCCGTTCTGCACGCGGCCGACCGAATCGCTGATGAGCTCCTTGATCTCCTTGGCCGCCGTCGCGCTGCGCTGCGCGAGGCTGCGCACCTCGCCGGCCACGACGGCAAAGCCGCGGCCCTGCTCTCCGGCGCGGGCGGCCTCCACGGCAGCGTTCAACGCAAGGATGTTGGTCTGGAAGGCAATGCCCTCGATCACGCCGATGATGTCGGCGATCCGGCGGCTGCTCTCGTCGATACCGGCCATGGTCTCCACGACGCGGCCGACGACCTCCCCGCCCTTGGCGGCGATGCCTGACGCATTGACCGCCAGCGCGCTGGCCTGACGCGCGTTATCGGCGTTCTGTTTGACGATGCTGGTCAGCTCTTCCATGCTCGACGCCGTTTCTTCCAGCGACGAGGCCTGCTGTTCGGTCCGCTGCGACAGGTCGGCATTGCCCGCGGCGATCTGCTTGGTGGCGCTCGCAATGGAGTCCGACCCCGTCCGCACCTGCCCGATGATCCGCTGCAGGCTTGCCTGCATCTGCGACACGGCGTGCATCAGGCGCGCGGTCTCATCGCGGCGGCCGGCGGCGGTCTGCCCTTCCACGCGCGTGGCAAGGTCGCCTGCGGCCATGCGCTCGAACACCTGGATGGCGCGCTCCAACGGGCGCACCACGGTGCGACCCAGCACGCCGCGCGCCACCACCGAGAGCAACAGCGCGGCCGCCAGCAGCCCGCCCGAAATCCAGATGCTCATGGTGTAGCGCGACTGCGAGCGGTCGAACCGCGCCTGGCCATAGGCAAACCTCGCCTTGACCAGCGGGGCGAGCGCCACGTCATAGGCCTTGAACAGTTGCGGCACCTGCGTCGTGTTCAGATCTCGGTAAGTGGTGAGGTCGCTGCGCTCAAGCGCGGCGATGGCGGGCTCCAGCGCGGTCTTGACGAACCTGCTGCGCGCGGCATCGGCCGCCTGCAGCTGGGCGCGGTCAGCCTCGGGCACGGGCAGCTTCATGAATTCGGCCCAGGCGGCGTTGGCCGAATCGACCATGCCGTGCGCATCGGCAAGCAGCTTCTTGAGCTCCTCCGGGGACGAAACCGAATCGAAGTTCGTCAGGTGAATGCGCGCCCACAGCAGATTGATCGTGTCCTTGGCCAGCAGGTCCAGCCCCTTGGCGTCTTCCAGATACACCGCGCGCAGATCGGCGTTGGTCGCCCGCCCGGACGCGATGCCGGCCGCGCCCACCACTGCAATCATCAAAGCAAATGCGGCCACCAGGATCGTCAGCCGCGTCCGAATGCTCGTATCCATCCACTTCCACATATGTCGTTTCCCTTGCTTGGTTCGGCCGTCCGGTACTGTCGTGCTCCCCTGCCTGCAGCACGGCGTGGGCGATCCGGGTTCACTCCTGAAAGGTTCTAACGGCAGCGTCGGACAGAAATGGAGGGCCGGCGCCTGAATGTCTCGGATGTGGCGGCCGTGATACCCGGACTGTAAAAAAGATGCCCCGGGCGCACCCCGCCGGCGTGGGGTGGCTCTAGAATGCACGTTGCGCCATCCCGTGGGATGGCAATCACGCGAAACCGTGCGGTATGCCGCACTGCTCTCAAGGGGATCGAGATGAAGACACTGATCGCACTGCTGGCCCTGGGCTGCGTTGTCCTGGCGGGCTGCAACACGATGGCCGGCATGGGCAAGGACATCCAAACGGGCGGCCAGAAGCTGGAAAGCGCTGCCGATAGCACCAAGCAGAAGATGTAATGGGGCCAACCCCGAAGGCCAATCCCGCCTGAATAAGAAAACGCCGCGCATTGCGGCGTTTTTCTTTGGCCACGCCCCGCATCGGTTGACCGGGCGGTGGGCCTAAAGCAATTCCTCCGGCGTAAACGGCGCCAGCATCTGGATCCATGCCCGACGCCCGAAACCCACGTCGGGCTCGTGGTCGACGGAGACCTCCTTGCCGTTCTGGTGAGTGGTCCACCGCAGATGGCCGTCCACCTGGGTCACGCGGTAGGCACTGTCGCCGATGGAGTCGTCGAACAGCTTGGCGACCGCCTGCGCGAGCACCGGGCTGCGGATGATCAACCCGGTCTCGGTATTGAGTGCAATGGAGCGCGGGTCGATGTTCATCGAGCCGACGAACAGCGTGTTGCGGTCGATGATGATCGACTTCACATGCAGGCTCGCCTGGGACGAACGGAACGAACCGACCGCCTTCGGGCGATCGCCGAGCGTCGGGCGCAGTTCGTACAGCTCGACGCCGCTGTCGAGCAGCGCGCTGCGGTATTTCGCATAGCCCACGTGGACGATGGGCGCATCGGTGGCGGCCAGGGAGTTGGTCAGCACGCGCAGCCGCACGCCGCGCTCCCGCAGATGCCGGATCACGTCCACGCCGGCTTTGCCGGGTACGAAATACGGCGAGATCAGGGCCACCTCGCTCTTCGCTTCGTCAATGAGGTGCAGCAGGGTCTGGGCGAGGCGCTCGCCGCCCGGTTCCACCTTTTCGCCGGAAACCTTGGCCGGGCGATCGACAATGACCTGCGCCGGCACCCACTCCAGGCGCAGCCGGCGGCGCGCGATCTGATCGGCCAGGAACCAGTCCCGCAGCGCAGGGCGAAGGGGCAGCGGCTCAGTCGGCGTCGGGTGGGCCAGATCCGTCTCGTTGCGCATGCGCTGCTGCTCGACGTCGGCCACGCTGCGTGCGGATTCCTGCGGACCCGAGCCGAAATCGAGGGGCGCAGTCGGTACGTCGATATGCCGCGGCGGGCCTTCCGGTGTGCGGGCGGCCGGCACGGGCGGCGGATAGTTGCCGTCCTTCTGCTCGGGCGGATGCGCGTTGCTGGGTTCGGGCGCCAGCGCCTGGACCGGATAGGCGAATTCGCTGTTCCAGTACGAATCGAACGCAGCCGACAACTGCCGCACCGCAGGCCCCGCCGCCAGCACGTCGAGGTCGACGAAGTTCGTGTTCTTGTCCTGCGTGAAATACTCCGCGCCGAGATTGCGGCCGCCCGTGACCGCCAGCGCGTTGTCGGCAATGAAGGCCTTGTTGTGCATGCGACGGTTGACACGGCGGAACTCGGCCGCGCCGCTCAGGTAGCGCGTCACGTTCGACATGCGCCCGCCCGGAAACGGGTTGAACAGCCGCACGTCGATGTTCTTGTGCGAGGAGAACTTCAGGAACGCCACGTCGCGCCCGTCGCTGTGCAGATCGTCGACCAGCATGCGCACGCGCACGCCGCGCTCGGCGGCGGCGAGCACATGGCGCATCAGCTCACGCACGCTGTTGTCGCTTTCGATGATGAAGTACTGCAGATCCAGCGTGCGCTCGGCACGGTCGGCCAGCGTGAGCAGCGTGGCGTAGGCCTCCTCGCCCGAGGCGATCAACCGGAACCCCGACACGTCGGGCGACGGCGCATTGGCCTGCACGAGGCGCCCCAGCGAGGTGGCGGGCGCCGGGGCGGCCAGCGCCGTCGTCACGGGCCGGTCGACATGGTCTGGCAGGCTTGCACAGGCGGCCAGCAGCACGACGAGCCAGGCGAACCAGCCGCGCGAATGCTGCACAAGGAGTCTCGGAAGCGGTTGCATGATCGTCCTGATGGTTGTCGTCGCTGCTCGACAGGACGGCAACGGCACATCAGCAAGCGGCATGCCGGCCGTCCCCGATGCGGCGAGCCTACGCCAACCGGGCGGGGCGGAAATATCCGTGTTTGTCCGACGCCACCTGGGCCATGTCAAAATGACTCAGGGTGGGCTTTACTCTGCTGCTTCTGATGCTGACCAATACCACGGCGTTCGCCGCCTTCATTTTTGTCATGCACTGCGTGGGCGTGCTCGCCGCCGTGCACGCGGTGCTGACGGTGCGCACATCGCAGGGCGCCATTGCGTGGGCCATTTCGCTGGTCACGCTGCCCGAGTTCACGCTGATTCCGTATCTGATCTTCGGACGTAGCACGTTCGCCGGCTACGTGGATGCGCGGCGCTTCAACAATGCGCGCATGCGCGAGATCACCCTGTCGGACGACTGGCGCCGCCTGCGCGACCATGAATCGTGCGTGGTCGTGCCGCAACATGCCTGCATGCAGGCCCTGCCCCGGCTCACGGGCATGCCGTGCCTGTCGCACAACCGGGTGCGGCTGCTCGTCAACGGCGCGGAGACGTTCGAAGCCATCTTCGCGGCCATCGCCCAGGCGCAGCGGGTGCTGATCGTGCAGTTCTTCATCGTGCATGACGACGCGCTCGGCCGCCGCCTGGCCGAACTGCTTGTCGAACGGGCCCGCGCCGGCGTGCGCGTGTACTTCCTGTTCGATCGCATCGGCTGCCATGCCCTGCCCCGCCACTACGTGCAGCGGCTGACGGAGGGCGGCGTGCTCGCCAAGCCGTTCTCCACGCACGCCGGGTTCGTCAACCGGTTCCAGCTCAACTTCCGCAACCACCGCAAGCTCGTGGTGGTGGACGGTGAACGCGCGTACGTGGGCGGCCACAACGTCGGTATCGAATACCTGGGCGAGAAGCCGCCGCTGGCGCCGTGGCGCGACACGCATATCGAGATAGTCGGCGCGGCCGTGATGGACCTGCAGCTGACTTTTGCCGAAGACTGGTACTGGGCCGCGCGCGAAGTGCCGCAGCTGATCGTGCCTGAGCTGCGCCCCGATGAGGACATGGTCTGCCAGGTCGTCGCCAGCGGCCCGGCCGACAAACAGGAAACCTGCTCGCTGTTCTTCATGGAGGCCATCCAGTCGGCGCGCAAGCGGTTGTGGATCACCACGCCGTACTTCATTCCCGACGAGGCGGTGTTTGCCGCGCTGCGCCTGGCCGTATTGCGTGGCGTGGACGTGCGCATCCTCATCCCGTCGCGGCCGGACCACCGCGTGGTGTTCCTGGCCTCCACCCTGTATGCATACCAGGCCATCCGCGCGGGCGTGAAGATCTACCGCTACCTGCCGGGCTTCCTGCACCAGAAAGTCGTGCTCATCGACGACGATGCCGCCGCCGTGGGCAGCGCGAACCTCGACAACCGCTCGTTCCGCCTGAACTTCGAGCTCATGATCATGACGGCCGACGCGCGCTTCGCCAACGACGTGGCCCAGATGCTCGAAGCCGATTTCGGCCAGGCCACGCGCGTCGGCCGCGACGAATACGAGCACGCGCATCCGCTGCGCCGCGTGATCATGCACGTCGCCAAGCTGTTCGCGCCGATCCTGTAGCCCCCCCCGGCCGAATTTGGCAGCAAGAAGCGGAGCGCATCCCCGCGTCGACATCCGTAGCCTGAAGCGAACGTCTTCAGGAGAAGCGCGATGTCCGAGTCCTTTGCCAAGCCGCTGCCGGCGGGCTTCAACCGGCTGGCCGGTTCGAACCTGGCGGCACAATCCGCCGAGCAGATTGCGCTGGCCGCCATGCCGATGGTGGCGGTGCTCGCGCTGCACGCCGACGCCAGTACGGCGAGCTGGCTGCAAGTGGCCCTGACGCTGCCGTTCGTGCTGTTTGCCATTCCGATTGGCATGCTGGCCGACCGCTGGCCAAAACGCGCGCTGATGGCCAGCGCAGAAGCAGTGCGGGCGATGGCGTTGCTTGCAGTCGCCGGGCTGCTGGCGGCCGGGCTGCTGAATCTGCCGATGCTCGGCTTGCTCGGGTTTGTCGCGGTGTGCGGCACGGTGGTGTTCAGCGTGGCGGCGCCCGCGCTGATGCCATCGCTCGTGCCATCCGCCATGCTCTCACGCGCCAACGGGCGCATCGAACTTGCCCGCACGGTGGCGTTTGCCTGCGGGCCGGCGATCGGCGGCGCGCTGATCGGTTGGACGGGGGCCACGGCGGCGTTCCTGCTGGCCGCAGGACTATCTGCGGTGGCGGCCGTGCTGCTGCGGGGTGTGGCGTCGCCTGCGCCGGACGCACGGCGTGCATCGCATCCGCTGCAGGACATCGCGGAAGGCGCGCGCTTTGTGTTCCGTCATCCGTTGCTGCGCCCGGTGTTTGCCACGCAGTTCCTCTTCACCACGGCCATCTTCATGGTGTTTGCGATCTTCGTGCCATATGCCGCGCATCGGCTCGGGCTGTCGGCGCAGGCGATCGGATTCACACTGGCGATGTACGGCGCCGGCATGGTGGTCGGCGCGCTGCTGGCCGCGCGCATCCTGGCGCGCTGGCGTTTCGGCCATGTCGTGGCAACGGGCCCGGTCTGCGGGTTGGCCGGCGGCGTGTTGCTCGCGGCCACGCTGTGGCAGCCGTGGCCCGCACTGGCCCACGCGGGGTTCTTCCTGCTGGGCTGTGGGCCGATCCTGTGGGTGGTCAGCACAACGACGCTGCGGCAGACCGTGACGCCGCCCGCGCTGCTGGCACGCGTCTCGGCGGTGAACGTGATGTCGTATGGGGCGCGGCCGCTGGGCGCTGCGCTGGCCGCGTGGCTGGCGGCGCGGGCCGGCATGGGCGCTTGCCTGGTGGCGGCACTTGCGGGCTTCGCGCTGCAGTTGCTGTGCATCCTGCAGTCGCCCGCGGTGCGGCTGTTGCGTCAGCCGACGGCCGCCGATGCGGACATGGCGTTCGGGCCGACGCGCGGCGAGCCAGCCTGAACGCCCATCGCTTTACACCATGCGGCGAATGCCAAACCGCTGCGCGCGGCGGCGCCAAACGAACCCGTAGTACGCGCCCTGCATGACGAACATGGCGATGAACGCCGCCGGATACGCTGCCCAGATGCCGTCCGTGCCGATGTGGCGGCTCAACGCCCAGGCCACCGGCACCTCTACCGCCACGATGGCCAGGATCGAGATGGCCGTGGGCGCCATCACGGTGCCGCTTGCACGCATCACACCTGAGAAGACACTCGCCATGCCGAAGATGACCGAGCTCCACAGCGAGATATGCAGCAGGCTCTGCGCGAGGTCCATCACTTCGGTATTCGTGGTGAACCATCCGATGACGGCGCGCGAGAACAGCAGCGCCATCACCACCATCAGCCCCGTGACCGCCACGTTCAGCCACAGCCCGGTGCGCGTGATGGCATCGAGCCGTTCGGTGTTGCCGGAGCCGATGGCCTGTGCCCCGAGGATCGACGCCGTGATCGCAATCGACATGGCCGGAAACTGCACGTAGCTGATGATCTGCGTGCCGGCCCCGTAAGCCGCCGTGGCATCGGAGCCGAAGCCGTTGACGAGCGATAGCAGGGCCAGCTCCGCAATCGAGATCACCACGAGCTGGATGCCCGTCGGCACGCCGATCTTCAGCACCGTGCGCAACACGGCAAAGTCGATCCACAGATGGCGCGCCAGGGCGGCATCCGGCGCGAGCGGATGATTGCGCCGGCGCAGGAAGAACCCAAGCCACGCGAGCGCCACCAGGAACGCAATCGTCGTCGCCACGGCGCCGCTGGCAACGCCAAGTTGCGGCAGGCCAAACCAGCCACGGATGAACGACGGCGTCAGGACCAGCCCGATGGCCGTGGACAGCAGCAGCGTGCGCAACGGCGTGCGCGTGTCACCCACGCCGCGCATCATGGCCGTGGCGAGCAGGAAGACGAACAGCCCCGGCATGGCATACAGCATGACGCTGGCATAGAGCGTCGCGTCGCCCAGGATGTCGGCCGGCGTGCCAAGCCGGCGCAGCAGCGCATGCGCGAACGGCCCACCCAGCAGCGCCACCACCGCGCCGGCGACCAGCCCCACCGACAGCGTGGTGCCCGCCACGGTCTTTACCGCGTCAGGCTTCTTCGCGCCCCACGCCTGCCCGATCAGCACCGCCGCGCCCGAGCCCAGCCCGATGACAAACGCGATGAAGAAAAACAGGATCGGGAAGAACGCCGATACCGCCGCCAACGCCTTCACGCCCAGCATGTGGCCGACGTACACGTTGTTTAGCGTGCCCGACAGCGATTGCAGGATGTTCGCCACGATGAGCGGCCCCAGAAATGCAACGAAGGTCCGCCACAGCGGGCGCGCATTCGCCGCGGGCACGGGCGCCACGGGCGACTGCTGGCCGCTCGCGGGCGTGCCCTCGTCGGTGGCGCGGGGGCCGTTCTGACTGGTCATGCTGCCTCCTCGTGTGAAGCCCATGCAGCCTGCGCCAGCTGGCGCGCGAAATCCCGCACGTCGGCCGGCCACGGCTGGGTGAGTGATTGGAATGCGCCCGCGTCGAGCGCGAACAGCGCGCGTGTGGCCTCTTCAAAGCCTGGCGCATTGCCGGCCATGGCCGACATGAAGCGATAGGCAGCTTCCTGCGCGATGCGGCGGCGATCCACCCCTTCGGTAGCGCGGCGAGCGTCTTCCACGAGCTTGCGCAGCGTCACCGACGCCCCGCCCGGCTGGGCGGCAAGCCAGGCCCAGTGGCGCGGCAGCAAGGTCACCTCGCGGGCAATCACGCCCAGCCTTGGGCGGCCAGGGCCGCGTGGGCGACTTTCGGATTCGCCGGGTTCGGCGGCTGGGGCGGCCTGATCCAGGCGCGCAAGCACGTCTTCAACGGTGCCGCGCAGGTCGAGTTCCACCGGCTGTGCGCTGGTGTTGTCGAACACCAGCACCTGCGATTCGGGGTGCGCGTCGAGATGAATCTTGACGGCCCGGGCGACGTCGCGGACGGGCCCGCCGGCCAAGCGCTGCGTGCCGGCAAATGCCGTGCACATCACAGCTGGAGTGGGATGCATGAACTGGCTCCATAAAAACATTGGAACCAATTCTATCCGGGTTAAATGACATCAGCAATATCCCCCGGGTAAAAAGTGGATTTAGGCGCGAGCAGGTGTCCGTACACGGGTAGACCACCGCCGGCCAATGCACCGGCCAGATCCGAGCATTGCGTCAAGTTTCGTCAATTCCGTTCCGGTAGCGCGACAGAGCCATGAGCATGTCCCCTCTTGACCTCTACTGGGAGACCGCTCGTGAGTCAAAACCTCGCTCGCATCAACCGCCCCGCGAACGCACGCAACGCCATCCCTCGACCCGGTCCGCACCGCACAGTCAAAGCCACGAGTGCCGCGATTCCGGAATTGCTCGGAGTGCCGCAGTTGGAGTTCGTGCGCGTGAGTGGGCGGGAAGCCCTGAGCGAGCTGTTCACCTACACGGTCGACCTGCGCCCTGTCTCCATGGCCGCCGCTCAGGCGATGCTCGAATCGGATTTGGACGACGCCATCGGCCTGGAGATGACCTTATCCATTGAACTGGACGGCATCGGCACTGGCCTGCTGGGCGGCATTGGCGCCGGTGAGCGCCACATCACCGGCCTCATCACCGGCGCCGAGGTGATCGGCGGCATCTCCGACAACCGCCTTTACCGCTACACCCTGCGCCCTTGGCTCTGGCTCGCCACCCAGACCGCCGACTACAAATCGTTCCAGAACAAAAGCGTCATCGACATCCTCGATGAAGTGTTGGCCGACTACACCTTCAGCGTCGACAAACGCCTGGACGAAAGCGTCTTCCCCAAACTCGAATGGGAAGTCCAGCACGGCGAGACCGACGCCCACTTCATCCAGCGCCTAACCGAAGAATGGGGCATCACCTACTTCTTCGAGCACGACGGCGGCCACCACCGCCTCGTCCTCGTGTCCGAATCGGGTGCCTGGCGTAAATTCCCCAGCCCCGCATATCACACCCTGCCGATCTACCCACAGGGCTTCAAGGTCGACGAAGAACATCTCACCCGGTTTGAACCCATCAACCGCGTGCGCACGGGCAAGGTCACCCTCAAGGACTACGACCCGCGCCAGCCCAAGGCCGATCTGACCACCGGCGACAGCCTGCCGCGCGACACTCGGTTCTCCGAGTTCGAACGCTACGAATACGAACCGGGTACCTACACAAGCCGAGACATCGGCAGCCAGCGCGCCCGCATCCGCATGGAGGAGCGCCGTGCCAAGGGACGCCGCGTGCGTGGTGCTGGCGCACTACGTGGCATTGCCGCGGGCTGTACCTACCAGATCGCCAACCACGACAAGGACGACCTCAACCGGGAATTCCTCGTCATCAGCACCGAATTGGAGCTCGAAGACGTTGGCGTTCAATCTGGCAGCACCCAGCGCTACGCCTGCCACGTCCGCTTTGAAGCCCACCCGACCGATGAAGTCTTCCGCCCGCCGCTGACCACTGCAAAGCCGCGCGTCAAGGGCATCCAGCGTGCCGTCGTCACCGGTCCCGAGAATCAGGAAGTCTGGACCAACGACTTTGGCTGCGTCAAAGTCCAGTTCGAATGGGACCGCTACGGCCAGTACAACGAACATTCCTCGCCGTGGATCCGCGTCGCCAATGGTTGGTCCGGGGACCAGTTTGGCGCCATGCATGTCCCGCGCATCGGGCAGGAAGTCTTGGTCGACTTCCTCAACGGTGACCCGAATACGCCGATCATCATCGGGCGGGTGCCGAACCAGCTCAATCTGCCGCCGTGGCAGCTTCCCGGCCAGCATGCGCTGTCTGGCATTGCCAGCAAGGAACTGTTCGGGAAGCGGCGCAACCACCTGCTGATGGACGACACGCAGGGCCAGATCCAGGCGCAGCTGTCATCGGACCACCAGGCCAGCCAGCTCAACCTGGGCTATCTGACAGGTGTGCCCGGCCACCCCGGGCGCAAGGACCAACGAGGTGAGGGTTTCGAGCTGCGCACCGATGGGCATGGGGCTATCCGGGGTGCCAAAGGTCTGTTCCTCACCACCGAAGGACAGGTTGCTGCCGTGGGCGGCCACCTCGACCGGCAAGCGTTCATTCGCTGCATGGAGGCTGCGCTCGAAGCGGCGAAATCCCTGGGCGACTACAGCAGCCAGCATGAGGCCCTGAAAACCGACGCCGATCCGCAATCCACTCTCACGAAAGCCATTGAGGAGTGGGATGCCGGGGCCAACAACCACAAGGACCAGCCGGGCCAGGGTGGTCAACCCGTGCTAGGCGCCTACGCTCCGGCAGGTATCGGCTTGGCCACGCCCGAGAGCCTGACCAGCTATGCCGGCCAGCACATCGACACCGTCTCCAAGCTGAACCAGCAGCAAACGGCGGGGCAGCAATACGTCGTCAACGCCGGCACCGGCATCAGCCTGTTTGCCCACAGCGGTGAATGGAAGGGCATCGCCCATCAGGGGCAACTCGTGTTGCAGGCGCAGCAGAAGAGCATCACTGCCAATGCCAGGCAGGACGTGGTCGTTACTGCCACGGATGGCTCCGTCCTCCTCAATGCCAAGACGGGTATCACGCTCATGAGCGGCAACGCGGGGATCCGGATTGCGGATGGAAAGGTTGAGGCCTTTGGGCCCTCGCTCATCCACCTGCATACAGGCAACTTTGATGTGCCAGGGGCACAGGGCATTGATGGAGCGCTGCCGCAGTTTGAGTCGGGCGACACCAAGCGCAGCTTTGCGCTGGTGCGCGAGATCGATGGCGAACCGATTTCCAGCACCGCATACACCTTGACCACTGCCGATGGCAGCGTGGTTGGCAAGGGTGTTGCCGCGAATGGCGTCACCCCGGAATCAACCTTGCAGCAGATCGAGCACCTGCAAGCCGCCTTCAAGCTTCCCAAACTGTTCTGAGCACCTGCACCGTGAGCACACAAGAATTCAGCCTTTTCGAAACGAACGTCATCGCCCGCGCCCGCGACATCACGTTGCCCGGTGGCGGTGTGTGCAAAGCCCCGTTCAACGCGCTGCCCGGCATCATCATCTTCGTGCATGGCGTCAATTCCACTGGCGAGTGGTTTGATTCCACCGAAGCAGGGCTGTGTCAGGGCTTGAATGAACGCCTGCACCGCAGCGAGTTCGGCCAGGCCCAGGAGACCAGCCTTGCCGGTTTGCTACGTGCTGCGCGGTACGCGCCCGAACTCACCCCTGACGGCTACCTCGCACGTACCAAGAGCGACACTGGCGTGCCAGCCAGCGAGTTCGTCAGTGACGAAGCTGCCAGCCCGGTGATCCGCTTCCGGTGGGGATTTGCTGCCAACCAATCCGACTTGAAAAAGGTCGGCCCTAACATCCTGCTCGACGAAGACAACGCCTGGGGCGGCGGCCCGTTTGCGAACGGTTGCACGGCGCTGCCCGACATGTGGGGCAGCGGTACCGCCACCGACCTGCTGATGGGGCTGACCGTACAAGACCTCAACACCGAGAGCAGTCGCCTGGTCTTCGACTGCCCGCCCCGGCACTACCAGGCGCACGCTGCGTGGCGTCTCGCCGCCCTCGTCGCCGAGGCACGCAAGCGGCATCGGAATGAATACGACGGCGCGAAGGAATGCCCCATCACCATCGTCTGTCACAGCCAGGGCAACATGGTCGGCCTTGCCTCGGCCTTCATCGGCAAGGCAAAGTTCGACGGCGACGGCGTGGCCGATACCTACATCCTCGCCAACCCGCCTTATGGCGTCTTGCCCAACTTCTTTGACAACTTCGGGCAATACGATGAAGTCACCGGAGAGGGACGCGTCACCGTCTTGGCGCGGCGCAAGACGCTGGACTCGTTCTTTGGCATCGTCAACGAACGCAAGGGCAAGACCGGCAACCTTGCCAGCCCCGCCTGTGTTGATCTTTACCTGAGCAATAAAAAGGCGCCGTGGAGCCACGCGCAAGACCAGAAGACCTACCCGACACACGGCAACGTCTTTCTCTACGCCAACCCGCATGACCAGGTGATTGGCGTCGCTTCGGTCATGGGCATGGGGTGGCTGGGCTTGCCGCAGGCCGTACTCGCCGGCAAGGACGATGACGCGGGCGACAAGCCCCACGTTTTCAAACACGCACACGGCGTGCTCTACCAACGCATCTGGGCCCAGGGCAATCCGCTCAAGTACAAGACCGAACCCTTCAAGGTGGGTGTCGCCCCTGGTAATGATTTCGTCTACTACGACAAATACCACCCCGAACGGGCCGACACCATTCAAGGCAAGAGCGGCGCCTTCTGGCTGCGCACACCGCTCAACGCCCACGTCCACTTCACTCGGCCCTGGAAAGACAATCGGCGCAGCATCCCCTCCAAGATCGGTGCCACCCTCATTGGGGGTGTCATCACCCTTGGCGGAATTCTCGTCAAAGTGCTCACCCTGGGTCAGAAGGGCGATATCCCCGTCAACGCCGATCCACCCGACGGCTGGAAGGTCAATATCAACGCCCACGCCGTGCCCAACCCGGTGGTGCCCATTGCCCACCACCTGTACCACCCGCAAGCCGACGCCACCGGCCAGCAGCCCAAGGACGACGGGCAAGCACGGCTGGACGGCGGAACGCCCGCCAGTGGCAAGGTGGCAGGCGTTTTCAACCAAGGCCCGGAATCGCACACCGACGCACTCAACCGCGGTGCCAAGACCAATGACGTCTATGACCAATACCGCGTACAGGGCCAGGGCGGTGTTGGGGACGAAGCCGCACTGCGCTACGAGCACAACGCCAGCGTGCGCCAACTTGCGCGCGGCGTGGAAGGCAACCCCTTTGACAACGCCATTGACCAGATGCGCCGCGGCGGCGACCTTTCGGGCGAAAAGCATGCCGCCTTCAGGCAGTTCGATCAGAACGTGCGCGAAGACTTCTTGAAGCAGGCCGTCAACCTGAACGCCACCAACCACTCCACCATTCTCACCAACCCCGAGCACGCCAGGAGGGTGCTGGCCTACGACGTCAACGTTGGGCTGAACGTGCTGCCCGTGCGTCAGATGAACTGGCTGCGGCAGTTTGCGGATTGGCGGTATGGGGATCCGAAGGATCCGGTGATGGCGGAGTGGTGTCCGTATTACCGGACCGGGCGATTGCCTCAAAACATGAGGCTAGAAAAGCATGAGGACTACCAACCTGAAGTCCCCGCAACACTCGGCATCGACTCGGAGCGCAACAACAGCGGCGGTTTCATCCAAAGCTACCGCGAACCGCAACCCGAGCCATTGATGCCACGCGAGCGCAGCCCGGGCGAGGAGTTGCGCGACGCGCGACGTGCCGAACTGCTGAGGCAGCGGCAGCGCCCGAGTGAGATCGATCGAGTCTTTGGATTGGACGATGCGCCGCAGCCCGAACCGCATGGGGCAAGTCGCTCTGAAATTGACCGTGTCTTTGGATTGGATACCCCCGATGAATGACCTTCAACCAAACCGCCCACGCCGGGCGACGCTCGCCGGCCTGTTGGCCGCCACCCTACTGTTCACTGCCTGTACTGGAACCTCCATGTCGTCGCAATCCCGATACTTCCGCTTGCCCACCCCCTATCCGCTGCCAGCCAAGGCGCCAGCGGAAACCGGCCCCGACGCGCCCGCCGCCTATGTGCTGGGCGTACTCTGGCGCAGCCCCCTGATGTGGATCGACTACCCCACGCACTGGAACCTGCTGTGGACGCAGGGCATGGCCGAGCGCAACCCCAATGACACCGACAGTCCCGAACTCAAGCTGGGCGACCCGACGGGTGTGCTGGTGCGTCCCGTGCGCGTGGTGTGGAAGACGGACAACCCGAACCCGGTCTATTGGCGGACCATGGTTGAGTTGATCCGCGACCCGCTGTACCCCCTGGGCTATCACTACGCGGTGGACCGAAATTATTTCTATTCCATCCAGCACGGCACCAACCGGCCGGACTTTGCTGACGTCAAGGTGTTTGCGGGCATGCCCCGCGCATGGATCGATACGCCGACCTATATCAAGGAGGAGCGGTATCGCAATGGCAGTGACCGCCTTTCCCGTCACTTCCGCTTGGGTATGCCCGCGCCATCGATCCTGGCCGAGAACGAAGCCCATGCCGAAGCACGAATGCCGTATTTCTTCACCAAGATGTACATCAATCGTGGCGAGCCGCAGCGAGGCCTTGGTGCCGACCAAGAAATGACCATCGGCCTGCCCACCTTCACCCTGCTGGCCGCGCGTCGCCTGTTCACCAGCGAGATTTTCAGCGAAGCCGAGGCGATGAGCCTGAAGCTCTATCCCCAAACCAAAGTCCCCGACGTGACGGTCATGGCCGGCGATGAAACGGTCGGCTTCTATGACCTGAAAGAGGCCATCGCCTACCTAAACGCCAACCCGCGCAAGACGGTGTGGGTCTACACCATGGATGCCCCCGGCTACCCCAAGGGCGGGCGCACCGACGAGAACTTGGTCCTGCTTATCCTCGGCCACCCGAATGCCGATTGGGGTTACACACCGCTGTCGGCCCTCTACATCCCGCAGCAACACGCAGGCGGCATCGGCGCCAAGGCGGCCACGCCGGGCGGCGCCTGGAGTGCGCTCATGCAAACCATGCAGGCGCAAGCCCCGTCAGATCATCCCGTTGGCCGCGTCTATCACGACGTCGACAAGCATGCCGCCAACGTCAACACGTTGACGAGACCGCTGCGCGCCGCCGTGCATCAACAGTGGCCGGACCTGGACCAGATCAAGGATGTGCAAAGCGTTGCGGAACACGCCATCGGCGGGCTGCGCGCCGCCAGCGCGGGGCTGAACATCGCTCGCGCCACAGCGTATGCAGACCACACCGGCAACAGCGCCGTCGTGACCAGCGCTGCGAATCCGAATGACGCATGGAGCGTGCTGGTGGCGCCGCCACCCGGCTGGGTCAAGCGCGATCCGCCCACGCAGTGGCCACGCGCCGGTGGGCGGACCAATGCGTATCTGCCGTGGTTTGGGCAATGGACAGGCAGCAAATAGGTCCTCTTGTGGACTTGCCTTTCCGCCAGCCAGATAAGAGCACGGAGATGGCGACATCTGCCGTGCTTAACCGGGAGGTCCACCACGCACGCGCCCCCCGGGGCGACTTCGACCGCCCCCCAATGCAGTGAATATCGGCAACTGCAGTATTCGCGGACCTTCAGTTCACGGTCCGCACCTTACGTGTGCAAATTGCACGTGCGAGCCGTTGTTCTAACGATGGTGTCAACATGGCGCAAAACCTGGCCGTCAAGCACAGTCACGCGGCCTGCTGCACCCGCGCCTCCACCAGCAGCCGCTTGAGTTCCGGCACGCACGAGCCGCAATTTCCCCCGGCCTTCAGGCAGGCCGTGATCTCTCCGGTCGATTGCAGGCCCTTGTCCCGAATGGCGTCGCAGATGGTGTTGCGGCCCACGCCAAAGCACGAGCACACCGTGGGCCCGACGTCCGCGCCGGCCTCAATCGGCTGGCCGAGCAGGACGCCGGCGCGGTCGAGATCTTCCAGGCGCGCCTGCGCGAACAACCCGGCCAACCAGTTGCGCGACGGCAGATCGGGGCGCGGCGACAGAAACACACACCCCTCGATGCGGTCATCCACGACGTGCACGGCACGGTAGACGCGCGCGGTGGTGTCTTCGTATTCGAGCCAGTCGGCATGCGGGTCGGTCACGCCGAGCAGCTTGCGTGCCCAGTCATGAACGTTGCCGAGTTGCTGGCGCCCGGCCAGTTCATAACGCACGAACTGCTTGCCCTGGATGCGCGTCCACCACGTGGCGTCGTCGGTGTCGAGCGCGCGGCGCGACAGCACGAAGCCGTGCCACGCCACGTCGAACGGCTCGACCATCACGGGCGTGTGCTTGAACTCGGGCTCGCCCGACACGGGGTCGACGACCGGGTTCACCACCGCGCCCACGCGAGCGTCCGACGCAAACTGGCCATTCCAGTGGATCGGCACGAACACGCTGCCGCGCGCGATGCCACCCGTCATGCGCACGCGCGCCACCACGCTGCCCCAGCGGGACGACACACGCGCGAGACTGCCCTCGCGCACGCCGGCCAGCAGCGCATCGTGCGGGTGCAGATCGACGAACGGTTCGGGAATGTGGTCGGCCAGCCTGGGCGCGCGGCCGGTGCGCGTCATGGTGTGCCACTGGTCACGCACGCGGCCGGTGTTGAGGACGAGCGGGTATTCGCCATCGGCTGCATGCGCGGGGGCGCGTGCCGGCGTCGGCACAAAGCGTGCGCGGCCATCGGCGTAGGCGAAACGGCCGTCGCTGAAGAGACGCGCTTCGCCACTGCCGGGCGCGGTCACCGGCCATTGCACGGGCGACATGCTGTCGTAGGCATCGGCATCGAGCCCCGTCAATCCGCCGAGGTGGAAAGCACGAGGCACACCGCCCGCCGTGTTGGCATAGGCCGAGAGGCGCGCGTGTTCGTCGAACACATCGCGCGGGCTGGTGAAGTCGAAGCCGTCGTAGCCCATGCGGCGCGCCACGTCGGCGATGATGTCCCAGTCTGCGCGGGCCTCGCCGGGCGCTGGCAGGAAGGCGCGCTGGCGCGAGATGCGGCGCTCGGAGTTCGTCACGGTGCCGTCCTTCTCGCCCCAGCCGAGCGCGGGCAGCACGATGTCGGCCAGCACCGTGGTGTCGGTGGCTTCCACAATGTCGGAGGCGACCACGAGTTCGCACTTGGCCAGCGCGCGGCGCACCTGGTCGGCGTCGGGCAGGCTGACCACCGGGTTGGTGCCCATGATCCACACGGCCTTCACGTGCCCGTCTTCGATGGCCTGGAAGAGGTCCACCGCCTTGAGGCCCGCCTTGTCGGCCATGCGCGGTGCGTTCCAGAACGTCTGGACGAGTTCACGATGCGTGGGCTCGTTCAGTTCCAGGTGCGCGGCCAGCATGTTCGCCAGGCCGCCCACCTCACGCCCGCCCATCGCGTTCGGCTGGCCGGTAATCGAGAACGGCCCCATGCCGGCGCGCCCGATGCGGCCCGTGAGCAGATGGCAATTGATGATGCTGTTGACCTTGTCGGTGCCCGCGCTGGACTGGTTGACGCCCATGGAGAACGCCGTGATGGTGCGCTCCGTGTCGGCAAACCAGTTGTAGAACGTGAGCAGGTCGTCGAGCTTGAGCTTGCATGCCTTGGCCACCGCTTCCACGTCTTCGCTGTGCGTGCCGGCAGCTTGCAGCGCGGCGTCGGGGCCGTTGGTGTGCAGGGTGACGAAGTGGCGGTCAACCACGCCGCGGCGGGAAAGGAACGACAGCAGGCCGTTGAAGAGCCACACGTCGGTGCCCGGCCTGATGGGCAGATGCAGGTCTGCCAGCTCGCACGTGGCGGTGTGGCGCGGGTCGACCACCACGACTTTCAGCTGCGGCCGCGCCTCTTTTGCACGCACGATGCGCTGGAACAGGATCGGATGGCACCACGCGGTGTTGGAGCCCACCAGCACGATGAGGTCTGCGGCTTCGAGATCGTCGTAGCAGACCGGGACGAGGTCTTCGCCAAACGCGCGCTTGTGCCCCGCCACGGCCGAGGACATGCACAGGCGCGAGTTGGTGTCGATGTTGGCCGTGCCGATGAAGCCCTTCATCAGCTTGTTGGCGACGTAGTAGTCCTCGGTCAGCAGCTGGCCGGAGACGTACAGCGCAACGGCATCGGGGCCGTGTTCATCGATGATGCGGCGAAAGCCCTGGGCGACGGTGTCGAGCGCGGCGTCCCATGAGACGCGCTGCAGCGGGGCAATGGGCGCACCCAGGTCGTGCGAACGTTCGCGGATGGCGGGATACAGGAGGCGGCCTTCGAGGCTGACGGTTTCTCCCAGCGCGGAGCCCTTCACGCACAGGCGCCCTGCGTTGGCGGGGTGCGTTGGATCGCCTTGAATGTCGACGCTGCCATCCGCTTGCGGGGTTGCCAGCACGCCGCAGCCGACGCCGCAGTAGGGGCAGGTGGTGCGCACGGCGGCCGTTATTGGGTGAATGGGGATGGTTGTCATCGTCGTCTCTGTGTTGCTCTGCGTGATTGGTGCATCCCTGGTTTCATCCCCTGCCGGGGCTGACTCACTTTTCTTTGTCTTGCCAAAGAAAGTCAGCATAAGAAAGGCGCGCCCGAGATGGCGACTTCCCCTTGGATTTTTGTAACCGGGCGGAGACGGGGAAAACTCGCTGCGCTCAGACAGTTCCCCGTCTTGTTTCCGCCCGCTTACAAAAATCCAAGGCGCCATCAAGGGCAGGAACGTCAAAGGCCACACCGGCGGCGTACGAAGGGTGATGCCGGTTTCGTATCTTGCCGGTGTTCATTACGCCGCTTCCGCTTCGCACAGCGCGCGGCCAAACAACAGGCGCTGGCGGATCGACGCGATAGGCACCTCGCGTTGGATCAGGTCGAAGTACCACGGGCCGTCGGCGACATCGCCGTACAGGACTGCGCCGACGATACGGTCTTCCTTCAGCACCAGGCGCTTGTAGACGCCGCGGCGCGGGTCGCGCAGCACGATGTCTTCGGTGCCGTCGCCGCCGATGAAATCGCCCGCCGAATACAAGTCCACGCCGGTGACCTTCAGCTTGGTGGCCGTGGCCTGCTGGACATAGCGGCGGTGGCCGGCCCCCGCCAGGTGTGCGGCACATACGCGGGCCTGGTCCCAGATAGGCGCCACCAGGCCGAACGTGGCGCTACGGTGCTGCACGCATTCCCCCACGGCGTAGATGCGCGGGTCGTAGGTCTGCAGGGTGTCGTCCACGATGATGGCGCGTTCGCAACGCAGGCCGGCCGCCTTGGCAAGCTCGATGTTCGGGCGCACGCCGGCCGTCATGACCACGAGGTCGGCCGGGATCTGCGTGCCGTCCTTGAAGCGCACGGCGGTCACGCGGTCGGTGCCGAGCAGCTCCGCCGTGTGCGCGCCGAGCAGGAAGCGCAGGCCCCTGGCTTCCAGTGCCTTCTGCAGCAGCTGCGCGGCGGGCTTGTCGAGCTGGCGCTCCATCAGCGTGTCGGGCAGGTGCACGACCGTCACATCCATGCCCTGGCGCATCAGACCGTTGGCGGCTTCCAGCCCCAACAGCCCGCCGCCGATGACGACGGCATGCCGATGGTTGCGCGCTGCCTCCAGCATCGTCTCCACGTCCTGGATGTCGCGAAAGGCGATCACGCCCGGCAGCAGGTGCCCCGGCACCGGCAGGATGAACGGCCGCGAGCCGGTGGCGATCAGCAGACGGTCGTAGCGGACCTCCACGCCGTCGCGCGAGCGCAGCGTGCGGCGCGGGCGGTCGATGCTCACCACCGGATCGCCCGCATGCAGCGTGATGTGGTTCTGCGCGTACCACTCACGCGTGTTCAGCATGATGTCGTCGACCTGCTTCTCACCCGCCAGCACAGGAGATAGCAGGATACGGTTGTAGTTGCCGTGCGGCTCTTCGCCGAAGACGGTGATGTCGTACAGGTCGGGCGCCAGCTTGAGCAGCTCTTCGACCGTGCGCATGCCGGCCATGCCGTTGCCGATGACGACGAGCTTGGGGCGAGTCATCGCGCCACCCACACCGTTCCGCCTTCCACCTTGGCTGCGTAGGCCTGCACCGAGTTGGCCGGCGCTTCGAGGCACTCGCCCGTTGCCAGATCGAAGTGCTGCTTGTAGATCGGCGAGGCCACGACGATGCGGTCGCCGAGGTTGCCGACGAGCCCGCGCGAGAGCACGGCCGCGTCGGAGTTCGGGTCGTAGTTGCCGATGGCATAGACCGGCTGCGGTGCACTGCCCGCAACGTGGAAGACGGCGACCTGCTCGCCGTCCACGAGCGCGCACACGCCGGTGTTGGGCACGATGTCGTCCAGCGGGCAAACAGGAATCCAGCGCGATGCTTGCATGTCGGGCTCCTCTCTCAAGCGGCTTCTGCAACAACCGGAATGCGCACGGGACGTGTCTTCGCGCGCTCCTCCACCGTGGCCGGGCGGATCTGCCCGCGTTCCTCGACAAAGACGACGTTCGCGTCCTTCGCGTCGCTGTTGACGAAGTGGCGGAAGCGCTTGCGCACATCGGGGTTCGTCACGGCGGTCTTCCATTCGTCCTGGTAGGTGTCGACGACGTGCTGCATCTCGGCTTCGAGTTCGGCCGCAATCCCGAGCTTGTCGTTGACGATGACGTCCTTCAGGTAGTCGAGGCCGCCTTCGAGGTTGTCGCGCCACGTGCTCGTGCGTTGGAGGCGGTCCGCTGTGCGCACGTAGAACATCAGGAAGCGGTCGACATACTTGATGAGCGTGTCCTGGTCGAGGTCGGCCGCCAGCAGTTCGGCGTGGCGCGGCTTCATGCCGCCGTTGCCGCATACGTAGAGGTTCCATCCCTTTTCCGTAGCGATGATGCCGACATCCTTGCCTTGCGCCTCCGCGCATTCACGCGTGCAGCCCGACACGCCAAACTTCAGCTTGTGCGGCGAGCGCAGGCCCTTGTAGCGATTCTCCAGCGCAATCGCAAAACCGACCGAGTCGCCCACGCCGTAGCGGCACCACGTCGAACCCACGCACGACTTCACCGTGCGCAGCGACTTGCCATACGCGTGGCCCGACTCGAACCCGGCCGCAATGAGCTCTTCCCAGATCAGCGGCAGCTGCTCCAGGCGCGCGCCGAACAGGTCGACACGCTGGCCGCCGGTGATCTTGGTGTACAGGCCGTATTTCTTGGCGACTTGGCCCACGGCGATCAGGCCATCGGCGGTGACCTCGCCACCCGGCATGCGCGGCACGACGGAATACGTCCCGTCTTTCTGGATGTTGGCGAGGAAGTAGTCGTTGGAATCCTGCAGGCTGGCGTGCTCCTTCTTGAGCACGAAGTCGTTCCAGCACGAGGCCAGGATGCTCGCCACCGTCGGCTTGCAGATGTCGCAGCCCAAACCGTGGCCGTGCGCCTGCAGCAGCGCGTCGAAGGTCTGGAATCGGCCCACGCGCACGAGGTGATACAGCTCCTGGCGCGAGTACGGGAAGTGTTCGCACAGGTGGTTGTTGACGGCCAGGCCCTGCTTCTTCATCTCGGCCTTCATCACCTGCGTCATGAGCGGCACGCAGCCGCCGCACGAGGTGCCGGCCTTCGTTGCGTCCTTGAGCGCGCCCACGGTGGTGGCGCCGGCGCACACGGCCTGGCACAGCGCGCCCTTCGATACGTCGTTGCACGAGCAGATCTGCGCGCTGTCCGGCAGCGCATCCACGCCCATGGCCGGGCGCGCGTTGCCATCGGCCTGCGGCAGGATCAGGAATTCCGGCGCCTCAGGCAACGGAATGCGGTTGAGCATCATCTGCAGCAGCGTGCCGTATTCCGATGCGTCGCCCACCAGCACGCCGCCGAGCAGGTACTTGCCGTCTTCCGACAGCACGAGCTTCTTGTAGATCTGCTTGCGCTCATCCGTGAACAGCACGCTGCGGCTGCCCGGCGTCAGGCCTTGCGCGTCGCCCAGGCTGGCGACGTCCACGCCCATCAGCTTGAGCTTGGTGCTCATGTCCGCGCCGTTGAACGTCGCTTCGTCGTCGGCCGCGAGGATCTGCCTGGCCGTGATGCGCGCCATTTCATAACCCGGTGCCACCAGGCCATAGACCTTGCCGCCCCACAGCGCGCATTCGCCAATCGCGTATACGTCCGGCGCGGACGTGCGGCATTCTGAGTCGATCACGATGCCGCCTCGCTCGCCCACTTCGAGGCCGCAGGCACGCGCCAGTTCATCGCGGGGGCGGATGCCGGCCGAGAAGACGACCATGTCGGCTTCCAGGTGAGTGCCATCGGCAAAGTTCAGGCGGTGCGTGCAGGTTTCGCCGTCGACGATCTCGACCGTGTTCTTTTGCGTATGCACCGTCACGCCCAGGTCTTCGATCTTCCGGCGCAGCATGCGGCCGCCACCGTCGTCCACCTGCATCGCCATCAGGCGGCCGGCAAACTCGACCACGTGTGTTTGCAGTTGCATGTCGCGCAGGGCCTTGGCGCATTCCAGGCCGAGCAGGCCGCCGCCGATCACCACGCCGGTCTTGGCGCGCTGCCCGCATTCGGCCATCGCCTCGAGGTCTTCGATGGTGCGGTAGACGAAGCAGTCCTTGCGGTCGCGGCCCGGCACGGGCGGCACGAACGGCGACGAGCCCGACGCAATCACGAGCTTGTCGTAAGGCAGCACCTCGCCGGTGGAAGCCGTCACCGTCTTGGCGATCGTGTCGATGGCCGTGGCGCGGGCATTGAGCTTGAGCACCACGTCATCGCGATCAAAGAAGCCGGGTGCCACCAGCGAGAGGTCTTCCGCCGTCTTGCCGGTAAAGAACTCAGAGAGGTGCACGCGGTCGTATGCGGGGCGCGGCTCTTCGCACAGCACCGTCACCTCCAGATGGTGCCCGGGCGCCTGCAGCAGGCTCTCCAGAAACTTGTGGCCCACCATTCCGTGGCCAATGACGACGATCTTCATGGTCATGGTGATGTCCTCTTTCAGGCGTTGCCGGCAGCGGCCAGCGTGTTGTCGTAGAGCGCTTGTTCACGCGCCTTGTGTTCTGCCGAGAAGCGTACCGCGATGGCGCAGATGGCCGACAGCCCCACCAGCACGCCGAGCATCGACAGCGTGGCCTGCGTATCCGCCATGCCTTTCAGCAGGAAGCCCGCCGCCACCGCGCCCGCGTTGCCGCCCGCGCCGATGATGCCGGCCACACCGCCCAGCGCACGGCGATCGATGAAGGGCACCAGCGCATACGTCGCACCGCACGCCATATGCGTGAACAGGCCGAAGCCGAGCATCGCCAGAATCGCCACCGGCACGCTGCCGGCATGGGCAAAACCGAACAGGCCGAGGCCCTCGCCCAGCATCAGCAGGCACAGCAGTTGTGTGCGCGCATCCAGGCCGCGCCTGGCTGCCACGCGGTCCGACACGATGCCGCCCAGCGCGCGCGCAAACAGCGCAAGCAAGCCGAAGCTGGCCGCGGCCATCCCGGCTGCCGACAGCGACAGGCCAAAGTGATCGACGTAGTAAGTGGCGGCGATGTTGTGGATGAAGATCTCCACGCCGAAGCACGCGCCGTAGGTGATGAAGAGCAGCCACACGCGGTAGTTGCCCGCGGCCGCGACGAAGCTGCCCCAGCCGCCCTTCTTGCCGCCGTCGATGGTCTTGCCGGCGGCACGCAGTTCTGCGTAATTGCCCTCGGGGCAGTCCTGCGTATAGCGCCAGTACAGCGCCGCCACGATCAGCATCGCTACGCCCGGCACCACCATGGCCAAACGCCAGCCCATGCTCTGCGTCACGCCCATCATCACGATGGCGGTGAGCAGCAGCGGCATCGTGCCCTGCGCCACGCCACCGCCCGCATTGCCCCAGCCCGCTGCCGCAGCGTTGGCTGTGCCGACCACGTTGGGCGCGAACATGACCGACGTGTGGTATTGCGTGATCACGAAGCTCGCGCCGATCGCGCCGATCGCCAGGCGAAAGAAGAGAAACGCCTCGTAGCTCTGCGCCAGCGCCACACCGAGCACCGGAATTGCCCCCACCACCAGCAGGCCGGTATAGGTCTTGCGCGGGCCGAAGCGGTCGCACAGCGGGCCGACGAGCAAGCGCACGAGGATCGTCACCGCCACCGCGGCGATGTTGATGTTGGCGATCTGCCCGGGCGTGAGGTGGAATTCGCCCTTGAGCACCGGCATGAGCGGCGCGCAGGCGAACCACGCATAGAAGCACACGAAGAACGCGAGCCACGTCAGATGAAAGGCGCGCATCTGTGGCGTACGCAGACTGAACAGATCGATTCGGGTGGCTTTGCCGGTCATGTCGAATCCCGCATCCAAAAAAAGAAAGGCGTCCGAGAACCAGGCCGCATTGGCCGGGTTCTGGGACGCCGTTGTCCAAGTGACCCTGGGCAGCAGGGCCTTCACCACGAAGAGAGCGAATCGCCATTGACCCGCGCAATGGTGCTATGCAACAGGTATGCCAGGCGAGCGAAGCCTTGTGAGATAAAGCTCTGCGGGAAATGTGCGCCCAGCGCGCAGCGCTGCATGCCTCAAGCGCGAGCACCGCGCCGCACGCTTTCGGTGCAGCGGCGGCTTGGGATGGTGCGGCACAGCAAATGCGTGGGGCGCGTCAGGTGATGCGCCGTGGGGCTCAGTAGCCGTGCGTCACGATGGAGAGGACAGACAGATCCGGGTGCGTGCCGTCGACGATGCTGCGCGCGACGTGCACCGCCTCGTCAACGGCGTCTTCCACGGTGCGGAAGCTGTCGTCGCCGTCGGCATGGAACGGCACGACATGGCCGGGCAGCGACGCATCTGCGCCGGGGTGGCAGACGTAGCCGGTATAGGTGTAGCGGGCAGGATCGGTGCGCGCGGGAGACAGCGCGACGTGTATCTCGAACCCTTCGTAGAGTTCGACGGGCGAAGTGAGCAGATCAGACATGGCGGTCTCGCTTGTGACGTTTGCCTGCCGCACCGACGCTTGTGGCGCGGCTTGGTGTCTTGTACCCACCAGTCTAGGTGATGTGCCGCGCGGTGGAATCCGGCGGTTTGGATGACATCGGCCGCGCACGCGCGAGTGCCCGGCCGATGCCGCATTGCCGTGCGGCTACGCGCGTTTGATGAACCGCAACAGGAACAACAGCACCAGCGCGCCCGCCACCGCCGTGGCAATGGAGCCCACCCACCCGACGCCAAACGAAATGCCCAGCGCCCCTGCGAGCCATCCGCCAACAAACGCGCCGACGATGCCGACGACGATGTCGGCGAGCAGGCCAAAGCCGCCGCCCTTCGTGATCCAGCCGGCCAGCCAACCCGCGACCGCGCCGATGATCAGCCATGCAAACAAACCGTGTGAGGCCATCTTGCCGCTCCCGAAAATGTGCGTTTCGACGTACTGCTGCCTGGGCATAGTAGGGCGAACACCGCACAATCGCCACGTCCGTCCCACACGGTTTTTGCAATTGCCGGCGCGGGCCGATTTCAGCGGAACACGTTCACCGCCTCCACCAGGCGCGTCGCTTGCACACGCAGGCTTTCGGCAGCGGCAGCACTCTGCCCCACGAGCGTCGCGTTTTCCTGCGTGACCTGGTCAAGGTGGCTGACCGCCTGGCTGACCTGCGTGATCCCTTCGGTCTGCTGCGCGGTAGCCAGGCTGATGTCGGCGATCATGGCCGAGACCCGCTTCACCTGCGCAACGATGTCCTCCATGGTCTTGCCCGCCTGGTCGACCAGCTGGGAGCCCGATTCCACCTTGTCGACGCTGGAGCCGATCAGTGCCTTGATCTCCTTGGCCGCGCCAGCACTGCGCTGCGCGAGCGCACGCACTTCGCCCGCCACCACCGCAAAACCGCGCCCCTGTTCACCCGCCCGGGCAGCCTCTACCGCGGCGTTGAGGGCCAGGATGTTGGTCTGGAACGCAATGCTGTCGATCACGCCGATGATGTCGGCGATCTGCCTGGCACTCTGCGAGATCGAACTCATCGTGGCCACCACCTCTTCCATTGCGCGGCCGCCGTTGAGCGCGGCCTGGGTGGCCGTGCCGGACAGCGTATTCGCCTGACCGGCCGTTTCGGCATTGCTCGCCACCGTGGCCGTCATCTGCGTCATCGAACTCGAGGTTTGCTCCAGGCTGGCGGCCGCCTGCTCGGTGCGCGTGTTGATATCGCCATTGCCTCTGGCGATCTCCTGGCTGGCCGCCTGCACGTTGACCACCTGCTCGGCCACGTCGTCAATCAGCCATCGGAACATCAGACCAAGCTGGCTGACGGAGCGCAGCGTCATGCCGATCTCGTCCACGCGGTCTGCGATGGCGACTTTCCGGCTTTCGCCCGATGCCACGCTCAGTGCCAGCGCCTGCAGCTTTTCGAGCGGCGTGGCGATCTGCACCTTCAGCGACCACGCAGCGACCAGCAGCGCCACCGCCAATGCCGCCGCGAAGCCGCCGAGGGCGACGCCAGACAGGCCGGACGCCCACGCGGCCCCCAGCAGTGCGGGCAGCAGCATCAGGAACGTCAGCCGGATGCGCCAGCGCACCGGCATCACCTGGAATACGGAGCGCCAGGCCATCAGGCCGGTGCGCACGATCAGTCCTTTGTGAAACTTGCGCGTGCCTGCCTGTCCGGTCCGAAAATCCTTGTAGAGGGTTTCGGCGGCGGCAATTTCATCGCGGGTCGGCTTGGTGCGCACGGACATGTAACCCGTCGTGCGGCCGTTGCGCACCACGGGTGTCGCGTTGGCACGCACCCAATAATGGTCGCCATTCTTGCGGCGATTCTTGACCAGCGCCGTCCATGGCTGGCCCGACTTCAACGTCGCCCACATGTCCGCAAACGCTTCTGGGGGCATATCGGGGTGCCGCACGATATTGTGCGGCTGGCCCTCGATTTCCTCGCGGGAAAATCCGCTCGCCTCCACAAAGGCAGCATTCGCGTAAGTGATGTAGCTCTGGGTGTCGGTCGTCGACATGAGCGTGGCGTTTTCCGGGAACTCGTATTCACGCTGGGTGACAGGTTCATTGACACGCATGGGGGGCTCCTCTGGCGATTTTGCTTAGCAACGAGGTTTTCGGCAGAAAACCCGATTTATTAAGGACGAGACAGCCCTTCGTACGCAGAGTGTGAGACGAAGTCCTCGATTAAACTGCCCGAGCAGATACTGCTCAACGAAAACGATTTTTGCCTGCCGCTCAGGGCGGCCCAGCGCGAAAATCCTTGGGTATCTCCGTTTTCCGCAGGGAGCGCCGTCGCGTCATATATCAACATGCAAAACCAATTAATCCCTTGTTTGCGTTATTTTTCCCGTGTCAAGGGGAGAATAGAAGGCGCCTCCTAATCTGCACGCGTTTGCTTGTGAGCAACATTCACATCGCCACTTGAACGCCCCGCGTTGCGCTTCGTGCCGCCCCGCGACAGCACGTCACATTGCACCGCCAGGCCGGGCAGCTAAACTTTCACAAATTCCTGAAATTTGAGAAAAATCAAAACGATGCAACTCTCCCCCTTGAAACAGCGCTTCGTCTTGCATTTTGGCGAGATGGGCAGCCGCTGGGGCATCAACCGCACGGTCGGGCAGATCTACGCCCTGCTCTACGCGGCGCGCGAGCCGATCAACGCGGACGAGATTGCCGAGGCATTGGGTTTCTCACGCTCCAACGTGAGCATCGGGCTGAAGGAACTCGAAGCGTGGAAGCTGGTGCGGCTGTCGCACAGGCCGGGCGACCGGCGCGAGTACTTCGCCGCCCCCGACGACATCTGGACCATCTTCCGCACGCTGGCCGAAGAACGCCGCAAGCGCGAGATCGACCCCACGCTCTCGCTGCTGCGCGACGTGATGCTCGAATCCCCCACCGACCCGGACGACCGCCACGCCCAGGCCCGTATGAAGGAGATGTATCAGCTCATCACCCTCATGACCAACTGGTTTGATGACGTGCAGAAGCTGGACGCCGGCTCCCTGCAGCAGCTCATGAAGATGGGCGCCAAGGTGCACAAGCTGCTGGAGATGAAGGACAGGCTTGCCGTTGTGGTTGGCGGCAAATCGAAGTAGCACGCCCCCAAAAAGAAAGAAGAACCATGTCATTTGATCCGGTTGTACTGGCGCGCATCCAGTTCGGCGCCAACATCACGTTCCACATCCTCTTTCCCACCATCAGCGTCGCGCTCGCATGGGTGCTGCTGTTCTTCAAGCTGCGCTATCGCAAGACGGGGGATGAAGCCTGGATGGCCGCGTACCGCCTGTGGGTGAAGGTCTTTGCGCTCACGTTCGCGCTGGGCGTGGTGTCCGGCGTGACGATGAGCTTTCAGTTCGGCACCAACTGGCCGGGCTATATGAACACCGTGGGCAATATCGCCGGGCCGCTGCTGGCCTATGAAGTGCTGACGGCATTCTTTCTGGAGGCAAGCTTCCTCGGCATCATGCTGTTCGGCACAAGGCGCGTGAGCCAGCGAATCCATACGTTTGCGACGTTCCTGGTCGCGCTAGGTACGACCATCTCGGTGTTCTGGATCATCGCGCTCAACTCGTGGATGCAGACGCCGGCCGGTTACGTGATGATCGATGGCCGCGCGCATCCGGAAAGCTGGCTGGCGATCATCTTCAACCCGTCGTTCCCGTATCGGTTCACCCACATGCTGCTGGCCTCGGGGCTGACGGTCGCGTTCCTGCTGGCGGGGTTGTCCGCTTACCGCTGGCTGCGCAACGATCGGGGTGCCGACGTGCGCGCCACGCTGAAGACGGGCGTGATGATGGCGGCTGTGCTGATCCCGTTGCAGATTGCCGCCGGCGATGCGCACGGCCTGAACGTGCTCGAGCATCAACCCGCCAAGCTCGCCGCGATGGAGGGCATCTGGCAAACCGAGCGCGGCGTGCCCGCCGTGCTGTTCGGCGTGCCGGACCCGGCCACACGCAGCAACCGCTTCGAGATCGCGGTGCCCAAGCTGGCGTCGCTGTACCTGACGCACTCGTTCGATGGCGAGGTGAAGGGGCTCGATCAGTTCGACCAGCATCCGCCCGTGCTGCCGGTGTTCTTCGCCTTCCGCCTCATGGTGGGCGTGGGCTTGCTGATGCTGGCGGTATCGTGGGTGAGCGCCTGGCGCCTGCGCGGCAACGCAGCGCTGCCGCAATGGCTCGCCCGCACGCTCGTGGCCATGACGTTCTCCGGCTGGGTGGCCGTGGTCGCTGGCTGGTACGTCACGGAAATCGGCCGCCAGCCGTGGCTCGTCTACGGCGTGCTGACCACCGCGCAGGCCGCGTCGGCCGTGCCCGCACGCATGATCGGCAGCACGCTCGCCATGTATCTCGCGCTGTACGCATTCCTGATCGCCTCGTACGTCGGCGTCGTGTTCTATCTGGCCCGCAAGGCGAGTGGCACCATCGACCCGACCGATGCCGACATCCCGGGCCAGCGCACGCCTAATCTCTCCCCTTCCCTCGCGAGCCGCGCATGAGCACGATTCCCGACCTCACTCAACCCGCCGGCTGGCTGCCGGTGGTCTTCATGGCCCTGATGGGAATTGCCGTGCTGGCCTACGTCGTTCTTGACGGCTACGACCTGGGCGTCGGCATCCTGCTGCGCCGCGCCGACGATGCAGACAAGGACACCATGATCGCCTCCATCGGCCCCTTCTGGGACGCCAACGAAACCTGGCTCGTGCTCGGCATCGGCCTGCTGCTGGTGGCATTTCCGGCAGCGCACGGCGAAATCCTCGGCGCGCTCTATCTGCCCGTCGCCCTGATGCTGTTCGGGCTGATCCTGCGCGGCGTGGCGTTCGACTTTCGCGTCAAGGCACGCGCGCACCACAAGCCGTGGTGGAACCGCGCGTTCTATGCCGGGTCCGTCATCGCCACCGCCTCACAGGGCCTGATGCTGGGCCTGTATATCACGGGCTTTCGGTACGACGCTGCCAACGTCGTCTTTGCGATCTGCACGGCGGCAGGGTTGATCGCGGGGTACCTGCTGCTGGGCGCGACGTGGCTGATCATGAAAACCGAAGGTGCGCTGCAGCTGCGCGCGGTGCAATGGGCGCGCGGCACCTTGTGGTTCACGGCGCTGGGCGTGGCAGCGGTATCGGCGGCGACGCCGTGGGTCAGCACACGTGTGTTCGACAAGTGGTTCGCATTGCCCAACATGATCCTGCTGACGCCCGTACCGCTGGTTACCGTCGCGCTGTTCGGCCTGATCGACTGGGTGCTGCGCCGACTGCCGCAGCAGATTGCCAAGGGCGATGAGCACCTCGCATGGGCGCCTTTCGTCGGCACCGCCGCGATCTTCCTGCTGGCCTTCAACGGCCTGGCCTACAGCTTGTTCCCATACCTGGTGGTGGACCGGCTCGACATCTGGCAAGCCGCCAGCGCGCCAGAGTCGCTCGAGTTCATGCTGGTGGGTGTGGCAATCGTGCTGCCGACCATCGTGGCGTACACGATCTACTCGTACAAAGTGTTCCACGGCAAGGCGACGGAGCTGCGGTATGACTGAGATGGATGGCGCGGCCGGCTGCGCGTTGCGCGACGATGCGGCGCTCCGGGCTTGTCGCATGCATCGTCGTCGTCAATACGCGGACGCAACCGGCCGCATCGTCAGTGACGAACGCGGCTTCTTCGCCCGGTCTTCGCAGCCTGCGATGACCACGCACGTCGCCCAAGCGGCAGGCCGAAGGCGGCACCTCGCTATTGCGCCACCGGCTTGTTCTGCGACAACACCCACAGCATCGCCCCTACTGCTTCGGCCTGCGAGCGCGAGGCGGTTTTCTCGTAGATCGAGCGCAACTGCGTGCGCACCGTCGACACGGCAACGCCGGCACTGGCAGCGTACTCGTCAGGGGAGCGCCCCACGATCAATGCCTCCGCGACGGCAGCCTCAGCCGCCGACAAGCCAAACGCCTGCCGTAGCTGCGCCGCCGTGACAGGACTGGCGGCACCGCGGCGGCGCACGGTGACCATCATGGCAGCGTCGCCGAACGCGGCATGCGCGGCATGGGCGGGCAAGAGCGAAATGCCGAGAAAGAGCTCATGCGCTGCACCCAGCGAGGGGCGCACCGCAACACTCTCGCCTTTGCGGGATTTCGCCACGCGCGACAGCGCGCGCTGCAAGCCATCGTCGTCTGCGGCAAACGCGGCCCGCAGGCGGCCGTGCTCGAGCCCCAAGCAAGTCGACGCGCGCAGGAGCGCCTCGGCCTGGGCGTTGGCGAACAGCACACGCTGGTCACGCCCGAGTGCGAATACCGCCAAGCCGAGCTGCTCCATCAATTCCGCACCGAGCGCCGCGTCGCGATGGAGCACGCGCGTGTCCTGCCAGAGGTTGATCGTGCGCTGCAGATGGCCGGTCATGCTGGCCGCATTGGCCCGATCGGTGTCGGAGAACGGCGTGCGCCCCTTTGCCCGCAGCATGCCGAGCAGGATGTCGCTGCCGCCCGGACGCGCCAGACGCACACCCATCAGGTAACGGAATCCCGACGGTATCTGGAAGTCCTGATAGAACTCGCTGCGCTCTACATAGGCCTCGGACACAAAGTCCTGGCAGAAGGCGAACTCACCGAGCCTGGCGCGCTCGACATGCTCGCGGCGCGGGTCGAGCGCACCGTAGTACTGGTCGTAGCGGGCGATCACCTCGTCCCACCCGCGGTCGGGCGAATAGGTGGACAGATGCGGCGCATTGCGCGCGGCATCCCAGCTGAACATGTGGAAGACGTTGGCGCCCAGCGCCTCGGTCACCTCATGGAACACCTCCAGGAAACCGTCGCGTGTGACCGCAGCTTCGTACAGATCACCAATCAGCTGGTCCTTGAGCAAGCTCCCTCCCCCGAAGGATGGTCACCGAGACCACGATGCACGCTGCGCTGCGCCCAGCGGGCGGACGCGCATGCTGTTTGCGCAAAGCTAGCACGCTCGCCCGAAGACCGGCATCACTCTTTTTGGGGGGCATTCAAACGAACGATGCGGTCGGCACTGTGCCGACGCGAAGCGCCACGACCGTCGCGCTTCTTGCTGCGCCCATGCGCCACCGCAGAATGCATCGGCACCGGCCATGAAGGACCGGTGCCGACAGCATCGGAGGCGGGGCAGCGCGCGCTCGCTGTTACTGCGCGGCCGGCTTGTTCACCGAGACATTGACCTGATACGTGCTCGGTGTGACAAACGGCGAGCCGTTCCATGCCAGCGTCAGTCCGCCCAACGGCAGTTGCCAGACCTCGCGGCACGTGGTCGCGGCTCCGGAGGTGTTGGTACAGGCATTCTGAGCGCGGTGGCGCAGACCATTGAAAGGATCGTTGTAGGCGATCTGGTCGGTGTGGTTGTCCGCAAAGGTGCGAGTGACGGTGGAGCCGTTCACAGCCGTGATGGTGTGGCTGTCTTCCGAGACGGCACTGAGTCCGGCGCCCGATACCGTGCTTTGCCAGAAGCTGCTCACGGTGTTGAGTGCCGGCACAGCGAGCGTCGTCTGCGGAGCGAAGATGCCCACGCCTCCGCCCTGGCCCGGCAGCATCGTGGCGATCCACACGATATTGCCTTGCGCATTCTGGAAGCCATAGGCGTGGAAATCCACGCCGATCGCCGGATCGCCATCGTCCACCCAGTCGGCGCCACCGTCTGCCGTGGCGACGAGGTGACCATAAGGCGATTTGGTATCCACCTCGCATGCGGAGCCCACCGAGCAGTCCGTGGCAGCCGTGGTCACGCCCTTCGCATAGTTGTGCGTACCGTAGGCGCCCCGGGCAGGGCCGCTCAGGGCAGCGTAGTTATAGAGGCCGTTGATCGCGCTCGGATCGAGTGTCTGCTTGGGCATCGAAATGGACAGCGTGCCCCCGGCGCCCGTGCCGTTCGTCCACACTGCCAAGCCGGATCGGGCGACCAGCACGCGCGTCGATCCCGTATCGTTGAGCACGAAATCGCAGGCCGTCGAGCCGGCGGTGAGTTGATAGCTCGCCCCGCCCATCGCGACGGTCAGCTTGGTGGCGTCGATGCTGACGACTTGTGCAGAGCCATCGGAGAACTTGATCAACCGATGGTCCCCGCTCTTGAGCGCCGGACACGTCGGATTGGCCGGCGCCAGCACCGTGCCCACGGTGGAACCTGCGGCGTCGGCGGAAGTGCCGCTGGTGCTGGCAACCGCCGTGCTGAGATCCACGAGGGTGACACCGGCCTTGGCCAGCGTCGACTGCAGTTGGTCGAGCACCCCGTCGTAGCCCTGGCCGCTGCCGGCGCTGATCGTGCCGCCCAGGAAGTCGCCGACGCTCGACGCATCGAAACCCGAGTTCTGCAACACCTTGACGAGCGCCGACTGTGCCGCGGTGACGTCGCTGGCGCTCACCACCGTGGTCGGTGTGAATCCCGCTACGTACTTTGCGGGATCCTGGCCGGCCAGCTGGGCGAGCAGCAGCTCAGTCAGGGGCGTGACGTTCGCCGTCGCACCGCCGGTGACGGATCCCGAGCCCGCGATGAGCGAGTGCAGCACCGTCTTGCCGTCGCCGCTGGTGGCGGTCAGCACGCATGGCAAGGTCGCCCCGCTCACCGGCGCCGAATAGCTGCCATCCGCACGCGTCGTGGCGGTGCCCGACCCGGATGAACAGACGACGTTCACCGTTGCACCCGACAAGGCGGCGCCGGTGGCCGCCACGCCCGTGATGGTCTGCGACTGCGGCGCTGGGTTCTGCGCCGGCGCAGAGTCCCCCCCGCCGCCACAGGCTGACAAGACGAGCACCGCAGTACTCAGTGCGACCGGTGTGAGCTTCATGGTTCCCTCCCTGGAGTCGTTCCGTTGTGTTGTGGAATCGATTCTCCGGAAGCCCACCCTCGCATTCATCCTTCAAATGGAGGAAGACGAGGACCACTGAACCGTGGCGTTCGAACTCGGCGCAGCGGCCATCCGACCACGCCGTAGCCGCTCATTTGCGCTACGCTTACGGCCTTCGCACGCCCGCGCCCATCGCTTTTTCCTGCCGCTTCATGCCTACCCTGCAACACGTCGACCTGCGCACGGACCCCGCCGCCCGCGCCTTCATCAAGGACGAGACCGTCCACGTCGACTTTGCCACCGAACCCGGCGAGCTGATGAGCCTCGAAGGCCCCAACCGCTACGCCGCCGGCGATGCACTGATCACGGGCTCGACGGGAGACCGCTGGGTCGTCTCTCGCGCGCGCTTCGACGCGAAATACGTCTGCACCGATGCAGCCGCGGTGCACGGCCAGCCGGGCGCCTACCGCAACCGCCCGAGCGTGGTGCTCGCCAAGCAGATGCACGGGCCGTTCTCGATGGCCCGCTCCGAAGCCGGCGACGTCCTGCACGGCCAGGCCGGCGACTGGATCCTGCAATACGCCCCCGGCGATTACGGCGTCGTGCAGGCGCAGCGCTTCGCCAAGGTGTATCGGCCAGCCTGATCGGCCGCGCTATTGCGCCGTCCGCTGGCGCTCCACCTCGCTGCGCTTCATCCGCAGGTATGCCTGCTGGTCGATCTCGTGCAACTGGCGGGGGTATTGTTCCGTCGCGTTGAACCACGTCGTCAGGCGTTGCTGCAGGCGCTGCTCGGGCGGTGCCGCCAGCGCCTTCAGGTAGGCATCGATCGCTAGGTAGTAGCGCATCGTGTTGCGCTCGAGCAAGCCGCGCACACCGCCCACGTACTGCGGCTCGGCGGCGGACGATTCCGCCGTCTTCGTGAAGCCCACCTTGTCGCTGCCGACGGTTCCCAGGTAGGTTCGCATCGCCAGCCGGCCGGCCGTGCCGTAGCCATACGAATAGGTCAGATGCAGGAAGGTGCGATTGCCCCCGGCCGGCGAGGGAATGGCCTCCAGCATGATGTGGTAGTCCCGCGTGCTGAAGGGCCCCGAAGCGGCGTTGAGTTCGACACGGAAATACGCCGCACTGTTGGCCAGTGGGCGGTAGCTGAACGCCAACCGGTAGCTGCTTGACAGGCTCTGCTCCACCTTGCGCCCCAGGTTCACGTCGAGCACGTTGCCGTTGGGCCCGGGCATCGCATGGCAATACTTGATGTTCAGATGCAGGATCAGCACGTCGCACCAGTTGGCCGGGCCCTGCGCCGGATCGCCGAGGGTGCCGCTGACGGTTGCAAACGGGTAATCGACCACGCTGTAGATGTCGCCCTTGAGCCTGTCGGATGTCTCGGTCGATTCGAGCACTAGGGGGCGGCGGAACGCGTTGTCGGCCAGCTGGCTCGCAACACTCTCATATTTGTCGCGCAGGCTTTGTGCGTTGTCGGCGGCACGCGCGGCGGGGCTCAGGCTCAGGACGGCAAGCAGCACGATGCGGCCGAGCCAGGCCGCATGTTGACGGGGCGTCATATCCATGGCGTTCTCGTAGGTCGTTCTTCATTCTAGGCAGCACGCACACGTGTCCCGCAACAAACGGTCCAGCCGCGCCGCCGCCATGCGGCGTTCCGCCATCCGCGCCAGGCGTGCGGCCCGGTAAAATTGCAGGCATCCTCCCGCCTCGCCCTTCGGCACCATGCCCCCGCTGCCCTCTCCGTTCACGGCGCTTCGCGAACGCATCGCCAACCAGGTCCGCGGCCTGACCCGTGCCACGGGCGGCCTGTCGCTCGACATCGGCTCCCCGCCGGGCGATCCGGGGCTGTTCGGGCCGGATGCGGTCTGCTGGCAGGTCCACGCCGATTTTCCGGCCATGATGGCGGGCGGCATCAGTGCGCTGCTGCTGCAGGCCTTGCATCCGCGCGCCCTCGCCGGCGTGTGGGATCACTCCAACTTTCGTGAAGACCTGCAAGGCCGCCTCGGCCGCACCGCGCAGTTCGTGGCAGGCACCACCTACGGCAGCCGCCACGACGCGCTGGCGCTCATTGCGCGCGTCAAAGACATCCATCAACGCGTACAGGGCATCGCGCCGGATGGCCGGCCCTACTCCGCCAATGATCCCGACCTGCTCACGTGGGTCCATGTGGCCGAAATGTCGAGCTTCCTGGCCGGCTATCTGCGTTACGTCGACAGCCAGCTGAGCCCCGCGCGGCAGGATCGGTATTTTGAGGAAACCGCGCTGGTGGCTGAGCTGCTCGGCGCGCGCGATGTGCCGAAATCGCGCGCGGCCGTCCATGCCTACCTGAACGCGATGCGCGCCGAGCTCGTGGCCAGCGACCGCACGCGAACGGTGGTGGAAGTCCTGATGACGTGGCAGGCGCCACGCCCGGGGCTGCGGCCCGCCGTGCGGCTGTTTCTGGACGCCGGCATCCAGCTGCTGCCGCCGTGGGCCATGCAGATGCTCGACCTGAAGCGGCCGCCTCTGCAGGCGGCGCTTGCAGCGGCGGCCATGCGGACTGTCGCGCCGACGCTGCGCTGGGCCTTGTCAGAAGGCAGTGTCGCGCGGCGTGCACGGCTGCGTGCGCTCGCGCCGGCTACGACCTGACCGCGCGCACGCCCCGCTGACAACGCTAGCGAAGCGCCACCCCGCCGCTTTCATCGGCCGCGCCTACTCGATCGCTTCGGCCACCGACACCTTGCCGCGCAAGGCCTTTTCCTTGAGCCGCCCGACCAGCAAAGGCGAGATCACCGAGACGGCCGCCGCAAAAAAGAACAGGTGCCGGAACGCGCTTTCGCCGGCGCGCTGCAGCGCCTGCGCATCGGCGCCGGTGCTGGCCAGCGCGGCGTGGAACAGGTCCATGAGCACATCGCCGCCGGCGCCCACCTCGGCCTGCGGCGCGGCCTGGCGGAGCAGCGCGATCAGCACCGACGTCAGCACCGCCACCCCGACCGCACCGCCGAGCAGGCGCGAGAACGCGGTCAGCGCCGTCGCCAGCCCCACCGTCTGCGGCGGCACGGCGTTCTGCGTGGCCACCAGGCCGGTCGGGAACTGCACGCCGATGGCCAGGCCCAGCACGATCATCGCCAGGGTCAGTGCCGCCACGTTGTGCGGGTCCAGCAGGCCCAGGGCGGCGAGGGCAAACGGCACCACGCATGCGCCGCCCAGCATGAGCGGCTTGTAGCGGCCGCTGTGCGTCATCCACTTGCCGGCCACGAAGGCGCCGAATGGGATCGACAGCGTCAGCGGCACGAGGCGCAGCGCCGCGGCATCGGGGCTGGCGCCCGCCACCATCTGGAAGCGCAGCGGCATCAGCACCGACGTGGCGATCAGCTGGAAGAAGCACAGAAACAGCGCGAGACAGCAGATCGTGACCGTACGCACGCGGAACATCGACAGCGGAATGATGGGCTCCGCCGCGCGGTTTTCCTGCCAGACGAAGGCGCCCAGCAACACCACCGCCCCCGCCAGCAGGCCGAGATTGTCCGGCTGCGCCAGCGGCACGCCCTGACCCACACGCGTGATCATCAGCAGCAGCGCGGTCAGGCCGAGCGCAAACAGCACCACACCCGGCACGTCGATGGGGCGGCGCTGGTGCGCGACCGGCAGGTGGCGCAGCGTGCGGCGCACGACGAACAGCGCGACGATGCCCAGCGGCAGGTTGATCCAGAAGATCCAGCGCCACGAGAGGTAATGCGTGAGGTAGCCGCCGATCACGGGGCCCGCGAGGCTCGCCATGGCCCACATGCCGCTCACGTAGCCCTGGTACCGGCCGCGCTCGCGCAGTGGCACCACGTCGGCGATCGTCGCCTGCGCCACCGAGATCAATCCGCCGCCGCCCAGCCCTTGCAGCACGCGCGCCAGCAACAGCATCGGCATGCTGCTGGCCATCGCGCACGCCACCGACGCCAGCACGAACAGGACGATGGCGGTGGTCAGCATGGCCCGGCGGCCGTACAGGTCGCTCAACTTGCCGTAGATGGGCGTGACCACGGTCGACGCGACCAGGTACGCCGAAACAACCCACGCCATCAGCGCAAAGCCGTTGAATTCGCCAGCGATGACGGGCAGCGCCACGGCCACGATCGTCTGCTCCAGCGCGCCCAGCAGAATGGCCAGCATGAGGCCACCCATAACGGCCATCACCGGGATCTCGGGCGCCGGCCGCGCGCCAAGCGGGTCACTCAGCGATGCGACGGCGGTGTCTGGCTGGGGCGGTTCGATGCTGGGGCGCGAGGACATGGGAGCGTGCGCGAACGCCGTCACAGACGTCCACACAAATGGCTGGAGCGAAACCGCCGATGATACTGCTGATCGGTAATCGTTGCAGGGTCAACGATTTGGCTGGCGGGCGATGTCTTCATAGCAGCGGCTGACCCGCGCCGTCACATCGGGCAGCTCTTCAGCCAGGAATTCGATAAAGGCGCGCACAGCCGGCACCAGGCCCCGGCGTGACGGGAACACTGCATGAAACTGGTGCGCCGGCAGCCGGTAGTTGGGCAGCAGCACCACCAGCCGCCCGTCGCGGATCGCGTCTGCGCACAGATTGAAGGGCAGCTGCGCGATGCCCACGCCCTCCAGGGCGGTCTGCCCCATGAGGTAGAGGTCATCCGTCACCAGCGCAGGGGTGAACTCGATGTCGACGGAGCCGCCCTCGGGTGTGGTCAGGCGCCAGCGTGCGCGCTCGCCGGGGCGGCCAAAGCCAACGCCTGCAGCGCCGCGCATCGATTCCGGCGTGTCGAACGGCCCATGCTCGGCCACGAAGGCCGGACTGGCCACCAACACCTGGTCGCTCACCCCGAAACTGCGCACGACCAGATTGGAATCCTCCAGCGTCGAGCGCACGCGCAACGCCACGTCATAGCCCTCGCCGATCACGTCGACGCGGCGGTTGGTGACGTCGAGTTCCAGGCGTACGTCGGGCTGCGCGCGCAGGAACTTGGACAGCACCGGCGCGATGAAGACGTGCGCCACGCCCACCGGGCAGCTCACGCGCAGCCGGCCAGACGGCTTTTCGCCCGCGTGCTCGGCCACCTCGAAGGCGGCGCGCGCCGCCTGAGTCATCGCCTCGCAATGCTGGTAGAACGCCGAGCCGACGTCGGTCACGTGGACCGCCCGCGTGGAGCGCTGCAGCAGCCGCACGCCGAGGCGCGTCTCCAGATCGGCCACCCGCCGGCTCACGCGCGATTTGGGGATGCCAAGCGCGCGCGCCGCGCCGGAAAAGCTGCCATGCGTGACTACGCTGGCAAACAGGACAAGGTCGTTCAGGTCTTCCATGGCGGCTCCGGGGCGCATCGCGGTAATCCGCGCATTGTCCCACTGATGGAACGATGTGTGTCGATTCGCACCACTAGTGGGACTCGCCGCACCGCACTATCTTTGCGTCAACCCACCTTTTTCTTGGAGAGACGCCATGCAAGTCCTTCACATCGATTCCAGCATCCTCGGCGACGCCTCGGCCTCGCGCATCCTGACCGCCGCCATCGTCGACGAACTGCGCCGCGTCAACCCCGATGCCACCGTGACCCACCGCGACCTGGCCGTCGAAGCGATTCCGCACCTGGACGGCGCCATCGCCGCGGGCTTCCGCGCCACGGGTGCCAATGATTTCGACGAAGCCACCCGCGCCGAGCACGCCCGCTCCGAAGCGCTGGTCAATGAACTGCTGGCCAGCGACGTGATCGTGGTCGGCGCGCCGATGTACAACTTCTCGGTGCCGAGCCAACTCAAGGCATGGATCGACCGCGTGGCGCAAGCCGGCCGCACGTTCAAGTACACCGAGAATGGCCCGGTCGGCCTGGCGGGCGGCAAGAGGGTGATCGTCGCCTCGACGCGCGGCGGCATGTACTCCGCTGGCCCCGCAGCGGCCATGGACTTTCAGGAGGCGTACCTGAAGACCGTGTTCGGCTTCTTGGGCATCACCGATGTGCAGTTCGTGCGCGCCGAGCGGCTGGGGATGGGCGCCGATGCGCGTACGCAAGCGATGGAAGCCGCCCATGCAGCCCTGCGCGACGTCGTCGCCGCCTGATTCGCTCCACGCAATACCAGACGGGCGCCTGCAGCCATGCAGCGCCCGTTTTTTATGGGCGCACGGAAACGGCGGACACCGGAACGATCGGCCGGCGGGCCGGTCTGCGCATCACTCGTCGCGATGCTCGCGGGCCTGGTGCATGGCCTCGAGCAGACGGCGCGTACGCAGCTTGCGCCACATGACCGGCAGACAATCGCGGTGGCGACCAGGCACGGCGCAACCCAGGCAATGGTGGATTCCAGAAAAGTCGTCATGATGCGTTCCCCCCGACACATGTTGCCAATGCGCGATAAGGGTGGCGCGCATCGTGTAGTCCCCGCAGGGCTTTGCCTCCATTGCTGAAAGCGCCCTGACATCTATATGGACGGCTATCGGCGCGGGGCGGAAAACCTGAATGCCCAACGTTTGCCGTTTGCTCTATTTCCGACCTATCCCGACGATCTGTCAATAGCGTGCCGATAAGTTTGTAGAACATTGTGGCGCTGCGCTGACACACGCACCGGCGCCGCACAATCGCTGCGCAAAGGTAACGGCGGATTACGTCGGCACCGGGCCCACGCGTGGCGCACACGCGGCGGGCCGGCAAATCGGTAGGCGGGCGCCGCAGTTTTGCTTACAAACGGTAAAGCGCGGTTGCGAGGCGTTTCCATACAGTCGAGGCAGGTCAAGACAACCACGGAGCTCATCATGAAACGCACCATCGCCCTGCTCATGCTTGCCGCCGCCGCTGCTTCCGCGCTGAGCGCGTGTGTGGTGGTGCCGGCAGGCGGCTATTACTACGACCGCCCGCACTACCGCCCGTATTACCGCGGTTACTGAGCGGCAGCCCGCCCGCCGCTCAGGCTTTGCGCATCTGCAGCATGCGGATGCGCGCCATGGCCTGGTGATCCGCCGTGGCGGTGTCGTACAGACGCGCGAGATCCGCCTTCAAGGCCGTGCGGGAGCCGCCATCCAGGTACACCATATGCCCCGACGGGTAGAACCCCGCCGACAGGTTCTTGCGTACGTCGGCATCCAGTAGCGGCATGGCCTTCAGGTCGAGCATGGTCTGGTAGAACGGCGTCACGAAATCGTAGTAGCCGTTGGCGGAGAACACCTTCAGGTCGACGTTCAGGCTCATCGTCGCCGCCAGGTCGCCGGCGGTATAGAGCGCGACGTTGCCGTTGGCATCGAGCCCCTTCTGTGCCCCGGTCGGGTCGATGTGCCCGAAATCCCAGTGCCGGAACGCCTGGTCATTCAGATCCGTGAAGGCGGAGTTCGAAGTGAACTTCAGGTCTTGGTTCAGGTAGGTGTTCCACATGGTGGTGTAGACGCCCGATACCGCCGTCATGGTCGGGTCGTTGCCACCGGAGTTCGGATCGACACTCGCGGCGATGCCGGTGTGGATGCCCGTCACACGGCCGTCGTAGGCGCCCACGGACAGGCCCTTGTCTGCCAGCAGCGTCGTCAGGAACAGCGACGTGCCGGCGCCGTCGTACGCAGCCACGTCCAGGCGCCAGCCCTGCAGCGTCGCCGCATCGATGCCGGTGTAGGCGGCGAGCGTCTTCACCACGGCCGGATCAGCATGCGCGGGCTTGGCGAGCGCCTTTTCGTAATCGGTGCTGGCAAACACGGCGGCCGCTTCGGCAAAGTCGCCGACGTCGGCCGGCAGCGCCCCACCGCTGGGGGATTTTGCGCGCTTGTGGAACCACGCGTCGGCTGCGCACGTGGGCAGGAGCCCGACCGGGTTCCCCGCCTGCGTGTAATCCAGAATCGACGACTGCAGCGTGATGCCGTTCAGGTCGATGCCATCTTCGTGCAGCACGTACGACAGCACGCACGAACGTGCCGTGCCATACGATTCGCCGAACAGGAACTTGGGCGAATTCCACCGCCCGTTGGCCGTCAGCCAGCGCTTGATGAACTGCGCGATGCTGCGCGCGTCCTGGTCCACGCCCCAGAAATCGACATTGCGCTTGGGCGCGATGGCCGTGGAATACCCCGTGCCTACCGGATTGATGAACACCAGGTCAGACCGGTCGAGCAGGCTGTCGGGGTTGTCTTCCATGCGGTACGGCGCAGGGGGCGTAAACGACGGCATCGACGTCACGATGCGCCGTGGCGCAAACGACCCCAGCAGCACGAACACTGCCGACGAGCCCGGCCCGCCGTTATAGAAGAACGTCACGGGCCGCGTGTCCTTGCTCCCCGGCGACGCGGCCGGCGTATCGGCCAGGAACGCCACATGGAACATCTTCGCCACGGGCTGCGAGCTGCTCGGGTCCACGATGACGAGATGGCCGGCATGCGCGGTGTAAGGGATGTTGCGTCCGCCGATGCGCACGGTGTGGTGCGTGACCGCCATGCCCTCGCTGGTGTCGGTCACGCTGTCGTCGGGGCCGTTGCCATAGGCGGTCGGGTCGAAGAAAGGCTGATCTTTGGTCGTCATGTTCGCCTCTGTCTAGAAGAGATCGGCGATCGCGTCGCCCTTGGGGCTGCCCAGGCCAGTGCAGGCATCCCACCCTGGCGCAGCGGCAAAGCTGCCGTTGTTGCCCTGCCGGATATCATTGAAGGCGCCCGGGTTCTGATACAGCCGTACGTGCGGATACCCGACCGGCCCGCGCTTGCTGGCATTGATGCGCGCCACAAGCGCCGCCCAGAGCGGCGCGACGGCGCTGGTGCCGCCTACGACGCCCGTCTCTCCGTCGACCCGCACGACGTAGCCGGTGAGCGGGTCGGCATTGCCCGCCACGTCGGGCACGCCGCGCCGTTCCAGCGGCACGCTCTTGCCATGCGTCTGCGGGGCACTCAGCCCGCGCTGCCAAGCCGGCAACGCAAACACGCTGCTCACACCGCCGCCCCCGGCACCGCCCTGCGCACCATCGTTCCAGACGGTTTCCTCGGCGATGCGGCCATCGGTGGCATGCAGGCTGGTCCCTCCGCACGCCAATGCGTAGGGGCTTGAGGCAGGAAAGTCAACGTGATCCGCGTGATCGGACAAGCCGTCGCTGGAGCCGTTGTCACCAGAAGCAACGCACACCGTGACGCCCATCGTGGCCGCGCTTTGCAGCGCCGCGTTCACGGCCTGCATGGCCTGCGGCGTCCAGCGGCTCTCCGGCGCGCCCCAGCTGATGGACACGACCGACGGCCGCAGCGTGGTGTCGTGGACGGCCGCGTTGATGGCCTGCAGAAAGCCCGCATCGGTGTTGGGCGCGAAGTACACCGCCAGCGTGGCACCCGGTGCAGCGCCGCCCGCCACTTCAATGTCGAGCATGACCTCGCCGTCGGGGCCGTTGGGATCGCCGGTCGGGCGGTTGGCGCCCTGCCCGACCGGCACGGCGGTCACCTTCGGCATCGGCACGCCGAGTTCATGGAAATACGCGCGCAGGTCTTCCTCCCGATAGCCGCCGCCCAGTTCGATCAGCGCAATGCATTGGCCCGCACCGTCGCCCTGCGGAAAACCGTAGAGCCTTGCCAGCTGCACCGGCGTATACGACGCCATGGGCGCGGCGCGTGCGGCCCGCAAGGACACCGGCGCGGGCGGCAGCGGCATGAAGCGGAAATGTGGATCGGCCTGCGGACGGGAATCGAGCCCCAGCACCGCGACGACCACATCCTGGAGGCTCTCGGGCAGCCGCAGCGGCCCGGACCGCCCCCGGTACTCGCACGTGCCGTGCATCACGCGGTGCAGGTGCGTGTCGAACGCGCCGCAGAACTGCTGGACCGAGCCTTCCAGCGTGACCGTCGCGGCTGCCGGATCGACCTGTGCCACGTGCAGGCCATGGTCGCGCGCGAAGGCACGCACGGCATCGACGTCGCCCGCAGAGGGGCCAAACTGCGCGGCCCATTCTTCACGCGTGAGCGGAGCGGGCGGCGGCGTGCCGGCCGCGTGGGATTGCGCAAAGCCGGACAGGTGCGCCTCCAGCGCGGCCTGATTGGGGCGGCGCAATTGCACCAGCACCCGAAGCTGCTCCGCGGGCGGCGCATCGCCCAGGATGCGTGCGTCTTGCGGGATCGTCCGTTCGCTGCCGCGCAGGGGTTGCCGAGCCATCGCCTTCTCCATGCAGATAGGTGGCCCGTGCGTCGCAACTGGCGTGCCGCCTGGCACGCCGCTGCAGGGCCATCGTCTTCAAGGTAGGCGATACCCTGCCCGGCTGATCAGTCGGCCGGTTCGGTGTTGGCGGACGTGTCTGCGGGAGGATGCTGCGGCCGCCCCTCGGCGAAGGCGCGGCGCATGAGCGCACCACAGGCGGTGCTGCGCACGTAGGCGCGGGGCGCGAGCGTTTCCCGCACGAGCATGCCGTAGTGGCGCTTGTCCGCAGTGATCCACGGATAGAAGCCGAACGCGCCGGCCGAACTGAAGGCGCCGTCGCCGCCGGGGTGGTCTTCGATCCAGTAGTTGAGCGCGTAGTGCCACGGGAGCGAGGCCGGCGTACTGACGGCGGTGGGGCACGTCCCCGGTTCGGTACATACCGCATGCTGGCCCAGCATCCTGCCGAGCCGGTATTCGCCGCGAATCAGCCGACGCAGGAACTGCCCATACGCGGCCGGCGTGCCAATCATGCCCCCCGCCGGCTCCGGCGCCAGATAGCGGATGCCAAGCGGCAGGCCCGCGTCACGCAGGCCGGGCGTGTTCGCCAGCTGGCGGTCGAGCTCATCGGTGAGCGCGGCGGCATCGGCACGGCCAAATCCGAGGTCGATCAGCAGCTTCTGGTCGTGGCCGCCGTTGTAGCTGAAGCGGCCGACATGGCCGGGCGTGAAGGTGCTGTTGCGTCCGCGATCAAAGCAGCTCTGCACGGTGTCGTTGCGGTTGCATTGAAGCGGGTTGAGGCCGTCGTAACCGGAGCGCATCGTCAGCGCGTCGATCTCGGCCTTGGTGAGCTTGCCCTGGGCACGCTCGACCACGTAGGCACCGAACACCCATTTGGATGCCGATGCGAGCCGCACCGTCTTGTCGGCGCCGATGCGCTGCCCATGCTGGCCGTGCATCAGCACGCCGCCGGCGTCGCCGATTTCCCAGTAGTAGTCGCCCAGATGCTGGCAACTGCTGGCACGCGCCAGCGTGGATTCCACGGCGGCCCGCCGCGTCGCCAGGCTGGGCGGTTCAGCGTGCGCCGTCGTCGTGACCACGGCCGCGAGGGCAGCGGTCAATCGTAGAACGTGCCCTACGTGCGCCCTTGCCTTCCGGGCGCGTCTTGCTTGCGTCATGTCGATGTCCTGCTTGTTCGGTATGCCACGGCTTTTGGGCCGCACTGTACCGTACGGCACGCATTTCTTCCGTGTTGGCCTCGCGCGGGCCTGGGGTAAAAACCCGAGGTGCCGACGGGCAGCCCGGACTCTACCGGCCTGGCTGCATGCACATTGAAAAATCTGCGGGCAGGCGTTTGAAACGTAAGCGTTTGCGTATCGATTAACTGACTTTAGCACCGGAAAAATCGCTCGATATTTCATCCCCCAAATTGTCCTAGGCCACCCGTTTATGAGCCAAATGGACGAGAAGAATCATGCCAAGGCGCACTAGCGTTCTGCACCGACTGTTCCTAGAATGCAACCGAAGAGAAAAGCAGAATTAAATAAAACTAAATACACGAGGCGAGGTTCCGGGTCATGAGCGCAATCAAACGGGGAACGGCAGGGTGGACATCCCGCCTGGGTTGGGAGCGCCATGCTGCCGACTGGCAGGTCATTCCGACACGGCGGCGCCTGTTCCTGACACGCCTTCCGGCAACGCGTATTCCGACGATTTTGCTGTGGCTGGCCGCGGTTTCGATCGCCTTGGGCCTCGGCCACATTGTTTTGCACCGATGGTGGTGACCATAACGTCATTGAAGACGAATTTGTACGGGGAAGGTCACAGCGCGAGAGCAATCCGCAGTCAAACACCGAACTGACAGACCGTATAACGGCGCCGAGGGATAGTCTGACCCGCTTCACTGGGTCTACCGCATCCGGATCGATTCTGCATCCGGAGCATCGTCATCCCTCCATTCGGAACCCAGGCTCCCGCACGTGATCACTGCGCCGCGAAAGCGGCATGTAGGACACGTTGGCCGATTGGCGTGTCCGGTCAATTGGGGGGAGCATCATGAACATCTCGTTCACCGGCAAGACATTCAGGTCCGTAGGCGACCTGTTTTTCCAAGCCATCGTCGACGGCAAGGCCGTCAGTTGTTTTGTCACATCCGAAGCGCTATCGCTGTGCGACTGCGCGCACCAGAAAGCGACCGCCGAGGAGGTGTATCGCAACTACCGTGACTGGATCGAGCAGGCGGCGTCGGATCTGATCCGCGCCGGCGCTCTGGCCCCGGTCATCGTGCGCGGGCGCGACCTGGCGGCCTCCCGCGCGTCGCTGCCGCATGGCGGCGTACCGTCCTATGACCTGGACCGCGCGCGCCAATTGCGCCTGGTTCCCCGATCATCGCGCTGAAGCAAACGGCGCGGGTGCGGCGGAACGTGCGGTCGGGGGCGCGCGTTCCGCCAAGTGCCCAAGTCTGGTCAGTCGGCGGGAAAATCCTCTTCCCAGTATTCGTGAACGTTGCGTGCTGCTTCCGGGCGGCCGGCTTCACGCATGCGCAGCTCGACGCGGCGGATCTTGCCCGAAATGGTCTTGGGCAGATCGGCAAACTCGATGCGCCGCACGCGCTTGTATGACGCCAGCCGGTTGCGGCAAAACCGCAGGATGTCGCGCGCAAGCTCCGGGCCGGCTTCGTGGCCCGTGCGCAGGACGAGGAACGCCTTGGGCACGGCGAGCCGCACGGGGTCGGGGCTCGGCACCACGGCGGCCTCGGCGATGGCGGGGTGTTCGATCAGCACGCTTTCCAGCTCGAACGGGCTCACGCGATAGTCCGAGGCCTTGAACACGTCATCGGCGCGGCCAACGTAGGTGAGATAACCGCTGGCGTCGCGCGCGGCGATGTCGGAGGTGTGATACACGCCGTCCCGCATGGCCTCTGCCGTTTTGCCGGCGTTGCCGGCATAGCCTTCCATCAGCCCGGTCGGCCGGGGGTCCAGCTCAATGCAGATTTCGCCCTCTTCCGCCTCGTTGCCGTCGGGGTCGCGCAGCGTGATGCGGTAGCCGGGCAGCGGCCTGCCCATGGAACCGGGCCTGACCGGCTGACCCGGGCTGTTGCCGATCTGGCAGGTCGTCTCGGTCTGGCCGTAGCCATCGCGGATGGTGATGCCCCACGCCGCGCGCACGCGCTCGATCACCTCGGGGTTCAGCGGCTCGCCCGCGCCGACGAGCTCGCGCAGCGCGGGCTTCCAGGCCGCCAGATCCTCCTGGATCAGCATGCGCCATACCGTCGGCGGCGCACACAGCGTGGTGACCTTCGCGCGGCAAAGCGTATCGAGCGCAGCCTTGGGGTCGAAGCGTGCGTAGTTGTAGATGAAGACGGTGGCGCCTGCATTCCACGGCGCGAAGAAGCAGCTCCACGCGTGCTTGGCCCAGCCGGGCGAACTGATGTTCCAATGCACATCGCCGGGGCGCAGGCCGATCCAGTACAGCGTGGACAAATGTCCGACCGGGTAGCTCGCATGCGTGTGCATGACGAGCTTGGGCTTGGACGTGGTGCCCGATGTGAAATACAGCAGCAGCGGGTCGCTGGCCTGCGTTGGCGCGTCGGGGCCGAACCCGGCCGGTGCGCCGTACGCGTCTTCAAACCGGTGCCAGCCTGCCAGCGGCCTGTCGGCCCCGACCGCGATGCGCGTGAACGTGCCCGATACCGCATCGAGCTTGGCACAATCGGCTGCGCCCACCACCACGTGCCGCACATCGCCCATGGCAATGCGTTCGCGCAGGTCTTCGGCGGTGAGCAGCGTGGTGGCGGGAATGATGACGGCGCCAAGCTTGATGCTGGCGAGCATCACGTCCCACAACGGGGGCACGTTGCCGAGCATGAGCAGCACGCGGTCACCGCGCTGCACGCCGAGTGCGCGCAAGTGGTTGGCCACGCGAGACGAACGTTCGGCCATCTGCGCGAATGACAGGCGCGTCTCGTTGCCCTGATCGTCGACGACCCAGAGGGCGATGGCCTCGTTGCCGCGCGCCATGGTGTCGAAATAGTCGAGCGCCCAGTTGAAGCGGTCCAGCTCCGGCCATGCGAAATCGCGTACGGCGGTGTCGTAATCCTCACGGTGCGCGAGCAGAAAGTCGCGGCACCGCAGGAAGGCGTCCAGCGATGTCATGCGTGTCTCCCGTGGTTTGGCTGCACGCGCCTCGTCCGGGCGCGACCAAAACACACCTGCAACCGACATCGCCACTTATAGGAGGATTTTCCGCGCCAGACCAGCCCGGACTCACCCGAGCCGCCGCGTCATCGCGGGCGTGGCGGAAAACGCAGCGTCCGGCCGCCGCCCAGGCTCAGCCACGCCCATGCCGCTGCCGCGGCCACGGCACCGAGTACGGCCGTCCATTGTGCGCATACGAGCATCAGCTCGATCGTGCTGGCAATGTCGGGCAGGATGTGCGGCCACGCGGGCCCGAGCCAGCCGCTGGCCTCGAACCAGCCGCCGCGGCCCGCCCCTGTCGCCAGCTCTGCGGCCAGCGCCGCCGCATTGAGCGCCGCAAACGCCATGCCGCCATGCGACAGCGCGCGGCTGAACACCGGCAGTTCATACAGCGGTTTGAGATATTGGATATGCCGCGTGAGCGACCACGCGCATACCATGAGCAGCGCGATGCTGACGGAAGCAAGGAACGCCGGGCTGCGCAGGCAGACACCGCAGGCGATCCACGCCAGCGCGTTGATTTCGTGGCGGCGATAGATGCGCAGCGCGCGTGCCGCATGCAGCAGGCCAATCGGGGGAACACCGGCAGACGCCATCGTGTACTCCATCAGCAGGCAGGTTGGTGCGGCGCCGCATCGCATGGCCGTGGGCCGCTACTGCGTGCAGTGTACCGATGGCCCGGAACGTGTGCGAGCGCCCGCCGCGCGCTTCCACCGAATGGCGGACGCGCACCGGTGTCACGCCTCGCGCAAATGCCCGATCAGCTGGCGCGCGAATGCGGGCAGGTCGTCGAAGCGGCGCACGCAGATGCGCAGCAGGCGCGTCGCCCAGGCATCGGTCAGCCGCACGCGCCGGATGCCCATCGAGCGCTGCAACCGGATGGCCGCATGCTCGGGGATGACGCCCACGCCCACATTGCGCTCCACCATGCGGCAGACGGCATCGAAGCTGCGCAAGCGTACGCGGTACTTGAGCCGGAAGCCTGCGCGCGCCGCGTGGCCGGCCAGGTAGGCCTGCAAGGCGTTGTCGCCGGTCAGGCCGACGAAATCCTCCTGCAAGGTTTCAACGAAGGCCAGCTCGCGGCGCTTGGCGAGCGGGTGGTTGCGCGCGGTGACGAGCACCAGCCTGTCATGCCGAAACGGAAAGGTTTCCAGCCCGGACAGGTCCACCGCGTCATTGACGATCCCGACATCGGCCCGCCCCTGCGCGATCGCCTCGACGATCTCGTGGCTCACGAGCTCCTCCAGGTCGATGTCGACCTCCGGGTGCGCCGCCAGGAACGCGCTGAGCGCCTCGGGCAGGAACTCCGTCATGGCGGCGGTGTTGGACAGCAGCCGCACGTAGCCCTTCAGGCCACGCGCATACTCGCCGAGCTCGCCGCGCATGCGGTCCATCTGCTGCAGCACGACGCGGGCGTGGTGCATGAGCGTGCGGCCGGCCGCCGTGGTCTCGACGCCGCGGCGGTTGCGCGTGAGCAGCGGCACGCCGAGCGCGTCTTCCATGCCGCGGATGCGCGCACTGGCCGAGGCCAGCGTGAGATGCGCGCGCGCGGCGCCGGCGGTGATGCTGCCGGCCTCGGCGGTGTACAGGAAGAGTCGCAGATCGGTCAGGTCGAAGCGCACGGCAAGTCTCAGGAGAGGCATCAGCCTCAGTGTCAGCCTGAGGCTCGGTCAATGTATCGCAGATTGTCTCGTGGCTGCCAGTGGCAGAAACTGAGCCATCCTCCAGAACGACAACGAGACCCTGCGCCCCATGGAATCTGCCCCGCTGCTACTCTTTGGCGCCGGCCTGCTTGCCGGCATGATGAATGCGCTGGCCGGCGGCGGCTCGTTCCTCACCCTGCCGGCGCTGATGTTTGCAGGTGTGCCGTCGGTCTTCGCCAATGCGTCGAGCACGGTGGCGCTGCTGCCCGGCGCGGCGACATCGGCATGGGCCTATCGCTCCGACTACCGTGGCTTCCAGCACGTGCCTATGCGGGCCATGGTGGCGGTCAGCCTGGCGGGCGGCCTGCTCGGCGCGCTGTTGCTGATGAACACCTCGTCGCGCGCGTTCGACTTCATCGTGCCGTGGCTGCTGCTGGTGGGGTCGCTCGCGTTTACCTTCGGCAGGCAGGCGGGTGCGTGGCTGCGCCGGCGCGTACACATCGGCCGCACGACGCTGCTGGTCGCACAAGGCGGCCTGGCCATCTACGGCGGCTACTTTGGCGGCGCGGTCGGCATCATGATGATGGCGGTGTGGGCACTGTTCGGCCACGACGACATCAGAGCATTGAACGCCTCGCGTACGTTGCTGGTGGGGGCGACCAACCTCGTCGCCGTGCTGTGCTTTGCGCTGGCCAGGATGGTGTGGTGGCCGCAGACGCTCATCATGCTGGTGGCCGCCGCGCTCGGTGGCTACCTCGGCGCGCACGTGGGCAAGCGTTTGCCGGCACCCGTGGTTCGGGCACTGATTTCGACCTTCGGCTTTTCGATGACGGCGCTGCTGTTCTGGCGCGCCTGGTCGCACGCTTGAGGAGCACTGCCATGCCGCACGCGCCACGGCATCCGAATCACCGCACAACCGCGCCACGCGCCTGCCGCGATGTGGCCCCCTTGCATGCGCCCCGCTACGCCGCGCGGGGTGCCTGGCATGGGCACGCGGGCGAGCCAGCGCCGCGCAAGCCCGACAGCGTCGGCGCACAGACGGTGTTTTACCTCGCACGCGGTGTGGCGGTCCTGCTCGCTGCAACCGCGCTTGGCCTGGGCGCGGCGTCCGAGGGAGCCGGCCCGACATCGGCGCCATCCTCGGCTTCATCGCAGACCCCAGCGCGTTGAACGCGCGGCGTCGCTGGCGCCACGGCGCAGATGAGGATGTGTTCACATACCCAACGCGCGGACCGTTCCATGCGCACACGCGAGGCAAAGAAAAAGCCCGCGGGCCGGGGGGCGGGCGGGCTTAACATCTTCAGCCTTTGACGACGAAAGATGGTCGGGTGTGCTTTGTGAACGAGCAATGCGCCGGAATTCACAAAGCGTCGCCATTATAAAAAGGGCGCCCACCCCGCCATACCCCAACAACGAGGGGGGTCTGCGCCATTTCCTGGTCAATCCCTGAGCGCGGCATCCAAGGCCTGCGGCGTGAGCAAGCCGCTCGATGCATGACGCTTGCCGTCGGGGCGCAGGATGATCGTGCGCGGCATCTCGCCCTGCCAGCCGGGGTCGAGTGCGGCACGCAGGCGCTCCGGTATGTCCTCCGCATTCGCGTACTGCGGCACATGGGCAAGGCCGATCTTGCTGTCGCGGGCCAGGGGCGCGAGCGCGCGGTTCAGCATCTCGGCCTGTTCGAGGCCGTCCATGGCGACCATCACCACATCGACGTTGCGCCCGGCAGCGCGCCGCCACTGGGCGATGCGGGCGATGTTCTCGCGGCAGTAGCTGCAGTCGAGCGACCAGATCTCGACGATGCGCGGCCGCGCTTGCGGCGTCTGCAACAAGGCCGGCACATCGCGTGCATGCAACGGCCGGAACTGCAGCGCTTCGGCGGCCTGCACCGCAACGGCTGCGGCCCACAGCGCCATTCCCAACGCCAACGATCGGTACCGTACGGTCATTGCGATGCCTCCTGGGTTGCGGTGGCCGGAACCACGCCCGCCACGTCGATCAGCCGGTAGCCCTCGACCTGCGTGCGCCACGACAGGTAGACGTGCCCGTTGCCCGCGAGCAGTTGCGGGTGGTCGCTTCCGCCAGCGGCGTCGGCCACGTTTACGGGCATCGTCCAATGCGCGCCGCCGTCGGTGGACTTGCGCAGCACGATCTGCATGCGGTCGCCGGCAAATTGCTTCCACGCGAGCCACAGCGCGCCGTCTGCGGCCAGCAGCGCCGGATGCGATGCCTGCGCACCCGCCTGTGCCGAACCGGCAAATGGCCACGCGCCGCCGATCGGTTTGCCGTCAGCGGCAAGACGGCTGTAGAACAAACCCGGCTTGCCGTTCACCACGGAAAACCACGCCATGTGCCGCACACCGTCGGGCGTGACGGCCAGCGCGGGGCCGTGGTGCGGGCACGCATCCACACGCCAGTCCGAGAACGTCGCGCGCGTGATGACCGGCGGCGTGTTACCGATTGGCAATGTCGTCAGCGCATGGTCGCGGATCTGCCCGGCAAACACGTTGCGCCACAGCGCCAGCATGTGCCCGTCGGCGTCCGGCACCAGCGCGATGCGGCAGCACTCGCAGGTCTGGTCGATGACCTTGCGTTCGGGCGCGAACGTGGCGCCGCGGTCGGTCGAGACCGTGTAGTAGACCGCCGCCCCGTCATACGGCTGCCGGGCGGCCTGCGCACGCAGCAGGTCGCGCTTGTCGATCCACGTGACGAAGATGCGGCCCGCGCTGTCCACCGCCATCGAGTCGAAGCGATGCGTGATGGGCTGGCGATCATGGTGCACCGTGACCGGCACGCTCCATGTCCTGCCGCCGTCCAGCGAGCGCGAGAAGCGCACGAAACCCGTGTACGGCGCATCGAGCGGCCGCGACCAGCTCACATACAGCGCGCCGTCCGGGCTCGCGATGACCTTCGGGCGGTTCTCGCCGTCGGTATAGATCGGCTCGGGTTGCGGGTTCACGCGCTGCGGCCTGGAAAGCGTCCTGCCGAGGTCATCGGACGAGGCCACCACGACATGCTGCCCTTCCGCCCACGCCACCCACAGGCGACCGGCCTTGTCAAACGCGGCCGTGGTCGCGAGTTGCGGCTTGGCGGCCGCCTTGCCGGCCATCGCACCGTGGTCGTGGCCTTCGTGCGCGCCGGCCGCCATCGCGGCCAGGGCCAGGAAGAGGCCGGCCGCCCAGCGCGGGATCGAGTGCATTACAGACGCCATTTCAGTTGTCCATAGAACGTGCGCGACGGATACGGGTGGTACACGAAGTACCGCCGATCGGTCAGGTTGTCGACGCCCAGCGCCAGCGTGAAATGCCTGTCGATACGGTAGCTGGCTTTGAGGTCGACGGTGAAGAAACTGCTGGTGCCGCCGTAGACATTCGGCAGCACATCGGTGTTGTCGAGCGTGCCGTACTGCCGGCCGGAATAGCGCACGCCCGCGCCCAGTGTCCAGTCGGGCGTCGCATGCCAGCTGGCAAACAGGTTGGCGCGCACACGCGGCATGCGCGGCCACGTCTTGTCGACATACGTGGGGTTGGCTGCGTCGGCCAGCGTCTTCGATTGCGTGAACGCGACATTGGCTTCCACATCGACGCCGCGCACACCAAGGTCTTGCAGCACGTTCTGCCCGGAATACGCAAGCTCGATGCCGCGCGTGCGCACGCGGTCGACGTTCTGCACATTCGTCACATTCGGCGTGACGAGGATGTTGGTCTGCGTATAGATGCTGTCGCGCACGTCGCTCTGGAAGAGGCTCGTGCGCAGCATGCCGTACGGCACGGCCTGCTCGACGGTGAAGTCGAAGTCGTTCGCGCGTTCGGGCTTGAGGTTCGGGTCGTTGTTGACGATGGTGTTGCCGCTGATGGTGCCCTGGAACAGCTCGGCGACCGTCGGGAAACGCACCGCCCGGCCGTATGAGAGCCGCAGCAGCGTGTCTTGCGTGGCCTGCCATTGGAGGGCCGCCTTGGGCGAGAACGCGTCTTCGGTGCGGCTGGCATAGCCGAGCGTGGTGCTGCCGTTGCCGAGCTGGCCGTTGTAGGCGCGCCAGTTCTCGTAGCGCAGGCCCAGCGTGGCGAGCCAGCGCGGCGCAAAGGCCCAGGCGTCCTGCAGGAAGACGGCCTGCGTCCGGGTATCGCCCTGGTAGCCGGATTTCAGCGTGGACACCGTTTCGGCCGACCAGTTCGTCGCATTGAAGGTCTGGTTGCGCAGGTGGTACTGGTCGTAGTGGTAGCCGGTCGTGAACGTATGGCCCGCCACCATGGGCGACGTGGCCTTGACGTCGAGGTTGGACCAGCCCGTGCCGTCGCCGTAGAACACCGTGCCGGGCCCGCCGCCCGCCGCCGTGTTGGACGCCCGCAGGATGTCGCGCGTGACGTTGTAGGCCGACGCATTGGTGTCGATCTTCCAGCCGCCGAGCCTGCCCTTCACACCCAGCCCGTAGAGCCAGTTTTCCTGGTCGCCGTTCTGCGGGGCGAAGGCGTTCTGCGCAATGGTGTAGCGCGTGCCGTTGATCAGCACATTGCCGCCGGTGACCGGATTGCCGGCGGCATCGCGAAGGAAGCTGACGGCCTGGTCGCTGAAGTGGTTCTCCCAGTGGCCGAGCATGAACGACGCTTCGAGGCTGTCGCTGAAGACATAGCCGAGGCGCACCGTTTCCTGCAGTTGCTGTGTGCGCTCGAGCATCTGCGGGCCGAGAATCACACGCGGCTGGCCGTTGGGGCCGCGGTCCGTCATGGCGCCCGTGACAGGCACCGGCACGCCCGCCGACGCATTGAACGCGGAATTGGGCGTGGCGTACTGCATCGGCTGGCTGTCGTTCTCGAGCCGGTCCACCGACACCGCATACCAGAACCTGCCGATGCGGTCGCCCAGCGAAGCGCTCTCGTGGTTGCCGGTGACGGTGCGCGAGAAGCCGTACGCATCGTTGTAGTGCTGGCTCATCACCTGCGTCTGGGCGGCGGCCTCGAAGGTCTCGGGGCGGCGCAGCGTCAGCGCGATGGTCGTGCCCATCGAATTGCCGGGCAGCAGCGCCGAGAACGGCCCGTACAGGATGTCGACCCGCGCCAGGTCGTCCGGCCCGATCATCGACCAGCGCGGCGGATAGCTGTAGCTCGAGCCCAGCAGGTTCGAGAGCAGGATGCCGTCGGCGTACAGCAGGCCGCGCGCGCTCTGCAACTCGTTGAAATCGCGCCCCGCGAAGATGGAGTTGCGGTCGCCAATGAAGCGGCGGCGCACCATCACGTTGGGCTGGTATTTGACGGCGTCTTCGGTGGTGACGACGTTGCGGTCGGCCAGTTGATCGGCCGTGACGCTCTGCACGACGGCCGGCGTGCTGGGGGCAAAGGGCGCGCGGGCGGTGCTGGCGCGCACGACGGTGGGCGCGAGTTCCTGCGTCGCGGGCGCGGGCGTCGCCTCGTCCGCGGCAAAGGCGGACAGCGGCGCCGCTGCGCTCAGGGCCAGCGCTGCACGGCACGCCAGCGTGCGCCGGGGCCGCGCGGCGGCAATGCGCTTGTGGGATGACATCGGGGTGGTCTCCGGGGTTGCGATGGCGCCGGCCATGCGTGGGCCAGGCGCACAGGCGCCGCGAGACTCACTCCCGCGGGCGCGTCAGTTCGACAACGGCGAAGACAGCGGAGGCGCGCGCGAATCGGCTACGCGCAGCGCACTGCGCGCGTACACGGGTGCCGGGCTGGCCGGCTGCCGCACGCGATAGACGAAATGCGCGGTAGGAACATCCAGCGCCGGCGCGGCCGCCAGCGCAAACCCGGCGGCAAAGCCCGGGCAATACAGGCAATGCGCCACGCCGTGGTGCGCGGCAGCGTCGTCGGCGCGGGCGCCATCGCCTGGCAGGTCGACGGCAATCTCGACCGTGCTGCCATGCGCAGCCGTGGCGCTGCAAAGCTCGACGGCGAGCGTGCCGGTCTGCGCCGCGCGGGCAGACGCGAGCACCGGCGACAGTACGTTCAGTACGGTCGCAAGCCAGACGAGGAAGAGCCAGCGGCGATGGAGCATGGGGATGGCGAGGGAATCCGGCGAGTATAGCGCTGCACAACAATTCACGTTTGTCCTGCGACGTCCTGCCGCGCAACGCGTGTTTTCCCGGCAAGCCGACTGAATTAGCCTTAATTATTGGATTGACTATAATTTATACCGACTTACATAATCAGGTCTAAAACGGGGCACCCGATGGATTCAGACACCGACACCGGCCGCTTCAACTTCCACCGCCAGGACCTTGCCAACACGCTGTGCGACAGCCTGGAAGGCAAGGGCCTGGCCGACGCGCGCTCCGGCCTGTTCTTGGCTGCGCCCCGGCGCACCGGCAAAAGCACGTTCCTGCGCGAAGACCTGGTGCCCGAGGTCGAGCGCCGCAAGTGGATCGCCATCTACGTCGATTTGTGGGCCGACCGCGCCCGCGACCCGGGCCTGCTCATTGCCGACGCCATCAAATCGAAGCTGGCCGAGTTCGACGGGCCCATCGCCAAGCTCGCCAAGCAGGCCGGCATGGAAAAGGTAGACGTGCTGCGCACCTTCACGTTCAACCTCGGCAAGATCGGCCTGCCGCCGGGAATCACGCTGGCCGATGCGCTCGATGTGCTGTACAAGGCAGCGCGCCGGCCCATCGTGCTGATCATCGACGAGGCGCAGCACGCGCTGTCCACCGAGGCGGGCACCAATGCCATGTTCGCGCTCAAGGCCGCGCGCGACCAGATGAACCAGGGGGTGGCGGAGCCGCGCCTGTTCCTCGTCTTTACGGGGTCGAACCGTGACAAGCTGGCCAACCTGCTGCTCAACCGCACGCAGCCGTTCTTCGGCTCGCGCGTGACGAATTTCCCGCTGCTGGGGCGGCCGTATGTGTCGGCGTACACCGCGTGGGTCAACCAGCACCTCGCGCCCAACAACCAGTTCAAGGAAGACGACATGTTCGCCGCCTTCCAGCTGGTCGGACACCGGCCCGAGATGCTCAAGGGCATCGTCAGCGAAATTGCGCTCGAGCTCGGCGAGGCGGCCAACCTGGGCGAGCTGCTCAAGCGCGGCGCCCAGGGCATCCGGGACCGCATCTGGGGCGAGATCGAAAGCGATTACGCTGCGCTGACCGAGATCCAGCGCGCCGTGCTGGCCGTGCTGATCGAGCGCGGGCCGGGCTATTCGCCGTTCTCCGAAGAATCGATGAAGGCGTATGCCGCAAAGCTGGGCCACAGCGAGTTCTCGACCGCGACGGTGCAGGCCGCGCTCGATGCGTTGCGCGACAAGAACCTCATCTGGAAGGAATCGCGCGGCGCCTATGCGCTCGAAGACGAAAGCCTGGCGCTGTGGTTTCGCGAGACACGCGCCGCACACGCCGTGCCGCCGCGCTTGAGCGAGTAGGTCGACCGTCGCGACGATTGAACGATCGCCCCGCCCGCTACACTGCAACGACCACCACAACAACATTTCGGGGAGCCGCCACATGCCACGCAACCGCACCACATGGCGCGCGCTCGCGGCCGCGTTCTGCCTGCTGACGGGCATCGGCAGCGCAGCCGCGCAGGATGCACCGGCATCCGCCGCCGCACACTGCCCGCCGCCCGCCTCGAGCTTCATCCCCAAGGACGGCTGGGCCGCCGCCGCCCAGCGCGCCACCGACCACGGACTGCTCTGGCGCATTGAAAGGAACGGCCACACATCGTGGCTCTACGGCACCATCCACGTCGCGCGCGCAGACTGGATGCTGCCCGGCCCCGCCATCCGGGAGGCGCTCCAGCAGGTGGACGCCGTCGCGCTGGAACTCGACCTGCTCGACAAGGACACCGCCGGCAAGGCGCCCGCCGCGCGCAATACCAGCGAAGACCGGCAACTCCTTGCGGGGCGCCGCGGAGAACGCTTCAACAAGCTGCTCGCCGCCGCATGCCTGCCCGACACGGCCCTCACGCAGATCCGCAAGTTCCAGCCGACCATGCAGCTGGCATCGCTGGCGGTGCTGGGCGTCCGAACCGACGGCCTGTATCCGGATTTCGGCATCGACCTCTTCCTGACCACCTACGCAAAAAGCCGGCGCCTGCCCGTCGTGCCACTCGAAACCCTCGCCCAGCAGGTGCGCGTGCTCAACGAAATCGTGCCGAAGAACGAGCTCGCACAGCAGTTCGATACGGTGCTCGACGCGATTGAATCGGGCGAGGCGCGCACGCAGACGTTGACGCTCGCCAACGCATGGGCCGACAGCGACATCGGTACGCTCGAGCGCTATCCGCAGTGGTGCGACTGCCTGAAAACGCGCTCCGACAAGCGCGCGTTCCAGCGCCTGGTCACGAACCGAAACCGCGCCATGGCCGAGAACATTGCCAAGGTGCACGCCAGCGGCCAGCGGGTGTTCGGCGCCGTCGGGGCCCTGCACATGATCGGCCCCAAGGGCATTCCGGCACTGCTGGCGGCACGCGGGTTTACGGTCACGCCCGTGCTGCCGCCGCCAACGCGCTGAAAGGTCTGCGCGGGTACGGGTTCAATCCAGTTCAAGAATCCGCTGCGCGCAGGCTTCGTCGGTCACCAGGCCAGTCAGCCACCCGCCGCGCAGGGCGGCCGCAATCGCGCCCGCCTTGGCAACGCCCCCCGCCATGGCGATCACCGGGTGCGCGGGCATCGGCTGCAGCGGCAAGCTCGTGATGCGCGTTTGCAGCGGCAGGTCGAGCAGGCGCCCTTGCGCATCGATCGGCCGGCCGATCAGTTCGCCAGCGGCACCGTGCGCGAGCAGGTCGTCGACGTCTTGCGCAGTGATGAAGCCGTCGACCTGCAATGCGCACCCCGGCCCGATCGTGCCGACGCCGATGAAGGTGACATCCGCCTGCGCGGCCAGGTCTGCGACCACGCCGTAGAGGCGGTGCTGGCACCACTGGCGCGTGTCTTCCGCACTGTCGGCCACCAGCGGCGCGGGCAGCAGGTAGTAGCGGCTGCGGGTTTTCTCAGCGGCAGCCAGCGCAACGTCGTAACGATTGGACGAGCCGTCCGCGGCAATCGCCCCCACCATCGAGACGATGCGGTGCTGCGGGCGGTCGAGATCCGGCAGCTGATCGATGGCGGCGCGCAACGTGCGTCCCGAGCCGACGCTGACCACGCGCGGCGCCTCGGCCAGCAGGTGGCGCTCCATGGTCTCGGCAGCCGCCACGGCAATCATGCGCTGTACCGCTTCCGCGCTGTCGGCGGCGGTCGGCACCACGTGGCAGGCCTCCAGCCGGAAGCGGCTGCGCAGGCTTTCCGCCAGTTCCAGGCACGCTGACACAGGGTGCGTCACGCGGACCTTCACCAGCCCATGCTCCACCGCGTAGGCGATCAACCGCTGGGCGATCTGGCGCGACACCCCGAGTTGCTCGGCGATGTCCTGCTGCGTGTGGTTGCCCACGTAGTACAGCCACGCCGCGCGAGCGGCCTGATCTCGTTTCTCTTGCTGCTTGGACACGCAGCGTCTCCTCTGGCTAGAACCTTGGCGATACGGTGCACTGTATCGCGCTTTTGCTCCACGAACGAGCATTTGCTTGACAAGTGCGATACCGCATCCGATTATTTGCTCACAACACGGACAATTGCTCAATTCAGACCTTTTGTCCAGGCGATGCGGCCGCATCGCCACATTCCAAAAAGGAGACGACTGCATGTTCCGCACGTTCTTGCGCGGGATGGCCCGCCCATCTCATGTCTTCAGGCTGGCTGTCTTCGCGGCCCTCCCCGCATTCCACACGTTCTGTGCAGCCGCGGTGCACGCCGCGCCCACCACGCTCACGATCGCCACGATCAACAACCCCGACATGATCGTGCTGCAAAAGCTCTCCAGCCAGTTCGAGCAGGCCCACCCCGACATCAAGCTGCGCTGGGTCACGCTCGAAGAAGGCGTGCTGCGCCAGCGCGTGACCACCGACATCGCGACGGGCAGCGGCCAGTTCGATCTGATGACGATCGGCGGCTACGAAGCGCCGCTGTGGGCAAAGAAGGGCTGGCTCGTCCCGCTGGACATGCCCGCCGGCTACGACACGACCGACCTGCTGCCCACCGTGCGCGAGGGCCTGTCGCAAGACGGCAAGCTGTACGCCGTGCCGTTCTATGCCGAAAGTTCGATGACGTACTACCGGCGTGACCTCTTCAACGCCGCCGGCCTGAAGATGCCCGAGCAGCCGACGTATGACGACATCGCCAGATTTGCCGCCAAGCTGCATGACCCGGCCAGGGGCGTCTACGGCATCTGCCTGCGCGGGCGCGCGGGCTGGGGCGAGAACATCGCCCTCGTGTCCACCATGGTCAATACGTTCGGCGGCCGCTGGTTCGACGAGAAGTGGCAGCCGACCATCGACACGCCGCAGTGGAAGCAGGCGGTCAACACCTATGTCGACCTGCTGAAGAAATACGGCCCGCCCGGCGCCAGCAGCAACGGCTTCAACGAAAACCTCGTGCTGTTCTCGGGCGGCAAGTGCGGCATGTGGATCGACGCCACCGTCGCGGCCGGCATGGTCAGCAGCGCGAAGGATTCCAAGGTGGCCGACAAGGTGGGCTTTGCCAACGCGCCGATCGCCAGCACGCCGAAGGGCTCGCACTGGCTGTGGATCTGGGCGCTGGCGGTGCCCAAGTCGTCGAAATCACCCGAAGCCGCCAAGACGTTCGCGGCGTGGGCGACTTCGAAGGACTACATCCGCGCGGTCGCCAAGGCACAGGGCTGGGGCGAGGTGCCGCCCGGCACGCGCGCATCGACGTATGACGACCCGGCTTACCAGAAGGCCGCGCCGTTCTCAGGCTTCGTGCGCCACGCCATCGAGACGGCCAACCCGAACGATCCATCCGCGCAGAAGGTTCCGTACACCGGCGTGCAGTTCGTGACCATTCCGGAGTTCCAGTCGCTGGGCACGGTGGTGGGGCAGGCGATTGCGGGCGCGCTCGCCGGCAAGACGACCGTGGAGGATGCGCTGCGGACGTCGCAATCGCAGGCGCAGCGCGCCATGCGCCAAGGCGGCTATCTGAAGTAATGCAGCGGCGGCTGCGCCCGGAGGTCTCATGGAACACGCATTGGAATCGCACGTGAACGGCGTCGGCGGCACGCCGTCACCGGTGTCGGCGCCGGCACAGCCGCAGCGCACGCGGCGCTGGCTGCCGACGCTGCTGGTCTCGCCATCGGTGCTGGTGCTGCTGCTGTGGATGATCGTGCCGCTGGCGATGACGCTGTATTTCTCCGTCAGCCGCTACAACCTGCTCAACCCCGACCAGACCGGCCTGGCAGGGCTCGACAACTACCGCTTCCTGGTCGAAGACCCCGCCTTCTGGCCCGCCATCGCCAACACGCTGGTGCTGATCGGGTCGGTGCTGGTCATCAGTGTGGTGGCGGGCACGTTGCTGGCAGTGCTGTTCGATCAGCCGTTTGCGGGGCGCGGTGTGGCCCGCATTCTCGTCATCAGCCCGTTCTTCGTCATGCCGACCGTGGCGGCGCTCATCTGGAAGAACATGATGCTGCACCCGGTGTACGGCCTGGCCGCCTGGGTGGCGCGGCTGTTCGGCGCCGAGCCGGTGGACTGGCTGGCGACGCATCCGATGCTCTCGATCATCATCATCGTGGCGTGGCAGTGGACGCCGTTTGCGTTCCTGATCCTGCTGACGGCGCTGCAATCGCTCGATCCAGAGCAGAAGGAAGCCGCGCAGCTCGACGGCGCGAGCCCCGTGCGCATCTTCTGGCACATCGTGCTGCCGCACCTCAAGCGTGCGATTGCCGTGGTCGTGATGATCGAGACCATCTTCCTGCTCTCCATCTTTGCCGAGATCCACACCACCACAGCAGGCGGCCCCGGCACCGCCACCACCAACCTTGCGTACTTCGTCTACAGCCTCGGCCTGCAGCAGTTCGACATCGGCATCGCGTCGGCCGGCGGCATCGTGGCCGTGGTGCTGGCAAACGTCGTGGCGTTCTTCCTCGTGCGCATGCTGGCCCGCAACCTGAAAGGAGTGCACGAGCAATGAGCACGCTGACTTCCACCTGGCGCACCCGGCTGGCTGGCGTACTGGCTTGGACGATCGCCCTGGCGCTGTTCTTCCCTATCGCCTGGGCAGCGCTGACGGCCTTCAAGACCGAGCAGGACGCCTATACGCCCACGCTGTTGTTCACGCCCACGCTCGACAGCTTCCGCGAGGTGCTGGAGCGCGCGCACTACCCGAGCTTCCTCGGCAACTCGCTGGCGGTATCGGCCATCTCCACGCTGCTGGCCCTGGCGATTGCCATCCCGGCGGGCTATGCGATGGCGTTCTTCCCGAACAGGCGCACGCAGCAGGTGCTGCTGTGGATGCTCTCCACCAAGATGATGCCGGCCGTGGGCGTACTGCTGCCGGTGTACCTGCTGGCAAAGACGGCGTGGCTGCTAGATTCCATCACGGCGCTCGTCATTGTCTACACGCTCGCCAACCTGCCGATTGCCGTCTGGATGGTCTTCACCTACTGCAACGACGTGCCGCGCGAGATTTTCGAGGCCGCGCGCATGGACGGCGCCAACCTCTGGCAGGAACTCGTCTACGTGCTGCTGCCGACGATGCTGCCGGGGCTCGCCTCCACCGCGCTGCTTTTGCTGATCCTGTCGTGGAACGAAGCCTTCTGGAGCCTGAACCTGACCAGCATCGACGCGGCGCCGCTCACCGTGTTCATCGCGTCGTACTCGAACCCTGAAGGCCTGTTCTGGGCCAAGCTCTCCGCCGCGTCTGTGCTGGCGATTGCGCCGATCCTCGTGCTGGGCTGGCTGGCGCAGCGGCAACTCGTGCGTGGCCTGACGTTCGGAGCCGTGAAGTGACGATGACGCAGACCGACGTGCGCGCCCCCGCCTACCTGATCTGCGACTGCGACGGTGTGCTGATCGACAGCGAATCCGTGGCGCTGCGCGCGCTGATCCGCACGCTCGGTCCGCACGTGCCGCACCTCTCGCCGGCCGCGCTCGAGGAGATGCTCGAACCGCGCCTGGGCATGAACACGGTGGCACTGCTCGACGAGCTGCAAGGCAGCATCGGCCTGAGGCTCTCGGATGCTGAGCTGGCAAGCGTCCTTGCAGACGTCGAGCACGACTGCGCCACGCAATCGCAGCCGGTGCCTGGCATCGCCAAGCTGCTCGCCACCGTGCCGCAGCCCAAGGCAGTGGCAAGCAACAGCAGCCGCCCGCGCATTGAAGCCAGCCTCGTGCGCGCCGGCCTGCGCGACGTGTTCGGCGAGCACATCTACAGCGCCTACGAAATGCCCCAACCCAAGCCGGCGCCGGACGTGTACCTCGCGGCGTGCGCAGGCCTCGGTGCAGCACCCGTGCATTGCCTGGCCATCGAAGACAGCGACACCGGGGTGCGCGCCGCCCGCGCCGCCGGCCTGACGGTGTTCGGCTTTGCCGGCGTTGCACACGCGCCGGCCGTTGCCACGCAGCGCCTGCTGGCCGCGGGCGCACGCTACGTCTTTACCGACATGCGCGCCCTGGCCGACGCCCTGACGTCGACACTCGCCACGCCCGCCTGAGCCACATATCGCATACCGAAGATCGAAGATCGAGTACGCCCAAGGAGACGCCCCATGGCCAGCCTCACTCTGCGCAATCTGCAAAAGCGCTACGAACAGAACACCGTCCTGCACAACATCAACCTCGACATTGCCGACGGTGAATTCGTCGTCTTCGTCGGGCCCTCGGGCTGCGGCAAGTCCACCCTGCTGCGCACGATTGCCGGCCTGGAGGACATCGACGGCGGCGACCTGCTGATCGGCGATACGCGCGTCAACGACGTGGTACCGGCCAAGCGCGGCATTGCGATGGTGTTTCAGTCGTACGCGCTGTATCCGCACATGAGCGTGTACGACAACATGGCCTTCGGTCTGAAGCTCTCGGGGATGAAGCGCGAGGCCATCGACGCCGCCGTGCGCCGCGCCGCCGAGGTACTGCACATCGACGCGCTGCTCGATCGCAAGCCACGGCAGCTCTCCGGGGGTCAGCGCCAGCGCGTTGCCATCGGCCGGGCCATCACGCGAGAGCCCAAGGTCTTCCTGTTCGACGAGCCGCTCTCCAACCTCGATGCCGCGCTGCGCGTGAAGATGCGCCTGGAGTTTGCGCGCCTGCACGATGCACTCAAGACGACCATGATCTACGTCACGCACGACCAGGTCGAAGCCATGACGCTGGCCGACAAGATCGTCGTGCTGCGCGATGGCCGTATCGAGCAGGTCGGCTCGCCGCAGACCCTCTATCACCATCCGGCCAGCGAGTTCGTCGCGGGCTTCATCGGCTCGCCAAAGATGAACTTCCTGCGCGGCAACGTCGTGCGTGCCGATGCGTCGGGCGTGGACGTGGCGCTTGCGGGCGGCCAGCAGCGTGTGGCGGTGTCGCCAGGCGCGTTGCGCGCGGGCGATGCCGTCACGCTGGGCGTTCGGCCGGAGCATCTGCATCTTGATGCGGCCGGCGCGATGCGGGCGTCGGTCACGCACATCGAATCCCTGGGCGATGTGGCGTACCTGCATGCCGACTGCGAGGCCGCGCCCGACGGCCTCGTGCTGCGCGTGCCGGAGTCGACCAGGCTGGCGCACGGCAGCGCCATCAGCGTGGCTGCGGATGCCGCGCACTGCCATCTGTTCGATGCCGAGGGCCGCGCGCTGCCGCGCCTGCAAACCCAACTGGCCGCCTGACCTGCAACGCTCCACGCCCACGCTCATGCCTTCTTCCAACGCTTCTTCCACCTGGCTGCACCTGGGGGCCGGCTCGTTCCATCGCGCGCATCAGGCGTGGTACCTGCATCGCCTGCGCGAGGCCGGGGATGCCCCATGGCGTCTTGCCCTGGCCAACATCCGCAACGATGCCGCAACGCTGCTGCACGACCTGGCCGCGCAGCACGGCGCTTACACGCTGGAGACGGTGGACACCGCCGGCCGTCGCGCGTACGAGCGCGTCACGTCCATCGATACCATCGTGCCCTGGGATGCCGACCTCGCTGCGGTGTGCGAAATCGGGGGCGCGCCCGAGACACGCGTGATCTCCTTCACGGTCACGGAAGGCGGCTACTACCTCGACCAGCAGCACCAGCTCGACACCACGCAGCCCGACATTGCGACTGACCTGCGCGGCGGCGCCTGCACGCTGTACGGCGCGCTCGCACGCGTGCTGCGCCAGCGCATGCGCCGCGGCGGCGCACCGGTCACCCTGCTCAACTGCGACAACCTGCGCCACAACGGCGAGCGCGTCGCGCACGGCCTGCGCCAGTTCCTCACGCTGCACGGCGACGACGATCTCGTTGCATGGCTGGACACCCACGCCAGCACGCCCAATACCATGGTCGACCGGATCACCCCACGCCCGACCGATATCCTGCGCGAGCGCGTGGCCGCGCACACCGGCTGGCAAGACCGGTGCCCCGTCATGGCCGAGACCTTCGTGCAATGGGTGGTCGAGGACGATTTCCGCGCTGGCCGGCCCGCGCTGGAACGCGTGGGGGTGAAGTTCGTGAGCACCGTGCTGCCGTATGAGGAGGCGAAGATCCGCGTGCTCAACGCCAGCCATAGCTGCATCGCGTGGGCCGGCACGCTGCTGGGCCTGCGCACCATCGACGAAAGCGTGGCCGTACCGTCCATCCGCCGCATGGCGTGGGACTACGTCACGCACGACGTCATCCCCTGCCTGACACCGAGCCCCGTCGACCTGGCTGCCTACCGCGACACCGTGCTCGACCGCTTTGCCAATCCGCACATCGGTGACACGAACCAGCGCGTGGCGGCCGACGGCTTCTCGAAGATTCCCGGCTTCATCACGCCGACGCTGGTGGAGTCGCTCGCGCGCGGTCATGCGCCGCTCGCCACGGCGATGCTGCCGGCGCTGTTCTTCGTGTTTCTGGAGCGATGGGGCGCCGGTGCGCTGCCGTATGCCTACCAGGACGGCCAGTTCGACCCTGCCGCCGCCCGCGCCATGCTCGATGCGCCCGACCCCGTCGCCGTGTACTGCCAGAACGCCGCACTGTGGGGCAGCCTCGCTGGAACGCCACCGCTCACAGGCCTCGTCCGCGATGCGGTGGGGCGTGTGCGCGCGTGGCTCGGGATCGAGCAGGCTGCCACCGCCGGTTGACGACGAACGGATACGCGCGACAATCGACGCCTCACACAACCGGACCCGGCGGCCCCATGTACCTCGGCATCGATCTCGGCACCTCCGAAGTCAAAGTGCTGCTGCTGGACGCAGCGGGCAGCATCGTCGGCACGGCCGGCGAAGCGCTGACCGTGTCGCGGCCGCAGGTTGGCTGGGCAGAGCAATCGCCTGACGACTGGTGGCAGGCCACGTGCGCGGCCATCGGCAAATTGCGCAGCGTGGCGCCGCGTGCGTTTGCCGCCACGCGTGCGATCGGGCTGTCGGGCCAGATGCACGGTGCCGTGCTGCTCGATGCGCGCAACCGCGTCTTGCGGCCGGCCATCCTGTGGAACGACACGCGCAGCACCGCCGAATGTCTCGAGCTGACACGCCGCGTGCCCAGCCTGCACGCCATTGCCGGCAACCTGGCGATGCCCGGGTTCACTGCGCCCAAGCTGCTGTGGAGCGCGCGTCATGAGCCGGCGGTCTTCGACGCCATCGACTGCGTGCTGTTGCCCAAGGACTATCTGCGCCTGCGCCTGACGGGCGAGCGCGCGTCAGACCCGTCGGATGCCGGCGGCACGCTGTGGCTGGACGTGGCGCGGCGCACCTGGTCTGACGAACTGCTGGCCGCGACGGGGCTGTCGCGCCGGCACATGCCGCGGCTCGTGGAAGGCAGCGCCGCCAGTGGCACGTTGCTGCCCGAGGTGGCCGATGCGTGGGGCCTGGCGCCTGACGTCATCGTGGCCGGCGGCGGTGGCGACGGCGCGGCCAGCGCCGTGGGCATCGGCGCGACGCAGCCGGGCGACGGCTTCCTGTCGCTGGGCACGTCGGGTGTGATCTTCGTGGTCAACGACCGCTTCCACCCCAACCCCGCACAGGCCGTCCATGCCTTCTGTCACGCGCTGCCCGAACGCTGGCACCAGATGAGCGTGATGCTTTCCGCCGCAAGCTGCCTGCGCTGGTTCTGCCGGCTGACCAGCGTGCACGAAGCCACGCTGCTCGAAGAGATTGCCGCGCTGCCCGAACCCGCGCGCGAATCCGCGCCGTTCTTCCTGCCTTACCTGTCGGGCGAGCGCACGCCGCACAACGATGCACTCGCGCAGGGGCATTTCCACAACCTCACGCACGCCAGCGACCGCGCCGCGCTCGGCTACGCCGTGATCGAAGGCGTGGCCTTCGGCATGGCCGACGGCCTGGATGCATTGCGCGCGGCCGGCACGCAGGTCGCATCGCTGTCATTTGTGGGCGGTGGCTCGCGCAGCCCGTTCTGGGCGCAACTGCTGGCCGACACGCTCAGTACCGAACTGACAACGCACGTGGGCAGCGAAGCAGGCGGGGCGCTCGGCGCCGCCCGCCTGGGCTGGATGGCCGATGGCGGCATTGAAGCCACCGCCTGCGCCAAGCCGCCCGTGCTGGCCACGTATCGGCCCGACGCCGCGCGCCATGCGCGCCTTGCGCAGCGGCTGTCGGCATTCCGCGCGCTGTATCGACGCGCATCGCCGCCGGCCACCGCGCCCGCTCCACAAACCGCTGCCCTGCCCTTGCCTGCATGACCGCCCCCGCGTCGCCCGCCCAACCGCTGCCCCGCCTCGTCGTCTTTGGCGAGGCGCTGACCGACTTTCTGCATCAAGGCAACGGCCAGTGGCTTGCCCGGCCCGGCGGCGCATGCTGGAACGTCGCGCGGGTGGCGGCACGCCTGGGCGCGCCCACCGGCTACGCAGGCGCCATCAGCAACGACGTATTCGGCGATGCGCTGTTCTCCGATTCGCGAGCCGCCGGGCTCGACCTGCGCTTCCTGCAGCGCGTGGACCGCGCTCCGCTGCTGGCGATGGTCACCTCCACGCAGCCACCGCACTACTTCTTCGTGGGCGACGACAGCGCAGACCTGCATTTCGATGTGCAGGCCCTGCCGGCCGGCTGGCAGGCCGCCGTGGAGGTCGCGCATTTCGGCTGCATCAGTCTGGCGCGCGAACCGCTGGGCAGCCGCCTCGTGGCACTGGCCGAAACGCTGGCCGCGCAAGGCACGCGCATCACCTTCGATCCCAACTGGCGCGTGACGATGGCCGCTGCGCACTACGCACCGCTGCTCCGGCGCATGGCAGCCATTGCGTCGGTCATCAAGGTATCGGACGAGGATTTGCACCAGCTGTTTCCCAGCCATGCCGATCCGCTCAGCGTGCTGCGTGCGCTTGCGCCGCAAGCCGACATCCTGCTCACGCTCGGTGCGAAGGGCATGGTGTGGGTGCAACGCGGCCACGGCGATGTCCGCATCGCGCAGGAGGCGTTCACCGTGCCGGTGGTCGACACGGTCGGATGCGGCGATGCCGCCATGGGCGGCTGGCTCGCCAGCCTGCTGCGCTGCCCCGACGCGCCCGTGCAGACGCATCTGCGCCAGGCTGCGGCTGCGGCGGCCTTGACGGCTTCGCGCGCAGGCGCCTATGCCGGCACGCAAGCCGAGGTGGAAGCCCTGCTGCAGGCGCATGCTGCCATGCCACAATCGGCGGTCTGATATCGGATCGCCCCGGGGCTTGTTTTGGAACTGCTTCGCATTGCTGTGCTGTTTGCCGCCACCGCCGTGGCGGAAATCGTCGGCTGCTACCTGCCATGGCTGGTCCTGCGCCAAGGCAAGCCGATGTGGTGGCTGCTGCCCGCAGCCGCGTCGCTGGCGCTGTTTGCGTGGCTGCTGACGCTGCACCCGACGGCAGCCGGCCGCACGTATGCCGCCTACGGCGGTGTGTACATTGCCGTGGCGCTGGTCTGGCTGCGCGCGGTCGATGGCGTCACGCTCACGCGTTGGGACATCGTCGGCGCAGCCATTGCGTTGGTGGGGATGGCGGTGATTGCGCTGCAGCCCCGGGGCAGCTGATCGTTGGCCGCAAGGCGCGCGATCTTTACGCTTCGCTGACCGCAATGGAACTGTCAGCCACCGCAGTACCCGACCGAAGCATCATCGCAGCCGGCGATTGCGCTCGGCGCTCACTCGCCGCCCCCTTCCAACCGTTTCTTACTGCGGAGGCCAGAATGCCTGCCAACCTCGTCAAACACCTTCCTGTGGCCCCGATGCTGATGGCGGCTGCCACGAGCGCGTCGGCGCTGACCACATCGCCCCACACCTTCCGCGAGTCGGACTTGCAGGCGATGCTGGCCCAAAGCCAGCCGGCGCAGCCTGCTCAGCGTGTGCAACAGGCACCGCGCGCACCATTGACCGTCGGCGTGAGCGATCCCGAGACCAGGCTCGTCCTGCCGTGGTTCCTGGCCGAGCTGGTCGACGCGGTGAACCAGCACACCGCACCGCAAGACGTGGCGAAGAAGCTGCGCAAGGGCATCTGACGCAGGCTTTCCCGGGAGCGGCGCGCGCGGTGCTGTATATTCATACAGTTATTTTTTGTGACGCCCCACCGTGCTTGCCGCCTCCCCCGCCCCTGACACCACCAGCGCCCCGGCCACGCCGGGCTATCTGGCCCAACTGAACGACCAGCAGCGCCAGGCGGTCGAGTTCGGCATTTCGGGGCCAGACGCGGCGGAGACCGGCCCGCTGCTCGTATTGGCCGGGGCAGGCTCGGGCAAGACCCACACGCTGGGCTGGCGCGTGGCACATCTCGTGGCCAACGGGGCGGACCCGCAACGCATCCTGCTGCTGACGTTCTCGCGCCGGGCGGCGAGCGAGCTGTCCAGCCGCGCCGGCCATCTGCTCGCCCGCGCCATGCACGGTGAACGCACCAACGGTGGGCTCAACGCGGCGGGCGCCTCCTACCAGACGACCCTGCCGTGGGCTGGCACCTTCCACGGCATCGGCGCGCGCCTGCTGCGCGAATACGCCGAGCGCGTCGGCCTGGCACCCGATTTCACCATCCACGATCGCAGCGACTCGGCCGACCTGCTCAACGTCGTGCGCCACGAGCTGAACCTGTCGACCAAGGAGCGCCGCTTCCCGCTCAAGCAGACGTGCCTGGCCATCTACTCGCGCGCCATCAACGCCGAAAGCCCGCTGAACGCCGTGCTCAAACACCACTTTCCGTGGTGCGCGATGTGGGAGGCGCAGCTGCGCACGCTCTTCGACGCATATGTCGAGGCCAAGCAGGCCCAGCACGTGCTCGACTACGACGACCTGCTGCTCTACTGGCACGCGATGGTGTCCGACGCGGACCTTGCTGCCGAGATCGGTGCGCGCTTCGACCACATCCTCGTCGACGAATACCAGGACACGAACCGGCTGCAGTCGTCCATCCTGCGGGCGCTGCGCCCGGACGGCCGCGGCGTGACGGTGGTGGGCGACGACGCGCAATCGATCTACGCATTCCGCGCGGCCACGGTGCGCAACATCCTCGACTTCCCGCGCCATTTTTCGCGCCCGGCGCGCACGGTGCTGCTGGAGCGCAATTACCGCTCGACCCAGCCGATCCTGGACGCATCCAATGGTGTGATGCGCTTTGCCACCGAACGCTTTGCCAAGACGCTGTGGACCGATCGGGCGTCGACGCATCGGCCGCGGCTGATCTCGGTGCGCGACGAGGCCGAACAGGCGCGCTGCGTGGCCGAGCAGGTGCTGCGTCACCGGGAAGGCGGGCTGACGCTGAAATCGCAGGCCGTGCTGTTCCGCACCGCGAGCCACAGCGCGCCGCTCGAGATCGAACTCACGCGCCGCAACATCCCGTTCGTGAAATACGGCGGCCTGAAGTTTCTGGAGGCGGCGCATGTGAAGGACGTGCTCTCGGTGCTGCGCTGGGCCGAGAACCCGCGCAACCGCATCGCCGGCTTTCGCGTGATCCAACTGCTGCCGGGCGCCGGCCCCGCCACGGCCGCGCGCGTGCTCGATGCGATGGCCGAAGCGGTGGACCCCATTGCCGCGCTCCTGGCCTACGAACCGCCCGCACGCCTCGCCGGCGACTGGGCCACGCTCATGGCGCTGATGCAGACCCTGCGCGCGCCCAAGGACAGCCTGGCCTGGGCCAGCGAACTCGAAGCCGTCGGCGCGTGGTACGCCCCGCACATGGAACGCCTGCACGACGATGCCGCCGTGCGCCAGGGCGACCTGGACCAGCTCGCGCGCATGGCCGCCACGTACGCCACGCGCGAACGCTTCCTGACCGAGATGACCCTCGACCCGCCCGAACTGACCAGCGATGAATCGGGCGAACCGTACCGCGACGAGGACTACCTGATCCTGTCGACGATCCACTCGTCGAAGGGCCAGGAATGGAAGGCGGTGTATGTGCTGAACGCCGTGGACGGCTGCATGCCCGCCGACCTGGGCGCCGGCTCGCACGAAGAGCTGGAGGAAGAGCGCCGCCTGCTCTACGTGGCGATGACGCGTGCGCGCGAGCATCTCGACATCCTCGTACCGCAGCGCTTCTACGTGACGCAGCAAACACCCAATGGCGATCGGCACATCTACGCGTCGCGCACGCGCTTCATTCCGCCGGCGCTGCTGCCGCTGTTCGAAGCCTGCGCCTGGCCGGAACCGGAGCCCGGCGCCGATCCGGCAGCCGAAGCCCGCGCCGCCGCCAAGGTAGACCTGACCAAGAAGATGCGCGGCTACTGGCAGAAGTAGGCGGCCTGCCTCAGTCGACGATCTCGGGCCGCTTGACCACCTGCGTGGACTCGAAGCGCGAGAGCTGCGCGAAGATCCACGCGGCCGCCGCCGTCATCACGCCCACGCACAGGAAGGTCTTGTGGAAAGCGGCCAGTGTGTCGTGTCCTTCCGGCCCGGCCGTGAAATCGGTAAAGCCCGTGAGCAGCGCGCCCGCCGCCGCCACCCCGAGGCTCATCGACAGCATCATCACCATGGACAGCATGCTGTTGCCCGCGCTCGCCAGCGGCCCGTTCAGGTCCTTGAGCGTGAGCGTGTTCATGGCGGTGAACTGCATCGAGTTGAACGTGCCGAACAGTGCCAGCTGGACGATGCGCAGCCACAGCGGCTTGTCCGGCGTCATCAATGCAAAGCTGGCCATCATCAGGCCGACCATGAGCGTGTTGGCAAACAGCATGCGGCGATAGCCGTAATGCTTGATCGCCCAGGTACCCAGGGGCTTGGCCGCCATGCCGGCCGCAGCCACAGGCACCATCATCAGGCCCGCCTGCAACGGCGAATACCCCAGGCTCACCTGCAGCAGCAGCGGGATCAGGAACGGCATGCCGCCGCTGCCGATGCGCGCAAACAGGTTGCCCAGGATGCCGATGGAAAAACTCGGGATCCCGAACAGCGTGCGCGGAAACAGCGGCCCCACCACACGCCCAGCGTGCAGCCAGTACGCCGTGAGCGCCGCCAGCCCGAAGATCAGCAGCACCAGCACCGTGGCATGCTGGAAGCCCAGCTCCGACAGCCCGTCGAGCGAGAACGACACCGCCGCCATGCCGAAGGCCAGCATCAGGTAGCCCGACCAATCGAAGCGGCTGTCGTCGTCGGCCCGCACGTCCGGCATCACCTTGAGCGTGACCAGCGCGCCCACTACCCCGACCGGTATGTTGATGAGGAAGATCCAGTGCCACGACACGGCCTGCACCAGCCAGCCGCCGAGCGTCGGGCCGATCAGCGGGCCGATCAGCCCCGGGATCGTGACGAAGCTCATGGCGGGCAGAAACTGCTCGCGCGGCACCACGCGCAGCACCGTCAGCCGCCCGACCGGCATCAGCAGCGCACCGCCCACGCCCTGCACCACGCGCGAGGCAATCAGCATGGTCAGGCTGCGCGACTCGGCGCACAGCAATGACCCGATCGTGAACAGGAAGATGGCCACGAAGAACATGCGGCGCGTGCCGAACCGGTCGGCCAGCCAGCCCGACGCGGGCATCAGCATGGCCGTCGTCAGCGTGTAGGCGATGATGACCGACTGCATCTTCAGCGGGCTTTCCGACAGACTGCGCGCCATGGCGGGCAGCGCCGTGTTGACGATGGTGGAATCCAGCGTCTGCATGAACAGCCCGATGGCCACCAGCCAGAGCAGCGGTTGAAGCGACTTGTCGACGGAAACGGAAGTGGACATGGGCGGGTCGGTACGTGCGGCGCAACCGCCATTGTGGCGCGCCTGGGATGCGCCCGCAAACGATGTTCCCGGCCGGCGCGACCCCTCGTCCATCCGCCCTGTCGCCAACAAGGGCTCTGGAGCCTGCCTATACTGGAGCGTTCGTCCCAGTCACCTTCCTCCTTGCCATGACCACCCGAACCGAACGCGACACCTTTGGCCCGATTGAAGTCCCGGCCGATCACCTGTGGGGCGCCCAGACACAGCGCTCGCTGCAGAATTTCGACATCGCGGGCGACCGCATGCCGCGCGAGCTGATCGACGCGCTCGCCCGCATCAAACGTGCCAGCGCGGCCGTCAACCAGCGCCTCGGGCTGCTGCCCGCCGACAAGGCCAACGCCATCATTTCCGCTGCCGACGAAGTCATTGCCGGCAAGCATCCGAACGAATTTCCGCTCGTGGTGTGGCAAACCGGTTCGGGCACGCAGACCAACATGAACATGAACGAGGTGCTCGCCAACCGCGCCAGCGAACTGCTCGGCGGCGACCGCGGCGAAGGCCGCCTCGTTCACCCGAACGATGACGTGAACCGCAGCCAGTCGTCGAATGACGTGTTCCCGACCGCAATGCATGTGGCCGCCGTGACGGCCATCACGCATCACCTGATCCCGTCGCTGCGCACGCTGCGTGAAACGCTCGCCCGGAAGGCGGCGGATTTCGACGACATCATCAAGATCGGCCGCACGCACCTGCAGGACGCCACGCCGCTGACGCTCGGGCAGGAATTCTCCGGTTATGTGGCCCAGTTGCAGCACAACGAAACGCACCTGAACGCCACGCTGCCGCACCTGTGCGAGCTGGCACTGGGCGGCACGGCGGTGGGTACCGGCCTGAACGCGCCGGCCGGCTATGCAGAGCAGGTGGCCGAAGAGCTGGCGCAACTGACCGGCCTGCCGTTCGTCACGTCGCCAAACAAGTTCGAGACCATGGCGTCGGCCGACGGCCTCGTATTCGCGCACGGTGCGCTGAAGACGCTGGCCGCCAGCCTCACCAAGATCGCCAACGATGTCCGGTGGTTGGCCAGCGGCCCGCGCAGCGGCCTGGGCGAACTTTCCATCCCCGAGAACGAGCCGGGCTCCTCCATCATGCCGGGCAAGGTCAACCCCACGCAGAGCGAAGCGTTGACGATGCTGTGCGCGCAGGTGTTCGGCAACGATGTCGCCATCAACGTCGGTGGCGCCTCGGGCAACTTCGAGCTGAACGTGTTCCGCCCGATGATCGCCTACAACTTCCTGCACAGCGTGCGCCTGCTGGCCGACGGTATGCGCAGCTTCAATGACCACTGCGCCGTGGGCATCGAACCGAACCGCGACCGTATCGACGAGCTGGTGCAGCGCTCCCTGATGCTGGTGACGGCGCTCAACCCGCATATCGGCTACGACAAATCGGCGCAGATCGCCAAGAAGGCGCACAAGGAAGGCACCAGCCTGCGCGAAGCCGCCCTGGCGCTCGGCTATGTCACGCCCGAGCAGTTCGATGCGTGGGTGCGGCCAGAGAACATGGTGGGCCGCTAAATCATCCGACACGGGCCCACAGCCTGCGACGCGTGGCGTATCCTTCCTCCTTTTCCATTGCCCGTTTCAAGCGCGCCGGCCCGGCCGGCGCCCCTTGCGCATGAAACCCGCTCCCATCCCGAAGAACGAACCCGAACGTCTTGCCTCGCTGCAAGACATGCTGCTGCTCTCTACACCCGACGAGGAGTTGTTCGACCGCGTCACGCGCACGACCAAGCGCGTGTTTGACGCCCCGATCGTGCTCGTGTCGCTCATCGACGCCCAGCGTCAATGGTTCAAATCGTGCATCGGCCTGAGCGTGCGTGAGACGCCGCGCGACATCTCGTTCTGCGGCCATGCCGTGGCCGAAGAGCAGATGCTGGTCATTCCCGACACCCAGGCCGACCCGCGCTTTGCCGACAACCCGCTCGTGACCGGCGCGCCGCATATCCGCTTCTATGCGGGGCGGCCGGTCAAGAATCTGGCCGGCTATGCCGTCGGTACGCTCTGCGTGATCGACCAGAAGCCGCGGCCATTTGAACAGGCCGAGCGGGAACTGCTCAATGACCTGGCCAGCTGGGTGGAATCGGGTTTTCGCGAGCGCGAGCTGAGCGAAACGCAGCGCTCCATCCTGACCGAGCTGCAGGTGGCACGCCACGAGAGCCTGACCGACCCGATGCTGAGCATCTGGAACCGGCGCGCTGCGATGGAGCTGCTCACGCGCGAATGCGGCCACGCCATGCTGCACGGGCAACCGCTTTCCTTGCTGGTGGTGGATGTGGACCACTTCAAGCGCGTGAACGATACCTACGGCCACCCCGCCGGCGATGCCGTCCTGGTTGAGATCGCACGCGCCATGCGTGTGAATTCGCGCCCCGCCGACGCGGTGGGCCGCTACGGCGGCGAGGAATTCCTGGTGGTGCTGCCGGATACGACCACACTGCAGGCCGCCGGCATTGCCGAACGACTTCGCAGCGCGGTGGAATCGCTGGAGATCGCCACGCCAGAAGCCAACATCCGCTGCACCATCAGCGTGGGTCTGGCAAGCTGCGAGCCGGGGAAGAACGCGTGCACGCCCACAGACCTCATCATGCGTGCCGATGCCGCCCTGCTGGCGGCCAAACGGCTGGGGCGCAATCGCGTGATATTCGACGGCCAGCCGGTGTAACTCAGTTTGACGCGGGCGCTGTCCCGCGACGAACGATGCGCACATCAACCCGTTGCGGTGCCAACGCGCGCTCGAACACCGCGCGCGCGGCATGCGTCGTGCCGGTGCCGCACATGAATGCGTCGATGGCGGCAAAGCCGTGCTCGGGCCAGGTGTGAATCGAAAGGTGCGACTCAGCGAGCAGCAACACGCCTGTCACGCCGCCCTGCTCGCCGACGGGCAAACCCGTGCGCACGGAATCGAAGCGATGCAGGTGCGCATGCAGGATGGTCGCGCCGAGCGCATCGGCCGCATCGCGCAGCGCGGTTTCGAGCGCCGCCGCATCGCGCAGCAGCGCCGGTGCCACGCCGTAAAGATCGAGCAGAAGATGCTCGCCCACGGCGGCGGAGGCCTCCTCCGCAGACAGCGCTGCGTCGGTACGCGTCACTTGTGGCCCCCGCTGAAACCGCCGCCATAGCCGCTACCGCCCGAAGAACCGCCCCAATAGGACGACCCGCCCGTGCTACTGCTGCCGTACGACGGCGTGCGCGGCGCGGCAAAGCCGGCCTTCCAGTCCATATACGTCGCGCCGATCACCACGGCCACGGCATAGAGAACGAACCAGTTCTTCATTCCCCGCCCCCGATCTTGGCGACCAGCCACGCCGGCACCAGCAACAGCAGCGCCGCGAAGAACGTGATACCGAACACCGAGCCCGGCGCCATGAAAAACGGCACGAGGTTCAGCAGACCAAGCAGCACGCAGGCGACCACCGCCACCGTCATGTAGTTCGACGACGATGCCTTGACGGGCTCGGCGACCACCTTGCCGAACCACGCCTTGATCTGCGCGGCGCTGACCGGCGTGCTCTTGGACCACGTCAGCTCATGCGCGTCGCTCTCCGCCGCGAGGCTTTCCTCGCCTGCGGTGTATTCGACTACGCGCGTCTGGTCACCCGATCGGACACGCCAGTTGAAGGCGCCAGCGGCATACGTCACGCGCGAGGTGTAATCCTCATCGCGGGCGTAGACCTTGCCTTCAAGCACCGCGGTGCGGCCGTCGCGCTGGGTGGGCCAGCGGTCGAGCACGTTGGCGCGGAACCAGCCGTCATCGGTTTCGACCATCCAGCTGAAACCGCGCTTGGGCGTGTACAGCAGATATTCGAACCATTCGCCGCCACCGTCGACCACCGTGCGACGCATCACGCCGATCACCTGCCACTGCAGGCCGTCGATGAGCGCCTTGTCGCCCAGTTCGAGCGTGGTGGCGACCTGCGGCACCGACCGTGCGCGCGCAATGATGTCGCCGCGCGGCGTGGCCGCATCGATGGCCGCGCCGCAGCCGGGGCAGAGCACATGGCCGGTCACGCCGGGGCTGAACGGGATCGATGTGCCGCACTGCGGGCAATCGAGATTCGTGAGCTTGCCCGGGACGCGGCCAGCGGTTTCCTTGATCTCGGCGTCGGTGCGCAGAAGCTGGCACTTGAGCACGTCGAGCGTGGTGGCTTCACCCACGTAGAGCGTTGGCGCCGTACCGTCGGAGTAGTCCAGCGTGATGAAAGCGTCTTCTCTGCGGCCATCGGCCACGCGTGCATGCCAGCCTTCGCCCACGCGGAACGGCAATTCGCCCTGGCCCCCGGTGCAATCGGCTTCACGCACATCGGACAGCACGTACTGCTTGCCCTCGGCGTCGTACAGCTGCCCCGGACGCAGCGCCTCGAACGCGACCGCATTGGCGGGCGTGCCGCGCGCGAACGTCATCGTGATCTGCCCGGACGCTTCGGCCAGCCAGCCGTCGGTGCCGTCGTCGAACAGCACGTACCACTCGTTCCAGAAGCCCGCGTCGTAGCGCAGCTGGATGCGGCCGACGACGGTGAACGCCTTGTTCTTGTAGCGCCCGGTGGTGCCGATCTGCACGCGTGCGTAGTCCTCGAGCACGGCAGACATCTTGCCGATGTCGGAAAGCGTCTCGCCGTCGCGCAGGAGCGTGCTTTTGCAGAAGCTGCACACCGCCATGACGGCCGCGGCAGACTTCAGTTCCACCGGCGCGCCACACGCCGGGCAGTTGGCATGAAACATGGTCAGGTCGTTCGATTGCGCAAAAGATTGCGCAGAAAAACGGGCGGCTTGCGATGCCGCCCGGTCATCCGATCAGCGGGGCCGGGGCTCAGCCTCCGGTCAGCGCCTTGAGCACAGCAGCCTTGCCGGCGTCAAAGTCGGCTTGCGTGATGAGGCCCTTGTCGAGCAGTTCCTTGAGCTTGGCCAGGCGCGCGGTGGGATCATCCGCTGCAGGAGCCGCGGGTGCGGCGGCAGCGGCAGGTTGAGCCACCGCACCGCCGGCGTTGCCCTGCACCGCCGTGCGCAGGCTGTCGGCCATCGCCTGGCCCATCGCCAAGCCGGCTGCCAGGCCGGCGCCCGTGCCCGCGATGCCGCCCTCGTTGCGTGCGGCCAGCGGCAGCGATTCGGCCGTCTGGTATTGCGTGAAGCGCTGCATGTCGCCGGTCATGTCCATGCTGATGCGGCGGTCCAGCGCGGCCTGCAGTTCGTCCGGCAGCGTGACGCTGGACACCTGGAAGCTGTCGAGCGCCAGGCCGTACTGCGTGAACTGCGGCAGCAGCGCCTCGCGCACCTTGTTCGACATCAGCATCTGGTTGGCGGCCAGGTCCAGGAACGGCACACCGGATTCGCCAAACGCCGTGGCCATCGCACCCATGATGACGGGGGCAAGTTGCGCCTCGACTTCATCCACGGTGTAGATGTCGCGCGTGCCGCTCACCTGCTGATAGAACAACTTCGGGTCGGCCACGTGGTAGGCGTACACGCCAAACGCGCGCAGGCGGATCATGCCGAAATCCTTGTCGCGCACCGTCACGGGCTGCGGCGTGCCCCAGCGGCGGCCGAGCTGCTGGCGGGTGCTGAAGAAGTAGACGTCGGACTTGAATGGGGACTCGAACAGCTTGTCCCAGTTCTTGAGATACGTGAGAACGGGCAGCGTCTGCGTGGTCAGCTTGAAGGTGCCCGCGCTGAATACGTCGGCGATCTGGCCTTCGTTGACGAACATCGCCATCTGCGAGTCGCGCACGACCAGGGTGCCGCCGTTCTGGATTTCCATGTCCTGCATCGGATAGCGCCAGGCGAGCACGCCGTCTTCGCTTTCCGTCCATTGCAGGATGTCGATGAACTGCTTCTTGATGAAACTGGACAGGCTCACAGCAAACTCCTTCGCGATGATTCGCGGGGCAGGAACAATCAGGACAAGGTCACGACAGGCATGCCGCGTTGATCACGCCAACGGCCAGCGCGCTCACGCCAAACAGCATACCGGCGGCGATGTTGTTGTGCTCGATCTGCAGCCGGTAGTCCGGCATCAGACGCGTGAGCACCAGGAAGACGATCAGCTGCACCACCGACGCCATCACCGCCCAGAACAGGAACGGCACCAGGCCATCGGCATGCGTGATGCTCGACGCGATGGTCAGCACGAAGCCGAGCAACGCCCCGGCCAGCGACAGCGCCGCGGCGATATTGCCTTCGCGGATCAGCTTGAACTCGTCATACGGCGTCAGGCGCAGGTAGACGAAGAAGAAGCCGGAAAACACCACGGCGCCCGCCAGCAGGTGCGAGGCATAGGCGATCACGGAAGCGGTCATGTCAGGCATGGAAAGGGGCCGTGCAGTACTTGGGTGGCGCCACTATAGCGGCTGATGCGCCGCTTGCGTACCCCCCGATGCGGCCCTGCACCGGTCGGCTCGCAGGCCGGGAAAAAAGGCGGCACAATCGCGCTCGCCTTGGCATCCGCCGTTTGTTAACGCCCGTTCATTTTCCATCTTCGCAGCATGTCGACGCCGCAGCCTGACGCCACATACGAACCCAAGCAGCCAGCCGGCAGCGGCAATGCCCTGCTGGTCCTCGCCGTCTTCGTGGTGGCCTCGTGCGGGCTGGCGTACGAATTGATTGCCGGGGCATTGGCTTCGTATCTGCTGGGCGATTCCATTCTGCAGTTCTCTTCCATCATCGGCGCCTATCTGTTTGCCATGGGCATCGGCTCATGGCTCTCGCGCTACGTGGCGGACGACGCGCTGCTCGCCCGCTTTGTCGATCTGGAATTGCTGGTCGGTCTGTTTGGCGGCGTGTCCGCTGCTGCGCTGTTTGCGTTGTTTGCGCTGGAATCGGCGCCGTTCCGGCTGGTGCTGTACGCGCTTGTCACGGTGATCGGCGTGCTGGTCGGCATGGAGATCCCGCTGGTGATGCGCATGCTGCATCGTCGGCAGGCCAAGTTTTCCGATCTCGTCAGCCGCGTGCTGACGTTCGACTACCTCGGTGCGCTGGCGGTGTCGCTGTTGTTTCCGCTGGTGCTGGCGCCGCGCCTGGGGCTGGTGCGTACCGGCTTCCTCTTCGGCCTGTTCAATACGGCGATTGCGGTCTGGACCCTGTGGCACTTCCGCACCGAGCTGGCGCTCACGGCGCGCATGCGCACGGCGATGGCGTGGCGCGCCGGCGCAGTGACAGCGGCATTGCTTGCGGGCTTTGGCGCATCGGACAAACTCACGCATTGGTCGGAACGCGCGCTCTTCGGCGACGAGATCATCCACGCGATTTCCTCGCCGTATCAACGGCTGGTGGTGACGCGCTGGAAAGACGACCTGCGCCTGTACATCAACGGCAACCTGCAGTTTTCCTCGCGCGACGAATACCGCTATCACGAAGCGCTGGTGCTGCCCGCATTGGAATCCGTGCGCGGTGCGCGGCGCGTGCTGGTGCTGGGCGGCGGCGACGGCCTCGCGCTGCGGCAGATCCTGAAGTACCCGCAAATCGAGCACGTGACGCTGGTCGACCTGGACCCGCGCATGACGAACCTGTTCTCGCACGCCGAGGCACTGGTCGCGCTCAATCAGCATGCGTTCAGCGACCCGCGCTTGACCGTGGTCAACGCCGATGCGGCGCAATGGATGCAGACGGCCACCGACATGTTCGACGTGGCCATCGTCGATTTTCCGGACCCGTCCAACTTCAGCATCGGCAAGCTGTATTCGGTGCCGTTCTATCGGCTGCTGTCGCGCCATGTGGTGGATACAGGCCTGGTCGTCATTCAGGCCACGTCGCCCTATTTCGCGCCGCGTTCGTACTGGTGTGTGGATGCGACGCTGAAGGAAGCCGGCTATCGCACGTGGCCTTATCACGCGCTGGTGCCGTCGTTTGGCGAATGGGGCTTCATCCTGGCCGCACCGGGCCGCGCAGATTTCAAACCGCCTACGTCGTACCGCGTGCCGACGCGCTTCCTGGACGCCGACACCACGCACCAGATGTTCAGCTTCGCGCCCGACATGCCGCGCCCGCAGGTAGAACCGAACCGGCTGAACAACCAATCGCTGGTGCGGTATTTCGAAGAAGACTGGCACGGCGTGCTGCGCTGATGGCAACGCGACGCAGCTTTCTTGTGGGTGCAGCTGCGGCCGGTGTGGCTGCGGCCGGGGCCGGTTCGTGGGCAGGCTTTCGCGCCTTTACCGAAATCACGCCCAACGTGCACATGCCCGGCCAGGCTGCGGGCCATCGGCTGCGCGACCTGCGCGCGCTGCCGACACCATCGGAAACGCGGCGCGTGGGCGTTGCCATTTGCGGCAGCGGCATCGGCGGATTGAGCTGTGCGTGGCGGCTGGCAAAAAGCGGCCGGCGCGACGCGGTGGTCGTGGAAGGCCCGGAGCGCCATGGCAATGCCGCTGGCGGCGCCTTCGGTACGCAGCGCTTCCCGACCGGTGCGCATTACCTGCCGCTGCCGTCGATGGAATCGACGCACGTGCGCGAGATGCTGGCCGACTTTGGCGTGATCGAGCGCGACCCGTTTGCGCTGCGCCCGACGTACGACGAACGCGTGCTCGTTCACGCGCCCGATGAACGCCTGTGGCTCGGCAATCGCTGGCAAGACGGTTTCGTGCCGCATGAAGGCATTACCGAAGCGGAACGCGCCGAGCACACACGGTTCTTCGCCCACATCGACCGGCTGCGCCAGACCATCGGCGCCGACGGCCGCCGCGTCTTTGTCGTGCCGACGGCGCTCTCGTCCGCAGACCCGGCGTGGCGCGCGCTCGACGCACTCACCTTCCGCGACTGGCTGCACCGCGAGGGCTACCGCGCCGCCACGCTGCACTGGTATGCCGACTACTGCTGCCGCGACGATTACGGCGTCACCGCCGATCACGTTTCCGCCTGGGCCGGCATTGCCTATTTCGCCAGCCGAGGCGGCATGGCCAGCAATGCCGAACAAGGCACCGTGCTCACGTGGCCAGAGGGCCTGGACTGGATGGCGGAGCGGCTGTTCGAAGCCGCCGGCCTGAATGAACCCGGCCGCCTGCTGCCGGGCAGCGTCGCGCGCATCGGCACCACAACCGAGGCCGGCGCCCGCGTCTTCGCCGATGTGCTGCAAGCGGATGGCCGCGTCGTTCGGCTGCTGGCCGATCACGTGGTCAGCGCGATGCCGCTGCACGTTGCCAAACACATCGTCGACGGCTTTGACGTGCCCGCCGCCGAGTTGCCCGAAACCGCGCCGTGGCTGCTTGCCAACCTGCTCATCGACGGCTTCCCGCCCGAACACGACGACACGCCGCTGGCGTGGGACAACGTGGTGTATCGCGGTACGGGGTTGGGTTATGTGGTGGCCAATCACCAGGACATCCGTGTCGGGCCACCCGCGCAGAGCGTGTTCACCGCCTACGTGGCGCTGTCGGACATGACGCCAAAGGCGGCACGTGAATGGCTGCTGAAGGCATCGCCGCAAGCGCTGCTCGATCGCGCGCTGGCCGATCTGGATACCGTGTACGGCATCCGCCTGCGTACCCAGATCCGCCGGGCCGACCTGACACTGCGCGGCCATGCAATGGCGATTCCCACGCCCGGCTTCCTCTCCCGACCCGGCATTGCGCGCTTGCGTGAAAGCGCCGGGCCGATCCACTACGCACATGCGGACCTGTCCGGCTATTCGGTTTTTGAAGAAGCGGCGTGGTGGGGGGATCGCGCGGCGCGGCGCATTCTGGGCGGCTGATTGCGGCGCTGCCGCTGGGCTTCTAAGGCAACCGCTCGACCTCGGCCATCAATTCCCACGTGGCCGGATCGATATCGCTACGCTCAAGTGCCAGCGACACGTATGCGCCGATCATGTCGACAAACCCGCGCGCAAATGCGGGCGGATATGCGCCGCCCGTGTACTCCATCAGTTGCTGCCGCAAGAGACGTGGCCGATGCTGCCCGAACTCGCGCACGTAGGCCTGCGTTCGGCAGAGGAAGGCTCGTGCTTCCAGCGCACCATCAAGGTAGACGCGGCGTTTGGTGAGTGTCATTGGCGGCTCCCGAATCGCAACGGAACGAGGCACAGCCAAGGTGGAGACGGAAAAGACGCGGGGCGACGCCCGCTGAATACAACAGTCATGGAGCCTCCTACGGATTGCAAAAGGCCCGACTAGTCGCTGCTAAACGAGGGTGGCGGGCCCGACGACAGGGTTCGCAGACCGGCCCGTAGGACGCCGGCAGACCTTTCGGTCTCCCTGCCCGGCCCGCCAAAGTACAAGCGTGCGCGAGCGCGGACGTGAAAAAGCCGCACAAGGCGGCCGTCCGGCCATACGGGAAAAGATAGGCTGCGAAACCCAGCTACCGTTGGTGCGGCAGCGCCGTGAATTATAGCGGCGGCAACAGCGCAGCCCACATGCGAAATTGCAGCATTTCGTGATCGCGCCGTACCGCCAAACCCGCCGTCCTGTGTGCGCTTACCCTTAACGCGGCCAGAGCGTGCGGCCGAAGAACGTCAGCGCGCGGTCCCAGGCGTGTTGCGCCCACACCGGGTCGTATTGCGTGATGGCGATGCGGTTTTCGCCCACGGCCGTTTCATTGGCGAATGCGTGATGCGCGAGATAACGATGGAAATCGACATCGACGCCGGCATCAACGAGCTTCTTTTCCAGCGCATCGACGCCTTCGATCTTGAAGGCGGTGTCCTGCGTGCCCCAGTGGCCCTGCACCGGCACCTTGATCTTCGAGGCGTCGATGTATTCGAGCGGAGGATAGCCGTACCACACCACGCCGGCGTCGGCCTCGGGCACGTTGCTCAGCGTCAGGAGCGTCAGCGCGCCGCCCATGCAGTAGCCCGTCACGCCGACGCGTGCGCAGGTCTGCTTGAGGTATTGCACGGCGCCGCGCACATCCTGCGTGGCCGCGTCGCCAAAGTTGAGGTTGGTCATCAGGTGGTGGGCTTCTTCTTCCTCCACCGTCATCTTGCCGCGGTAGAGATCGGGCACCAGCGCCACGTAACCGGCACGCGCAAGGCGGTCGGCCACGCCGCGAATCTGGTCGTTCAGTCCCCACCACTCCTGGATGACGACGATGCCCGGGGCGCCCTCCGCCTTGGCCGGCTTGGCCAGGTAGCCCTGGACATCCTGCCCGTCCGGGCGCTTGAACGAAATCATGGATCCTTGCGTTGCGGTCATGCGATGGCTCCTCTTTGAAACGCGTGCAGAGAAAACGCACAGAATAGCCCGTCACGATGAAGTTTTCAGCGCCCGGCCGTAGAAGTCATCGGGGCAACCTTTTATGATGCGTGATCCGCCATCCACACTGCCCGTCATGATGAAAACACTTGCCCTGATCGCCTACCTCGTGGTCCTGCTGATCCACGTCTACATCGTCGTGCTGGAAATGGTGCTGTGGAAGACGCGCGGCCCCAAGGTGTTCGGCATCACGCCGGAGAAGGCGGCAGAGACGGCGGCGATGGCGTCCAACCAGGGCCTGTACAACGGCTTCCTTGTGGCGGCGCTGGTCATCGGGCTGGTGGCGCCGGACCCGGCCGTCAATGCATCGTTCGCAGTGTTCGGGCTGCTGTGCGTGGCCGTGGCGGGCGTCTGGGGCGCCATCACGGTCAACCGCCGGATTCTCCTGGCGCAGACCGTGCCGGCCGTGGCGGCGCTGGCGCTGGGGTGGTTTGCATAGCGCTTCCGCTGAGGGCTTCGCGGGCGGCGGCCCAGGCGCCTTCGCGCTGCCCGAGGCGGGCGTCCCGCTTCGGAACAGCGCATACGGCACGCCGCGCCCAGGATGCGCCGTCGTCTCGTTGATGAAGCGCTCGACATCGGGCACCTCGCGCAACGCCGCCATGAATGGCGCCAGCGAATACCCCGGCGCCACGCAGCCCTGCACCAGCATCCAGCGTTGCCAGACCGTCACCCATAACGTGGTGTGCTGCCGCCAGCCCGGCACATTGGCTGATATCCATTGCAGGCGCCGCTTGGCCGTCTCGGCAATCTCGTCGTCGTAGGCAAAGGCGTTGGGCAGGCGGCAGCGGCCCTCGATCCAGCAATGGTTGCCGTGCTCGATGCGGTGGTGGGAATCACGCTTCCATTCCGCCTCGGTGATGCGCGGGCCGGCCGGTTCCGGGCAGTTGGCCACGCCAGACGATATCTGGAAGAACGGATCGTTGCCGCGGTTCTGCAAGGTGTCGTCGGCGTGCGCGGCCAGCGCGCAGCATGCCCATGCGAATACGATGCCGCCGGCGCGGATGTCCATGGCGCCCTCCCTCTCGAGCCCCGGGGCGTGCCCGGTTGCTGCAAAGGATAGACGCTGCGAGGCGGCGCGGCCAGCGCGCCGCGACGGCGCTTATGCGCGTGCCGGATACTGCGCCAGCACCTTGTCGCGGATCGACGGCTTGATGTTCGCCAGCGACATGTTGCCGTTGTAGTGCGCCACCACGCGCGGGTTCATCACCCGGAACCACAGCGGCGGCACATAGGCGATCAGGATCATCGCGGCATAGCCGGCTGGCAGCTGCGGCGAATGCTCGAAGTGCCGCAGCGCCTGGAATGAGCGCGTCGGGTTGGCGTGGTGATCGGCATGCCGCTGCAGTTGATACAGGAACAGGTTCGTCACGACATGGTTGCTGTTCCAGGAATGCTGCGGCGTGCACCGCTCGTAGCGGCCGCTGGGCAACTGCTGGCGGCACAGGCCGTAGTGCTCCAGGTAGTTCACCACCTCCAGCAACGACGCCCCGTAGATCGCCTGGATGATCAGGAACGGCACTACCTTGACGCCCACGAACGCGATGCACACGCCCCACAGCAGCGCCGTCATCGCCCAGGCGTTGAGCACATCGTTACGCCACGACCACACCGAGTGGCCATGCTGCTCCAGCCGACGTTTCTCCAGTGCCCATGCCGATTTGACGCTGCCCACCACCGTACGCGGCAGAAATTCCCAGAACGATTCGCCATAGCGCGCGCTTGCCGGATCGGCCGGCGTCGCCACGCGCACGTGGTGCCCGCGGTTGTGCTCGACATAGAAGTGCCCGTAGGCCACGGGCGCGAGCGTGATCTTCGCCAGCCAGCGCTCGAAGCGGTCGGTCTTGTGACCCAGCTCGTGCGCGGTATTGATCGAGATGCCCGTCACCACACCCACCGAAAACGCGAACGCGATGTAGTCGTACCAGGTGAGCTCGTACGTGCGCAGCACCCACATCGCCACGGCAAAGCTCACGTAGAGCACGGTCGTGGCCAGGTAGACGATGCGGCGGTAGTAGCGCTGCTGCTCCAGCGCCGGGACGACGTCTTCCGGCGGGTTGTCCGGGTCGTCACCGATCAGGAAATCGAGCAGCGGGATGATCGTGAAGACGATGAACGGGCCGGCCCACCACAGCGGATGCCACCCCGTTGCCAGCGCCGAGACGGCCGCAACGATGGGCAGCGTGATGGTCAGTGCGCCGAGCATCCACAGATAGCGCTTGCCGTCGGTCCATTCGAGGGACGCGGCCATGCCGGGTGTTGCCATTGTCTTCCTCCTGGTTGCCCCGCTTGATGGCTTGGCTTGTGTGCACACATGCGTGCGCCGCCGGGGTCGTGCCCGACGCCTGTTTTATAGGCGCGCAAGAAGAACGTTCCAACGTCCGGATCTAGGCACAGCCTTCCAAACGAAAAGGCCGCCGGCCGGCCGCATGCCGGCTGGGGAAGCGGTGGTGCTTGAAACTGCGGGTTTTCTGACGGTCGTTCGTTTTTGGTGCGCCGCAGGAGAGCAACCGCGCAGGAAATGGCGTGCGTTACACGCGCTCGGCGAGAAAGCTGCTGACGGCTTCCAGCACCGCTGCTTCCTGCTCGCGATGCGGCACATGACCGCAACGCGGCAGCAGTTTCAGTGTGGCGGGCGCGCCGGCCAGCGTGACGATGCGCTCGGGCTGCGCGGTGGAGCCGTACTCGTCTTCCGTGCCATGCAGCGCCAGCACGGGGCAGCGCACCCCGAGCAGCGCATCGTCCAGGCACCACGACGCAAACGCCGGCGACAGCCACGTGCTGACCCACGCGTGCAGCACCCATTCGGCCTTGTCGCCGTGATACTTCTCCAGGCGCGCCATCTGGCCCGGGGCCGCAAATTGCGCCTGTGCCACGCGGATGCCTTCGCGCGTGCGTTCTTCGACAAAGGCCTGCGCCGATTCGGTGACCAGCCCCACGCAACGATCGGGATAGGCCGCAGCGACCGACACCGCCATGCCGCCGCCCACGCTGTGGCCAAAGACGATGAAACGCTGCACGCCAAGCTGGTCGATGAGCGCGGCAAAACCGCCGCGCGCTTCGTCGCCGATGAAGCCGGCGCCAAGCCGGCCGGCAAACGCATCGGAACGGCCGAAGCCGAGCCGGTCATACGCAATCACCGCATGTCCGGTGGCCAGCGCCAGGCGCTGCGGAAAATCGCGCCACAGTTCGACACAGCCGAGCGAATCGTGCAGCAGCACGATGGGCGGCGGGGCTGCGTCGTCAGTGACGTCGCCCCACTGCTTGGCATACAGGCGGCCGTCGGGTGTGTCGACCCACACCTCAGCGGCATCGAGAGACAGCGACTCCGTCATCGTTGCGCAGCGCCATCCCGTTCAGAACAGACGATCCATCCAGCCATGCGGGTCCGGCGCGCGGCCATTCTGCAGGTCGACCAGCGCGGCCTTCAGCTTGCTCGTCAACTCGCCGGCCCCGCCGTTGCCGATCGTGAAGTTGTGCTTGCGGCCCTTGACCTTGCCGATGGGCGTGACCACCGCCGCAGTGCCGCAGGCGAAGGCTTCGCGCAGGCGGCCGCTCTGGGCGTCGGCCTGCCATTGGTCGATGGAGTACGGCGCTTCGCGCACGGTCAGGCCCATGCCGCGCGCCAGCGTGATCAGCGAATCGCGCGTGATGCCCGGCAGGATCGTGCCGGTGAGCGGCGGCGTCTGCAGCGAACCATCGTCAAACACGAAGAACACGTTCATGCCGCCGAGTTCCTCGATCCACTTGCGTTCCACGGCATCGAGGAAGACCACCTGGTCGCAGCCTTCGCGCGCGGCTTCGGCCTGCGCGACGAGGCTCGCTGCATAGTTGCCGCCGCACTTTGCATCGCCCGTGCCGCCGGGCGCGGCACGCGTGTAGTTGTCCGACACCCAGATCGTGACCGCACCCGATGCGCCGCCCTTGAAGTACGCGCCGACCGGGCATGCGATCACGCAGAACAGGTATTCCGCCGACGGCTTCACGCCCAGCACGACTTCGGTCGCGATCATGAACGGCCGCAGGTACAGCGCCGAGCCCTCGCCCGACGGAATCCAGTCGCGATCGAGCTTCACCAGTTCGCGCACGGCTTGCAGGAACAGGTCTTCGGGCAGCGAAGGCATCGCCAGGCGCTTGGCCGAGTTCTGGAAACGGCGAGCGTTGGCTTCCGGGCGGAACAGCGCGCCGCCGCCATCCGGCAGCCGGTAGGCCTTCATGCCTTCGAAGATTTCCTGCGCGTAGTGCAGGACCAGCGTGGACGGATCGCACGGGATCGGGCCGCGCGCGCCGATCTTGGCATCGTGCCAGCCCTTGCCCTCGGTGTAGCGGATGGTGGCCATGTGGTCTGTGAACACGCGGCCAAAGGCCGGATTCTCCAGCAGGCTCGCGCGCGCATCCGGCGAAACACAGTTCGGGTTTTTCTCGATCGAAAGGGCCGATTCGGCAACGTTGTTCATACCGTCTCCAAGGTGTGCAAGGGGGCGCAGCCGCGCCCAAACCGCTATTTTGCGCCAACGGCGGCGCAATTGGGTTGCGTATTCGGCACCGGGGTCGCACCTCGGGTGCCTGACGCGGCTGCGTGACGCCCGCATGACATGACGGCGGAGGGCAGCGCAACGCGAAGTCCTATGGTAGGTTTGGCGGGATGATGCCCAGAGATCGATCCCCACTGATGCACTGTCGAGGCACGCGACGGACATGAGTGATACCAAGCACAACCCGTGGCGCACGGTGCGCATCGACAAGGCCGCGGCCAGCCGCGCCCTGCGCCTGAGCGTGCCGGCAGAAGCGCGCCCTGCGCCCGTGAGCCGGCAGGAATGGCTGCGGCAGAAGAAGGCGCAACTGCAGGCAGCCCGCGCGGCTGCCAAGCAACGGCGCGATGAACTGAGGGCCGAGATCCTGTCTGCCGCGCAAGACGTGGCCCGCGAAGAACGCGTGGCTGCGAGGCTGGAGGCCGATCGCCTGAAGGCCGAAACCAAGGCGGCCAGCATCCACGCGCAGGAAGACGCACGCGCCGCAGCGCAATTCGAACGCAAGAAGCCGGTCCGGCCCAAGCGCAAGGCACTGAGCCCCGGCAAGCGCAAGCTGATCTCGTACGCCGATCTGCTGCGCATGCGCGGGTAGTGGCGAGGCCACGGGGCAGCCTGCCCGGATGTGGACAGCAAGGCAGCGACCACCCGGTTGGCCGATTCACACGCTGAATCGGGTACGGGCGGTGCAGGCGCTCACACCACCACCTCCGTCCGGCTCACCACCTCCCGCAACCCCATAAACGACCGCACCTGGCGCACACCCGGCAAATACAGCAGCTGCTCCGCGTGCAGCCGCGTAAAACTCTCGGAATCGCGCGTGCGGATCAGCAGGAAGTAGTCGAACTCCCCCGTCACCAGGTGGCACTCCATGCAGCCGGAGATGGTCTGCGCGGCCTTTTCAAAAGCAGCGAAGGACTCCGGCGTGGAGCGGTCAAGCACCACGCCGATCAGTACCACCGTGCCTGCCCCCAGCGCCTTCGGATCGAGCAGCGCCACCATCCCACGGATGACGCCCGCGGCCTTGAGCCGCTCCACGCGGCGCAGGCACGCAGCGGGGCTCAGGTTCACGCGCCTGGCCAGCATGACGTTGCTGATGGACGCGTCTTTCTGCAAGGCGCGCAGGATGGCCTTGTCCGTGCGATCCAGCTCGGGCGCTACTGCGGCGGCGGACTTGGCGGAACCCGATGCCGCTTTCGGTCTTGCACGCAATTTTATTGCCATAAAGATCGTCTGAACACAATTTCAGATACCAGCGTACCCAATTCTGCGTGCCATGATGCGCCATGGCGTGAATCTTCACAACCCTGTTTCTCGCGTTCTTCCCTAGCATGGGGGCATCCATTCCACCGGAGTCCGCGCATGAATCTGCAACGCTTTCCCCGCCATCCGCTCACGTTCGGCCCGACGCCCATCCAGGCGTTGCCGCGCCTGTCAGCCCAGCTGGGCGGCAAGGTGGAGATCTACGCCAAGCGGGAAGACTGCAACAGCGGCCTCGCCTTCGGCGGCAACAAGACGCGCAAGCTGGAATACCTGATCCCCGAGGCGCTGGCACAGGGTTGCGACACGCTGGTCACCATCGGCGGCATCCAGTCGAACCACACGCGGCAGGTGGCGGCGGTGGCCGCGCACCTCGGCCTGCGCTGCGTGACGGTGCAAGAGAACTGGGTGAACTGGTTCGACAGCGTGTATGACCGCGTGGGCAACATCCAGATGTCGCGCATCATGGGGGCGGATGTGCGCCTCGTCGATGCGGGCTTCGGCATCGAGTTCAAACAGAGCTGGGAGCAGGCGCTCGAAGACGTGCGCCGCGCCGGCGGCAAGCCGTATGCGATCCCGGCCGGCGCATCAGATCATCCGCTCGGCGGGCTCGGCTTTGTTGGCTTTGCAGAGGAAGTGCGCGAGCAGGAGAAGGCGCTTGGCTTCCGGTTCGACTACATCATCGTGTGCTCGGTCACGGGCAGCACGCAGGCCGGCATGGTGGTGGGCTTCGCGGCGGATGGGCGCGCCGACCGCGTGATCGGCATCGATGCCTCGGCCAAGCCGGAGCAGACGCGCGAGCAGATCCTGCGCATTGCGCGCAACACTGCCGACAAGGTCGACCTCGGCCGCGACATGACAGACGCCGACGTGGTGCTCGACACACGCTACGCGTATCCGGAATACGGCGTGCCGTCGCAGGAGACGCTCGACGCCATCCGCCTGTGCGCCCGCGCGGAAGGCATGCTGACGGACCCGGTGTACGAGGGCAAATCGATGCAGGGCATGATCGACCTGATCCGCCGTGGCGAGATCCCGGCGGGCTCGCGCGTCTTGTATGCGCACCTGGGTGGCGTGCCGGCGCTCAACGGTTACAGCTTCCTGTTCCGCAACGGCTAGGCGGCAGCTCAGGCCCATTCCGGAATGCCGGGCACGCGCATGTGCTCGACTTCCGGAAGATCGATGCCGAAATACTCCACCAGCAGGCCACGCAGCGCGCGGCGGTCTTCCAGCTCGAACCGGTGCGGCGTGTCTGCGCGCCAGATGGTGGCGTCGCGGTTCATCACCGTCACGCGGCCTTCATCGGTCAGCGAGCGCATCAGGATGCGGTTCTTGAACGGCGAGGCCGGATACGTGGACGTGTAATGGTTCGCCATCTCGAAGTCGATGGGGTAGTCCTCTTCGAGCGTGGTCACCCAGGCATCGACCGGCGTATCGCTGCGCACCTGCGCGCGAAGTATCCAGCGGCCTTCGTCGCGCACCATCCAGTGCCGCTCGCCGTCGATGCTGGCTTCCTGGCCGTCGACGAGCGGTACCGGTACGCGCGGCGCCAGCGCCCCAAAGCCGGGGTCGACGACAAAGGTGCCTTCGGGCAGCGGAACCGTCAGGAACATGTGCGTGCGCGGCGCCTCCGCGCGCGGCGACAACAGGATCACGCGCGACGAATGGCGCACCGGTTGGAAACCGAGGCGCTCGAGCACGGCCGCAAACAGCGTCGCATGTTCGAAGCAGTAGCCGCCGCGACGCGCGCGCACGAGCTTGTCCTGCACGCTTTCGAGGTCGATCCGGATGCCCCGCCCCAGCAGCACGTCGAGATTCTCGAACGGGATGTACCGCATGTGCGCGCGCACCAGTTGCGCGAGCGTCTCGTAGGTCGGGCGCGTGTGGCCGCCCCAGCGGATGCGGTGGAAGTAGGCGTCCAGATCGAGGTGAACGGTCACGTGGTGTCTCCTTGTGCGGACGTCGGGATGGCCGGCTGCATCCGGGCGCCTGAAGATAGCAGGATCGGTTGCGTCCAGAGGCCTATGGAGCGGCCGGATGGCTTCGGACCCCAGATTGGGGCCAAAACCCATGCCGCGCAATGCCTCATCCATGATGGACCCACGCAGATGTGCAAGCGGCACGTGACCGGAGCCGTCAATGCCAGCGGCGCAGGGCACCATCTAGGTCTGCGGCGGCGATTGCGCGGCGTCCGCCGCGCTAGTTGAACGGGGGGATGGCGTGCGACTGCATCAGGACAGCAGGTGCGGGCGCGTCCTTGCGGGCCTCATCGGAGCGATGCGCCGGCCTGTGCGGGCCGGCGGGCGGCAGCGCGGTGCCCCGCTGCGCACGGCCCAGGAAGCGCTGCATCAGGCAGAACATGCACAGCAGCACGCCGATGGCAATGCGCGCCCACCACGAACTGAGCGTGCCGTCAAACGTAATCAGCGATTGGATGACCCCCAACAGCAGCACGCCGACGACGCTGCCGCTGATCAGCCCCACGCCGCCGGTCAGCAGCGTGCCACCCACCACCGTGGCCGCAATGGCATCCAGCTCCATGCCCTGCGCATGCAGCCCGTAGCCCGAGAGCATGTAGAACGTCACCAGCACCCCACCCAGTGCCGAACAGAACCCGCTGAGCCCATAGACGAGGATGCGCGTGCGCGCGACCGGCAGGCCCATCAGCAAGGCCGAGCGCTCGTTGCCGCCCAGCGCATACACCGTGCGGCCAAAGCGGCTGCAGTGCGCAAGCCACACGGCAGCCGCAAACACCGCCAGCGCAGTCACCACGCTGGGCGACACGTAGTTGCCGCCGCCCACGAAAATCTTGTGCTGCGAGAGCGCGGTGTAGGTGGGGTTCGTAATGCTGATCGAATCAATGCTGATGAGGTAGCACAGCCCGCGCGCCAGGAACATGCCGCCCAGCGTGACGATGAACGGCTGGATGCGGAACACCTGGATCAGCACGCCCATCATCAGGCCGAACAGCGTCCCTGCGACCAGCACCAGCGGCACCACGGCACCGATCGACCAGCCATGGTGCTCGACCAGCGCGGCGGAGATCATCGTGGTGAGCGCCACCACCGCCCCCACCGACAAGTCGATGCCGCCCGACAGGATGACGAACGTCATGCCGATGGCCACGACGATCAGGAAGGCGTTGTCGATGAACAGGTTCAGGAACACCTGCACGCTGAAGAACCCGGTGTACGTGACAGACCCGAAACCGAACAGCAGCGCGAACAGGAACAACGTCACATAGAACGGCAAGCGCCGTGGATTGATTCTCATGACTGCGCCCCCACGCGGCGTTGAAACACCATCGCCCGGAATGCCGCCGATTGCGCCAGGCACACGGCAAACACCACCACGGCCTTCACCACCAGGTTGACCTCCGGCGGCACGCCCATCGAGTAGATCGCATACGTGAGCGTCTGAATGATGAGCGCCCCGACCACGCTGCCCCACAGGCTGAACTTGCCGCCCGCGAGCGACGTGCCACCCAGCGTGACGGCCAGGATGGCGTCCAGCTCGAGCAGCAGGCCCGCGTTGTTGCCATCGGCGCTCTTCACGTTGGAACAGATGATGAGCCCTGCCACGCCGGCCATGGCACCGCAGAACCCGTAGATGCCGAACAGCAGCGCCTTGGTGTTCAGCCCCGCAAGCCGCGCCGCCACGGGGTTGATGCCAACCGCTTCGATGAACAGGCCCAACGCCGTGCGATGCATCAGCAGCAAAAGCAGGCACAGCACGGCGCCGGCGATGTACAGGCCGAACGGCAGCCCGAACAGGTAGCCATTGCCCACGAAGAAGAACGGCTCGTAGTAGACGGTGATGATCTGCCCGCCGGTGATGAGCTGCGCCACGCCCCGCCCGGCCACCATCAGGATCAGCGTGGCGATGATGGGCTGCATGCCGGCGCCGGCCACGAGCATGCCGTTCCACAGCCCGCACACCAGCGCGGCGCCCACCGCGGCCAGCAGCGCGAGCATCAGCGGCACCTTGGTCACATACACCGGCATGCCGTTCTGGACGACGAGCGTACCGCCGATGAGCGATGCCGCAATCGCGCCCGAGATGGCGACCACCGCACCGACCGAAATGTCGATGCCACCCACGGCAATCACCAGCGTCATGCCCAGCGACACGAGCATCAGCGGTGCCGCGCGGTTGAGGATGTCGATCACGCTGCCGTACAGGTGCCCGCCGCGGATCTCAAGGTGAAAGAAATGCGGGTTGAACCACGTGTTCAGCACGCACAGCAGGATCAGCGTCACGCAGGGCCAGAACAGCCGGTGGCCGGCGAGCGCGTGCATGCGGGAGCGTTGCGTCATGCTGCGCCTCCGGTGGTGGCAGACGCGCTGGGCGGCGCCTTGGCGGGCAGCTCACCGCCGGCAATCACGTGGCACAGGTTGTCTTCGGTCATGTCTTCGCCTGCCAGCTCGCCCACTTTCTTGCGGTCCCGCAGGATCGCCAGGCGGTGGCTCACGCGCAGCACCTCGGGCAGTTCGCTGGAGATGAACAGGATCGCCATGCCCTTGCGGCACTGCGCGGTCACGAGGTCCATGATGTCGAGCTTGGCGGCAATGTCGATGCCACGGGTCGGCTCGTCCAGGATCAGCATGGCCGGGTCGGTCGCCAGCCAGCGTGCGAGCACGGCTTTCTGCTGGTTGCCGCCCGAGAGCTGGCCGATGGGCTTCTCCGCATCCGGCGTCCTGATGCCGAGCTGGGCGATGTACTGGTCCGCAATCTCGCGCTGGCGCTTCCTGGGCAGATAGCGGAACAGGCCGCGCTTGGCCTGCACCGCGAGGATGATGTTCTCGCGGATCGACAGCTCGGCAATGATGCCTTCGGTCTTGCGGTCTTCCGGGCAGAAGCCGATGCCCTGGCGGATCGCGTCACGCGGCGAGCTGAACTGGCGGGACTGCCCTTGCACGTTGATCGAGCCTGCATCGTTGCGGTCTACGCCGAACAGCAGGCGCGCGGTCTCGGTGCGGCCCGAGCCGAGCAGCCCGCCCAGACCCAGCACCTGGCCCGGGCGCACATCCAGGTCGAGCGGCTGCACGACGCCGCGGCGGCCCATGCCGCGCGCGCTCAGGAATGCGGGCGCCGTGTCGTCCACGGGCGGCACCTCGGTACGCGCGAAGCGGCTGGCGTCGATGTCGCGCCCGACCATCTTGTTGATCAGTTGCAGTTGCGGCAGGTCACGCGCGGCGTACTCGCCTTCAAGCCGGCCATTTCGCAGCACGGTAATGCGGTCCGAAATGGCGTACGTCTGCTCCAGGAAATGCGTGACGAACAGCACGGCCATGCCGCGTGCCTTGAGCGTGCGAATGGCGGCAAACAGGCGCGCGACTTCGTCGTCGTCCAGGCTGGAGGTCGGTTCGTCGAGGATGAGGATGCGCGCTTCGGTGGAGAGCGCCCGCGCAATCGCCACCATCTGCTGGATGGCCACCGGGTACAGCGACAGCGGCAGGGTGACGTCGATGTGGATGTTCAGGTCGGCCAGCAGCGCCTGGGCAGCGCGGTTCGTGGCGCGCCAGTCGATGCTGCCCAGGCGCATGGGAAAGCGGCCGATGTGGATGTTCTCCGCCACCGTGAGGTTCGGGCAGAGGTTTACCTCCTGGTACACCGTGCTGATGCCCAGCTTCTGCGCTTCCAGCGGCGAGCCCGGCGCGATGGGCTGACCGCCGAGCAGGATCTCGCCCGCATCCGGCGCCTCCACGCCGGTCAGCACCTTGATGAGCGTCGATTTGCCGGCGCCGTTCTGCCCCATCAGGGCATGCACCTCGCCGGGAAACAGGCGGAAATCGACCCCGGCCAGCGCCTGCACGCCGGGAAAGTTCTTGGAGATGCCGCGCATGTGCAGCAGCGCGCCGCGTGCATCGTGCGCGGCGGTTTGGTCAACGTGGTCCGGCATGGGTGTCACCTGTTAACGTGGCGCAACCGGCATGGCGGAAGGCCTCCACCGTGCCGGTTGCGCCTGTTCAGCAAAGGGCTTGCGAACCCGCGCAGCCTCAGTACTTGCGGTTCGGAAACTCCTTGGCCGCCACTTCCATCGGGAAGATGCCTTCCTTGGTGACGATGCGCTTGGGCACCGGCTTGCCCGCCAGCACGGCGCGCGCGGTTTCCATCAACTGCGGCCCGAGCAGCGGGCTGCATTCCACCGTCACGTTCAGCTTGCCGGCCATCATGGCTTCGAACGCGCCCTTCACGCCGTCGATGGAAATGATGGTGATGTCCTTGCCCGGCTTCAGGCCTGCCTCTTCAATCGCCTGGATGGCGCCGATCGCCATGTCGTCGTTGTGTGCAAACAGCACGTTGATCTTCTTGCCCTCGGCCTTGAGAAAGGCTTCCATCACCTCCTTGCCCTTCGCGCGGGTGAAATCACCGGTTTGCGAGCGGATGATCTTGTAGCGCGGGTCGGTCTTGATGATCTCTTCGAAGCCGCGCTTGCGGTCGATGGCCGGCGCCGAGCCGACGGTGCCCTGCAACTCGACGATGTTCACGTCGCCCTTGCCCTTGTAGTTCTCCAGCAGCCAGCGGCCGGCCTTACGGCCTTCCTCCACGAAATCCGAGCCGATGAACGTGGTGTAGAGCGACGGGTCTTTGCTGTCGATGCCGCGGTCGGTCAGGATGACCGGGATCTTGGCGGCCTTGGCTTCCTGCAGCACGGTGTCCCAGCCCGATTCCACGACCGGCGAGAACGCGATCACGTCCACCTTCTGCGCGATGTACGAGCGGATCGCCTTGATCTGGTTTTCCTGCTTCTGCTGCGCGTCAGAGAACTTCAGGGTCACGCCGTTCGCCTTGGCGGCGGATTTGATCGACTCCGAATTGGCGGTGCGCCATTCGCTCTCGGCACCCACCTGGGCAAAGCCCATGGTGAAGGCCTTGTCCGCCGCGTGGGCTGCAGACCCGGCGCCGGTTGCCAACAGCACGCCGGCCGTGGCGAGAAAGGTCAACACGGTACGTCGGGCGCGATCAGCGCGCGTTGTTGCCATTGCGTCTCTCCTCTTATGGTGGAAGCAGCCCGTCACTGCCTGCGGCTGCGCACGTTTGTTTTTTCAGCGGCAACCCTGCCTGCGTTGCTGCCGTTCGTGCTGAGCCATGTTATGGACAGCGAGACATAACCGTCTAATGCTTTTTTCTGGCACGACGGATATCGGTTTTGATATCGATTGCCCGACTGCAGCATCGTGCAACGCACAAAACCCGGCAGGGTTTCGCTCGCAAAAACCGCAGAACCATATCGAAAAAGCTTCGTTCCCCTGCCAACGCCGGCTTTTTAGACTGGGCGCACCCACTTGTCATAACGAGTTCGCCCCCGATGACGACATCCCCATCCTCCCCTCGCCTGCCGGCCCCGCCGCTCTATGAGCGGATCAAGGGCGCGCTGCGCGAGGGCATTGTCAGCGGCCTGTACGCGCCGGCATCCCTGCTGTCCTCAGAGGCGGCGCTGGGTGCGCAGTTTGGCGCCAGCCGCATCACCGTGCGGCAGGCCCTGGCCGACCTGCAGAACGAAGGACTGATCTACCGCCGCCATGGCAAGGGCACGTTCGTGAGCCAGCCCAAGGCGTTCCAGAACGTGACGGCGCTGCAGGGCTTTGCCGAGGCGATGTCCGCGCAGGGCCATGCGATCCGCAACCGCGTGCTGAAGCTGCAGGCGGTGCCGGCCCCCGCCGACGTCGCGCAGGCGCTGCGCCTCGCACCCGGCGCGCCCGTCACCGAATTGCACCGCGTGCGGCTGCTGGATCAAGCGCCGGTGTCGCTCGAGGTGACGTGGCTGCCTGAAGCGCTCGGCCGCATCGTCGCCAGGGCCGACTTGGTGACGCGCGACGTGTTTCTCGTGCTGGAGCAGGACGCGGGCGTGGCGCTCGGGCATGCCACGCTGGCCATCGATGCGGCGCTCGCCGACCACGCGACCGCCTGCGCGCTCGACACGGGCGCCGGTGCGCCGCTGCTGCGCGTGGAGCGCCTGACGCACGACGCGCACGGCACGCCCATCGACTATGAACGCCTCAGCTTCCGTGGCGACGCCTTCCAGTACCGGCTTCGGCTGGACCGGCAGGTGGCCGCATCGGCGCAATCGGTCTTTTCTCTGCAAGGCACCGTATGAACACGTTGGAACTGGAGTACGACCTCGTCGTCGTGGGCGGCGGCACGGCCGGCCCGATGGCGGCCATCAAGGCAAAAGAACGCAACCCCGCGCTGCGTGTGCTGCTGATCGACAAGGCGCACGTGAAGCGCAGCGGCGCGATCTCCATGGGCATGGACGGGCTGAACAACGCCGTCATTCCCGGGCATGCCACGCCGGAGCAATACACGCGCGAGATCACGCTGGCCAATGACGGCATCGTCGATCAGTCGGCCGTGTATGCCTATGCGCAGCACAGCTTCGCCACCATCGAGCAGCTTGACCGCTGGGGCGTGAAGTTCGAGAAGGACGAAACCGGCGACTATGCCGTCAAGAAGGTCCATCACATGGGCAGCTACGTGCTGCCGATGCCAGAGGGGCACGACATCAAGAAGGTGCTGTATCGGCAGCTCAAGCGTGCCCGGGTGGAGATCACGAACCGCATCGTCGTCACGCGCGTGCTGACGGATGCCGATGGGGCCGCCTGCGGCGTGCTCGGCTTCGATTGCCGCACGGCGGATTTTCTCGTGGTGCGCGCAAAGGCCGTGGTGCTGAGCTGCGGCGCCGCCGGGCGGCTTGGCCTGCCGGCTTCCGGCTACCTGATGGGCACATACGAAAACCCCACCAACGCGGGCGATGGCTACGCGATGGCGTATCACGCGGGCGCGGAGCTTTCCAACCTGGAATGCTTCCAGATCAACCCGCTCATCAAGGACTACAACGGCCCCGCGTGCGCCTACGTGACCGGCCCGCTGGGCGGCTACACCGCCAACGCGCGCGGCGAGCGCTTCATCCAGTGCGACTACTGGAGTGGCCAGATGATGTGGGAGTTCTACCAGGAGCTGCAAGGCGGCAAGGGGCCAGTATTCCTCAAGCTCGACCACCTGGCCGAAGAAACCATCCAGACCATCGAGACCATCCTGCACACCAACGAGCGCCCCAGCCGAGGACGCTTCCACGCCGGGCGCGGCACCGATTACCGCACGCAGATGGTGGAGATGCACATCTCGGAGATCGGCTTCTGCAGCGGGCACAGCGCATCTGGCGTGTATGTGAATGCGCGCGCGGAAACCACCGTGCCGGGCCTTTACGCGGCGGGCGACATGGCCGCCGTGCCGCACAACTACATGCTCGGCGCGTTCACGTATGGCTGGTTTGCCGGCCAGAACGCAGCGGACTACATCGCCGGCCGGCAAAGCGACGCCCGTGTCGACGACGCGCAGATCCAACGCGAGCGCACGCGCATCTTTGCGCCGCTGCAACGCGATCACGGCCTCGCCCCCGCGCAGGTGGAATACAAGCTGCGCCGCATGGTGAACGATTACCTGCAGCCGCCCAAGGTCACGCGCAAGATGGAAATCGGCCTGCGGCGCTTCGCCGAGATTGCCGAAGACATCACGCACCTGCACGCACGCAATCCGCACGAGCTGATGCGCGCAATGGAAGTCAGCTTCATCCGGGACTGCGCCGAGATGGCCGCGCGCGCGTCGCTCTTTCGTACCGAAAGCCGCTGGGGCCTGTACCACCATCGCGTGGACTACCCCGAGCGCGACGACGCCAACTGGTTCTGCCACACGCGCCTCTACAAGGATGCGCGCGGCCACATGGCCAGCCGCAAGCAGGCCATCGAGCCGTACGTCATCCCGGTCGACGTGCACGGCACCGATTCGTACGCGCACCTGCGCATTCCGCAAGCCGCCTGAGCCATCGCCATGCCCCACACCCCACACGACATCGCCTCGCGCAGCAGCGCGCCGGTCACCATTGACGAAGCCCGGTGCATTGCCGACAAGGGCTGCACCGTCTGCGTCGACGTCTGCCCGCTCGACCTGCTCGCCATCGACCTGACCAAGGGCAAGGCCTTCATGCAGTTCGACGAGTGCTGGTACTGCATGCCCTGCGAGCAGGACTGCCCGACCGGCGCGGTCAAGGTCGACATCCCCTACTTGCTGCGTTGAGGCGCCGATGACGACAACGACCCTGGCGCGCCTGCACGATGCGGATGCCGCCACACGCCGCATCGCCCTGCTGCAACTGGCCGACGAGGAAGACGCCGACGCGCTGCCCGAGGTGACGGCGCTGCTTGCACACGACCCCGCGCCCGAAGTCCGGCTGGAAGCCGCGCGCATCATCGCCACGTGGGAACGGCCGGACACCGTCGCCGCGCTCGCCCGCGCGCTGGAAGACGCCGATGCCGCCGTGCGCGAGGCCGCGGCGCTCGGCCTCGGTGAACTGAAATCGGCGGACTCGGCCCCCGCGCTGCTGCCTTACGTGGACCACGCAAGCGCGTTCGTGCGCGCCGCCGCCCTGCGCGGGCTTCGTGAACTGCGCGTGCCCGAGAGCGACGCGCCGGCACTGCAAGCCTTGCAGGACGCGGATGCCGCCGTGCGCCGCGAAGCGGTGGCCGTGCTCGGCTGGCGCAAGCATGTGGCGGCGCTGCCGGCCTTGGCCGAGCGCGCCCGCCAGGACGACGACGCCGAGGTACGGCGTGCCGCAGTCGGCGCCCTCGGCCTTGCGGCGGACGCATCGGTCCTCCCCGCGCTGCTCGACGCATTGCGCGACACCGCGTGGCGCGTGCGCGAGGAAAGCGCCGGCACGCTCGGCAAGCTGCGTGCGCTGGCACCGAACGCACACGTCACGCAGACGCTGGTGGAGGCCTTGACCGATGACTACTGGCAAGTCCGCCTGCAAGCTGCACGCGCGCTCGGCCGCTGGCGCGCCGCGCATGCCGTGGAGGCGCTCGCTGCGCTGCTCGTCCACCCGATCAGCAATCTGCGCAAGGAGGCCGCGCTTGCGCTCGGGGAAACGGGCTCAGCCGCGGCCGTGCCCGCCCTGCGCCGTGCGGAAGGCGACGGCGATCCGGAAGTGGTGAAAGCCGTGCGCATCGCGCTGGCACAGCTCGAGGGCACCCGTGCAAGCCCCTGAACGCATCGACAACGACGTTGCCACACACACGCTGCGCGTGCACTGGCCCGGGGCGTCCGTCGCGCTCGACCACACTGCGCTGCGCCGGGCCTGCCGATGCGCCGAGTGCCAGTTCGAGCGCCACCAGGGCATGCCGATCCGCGCGCCGGCCGACGTGCGCATCACCAGCATTGAGCCCGTGGGCTACGGCGTGCAACTGGTGTTCAGCGATGGACATGCGCGCGGCGTCTATCCATGGGCCTATCTGGCGGAGCTTGCCGCTACCGCCGTGAAACGCTGACCCTGCCGGCGTCTATGCACATGCAATCTTGTTCGTTCCTTCGCACGCGCGCGGTCCGTAGCATCGGCCGCACGCCACCCAACTCGCTGGAGGAACCATGCAAACCCAATCGCACCACACCGCTGCATCGCCTGCGCGACGACGCTGGCTCGCCGCACTGCTGGGCGCCGGCCTCGCGCTGAGCGCCGGCTTCGCACATGCTGCAGACCCGGCTGGCACGGTCCGCATCGGCTTTCAGAAGGCAGGCCTGCTCGCCGTGCTCAAGGCGCAGGGCTCGCTCGACAAACCGTTGGCCGAACTCGGCTACAAGGTCGAGTGGAAAGAATTTCCCGCCGGGCCGCAACTGTTGGAGGCACTCAACACGGGAAGCATCGACTTCGGCTATACCGGCGCTCCACCGGCCGTGTTTGCGCAGGCGGCAGGTGCGCGCCTCGTCTACGTGGGGGCCGAGCCCGGCGGCAAGACGAACGAGGCGCTGTTCGTGCTCGACGGCTCACCCGCGCGCAGCGTGGCGGACCTGAAGGGCAAGCGCATTGCGCTGCAGAAGGGCTCAAGCTCGCACTACCTGCTCGTGCAGTTGCTCAAGCGCGCGAACCTGACGGTACAGGACGTGCAGCCGATCTATCTGCCGCCGGCCGAGGCACGTGCCGCCTTCGAAAGCGGCGCCGTCGACGCGTGGGTGGTGTGGGATCCGTATTACGCGCTGGCGCAAAAGGCATTGAAGACGCGCACGCTGGGCGATTTCAGCGAGTTGCCGGTGTTCAACTTCTACGAGGCCACCCCGGACTTCGTGAAGACGCATCCGCGCGCGGTGAATGCCATCCTGGCGCAGTTGCGCACCTCGGGCCTGTGGGTGAACCAGCACACCCAGGAAGCGGCAGCGCTGCTCTCGCCGAAGCTGGGCATCGAGCAACCCGTGGTGGAAACGTGGCTGCGGCGCGTGCCTTATGGCGTAACGCCGGTCACCCCGCAGATCGTGGCGTCACAGCAGCAGATCGCCGACCTGTTCCTGCAGCAGAAGCTGATCCCGAAAGCGGTGAACGTACAGGGCGCGGTCTGGCAGGCGAGCTTCCCGGTGGCGGGCTTGTAAGCGCGGCCGCCACGCAGCAGCGACGTCGGTCAGGAAGTCGTCAAGGCGCAGCCGAGCGGGCCGGCACAGGTCGAGCGCATCCGTGCCGGACGCCATCAAGGCTCGCCAGCGCAGGCCCGCTCTGCAGGCGGCACCGGACAGGGCTGTCTCAGAAGGGCCGGCCGCCGCGCCGGCATTCGCGTCCGGAGGATGGGCAGCAAGGCGATCATGACGCGGGTGTCGGCACGGGCGTTCCGCAAAGATCCCGTGCGACAATACCGCGCCCCCGGGGCGCCACCTTTGCCTCACGCTTTGGCCCACCTGACCATAGGAGATCCGGACGCATGTTCGGCGATATCACGCGTTTTCTGCTCGACACGATCTTCACGCTCTTTGGCGCGGCGCTGCTGCTGCGCGCCTGGACGCAGGCGGTGCGGCTGTCGCCGCGCAATCCGCTGTCGCAAGCCATCTTCCAGCTGACGGGGTGGCTCGTGCATCCGCTGCGCCGGGTGATTCCCGCCACTGGCTACATCGACTGGTCGTGCCTGGTGGCCGCCTATGCCACGGCGCTGGTGTATCTGCTTCTGCTGCTGGCCTCGGTGGGCCTGAGCCCGATGGCGTTTCTGCCGATGGGCTTTGTGGCGGCGCTCTTCACGGTGCTCAAGTGGGCCTTCAACGTGCTGGTGTGGGTGACGATCGCTTCGGCCGTGCTGTCCTGGGTTGGGCCGCACTCTCCCATGGGCGCCGTCCTCAACACGCTGGTCGATCCGCTGCTGCGCCCGATCCGCCGCGTGGTGCCGCCGCTGGGCGGGCTCGATCTCTCGCCGCTGATCCTGCTGGTGATTGCGCAGGTGATCGTGATCGCCCTGTCGCACCTGTCGCTGTCGCCGCTGTTCATGTGAGGGCGGCACGCGCTTTGCTCGCCTGCGGATATGCCGGCTGCTGCATCTGGCCGGCTTCTCCGGAGGGCATCATGAAGACATGGAAAACAGCACTGGTGTGCGCCCTGGCCGTGCTCGCGCCCACGCTGACCGGCTGTACGGCGGGCGGTGCGGTGGCAGGCGGCGTGGCCGGCCATGAGCTGACGCACAGCCCGGCGGGCACGATCGGCGGTGCGGCCGCGGGTGCCGTCATCGGGCACGAACTCAGCAAGTAAGCCTCGGCCAACCAGCGCACACGCGGGCTGCTGAGGAACGACGTGGCGCAGCAGGCAGCGTAACGGGTGCAGCGGGCACCGAGAGCACTGCGGCGCCACCCTCTGCGGTAATGGGGTCCCGCCGCTGATTGCCTGCGTCGTGATCCCGGTCTACCATTCGTTGTTACCGGTACCAATCAAGCGGCGGACGCTGGTGTATCGCCACGCCAACACCCCCGCAGAGGGAAGCCCGGCCACACAACGACGGAGACACCATGCCCACCCAAGCTCCACGCAGACTGCGCAGCCAGCTGTGGTTCGACGACCCGAGCCACGCCGACATGACCGCGCTCTACGTAGAACGCTTCATGAACTACGGCCTGACGCGCGAAGAGTTGCAGTCAGGCCGGCCGATCGTCGGGATCGCGCAGACGGGCAGCGACCTGGCGCCGTGCAACCGGCACCACATCGAGCTGGCGCAGCGTGTGAAGGCCGGCATACGCGACGCGGGCGGCATTCCGATGGAGTTTCCGGTTCACCCGCTGGCCGAGCAGAGTCGCCGCCCGACTGCTGCGCTCGATCGCAATCTCGCGTATCTCGGTCTGGTCGAGATCCTCCACGGCTTCCCGCTCGACGGTGTCGTGCTGACCACCGGGTGCGACAAGACCACGCCCGCCTGCCTGATGGCCGCCGCCACGGTGGACCTGCCGGCCATCGTCCTGTCTGGTGGGCCGATGCTGGACGGCTGGCACGAAGGCAAACGGGTCGGCTCCGGCACCGTCATCTGGCATGCGCGCAACCGGCTGGCTGCCGGCGACATCGACTACGAAGGCTTCATGGAGCTGACCACCGCGTCGTCGCCGTCGATCGGCCACTGCAACACGATGGGCACGGCGCTGTCGATGAACAGCCTGGCCGAAGCGCTGGGCATGTCGCTGCCCGGGTGCGCGAGCATTCCGGCGGCGTATCGCGAGCGCGGGCAGATGGCCTATGCCACGGGCAAGCGCATCGTCGACCTCGTGCGTGAAGACATCCGCCCTTCGACGATCATGACGCGCGCGGCATTCGAGAACGCCATCATGGTGGCTTCGGCGCTTGGCGCGTCGACCAACTGCCCGCCGCACCTCATCGCAATCGCGCGCCACATGGGCGTGGAACTCAGCCTCGAAGACTGGCAGCGCCACGGAGAATCGGTGCCGCTGCTGGTGAACTGCATGCCGGCCGGCGAATATCTGGGGGAGAGCTTCCACCGCTCGGGCGGCGTGCCCGCCGTGCTGCGCCAGCTCGACGCGGGCGGGTTGCTGCGGCGCGATTGCCGCACCGTCTCTGGCCGCACGATCGGCGCGATTGCCGATGCCGCGCCCGACGCCGACCGCGATGTCATCTTCCCTGTGGACGCGCCGCTCAAGCATCGGGCGGGCTTCATCGTGCTGTCGGGCAATTTCTTTGACAGCGCGATCATGAAGATGTCGGTGGTGGGCGAGGCATTCCGGCAGACCTACCTGAGCGAACCCGGCGCCGAAAACGTGTTCGAGGCACGCGCCATCGTCTTCGATGGGCCGGAGGACTATCACGCTCGCATCAACGATCCGGCACTCGAGATTGACGAGCGCTGCATCCTCGTCATCCGCGGCTGCGGAACGGTCGGTTATCCGGGCAGCGCGGAGGTCGTCAACATGGCGCCGCCGGCGGCGCTGGTCAAGCAGGGGATCGAATCGCTGCCGTGCATGGGCGATGGCCGGCAGAGCGGCACATCGGCGAGTCCGTCCATTTTGAACATGTCGCCCGAGGCGGCGGCGGGTGGCGGCCTGGCGCTCCTGCGCACGGGCGATCGCATCCGCGTGGACCTCAACGCCCGCAAGGTCGATGTGCTCGTCGACGCGGAAGAACTTGAGCGCCGGCGTGAAACCGCAACGTTCAGCGTGCCGCTGTCGCAAACGCCTTGGCAGGAAATCTATCGGCAGTTTGTCGGGCAGCTTTCGACGGGCGGATGCCTGGAGCCGGCAACCCTGTATCTGAACGTGATCGAGACGCGCGGCAATCCGCGGCACTCGCATTGACGCCGCGCATGAGGCCGCGCGCTATGCGCTCTCGCGTTCGACCACGCTGAAGTCGATGCGCGAGAGCTTGGGGCGCCCGTGGCCTCGCCAACGCCGAGCGCATCAAGCAAGACCTCGCCCGTGCGCAGGCCGATGCCATAGGCATCGACGGAAATCGTCGTGATGGTCGGATGGCAGCACCACGCGACTTCAAAGTTGCCGAAGCCCGCAACGGCAATGTCGCCGGGCACGGACATGCCGCGCCGGTGGCATTCCATGATGGCGCCGAATGCGGACATGTCGCTCACGCACATCACGGCATCGGTATCGGGCCACGCTTGCAGCAAAGCGGCCATCGCCGGGCCGCCGTGGCTCATCGTGATGGGCGATTCGCCCAGGCGGATCACGCGCGGCTCGCCCAGGCCAAGCGCCTTGATTCCGCTTAGGTATCCACGCATGCGGTCGGTGCCGCGCCGGTCCAGTTCGCTGGCGCCGCACAGGAAGCCGATGCGTCGGTAGCCCCGTTTGTGCAGGTGATGCACCATCGCGAGCGACGCCTTGGCGTTCGAGAACCCAACCGCCCTGTCGATCGGGCGCTGAGGCAGATCCCACATCTCGACGATCGGGATGCCGGCGCGCTCCAGCAACGCCCGCGTGCCGGCACTGTGGTGGCGACCGGTCAAGGCAATGCCACGCGGCTGATGGCGCAGCAGCGACTTCACCAGCGCCTCCTCCTGATCGAGGTGGTAGTCGGTATCACCCAGCAGCAGTTGCAGACCATGCGGCGCAAGCGCATCGCTCAGCCCGCGCACGGTATCGGCAAAGTTGGAACTGGCCAGCGAAGGCACCAGGGCGGCGACGAATTCCGATCGGCCGCTGGACAGCATCCCGGCTGCGGCCGTGGCAACGTAGCCGAGCGCGTCGATGGCCTCCTGCACGCGCGCGCGGGTTTCGGGCGACACGCTGCCGCCTGCCAGCACCCGTGACACGGTCATCTTCGACACGCCGGCAACGCGCGCAACATCGGCCATGCGAGGGGGTGTGGTGCCGCTGGTCATGAGAAACGCCTACGCGCCAAGGGAAAGAGGAAAGAAAAAAGAGGAGTGGCGATCATAGCGGAACCGGCCACGCAGCAGCCCGCCGCTATGCCTGCGCGAGCGCGCGGCCGATGCGGTCCGCCATGCCTGCAACACCGACGACGAGGCGCTTCTCCCGGCGGGCGTCCAATCGGCTGACCGGCACGCTGGAACTCACCGCAACGCGCTTGCCGAGCGGCGTCACACCTACAAACGCCGCAAAGCAGGCCAGCCCCGCCACCACCTCCTCGCGCTCCGTCGCCAGGCCCCGCATGCGAATGCGCTCAAGCTCATCGAGCAAATCGGCGCGGCGCGTGGTGGTTCGCTCCGTCATGGCGGCAAGACGCGCCGGCAGCAGCGCACACACCGCTTCGTCATCGAGGCTCGCCAGCAGCGCCTTGCCGAGCGCGCAGCAATGGGCCGGCAGCCGCAGGCCGACATCCGATACCAGGCGAACCGGCCGCGGCGCGTCCTCCCGGGCGATATAGACGACCTCCGTGCCGTCGAGCACGGCAAGCTGCACGACTTCGTTGTGCGTGGCAACGAAGGCGGCGGATTCGCGCCGGAACGCGGCCAGCAAGCTGTCGTGGCGGAAATAGGCGTTGCCCAGCTCAAACAACGTCAAGCCGATCAGGTAGCCGTCGGCCCGCTTTTCAATCCAGCGGCGCTTTTCAAGCGACTCCAGCAGCAGGTACAACGTGCTTCTGGACATGCCCGTCGCCTGCGCCAACGCAGCCGGCCGCACAGGAGACGTCGCCGCACAGAGTATCTCCAGCACGTCATGAATGCGCTTGAGCGCTGGCACCTCATAGTCTGTCTTCACTGGAAACCTGCCTTGTTCATGCGTGTCTAGATTGTCCAACAGGTTGGAAATTGCGTCACGCTGTTGGACACCCTGCATCGCCGTCTCTACGATCACGCGGGTTCCCTCGCAACAGGGGTGTCCTACTCACGGAGTGCACATGACCGACATCGCCAACTACTTGCCGCACGATCTTGAGCATGCAACGCTCGTCGGTCGGGTGTGGCGCACAACGGCCAACGGCGAGGGGCCATCCGTCGTGGTGGTACGCAACGGTGTCGTTTTCGATATCACGGAAGCCGTGCCCACCGTGTCGGACCTGTTCGAGCATCCTGACGCACTGGCCATCGCCCGGCAGGCACCCGGGGAAGACCTGGGCCGCGTCGAAGCGCTCGTCGAACGTTCCTTGGCCGCCGATCGTGCAGGCAACGCGCCCACCCTGCTCGCACCGAATGATCTGCAGGCGATCAAGGCCTGCGGCGTGACGTTCGCCGTCAGCCTGATCGAACGTGTGATCGAAGAACAGGCCGGCGGCGACCCGGCCAAGGCCCGCGACGTGCGCGAATCCATTGTCGGCGTGGTGGGCTCCGATCTCTCGAAGATCAAGCCCGGCTCCGATGCGGCCATGCGGCTCAAGGACGAACTGCAGCGCCGTGGCGCGTGGTCGCAATACATGGAAGTCGGTATCGGCCCCGATGCGGAAGTGTTTTCCAAATCGCAGCCGATGTCGGCAGTCGGGTTCGGCGCCGATGTGGGCCTGCATCCGGCCTCGCGGTGGAACAACCCGGAGCCGGAGATCGTGCTGGCAGTCAGCAGTGCCGGGCATGTCGTGGGAGCGGCGCTCGGCAACGACGTGAACCTGCGCGACATCGAGGGGCGCTCGGCGCTGCTGCTGGGCAAATGCAAGGACAACAACGGCTCCTGCGCCATCGGCCCGTTTGTGCGCCTGTTTGACGAGCACTTCACGATCGACACGATTCGTACGACGCAGGTATCGCTGCGCGTTGAGGGCGCCGACGACGGCTTCGTGCTCGACGGCGTGAGCCATATGAGCGAGATCAGCCGTGACCCGCTCGACCTCGTCGCGCAAACCTGTGGGCCGCACCATCAGTATCCGGACGGCTTCATGCTGTTCCTCGGCACGATGTTCTCGCCGATCAAGGACCGTGACGCGCCGGGCGCCGGCTTTACGCACCACCTCGGCGACCGCGTGACGATCAGCGCCCCGCCCCTCGGCGCACTGGTCAACACGGTCCGCCTGTCGACGGAGATCGCACCGTGGACGTTCGGTGTCCGCGCCCTGTATCGCAACCTGGCAGCGCGCGGGCTCGTCCGTCAGGATTGATCGGGCCTCGCTGCGGAAACGTCCACGGCACATTCCGTGGATGGCAGCCCCTTGACCGGCGCGCGAAACATAAACAAGCCGCCGCCAAGCGGCTCCTTCTGCAACGCCTCGTCCGTCAGGCCCTTTCGTGCGGTGGTGGCATAGACGGTCTGCAAATCATCGCCGCCGAACGCGAGCTTGGTGATGTTGGAACACGGAAAGGCGACGCGCCCGACGCATCGGCCGTCGGGTGAGAACCGCTCGATCCGGCCTCCGCCAAACAACGCGATCCACACGCACCCTTCTTCATCGACAGCCATGCCGTCGGGGTAGCCGGTGCCGTCGATGGCGGTGAAGACGCGCTTGCGTTCGAGGCTGCCGTCGTCACCGAGATCGAAGGCGTAGACCACACGCTGCAAGGTATCGGTGTGATACAGCGTGCGGCCGTCCGGGCTCGCGGTCGGGCCATTCGTGATGACGTAGCCTGAATCGCGCACGCTCAACCGGCCATCCCGACCGACGCGGTAGAGCTGTCCACTCGGCTCGCGCTCCCCATCGTCCATCGAGCCGAACCACAGCGCCCCGGTGCGATCGACATAGCCGTCGTTCAGGCGGTTTCCCGGCCGATCGGTCTCGACGGGCAGCATGCGGCTGAAGATGCCGCTTGCGAAATCGAACCGGTAGAGACCGCCCTGCACGCCGCAGACCAAACTGCCGTCAACGCAGGGCAGCGCAAAGCCGATCTGGCCGGGCGCGACCCAGCTGCGGCGCACATCGGTATCCGGGTCATAGCGATAGAGCCGCCGGCCGTTGATATCGACAAAGACCACGGAGCGTGACGCGGCGTGCCACACCGCGCCTTCACCCAGCGTGGCGCCAACGCGCCAGACGCATTCAGGAGTGATCGGCGTCATCATCCGCCGTACCACCCGGCGTCGACAAAGTACTCGCGCGCCGTGCAGCGCGCGGCGTCGTCCGACGCAAGAAACAGCGCCATGCGCGCCACGTGTTCCGGCTCGACGCGTTCATGCAGGCATTGCTCGCCCAGCAGCTTGGCCTCGCTTTCGGGGGATTGCCAGAGCGCCATCTGACGCGGCGTGCGCACCGCGCCGGGCACGATGCAATTGACGCGAATGCCGAACCCGCCAAGATCGCGCGCCAGGCCGCGCGTCAGCCCTTCAATGCCGGCCTTGGCCGTCATGTAGATGGCGAGGTCCGGCTGGGCGAGGTGCCACGAGATCGACCCGAGGTTCAGGATCACGCCGCGCCCCTGCTTCTTCATGCTGGGCAACACGGCTTGCGCGCAGAAAAACTGGTGGCGCAGGTTCACCTCGATGCGGTTGTCCCAATACGCCGGCGTCACGGTTCCGATCTGATGGCGGTCATCGTTCGCGGCGTTGTTGATCAGGACGTCGATGGGACCGGTGTCGGCCTCGATGTCCGCGAACGTGGCGTTCAGCGCGTCGATATCGCGCAAGTCGCAGTGGCGGAAGACGGGTGGATGTGCGCATTCGCCCAGCGACGCCGCCAGCGCTTCTGAGTCAGCCCGCGCGATATCCAGGAACGTGACGCGCGCCCCCTGTCTGGCAAAGCCTTCGACGATGGCCGCACCAATGCCGCTTCCCCCGCCGGTAATCACAACGTTCTTGTTAACGAGGCTCGGATAAATCGCATAAGACATAGGAGATTCCAGTGACAGCAAAGGAGATAAAACGTGTAGCGCACCCTCAGCGGCGGCCGGAGCGCGAGATGACATCGACCCAGACGGCCAGCACGAGGATCCCGCCCTTGACGATCATCTGCCAGTAGGCGTCGACGTCGAGCATCGACATGCCGTTATCGAGGCTGGCCATCACGAGCGCACCGACCAGCGCGCCGTAGACCGTGCCTGCGCCGCCGCGCATGGAAGTGCCGCCGATGAAGCAGGCCGCAATGGCATCCAGCTCACCCATGGTCCCGGCGGAGGGCGAACCGGCAGCAAGGCGCGCCGTATTGACGATGCCGGCAAACGCGCACATCAGGCCCATGAGCCCGAAGATGGCAAGCTTCACGCGATCGGTGTTGATGCCGGACAGGCGCGTGGCCTCGAGGTTTGAACCCACGGAATAGATACGGCGACCGAAAACCGTCTGGCTGGCGATCCAAGAAAAAATACCGAGCAACGCCAGCACGAGCAGAACGGGCACCGGAATGCCGCCATAGCTGTTGAGCGTGGCGACAAACGCGACGATGACCGCGCCCGCCACGACAAGCTTGGCGACGTCCTGCCAGAGCGGCGCAACGTCGAGTTCATAACGGCGATGTTCACGCCGCTGCCGGATCACCACGAAGATCAACAGGCAGAAGATCAGCACCGCCATCAGGTCGCCCACGCGGCGCGGCAGGTAGCCCTGGCCGATCAGCACGAAGCTGTCCGACACCGGCGCGATCGTCGAGCCATGCGTCAGGCCGAGCAGGATGCCGCGATACGCCAGCATGCCGCCCAGGCCGACAATGAATGACGGCACGCCCCGGTAGGTCGACCACCATCCGTTGAACAGGCCCATGCCCACGCCGAGCAGCAGCACGACGGGCACCGTCGCCGTGATCGGCCAGCCCAGTCCTTGATCCAGAATGGCCGCCACGCCGCCGAGCAAGCCGAGCAGCGATCCGACCGAAAGATCGATCTCGCCCGCGATGATGACGAACACCATCCCGCAGGCCAGCATCCCCGTGATCGACATCTGGCGCAGCAGGTTGGACAGATTGCGCGGCGAGGTGAATGCGCCGTTGGTCAGCATCGAAAAGAACAGCCAGATCGCGGCCACGGCAATCAGCAACGCCAGGATCTTGTAGCGTGCGAACAGTTGCCTCAGGCGCTGGCTTGCCTTGAACGTATTGCGCGAATCGCCGACCCCGCCGGCGGCTTGTGGGCTGGTTTGAGAAGTCATGCGTGACCTGCCTGATGGAAAGTGGGTGCGTGCCTGGGTGTGTGCCCGGGTGTATGCCGGACGGGCTGAATGGCGGCGGTCAAAATGTGTTCCTGCGTCAGTCCCTCGTTCACGAAGTCGCCGCGCAGTTCACCCTCGCCGATCACGAGCACGCGGTCTGAAATGCCAAGCACTTCGGGCAGCTCCGACGAAATCACGATGATGGCCATGCCACGCTTAGCCAAGTCACCGATCAGCTTGTAGATCTCGTACTTGGCGCCGACGTCCACGCCACGGGTTGGCTCATCCAGAATCAGGACGCGCGGCTCCGTGAGCAACATTCGGGTGAGGACCGCCTTCTGCTGATTGCCGCCCGACAGGCTGGCTATGGGAAGCATCGGATGCGCTGCACGCACGGCAAGCCGCCGCATCTCCTTGCGGATCGTGTCGAGTTCGGCCGCGCCGTCGATGCGACCGAGACGCGCAAAACGCTGAAGGACGGCCAGCGTGATGTTGTGCCCGACGCTCATCAGCGAGACGATGCCGTGACGTTTGCGGTCTTCCGGCACCATGGCGATGCCCGCACGAATGGCATCGAGCGGCGCGCGGATTTTCAACGGCTTTCCGTCCAGGACGAGGTCCGCCTCACTGGCACCTTCATACGCGCCAAACACGGCCTGCATCAGCTCGGTGCGCCCCGCACCAACCAGTCCCGCCACCCCAAGAATTTCGCCGCGCCGCACCGCGAAGGACACGCCGTCGACCCGCTTGCGCGCCGGGTTGTTGACGTCGTAGCACGTCACATTGCGCGCCTCGAACACCACCTCGCCGATGGCATGCGGTTCACGCGGGAACAGCTGCGTAATTTCGCGCCCGACCATCTGCGCGATGATGCGGTCGGTGGTGAGGGCGTCCATCGGCGCAGTCGACACATGGCGGCCGTCGCGGATGACGGTAACCGTGTCGCACACCGCCTCCACCTCGTCGAGCTTGTGCGAGATGTAGACACACGCAATGCCGCGCGCTTTCAGGTCGCGCACGATGTCGAGCAGGATGCGCGTCTCCGCCGCCGTCAGCGATGACGACGGCTCATCCAGGATCAGCAGCTTGGCGCGCTTGTTGAGCGCCTTGGCAATTTCAATCAGCTGCTGGTGGCCGCCGCCGTAGTGCATCACGGGCAGCGCCACGTTGATGCCCTGGATGTTCAGGTCGCGAAGCAGCTTGTCTGCGCCCTGGTACATGGCCGCGTAGTTCATGCGACCGCCTGGCAGCGTGATTTCGTTGCCGAGGTAGATGTTCTCGGCCACCGACAATTCCGGCACCAGCATCAGTTCCTGATGGATGATGACGATGCCGGCGCGCTCGGTGTCGCGAATACCGCTCGCGTGCAGCGGCCGCCCCTCCCAAAGGATTTCGCCATCCCAGGTGCCGCTCGGGTAGACGCCCGAAAGCACCTTCATGAGCGTCGACTTTCCGGCGCCGTTCTCGCCGCACAGGCCAACACACTCGCCCGGCTTCACGACCAGGTTGATACCGTCCAGCGCCTTCACACCGTCGAACGTCTTGACGATGCCGCGCATCTGCAACAGAGATTCAGACATGCCCCGTCCTTGAGGTACGAACGCGGCCGGCGATGCAGCGTTGGCGCATCGCCGGCACAAAGCGGCCCTGACTGCGGGACCTTACTGGCCGCCGATCTGCGCCTGCGTGTAGAAGCCGTCTTTCACCACCAGGTTGACGTTGTCCTTCGTGAGCTGGGTGGGCTGCAGCAGCACCGTGTCGACCTTCTTCTTGCCGTTGTCGTACTGCGCGTTGTACTTCGGCTTGTCGCCCTTGGCGAGCGCCACCGAAAGCTGCGCGGCCTCGGTGGCAATCAGCTTGAGCGGCTTGTAGACCGTCATCGTCTGCGTGCCGGCAATCACGCGCTTGACGGCGGCAAGGTCGGCATCCTGCCCCGACACCGGCACCTTGCCGGCCAGCTTCTGCGCAGCCAGCGCCTGGATCGCGCCACCGGCCGTGCCGTCGTTGGAGGCAACCACGGCATCGATCTTGTTGTTGTTCGCGGTCAGCGCGTTCTCAACGATACCCAGCGCCGCAGAAGCGCTCCACTCCGGCACCCATTGCGAGCCGACGACCTTGATGTCGCCGCGGTCGATGGCCGGCTGCAGCACCTTCAACTGGCCCTGCCGCAGCATCTTCGCGTTGTTGTCCGTGGGCGCGCCGCCCAGCAGGAAGTAATTGCCCTTCGGGCGCACGTTGTAGACGCCCTGCGCTTGCAGCTCGCCCACCTTCTCGTTGTCGAACGAAATGTAGGCATCAACGTCGGCATCGAGAATCAGGCGGTCATACGACACCACCTTGATGCCGGCCTTCTTGGCTTCGGCCACCACGTTGGTCAGCGCCTTGGAGTTGAACGGCACGATGACGATCACGTCGACACCGCGCGAGATCAGGTTCTCGATCTGCGAGATCTGGCGTTGCTCGCTGGCGTCCGCCGATTGCACCGACACCTTGGCACCCAGCTTTTCGGCCGCTGCGACAAAGTAATCGCGGTCGCGCGACCAGCGCTCCACGCGCAGGTCGTCGATACAGAAGCCAATTTCCGGATGCGCCTTGCTCGCGTGCGCCAGGGGCGCCGCCATCGACAGGCTGGCGAGCACTGCACCGCAAAAGGCGGCCCTCAGAACACAACGGCGTTGGTTCGATTTCATGTCTCACTCCATCTTCTTTTGTTGGTGGGTACCGACGTGGCGTCTGCTGCGCCGCAATAGATTTCGGCCGGCTCGACGGCAGTCGCATGGTGCATGCGCCGCCTTGGCACCGGCAATTACGAAATTGCCCAACCGCCCTAACATTTCTTGCCACCCGGCGGGCATCGTCTGACAGCGCCGCATGCAGCCCATAGAATGTGCGGGCGAGCGGCACGCCCCAGCACCGCCGCCGTATGGCAACCCCTGCCACCGCGAGCGCCCCAACAGCCCATGCATCGTCAATTGCCCGATCCATCGCAGCACGCGCGGATTCATCGCATTGCGCTGCTGTTCAACGCCAACAAGGTGTACGACCGCGAAATCATCGCGGGCATTGGCGACTACATGCGCTCCACCCGCGTGACGTGGGACCTGTTTCTGGAAGAGGACTTCCGCTGCCGCCTGCCCGGCATCGAGCGCTTTGACGGCGACGGCATCATTGCGGATTTCGACGACCCCGCCGTCGCCGAAGCACTGCGCGGTTGCCCGCTACCGGTGGTGGCCGTCGGCTCTTCGTATGAGGACCCGGCGCACTACCCCGCAAAGGAGCCTTATGTCGCCACGGACAACGGAAAGCTGGTCGCGCTGGCCTACCGGCACCTGATCGAAGCCGGCCTGCAGCACTTTGCGCTGTACAGCCTGCCCCAGGCGCCGGAGAACCGCTGGGCACAGCAGCGCGAACTGGCCTTTACGCGCTTGCGCCGGCAGGACAATCCCGCCGCGCCCGTTGATCAGGAGATTTACCGGGGCCTGTCGACCAGCGCACCGACCTGGCATCAGGCGATCAGCCAGTTGATCGAATGGCTGCGCGGCTTGCCCAAGCCCATCGGCATCATCGCCGTGACGGATGCGCGGGCGCGGCATCTGCTGCAAGCCTGCATGACGGCAGGGTTCGCCGTGCCGGAAGAGATCGCCATCATTGGCATCGACAACGATCCGCTCACGCGCACGCTGAGCCGGATCCCGCTGTCGTCGGTCATTCAGGGCACCGTGGAGATGGGGCGCACCGCCGCACATCTGCTGCACCAGATGCTGGGCGGCGCGCGCCTGGCAGGTCGGCAGATTCTCGTGCCACCCGTGGGCATCAATGTGCTGGCGTCGTCCCGCCATCAGCCGCTTGCCAGCCCGTATGTCATGCGGGCGCGGCACTTCATTCGGCAATACGCCTGCCAAGGAATCAAGACCGAGCAGGTCGCGGACTACGTCGGTATCTCGCGGTCATCGCTCGAAGAACACTTTCGTCGTGAATTGCATTGCACCGTGCACCAGGAAATCCTTCGCCACAAGCTCGACGCGGCCAAGCACATGCTGGCCAGCCGTGATGTCGCTACCGCCGAGGTGGCGGTGCGCTGCGGCTTTACCTCCCCGCAATACATGCATGCCGTATTCCGCCGCGAGCTGGATTGCACGCCGCGCGAATACCAGGAACGCGCCACCACGGAGAGCCAATCATGAGCATCGCGCCCGCGCTCTCCGCACACGCGCCGCTCGACGGCGCCATCTCGTCAGCAACGTGGGGGCACTTGCCGGACGGCGAGCCGGTTCGGCTGTTCACGCTGCGCAATACCTCGGGCATGCGCGTTTCGATCAGCGATCTGGGGGCGACGCTCGTCTCCTGGCAGGCGCCGGATCGCAGCGGGCGCCTGGGCGAGATTCTTCTCAACCATGCGACGCCTGCGGCCTACCTTGAATCGGGAGGCTATCTTGGCGGCTTGATCGGACGCTGGGCCAACCGGATTGCCGGCGCGCGCTTTACGCTCGACGGCATCGACTACGCGCTCGACCGCAACGAGGGCGGCAACCTGCTGCACGGCGGCGCGAGCGGCTTTCATCGGGCGCTATGGGACGCCGAGGACCAGGACGGCGCACTGGTCATGCGGCTCACGTCTCCGGAAGGCGATGCCGGATTCCCCGGCAATGTCGCCGTGCAGGTCCGCTATGCGCTGGACGACGACGGCACGCTGTCGATCGACTACGAAGCCCGCACCGACGCGCCCACGCCAATCAACCTGACCAGCCACGGGTATTTCAACCTGAGCGGCAGACCCGGCACCGACATCCGGGGCCACATCCTGTCGATCGATGCCGATGCCTTCCTGGAAGTCGATGCCAAGCTGATCCCGACGCGAGCGATGAGTGTCGCGGGCACGGCATTCGACTTTCGGCAGGGGGCACCCATTGGCGCGCGGCTGGACTGGCCCAACGCGCAATTGGCGCAGGCGGGCGGATTCGACCACTGCTTCGTGTTGCGCAATACGGCACCGGACGATCGCCCGCATGTGCGCCCGGTCGCGCGGCTGTATGAACCCGGCAGCGGCCGCGAATTGACCGTGCTGACCGATCAGCGCGGGCTTCAGTTCTATTCGGGCCACATGCTGTCGGGCACGCACGCCCAACGCAGCGGCTTGTGTCTGGAAGCGAGCGCGTTTCCGAACCAGGTCAACATGCCCGATGCAGAAGCGGTCATGCTGCGCCCGGGCCAGGTCTACCGGCAGCACACCGCATACCGCGTCTCGGTTGCCGGAGAAACCTGAACCGCGTTCAAGCGCGGCGTTGGATGTTCAATGCGCGGCTGCGGCCGCACCGTGCATGACTTCGTGCGAGCCGCGGATGCCGTTGAACCAGGCATTCAGCACCACGGCCACCAGCGTGCCCATCACGATGCCGCTGTGGGTGATGGGGCGCGTCCAGTCCGGGAAGTGATGGAAGAAGGCCGGCGCCAGCGTCGGCATCATGCCAAAGCCGACCGACACCGCGATGATCAGCAGGTTGTGGCGCTGCTGCTGGAAATCCACCATGCCCAGCATGCGGATGCCGGCCGCGGCCACCATGCCGAACATCACGATGCCCGCCCCGCCGAGCACGTATTGCGGCACCGATGCCACCACGTACGACAGCTTCGGAAACAGCCCCAGCACGATCAGCAGCACCCCGCCGGCCGCCGCCACATAGCGCGAGCGCACGCCCGTGATCGACACCAGCCCGATGTTCTGCGAGAACGACGTATGCGGGAACGTGTTGAACACCCCCGCCACCACCGTCGCCAGACCATCGGCACGCAGGCCGTTGGTCAGTTCATTGCGCGAGATGGGCTTGCCGACCACGTGCGCCAGCGCGAGGAACATGCCGGTCGACTCCACCAGCGTGATCACGATCACGATGCACATCGAGATGATGGCCGACAGCTCGAACTTCGGCATGCCGAAATGGAACGGCGTCACCAGCGTCATCAGCGGCGCCGCGCCGGCATCGGCCAGCGACACCTTGCCGAACGCCGCCGCCACCAGCGTGCCCGTCACGATGCCCAGCAGCACGGCGATGTTGCACAGCAATGCGTTGCCGAACTTGGTCAGCAGCAGGATCGTCACCAGCACAAGCGCGGCAATGGCCAGGCCGAACGGATCGCCAAACGCGGGGTTCGGCACCATGTGTTTCACGCCGTCCACCACCTGCGGAATCATCTGCTGGCCGCCTGCGGCCCAGTTGATCCCCACGCTCAGCAGCGAAAAGCCGATCAGCATGATGACGGTGCCCGTCACCACACGCGGGAAGAGGCCCAGCAGCCGCCCCATCAGCGGCGCAACGGCAATGCCGAACACGCCCGAGACGATCGACGCCCCGAAGATGCCTGGCAGCCCCATGCCCGGCTCCACGCCAATGGCGATCATCGGCGCCACCGCGGCAAACGTGACACCCATCATCACCGGCAGGCGGATCCCGAAAATCAGAAAGCCGAGCGACTGGATGAGCGTGCCGACACCGGCGGCAAACAGGTCGCAATTGACGAGATAGGACAGTTCACCCTTCGACAGGCCGAGCGCATTGCCGACAATCAGCGGCACCGCAATGGCGCCGGCGTACATCACCAGCAGGTGTTGCAGCCCGAGCGCGAACAGGCGCGGCAGTGGAAGGAACTCGTTGACGGGATCGACGTGGGTCGACGCGGAAGCCGAGGATTGGCCTGAGGATGGGCGCATTGTCTGTCTCCGGGGGCCGCTCCCGTGTTCGTGCCGGAAGCGTGCTTGGGGCAGGCGGCGGGGGCTCCGTCTGCCAGTATTCGAGCGGCGTGATGCCGCGTATTGGCCGGAATCTTGGGCCGCTGCTATTTTTATGTCAACAATTACCGCCGTTTTTTGTGTACATATTTTGCGTTCCGGAATGCGGGTGCACGCCACGCATCACGCGCTGGCCCGCCAGGGGCATCGACGTCAGGAAGAAGGAACGTGACGGCGGCCGACGACCCGCTAGCGCGACTTGCTACGTGCGCCCTTTCTCGCCCCAGGCGTCCGGCCTGCGTCGCCCGGCGTGGTGGCCGTGTCGCCGCCCATCTGCTCGAGCCACGACAGTGCATCGATGTAGCCGAGAAACTGCCGCAGGTACTCGGGCGAAACGGTGCGCATCAACGACAGCGAACGGTGCACCAGGCTCAGCGAATTCAACGGGCCGGCATTCACGGGCACCTTGTCCAGCGACTCGCGCACCTGTTTTTCGGCGCTGAGGCGCGACCAGAGCGCGCGGACCTCTTCGAGCATGTCGAGCGGCGGGTGGCCGCTGCGGCCGCCGCGATGGTGCTCGATGTCGCCCAGCAGCGCCGCCAGCGGGCTGGGCCCTGCGCCAGAGGGCGGCGCTGGCTGCGGGGGCTCGGCATCGACCGGGCAGGCGGCCTGCAGCTCGGCCAGGCGTTCATGGAGCAAGCGGCGCACTTCGCCCGTCTGCCCTGCCGCGCGCCGCCGCAACGCCTCGATGCGTTGCATCTGCATCGCGTTCGGCCCGACGAGGTGTTCAGTGTTGCGCATGGGGTGCGCCATTGGATGCGGCCGAACGCGGTACGGGAGCAATCTCTACGCGCCGGTTCTTTGCGCGCCCCGCGTCGTCGGCGTTCGAGCTCACGGGATGCTGCGAGCCGAACGCGGCGGCAAAGACCGATGACGCGGCGATGCCCTCGTCAATGAGGGCGCGCGTGACCGTCAGCGCGCGCTTGGCCGACAGCTCCCAATTGTCCGCAAAGAGGCGGTTGCCTGCGCGCACCTGCTGGTCGTCGGCAAAGCCGCTCACCATCAGGATTTCGTCGCGCGACTCAAGGTACGCCGCCAGCGGCCCCGCCAGGCTCTTGAGCAAGGCCCGGCCCTCGGGCTGCAACTGGTCGGAGTTCAGGGCGAACAGCACGCTGCCGTTGATGCCGATGCGCCCATTGACCAGCGTCACCCGCCCCGCCGCCAGCGGGCCAGCCAATGCCTGCTCCAGGGTCTTTCGGCGCTGTGCCTCGGCCTCGCGCTGCCTGACCTCGCGCTCCAGCTTCGACGACAACTCGAGCTGCACCCCGATCACGCCCACCAGAATCAGCACAAAGGCGCCCAGCAATACCGACATCAGGTCGCCGAACGCGGCCCAGACGGGCGCGGTCGCTTCCACGCCGCCGTCGATCTCGTCGCTCATGCCGCCTCGGCTCCGGCACGCGCGCGCTGGCTGCCCAGGCGCTGCAGGTCTTCCATGATCTGCTTTTGCGACAGCATGCTCAGGTCGATCACCTCCCTGGCCTGCGCCACGTAGTAAGCGAGTTGCTCATCGCTGCGGGTGAGCGACTTCTCCAGCGCGGCTTCGATACGCTGCAGGTGCGCGACCAGCGTGTCGTTCGACTCGCCGAAGCGCTGCACGGCCGCCCCGAAGGCGTCGCCCAGGCTGGCCACCTCGATGGCGCTGCCCGTTACCTGCGCGGCCACGGCACCGAGCTTGCCGGTCTCGGCTTCCACGCGGTCCGTGAACTGCGTGCCCACGCGCTCGAGCAGCCCGGCCGATGTCGCGACCAGCGCATCGACGGCCGAGCGCTGCTGCGTCGATGCATGGTTGACGGCATCGAACAGCGTTTCCAGCGTCGACAGCAGGCGCGTGCGCTCTTCGAGCATCGCGGTGTCGCGCGCCATGCTCTCCGAGAGCTTCTGGCGCAATTCGGCCACCACCTCGGCAGCGGCCTTGGGCGCCTCCGACGCGGCCTGCACGAGCCGGGAGATTTCGGCGATCGTCTCGCGCGCATGGGCCTGCGTTTGCGCGGAGATGTCGCGTGCGGTCTGCTCCAGCGCGTCGCAGATGGCCTGCTGGCGACGTGCGGTGTCGGCCCCCGCCTGCTCCCACGCCTCGCGCAGTGTCGCGGCGGTCGAGCCCAGCGTGTCGGCCCACGTGGCAAGCCGCTCTTGGTCGCGCGCCTCGAGTTGCGTCTGCCATGTCGCGTGCGAGCGATCCACCGCCTGCAGCAGCGCTGCCGCGTGCTGCTCGAACGTGGCAGCCGCCTGCTCGAGGGCATGCTGGTGCCGGCTGGCCTGCTCGGCCTGCGTGCGCGCCTGCTGCGCGAGAGCATCGTTCCACGTGCCGGACAGCTGTGCCGCCGTGGTTTCCAGGCGGGCCGAGACGCTGTCGACCCACGCGCCCGAGCGCTGCTCGAACGTCTCGACCAGCCGATCCACGGATGCGCCCATGTGACCGGCCAGCGCTTCGCTGGCGCGCTGATGGTCGCGCAAGGCATTGGCCCAGAGCGTGGAGACGGCCTCCGTCGTCGCCTCGAAACGGTGCGACGCCTCGTCCAGCTGGCGCTGGAGTGCCTGCGTCACGGCCCCGTGCAACGATGCGGTTTCGCGTGCGAGCCCCGCCATGGTCGATTCGACCACCGGCTGCAGCACCGAGCCTGCCGCGCGGGCGCTCTCGGCGGCGCTGTCCTTCAACGATTGCCCCACCGACGAGGCGAGGTCGCGATAGGCCGCCTCGGCCCGCTCGAGAAATGCCTGCTGATTGGCGATCTGCCGCTCGCTGCTGGCGGCGCCCTGCTGTTCGAGCGCTGCCATCATCGCCTGCAGCCGGTCGACCAGCGCGGGCATCACGTCGGCTTGCCGTTGCAGCAGCTTGAACGTTTCTTCCCGCTGATGGGCATGCGAATACATGCGCAGCGTCGTCGCGATCCGCGCGTCGAGCGCCTGCACGGCCTGCTGCCGCTCGCGCCGGCACAGCGCAGCGAGCAGGCCCAGCATGGCCGATGTGGCCACGCCGGCAATCGACGTCCCGAACGAGAAGCCGAGCCCCTTGATCGGCGCAGCGAGCGATGCGCGAATGGCCTGCAGATCCGTCGCGCTCTCGAGCGCGGCGCCGGTGCCCTTGAGCGTCACGACCATGCCGAGCAGGGTGCCGAGCATGCCGAGCAGCACCAGCAGCCCGACCAGGTACGGCGTAAGCGCGGGCGCCGGCAGCGCAGCGCGTTCGCCCTCAACGCGCAGGCGCACGGCGTTGCGCAGGCTTTGCGGCAGCTGTTCGAGCCAGCCGCCGAGCGTGGCCGGCGGCGCCGACAAGCCGTCCACGGCCGTCGCCAGCGTTGCGGTGGCCTGCTGGTAACGACGCAACTCGAGCGCCCCCGCCACGTAGACGCCGCCGATGATGAGCGTGACGATCAATGCCAGCGGATTCGCGCCGACAATGTAGCCGACGGCAATCCACCCCAAGGCGGCGAGCCCGGCGATAAAGACGAAGAGATTCAGGTGTTGTCTGGACATGGTGTCCGCTTAGCAGGATCGAAGGGCCGCGAGCAGCCCGTCGACCGGTTGAAAACGCACATCGAGCTCGGCCAGGAGCACGCTCTGCATGTCTTTGCGGAACGCCTCCAGCCACGCGCGCGATGGTGTCGGTGGGGCGGCAGAGGCCCCGTCTGGCCGCTCAGCCGCTTCTGCCGCTCCGCCCGCCTCCGCGGCAGCGCGCAGCCGCTCGAAGTGCGGGCCAAGCAACGTCGGCACGGTGCCCAGCAGTGTGCGTTCGCGTGCGCCCAGGGCCTGCTCCATGCTGGCGTCCAGCACTGCAAGACGGGCCAGGTCAGGCGTCGAGGCGGCCAGCACGCGGCGCAGGCGGCCACGCAGGCCGCCGATCTCCAGCTCCATGCGGTCCTGCATCAGGACGTAGCGCTGGCGGAAATCCGCATAGTCGGCGGTGGCCACGGCGGTGCCCAGCACCGGCTGGCGCCCCAGTGCGCCGGTGCGTGGCTCGGGGGCACACGTGGAAGCGATGGCCTTGGCGAGCGCCGCGCGCACGCGCGAGCACATGCCGTCCGCATCGGCCGGGCCAATGCGGCTGCCGCTGGAGGCGAGCGCCGGAGGGCTCGCCGTCAGCGCGGTCGAAAGCGTGATGGCATCGGTCCAGCTCAGCCATTGACTGAGCCGGTCGGAAAGCGGCTGCGCCGATTCGCGCACATCGACGTCCGTCAGCCGGGCAAGTAAGCGGATCAGCGCAGGGCCGCTGAGCGCGGTGCGATGCTGGGCGTGCGCCATGCTGTGAGGGCCAAAAAAAGGCAGCAGTTTACACTGCCGCCCGCACCGCTCCAGCCGGTCGTCGGGATAACGCGGCCCGGGCGGCGAATCAGCCGCGCCGGCGTGCCTGCACGGCTGCGGCGAGCGTGTCCAGCAGCGGCTCGGTCTGCGCCCAGCCGAGGCACGCGTCGGTAATCGACACACCGCGCTGCAGCGGCACGCCGGGCTTCAGATCCTGGCGGCCTTCCTCGAGGTGGCTTTCGATCATGACGCCGAGGATGCGGCGCTCGCCGGCCGCCAACTGCCGCGCGACGTCCTGCCCCACGTCGATCTGGCGCACGTGCGATTTGCCCGAGTTCGCGTGCGAGCAGTCGACCATCACGTGCTCGCGCAGCCCTGCCTGGCGCAGGATCGCGCAGGCGTCTTCGATGGCGGCCGCGTCGTAGTTCGGCCCCTTCTTGCCGCCGCGCAGGATCACGTGCGCATCGCGGTTGCCGCGCGTCTCGAAAATGGCGGCCATGCCCATCTTCGTCATGCCCATGAACGAATGCGACGAGCGCGCCGCCAGGATCGCATCGGCCGCGATCTGCACGCCGCCGTCGGTGCCGTTCTTGAAGCCGATCGGGCAGCTCAGACCCGAGGCCAGCTGGCGGTGGCTCTGGCTTTCGGTGGTCCGCGCGCCGATCGCGCCCCAGGCGACCAGGTCGGCGATGTACTGCGGGCTCAGCAGGTCGAGGAATTCCGTGGCGACCGGCAGCCCCAGCGCGTTGACCTCGAGCAGCAGCTCCCGCGCACGGCGCAGCCCCTCGTTGATGCGGAAGCTGCCGTCGAGCCTCGGATCATTGATGTAGCCCTTCCAGCCGACGGTGGTGCGCGGCTTTTCAAAGTACACGCGCATGACGATGAGCAGATCGTCTTGCAGGCGTTGCGCAGCGGCGTGCAGCCGATGGGCATATTCCATCGCCTGATCGTGATCGTGGATCGAGCACGGGCCGACCACCGCGATGAGCCGGTCGTCCTGCCCGTTCAGTGCGGCGGTGATGGCCGTCCGGCTCGCCTCGACGTGGGCCTGCACTTCGGGCGACACGGGCAGCTCGTCGAGCAGCAGTGCCGGCGAGATCAGCGGGCGCACGGCGCCAATGCGCACATCGTCGATACGGGTCGTATCCTGCGTTGCGTCGGCCACGCCGACTTCCTGGTCATGTTGGGGGTTATCGATACGCATCATGGCAAGCAAGGGTGGAAGCTCTCAGCAGCCCGCATGTTGCTACAACTGCGCTGAAAAAGGGGGACAAAGCGCAATCCGGCAGACCGGAGTACCCTTGCGAAGCCGCCAAACGTCCTGATCTGGGCGGAATCCGCGTTCTCCCGCAAGCTAGAGCCGCAGCATCGCGCCCCGACCGGTGCCCGGCGTCATGGTGAAATGAAGAACCCCTATTACGATCCCGCCAAACCCCATCACACGCCGGACGGCTTTCGCAACCGCTACGCACACCCTCGCCCGGGCGGCGATTTCTGGCAATGGCAGCGCGAGCGCCGCCGCCTCGGCCTGCCCAAGCCCCCCACGCGCGACCTGTCCTGCGTTGCACCGAACCTGGCGGCCATCCACCAGCCGCCGGCCGTACCGCAGCTCACGTGGATCGGCCATGAAACGCTGCTGCTGCAGATCGGGGGCCTCAACGTGCTGACCGATCCGGTGTTCTCCAACCGGGCGTCGCCGCTGCCGTTTGCCGGACCGCGCCGGCACCAGCCGCCGGGCCTGTCGCTCAGTCAGTTGCCGCATATCGACCTGGTGCTGATCTCGCACAACCACTACGACCACCTCGACAAGGCCAGCGTGCGAGCCTTGATGCGGCAGCCGGGCGGCGCGCCGATGTTCTTCGTGCCGCCGGGGGTCGAGCGCTGGTTTGCACGCAACGTGCGCGGCACGCGCCTTGCCGGAAAGGGCGCGGACCACGGCGCCAACGTGCGCGCCTTCGACTGGGACGACGAAGCGCGCTTCGGCCCCTTCACCGCGCAGTTCTGCGCCGTGCAGCATTGGTCCGCACGCGGCCTGTACGACCGCAACCAGACGCTCTGGGGCAGCTGGGCGCTGCTGCATCCGCAACTGCGCTTCTGGTTTTCGGGCGACCTCGGATACTCGCAGGACACGCGCGACATCGGCGCCCGCTTCGGCCACTTCGACGTGGCGGCGATTGCCGTGGGCGCCTACGAGCCGCGGTGGTTCATGAAGGCCCAGCACATCGACCCGAGCGAAGCCGTGCAGGTCATGCACGATGTCGGGGCGCGGCAGGCCGTGGGCATCCACTGGGGCACGTTCGAGCTGACGGACGAACCGCTGGACCAGCCCATCACCGACCTGGCAAACGCCCTGAAGGCCGCGGACGTGCCGGCCGAGCGCTTCCTGCTCTTCCGCCATGGCGAGACCCGCGTGTGGGACGCCGCCGCCGAACGCCTCGTCGCCGAGCTGCCGCAAATGAAAACGCGGCCGCGAAATGACTCGCTGGCCGCGCAATAGAACGCTGTCCGGTGCCGATCAGGTCGGGGTCGGCAGCCACGCGCGATCGCGCAGCCGCGCACGGATCCGGGCAATCGCCTGGCTGTGGATCTGGCACACGCGCGACTCCGACACGCCCATCACGGCGCCGATTTCGCGCAGGTTCAGGTCCTGCTCGTAATACAGGCTCATCATCAGCTTCTCGCGCTCGGGCAGCGCCTCGATGGCGGCCACCACCGACTCGCGCAAGTCGTGGTCCAGCAACTGGTCCAGCGGCGTGGCGTCGTTTTCGGCGGCGCGGTTCTCGATGAAGGCGTCGGCGTCTTCGCGGTCGAAGTCTTCGTAATACAGCAGCTGGCTGCCCTGCAGGTCGACAAGCTGCTTCTGGTAGTCGGCCAGCGACATGCCGAGCGCCGTGGCGATCTCGGTTTCGGTGGGCGCGCGGCCCTTCTGCTGCTGCAGTTTCTGAATGGCCTGTTCGATCGTGCGCGCGTTGCGGCGCAACCCGCGCGGCAGCCAGTCGGAGCCGCGCAGCTCATCGAGGATGGCGCCGCGAATGCGCTGGGCCGCGTAGAACTCGAACTGCACGCCCTGCGTTTCTTCATAGCGCGACAGCGCATCGAGCAAACCCATCATGCCGGCCTGGATGAGGTCGTCGAGCTCGACGCTGGCGGGCAGCTTCACCATCATCTGGTTGGCAATGCGACGTACCAGCGGTGCGTACGTGGCCATCTCGTCGGACTTGGTCTTGCGACCGGTTGCGGTGTACATATCCATGCCTGCCTTTGGCGCTTCGTTCATGGTGCGCCTCAATAAACCAGCTCGGCCGCGCGCGTTGCGGCGCGTGGCGTTGCCGTCGGTGCCGAACTCGACATCGTCTGTGCCTGCGCCGACACCATCACCTGCGACGGCGACCCTGCCGCGCCGGCTTGGGGCTGGGCCTCGGCGCTGGCCCAGCTCAGCATCTCCTCGGCCAGCTGGCGGAAGGCCATGGCCGAGGGGGATGCGGGAAACGCGCTCGCCACGGGCTTGCCGAGCGAGAGCGCCAGTTCGATATGCCGGTCTTCCGGCAGATAACCGGCGAAATCAATGCGGGTGTTCAGGTACTGGCCCACGGTGTTGGCGAGGTTGCGGAACACGCGCACCGCAGAATCGACCGAATGCGCGCCGCACACCAGGGTGCGGATGCCCGCGCTGCCCTGCAGCACCGCGGTTTTCTTGAGCAGCGTGTAGGCGCTCTTGATGCCTTCCGCGCCGTCGGAGAACGCCAGCAGCACGTCGTCGCACGCCTCGGCCACGGTGGCCAGCGCGCGCGTACCGAAATGCGCGGCCACCAGCGTCACGTCTGCCGTGTCGTCGTGCTCCTCGAGCACACCGGCCACGGCCACGACGGTCTGGGCACTGACCACCGCAGCGTCGCGACCCAGGGCCGACAACGCAATGCGCAGGTTGTCGACGATGTCATCGACCTGCTCCTGCGCGCCGATCAGCAGCACGCGCCGGCTGGCAGCCTGCCCCAGCATGCGGCGCAGCCCGGCGGCCTGGTCCTTGACGAATGGGGTCGTCATCGTGCCCCCTTGCTCATGCGAAGTCGAACGCGGCCAGACCGGGCTCGCGGCCGAGCTGGCCACGCGCGGCGGCCTGCGCCACCAGCAGCGATTCGTCCGAATCGAGCGCAAACGACGACTGCTCCGCCCCCGCGCGGAAACTGCGATGGATCAGCAGCTTCTTGTTGGGCGCGGCAATGTCTTCCGGCACGCGCTGGCCGTACGACACGTAGTGCAGCGGCAGGCGGCGGCGGATCATCACGTCCATCGCGTGGCCGACCGAAGCGGCCTCGTCGATCTTCGTCAGGATGCAGCCGGCCAGGTTGGCGTCGCCGGTGTGGGCGTTGCGGTAGGCGCTGACCACCTCGTCGAGCGTCTTGCCGTTGCTCGTGGCGTTCAGCAGCAGCAGCCGCTTGATCGACGGGCCCACGGCATGCAGCATCGCCATCTGTTCCGACACGGCGCGGTCGCGCTGGCTCATACCTATGGTGTCGATCAGCACGACGTGCTTCTCGCGCAGGTCGTTCAGCGCAAGGCTCAGGTCCTGCGCGTCCTTCACGGCATGCACCGTGACGCCCAGGATCTTGCCGTAGATGCGCAGCTGCTCGTGGCCGCCGATCCGGTAGCTGTCGGTCGAGAGCAGGGCCACGCGCGACGCGCCATGGCGCAGCACGAAGCGCGCGGCCAGCTTGGCGGTGGTGGTGGTCTTGCCCACACCGGTCGGGCCCATCAGGGCAAACACGCCGCCCTGGTCGAGCAGGCTGTTTTCGTCCTGCACCACGGCGAGGTTCTTTTCGATCGCGCGCTGCACGAAGTCCAGCGCACCTTCATAGGTGTCGTGCTGCGGCATGTTCTCGAGCACGTAGCGCGTGAGCTGCGCCGAGAACCCCGCGTTCAGCATGGTCTGGAACAGGCGCGTACGCACCGGGTCGCCCAGCTTCACACCCAGCGAGGCGAGGCTGGACATGGCGTCGTTCAGCGTGCTCTTGAGCGTGTCGATCTCGCTGACCATGCGGCGCGTCATGGCGTCGCTCTCCGCCTTCAGGTCGGCCTTCAGGTCGGCGCGCAGGTCGATCGCCGAGCGCTGCAGGCGCATGTCTTCGAGGGGCGCTTCGGGCTTGGCCATCGTGTCTTCCATGCGGACGAAGATGTCGTCGGTCGATTGCCGCGCGTGCACCTTCTGCTCGGCGCGCGTGGCACGGGCCTGCGCCTCGACGCGCTCGGCAAAGCTGCGCAGCGCGGGCTTGCGTTCTTCCTGCGCGCGCGGCAACTCGTCGTCTTCCGCGGCGGCGCGGCGGGCAATGAACTGCGCGGTGCTGGCCTGCGCGTGTGCGGCGCTTTCGTTGGCGCGGTCCAGCGACAGACCGGCGAGCATGCGTGTGGAAGCCACGAGCGGGTCTTCGGCCGAAGCCTGTGCGGGCGTCAGGGCGACGTCGTCATCGACGCGCGTCTGCAGCGTGCTGCCGGCGGCCTTGGCGGCGGCAGCCGGTACGGCATCGTCCTGCGCGGCACGGCGCGATGCGATGAAGCGGTTGCGCAGGCGGGCCAGTGCGCTCGGTGCGGGCGTGTCGGTCTGCGCGCTGTGTTCCGCGGGTGCGGCAACAGCGGCCACGGCGGCTTCAGCGGCAGGTGCCGGCTCCGGGATCGGCGCCGGGGCCACCGGACGGCGCTGGGCGGCCCTTGGCGCGGTCGAATGCGGATCGACCAGCGCATCGAGATGCGTGTCGGATGCGGCAATGACCTCGATACCGCCAGGCACGGCGCGGTTCGACAGGATCAGCGCATCGTCGCCCAATTGGTCTCGGACCTTGCGCAACACGTCGCGCGACGTCAGTCCGGTAAATCGATGCATTTTCATGCGCGGCCTCCAAGCATGGCGACAACCTTAATCGTGCGGTGATCGGGAATTTCGGCGTGCGAGAGCACGCGCAGCCCCGGCGCGGCCCGCTTGAAGAGGCGGGCAAGCATCGGGCGCAGCGCGGGCGGCACGAGCAGGACGCCCGTCTGGCCCATCTGTTCGTATTGGCGCGACGAATCGGCGGCCGCCTGCATGAGCGAGTCAGCCAGTTGCGGTTCGATCGGGCCGGCATTCGAGCCAACGACGCTTTGCAGCAAGATGTTCTCCAGATTCGGGTCGAGCGTGACGACCTGCATTTCGGTCTTGTTCGGAAAGAGCTGCTGGGCAATCGCCCGGCCAAGGGCCACGCGCACGGCGGCGGTGAGTTCGGCGGGGTCTTGCGTCCTGCCTCCGTGTTCCGCCAGCGTCTCGACGATGGTGCGGATGTCGCGGATGTGCAGGCCTTCGTCCAGCAGGTTCTGCAGCACCTTCTGCACGGTCGCGACGGGCAACAGCTTGGGCACAACGTCTTCGACCAGCTTCGGTGCTTCCTTGGCCAAATGATCGAGCAACTGCTGCACTTCCAAACGGCCGAGAAGCTCGGTGCTATGGGTGTAAATCAACTGATTGACGTGCGTGGCGATGACCGTGCTGCAATCGACCACCGTATAGCCCTCGGCCTGGGCGCGGTCGCGCACGTCGGCGGTGATCCACAGGGCCGGCAGGCCGAAGGTCGGGTCGACCGTGGGCGTTCCGGGCAGTTGCGTACCGAGGCGCCCGTCCTGGCCACCCGGGTTGATGGCGAGGAACTTGCCCTGCTGCACCTCGCCCTGGCCGATCTCGACGCCCTTGAGCGTGATGCGGTACGACGAGGGCCCCAGCTCCAGGTTGTCGCGAATGTGCACCACCGGCGCCAGGAAGCCCATGTCCTGCGTGAACTTCTTGCGGATGCCCTTGATCCGGCGCAGCAGCTCGCCGTCCTGGCTCTTGTCGACGAGCGGGATCAGGCGGTAGCCGATCTCGAGGCCCAGCACGTCGACCCACGAGACGTCGTCCCAGCTCGCTTCGGGCGTATCGACGGGGGCAATGGCCTGCAGCACCGGCTCGACTTCAGGCACCGCGCGCTTCTTCTTCAGGTACCAGCCGAGGTAGCCCAGCGCACCGCCGAACAGGATGAACGGGAAATGCGGCATGCCTGGCACCAGACCGAGCAGGCCGAGCACGCCGGCGGTCGTCATCAGCACCGTCGGCATGGCGAACAGCTCGCTGGACAGTTGCTGGCCGACGTCCTTGTCGGTCGACACGCGGCTGACCATGATGCCCGCCGCGGTGGAGATCACCAGCGCGGGAATCTGCGCGACCAGCCCGTCGCCGATGGTGAGCAGCGTGTAGTTGGTGGCGGCGTGGCCGATGTCCATGTTGTGCTGGAGCACGCCCACGGCCAGGCCACCGACGATGTTGATGAGCAGGATGGCGATGCCCGCCACCGAATCGCCGCGCACGAACTTGCTGGCACCGTCCATGGAGCCGAAGAATTCGGCTTCCTGGGCGATGGCCGTGCGGCGGCGGCGCGCCTCGTCTTCTCGGATGAGGCCGGCGTTCAGGTCGGCGTCGATGGCCATCTGCTTGCCCGGCATCGCGTCGAGCGTGAAGCGCGCGCTGACCTCGGCGATGCGGCCCGCGCCCTTGCTGATCACCATGAAGTTGATGATCACCAGGATGACGAACAGCACGATGCCGACGGTGTAGTTGCCACCCACCAGGAAGTGGCCGAACGCCTCGATCACCTTGCCGGCGGCGTCGGGGCCGGTGTGACCTTCCATCAGCACCACGCGGGTGGAGGCCACGTTCAGCGACAGCCGCATCAGCGTCGTGATCAGCAGGATGCTGGGGAACGACGAGAAATCCAGCGGCTTGAGCGTGTGCATGCTGATGAGCAGCACGATGATGGACAGCGCGATGTTGAACGTGAACAGCAGGTCCAGCACGAACGGCGGCAGCGGCAACACCATCATCGCCAGGATCAGGATGATCAGCACCGGGCCGGCGGCGGAGCGGTAGTCGCCCTGGCGCAGGAAGCTTTGGACTCGGAGCAAGGCGGCGTTCATCGTGGGGGGACAGGCAGCGGGGGGCTTTTGCGATGGCTGCCATCTTGCCGCCCGCACCGCCAAACCGAAGAAGCGAGAAAGCCGCCCAAAAGGCGGCTTTTCTCTGAAATACCCTCCCACCGGGGGGTGCGCTTTGCCCCCTTCACGCCGCCAGGGGGGCCTGGAGGTGCGTCGTACCAGACTTTCATACAGAATCGCGTACTCAACCAGGCTGTACCAATCCCGTCCCTCAACCGCACCCCTTTCGATACCCTCGCGCTGCAGCAGCGGCCTGGTCGTATGCGCCATGCAGCCCGGGGCGCTGGGTATGGGACTTGCAAATCATCCTGAAACGCCGCCCACAAGACCCGGTTCCAGGCATCACCGCACGAAGGTGGTGCAGTGTCCGGTGCGTGGATGCACCAACCCGATCATAGGCAAGGTTCAATGAAGCACCCCACCTCTGGATTACCGGACATCCATGATTGTTTGCCGGACTGGCCGTTCATCCGATGAGCGGCGCCATGGACCATCAGCTTCATCACGCAAGCAGCGCCGTTGCAGCAAGCCCGCCCCATGCCGCCCAGCACACGATGCTCGAAGACGTCTACGGCATGGCCGTCGGCATGATGTTCATCGTGACGGGGGTGGTGCTGCTCAGCGCAGCCGGACTCGTGACCGGTGGCATTGCAGGGATCGCGTTGCTCGTGTCGTACGTGGCGCCGATGTCGGTCGGCACCATTTTCACGTTGGTCAACGTGCCGTTTTTCGTGTTCGCCTATTTCGTCATGGGCCCGCGTTTTGCCATCAAGTCGACGCTGGCCAGTTGCGGGATCACCCTCCTGCTTGCAGTGACGCGGCAGGCGTTACACATCGATTTTGAGAGCCCGCTGTTTGCGGCGGTGGTGGGCGGAACGCTCAACGGCATGGGGGTGTTGGCGCTGGCCCGGCATGGCTCCGGCGTGGGCGGCACGGGCGTTCTGACGCTCTGGCTGCAGCGCACGCGGGGAATCAATGCGGGGATCGTGCAGGTGGCCATCGACTCGATGATTCTGCTGACATCGCTCCTGGTCATTCCGACCGGCCGTGTGGGCTGGTCGGCCCTGAGCGCGGTTGCCATGAGCGCGATGGTGATCGCATGGCACCGCCCAGGCCGATATAACGTCGTGGTGCGGTAGCGGCAGGCGGGGCCTCACCGACGAAAGCGTCAGCATCAACGTTGGGATTGCCGATCCGTCAGGCGTTGCCGGTGACGTCGTCATCGGCGTCGTCCGGGCCGGGCTGCGGCCCCGGGTCCATATCGGCGGGCACCGGCAGATCGGTCGGGCGCACGGGCGCACGGCCACCGACCTGATGCATGCGGCGCAGCTGATAGACGTACGCCAGCACCTCGGCCACGGCGGCGTACAGCGCCTGCGGAATCTGCTGGCCGATCTCGGTATGCCGGTACAACGCCCGCGCCAGCGGCGGGGCTTCCAGAATCGGGACCTTGTGCTCGGTGCCGAGCTCGCGGATCTTGGCGGCCACCAGGTCGGCGCCCTTGGCCAGCACGCGCGGCGCGCCGCCCTCCTGCTCGGAATAGCGCAGCGCCACGGCGTAGTGCGTCGGGTTGGTGACGATCACGTCGGCCTTGGGCACGTCAGCCATCATGCGGCGCTGGGCGACCTGGCGCTGCATCGCGCGGATGCGGCCCTTGACATGCGGGTCGCCCTCCGACTCGCGGTGCTCCTTGCGCACCTCCTCCTTGGTCATGCGGTGCTTGCGGGCGTATTGCCACAGCGCCAGCGGCACATCGACGGCCGCCACCAGCAGCATCACGCCCGCCATGCAGAGGAACGCCACACCCGCCACATGCATCGTCTCCTGCATGGCGGTGCGCAGATTCTGCTGCGGCAGCTCGATGAAGGCCCCGCGGTAATACGTGATGAGCCACCAGCCCACACCCGCCACGAGCGCCAGCTTGATCAGCAGCCGGGGCAGCTCCAGCAGCCCCTCCACCGAAAACATGCGCGTGAGGCCGTGCAGCTTGAACAGCCGCGTGATGTCCGGTGCCAGCGGCTTGAACGAGATTGCCCCGCGTGTGAGCGCCAGCGGCGTCAGAGCCGCCAGGACAAGCAGAAGCAGCAGCCCGCCCAGCACCACGGCCAGCGGCGTGAACTGCGCCGCCACGTACGTCCACTGGTCTTGGGTGCGGGTGTAGTCGTAACGATGGAACTCCAGGCACCGCGCCAGGAACGACGAGGCCGCCCGCACGATCGCGTCGCCCATGACCCACAGGCCGCCAGCGCCCACGGCCAGCAGGGCGAACGAACCCAGTTCCCGCGATCTGGGAACGTCGCCTTCCTCGCGCGCCTGCTCGAGGCGCCTCGGAGAGGCGGGTTCGGTTTTTTCGAGATCGCTTTCTTCGGACATGCCGGCGCGCGAGGGGTAAACGGAATGAAGTACACAGCACCGGCCTGATGACCGACCGCTGCATTATTCCGGCACCCGCGCCTGGCAGAAGCGTGGAAAAGAGAGCCCGGGAGCGTTTTTTTCGATGAAATGGCCCGGGCTGCAGCGCAAACGTCGTCCATTCAGAGCTGACGTGGGGTTCGCAATGGCGCGGCAACGGCCTGCCGACCGGCAAGACGCCTCTCCGTCATATCGACCTGCGGAAAACTTCGTCGCCTTATGCAGGGGGCGTCCATAGCATGACCCGTTCTCCAAACCAGAATGCAGAACGGACCCACCGTCATGTCGCCCGATCGAGCCAACTCCCCTGCCTTGCCCCTGCGCCAGCGCATGCTGGCGGCCCTGCTCGCCACCGCCCTTGCCACACTCAGTGCGTGCGGCAGCGATTCGCCGCCCGGCACGTCCACAGCCGGCACCGACAACAGCACACCGGACACGCCGGCCCGCAAGCCGAACATCCTGTACATCATGGCCGACGACCTCGGCTATTCCGACATCCATGCCATGGGCGGCGAGATCGACACGCCCAACCTCGACGCGCTGGTGCAGTCGGGCCGGCTGCTGACCAACCACCACGCGGGCACCGTCTGCGCCATCACGCGCGCGATGCTCATTTCGGGCACCGACCACCACCTGGTGGGCGAAGGCACCATGGGTGCGCCCAACGATGAGCGCGCCGGGCTGCCCGGCTACGAGGGCTATCTGAACGACCGCGCGCTGTCGGTCGCGCAACTGCTGAAGGACGGCGGTTATCACACCTACATGGCCGGCAAGTGGCACCTGGGCAACGGCATTGCGGGCAGCGCCGCCAACCTGGGCAAGACGCCCGACCAGTGGGGTTTCGAGCGCTCGTATGCGCTGCTGCCGGGTGCGGCCAGCAACCACTTCGGCCATGAAACCGCCAACGCCAGGAACTACACGGAAGACGGCGCCTATGTGCAACCGGGCCAGCCAGGGCAACCGGGCGGCGTGGGCGGCAGCCCGGCGGTGTTCTATTCGACGGACTTCTACACGCAGAAGCTGATCAGCTACATCGACTCGCACAAGGGCGACGGCAAGCCGTTCTTTGCCTATGCGGCCTACACCTCGCCGCACTGGCCGCTGCAGGTGCCGGACCCGTGGCTGCACAAATATGCCGGCCGCTATGACGCGGGCTACGACGTCATCCGCGATGCGCGCATCGCGCGTCAGAAGGCACTGGGCATCATTCCGGCCGATTTCACGCCGTTTGCCGGGCTGCCCGGCACGACCACGCGTTCGGCCGCATCGCCCAACAACGGCACCGCCAATGCGCGCTACATCAACGCCAACCACGGCCCCGCGCAGGGCTATACCGACTACGGCCCCGGCTACGTCAACAAGAAGTGGAGCGACCTCACGCCGCTGGAGCGCAAGGCGCAGGCGCGCTACATGGAGATCTACGCCGGCATGGTCGAAAACCTCGACTACAACATCGGCCTGTTGATCCAGCACCTGAAAGACATTGGCGAGTACGACAACACCTTCATCATGTTCCAGTCGGACAACGGCGCTGAAGGCTGGCCGATCGACTCCGGCGCCGACCCGAAGGCCACCGATGAAGCCAACGCCACCGAGCCGGTCTACTCCAGGCTCGGCACCGATAACGGCCTGGCCAACGCGCAGCGCCTGCAATACGGCCTGCGCTGGGCCGAGGTGAGCGCCACGCCGTTCAACCTGGTCAAGGGCCATGCGGCCGAAGGCGGTGTCTCCGTGCCAGCCATCGTGCGCCTGCCGGGCCAGACCCAGGCGCTGCCGCCCATCACGCGCTTCACGCATGTGACCGACAACACCGCCACCTTCCTGGCCGTGGCCGGTATTGCGCCGCCCAGTACACCCGCGCAGCCGGCCGTGGACGGCAACGGTGTGGACCAGAACAAGGGCAAGGTGCAATACGGCGGCCGCGCGGTGTATCCGGTGACGGGCGTGTCGCTGCTGGCGTCGATCCGGCAATCTGCCGATGCGGGGCCCATCCACACGCAGCCCTTTGGCGACGAGTCGTACGGCCGCGCCTATCTGCGCAGCGCAGACGGCCGCTGGAAGGCGCTGTGGACCGAACCGCCGCTGGGTGCGGCCGACGGCCACTGGCAGCTCTTCGACATTGCCAGCGACCGCGGCGAGACCAACGATGTCTCTGCGCAGCACCCTGACGTGGCCGCCACGCTGTACCAGCAATGGCATGACTACATGCGCAGCGTTGGCGGTGTGGAGCCGCTGCGCCCACGCGGGTTTTACTGATGGGCGCCGTGGTAGAGAAGCGCAGGCGCAGGGGCTTGCGCTGGTTGTTGGCCGGTGCGCCGCTGGCCGCGGTGACCGCCGTTGCGTTGCACCCGGCCGGCGGCAACATGGCGGCCCGCGCCGCGAACGTGGTCACCGCGCACACCGCCCCACGCCTGCCGCTGGGCACCCCCGACGCCTGTGCCCGCTACGCCGGGTTGCCGCCCGGCTGGCGGCACGACACGCGGGCCGGCATGGTGCACGTGAGCAGCGGCAGCTTCACCTTCGGCACCACGCTCGGCTATCCGGACGAACGCCCCGCGCAGCGTGATGGCACCGCCGCCCAGACGCGCGTGCGCGGCTTCTGGATCGACCAGACGGAGGTGACCAACGCCCAGTTCGCTGCCTTCGTGGCCGCCACCGGCTATGTGACCGACGCCGAGCGCCAGGGCGGCGCGGTGGTGTTTCACGTGCCCGATTCGGCAGAGATGCAGACACGCCCCTATGCATGGTGGCGCTGGGTCAAGGGCGCGGACTGGCGCCACCCGACAGGCGCCGACAGCAGGCTTGCCGATGCCGACAACCAGCCCGTGACACGTGTCACCCAGGCCGATGCACTGGCCTACGCCCGCTGGCTGGGCCACGACCTGCCGACGGAAGCCGAGTGGGAATACGCCGGCAAGGCCGGCCGAGACGGCGCCGATCTTGAAAAAGCTCCGCGCGATGGCAACGGCAAACCCGGCGCCAATTACTGGCAGGGCATCTTTCCCGTGCTGGACACCGCGGAGGACGGCCGCGCAGGCATCGGCCCGGTCGGCTGCTATGCCGCCAACGGCTTCGCGCTGTACGACATGATCGGCAACGTATGGGAATGGACGCGCGACGCCTATACCGGCCCGCATCAGTCTCACGCCAATGGCGACACGCGCGCCGTGGCAGCGCTGGACCAGCCGCAACGCTTTGGGCAGGGCAACAGCCAGCCGAACCGGCCGGTGGTGATCAAGGGCGGCTCGTTCCTCTGCTCGCCGGACTTTTGCGTGCGCTACCGGGCCTCTGCACGCGAGGCGCAGGAAGCCGATCTGCCAGCCGCGCACATCGGGTTCCGGACCATCCTGCGGGATTGAAGGCAGCGGTATTTGCCGTATTGAACGAGGAAAACAAAAAACAAAACGGGCGTTGCGCACATCGTCGCAACGCCCGTTTTGTTGTGTCCGGCGCCAGGTTCAGAAGCCCAGGCTTTCCAGCAGATCGTCCACCTGCTCCTGGTTGGCAACCACATCCGGATGGTCCGGGTTGATCTGCGGACCGTTGAGCAGCGTCGGCGCCACTTCCACGCGCAGGTGTTCCGGCGCGTTGTCGAGCAGGATGCTGACGAGCTGGCTTTCAATGAGCTGCACCACGTCCAGCACCTTCTTGATGACCTGTCCGGTCAGGTCCTGGAAGTCCTGGGCCATCAGGATTTCCATGAGCTGGTGGTTGGTGTCGCGCGTCTTCTGCGGGACGCTGCGCAGGAAGCCGTTGGTCTGGCCGACGAGCTCGCGGATCTCATCATCGCCAAGCTGGCGGTCCATCCACGACTGCCAGCGGTTGACCAGCGCCTCGGCGTCGGACTCGAGTGCGTCCTGCACCGGGCGGGCCGCGTCGATGGCGTTGAGCACGCGGGTAGCCGCCTGCTCCGTCATGTTGGCAATGTAATTGAGGCGGTCACGCGCGTCGGGAATGGCCGAAGCAGCGCGCTCCACGCCCTTGTCCAGGCCCAGCTCGCGCATGCTCTCGCGCAGCATGCGCGTGAGATGGCCAATGCGCTGCAGCATCTCGGGCATGTCGCCGTGGTCGGCACCCTGTGCGGCGCTCGCCTGGGCGCCGTCGTGCATCTCGCTCATCAGGCCCCCGCTTTTTCCAGTTTCTCGAAGATCTTGCCCAGCTTTTCGTCCAGCGTGGCGGCCGTGAACGGCTTGACCACGTAGCCGCTGGCGCCGGCCTGCGCGGCGGCGATGATGTTTTCCTTCTTGGCTTCGGCCGTCACCATCAGCACCGGCAGCTTGCTGATGGACGGGTTGGCATCCGCGCGGATGCTCTGCAGCATCTGCAGACCGTCCATGTTCGGCATGTTCCAGTCCGAGATCACGAAATCGAACCGGCCTTCCTTGACCTTGGCCAGGCCGGCCGCGCCATCTTCGGCTTCGTCGACGTTGGCAAAACCGAGTTCCTTGAGCAGGTTACGCACGATCCGGCGCATCGTCGGAAAGTCATCGACGACGAGGAATCGGAACTGGCTCTTGTCCATGGACACAATCTCCACTTACTAAAATTTTGGGGGGTTCGGGCTTCCTTGGCTGTCTTATCGGCGCTCCTGGCCGATTCTTGAGCGCCGCCGATGCAACGACCCGGTTCGCGGCCCATGGCGGGCGGCCCCACGGGCCGCACCGAAGGCGCGGCCAGCCTGAGAGCCGGCCGGCTACACCCGCGTCACGCGGCCATGGGCGGACAGCCGGGCCAGCACGTGCGGGCCGATCTGCGACAGCGGCAGCACCTCGTGCACGCCGCCGTGCGCCACGGCTTCCTTGGGCATGCCGTAGACCACGCACGAGGCCTCGTCCTGGGCCACGTTGTAGGCGCCGGCGTTGCGCATCTCCAGCATGCCTGCCGCGCCGTCCTTGCCCATGCCGGTGAGGATCACGCCCAGGGCATTGGCCCCTGCGTTGCGCGCGGCGGACCGGAACAGCACGTCCACCGCCGGCCGGTGGCGGTTCACGGGCGGGCCCTGGTCCAACTCGGTGACGTAGTTGGCGCCGCTGCGGCCGAGCGACAGGTGCATGTCGCCCGGGGCGATGTAGGCGTGGCCGGGCAGCACGCGCTCGCCGTGCACGGCCTCCTTCACGCGGATGCGGCACAGGCCGTCCAGCCGCTTGGCGAACGAGGTGGTGAAGCCGGCCGGCATGTGCTGCACGATCAGGATGCCGGGGCAGTCTGGCGGCATTTCCAACAGGAAATCCTTGATCGCCTCGGTGCCGCCGGTGGAGGCGCCCACGATGATGAGCTTCTCCGTCGACGAGAAATGGGTACGCGCCGGGGCCGGGGTGGCTGGGGCGTGCTCGGCCCGCACGTGCGTGCCCTGCGGCGCAGCCGTTGCGGCAACGGGGGCGGCAGTGCGCGGACGCAGCCGTGCCCGGGCGGCCGCGCGGATCTTGTCGGCGATCTGGTCGGCGTATTCGTTCATGCCGTCGCGCATGCCGAGCTTGGGCTTGGCGACAAAATCCACCGCGCCGAGCTCCAGCGCACGCAGCGTGGCTTCAGAGCCGCGCTCCGTGAGCGACGAGATCATCACCACCGGCGTCGGGCGCAGGCGCATGAGCTTTTCCAGGAAGTCGAGCCCGTCCATCTTGGGCATTTCGACGTCCAGCGTGAGCACGTCCGGGTTGGTCTGCTTGATGAGGTCGCGCGCGATGATGGGGTCTGGCGCCACGCCCACCACTTCCATGTCGGGCTGCGCGTTGATGATCTCCTTCAGGATGCTGCGGATCAGTGCCGAATCGTCGATACACAGCACCTGAATCTTGCGTTTGTCGTTCATATGGAGAGCAAGGATCAGGAATGATGGGGATACGGGAACGGGAACGGGATTACGTAAACAGTTGCAGGCGCGAAGGCGGCTTGGCCGCGATGGATTTCGACAGCTTGCTGGCGTACTGCGCTTCGCCATCGAGCTCGGCCGCGGAACTTTGCGAGCGCAGCTTGCGCACCATGATCTGTCCGGTGGAAGGCACGAAGTAGACCTTGCGCGGATACACGTCAAAGAGATCCTTGGCCGCCACGGGCAAGCCTTCGTTGCGCAGGAACTCGAGGACGAACTTGCCGTTGCGCTCGCCCACGTCGAGCGTGCTCATGCCGGCCAGAACGGCCGCGCCGCCAAACACCTTGATCTCCAGGTGTTCGCGCCGGGCGCCGGCCTTGTAGAGCTGGTTGAGCAGGACTTCCATGGCGTGCGTGCCGTAGCGCATCGATGGTGACAGGATCGACTCGGCCTCGTTGCGCGAGGGCAGCATGAAATGGTTCATGCCCCCGATGCCGAGGATCTTGTCGCGCACGCAGGCCGTCACGCAGGAGCCGAGCACGGTCACCAGCATCAGGTCTTCCGTGGTGACGTAGTACTCGCCGGGCAGCACCTTCATCGCGCGGCGGCTGAAGGTGGTGTCGTAATACGCGTGCGTGCTGGCGGCCGACTGCGCGAGCGTGGCCATCGCGCCCGCCGTCATGCCGCTGTCGCTGCGCACGGTGTCAGCCGGGGCACGCGGGGTGGCCTTTTTGCCGAATTCGATCATCGCGCGCCCGCCATCTTCGCGCGCACGTCGGGCGCGATCTCATAGACCGTCTTGCCGCGCAGCGACCACGCCTTGCTGATCTGCAGAAAGCTCTCCGAATGGCCCGCAAAGAGCAGGCCGTCGGGCTTCATGACGTCGATGAAGTGCTCCAGGATCTTGGCCTGCGTGGGCTTATCGAAATAGATCATCACGTTGCGGCAGAAGATCACGTCGAACTTCTGCGTGAGCGGCCAGTCGCGGTCGAGCAGGTTGATCTGACGGAAGTCGATCATGGCCTGCAGCTCGGGCCGCACGCGCGCATAGCCTTCGTGCTTGCCGGTGCCGCGTAGGAAGTACTTCTTCAGCCGCTCGGTGGACAGCGCCGCGACGCGCTCCATCGGGTAGATGCCGGCACGCGCGCGGGCCAGCGCGTTCGTGTCCACGTCGGAGGCGATCACGCTCACCTGCCCCGGATGCATCGAGCCGAAGGTCTCGGCCAGGGTGATGGCGATCGAGTACGGCTCTTCCCCGGTGGACGAGGCCGAGCACCACACCGTGAACGGCGTGCGCTTGGCCTTGGCGTGCTCGGCCAGGATCGGGAAGTGGTGCTGCTCGCGGAAGAACGCGGTCAGGTTGGTGGTGAGCGCGTTGGTGAAGGCCTCCCACTCGTCGGGCAGGTGGCCGTTCTCCAGGGCGTCGAGATAATCGCGGAACGAGCCGAGGTTGACCACGCGCAGGCGGCGGGCCAGGCGGCTGTAGACCATCTCGCTCTTGCGGTCGGACAGCGAAATGCCCGCGCGCCGATAGATCAGGCCACGGATGCGGGCGAAATCCTCCGCCGTGAACGAAAACTCACGCGACGCGAGCGTCGGCGAAACCGGCGCCAAGGTGTGTGCCATAGCCATTGATAACTACCCCGTAATTGCGGGTCTGGCGCCCGCTATCCATGCTCGGCGGGCGTCACGACCGTGGCCGCCACGCCAGGTTTGCTGCTGCAGAGCCGGCGTCAGAACGTGCTCCAGTCATCATCATCGGCAGAACCGGCCGCCAGCTTGAGGGCGGGCCCTGCCGATGCGGCCGAAACCGCCGCCACTGCGACGGGATGGGCCGGCACATGTGCTTCGTTGGCCGCTTTTTCTGTGCGTGCGGTGGTCGCCACCGGCGCAGACGGTGCATTCTCCGGCGTCTGCGCGGGCGCGACCGGCGCTGCAGCAGCCTTGCGCGAGCCCTGAGCGCGCGCTACGGCCGGCACGACGTCGTGTCTGGGCGGGTGCGTCTGGCTGCGCGGGGCCGGGCTGGCCGGCGCACGAGCCGCTTCGGCAGCGGGTGCAGCCGCCTCGGCAGACGCATCGGTGCGGAACGCCGCCACGGCGTCGCGCAGCAGTTGCGCCTGCTCTTCCAGCGACAGGGCAGCGGCCGCGGCCTCTTCCACCAGCGCGGCGTTCTGCTGCGTGACCTCGTCCATCTGGTTCACGGCCTGGTTGACCTGCTCGATGCCGCTGCTCTGTTCGTCCGAGGCGGCCGAGATCTCGCCCATGATGTCGGTCACGCGCTTGACGGCCACCACGACTTCTTCGATCACCTCGCCGGCCTCCGCCACCAGCGCCGAGCCGTTGCGCACGCGGCCCACCGAATCGCCAATCAGCGCCTTGATCTCCTTGGCCGCCGTGGCCGAACGCTGCGCGAGGCTGCGCACCTCGCCCGCCACCACGGCAAACCCGCGCCCCTGCTCGCCCGCACGCGCAGCTTCCACTGCCGCATTCAGCGCCAGGATGTTGGTCTGGAAGGCAATGCCTTCGATCACCCCGATGATGTCGGCGATCTTCTTGCTGCTTTCATTGATGCCCGCCATGGTCTCCACCACGCGGCCCACGACTTCGCCGCCCTTGACGGCGATATCCGACGCATTGCCCGCCAGCTGGCTCGCCTGCCGGGCGTTGTCGGCGTTCTGCTTCACGATGCTCGTGAGCTCTTCCATGCTCGATGCCGTTTCTTCCAGCGAGCTGGCCTGCTCTTCCGTACGCTGCGACAGATCGGCGTTGCCGGCGGCGATCTGTTGGGTGGCGCTGGCAATGGAATCGGCGGAGCGCTTGATGTTGCTGATGGTGCTGGTCAACTGCTGCTGCATCTGGGCCATGGCGAAGAGCATGCTGTCGCGGTCGCCCGGGCGGGTCTGCACATGCACGGCGAGGTCGCCGGCGGCGATGCGGCGCGCGATGTCGGCCGCGTATGACGGCTCGCCACCCAGCTGGCGCGACAGGCGGCGCGCAATCACGAGCCCCAGCACGATGCCCAGCAGCGCACCGGCGCACGCCAGGACGACCATCACGAGCCGCGAGCGCTGGGCATCGTCCCGCGCCTTGACGGTGGACGCCGCAGACACCTCCTCCACGCGCTTGACCATCTTGTCGAGCGTCTTCTCGAACGCAGCGGTGTCGTCGAGCAGGCCGACGTTCTCGGCCGTGACGCGGCTGTCGAACTGCGTCGGGTCCAGGCCCTGCTTGTCCATCAGCGCAACGAAGTCGTTCATGCGCTTGCTCCACACGGGGTAGACGGCATCCACCTCGCGGATCATCTTCTTGCCCTCGTCAGAGGTGAACAGCGGACGCACGTTGTCCACGCCCTCCTTCAGGCGCTGCATGCTGTCGGCGATCTGGCCGCTGAGCGTCTTGCGCTCGCTGAGCGTGGTGGCGATCAGCAGTGCCGTCTGCGCACGGCTGGCATGGGCGAGGCTGTTGGCCGCACCGCCCATCTGCGTGATGGCGCGCATCTGCTTCTGGGCCAGCTCTTCGCTGGCTTTCGTCAACTGCGTGATCGTATAGATGCCCAACCCGCCAATGGCCGCACCCATTGCGGCCACGATCAGGAATCCGCCGGTGAGGACCGTGGACACCGGCAAGCGCTTGATCCAACCCATGTTTGTCTACCCCTCTCTTTCTGTATGCCCCTGTAACCGCTATCGGCCCCCAGGGGACGGCTCTTTAGAACCGCCTAGGGCGCATGCCCCTTCAGAGGGGGATCACCCCGTCTTTGCGACATGACCTGCCCAGGCAAAAAAAAACCTGCCCCGAGGGGCAGGCTGCACACCACAAACACGCACGAGAGAGCTTTCGCGAGCAGCGAAGATCTCGTGCATACATGGTTAAAAGGTTTCCCAGTCGCTGTCGTCGCCGCCTGCGGCGACCAGCTTCGGTGTTTGCAACTTGGGCGCTGGCGCGGCCGCCTTTGCCACAGGGGCGGCGGCTGCGCTGCGCGTGCCTTGTTGTACGGTTGCAGGCGCTGCCGCCACGGCCGCAGCGGTGGCTCGGGCCGGAGCCGCGGCAGTCGGCGTCGGGCGCGCCGCGCGAACACGGGCGGCCTTGGCCTGCGGTTCGGCCCTGGCCACCGCGGTTGCGGCAACGCGCGATTCGGGGTGGCCCGCAGGTGGCGTTGCGGCCGGCGTACCCGCTTGCGTGCGGAAGGCCGCCACGGCCTGGCGCAGCCCATCGGCCTGCTCCTGCAGCGACATGGCGGCAGCAGCCGCCTGCTCGACCAGCGCGGCGTTCTGCTGCGTGGTCTCGTCCATCTGGTTCACGGCCTGGTTGACCTGCTCGATGCCGGTGCTCTGCTCGTCCGACGCCGAGCTGATCTCGCCCATGATGTCGGTCACGCGCTTGACGGCAACGACCACCTCGTCGATCACGCTGCCCGCTTCGGCCACCAGCATGGAGCCGTTTTCGACACGGCCCACCGAATCGCTGATCAGTTCCTTGATCTCCTTGGCCGCCGTGGCCGAACGCTGCGCGAGGCTGCGCACCTCGCCCGCCACCACGGCAAACCCGCGTCCCTGCTCGCCCGCACGCGCAGCTTCCACTGCCGCATTCAGCGCCAGGATGTTGGTCTGGAAGGCAATGCCTTCGATCACCCCGATGATGTCGGCGATCTTCTTGCTGCTTTCATTGATGCCCGCCATGGTCTCCACCACGCGGCCCACGACTTCGCCGCCCTTGACGGCGATATCCGACGCATTGCCCGCCAGCTGGCTCGCCTGCCGGGCGTTGTCGGCGTTCTGCTTCACGATGCTCGTGAGCTCTTCCATGCTCGACGCGGTTTCCTCGAGCGCGGAAGCCTGCTGCTCGGTGCGCTGCGACAGATCGGCGTTGCCGCTGGCGATCTGCTGCGTGGCGCTGGCGATCGAGTCGGAGCCCGCGCGCACCTGGCCCACCATCCTCTGCAGGCTTTCCTGCATGCGTTGCAGGGCCAGCAGCAAGCGGCCGGTTTCATCGGCGCGGTCCACATGGATCGTGTGGGTGAGGTCGCCCTGGGTAATGTGCTCGGCCTGCTCGATGGCCTGCATCAGCGGCACCGTGATGGACCGGCGCAGCGCCCATGTCATCAGCCCACCGGCCACGATGCCGCCCAGCAGCAGCGCCGAAGTCAGCGCGCTCAGGTTGTCGTGCTCACGCTGCGTGGCCTCGTAGCTCGCGCGGGCGACATCCACCTGCATGCGGTTGAGGGCGATCACCGTATCGCCCAGCGGGCGGTACAGCGCGGGCATGACGTCCATGACGGTCTTGCTGATGCGCGCCTCGTCATGCGCCTGCACCGCCTGCAGCAGAACCTCCACGCCATCGCGCAGGAAGGCGGCGCGCTGGCTTTCGGCCTGCTCGGCCAGCTTGCGCTCGTCGGCCGCGACCGGCAGCGCGCGATAGCGCTTCCAGGCGGCGTCCGACTTGTCGAGGAACATCCTCGCGCGCTCGATCGTCTTGTCGATCCCTGGCGCATTGGGCGCCATGGCGGCCCGGTCCAGCACGATGCGCAGGCTCAGCAGGTTGGCATCGGACTCCGCCAATGCGACGGCCCCCGCCAGTTGAACGGAGTACGTTTCCTGCACACGGGTATTGGCGTGCCGCATGCCAATGAGGCCCGTCACACCAACGATGACGGCGAGCACTCCCACACCCGCCATCATCAGCCCCAACCGGAGCCGGATGGTCATTCTGCTGAACATGCTTTCCTCCCCTTGAGGCGCTGCACCTGTTGTGGCGGTGTCTTGTCGCCTGCCGGGCCTCCCCGGCCCGGACCGATCGGCCGCGGGCACGCAACGCGCCCCGGCCGGATTCATGTTGCCGATCAGGCCGCTTCGGCCTCGTCGCACAGTGCCATGTCGGCCGACATGAGCAGTCGCTCGATGTCCACCAGGATCAGCATGCGTTCATCGATCGAGCCCAGGCCGCGGATGTACTCCGTGTCCAGCGCCCCCGAAAACTCCGGCGCCGGCTTGATCTGCTGACTTTGCAGCGTCAGCACGTCGGACACGCCATCCACCACGATGCCGACCACGCGGTCCTTCAGGTTCAGGATGATGACGACGGTGTACTGGTTGTACTCCACGCGCTCGAGCTGGAACTTGATGCGCAGGTCCACGATCGGGACGATGATGCCGCGCAGGTTGATCACGCCCTTGATGAAGTCCGGTGCGTTGGCAATGCGCGTGACAGTCTCGTAGCCGCGGATTTCCTGCACCTTCAGGATGTCGATGCCGTATTCCTCGCGGCCCAGCGTGAAGGCCAGGTACTCTTCCCCGCCGGTGTCTTCTCCGATCGCGTGTTCCTTGACTTCCATTGCGGCTCCCCTTGGCCCGTCGGGCCACTAGATTGAATTCGATGTGGGTGGCTGATGCATGCAGCCTGGCGTGGACGCTTATGCCGCGGCCATGGCCTCGGTCGAGAAACGCCCGCCCTGTGCTTCGCCCATCTCCTGCTTTTCGGCAGTAACGGCACGCATGGCGTTTTCTGAATGTCCGGCGCGGGTCTCGCGCATCAGCGCCGACACGTCGACGATCAACGCCACGCTGCCGTCGCCCAGGATCGTCGCGCCAGAGATGCCCGGTACCTTGCGGTAGTTGGTCTCCAGGTTCTTGACCACCACCTGCTGCTGGCCGACCAGCTCGTCGATCTGCAGGGCGATCTTCTTGCCCTCCGAATCGAGGATGACGACGATGCCTTCCGACGGATCGGGAATCGACGGCGTGATGCGGAAGCGCTCGTACAGCGGCACCAGCGTCAGGTATTCGTTGCGCACCTTCAGCAGCCGCCCGCCGCCTGGCACAGCCTTGATGTCTTCGGGGCGCGGCTGCAGCGATTCGGCCACGCACGACAGCGGGAGGATGAACACCTCGTCGCCGGTCTTGACCGACATGCCGTCCAGGATCGCCAGCGTGAGCGGCAGCACGATGCGGATCGTCGTACCCTTGCCCTTCTGCGACTGGATCTCGACATAGCCGCCCATCGACTGGATGTTCTGCTTGACGACGTCCATGCCCACACCGCGGCCGGACACGTCCGTCACCTGGTCGGCGGTGGAGAAGCCCGGCGCGAAGATGAGCTGGTTGATCTCGTCGTCGGTCATGTTGTCCGACACGGGCAGGCCCCGCTCGCGCGCCTTCTTGAGGATCTTGTCGCGGTTCAGGCCCTGGCCGTCGTCGCTCACCTCGATGACGATGTTGCCGCCCTGGTGCGCCGCGGACAGCAGCAGCTGGCCGGTCGCATCCTTGCCAGCCGCGACGCGGGCTTCCGGCGATTCGATGCCGTGGTCCAGGCTGTTGCGCACCAGGTGCGTAAGCGGATCGATGATGCGTTCGATCAGGCCCTTGTCCAGTTCGGTCGACTTGCCGAACGTCGACAGCTCGACCTGCTTGCCGAGCTTGTGCGCCAGGTCGCGCACCAGGCGCGGGAAGCGGTTGAACACGTAGTCCATCGGCATCATGCGGATGGACATGGCGGCTTCCTGCAGGTCGCGTGCGTTGCGTGTGAGCTGCGACAGGCCGGCAAACAGGCGCTCGTTCAACACCGGGTCGAACGACGACGCAGTCTGCGCGAGCATGGCTTGCGTAATCACGAGCTCGCCAACCAGGTTGATGAGCTGGTCAACCTTCTCCACCCCCACGCGGATCGACGTTTCCGCCGCCACGGCCGGCTTTTCGGCTGCGACGGGGCGCGTCGGCACCGGTGCGGCAGCAGCCGGCGCGGGCACCGCCTCGTTGGCGGCCGGCGCATGCACGGCGGTCTGGGCTGCGGCCGGCGTCGGCGCGGCAACGGCGGCTTCGGCCACCGGTGCAACGGCAGCCGGCGCGGCGTCACCAGCGTGCGGCGTGATGACGATCTGATCGGCGTCGATGATGAAGCAGCTCACCGCGATGATGTCGTCGGGCGTGCACGTGCTCTGCAGCACGATGTCGCTGTTGCGGCCGCTGCGCACGTGGCGCAGCACGGTGCCCAGGTGCTTGAGTTCGGTGACGATGAGCTCGCAGTCTTCATTCGAGACGTCGATGAGCTTGATGTCCAGCCCGCCGTCGATGGCGCCCACGGGCGCAGCCACCGGTGCCTCGGCCGCCACCGGCCCGGGTTCGGGGGCCGCCACCGGGGCCGGCGCGGCGGCCACAGGAGCGGGCGCAGCCGGCGCGGCGGCGTCGTCGGCAGTCAGGCTGTTGAGCTTGGCCACCATGTATTCGAGCGTGGCCGTATCGATGGGGTGCTCTTGCCGGTAGGCATCAAGTTGGCTTTTCAACACGTCTTTCGTTTCCAGGAAGGCATCGACCATGTTCTCGCGCAGTTGCAGGGTGCCGGTGCGTGCGCGGTCCAGAATTGACTCCAGCACATGCGTGAGTTCGGTCATGTGCGTGAAACCGAAGGTGGCCGCACCGCCCTTGATGGAATGCGCGCAGCGGAAGATGGCGTTCAGATCATCAGAAGAAGGATTCGCGAGATCGAGATCGAGCAGTAGCCGCTCCATGTCGACGAGCAGCTCTTCCGCTTCTTCGAAGAAGGCGCCGAAAAACTGGCTGAGATCGAGGTTCATGTTGGTCGTCTCGGTCGATTAATGGGCCGACGCAGACCGGTGGGTCTGCGCATGCCATTCGAACAGTTGCATGACAGAATCGGTGAGGCCCTCGGGGTCGAACGGCTTGGGCAGGAAGCCGGTCGCGCCGGCCGCCCGGGCCTGTTCGCGGATCGTGCCGTCGGCCTCTGTGGTGAGCATCAGGATGGGCGTGTCGGCGTAGGCCGGCAGCGCGCGCAGTGCACGGATGAGCGTCAGGCCGTCCATCGAGGGCATGACCTGGTCGGTGATCACGAGGTGATGCGCGCTGCCGGCGTGCTCGCGCACAACGTCGAGCGCCGCGCTGCCGTCGGCGGCCTCCGTCACGGCAAAGCCGCATTCGCGCAGGCACGCGGCAATCATGCGGCGGATCGACGTGGAGTCGTCCACCACCAGGATATGTTTCTCGCTCATTGCGTCTTTCTCCCCTCGGCGCTTGCTGGCTTGGCCGGCGACATCGCATCGGCCACACCCGTGGCGCGTGCGGCGGCGTCGGTCAGCGTGTCCTTGCCGTCGTTGCGAAGGTCGGCCACCGGCTCGACCCCACCCGAGCGCACGGCCTCGGCCGCACGGCTGTTCAACACGACGATGCTGATGCGGCGGTTGATCGGGTTGTAGATATTGGTCTTGTCCAGGGGCACCGATGCCTCCAGGCCCACCACGCGGCTGACCTTCTCGGGCTTCATGCCGCCCGCGATCAGTTCCCGGCGCGAAGCGTTGGCGCGGTCGGCAGAGAGCTCCCAGTTGCTGTAGCCGTGCTGCGTGGCGTATTGCGTGGCATCGGTGTGGCCCGACAGGCTGATCGGGTTGGGCACGTCGTTCAGCGCCGAGCCCAGCTCCCGCAGGATCGTGCGCATGTACGGCTGCACCTCGGCGCTGGCGTTGGCGAACATCGGCCGGTTCTGCTGGTCGACGATCTGGATGCGCAGCCCCTCGCTGGTCATGTCGATCAGCAGCTGGTGCTTGAACTGACTCATCACCGGGTTGGTCTCGACCATCTCGGCGATCTTCTGCTTGAGCTTGTTGAGCACCGCATCATCGGATTCGTCGCGGATGTTGCGCTGGCGCTGCACCGTGGGGCTGGGGCTCGGGTTGGGCTGCGGCATGTTCTGCTTGATGGCCGGACTGCCGTTCAGGATGCTGGACTGGTCGCCCGAACCGGCACCGCCGAACAGCGCCACCTTCAGCGGCGTGCGGAAGTACGTTTCCACCGAGGACAACTCGGCCTTGGTCACGGAGCTCAGCAGCCACATCAGGAGGAAGAACGCCATCATTGCGGTCACGAAATCGGCGTAGGCGATCTTCCACGCGCCACCGTGGTGCGCGTGTCCGCCTTTTTTGTTGCGCCGAATGACAATGAAGGTCGGCGTGCTGGACTTGCTCATGGTCCGTTCCCGTCGGTGTGTACTGCGTCGTTATCCGGCGCGGCTCATCGGCTGCGCTTCGTGGTCATGGGTTCCCGCTACGCCGTCTTGGCACCGCGCACGTGGTCTTCCAGCTCCGCAAACGAGGGGCGCTCGGTCGAGAACAGCACCTTGCGGCCGAATTCCACGGCGATCGCCGGGGCGTAGCCGTTCATGCTGGCAAGCAGCGTCACCTTGATGCACTGGAACAACTTGGTCGATTCTTCGGCGCGCTGCTCGAGCAGCGAACCGAGCGGCCCGATGAAGCCGTACGCCAGCAGGATCCCGAGGAACGTACCGACCAGCGCGGAGGCGATCAGCTTGCCGAGTTCCGCCGGCGGCAGGCCGACCGAACCCATGGTGTGCACCACACCCATCACGGCGGCCACGATGCCGAAGGCCGGCATGGCGTCGCCCACCTTGGTGATGATGCGGGCCGGTTGTTCGGCCTCGTGGTGGTGGGTGTCGATTTCCTGATCCATCAGTGCTTCGATCTGGAACGGATTCAGGTTGCCGCCCACCATCAGGCGCAGGTAATCGCAGATGAAATCGAGCGCGTGGTGATCGGCCTGGATGGCCGGGTAGTTCGCGAACAGCGCGCTTTCGTGCGGGGCTTCGATGTCGGCCTCAATGGACATCATCCCTTCGCGGCGGATCTTGGACAGCACCACGTACAGCAGCGCCATCACTTCCATATAGAGCGCTTTGGTGTATTTCGAGCCCTTGAACAGGCCCGGAAGGGCCTTGAGCGTGGCGCTGATGGCTTTCTTGTCGTTGCCGACGACGAACGCACCGCAGCCGGCGCCGAAAATGATCAGCAGCTCCGTCGGCTGGAACAGGGGGCCCAGATGGCCTCCGGCCAGCATGTAGCCGCCAAACACCGAGGCGAGAATCACGATGTAACCGATGGCGACTAGCACGGGGTGAACTCCTGAATGGGATCCTGCGATCAATACAAGGGGAATAACGGCATGGCACGGGTTAACTGAAGGCTCGCGCAGGCTTTTGCAGCCCCCGCAGGTCCGGAACACCGCGCCGCGCACCCCTTACCCACCATGAACGGCAGCAAAACGGGCGGCTTGAGCATCACCCTCCCAAAGGCGGCCGCGCGCCCATGAGAAAAGGGGCGGAAATCGCTTTCCGTCCCCTCTTCTTCGGGTAACCGTGGCGCGCAGGCGGCACCGGGTGCGCCCAACGCGTTCGTCGGGCGCCGTCAACCGGTGGGGCCGTGCCGATACGGAAGGAGGCACATGCACGACGGGACGCACAAAAAAAAACCGGTCTGCAGTTGCCTGCGACCGGCGTACCCCCTTCCCCTTTTTTGACTGTCTGAGCCCCTGTGCTGCTCGTGCGCGGGTTGTGTTCGATATGTGTCGTACTGCGTGCCGGACTGGCCGGCGCTTCCCGTTTCCCGTCTTTCCCGTCCGGCGTTCCCGGCCGTCCGTGTTTCCGTCCCTACCGCGTCAGGCTTCGATCGTCTTCTCTGCGACCGCATCGGCCTGGCCAGCCACGCGCTTCTTCTTCCCGGCGCGCGACGGCGGCTGGCACACACCGCACACGAAATCATGGTGCAGGTCGTCTGCGTGGGCCACGAAATGGCCGGTGCAGCGCTTGCACTTCACGGTGTGCAGCATCTTCCCCTCGAAGAACTTCAGCATCATCCACGCACGGGTGATCGACAGCACCTCTTCCTGCTCATGGACGTAGATGTGTTCCTGGTACAGCTTGTAGGCCGAGATCAGGCGGCGCACCCCGGTGCTGCGGCTGTTCTCGCCCAGAAAGCGATAGATGTTCAGGAAAATCGACGAATGGATGTTCGGCGACCACGTCAGGAACCAGTCCGCCGAGAACGGCAGCATGCCCTTGGGCGGCGATTCCCCCCGGATTTCCTTGTACAGCTTGACCAGGCGCTCACGGCTGAGCGTGGTCTCCTGTTCCAGCAGTTGCAGACGCGCACCGAGCGAAATCAATTCCGCTGCTAGGTGGATCTGCTCGACTTCATTCATGACGCTGGTGTGTCGCATGGCACTGCTCCCGCTACGCTTGCTACTCATCCAAAGTGCAATCCCTGAACCCGGCGGAAAACCCGCCGCAAACAGTTCAGTTGATCTGCTCAACCGCCTGACGCGCCAGCAGGATCGACATTTGCGATTGCTGCAGGCCCTTGTCACGGTGCGGCTGGGTCACCAGACCCAGGATGGCGTGATCGTCGAAGCGGAAGCGGCACAGCAGCACGTTGGTGCTGGCCAGCTTGACGATCTGCGCGGGCGACATCGTCAGCAGGATGTCAGCCAGTTCTTCGGAGATGCCGAGGCGAAAAAGCGCGGCATCGCGATCCTTGGCCAGCATCTGCTGGGCAAGCATCAGGTAGGTGAGATTCAGCTCGCTGATCTCGGAAACAATGTCTTGCGTATCCATGTTGTCCCGTCGTGTGCAGTAAAAGTACAGCGTGCATCCGACCCCGCACGGTGCTGTCCGGTAGCACAGACTTCGTCTGCACCTACCCTCGCCGGACATGCCCCGATCCCCACAGACCGGATGCTTCTGGCGGTCGGCGCCGTTGCCGGCACTTTCCGCCCCTTCTTACTCACGTCAATCAAGACATGGTGAAGTTGTTTTGTGTTGAACACATTGTGGGTTTCAGTTGAGGGTAAGTAAAGAAGGGTAGCCCCCTACATCAGGGGGGTAAGTTCTCCGACAAACTTGTAGGCCATTTTCCTACAAATGTGTTAACAAACATTGCACGAGAAGCGTTTGTGGGCCGACGGACCCGGGATAGACAATGTGCTAAAGCGGACGTTTGACACGTATTTACCCCAATCTTTGTCTCAAAAAAGCAATATTGTTGCGCTTGTGAACCCTCATTCGACAAAGAAGACGTGGCAGTTTTGCGACTGTGAGCATGGGATGCCCGGTTAACGGTTTGTAGGACACTTCTTACTGCTTCCTACACGCCATGTAGGACAGTTCCGACCGGCAACAGGCAGCTTTGTAGGATCGCTCCTACAGTACGAACCTAACTTTGTAGGACAGCTCCTACCCTTCTGTATTACCTATAGATACATGTCTCTCATATTGAGACAGAACCGGCCGGTGCACTTTGTCAGGTGCGGAATCGACGGTATGGGGAAGGCGCTGCGTGATCTGCGCCGCGCACCCATGGGCCGGGCGTGCCCCCTCGGCGCGCGGAAGATGACCGTCAGGCGAGTTCGAGCCCGCGCCAGCCGGCCTGGAGGACGGTGCCGGTTGCCGACTCCGTGATGACGATGCCCTGACCATCGGGGGTCAGCGCGACGTTGGTGGTGGAGCGCCCGCGGCACGATGCGATGCGGGCCAGCGGCTCGCCGTGGGGCGACAGCGCGAACACCGCGCCCAGCGAGGCATGCGCGACGAGCAGATTGCCGACCGGGTCCATCGCCATGCCGTCCGGGCCACTGGTGCCATGGAACTGCGCGAAGCGGCCGACCTTGCTGGTGCTGCCGTCGGCAAGCAGCGGCAGGCGCCAGACGGCGTTGTCGCGGGTCATGGCGACAAACAGGGCGGATTCGTCCGGTGTCAGTGCCAAGCCATTCGGGCTGGGCCCGTTCGAGAGCAGGCAGTCGAGGCGTCCATCGGCGCGCAGGCGGTACACGCGGCCGGTCGGGACGGGCCGGCGCAGGGCGGCCGGCATTTCGGCAAGGACGGTGGTCTCGACCGGGGGCCAGTTGCAATACGTCATGACGCAGTCGCCGCGTCGGTCTGCGGCAGATGCCGCGTGGACGCGCCGGTATAGCGGTAGGGCAACTGGCGCGGCATCGGGCCCTTGTTGCGCTCGTCGCGGCCCGACTGCTCCCACGCATGCGCCAGGATGCCCACCGCGCGCGACAGGCAGAACACCCCGCGCGCCAACGGTGCGGCAAACCCGAGCTCGGCATAGATGACGGCAGTCGCCCCATCGATGTTCATCGGGATCGGCCGGCCCTTGCGCGCAGCCAGCAGCGCCGCGATGGCCCGGCCGATGGCGGCATAACGACCGCCGACCACGTTGTCTTGCGCGGCCTCGTCCACCAGTGCGAGCAGACGCACCGCTCGCGGGTCCACCGGATGGAAGCGATGCCCGAAGCCCGGCAGGTACTTGCCGTGCGCGGCGATGAACGCATCGACGCCCGCCGCCGTGCCCACCTCCAGCGAGGCGCCGTCGAACATGCGCGCCTCGATATCGTGGAACAGCTCGACCGCCTGCTGCCCCGCTCCGCCGTGCACGTCGTCCAGCGCGTTCAACGCAGACGCCATCGCGCCGTTGAGCGGCAGGCCGCAGCTTGTCGCCATCTTCGCGATCGCAATGGATGGCGCATGCGGGCCGTGATCGACCGACGCCACCAGCGCCGCTTCCAGCAAGGCCGCCTGCCCCTTGGCCGGCAGCTCGCCGCGCAGCATCAGCCAGATCATTTCGGCAAAGCCGATCTGGCCGATCAGCTCCTGGATCGGGTAGCCGCGTACGTGGATGCGGCCGGGTTCGATGTCGATGATGTCGGTGCGCCAGTAATCGGCGGCGAGGCCGGCGGCGTCCTGTGTCGGTGCGGTCGTCATGATTAGATGGCGCCTTCGGCGCGCAAGGCTTCGATTTGGTCGTGGCGGTAACCGAGCCTGGCAAGCCAGTCGTCGGTATGGGCGGAGAGCGATGGCGCCGGTGTCTGCGGGCACGGATCTTCGCCCGAGAGGCGGAAGCCCGCGCGCGTCACGTGCTGCCCGGCCTCCGGGAACGAGGTGACGAAGCCGCGGCCCGTCACCTGTTCGTGCGCCAGCACGCCAGGCACGTCGAGCACCAGCCCGGCCGGCACGCCGGCTTCGATCAGCAGCGGCTCCCATTCGGCGGCCGGGCGCGCGGCCAATGCCGTTTCCAGCGCGTCGTTGAGTTGCTGGCGATGTTCCTTGCGTGCATGGCGCTCGGCAAAGCGCGGGTCGGTGGCCAGTTCCGGATGCCCCACCACGCGGCACAGCGCGGCAAACTGCTTGTCTTCGTTGGCGGCGATGTTGATCAGCCCATCGCCCGTGGTGAATGTGCCCGACGGCGCGGCGGTGAAATTCTGGTTGCCCATCGGCTGCGGCGTCACACCGGCGTTCAGGTAGTTGGAGACGACCCAGCCCATGGTGGCGAGCGTCGATTCCAGCATCGACACGTCCACCATGCAGCCCTGCCCCGTACGCTGCGCGCCGAGCAGGCATGCGGTGACGGCCAGCGCCGCCGTGATGCCGCCCACCGTGTCGCTGATCGGGTAACCGACGCGCAGCGGCGCCGATGCGTCGTCGCCGGTGACGCTCATCACGCCGGACATGCCCTGGATGATCTGGTCGTATGCGGGTCTGCCGCTGAGCGGGCCGTCCTTGCCGAAGCCCGAGATGGCGCAGTAGACGAGACGCGGGTTGACCTCGCGCAGCACGTCGTAGCCGAGTTCCAGGCGGTCCATCACGCCGGGGCGGTAGTTCTCGATCAGCGCGTCGGCCTGCGCCACCAGCTTGAGCAGGATCGCGCGCCCCTCGGGGTGCTTCAGGTTGACGGTGACGGACTGCTTGCCCGCATTGACGGCGACAAACGAGGCGCCCATCTTGCGGCGCGCCTGCTCAGGATCGGCGCCCAGACGGCGGGCGAGATCGCCATTGCCCGGCACCTCGATCTTGATGACTTCAGCGCCGAGCAAACCCAGCTGATAGCCGCAGAACGGCCCGGCCAGCACGTTCGACAAGTCGAGCACGCGCAAACCCGCGAGAGGCAAAGCCATGAAAACAACTCCTGCTACACAGTCGGCTCCGCCCCTCGCCCCGCTCAGGAGGTGGGGCGTCTTGGCGGAGCCTAGGTTTTAGAGATCAGTTGGGCAGCGAGACGCAGCGGCGCGGGGTCGCCACCCAGCGTGGACGTGATTTGCGCGGCGTGCTCCAGCACCGTCACGCGCCACGATTGCAGCAGCGCCCCGTCGATGCGCGACGCCGGACCGGCAAGGCACAGCGCACCCCGCAGCGCCTGCTGCACGCCAAACACCGGCACCGACAGGCCCACCGTTTCCCGATCGCGCTCGCCGATCGACACGTAGTAGTGATCGCGCCGGATCGCGTCGTACGTGGCGCCTTGCATGCCGGAGAACGCACACAGCACGCGCCCGCCGGAGCCGCGCTCCAGCGGCAGCACGTCACCCTCGCGCACGTGATCGCGGATGGCGTGGCTCGAATCGACGCGATGCAGGCAGACACGCACATCGCGCTCGCGGATGTAGAACGACACCGCCTCGCCGGTGGCCTCGGCCAGCGCGCGCATGTGCGGCAGCACCACGTCGCCCAGGCGCATGCTGCGCTGGTAGAGCGCGCCGAGCATCAACGGCGCGGCACCGATCTGGTACCGGCCGTCTTCCAGGCGAAACAGCATGCGGTGCTGGATGAGCGAGCCGGCAAGCCGCAGGATCGTGCTCTTGTACAGCCCGGTGCGCGCGGCCAGCTCGGCCAGCGTCAGCGCGTAATCGCCGGGGCGGAACGCAAACAGGATCGAGAACGCGCGGTCCAGCGCAGCCACCCCCGACTGCCCCGGCGTGGCGGCATCGCCCTCGTTGGCGGCGGGCGTGATCTCGTTCTGGGTGGTTTGGCGCTCTGCGGTCATGGCGGGTTGGGCGAGACGGTTCACTTGACCGTCTTCAGGGCTTGGTCGACGAAGCGGTTAGTGTACGTTTTCGCCAGGTCGATCCTGGCGTTGCGGATCTTTTCGTCGTAGCTGGAAAGCACCGTCAGCGCCACCTTGGCATCGGCATCGGTCATCAGGCCGTCCTTGGAGAAGATCGGCTTGGAGTGGCGCAGCGCATCGACAAACACGTCGCGCCCGCCCACCTGCTGCTCCTTGGGCATCTTGTCGGCGATGGCCTCGGGCGTGCTGGCGTCGATCCATTTGAGCGTGCGGATGAAGGCGTTCACCAGACGCTGCACGGTCTCCGGATTCTTCGTCATGAAGTCGCGCGTCACGTACAGCGTGGCGGTCGGGTAGCGGCCGCCGAACACGGCGTTGGAGCCGGCATCGGTGCGCGTATCGACGAGGAACTTGGCGGCGCGGCGCTTCTCCAGCAGGCTCGCCACGGGGTCGAAGTTGACGAGCGCGTCGATCTCCTTGCGATCCAGCGCCACCATGCCCGGCGCGCCGGAACCCACGGCGATGTACGACACGTCGTTCACCTGCAGCCCGCTCTTGATGGCGTAATAGCGGGCAAACAGATCGGTGGACGAGCCCGGTGCGGTGATGCCGATCTTCTTGCCCTTCAGATCCTTGCCGCTCTTGATATCCAGGTCGGGCCGCACGGCCAGCACGATGCCGGGCGTAACGTTGAGCAGCGCGACCGACACAATGTCCTTGCCCTGCGCCTGAATGTGGATGGTGTGGTCATAGAAGCCCACCACCGCATCGGTCGATCCGGCAATCAGCGCCTGCAGTGCCTTGCTGCCGCCGGCCTGGAAGTTCTCCACCTTCACGTTGAGCCCTTCCTTCTGGAAGTTGCCCAGCGACTGCGTAAGCGGCACCGGCATGTAGTTCAGGATCATCGAGCCGACTGACAGGCTCACGTCCTTCTTCTCCGGCTCGGCGGCGTTGGCTGCCGTGCAGACGGCCGCACACAACAGGGCCGAAATCCATCGCTTCATGGTTGTCTCCCTCATTGTGCTTGGGGCTCAGGCGCCCGTTTCGGGGTCGACCTTCGGGCGCCACACCAGCAACTTGCCTTCGAGCGCATCGACGCTGCGGTCCAGCGCAATCACGAAGGCCGACAGCACGACGATTCCCGAGAACACGCCGGTGGCATCGAACACGCCTTCGGCCTGCGCAATCAGGTGGCCCAGGCCAGCGGACGAGCCGAGGTACTCCGCCACGATCGCGCCCATCACGGCCATGCCGACGGAAGCGCGCAGGCTCGAGAGAATCCAGCTGGTGGCCGACGGCACATAGACGTGGCGCAGCAGGCTGATGCGGCTGGCCTTGAGCAGCCGCGCGTTGGCCAGGATGACGGGGTTCACCTCGCGCACGCCCTGGTACGTATTGAAGAACGTGATGAACAACACCATCGTCGCGCCCAGCGCCACCTTGGAGGTCAGCCCCAGACCGAACCACATCACGAAGATGGGCGCGAGCAGGATGCGCGGGATCGCATTGAAGACCTTGATGAACGGGTCCAGCACCTCGGCCGCGAGCTTGGACAAGCCGAGCCACAACCCCAGGCTGATACCGAGCAGCGTGCCGATGCCGAACGAGAGAATCGTCTCGGCCAGGGTGATGGCCAGATGCGTGTAGATGTCGCCGGCGGTGAACCACTCCCAGATGCGCGCGACGATCGACGACGGCATCGAGAAATAGAACGGATCGACCACGCCCGCGCGGCCGAGGCCCTCCCACGAGCCGAACATCAACACCACCACGGCCAGCTGGAACAGGCGGATCCTGGTCTTGTGCGCGAGACCGGCGCGCTGCGTGCCCACGGTAGGCATCGTGTTAGTGCTGGACGGCATGGCTCTTCTCCACTTCGGTGCCGAGGATCGACCAGATCTCGCGATACAGGCGGATGAACGCGTCGGACATGTTGATTTCAGACACGTTGCGCGGACGCGGCAGCGTGATTTCGACATCGCCAACCGGCCGGCTGGCGGGCCCGGCGGACATGACGACCACGCGGTCGGCCAGGGCAATGGCCTCCTCCAGGTCGTGCGTGATGAACAGCAGCGATTTGCGGTCTTCCTGCCAGAGGCGCAGCAGCTCGCTCTGCATGAGGTGGCGCGTGTGCACATCGAGCGCCGAGAACGGCTCGTCCATCAGCACGATCTTGGGCGAGAGGATCAGCGTCTGCGCCATGCTGATGCGCTTCTTCTGCCCGCCCGAGAGCTGATGCGGATAGCGCGCCTCGAAGCCGGCCAGGCCGACCTTCTTCATCCACGGACGGGCGCGCTCGCGGGCCTCGTCCACCGGCATGCCCTGGAACACCAGGCCGAGCGCGACGTTGTCGAGCGCCGTCTTCCAGGGCAGCAGCGAGTCCTGCTGCATCATGAACCCAGCGCTGCCGTTCAGGCCTGTCAGCGGCTCGCCAAACACGTTCACCGTGCCGCCGGCCGGCTTGAGCAGCCCCGTCACGGCGTTGAGCAACGTGCTCTTGCCGCACCCGGTGGGCCCCACCACCGCCACGAATTCCCCCTCGCCGATCGACAGGTCTACGCCCTGCACCGCCGTAAAACTGCCAAACCGCACTGACACCTGATTGAGCTGCACCGCCGGCAAACCGGGAGGCAGCCGGCCATTCGCGGCCGGATGGGAAGAAAGCATGGGCGTCTCCTTGAATGCGTTGCCTCTTTGTCGTTCTGTTGTACAGAATCCTGTTCTATTTTACGCAGCATCTTGAGCCGGGATAACAGACGTAAACCCGTAGAAGCCGGGGCAGCATGGCGAACGTCGCCAAGTATCCAACGAGTCTTCTCGCTTTTTGTTTCTTTAGTCGGAATTTAATTCTATCTGCCAGAACGCAGCAGCAGCAAAGAAAGTCGCCGCGACCGCTAAAGTTTTCGCTCGGCCATCCGATCAAGGGCGTACTGATCAGCGAGATGGCAATGCAACTCACTTCCTCGTCCGTTTCTGGCACTGTGGCCACCGGCGCTTCGGGCGGCGGGAGCGGCTCGGCCAATGAAATCGAACGGCTGCAACGGCAGCTCAAGAACCTGCAGAAGTCGATGGCAGACCTGGCCGGGCAGGGATTGCCGGCCGAGCAGAAGAAGCAGCAGATGCAGATGCTGAGCCAGCAGATTCAGATCGTGCAGGCGCAGATCGCCCGCCTTCAGGCCCAGAAAGGGCTGGAGCAGGCCGAGACGCGGTTGGAAACGCGCAAGTCCGCGGACACCGGCAGTGCCGAGGTGGCCACCAAGGCGCGCACGACAGACAAGGTCACCGGCACATCGAGCGTGACCGACGCCCGCTTGCAGGCCCGCCGCGTGGAACAGGCCCAGCCCGCGCATCCGGCCAGCGCCGAAGCGCTCACCCCGGCCGAGCCGCCGCTGGTTTCCCTGCGCGCCTGACGCTGGAACGGCCCTCGCGCGCCGCGCAGAGCCCGCAGCGCGCTATGGACTAAGCACGCAGCGCACTGAGCGACATGCGCTGCCGCCCCTGCGCATCGAAATTCTCGGGCGAGAGCCACCGCTCGAAGGCCGTCCGCAGCTGCGGCCAATCGGCATCGATGATGGAAAACCACGCCGTATCGCGGCTGCGCCCCTTGTAGACGACCGCCTGGCGGAAGATCCCCTCAAACTGGAAGCCGAGCCGCAGTGCAGCCTGACGCGACGGCGCATTCAGGCTGTCGCACTTCCATTCGTAACGGCGATAGCCCAGGTCTTCAAAGACGTGCTTCATGAGCAGGAACTGCGCTTCCGTCGACGCGGGGGTGCGTTGCAGCAACGGCGAAAACGTCACGGCACCGACCTCCACCACGCCGTGCTCGGGCGTGATGCGCATCAATGCCAGCGTGCCGACGGCGCGATCCGTCTGCGCGTCGATCACGGCGTACTGCAGTGGATCCCGCTTGGCCGCAATGCGCTCCACATAGGCACGGTGGGATGCGGCGTCGGCAAACGGCCCTTCCATCAGGTACGTCCAGTGGCGGTCGTCGGGCGCCTGGCGGGCGGCTTCGAACAGCGCATCGGCATGGCGCACGGCGTCGAGCGGCTCCAGGCGGCAGTACCGCCCAGGCAGCGGCGTGTGCGGCGGCAGCGGACGCGCGGTCCAGTCGGGCATCGGCGTGCCGATGGGCTGTTGGTAGGCGTTCAGGGTGGTCATGCGCGCAGCGAGGGGGTGGACAGGATCCGCATTACCGTACCGAATCTCGTGGCTCCATGAAAAGAGCCATGGCGAACGCCATCTGAGGAGCCACGCCGCAACAGAGCGCCAACATCGCATCGCCGGAAACGCCCTCGGACCCAGCCAATTGTTGCGTCGCAGCAACGGCCAGGACACAGCGCGGCAGGGCCCCGACATGCGCAGGCCGCACCACGCCAGCGCTGAAATTTGTTGTTACCTTTGGAACAGTCTGTTCACCCGTCGCGATATTGTTCTTCCGCATTGCAACACCTACACTGCGTAACAGTTGTTCAGACATCGATTGCCTGAACAAGCAATGCAAGTGCTGTAAGGAGAACGATGATGAAATGGTTGGATATCGGCGCCGTCATGGCCGCCTGGATCGCAAGCTGCGTCGCAGCAGGCTGGCTCATCAGCGCCGCCGCTTTCCTGGCCTGATCCGGGCCCTCGAAGCAACACGGCCGGGCGGGATATCGCTGCCCGCCCGGCCCTGAACCCCAGTCGATCGATGCGTCAGGCGCGCTTGGCGCCTGCCCACTGAACGAATCGGTCGACGAATCCCTGCAGGAACTGGCGCGTCCGCGCATCCACCACCCCGCCCTGCGCGTCGAAGGGTTCTCCGGCAAAGTGGAAGAACACCTCCGGCAGGGGCAAGACCTGCACCCCCAACGCCGACAACACGTTGCGCAACTGTGCTTGCGACAGGGCCGTCCCGATGGCGCCCGGCGACGCCCCCGCAACGCCGGCCAGCTTGCCGCCCCACACACTCTGGCCATACGGCCGCGAACCCCAGTCGATCGCGTTCTTGAGCACGCCCGGGATGCCGCGGTTGTATTCCGGCGTGACGAACAGGATGGCGTCCACACCCGCCACGGCCGCCTTGAAGCGCTGCACGGGCTCGGGCAGGTTGCTGTCCAGATCCTGGTTGTAGAGCGGCAGCTCACCGATCTCGATGAACTGCGCCTGCGCGCCCGAAGGCAGAAGGCCGACCAGCGCCTGCGCCAGTTGGCGATTGAACGACGCCTTGCGCAGGCTGCCGACGATCACCCCGATAGTCAGATGGCTCATGAACACTCCTCGTTGGCAAAAACGGTTGGGGACGGCCTTGAAACTCAATCGGCCCCAGCGGGCTCGGCGGCGACCTCGCGCTTGATGCGGTCGATCAGGGCAAACATGAGCGGATTGAGCAGGATCGACAGGATCGCCGCCGCAAGCAGCAACCCGCGCGCGCGCACCGGCAGGATCTCCAGGCCGATGCCCAGCCCGATCAGGATGAACGAAAACTCGCCGATCTGCGCGAGGCTCGCCGAGATCGTGAGCGCCGTGCGGTTGCCGTGCCCGAACGCCCGCACCACCGCAAACGCTGCCAGCGACTTGCCCATCACCACGATCAGGACCGTGCCCAGCACCGCCCACGTGTCTTCGACGAGCACGCGGGGGTCGAACAGCATGCCCACCGACACAAAGAACAGCACCGCAAACGCATCGCGCAGCGGCAGCGACTCCTCGGCCGCGCGCTGGCTGAACTCCGATTCGGCCAGGACCATGCCTGCAAAGAACGCGCCCAGAGCGAACGACACGCCAAACAGCACGGTCGCCCCATACGCCACGCCCAGCGCCGTAGCGAGCACGCCCAAGCGGAACAGCTCACGGCTGCCTGTCATGACGATGCGCTCGAGCATCCACGGAATCACGCGGCGGCCGACCACCAGCATCAGCGCCGCGAATGCCACCACCTTGGAGAGCGTGATCGCGAGCACCTTGGCGATGTCCCACGCGCTGACCGACGTGCTGCCCGCGCCGCCAAGCGCGCCGGCCAGCGCCGGCAACAGCACGAGCGTGACCACCATCACGAGGTCTTCCACGATCAGCCAGCCGACGGCGATATGGCCCTCGTGCGAGTGGTCCAGGCCGCGGTCTTCCAGCGCCTTGAGCAGCACCACGGTACTCGCCACCGACAGCGCCAGCCCGAACACCAGCCCCGGCCCCCAGTCCCATCCGAGCAGCCACGCCAGCCCCATGCCCATGAGCGTGGCCAGCGCAATCTGCCCGATGGCGCCCGGAATGGCGATGGCCTTGACGGCCAGCAGCTCCTTCATCGAGAAGTGCAGCCCCACGCCGAACATCAGCAGGATCACGCCCAGCTCCGCCAGCTGCGGGGCAAGGCTCTGGTCGGCCACGAAGCCCGGGGTAAAGGGGCCGGCCACCACGCCCGCCATGAGGTAGCCCACCAGCGGCGGCAGGCGCAGCCGCTGCGCGATGGTGCCGAAGATGAAGGCCAGCACAAGGCCGCCGATGATGGTGGAGATGAGCGGGGTCTCTACGTGCATGCGTTGCTGTGACGTCGGGGCGGATCGAGGATGGGGGAGACAGCGGCGCGGCGGAGCCGGCCAAGATGCGACAGCGCGCACGCCGGTTTGTTCGGCCAGCGTCACACGGAGGACGAATATACGGGATTTCGCTTAGCGGGCCGTACCGCACGCATGGGCAGGCGCAAGAGCGGTGCCAACGCCGCCGGCACCGTCAACGGATGGCAGTTGCCGGCACGCGGCCGGCAATGCACGCCAGATGCGCTCAGGCGTAGTCGCGTGCGTCTTCGATCAGCTTGCCGTCTTGCGGTAGCGAGCCTGCCGCCACGAAGCGCACCTCGCCGCGCAGCCGCGTCACCTCGCGCAGCGAGCAGGCCACGGCTTCACGCAGGCCGGCATCATCGCCAGTGGCGTCGCAGTGCAGCGTCATGACGTCGACGCCCGGCGTGCCCGACACCACAAGCCGTGCGGCGCGGATCTCCGGATGCCGGCGCACCACCTCCGCCACCTGCCCGGGATGCACGAACATGCCCTTGACCTTGGTGGTCTGGTCGGCGCGGCCCAGCCAGCCCTTGAGGCGGATGTTCGTGCGCCCGCATGGGCTGGCCTGCCGCGAAGAGCCAGCCACGATGGCCGACAGGTCGCCGGTGCCGAAGCGGATCAGCGGATAGTCTCCATTGCCGAGCACGGTGACCACCACTTCACCCACCTCCCCCTCCGGCATCGGCTGCGTGCCCCCCGGCTCGACGATCTCCACCAGCACGTTCTCGTCGACGACCCAGCCGTCGCTGCCGTCGGCCTCATAGGCGATGAGGCCCAGGTCGGCCGAACCGTACATCTGGTGCACCACCACGCCTTGCGCAGCGAGCCATTCGCGCAGCGACGGCGGCAGCGCCTCGCCCGAGACGACGGCCTTGGTGAGGCTTGCACAGGGCTGGCCTGCCTCGGCGCTCTTCTCGAGCAGGATGCGCAGGAACGACGGCGTGCCCACGTACGCAGTGGGCTTGAGCATCGACAAGGCCTGCACCTGCATCTCGGTCTGGCCGACGCCGGCCGGAAACACACAGCAGCCCAGCCGGTGCGCGCCGGATTCCATCATCAGCCCCGCCGGCGTGAAGTGATACGAAAACGTGTTGTAGACGAGGTCCCCCGCGCGGAATCCGGCGGCAAACAGCGCCCGCGCCGTGCGCCACCAGTCGGGCCCGTGACCATCGGGCTCATGGATGGGCCCGGGCGACTGAAACACGTGGCGCAGGCCGCCCAGCGGCGTGGCGTTCAGTCCGCCCAGCGGCGGCGACAACTTCTGCATGCCCGCCAGTTCCGATTTGCGCGTGACCGGCAACGCCGCCAGCGCCGCGCGCGACGTCACGGCCTGCGGGTCGACATCGCGCAACCGCTGCGCAAAGTACGGCGCATTCGTCTGCGCATGCGCGATCTGCTTGGACAGCGCGGCAAACAGCGCCTGTTCGCGCAGTTCAGGCGCGCGCGTCTCGAGGGCATCGAAATGTTCCGGCATGGTGGGCAGGCGGTTGGAGGTGTTCGGGAAGACGGGCGGGTTCGGGTCGCTTCAGGCCAGCCAGCGCTTGCGCCGGCGGTAGCTCTTGATGTCGCGGAAGGACTGGCGCGCGCCTGCCTCGTCATCATTGGCGGCCACGCCCAGGTAGAACTCCTTGACGTCTTCGTTGTTGCGCAGCGCTTCGGCCGTGCCGTCCATCACCACGCGGCCGTTCTCGAGGATGTAGCCGTAGTCGGCATGGCGCAGCGCCACCATGGTGTTCTGCTCAGCGAGCAGGAAGCTGACCTTCTCGCGCTGGTTGAGATCGCGCACGATCTCGAAGATCTCTTCGACGATCTGCGGCGCCAGCCCCATCGACGGCTCGTCGAGCAGGATCATCTGCGGCGCCGCCATCATGGCGCGGCCGATGGCGCACATCTGCTGCTCGCCGCCCGAGGTGTAGCCGGCCTGCGACTTGCGCCGCGTCTTCAGACGGGGGAAGTACGCGTAGATGCGTTCGAGCGCGTCTCGGGTCTGGGCGCGCGAGAAGTGACGCGTGTACGCGCCGGTCAGCAGGTTCTCTTCGATCGTCAGATGCGCGAAGCAGTGGCGCCCTTCCATGACCTGGATCACGCCGCGCCGCACGAGGTCATTGGGCGTGAGCTGATCGACGCGGCTGCCGCGGTACTCGATCGATCCCTTGGTCACGTCGCCGCGTTCGGCATGCAGCAGGTTCGAGATGGCTTTGAGCGTGGTCGTCTTGCCGGCGCCATTGGCGCCCAGCAGCGCGACGATGCCCCCCTCGGGCACCGCAAGCGAAACGCCCTTGAGTACCAGGATGACGTGGTCGTAGATGACCTCGATGTTGTTGACAGTCAGCAGGCTCATGGTGCGGTGCAAAGTGGGTCGAAAAGAGGGTGCAGTCAGGCCGCGCCTCGCCCCACGCCGGCGGACGAGGCGGCCGGTGCGGGTTCAGGATTTCACGCACGCCGGCGTGATGCCCTTCTCCTTCGCGTACTGCGCGGCGGTCGCCTTGAACAGCGGATGGACGAGGCCCTTGTTGCCCTCCACCCAGTCAGACACCACGACCCACTTGCTGCCGTCCCACTGCTGGATCTTCACCTTGCCCGAGCCCTCGTGGTTGCTGCAGCTGGTCTGGATTTCCGGCAGCAGACCCGTGGCCCCGAGCTGCTGCAGGCGCGCGCTGCCCAGGTTCAGGTTCTCGAATGCCCAGCGCATCTGCTCGCCGTTCATGACCTTGCCCTTGCCGAACTTCGCCTGCGCCACGCGGATGGCCTCCACCGTCACCACGGCCGCAGACACGCCGCGGTTGTACAGCACGGAGCCCACCTTCGACGCGTTCTGCATGTTGCCCTTGCCGGCGCCGTACACCACCTTGTCGATGTCGGCGATGAGCGGCACGTTCTTGCCGGCCACGTTCCAGGTTGCGCTCAGGTACCCCTTGGCGGCTTCACCGGCCGGGATGGTGTCTTCCTCCGACCCGGCCCACCAGGAGCCGACCATCTTGTCGCGCGGGTACCCGACCTTCTGCGCGGCCTTCAGCGCGGTCTGGTTCATCACGCCCCAGCCCCAGAAGATGACGTAGTCGGGGTTCTCCTGGCGGATCTTCAGCCACTGCGCCCCCTGCTCGTTGCCGGGGTGCGCCACCGGGATCTCCACCAGGTTGAACTTGCCGAGCTTGGCCTCCGCCTCGAGCGCGACGATCGGCTCCTTGCCATAGGCCGAGTCGTGATACAGGTAGACGATCTTCTTGCCCGCCAGCGACCCCTTGTTCTTGTCCGCGAGGTACTTGACGATGGCCGAGGCCTGCATCTGGTACGTCGTCACGAGCGGAAACGCATACGGAAACACCGAGCCATCCACGGCATCGGTGCGCCCGTAGCCCATCATGACCAGCGGCACCTTGTCGGCGGCGGTCTTGTCGACCAGCGCATACGAAATGCCGGTGGACATGACGTGATACGCCGTCCCGTGCGAGGCGCTGCTGCGCGCCTTCAGGCGCTCGTAGCACTCCACGCCTTTGGCGTTGTTGTATTCGGTCTCGCACTCTTCCCACGCGAGCTTGACGCCGTTGACGCCCCCCTCCTTGAGATTGACGTAGGTCAGGTAGTCGACAAACCCGCCGTACCACGACTGCCCGTTGGTGCCATAGGGCCCGACACGATAGCTCGGGATCGCGATGAACTGCTCGGCGGTCTGCGCCTGCACGGGCGCCGCCAGCGACACCAGTGCGGCCGCCATTCCGAGCGCCGCGGCACTGCGTTGCAGTTTGCTAACCAGCATGTTCATGACCTTCTCCTTCACCTTGGCAGGTGGATTTCGTTTTGGTGGTGACTACGTGATCTCAATGCGGGAATGGCCACAGGCGCAGCTTCTCCTTGCCGATCTGCCACAGCCGCGCCAGCCCGTGCGGCTCGACGATCAGGAAGAAGATGATCAGCGCGCCAAACACCATCAGCTGGATGTGCGACACCGTCGCGTTGGTGAACGGCAGATGCAGCAGTGCGGCCAGCGGCGGCAGCACGTTGTCCAGGAAGATCGGCAACAGCAGGATGAACGCCGCCCCGAGGAACGAGCCCAGGATCGACCCCACGCCGCCGATGATGATCATGAACAGCACGCGGAACGACAGGTCGAGCGAGAAGCCGTCGGGCTCGACCGAGCCGAGATAGCAGAACGCATACAGCGCCCCCGCCACGCCGCAGTAGAACGAGCTCACGGCAAAGGCCGCGAGCTTGGTTCGCATGAGCGGAATGCCGATCACCTCGGCCGCCACGTCCATGTCGCGCACCGACATCCACGCGCGGCCGGTGGAGGAGCGCACGAGGTTCTTCGCCACCATGGCCATCACCGCAACGATGCCGAGCACGAACAGATACCGCTTGACCGGTGTATCGATGGGCACGCCAAACAGGTCGAGCCGCTGCGCCGTGATCACGCCCGAGGAGCTGTTGTTCGAGAACCAGGGAAACTTCGTGAGCACCCACACCACGAAGAACTGCGCAGCCAGCGTGGCCACCGCCAGGTAGAAGCCCTTGATGCGCAGCGACGGCAGGCCGAAGGCCACGCCCACGAGCGCCGCGCTCAAGCCTGCCAGTACGAACGTCAGCAGCACCGGCATTCCCTCCACGCGCAGCTGGAAGTTGTATGCGGCATACGCGCCCACCGCCATGAACGCCGCCGTACCGAGCGACAGCTGGCCCGCATATCCCGTAAGGATGTTGAGCCCCAGCGCCGCGAGCGAAAAGATCAGGAACGGGATCAGGATGGCCGAGAACCAATACTCCGAGCCCACCAGCGGAATTCCCACAAAGGCCACCGCCAGCAGCACGGCCACGCCGATGCGGTCCTGCCGGATCGGGAAGACCTGGCTGTCGGCCTCATAGCTGGTCTTGAACTGGCCGGCTTCGCGATAGAACATGCGCGTCTCCTGAAAAGCGCAACGTGGGCGTCAAACGCGGTCGATATGCCGCTCGCCGAACAGCCCTTCCGGGCGGACCAGCAGGAACAGCAGCGCGAACACATACGGGAACCATCCCTCGATGCCGCCGAAATTGCCGCCGAACATCGACTGGAACACCGGCGGGACATAGATCTCGGCGAGTTTTTCGGATGCGCCGATGATCAGCCCGCCGACAATCGCGCCCGGCACGGAAGTAAAGCCTCCCAGGATCAGCACGGGCAGCGCCTTGAGCGCGGTCAGCGTGAGCGCGAACTGCACGCCATTGCGCGAACCCCACAGCATGCCGGCCACCAGCGCCACGAACCCTGCCACGCCCCACACGATCGCCCAGATGTGCTGCAGCGGAATGCCCAGCGACAGCGCGGCCTGGTGGTCATCCGCCACGGCGCGCAGCGCACGCCCCACCCGTGTGTACTGGAAGAACAGCGCGAGCACCCCGACCAGCAAGCCCGCGATCAGCGCCGAGGTCAGGTCGAACTTCGACACGACCATGTTCAGATGCGTGAGGATCGCCTCGATCGGTTCGTCGACGATGCCCAGATCGATGGGGCGAACCTCGTTGCCGAACAGCATCGGCCCGAGACCCTCCAGGAAGAACGACAGGCCGATGGTCGCCATGAACAGCGTAATGGGTGGCTGGTTCACCAGCTTGCGCAGCACCAGGCGTTCGGTTGCCATGCCCACCACGATCATGATGCCGAACGCGCCGATGGCAGCCGCCCAGATCGGCAAGCCCTTGTCCATCAGCCCGACCACGGCCAGCGCCGCAAAGTAGACCATCGCGCCCTGCGCAAAATTGAATACGCCGGAAGCCTTGTAGATGAGCACGAAGCCCAGCGCCACCAGCGAATACATCAGCCCGGACAACAGCCCGCCCACCAGCACTTCAAGGAAGAAACTCATGTCGTGTGCTCCTGCTGCACGCTTCGGTTGTCAGGCGTGGGACTGCCCAAGATAGGCGCGGATGACCTCGGGGTTGGCCTTGACCTCGTCGGGCGTGCCGTCGCCGATCTTCTTGCCGTAGTCGAGCACCACCACGCGGTCGGAGATGTCCATCACCACGCCCATGTCATGCTCGATCAGCACGATGGTGGTCCCGAACTGCCGGTTGACGTCGAGGATGAAGCGGCACATGTCCTGCTTTTCTTCCACGTTCATGCCGGCCATCGGCTCGTCGAGCAGCAACATCGACGGCTCGGCCGCCAGCGCACGGCCCAGCTCCACGCGCTTCTGCAGGCCGTACGGCAGGCGCCCCACCGGCGTCTTGCGGATCGCCTGGATCTCCAGGAAGTCGATCACCTCTTCGACCTTGCGGCGGTGGCGCATCTCTTCGCGGCGCGCGGGGCCGAACCACACGGCATTGGCGAACAGGTTGCTGCGGAACAGCGTGTTGCGCCCCGTCATGATGTTGTCGAGCACCGTCATGCCCTTGAACAGCGCGATGTTCTGGAACGTGCGCGCAATGCCCTGCCGTGCCATGGCGGTCGGGTTCATGCGGCGGCGCTCCTCGCCGCGGAACACGATGCGGCCCTGCTGCGGGTGGTAGACACCGTTGATGACGTTCAGCATGGAGCTCTTGCCCGCGCCGTTCGGCCCGATGATCGCCCGGATCTCGTGCGCGCGAATGTCGAACGAGATATCGGTCAGCGCCTTCACCCCGCCAAACGACAGCGAGATGTGCTGCAGGTCGAGCAGCACGTCGCCTTGCAGCGGGCCGAGACCCGCCTGCGCCCGGCCCCCCGGCAGCCCGATGCCCGCGCCGGTCTGCCTCGCCACGCCTTGCCATGCCATTTGCGTCATGTTGTTCCCCGTGCGGCGGTCTGTTGATCTATGCCGCCTTGCGCTGGACCGGCGGCACGATCTTCGCGTCCACCAGCTTCAGCGTTGCGCTGACACTCCCCTCGCGGCCGTCTTCAAACCGGACGCGCGTCTCGATGAACTGCTCCTGCCTGCCCGCATACAGCGCGTCGATCAGCACGGCGTACTTCTCGGCGATGTAGCGGCGGCGCACCTTGCGCGTGCGCGTCAGCTCGTCGTCGTCCGGGTCCAGCTCCTTGTGCAGGATCAGGAAACGCGCGATCTGCGAACCCGACAGCATCGGGTCCTCCGCCAGGTCGGCATTCACCTGCGCCACGCACTCGGCAATCATCTCGATCACCTGCGGCTGCCCGGCCAGGTCGATATAGCCGGCGTACGGCAGATGGCGGCGCTCGGCCCAGTTGCCCACGGCCTCGAAGTCGATGTTGATGAACACGCAGACCCGGTCGCGATCGGCGCCAAAGGCCACGGCTTCCTTGATGTACGGGAAGAACTTGAGCTTGTTCTCGATGTACTTGGGCGCGAACATCGAACCGTCGGCCAGCCTGCCGACATCCTTGGCGCGATCGATGATCCGCAGGTGGCCGTCGGCGTCGATGAGGCCCGCGTCGCCGGTCATGAAATAGCCGTCGGCGTCGATTGCCTCGCGCGTGGCGTCGTCGCGCTTGTAGTAGCCCTTGAGCAGGCCCACGCCGCGCACCAGCACCTCGCCGCTGTCGGCAATGCGGATCTCCATGCCCGGCGCGGCCGGCCCCACGGAATCGAACTTGACCTGGCCATCGGGCTGCAGGCAGACATAGGCGCAGGTCTCCGTCTGGCCGTAGAACTGCTTCACGTTCACGCCGATGGAGCGGTAGAAGCGGAACAGGTCCGGCCCGATCGCCTCGCCGGCGGTATACGCCACGCGGATGCGGCTCATGCCGAGCACGTTGCGCAGCGGCCCATAGATCAGCAGTTCGCCCAGCGCATAGCGCGCGCGGTCCAGCGCAGCGACGGGCTGCCCGTCGAGAATCTGCGTACCGCAGCGCCGTGCCACGCGCATCGCCCAGTCGAACAGCCTGCGCTTGATCCAGCCCGCGTCTTCCATGCGGATCATCACCTGCGTGAGCAGGCCTTCGTAGATGCGCGGCGGCGCGAAGTAGTAAGTCGGGCCGATCTCGCGCAGGTCGGTCATCACCGTCTCGCGCGACTCGGGGCAGTTGACGGTAAAGCCGGCCACCATGGCCTGCGCATACGAAAACAGGTTGTCGCCCACCCACGCCATCGGCAGGTAGGACAGCACGTCGTCATCGGCATGCAGGCCGTCAAAGGCGCAGCCGCGCGTGGCCACGGCAATCAGGCTGCGGTGTGCGTGGCACACCCCCTTGGGCTTGCCGGTGGTGCCGGAGGTGTAGAGGATGATGGCCGTGTCATCGGGCGCGCCGGCCCCCACGGCCGCCTCGTAGAAGCCCGGATGCGTGCGGTCGAACTCGCGGCCGATCTCCTGGATGCGCTCATACGACATCAGCTCGGCATCGTCGTAGTCGCGCAGGCCGCGCGGGTCTTCGTAGACGATCCATTGCAGCGGACGCGCCTGCGCCGCGAGTTGCGGCTGCAGCTCGAGCAGCTTGTCGACCTGCTCCTGGTCTTCGGCAATGGCAAACGCGATCTCGGCATCGGCCAGCACATGCAGCATTTCCGCGGCCACCGCATCCTGGTAGAGCGGGATGGGCACGCCGCCCAGCGCCTGGGCGGCCGTCATCGCCCAGTACAGGCGCGGACGGTTGTCGCCGACCACGGCCAGGTTCATGCCGCGCTCGAAGCCCAGCGCCGCCAGGCCGCAAGCAAGCGCGCGCACTTCCTGCGCCACCTGCGCCCACGTCGTGGTCTGCCAGATGCCGAGATCCTTCTCGCGATAGGCCGGGTGGCCTGGCCTGCTCTGGGCGTGCGCCAGCAGCAGTCGCGGAAAAGTCGTCGCCGACGAATCCTGCATGCGTGTCTCCTGTCCCTTTCGCCTCCCTGACCGGGAGGCCGCTTCTGCTGCTGGTGTCCAGGCTCGGGTGTCCAACCACCCGTTCGTGTATGCCGCCCGTCTTCGCAGGCTGATTTTCCGCACGAGCGTTCGTTCTGGTGCCCGGCCTCAATCGTGACGGTAAGATAGTCCACGCCTTTTTGGCCGGATGTCGCGCCGGTGACAATTCCGGGTTAATCCCTACAGGAACTCCCAAAACCCATGCCGAATGACTTCATCGACCACTGCGCGTGGGCAGCGGACCTGAGCGCGGAACAACGCGAGCGCGTACGGCAGGCCACCTACGTGCGCGAATACGGCCCGGGCGACTACATCAGCCACAAGGGTGAGCGCGCCGAGGAGTGGATGGGCGTGGTCGACGGGCTGGTCAAGATCACCACGGTGTCGCCATCCGGCAAGTCCGTCACGTTTACCGGGGTGCCGACCGGCGGCTGGTTCGGCGAAGGCGCCGTGCTCAAGCACGAAGTGCGCAAGTACGACGTGATGGCGCTGCGCCGCTCCCGCATCGCCTTCATCCCGCGCGAGACCTTCCAATGGCTGCTCGACACGAGCCTGCCCTTCACCCGCTTCCTCCTGATGCAGCTGAACGAGCGGCTCGGCCAGTTCATTGCGGCGGTCGAGTACGAACGGCTGCTCGACATTGATTCGCGCGTGGCACGAGCCGTGTCGTCGCTGTTCAACGAGCTGCTGTATCCGCGGCTGGGCAACACGCTCGAGATCTCGCAGGAAGAGATCGGGCTGCTGGCGGGCATCTCGCGCCAGCGCGCCAACCAGGCCCTGAAGGTGCTCGAACAGCAGGGGCTGGTCAGGGTGGATTACGGTGTGATCGAGGTGCGCGACCTCGTCGGCCTCAGGCAGTACGGCGAGTAGCCACCCTCTGCACAAACGCCTGCACCGTGCGACACTCACCGCCAACACCGCACCGGAGGAGACCCGCATGCCCGCCAAGACTGTCGACTGGTTCTTCGATGTCATCTCGCCATTTGCCTACCTGCAGCTCGAGCAGTTCGACAAGCTGCCCTCGGACATCGTCATCGCGCCGCGCCCCGTGGTGCTCGGCGCCATCCTGAATCACTGGGGCCAGAAAGGCCCGGCAGAGATCGGCGCCAAGCGCGTGTTCACATATCGGCATGCGCTGTTCCGTGCGCAGCAGCTGGGCATTCCGTTTCGCATGCCGCCGGCCCATCCGTTCAACCCCATCAAGGCCTTGCGGCTGACCATCGCCATGGGCGGTTCACTGGAAGCCGTGCGCGCCGTGTTCCGGCACATCTGGCGCGACGGGCACGATGTCGGGTCGACCGAAGGCTTTGCAGCGCTGTGCGAGGCCGTCGGCTTTGCACAAGGGGTGTCCGCCGTCGAGCAGCCGTCCGTCAAGGAGGCACTGCGGCACCACACCGATGCCGCCATCGCGCTGGGCGTGTTCGGCGTGCCGACACTTGCGGCCGACGGCGAGCTGTTCTGGGGCGAGGACGCGACGGCCCTGTTCCTCCGGTGCCAATCGACCGACTGGCTCTCCACCCCGGAAGTCCACCGCATCAGCACGCTGCCGGTGGGCGTGCAGCGTGCGTGAGCCGCAGGACGCCGCGCGCCCGGGCATCAACCGCGCGCGGCTGGCCCACATTGCGGCGTGGTCGATCGACCTGCCCGCCGACGAAGCCGAGCGCGCCAGCACCGGCATCATCGAGCGCACCTACGAGCGCGGCAGCTGCATCTGCGCGAAAGACACGGTGCTGGACTCCTGGACGGGCGTGGTCAGCGGCCTGGTGAAGATCGGCACGGTGTCACCGGAGGGGCGCAACGTCACCTTTACGGGGGTCACGGCCGGCGGCTGGTTCGGCGAGGGCTCCTTGCTCAAGAACGAGCCGCGCCGCTACGACATCATCGCGCTGCGCGACACGCGCATGGCCTTCATGAACCGCGCGACGTTCCAGTGGCTCGTGCAGAACAGCGTCGCGTTCAACCGCTTCCTGGTGCGGCAGCTCAACGAGCGGCTCGGCCACTTCATGGCGCTGCTCGAGTACGACCGCATGCTCGATACCACGCCGCGGCTCGCGCGCTGCATTGCCTCGCTGTTCAACCCGGTCCTCTACCCCAGCGCCGGCGACCACCTCGAGATCACGCAGGAAGAGCTCGGCCTGCTCTCTGGCATGACGCGCCAGGCAGCCAACCAGTCGCTCAAGGCCCTGGAGAGGGACGGTGTGGTGCGGCTGGAATATGGCGGGGTGACGGTCGTCGACCTCGACCGGCTGCGCAGCTACGGCGCCTGAACGTCACCACTATTAACGAATTTTCATCTCGCCGGGCGCGGTCCTCCCGCTAGAATCGCGGCGCAACAAAACAAGATCACTAAGCTGCGGCATGCGCCCCGCGCGCGCGGCAGCCGGAAGAGGGAACAGGGCCGCGCACCCCGTGCGTGCCCGCATCTATGCTGCCGATTCATCTGCTTTCCACCGGCAAGGCGTTGCCGGAGCAACAAGTCACGTCCGCTGAACTGGATGCCCGCCTCGGGCATCGGGCGGGGTACGTGCGCAAGAAGTCCGGCATCGACGTTCGCCACCATGCCACGCTGGCCGAGCGCCAGTCGGAACTCGCCGGCGCTGCCGTGCGCGATGCACTGCGCCGCGCCGATGTTCCGGCTGCGTCCATCGACCTGCTGATCTCCGCCTCGGGCGTGCAAGAACAGGCGCTGCCCAACACGGCCGCGCACATCCTCGAGCCCGCCGGGCTGCCGGCCGGCACGCCTGCGTTTGATGTCAATGCGAGTTGTCTGAGCTTCGTGACGGCGCTGCATGTGGCGGGCAGCCTCCTGACGACGGGCGCGTACAAGCGCATCGCCGTGGTGGCGTCCGACCTCGCCTCGCGCGGCATCGACTGGGACGACGCCGAGACCGCATTGATCTTTGGCGACGGCGCAGCGGCGGTCATCGTTGAAGCGGCACCGTCGCAATCCGGCGCGGGCATCCACGCCTACCGCATGGAGACGTACCCCGCCGGCAAAACCTATTGCGAAATCCGCGCGGGCGGCACGCGCCGCAACCCGCGCACCGGTGCGCAACCGACCGATTACCTGTTTCACATGGATGGCAAGCGCGTATTCAAGCTCGCCGCGCAACTGATGGACGGTTTCCTCGATCGGCTGTTCGCGGGCAGCCAATACACGCTGGGCGACATGCATGTCGTCGTGCCGCACCAGGCGAGCCACCTGGGGATGCAGCATCTGCGCAAGCGGTTGGGCGTGCCTGAAGCCAGCGTGGTCGATATCTACGCGCAGCACGGCAACCAGGTAGCCGCGTCGATTCCCACCGCGCTGCATGAAGCGGTGACGACCCAACGCATCGAGCCCGGCAAACCGGTGCTGCTGGTCGGCACGGCGGCCGGCCTGACGCTCGGCGGCATGGTGCTGACGCTATGACGACGCTGGTGACGGGCGCCACCGGTGGGCTCGGCCGCAACGCGGTCGACGCGCTGCTCGCGCAAGGCGCCCGCGTGCGCGCGACGGGGCGCGATGCCACGCAACGCGACGCCTTTGCCGCCCGTGGCGCAGACTATGTGCCGGCCGATCTGGCACAGCTGACAGCGGCCACGCTGGATGCGCTGCTCGACGGTGTCGACACGGTCTGGCATTGCGCGGCGCTGTCATCGCCGTGGGGTGCGTATGCAGACTTCTACGCGGCCAATGTGCGCGCCACGGCGGCGCTCGCCGAAGGTGCCGTCAAGCGTGGCGTCCGCCGCTTCGTGCATATCTCCACACCGTCGATCTATTTCGACTACCAGCATCACGCCGATCTGCCCGAGAACTATCGTCCTGCGCGCTTCGCCAATCATTACGCGGCGACGAAGATGCTGGCAGAAGCGGCCATCCTGCAGCAGGTCGCCACGCAGCACCGCACGCACTTCGTCATCCTGCGGCCGCGCGGGCTGTTCGGCCCGCACGATCGCGTGGTCCTGCCGCGCATCCTGCACTTGCTGGAGCTGCGCGGCGGCGTGCTGCCCCTGCCCCGTGGCGGCGCGGCGCGCATGGATCTGACCTATCTGGAAAACGTGGTGCATGCCATGCAGTGCGCCACCACAGCGAGCGTGCCTTCCGGCGCCGCCTACAACATCACCAACCATGCGCCTGCCACGCTGCGCGATCTGCTCGATCAACTGCTAGGGCAGCAGCTCGGCCTGCGTTATCGCATCCGCGCGGTGCCGTATCCGGCCATGGCATTGGCCGCACGCGTCATGGAAGCCGGCAGCGCCGTCACGCACCGCGAGCCGCTGCTCACGCGCTACAGCGCCGCGGCCCTCCACTACGACATGACGCTCGCCAACGACCGCGCGCGCATCGAACTCGGCTACGTGCCGCCCATCGACATGGCCGAAGGCATCCGCCGCACGGCTCACTGGTTACGTGAACATGGCAACGTTGTCCGTTTTTGAAGCCGGGTACTGCACGCATACCGCGTGTGTGGCGCTGCGCGGCGCGGGACTGCGCACCTGCGCGTTTCCCGCACGCGCCTGGCTGATCGAAGCCGCCGGGCGGCGCTGGCTGTGGGACACGGGCTACGCCTCGCATTTTCATGACCACACGCGCAGTGGCCTGTTTGCGATCTATCGCAAGGTCACGCCCGTGTATTTCGACACGTCGGAATCCATGGCGGTGCAGCTTGCGCAACAGGGCGTGCGCCCGGCTGATCTGGATGGATTGATCGTCTCGCATTTCCACGGCGACCACGTTGCCGGCCTGCGCGACTTTCCGGGCGTGCCGGTCATCTGCTCCGGCGAGGGATGGATGCACCTGCGCGCGCTGCGTGGCGTTTCCGCGTTGCGGCGCGCTTTCGTGCCGGGGCTGATTCCCGAAGATTTTGAAACGCGCACGCGCTTTGTCGAACAGTTCGAGCAAGTCGCGCTGCCGCCGGAGCTGGCGCCATTCACGTCCGCCTGGGCCTTGCCCGACAGCAACGGCGACGTGCTGCTCGTGCCGCTGCCCGGCCACGCCGCGGGGCACCTTGGCGCGTTCGTGCGCACGCAGGAAGGCTGGGTGCTGCTGGCCGCCGACGCCGCCTGGTCGCCGCTGAGCTATCGGGAGCTGCGTGGGCCGTCGGTATTGGCGTACTCGATCATGGAAGACCGCCATGCCTACTTCGACACGCTGCGCAAGCTGCACGCGCTCAATGCGGGCGGCCACGTGCGCATCCTGCTCACACACGAGGGGGCGTTGTGACGGCGTTGCACCGCCTGCTGTGGTCGTACTGGCAAACGCGCTGGCTGCGGCTGCCTGATCGCGCCGCGCTGGAAGCGCACCAGCAGCGGCAGATCTCGCGCTTCACGCAACGCGTGCTGACCCGCAGCCCGTATTTCCGCCCGTTCGCATCGAAGCCGATGCACGAATGGCCGTTGATGGACAAGGCCACGATGATGGGCAATTTCGACGCCATGAACACCGCCGGCCTGCGCCTGAACGACGTGCTGGCCTGCGCGCAACAGGCCGAGCAGTCACGCGATTTCCGGCCGACGGTCGGTGCGTATTCAGTGGGCTTGTCGTCAGGCACCTCCGGCGGACGCGGCGTATTCGTTGTCAGCCCGACCGAGCGTGCGCAGTGGGCCGGCATCCTGCTCGCCAAGCTGCTGCCGCGCGGGCTGTTGCACGGCGAGCGCGTCGCGCTGTTCCTGCGCGCGAACAGCAATCTGTACACCGCCGTGCGCAACCCGTGGCTGACGTTCTCGTTCTTTGATCTGTTTGCGCCGTTCGAATCGCACCGCGCGCCGCTGGAAGCATTGCAGCCGACCATCATCGTGGGGCCGGCGCAGGTGCTGCGTGCGCTTGCCATGGAGAAGCTTGCCGGCCGGCTCGACATCGCGCCCGTGCAGGTGCTGTCCGGCGCCGAAGTGCTGGAACCGATGGACCGCGCACTGCTTGCACAGGCCTTTGGCAACGTCGGTGAGGTCTATCAGGCCACCGAAGGCTTTCTGGGCGCGACCTGCCCGCACGGCACGCTGCACCTGAACGAAGCGCACGTGCACATCGAGCCGCAATGGCTGGACGCGCGCCGCTTCGTCCCCGTCATTACCGATTTCACACGCCGCACGCAGCCCATCGTGCGCTACCGGCTCGATGACATCCTCATCCGCCGCGACCCGGCGCTGGGCGCCTGCCCCTGCGGCAACCCGGCGATGGCCATCGAGCGTATCGAAGGCCGCTGCGACGATACGCTGGTCCTGCCCGCGCTGGGCGGCGGCACCGTCACGCTGTTTGCCGACGTGTGTTCGCGGGCGCTGGCACAGGCGCTGCCGCTGCACGCGGATTACCGCCTGGTGCAGACCGATGCGAACACGCTCGCGTTGTCCATTCACCCGGCCGACGCCGACATTGCACGCGCGTGCCGGGCGCACCTGACCGATGTCTTCGCCTGCCAAGGTGTCGATGCATCGCGCGTGACGTGGCACGCCACGCCCGAGCGCATCGCCACCGATTTCACCACCAAGCGCCGCCGCATCGTCCGGCTCGCGGCGCCGGGAGCGTCACGATGAGCCCGCTTGCCACGCGCCTGCGTCATATGGCCTTGGGCTGGTGTTCGGTGGGCCTCGTCTATGGTCTCTGCGGAGCGCTGCAAGGCGTTGGCACGATCGTGCCCGAGACTGCACTGGACCGCGCCATTCCGTTCAGCACGTCGGGCATCTGGCTGTACGTGTCGTTCTTCGTGCTGATTCCGCTGGCGTATCTGCGGGCCGACGTGTCGCGGCTGCCTTGGCTGGAACGCGCCATGCAGATGAGCGCGCTCGTGAGCGGTGCGGTGTTCATGCTGTGGCCGACCACGCTGCACTACCCGCCGCTGGCGGATGCATCGTTGCCCGGCAGCGTGCAGCGCATGCTGATCGCGATGGATTCGAGCCAGAACTGCCTGCCCTCTCTGCATGGGGCGCTCACGCTGCTCTCGGTGTGGGCGCTGGCGGATTCGCGCAGGCCGATGCGCACGGCGCTCGCCGCAGCCTGGGGACTCGGCATCCTGTACGCCACGATCCAGACGCGCCGGCACGTCGCACTTGACCTGTCGGCAGGCGTAGCCGTGGGTGTGCTGTGCGGCGCGGCTGTCCGTCTATGGTTGGCGCGGCGCGCGTCAACGCTCTCCATCGAACCGGTGTCCACATGAATGCCTTTGCCCTGCCGCTTGCATTGATGCTCGGCTGCGTGCTGCTGGAACTCGCTGCCCTCAAGTGGTGGCGCGGCCAGCCGCTGCCGTGGCGCGACGTCATCCTCAACCTCAACTCCGGCCACGTGCTGATGTGGCTGTGCCGCGGCGTGGAAGTCGCGGGCTTCACGTGGCTATATGCCCATGCCAGCCTGCATTGGGTGGATGGCTGGCACCCGGTTGCGGGTTGGGCCTTCGCGTTTGTCGCATGGGATCTCGGCTTCTACTGGCTGCACCGCATGCACCACAAGCTCGGCTTTCTGTGGGCGATCCACGCCGTACATCACGAGGGCGAGCATTTCAACCTCTCGCTGGGCGTGCGCAACGCGTGGCTGTCGTCGCTGACATCGCTGCCGTTCTTCGTGCCGCTGGCGCTGATCGGCGTCACGCCGGAAATGTTCGTGGCGGTGTCGGGCCTGCATTACTCGGTGCAGTTCTACAACCACTGCGGACTGGTCGGGCGCTCGGGCGTGTTGGACCGCTTGATGGTCACGCCCGCCAACCACCGCGTGCATCACGGCTGCAACCCGGAATACATCGACCGCAACTTCGGCGGCACGCTGCTGCTGTGGGACAAGCTGTTCGGCACCTATCAGCGCGCGCTGGCCGACGTGCCGATCCGCTATGGCGTGCACAAGCCCACCCACAGCGACAACCCGTTCTGGGCCAACGTGGTGCCGGCATTGCAATGGCTGGGGCTGCATACGCCGCATCTGCAACGCGATACGCGCACCACGCCCGCCGGCTGGATCGCCACCGGCGGTGTGCTGCTGTTTGGCGTGGTGATCGACTATGTGCGCACCGACGGCCTGTGGCCCGGTCACTGGCAAGCGGTCTGGTTCGCGCTCATCCTGCTCCTCACGCTGGCGCTGGGCGGTTTGTCGGATGGGCGAGGCTGGGGACGCTGGCTTTGGCCGCTGCTGGCGCTTGCGCTGCCCGTGCTGATGATCGGCATATGCGGCGCGGGCGATGCATTGTCCGACACGTTGGCCTTTGCGCTCGGGTTGCATGGTCTTGCTTGCGGCCTGTGGCACGCGCTGCGGACCGAATCGCCGCTCTCTTCTTCGCCGCATGCCGAATCTCGCTAAGCTCCGCTACGCTTCGCCGCGCGCCTCCTCGCTGGCCGAAGATTTGCGCCGTGCCGCGCACGATCATCTGCAGGCGCACGGCGACCATCGCTTTGCCGATGTGCAGTTCATTGCCAAGGGCGCCTCCCTCGTTGCGGTATCCGCGCTGCTGTATGGCGCCATGGTCACGGCCACGCATGCGACGGCTTTCGTGCTCGCCTACATGGCCTTTCCGTTCATCGCGATGCTGCTGGCCATGAACGTGCTGCACGACGGCGCGCATCGGGCGCTCTCCCCCTGGGCATGGCTGGACCGCCTCATGACGCGTGTGACCGCCATCCCGCTCGGCATCGAACCGGCCTACTGGACGGTGCGCCACGTGCACTATCACCACGCGCATGCCAACGTGGAGCACTACGACCTCGACACCGCTGCAAACCGCTTCCTGCGGCAGACGCCCTTTCAGCCGTGGTATCCGCAGTTTCGCTATCAGCATCGCTACTGGCCGCTGATTGCTGCACTGTCGCTGCCCTACATCAACTGGATCTACGACTGGTCGGATCGCCTTGGCCTCACGCCGCTGGCGGCGGATCGCGTGCTGCCCGGCCTGCGCGGCTGGATGACGTTCCTGTCTGCGAAGGCGTTGCACTTGCTCATTGCGGTGGCGGTGCCGGCCTGGATGGCACATCGGCTCGGCCTCGGCTGGGGCTGGGTGGCGTTCGGCTACTTCGCGGGGCAGATGCTGGCGTCATGCGTGCTGGTCGCGTTGATCCTGGGCACGCACTGGGCGGACGTGACGTTCTATCTGCCGCCCGAATCGGGCCAGCTGCCGCACACGTGGCACGAGCATGCGTTCCACACCGCGTGCGACTGGCAACCGCAACCGGCGTGGATCGGCTACTGGCTCGGGGGCCTGAACTGGCACCTCACGCATCACCTCTTCCCGACGTATAGCCACCGGCACTATCCGGCGCTGGCTGCACGCGTGGCGGAGGTGGCGCGCGCCCATGGGCTTGACTACCGCGCGCTCACCTACCGCGAGTTGCTGACCGCGCAGCAGACCTTCCTGCGCGCCATGGGTCAACGCCCGAACTGACGCGCAGGCAACACGCGCGCGGCCTCAGTTGCGCGCCTCAACCGCGTGCACCGCATCCAGAATCACCTTTGCCACATCTTGCGGCCGCGACTGCTGCGGCACGTGGCTCGTCGGCAGTGTCGTCACCTTGGCGCCAATCTTCCTGGCCATGGCGCGTTCCAGATCCGGCTGGATCATACAGTCGTGCGCGCTGACGATGAACCACGACGGCTTGCTTTGCCATGCCGCCACCGTGGTGCGCTCGCCAAATGCCGTGGCCTTGATGGGACCTTGCGTCGCGGCCATCACGCGTGCCTGCGCGGCGGGCACATCCTGCGCAAAGTCGCTCGCCAGCGCCGCAGCGGGCAGTGACAGATAGCCGTTGGCGTCGGCGACGAGCTTGCCGATGCCCGGCGCGGGCGCGTAGTCCTTGCCCACCTCTTCCGTCGACTGGCCAGCGTCCGGCGCAAACGCCGCCACGTACACGAGGCCGGCCACCTTGCTGTCAGCACCGGCTTCGGTGATGACCGTGCCGCCCCATGAATGCCCCACCAGCACGGCCTTGCCCGGCTGGTTGCCGACGGCGCGGCGCGTGGCGGCCACGTCGTCGGCCAGCGAGTTCAGCCCGTTCTGCACCGCCTGCACCTTCACGCCCTTGGCCTGCAGCAGCGGGATCACCTTGGCCCAGTCGGATCCATCGGCAAGGCGCCGTGCACGATCACGACGGAAGGTGGATCGGCGTCGGCCACCGTGGCGGCCAGCAGGGGCGCACTGACGGCCATGCCAAGTGCCAGCACTGCGATGGAGACGGCCTTGAAGCGTCATCACGGCCGGCATGGCCGCCACGGCCATCACTGTCTGCGCGGCGGTGATGCCGGCCATGAGCGGCGCATCACCGCCCAGCGCGGCGCGTCATGATGTACGACGCAGAGGCGGTGGGCAGCGCCTTGAACAGTGCAGCCGGGGCAGCACCGGCTCAATGGTCAGAAAACGCGGCCTTCCTTCAGGTGCTGCGTTTCGCCATTGAGGTGGTAATCCCCCACCACCCGCGCCTTGTGCAGCAACGGGTTGTGGCTGAAGATCGTCCGCAGGTTGCGCCAGTGACGGTCAAGGTTGTGCGCGCGCGCCGTCATGGATGCACCGCCCGCTTCAAAGAGCTGCTGCGCGGCATGCAGCGCCAGCTTGCCGACAACCAGCTGCGTTTGCGCCGTGGCCAGCGCGCCTTCCAGCACCAGCGCGTCGGCGTTTTCCGCTTCATCGCGGATCGCGTCGGCGGATCGATCCAGCACGCGCGCGTTCTCGCGCACCAGGGCATCGATGGCATGGCTGTGTGCGGCAATGTCGCCCACCACCTGCTGGATGAAGTGGTCCTCCCGCGCGGACGGCGCCGGGCTGTGCAACACCGGTCGCCCATGGTTGACCACATACCGCCGCGCGTCGGCCGCCACATTGCGCACAATGCCTGCCGCCACGGCCACCAGATGCAACTGGCGCAGCGCACCGGTATGGCGCCCCACCAGCGAGCTGCTGACGCGCGAGGCAACCTCGTCTGCGCGCACCTGCACGTGCTCGAACACGATGCTGCCGCTGGCCGTCATGCGCTGGCCCATCCCGTCCCAGTCGTCGATCACCTTCACGCCCTCGCGCGTGACCGGAATGATGATCTGCACGTTGCCGCCTGCGTCATCGTTGACATTGAAGCGGCCGTAATCGGCGAACGCCGTGCCGGTGGTGTAGTACTTGCGGCCGCTGAGGCGGTAGTCGGCGCCGTCGCGCTGGAGGGTCGTGGTGACCTCCCCCGGGCGCGACGTGCCGCGCTCGGTTGAACCGCCGCCAAAGAGGGCGCCCTCCAGCAGCCGATCCAACTGCGTCCGGTGAAACGCATCGAGCGGCGACAGACGGATGACCTCGGTCAGGTCGTAATGAATGCGCAGCGCATGCGCGACGTTCGATTCGTGAGCGGCCAGCGTGCTGATCGTCTCGAACAGGTCGACGAGCGAGCCGCCCAGACCGCCCCACTCCACGGGAATGCGCAGCAAACCCAGGCCCGACGCGCGAAAGTGCGCAAAAGCTTCGTACGGCAGCACGCGCCGCACTTCGCGTGCAGCGGCATCTGTCCCGATGCGCTGGGCCAGGTCAGGCAGCTCGGCAAGGGCTTCCTGCAGGCGGTCGGGGAGATGAAGATCGCGTGGCGTGTTCATAAGATCAGCACGATGAAAGCGGCTATGCAGCCGCGCGATTGGTCGGGCGACCGACAGGCCGCGCGAGGCCGAAATGCTCGCGCAGCGTGTGTCCGGCGTATTCGGTTCGAAACAGCCCGCGCTGCTGCAGGATGGGCACCACGCCATCGACGAAGTCCTGCAGCCCGCCCGGCAAGGCGTCGGGCATGAGATTGAAGCCGTCGGCCGCGCTGTGGCGGAACCAGTGCTCGATGTCGTCGGCGATCTGCTCGGGCGTGCCCACCAGCACGCGATGCCCGCCACCGCCGGCCAGTTCGCGAATCAGTTCGCGTACCGTCAATTGCTGGCTGCGCGCCAATGCCAGTGTGGCGTTGAAAAACGTGTGATTGCCATTGCCGTTGTTGGGCAACGGCAAATCGTCCGGCAGGCGTGCGTCGAGTTGCAGGCGCTCGACCGGCACACCGAGCGTGCCGGCCAGCCGCGTGAGGCTGTAATCCCATGGGATCAGGTCGACCAATGCATCACGCCGCGCGCGGGCCTGCGCCTGCGTGGCACCGATGATGGTGGTCAAACCGGGCAACACACGAATCGCCTCCGGCCCTCGCCCCAAAGCCCGAGCGCGTGCCTTGAGTCCGCGCGCATAGGCCAGCGCTTCTTCAAAGCCTTGCGATGCGGAGAACACGGCCTCCGCGTGGCGCGCAGCCAGCTCGCGGCCATCGGCCGAACCGCCCGCCTGCACAAGCACCGGACAGCCCTGCGGAGAACGCGGCAGGTTCAAGGGGCCCTGCACACGAAAGAACTCGCCACGATGGGCGATGGGATGCACCTTCCGCACATCGACAAAGCTGCCGCCGGCCTTGTCGCCAACAAAGGCATCGTCTTCCCAACTGTTCCAGAGATCCTTGACGACGCTCGTGAATTCATCGGCGCGGGCATAGCGCTCGGTGTGGTCGGGCACGGTGTCCCGGCCGAAATTGCGTGCCGACGGCAGATCGGCGGTGGTGACCACGTTCCAGCCCGCGCGGCCGCCGCTCACATGGTCGAGCGTGGCAAAGCGCCGGGCGATGTTGAAAGGCTCGTTGTAGCTGGTCGATGCCGTGCCGATCAGGCCGATGTGCGTGGTGGCCGCTGCGATGCTGGCCAGCAGCACGGTAGGTTCCAGCGCGGTGATCGGCCTGAAGTGGATCTGATCGACGATGGCGGCGTTGTCTGCCAGGAACACGGCATCGAACTTGGCCGCCTCGGCAATCCGCGCCACCTTCACGTAGTGCTGCACGTCGGCAAAGGCGTACGGATCGCTCTCGGCCAGTCTCCAGGCCGACGGTACAAAGCCGGAGTGCAGGATGTTGACGTTCAGGTGCAATTGACGCGGTGCCTGCGTGTCGCTCACGGGAGACCTCGGCGCTTGGACAAGCGCTCACCATACCGGCCATGCCGTGTCGCTCCAACGAAGCAATCGTTGCTTCGATATGCGGATTCACGGCGGTGAACATGCTGCGAATTTGCTACTTCGGTTTTGTTCGTGGACCAGCACTGCACGCCGCTTCTAGACTGGGCCACGTCTTCACCACACACGAGCCACCCCATGAAACGACGCCCTTTCTTTTACGCCCTCCTGGCCGCTGCAACTGCCCTGACGCTGGGCGCCGGCTCCGTGCTGGCGGCAGACAAACCGATCAAGGTCGGTGTGCGCGGCGGTGTTGATGAAGAAATCTGGGAGGTCGTCACCCGCGTGGCCGAAAAGCAGGGGCTGAAGGTCCAGCCCATCGTCATCACCGGTACCGCAAGCCCCAACGAGGCTCTCAACAACGGTGATCTCGACGCCAATGCGTTCCAGCACATCCCTTTCCTGCGCGACCAGATCAAGCAACGCGGCTACAAGCTGGTGACGGTAGGCAACACGCTGATCTCGCCCATCGCCTTCTACTCGCGCAAATACAAATCGCTCGAAGCCCTGCCGGTGGGCGCCCGCATCGGCCTGCCCAACGACCCGAGCAACCAGACGCGTGCGCTTGTCATCCTGCGCGATCATGGCCTGATCAAACTGCGCGACGGCTTCGATCCCTTTACCGGCACGGCCACGCTGGCCGACGTGACGGCCAACCCGAAGAAGCTGGAGTGGGTGGAGAGTGCATCGGTGGTGCTTTCGCGCTCGCTGCCCGACGTCGACACGGCGGCCATCGTCAACACCTTTGCCTACCAGGCCGGATTGATTGCCACGCGTGACGGCATCGCGGTGGAGAAGAAGGAACGCAATCCGTACGTCAACGTGATCGTGGTCCGGGAACAGGACAAGAGCGCGCCGTGGGTGGTGCCGCTGGTGAAGGCGTATCAGTCTGAAGAAGTGCGACAGTTCATCCTGAGCAAATACCAGGGCTCGGTCATCCCGGCGTTCTGAGGCAGCCGATCATGCCCCCGCTCGCGCCGCACCTCACTGCATTGCCGAACACGGCAGCCCCGGCCATGCCGCACATTGCGTTCGAACGCATCAGCAAGACCTATCCCGGCGCCAGCACGCTCGCGCTCGACAGCATTTCGTTCACTATCGCGCGCGGCGAGGTGTTCGGCATCATCGGCCGCAGCGGCGCGGGGAAATCCACGCTGCTGCGCACGGTCAACATGCTGGAACGCCCCGACGCGGGCACGATCCGCATCGACGACATCGATGTCGGCCGCCTTGACGAAGACGGCCTGGTCGCGCTCCGCCGGCGCGTCGGCATGATCTTCCAGCACTTCAACCTGTTGTCGGCCAAGACCGTTTTCGAGAACGTTGCGCTGCCGCTTCGTGTGGCGGGTGTGCCGCGCGAAGCCATCGGGCCTCGTGTTATGGAGCTACTCGATCTGGTCGGCCTGTCCGAAAAGGCCGGCGTGTATCCGGCGAAGCTCTCCGGTGGGCAAAAGCAGCGCGTCGGCATTGCCCGCGCGCTGGTGCATCGCCCGGAGATCCTGTTGTGCGACGAAGCGACGTCTGCGCTGGACCCTGAAACGACCGAACAGATTCTCCTGCTGCTTGGCGACATCAACCGGCGCCTGGGGCTGACCGTCGTGCTGGTCACGCATGACATGGCGGTGATCCGCGACGCCTGCGATCGCGTCCTGGTGCTCGATCAAGGCCGCATTGCCGAGCACGGCACGGTCGATCAGGTGTTCGCCGATCCGCATGCAGACGCCACGCTGGCACTGCTGCGTCCGCTGCGCCAACGCTCTGGCATGACGCCCACCAAACCTGTTGTCCTCTTGGCCGATCCGCCGGGTCGCGCTTACGCCCATGCTTGAAAAATACCTGCGCGCATTCGGCGAAACGCTCTTGATGGTCAGCAGCGCATGCCTGGTGGTATTCGTCGTCGGCCTGGCGTTGGCCATCGTGCTCACCACGTCGGCGCCGGGCGGCTTGCGGCCCCGGCCGCGCCTGCACCGCGTGCTGTCGGTACTGGTCAATACGTTCCGCTCGATCCCTTTCATCATCCTGCTGGTGGCGATGCTGCCCGTCACCCGGCTCATTGTCGGCACGACCATGGGCACGTGGGCGGCCGTGGTGCCGTTGAGCGCCCATCTGATTCCGTTCTTTGCGCGTGTATCGCAGGTAGGCCTGAACGAGGTCGATCGCGGCCTGGTGGAGGCCGCGCGCGCCATGGGCTGCCGCCGCTGGCACATCGTGCGGCACGTGCTGCTGCCCGAGGCGCTGCCCGCGCTCATCGGCGGCGCCACCGTGACGGTCATCGCCATGATCGGCGCTTCGGCCATGGCAGGTGCGGTGGGCGCCGGCGGGCTGGGCGATCTTGCTATCCGCTACGGTTATGAGCGTTACGAAACCGCCGTCATGTTCAACGTCATCGCCATCCTCATCGTGCTGGTGACGGCCGTGCAGCTGGGCGGCGAGCGGCTGGCGCGCCAGTTCGATCACCGCCACTGACGGCGCCCACCGAGGCCTGCCGATACCGTCAGTTGTGGCAGACCAGCCCATCCTGCAACCGGCTCACCTCGAAGGCAATGTCGCCGGCGCGCTGTGTGCTGGCGCGGGCCAGCGCACCGCCGGTCTTCCAGACGCGCACTGCACGGTCCACATAGTTGGCAGACACGGCATCGCGGGTGCGCAGGGCGATCTGCGCCGCAGTGTTGTCCGGGGCGATGTCGTCTTCCAGCGTGCGGTAGAAGCGCCATTCCGGCAATTGCACCAGCCGTGCCAGCGCTTGCGCATCGTCTGCCAACGCCTGGCACTCGCCCGAAAGGAATCCCCAGATGGCACGGACCGCCGACGGATACTGCCGGGGAATGGCGCCATCACGCGCAGCCAATCCGCTGGCATACGGACTGCCCTGTGCAACGCAGACCGTGCGTGCGCGCAGATCGGCGGCGAAGCGATACGGAGTGTTGCGCAGCACCACCAGCGCGCCCTGCCCGCCGGTATACGCCGTGGGCACAGGCTGCCACGCAGCAGGCGCCGGTTGGCTGCCGGCGACGACCAGGTCGATATGCGCGTCGTGAGGCACTAGGCCGTCTGCCGGCAGGTTGACCAGCCGCAATTGCAATTGCAGGTGCTGCGCCAGCGTGGCTGCGAATTCGGCATCAAAGTGATCGGGCTCCATCGGTGCGGTCACCCCGGGCGGCGCCGGCCGCGCATAGGCGCGCACTGCCACGACCAACTCACCATTACGTTGCGCATCGCGCAGCACCGGGCCCAGCGGCAATGCGGCCCAGTCCGGCTCCGCTTGACGCTGTGCCAGCCAGGCCTGCATCGGCAAGGGCAAGCGCTCGGGCCAATGCGGAACGTGGGGCATCAGCGCCGGCGCACCGAACCAGGCCAGCGCGCCTGTCGCTGCAATGCCCAGCGCAACGAGCCAGGGCCTGCGCAGGCGCCATGCCTGCGCAATCGGCGCGGTCAGGATTGGCACGCGCCATGTGGGCGCACGCTCAGGCATTGAGCGTCAGGCCCTTGCGCCAGCGGGTCAGGCGCCGCTCGATCGATGCCAGGATGGTGTTCAGCACCAGCCCCAGCACGGCCAGCAGAAGAATGCCCGCATACATCGTCGGGATCTGGAACACCTCCTGCGAATTCAGCGTCAGGAAGCCCAGCCCGGAATGCGCACCGATCATCTCCGCTGCCACCAACGCCGTCACGCAATACGTACCGGCCAGGCGGATGCCGGTGAAGATCGACGGCGTGGCCGCCGGCAACACCACCTTGCGGAACACGAACAGGTTCGACGCGCCCATGGAGCGCGCCGAGTGGATCAGCAACTTGTCGACCTGCCGCACCCCGCCGATCGTGCTCAGCAGCACCGGCCAGAACGACGCCCAGAAGATGATGGCCACCTTGGACAGCTCGCCGATCCCCAGAAAGAGGATGAACACCGGAAACAGCGCAAATGCGGAGGTCTGCCGAAACAGCTGGAGGATGGGATCGACAATCGCCTCGAAGCGCGTGAACCAGCCCATCAGCAAGCCCAGCGTCACACCCAGCGCGATGGCCAGCAGCAGACCCCACAAGGAACGCTGCAGACTCGCGGCCACGTGCTTGAGCAGCGCCCCGCTATGCGCGAGCTGCCAGATCGCCTCGGCCACTTGCGACGGCGGGCTCAGGTAGGCATCGCTCACGATGCCCAGGCGCGGCACCAGCTCCCATAGCAGCAAAAATCCTACGATGCCGGCCACCCCCCATGCGTGATCGCCAAGACGGACGGTCAACTTGCGCGTGCTCATCGTGCGGCCTCCGCAACGGCAATCTGGCCACGGACATCGTGCCCTGCGGCGTGCAGCACGGCTTCACCTTCCGCGCGCTCGCGCGGATCGGCAGTGGCGCCCAGCGGCCGGGGCGCGGCGCCCGGGTTGGCAAACTGCACTTCGTCCTTAAGGATGTCCCACGCCTGCTGGCGCAGCGCGACGAACGCCTCTGAATTGCGCAGTTCCGGCAGGCGCGGGCGCGGCAACGGCACCTCGAGGATCTGCTTGACGGTACCGGGCCGGCGCGTCATCACGGCGATGCGGTCCGACAAAAATATGGCCTCATCCAGGCTGTGCGTGATGAAGACGATGGTCTTGCGGTACTGCTCCCAGATGCGCAGCAGTTCGCCCTGCAGGATCTCGCGCGTTTGCGCGTCGAGCGCGGCAAACGGTTCGTCCATCAGCAGTACATCAGGCTTGTAGGCCAGCGAGCGCGCGATCGCCACACGCTGCTTCATGCCGCCCGAAATCTCGTGCGGATAGCGGGCACCCGCGCCCGTCAGGCCCACCAGCTCCAGATGCTCCTGCGCGATGCGGCGGCGTTCCGCCTTGGGCACGCCACGAATCTCCAGACCGACTTCGATGTTCTCCAGCACCGTGCGCCACGGAAACAGCGCGTAGCCCTGGAACACCACGCCTTGCTGCGGGTTGATGCCCGTGAGGGGCTGGCCGTCGATACGGATACTGCCGCCGGTGCGGTCGGTGAGCCCCGCCAGGATGCTGAGAAACGTCGACTTGCCGCACCCGGACGGCCCCAACACCGAAAGAAACTCGCCGTCGCGAATGTCCAGGTCGAAGTCTCGCAAAACGGCCACGTCTTCCCGTTGCCCTGCATCGTTGCGTACGCTGTAATCCATGCGCACACCGCGCGCCACGATCTTGCTGCTCATCGTCGTGTCCTTCAGGCCTTGACGTACGGGTTGAACTCGTTGGTGTAGATATCGCGCGCGGCCACCTTGCCCTTCGCAAGCTTTCCCTCGCGTTCGAGCACGTCGATGTAGTACTGAATGGGCGGCTCGGTGATCACCAGGTCCTCTACATACGCATAGCGATCGACAAACTGCAGATCGAGCTTGATGCGCTGCGAGACCAGCTTGCGTGCATCCTCCGGGTTGGCGTTGACCCAGTTGCCCGCCTTGGCCAGCGCCGTCACCACGTCGCGCACTGCTTCGGGCTGTTCCCGGATGAACTTGCCGTGCGCGCTGTACGGCGCCATGCCGCCCAGGCCGCCGTCGAGGTCGTAGTCGCTCCACAGGCGCACGAGGTTTTGCGCATGATCGGCGCGGCCCGAGAATGGCGCATGGATGATCGCCAGATCGGTGTTGCCTGTGGCCAGTGTCTGCTCGGCCTGGTCATCGGGAATCACAACGAAATTGATCTTGTTGACGTCCACACCCTTCTGCCGCAGGAACGTCTTGGTCACAAACTCGGCGCACGCGCCAAAACTGTTGAAACCGACCGTCTTGCCTTCCAGGTCTTTCGGCTGGCGAATCCCGGAATCCTTGCGCACGAAGTACTTCATGTGGGGCGCTTCTTCCAGCGTCTTGCCGCCGGCGGCCACCACCTTGATATCGGCGCCGCTGGCATAGGCCGAGATGACCAGGGGCACCATGCGCGAGCCGAAGTCGATCTCGCCCGTACCGACCAGCGGAATGATCTGCGGCGCCGCCACCTTGCCGATGTAATTCGGCCGCGTGTTGGTGCCGTCGAAGTAGCCAAGCTGGTCGGCCAGGTAGATCAGGTCGAACGCCGGGTTGTCCGGATATTTGAAACTCACCTTGTCACCGGCTTTCTTGATGACGGCCGGGCCACTGCCCGCCTTGGCGTTCTGCTGACCATCGCTGCGCGAACATGCTGTCAGGCCCAGGCCGGTGCTGCCCAATGCGGCCAGCGTTGCAAGGTGTTTCAACGCCCGGCGGCGCGACGTGAGAGAGAAGGCATTGGATGACATCAGGCGTTCCGCAAAGGTGGAGTGTCTGCAAGCGCCCACAGCATGGGCGCAGCCTAGTATTGGATAGGCCATCCCGCACGACAACGAAGCTTTTCGCGCATCCATATCGGTTGCGCGCTGCGCCCGACATCCCGGCCCGGGCCACGGGTTTTCCTCTAATGCCGGCGGCCCTCAAGCTCCCTACAATGACGAGTCATATAGATGAATAGTTGACCACTTTCGATACCCATGCCCGCCGATCTCCGCCTGCCCCGCTATCAGCAATTGCGCGACGATCTGGCCGCGCAGATCGCCCAGCAGCACTGGCGCCCGGGCGACGCCATCCCCACCGAGGCCGAGCTGGCCAAGACGTACAACGTGGCGGTCGGCACGGTCCGCAAAGCCGTCGATGTGTTGGTGGCGGAGGGCCTGCTCGAACGCTTCCAGGGCCGGGGCACCTTCGTGCGGCGCGCCAGCTTTGCCAGCTCCTTGTTCCGGTTCTTCCGCTTCCAGAGTGAAAGCGGCGAACGGCGCATTCCTGAGAGCCGCATCCTCAAGCGCGATGTGCTGGATGCGCCGTCTGCCCCCGCTGCGGGCCTGCAGATTGAGACGGGCGCCCCCGTCATTCGCCTGACCCGACTGCGTCTGCTGGATGGCGCGCCCATGCTGGCCGAAGAAATCTGGCTGCCGTACGACCGCTTTGCGCCGCTCGCCACGTTGGAACTCGAGGCGTTTGGCGACCTGCTGTATCCGCTGTACGAATCGCACTGCGGGCAGATCATTGCCAGCGCTGAGGAAACGCTCACCGCCGAGGCCGTCAACGCAACGTATGCGCGGCTGTTGCGCATCCAGGCCGGCGATCCGGTGATGGTCATCGAACGCGTTGCGCGGGGCTACGACCGGGTGCCGCTCGAATGGCGGCGCTCGCGCGGCGCGGCGGCGCACTTCCGCTACCACGTGGATATCCGCTAGCGCCGCATACGCCGCAACCCAGTCCGAAAAAAACCCACACAGGAGACAACATCATGCAGGCCAACTCACCGACCGCGCCGCCGCTGCTGGACGTGCGCGGCGTCACGCTGCAGTACAAGACACGCCAGCATCTGGTGACAGCCACCTACCGCGTCGACTTCCAGGTCTATCCCGGCGAGCGCTACATCCTGCTCGGGCCGTCGGGCTGCGGTAAATCGACATTGCTGAAAGCCATCGGCGGCTATCTCACGCCCACCGAGGGCGAGATCCGCCTGAAGGGGCAACCCGTGACCAAGCCCGGGCCGGATCGCATGATGGTGTTCCAGGAGTTCGACCAGCTCCTGCCGTGGAAAACGGTGAAAGAGAACGTGCTGTTCCCGCTGCTCTCCACGGGCAAGCTGGGCGCGCGTGAAGCCGAAGAACGCGCGCTGCACTACATCAACAAGGTCAACCTCACCAAGTTTGCCGACCATCACCCGCACATGCTGTCAGGCGGGATGAAGCAACGCGTGGCCATTGCGCGCGGCATGGCGATGGAGCCCGACGTGCTGCTGATGGACGAGCCGTTCGCCGCGCTCGACGCGCTCACACGCCGCAAGATGCAGGACGAGCTGCTGCAGCTGTGGGACGAAACGCGCTTCACCGTGCTGTTCGTCACGCACTCGATTCCGGAGGCGATCCGCTGCGGCAGCCGCATCCTGATCCTGTCCCCGCATCCGGGCCAGGTCCGCGCAGAGCTGCCGAGCCTCGCGCGCGGCGATGATGACCCGGAGCGCTTCAAAGCGCTCGAAGCCGAGATCCACGACATGCTGTTCGCCCGCGCAGTGGAGGAAACCCATGCAGACTGAAACGCTTTCCATGCCAGCGGCCACCGACATCAGCAACCGCGCGCCCGTCTACAGCACGCCCGTGGCGTTCGAGCGCATCGGCGTGGTGGAAAAACCGCTCTCCATTGCCGAGCGTTTGTACGAACAGGCATGGCTGCGCAAGCTCGTCATCCTCGTCGTGCTCGCACTCGTGTGGGAAGGCGGTGCGCGCTGGCTCGACAACCCGCTTCTGCTGCCCACCTTCTCTGACACGGTGCAGGCTTTGTGGGCTGGGTTAGCGAGCGGCACGCTGTTCGCTCGCATCGGGACGTCGATGCAAACGCTGCTGGCAGGCTACGCGCTCGGCTTGGCGTTGTCCTGCGCGCTGGTCGTGCTCGGCATCAGCAACCGGCTCGGGCAGGACTTCCTGGAAACGCTCACCGCCATGTTCAACCCGCTGCCGGCCATTGCGCTGCTGCCGATCGCACTCGTGTGGTTCGGCCTCGGCAACGGCAGCCTGATCTTCGTGATCGTGCATTCGGTAGTGTGGGCGGTGTCGCTCAACACGCATGCCGGTTTCCTGTCGGTATCGAACACGCTGCGCATGGTGGGCCGCAACTACGGGCTCTCCGGCATGGGATACCTGACCAAGATCCTGATCCCGGCCGCGTTCCCCTCCATCCTCACCGGCCTGAAAATCGGCTGGGCCTTCGCATGGCGCACGTTGATCGCCTCCGAACTGGTGTTTGGCGTCAGCTCCGGCCAGGGCGGCCTGGGCTGGTACATCTACGAGAACAAGAATCAGTTGCAGATTCCGGAAGTATTCGCCGGCCTGCTGACGGTGATCATCATCGGCCTGCTGGTAGAGAACCTAGTATTCCGCACGCTCGAAGCCCGCACCGTCAAACGCTGGGGCATGCAGAACTGAACATGGGCGCAACGCCAGCGCCCAGACGGTGTGGCCGTACCCTGCCCTAGATGGCGCCTTGGATTTTTGTCGCGGGGAGGAAAAAGAAGGGAGGCTGTCTGAGCGCAGCGAGTTTGCCTCCCCTCCCTCCCCGTGACACAAATCCAAGGGGAAGTCGCCATCTCGGGCGCGCCTTTCTTTGCTTACTTTCTTTGGCAAGACAAAGAAAGTAAGTCGCCCCCGGCAGGGGGTGAAACAAGGGACACACCACCAACAAACATAAAGCCCAACAGACCAACAGACCAACAAGGAGACAACACATGCAGCACCCCCGCCGCACCATCCTCCGCCTGACAGTCGCCGCCGCGCTGGCCACATCGCTCCTGGCCGGCGCCATCACCACCGCCCACGCAGAAGCCACCGAAGTCCGCATCTCCCACGGCTACGGCATCCTCTACCTCCCCATCATGGTCATGGCCAGCGAGCACCTGCTGGAGAAGCAAGCCAAGGCCGCCGGCCTGGGCGACGTGAAGGTCAGCTACCGCGTGCTCGACGGCGGCAACGTCATCAACGACGCCATGCTCTCCGGCGCGCTCGACATTGCCTCGCTGGGCGTGCCTGGCTTCCTCACGCTGTGGGACAAAACCCGCGGCAGCGCGATGGAAGTGCGCGGCCTGTCGTCGCTCAGCTCGTCGTCGATGTACCTGATGACGCGCAACCCCAACGTCAAAACGCTGGCGGATTTCTCCGACAAGGACCGCATCGCCGTGCCCGGCATCAAGACCTCGCTGCCCGCCGTGGTGCTGCAAATGGCCGCCGCCAAGACCTTCGGCGACAAGCAGTTCAACAAGCTCGACCCGATCACCGTGCCGCTGCCGCACCCTGACGCCACCGCCGTCATGCTGGCCGGCGGCAGCCAGATCAACAGCCACATGGCCTCGCCACCGTTCTCGTACACCGAGGCCGCTGCCCCGGGCCTGCACCGCGTGTTCAACACGGTCGACGTGCTCGGCAACATCACGCTGGACATGACCTACACGAGCAAGAAGTTCTACGAGGCCAACCCGAAACTGTCGGCGGCGTTCGTGGCGGCGCTGGATGAAGCCAACGCATTCATCGCCAAGGACAAGACCAAGGCGGCGCAGATCTACATCGCCCAGTCGAAGGTGAAGAGTTCGCCGGAAGAGGTGAAGAAGATCCTGGACGATCCGGACTCGCGCTTCACGACCACGCCGGTGGGCGTCGCACACTATGCTGAGTTCATGCAGCGCGTGGGCACGCTCAAGAACAGGCCGGCGTCGTGGAAGGATCTGTTCTTCCCAACGGTGCAGAGCCGGCAGGGTTCGTAAGCACGCCGCGCGCAGCATCCACACGGAGACATTTCATGGCACTACGCATCGTCCGGCTCGGCGAGCCGCGTCACCCCGACGAAGGCTTGCGCATCGGCACCGTACGGCGCCCGCCGCGCGGCGTGCCCAAGGAAGCATTCGCCAGCCGCGATTTCTATGACGTGTGGATGCCGCTGCTTTCGCCCACGCCCGAACTGGTCAAGCAAGCCCAGGCCGCGCAAGCCCAGCACGATGAAAAAGCCTGGCACACCTTCGTGCGCCACTTCCGCACCGAAATGCGCGACGGCGATGCCGCCCGCCTGCTCGACATGCTGGCCGCGCTATCGCATCAGACCAACCTGTCGGTGGGCTGCTATTGCGAGGACGAAGCCCATTGCCACCGTTCCGTGCTGCGCGTGCTGCTGCAGGAGCGCGGCGCCAGAGTGGTCGGCTGAGCCGGGCGCCTCAGCGCTGTCCTACCCCGCTCGGGTGACGACACTGCCCCCCGGCGAACCTATAACGAACGTACGCGCGACGCCCGTTTCGGCATCGCGCGGCCATCGTTTAGTTTCAGGAGTACCGCCATGGGCCGCCGCTACATCGACTGCCGGGCCTTCCCCAGCGAGACCAACTGCTCGGTCGCCATCAGCGCCGACAGCGACGCCGAGCTGCTCGAAGCCGCCGTGCAACACGCCGTTTCCGTGCACAAGCATGCCGACACGCCCGAGCTGCGGGCGCAGCTTCAAACGCTGTTCAAGGACGGCACACCCAGCGCCGAAGCGCCCCAGGTGGCAGCAGCCTGACCGCGCAGCCGCGTCAGCGGCGGGCGGATGCCGCGAGCATCAATCGCACCACATCGCATTGACTGTGCGTGTTCGTCTTGCGATAGACGTGCTTGAGGTGCGTGCGCACCGTGTCGAGCGAGATGCCGAGCTTGCGGGCAATGCTTGCCGGATCGGCGCCGTGTGCCAGCAGGTCGGCCACATCCGCCTCCCGGCGGGTGAGGTGGAAGAGACCTGTCAGCCAGGCGTTGGCCGGCTGCACCGGCGCCACGCCTGCGCGGGCGGCCGCGCGCTGCCAGCACAGCGGCAGCGCCTGTGCCACATGCGGCAGCAGAGCGAGCGGCCCCGCCCGGTACCCCGCGCGCGCTCGCTGCCCCCGCGGCCGATCCTCGAACCACACCATGCCGCGCACTTCGGCGTCGGCAATCGGCCAGCCGGTCACGCCGTCGCCGTGCCTGGCGTGCAGCAGCAGCCTGGCCATGCAGACACCCTGCGACGCCGCCCAATGCCACCGCCCATCAACGCGCCAGCGCACCATGGCTGCGGCATGACGTGCACCGCACACATCGCGCACTACGTCCATCATACCCACGGCATCGCCCGCGCACGCCGCCACGTAGCATTGGCGCAGCACGATTGCCGAGGCATGAGACGGCATGGCAACAAAGCGCGGCATGGATGCAATACGGGCGCAGCGGCCTGGCCGGTGCGCCCGTCGAAAAAAGGAACTTCATTATAGGAAGCACGCTTTGCGCGTGCTGCCATTTTTGCCCTAGGCCAATCCGCCCATCAGGCAAGGACACGGCGCGCCATCCAGCGTGCGCGCAGGTGATCGTAGGCGAGGTTGAAGAAGAACGTGTACGGCAGAAACAGCAGCATGATGCCGATGTCGAGCACGAACGCTTCCCACAGACCGACGTCGAGCCACCAGGCAGCCAGCGGCACCAGCATCAGGACCAGCCCGCCTTCGAACAGGCAGGCATGGACCACCCGCAGGATCACGGTGCGCGAGAGCCTGTAGCGACGCTCCACGCGCTCGAAGATGGCGTTGAACACCATGTTCCACACCATCGCCACTGCCGCAAACATGAGCGTCATCACGCCCATTTCGGCCAACGGCAAATCCATCAGCCAGCTAAACAGCGGCGCGCAGATCAGCATGGCAACCAACTCGAACGTCAGCGCATGGACAAGGCGCTCGGCCGGCGTTTTCTGTATGACTTGCATTGCATATACCTCCAAAGAACAGGGGTATTTTCATCGGTACGAGCCGTATGATCCAGTTCTTTGATATCGGTTTTTCCGATATTATGGGCGCTATGCCGCTCGCCGGAGGACTCAATGCGTCATTCACCCGAAGCCTTGCTCGCCTTTGCCGAAGCCGCCACGCTCGGTTCCTTTTCCGCCGCCGCCCGCAAATTGGGCAAGCGGCAGTCCACGATCAGCGAGGCGATCGCCAATCTCGAAATCGACCTGGGCCTGACGCTGTTTGACCGCAGCACGCGCCAGCCCACGCTGACGGAGGCGGGCCGCGCCATGTTCACGCAGGTGCGCCGCGTGCTCGAGGCCAGCGAGCAGATGGACCGGCTCGCCGCGCAGATGGCTGGTGGGCTGGAGGCACGCCTCACGCTGGTGGTGTCCGATACCTATCAGTCCGACCGCTATGAGCAGACGCTCGCCACGCTCGAGCAGCGCTACCCCGAACTTGAACTCGAATGCCTGATCGCCGAGCACGAAGACGTGGTCGACATCATCCAGCTGGGCCGTGCCCAGATCGGCCTGGTGGCCGCGCAGGCGGCATATCCGGCCGATATTGGATGGGCAACCATTGCGGAACAATCGGAGATCGGATTGTTCGTGGGGCTGCAGCACCCACTCGCCCGATACGGCGACGAGGAAGTGCCGCACGCCATACTCCGTGAGGCGCGCGAGCTGCGGCTGAACACGTTCGTCGATCCGACGGGCCCGCGAACCGACGCTGTGCCCGTGCGCAGCCTGCGCCGCTGGTCGGCGCCGAGCTACCTGATGCTGCTGGAAATGGCGGTGCTGGGCTTCGGCTGGACGGAACTGCCGCGCTGGCTGGTGGACCACTTTGCCGCCGACCGCCTGCACGAAATCCGCGCACGGGGCTGGCCCCGCCAGGTGCAGGTCGATGCAGTATGGTCGCGCAACCGTACGCTGGGCCAGGCAGGGGCGTGGCTGCTCGAAACCATGCTGTCGGGCTGATCCGTCAAAGCGGCTCGTCCAGCCGTTCGATGATCAGCCGGGACAGACGCGCCGTCTGCTCCTTGGTCAGCGTGAATTCCACGCCGAACGATGGAAACGCCGTCGTGCCTTCTTGCACCGACGACGTACCGGCCACGCGCCCCACCAGAGCGAAATCCTCCTGCTGCCCGTCGACGTAGGCGCTGAAGTCCAACGCAATGCGGTCGCCCGACCGAAACGTCGGGGCGGCACTCTGCACAAGGGCTCCGTTCAGGCAGATATCGCGCAGCACGGCGACGCGGTCCGTCGGCGCCGGGCACTGCCCTTCGGGACGCACCGTCGCACCAATGCGCACCTGCACCCGCCGCGCACGCCGCAACGGCATCTTTTGGACCTTGGCGGGCATGGACAACACGAGATAAGGCACCGGGAACTGGCCCGTCGCGACCACGCTGCACATCATGGTGATGACCGCGCGGCCCGAGAAGCCGCGCACCATCAGCACGTCGCGCGCTCCGGGCCGCAACGTGCGCTTGGCATCGGCAGGCTGCGTGATGAAGAGCGCCTCGCCTTCCACGTAGCCGATCAACCGGCACGGCAGAGGCCCGCGCAACGGCGCCGACTTCTCGTGGACTTGCAGCACGGTTCCGATGCTCAGCCCCGTGGCGCCCAGGCGCGGCCTGCCTTCCGGCGGTTCCTTGGGAGGCTCGGTGCCGGCGGTGTCCTGGGTGTCGACCTGCGTCAACGCCAGCACGGGCCCATGCTGGAACAGGAGCCGCACATCGTCGGGGTCGTGCACGACAACGCCGGCGGGCAACAGCAGACGGCCAGCGGGGTCGCCCATGATGAAAGGCAACGGTTGCCCGATCGGTACATCGTCCTGCGTGAGTTGCCGTGCGGCTTGGATCATGTCTTGGGGCGAGTCGTCTGTCGTGGCCACGGGCAAAAATGCCCGGGCAGGAACCTCCGGCATCTTGCAACAATGGCCGGTAAACCGACGGACATCAACCCCCCTCACGCGGCCTCATGCTGACGCCCGTCAACGGCAAGCGTTTTGTCATCCGGCCAGCGCCGTCGCCTCGATCTCCACGGCCAGGCCGTAGTGCAGCGTCGGCACCGGCACCACCGCACGCGCCGGGCGCACGTCCCCGATCCACGTACGGTACAGCGCATCGAAAGCCGGCCAGTGCGTTTCCATGTCGGTCACGTATACGCGCACCTGCACGAGGCGCGAGCGGCTGGTGCCCGACGCGGCCAGCACGGCGTCGAGGTTGGACAACACTTGCCGCACCTGCGTCTCGAACGGCGCGTCGACGAGTTTTTCACCGGCCGGCGTCACGGGAATCTGGCCGGCCACGAAGACGAAGCCGTTGGCGCACACCGCGTGCGAGTAGTGCCCGGCGGGCGGGCGCAGCGCCGGCGCGTTGAGATAGCGCGCCTCGGTCGTGTCGCTCATGCGTGCTCCAGAACGAGCCTGGCGAAGTGCTGCAGGTCGACATTGCCCCCCGAGATGACGATGCCGACGCGCCTGCCGCGCACATCGACCTTGCCTTGCAGCGCCGCCGCGGCAGCCAGGCAGCCCGTAGGCTCGACCACCGACTTCATGCGGCCCGCAAAGAAGCGCATGGTGGCGACGAGTTCTGCATCGCTGACCGTGACGATGTCGTCGACGAGTTGCCGGATCACGGCAAACGTGTAGCGGCCCAGATGCTGGGTCTGCGCGCCGTCGGCCAGCGTCTTGGGCGTGTCGATATGGACGATCTCGCCACGGCGCAGGCTCTGCTGGCCATCGTTGCCGGCTTCGGGCTCCACGCCGATGATCTTGCAGGCGGGGTTCAGTGCGCGTGCGGCCGTGGCACACCCCGAGAGCAGTCCGCCGCCGCCCAACGGGGTGAGCAGCACGTCGAGCGGGCCGACTTCTTCGATCAGTTCCTTGGCCGCCGTGCCCTGCCCGGCCATCACGTGCGGATGGTCGTACGGCGGGATCAGCGTGAGGCCGTGTTCCTCGGCCAGCTTGCGGCCGATGGCCTCGCGGTCTTCGGTGTAGCGGTCGTAGAACACGACTTCACCGCCGTAGCCGCGCGTGGCTTCCACCTTGATGACAGGCGCATCCTTCGGCATGACGATCACCGCGCGCATGCCGAGCAGCCGCGCCGACAAGGCAATGGCCTGCGCATGGTTGCCCGACGAGAACGTGATCACGCCCGCCTTGCGCTGCTCGGGCGTGAACTGCAGCAGCGCGTTGTATGCGCCGCGAAACTTGAAAGCACCCATGCGCTGGAAGTTCTCGGCCTTGAAGAACAGCTCTGCGCCGGTCTGCGCGTTGGCGGTGCACGAGGTCAGCACGGGCGTCTTGTGCGCCACGCCTTGCAGGCGGGCATGCGCGGCAGCAATGTCGTCGTACGAAAGGGGCAGGCTCATGCAATGTCCTCGGAGTTTTCGGGCAGGTAGGTGTAGACGGTAGAGCGCGCCACGCCGAGCGTCTGCGCGACTTCAGACAACGCGCGGCGCAGGTTCAGCAGGCCGCTGGCGGCCAGTTCTCGCATGGCCTCGCGGCGCTGGTCGAGCGTCATCGCCATGGGTGTGGTGTTGCGCGCGACGGCAAAGCGTTCGAGTGCGGCACGCACTTCTTCCACGCGGCGGGGCGCGAGCGACTCGGCCACCGGCGGCGCTGCCACGTCAATGCGCACCAGTTGCGTGAGGCCGGCCGTCACGGCGCCGAGCATCGACACGTCCATGTTCAGGCAGATGGCGGCCACGTACTCGCCGCGGCTGTTCTTCAGCCCGATCGACGTGCTCTTGGCCGGCCGCCCATCGGGAAACCGGTTGGCGTAGTTTTCGATGACTTCCGGGAAGCCGGGATCGGCCATGCGCGCCAGGCCCATTTCCGTCGCGGCGTCGCCCACCCGGCGGCCCGAAAGATTGTTGGCGATGGCGACCACGGAATGGTCGGGATCGGTCAGGTCGTGCAGCACGACCTCCACCAGCGGCGCCAGCGTCTTGCCCAGCGCCTCGACGATCTTGCGCCCCTCGCGCAGGAGGAGGCGGTTTTCTTCAGCAGCCCTCATGGGTGTTGACGATACGTTATTTGTTGACATTTCGTCAATGGAAAGAGGCTCTGGCGCGCGCCGTCGGCCACCTCGCGCCACCGCTGAACTGTTACGCAATGGTCAACGTTGCAGCCTTTGTCTTCTGACAAACCCTCGGTGTGGTCAACGCGTGCCCTTGGCCGGCGTTAATCGGTCACGCACGTATCCCGTGTGCCTCGTTGAGGGTCTCGTTATGAAACTGTCTGCGTTGATGTTTTCGATGGGTGCGCTGGTGATGGGATCGGCGTTTGCGCAGGGCACCGCGGCGCCGGCCGCGCCCGCCGCCGCGGCACCTGCTGGCGTGCACGCAGTCTGCAAGGACGGCACGCCTTATAGCGGGGCGACCCTCAAGGGTGCCTGCCGCGGTCATGGCGGCGTCGACAAGAAGGCCAGCGCCGCGAGCGCCTCGACGGCACCTGCTCCGGCTCCGGCCCCTGCACCGGCCAAGCCGGCTGCTGCCGCGCCCGCTGCACCTGCTGCAGCACCCGCCCCGACGCCCGCGCCCGCGCCGGCCAAACCCGTTGCCGCTGCACCCGCCAAGCCGGCTGCCGCAGCGCCAGCCACCGTGGCTGCCGGTGGCGGCCCCGACAAGGTCTGGGCCAACGCCACCACCAAGGTCTACCACTGCGCGGGCGACCGTTACTACGGCAAGACCAAGCAGGGCCAGTACATGACCGAAGCCGACGCCAAGGCCCAGGGCATGCGACCGAGCCGAGGCAAGGGCTGCGCCAAGTAAGCGCCGCCGCCTGCTGCTGACACCGCACGCCGCGCCCGCCTGGTCGCGGCGTCTTCCTTTTCTGCCCTGCATCGCATGCCTTCACACCAGGAACATTCCGCCACCGCGCTGCAGCACGCAGAGAACTTCGCGCCGCTGGCCGCGCCCCCGCAGACGCCGCAGCGCCGCGTGCTGGGCGATGTGGTCGCCGGCCTGTCGATTGCGGGCCTGCTGCTGCCCGAAGCCGTCGCCTATGCGGGCATCGCGAGCCTGCCGCCGCAGGCAGGGCTGATCGCGCTGCTGTGCGGCCTCGTCGTCTACGCGCTGCTCGGCACAAGCCGGTTTGCCATCGTCTCGGCCACATCGTCGTCTGCGGCGGTGCTGTTCGCGACGGTGCTCTCGGAGCCCGGCACGAACGGCGCGACGGCACTCACGATGGCGGCGGCGCTCGTCATCGCGACGGGCGTGTTGTTCATCCTGGCCGGGCTGGCACGGCTGGGCGGCATGTCGGACTTCATCGCGCGGCCGGTGCTGCGCGGCTTCACGTTCGGGCTGGCACTGACCATCGCCATCAAGCAGTTGCCGAAGATCCTGGCGGTGCCCGTGCACCACAGCGACACCCTCCGCGTGGTACTGGACCTGCTCGGCAGCACGGGAAGCGCCAACCGCTACAGCGCGGCGCTCGGCGCGGTGGCACTTGTACTGCTCTTCGGGCTCGGGCGCTGGGGGCGCATTCCGGCCACGCTGGTCGTCATCGTGCTCGCCATCGCAGTGGGCTATGGCGTCGACTGGCACGCTTATGGCATTGCCGTGGTGGGCCAGATCGACCTGCAGAACGTGAGCTTCGGCGTGCCGAGCCTGGGCCGCGTGCAATGGATGCAGAGTGCGGAGCTCGGCTTTGCGCTCATGCTGATCCTGTATGCCGAGTCGTACGGCTCGATCCGGAACTTCGCGCTCAAACACGGCGACAGCATGTCGGCCAACCGCGACCTCGTCGCGCTGGGCTGCGCGAATCTGCTGTCGGGCCTGCTGCACGGCATGCCGGTCGGCGCCGGGTATTCCGCCACGTCGGCCAACGAGGCGGCGGGCGCGCAGTCACGGCTGGCCGGGCTGTGCGCGGCGGCCGTGGTGGCGCTGATCGTCTGGCTGTTCCTTGCGCAGCTCGCACGGATTCCCGAGCCGGTGCTGGCCGCGATCGTGATCTTTGCCGTCAGCCATTCGCTGCACCCGGGCGTGTTCAAGCCGTACTGGACATGGCACCGCGATCGCCTCGTCGTCATCGCCGCGCTGCTGGCCGTGCTGGTGCTTGGCGTGCTGCACGGGCTGCTGGCGGCGATCGGCGTGAGCCTGCTGCTGACGCTGCGCCAGCTCTCCGAGCCCAACGTGAGCGTGCTCGGACGCCTGCGCGACAGCCATGATTTCGTCGATGTGTCCCTGCACGCCGACGCGAAGCCGCTGCCTGGCGTACTGATCGTCCGGCCGGAGGTGCCGCTGTTCTTCGCCAATACCGAACGCGTGCTCGGCAACGTGCGGGCGATGCTGCAGCAGCCGTACGACGTGCCCTTGCGCACGATCATGCTGAGCCTCGAAGAAACGCCCGACGTCGATGGCTCGGCCATCGAGGCCTTGCGCATCTTTGCGGCGGAATGCGCGGCGCGCGGCCTGCAGCTGATGCTGGTGCGGCTCAAGCCGCATGCGCTGGCCGCCCTGCTGCGCGCCACCGACGAAACGCTGCGCCCGGCGATGCTGCACGAATTGAGCGTCGATGAGTGCGTGCAGTCCCTGGCCGCCGGCGGTTGACACGCACGAGGCGCGGCGGCCACGACTGCCATCGGTCAGCGCGCGACGGCCCCGCCGCCGCCCGCGCGTGCCCCTTCGAGGATGATCCGCGCCAGCTTGGCGTAGTCGCCATCGAAGTGATGGCCGCCGGGCAGCCTGACGAGCTGAACCTGCTTCGGGTCCAGGGCGGGGCAATTGCTGTCCTTCTCGTCCTTGCCGTAGATGCACATGCCGAGGCCCGTGGGCAGCTTCTGCGCCTCGGGCAGGATCAGCAGGCCCGACGAGCTGCTCGACACCCAGTTGGTCATGTGGAATTCGAAGTCGGCGCGCTTGCCCAGGCCCATCATCACCGCCAGCGCAACGTGGTCGCGCGAGGCGGCCGGCATGCGGTTGACGATGAACGGCAGCACGTCGGCGCCTTGCGAATAGCCGATCAGCAACGCCCTCGGCTTCTTCCACCGCGCGGCGTAGAAGCGCACGAGGCGGTCCATGTCCGCGGCAGCGGAGGCCGGTGTGCGCGGCGTCCAGAAATAGCGCAGCGAATCGACGCCGACCACCGGCACGCCCGATTTGGACAACGCGGCCGCGACCTCCTTGTCCAGGCCGGCCCAGCCGCCGTCGCCGGAGAGCAGCACCGCGAACAGGTCGGACGACGTGCCGGGCTGCGCGGCGACCTCGATGATCGGCAAGTCCGACACCGCGGCAGGCGGCGGCGCAGCGGGTGGCTTGCGCTGCGCCACGAGCTTGGCGAAGGCGGCCTTGAACAGCTCGTTCGCGGTGATGGGCTGAGCGTTCGCGCCCGACACGGACGCCGGCAGCGCCACCGACTGCGCGCCCGAGATCGTGTTGATGAAGGCTTGTGTGGCATGCGCATCGCACAGCGGGCCGGAGCGGCGCGCAAACGGCGTGAGCGTGTCGGATTGCAGCACGACCCACGGCGCCGACAGCTTGGTCGCTGGCAACAGCACCACGCCGGCGTTCTCGGGCGGCTTGGTGCGCTTGGCGGTGGTCCGGCTCTCGCTCTGGCGGCGGCTGAAATGGATGCCCTCGCCCTTGCACAGCGGCTTGCGCAGTTCGAGCACTGGGCAGAACTCGATCGACATGGCTGCCGCGAAGATGTTGGGGCGCGCCTGGGCGATCATGGCGTACGCCAGCGCACCGCCTTCGTTGTCGCCGACGAGGATGGGCGGGAAATAGCCCGGCACCTTCTCGTACGCCTGCAGGAAGCGGCTGAAGTTTTCGAGATCCCCGTCGGGGAACGCGCAATCGCCAAAGTCGGCCTCGAGGCTGGAGAACAACGCGGGCGTGGAGAGCCCCGCCACCAACGCACCCTGGTCGGCCAATGCCTGGGCCATGCGCGAGGCCGTGGTCGTCCAGCCCAGATCGCCCGAAAGCATCAGCACGACCGAGCGGATTTCGCCCCTGGGCTTGTAGACCGGCACATCGCGAAAGCGCCCGTGGGTGACGAACTCGACGGCGCCGGGCGCGGCAGCCGAGGTGGCCGGCGACACGACCGGCAGCGACAGCACGCCGCCGTTGGCTGCCTTGTTGGCCGCGACGGCGGCGGGGCTCATCTGCACGCGCGGCGGCATGTCGCCCTGCGGTGGCGCGGCTGTCACGCCGCTGGCGCCGGTCATCCCGACCGGCGGCACGAGCACCGGGCCCTGCACCGGCGCGGGCTTCGGTGCGGTGGCGGCCGCCCACGCATTGGGCACCACGGCGCACGCGGCCGCCAGCGCCATGCAGGCCGTGCCCACGCGGGCCGCCAGACGCCAGCCCCTGGGCTGCACTCCCCGATGCCGCGCCTCTTGCGGGCGCGGTGCTTGCCGACTCATTTGGAGATCACTCCCTTCAAGCCGCCGCCGATCAGCGCGGCGACGTCCGTCAATGTAAACAGCGGCGCGAGGCCGCCGCGTGCGAGCAGGTAGCGGGCTTCCCATACCGGCTCGAACTTGTCCTTGAAATTGCGCAACCCGCGGAAATTGTAGAAGCGCGCGCCATGGCGGAACATCATCCGTCCGAACCGGTGCCAGCGCGGCGCAAGCTGGTGCTCGACCATGCCGGACATGGGCGCCATCCCTAGTCCAAAGCGCTGATACCCCTCGGCCTGGAAGTGGAGAATGACCTTGCCGAACAGGAAATCCATCGTGCCCGGCGGCACGTTGCTGCGGTAGCGCATCAGGTCGACGCTGGCCTCGATGCGCAGCACGTCGGGGCACATCAGCGTGGCAAAGGCCAGGATGGCGCCTTCGCGTCGCACCACCGCCACGGGCTGGCGGAGGATGTAACGGTCTTCAAACGCGCCGAGCGAGAACCCCTTCTCGCGCGCGTTCTGGTTGCGCAGCCACTCGTCGGAGATGGCGCGCAGCTCCTCCAGGATGGCCGGCACGCCTTGGGGCGGCACGATCTCGAACGACAGCCCTTCGCGCTCGCCGCGCGTCACGCCGTGGCGCAGGTTGGCGCGGCGGGATCCCTTCAGGCTGAATTCCGGCAGGGACACGTATGCCTCCTCGCCGAGCTTGTACGCGCGCAGGCCGGCATCAAGGTACAGCGGCAGCGTCTGCGGGCGCGTCTTGTAGAACGCCGCGCGGCCGCCGTGCGCATCGGCCATTTCGATGAAGCGCCAGATCAGCTCGGGCCACTCCTGCTGCGCGCCCACCGGGTCGGACAGCGCCACCCACGAGCGCCCCTGCCGGGCATACATGATGAAAGCCTTGCCGGACGGCGAGAACAGCAGGCTCTTGTCGCCCATCAGCGCGAGCACGGCGTCGGCGGCGGGTTGGGCGCGGATGATCTCGGCGGCGCGGGCAAGGTCTTCTTCGGTGGGCAGGGCCGTCTCGCCGGGCTCGCTGCGGAACAGTTGCCACAGGCCGAAGCCGAGGCCCGTCACGGCCACCGCCATGAGCGCGCGGATGGAGCGCGGCGCATCGCCATCGAAGGTGAACTGCCACCAGAGCTGGTTGGCGTAGGCGACTTCGCGGTAGGCAAAGAAGAGGATCCACACGCACGCCGCGAACACGCATGCCATGGCGATGAGCCAGCCGGCCTCCAGCCGCTGCGAGAACAGCGACGACGGCCGGTCGAACTGCCGGCGCGAGATGACCAGCAGCACCGCCAGCGTCACGAGCACCGCCATCTCCGACACGGCGATGCCCTTGGGCAGCGCCAGCACGCCCGCCAGCAGCGACAGCACCAGCGCCGCCCACCACGCCGCGTCGAGCCGATGCAGCAGCCCCCGCGCGACAAACAGCATGACGAGCCCCGCCACGCTGCCGATCATGTGCGACGCCTCCACCAGGAACAGCGGCACGTGCATGCGCAGGAGATCTTCGGCCTCGTCGGTGGCAGGGGTGACGCCGGAGACGAGCAGCATCACGCCCGAGACCATCGTCAGCGCCGCCAGCAGCCCCGGCGATAGCTTGACCGCCGCGCGCCCGAACGGGGCAAACGGCGCACCCGCACCGGTGCCCGAGCGCAGCTCGAAGACGCCGAGCATGGCGGTGGCCAGCACCAGCGGCATCAGGAAGTAGATCGCCCGGTAGTAGAGCAGCGCAGCCAGGATCTCGGCCGGCGCCGCCTGGTCGCCGCACCCCAGCAGGATCACGGCCTCGAACACCCCCAGGCCGCCCGGGCTCTGGCTCAATACGCCCAGCGTGACGGCCAGCGCGTAGAAGGCTACGAACGTGGGCAGATCGACGGCGCCGGCCGGCATCAGGAACCACAGCGCCGCCGCCGCCGCGCTCAGGTCCGCCGCCGAGATCACGAACTGCCGCGCCGCGAGCCCGGGCGGCGGCAAGCGGATTTCCCAGCGGCCGACCAGCGTGACGTGCCGCTGCCGCAGGCACAACGCCAGCAGCACGACCACGCCAGCCAGAACGAGCAGCGCCACCGCTTCGAGCAGCGACGCCGGCAGATGCGTGATGGCGGCGATATGCGGTGCGCCCCACAGCAGCCCCACCGCGCCGAAGGCCGTGGTGGACACGCCCAGCGCGCTGGCATCGAACGCCACGGCAGCGGTCACGCGGTCGGCGTCGACACCGGCCGCTGTGTACAGGCGCGTGCGCACCGACCCCGCCGTCAGCGAACCGAGCCCGATCGTGTTGCCGAGCGCATAGGCAATGAACGAGGTGGCAGCGACCGTGCCTGGCGCCAGCTGCGCGCCGACATACCGCAAGCCCGATGCGTCGTACCGCGTCAGGGCGGCATAGCTGAGCGCCGTGGCCAAGGCGGCCAGCAACAGGCGCGAGAACGGCATGGCATGCAGCGCAGCCACCATGTCGGCGTAATGCACGTGGTCGAGCAGCGCATACAGGCTGTCGAAGACGAGCGCGCCCAGGACGAGCACGATGCCGATGACGGACCAGCCGCCCAGGCCGAAACCGGAATCGGCGCGGGAGGCGCTGGCGGATGGGTCGAGCGCGGCGTCTGCGCCGTCACGGGCGGAACGCTTGGGCGACGGTCTGCGCGAGGGGGGACTGGCGTCGTTGGACGCGGCGTCAGGCATGGTGAAACACGAAATCCTGCTGGCTTGAAGGGTGCGCCACGTCATGCACGCGGCTGAGCACGGCGCCGGTGGCGCACCGGATGGGATGCGGGTACGCGCAAACGGGAGGTATCGGCGCGCGCCGGGCCGGAATCTGGCGGCCCTGCGGCTTGCGCCTCAAGAAGCGTCCCCAACCTGTGTTGAGCCCCCGTTGTTGCCGGGCGCGGTCGGTTGTCTTGCGGCCGCCGGCGCGCCGGTCATGTCGCGCGTGCGCGATCCGAACGTCATCTCTGATGTCACGTAATACGGACGAAGTGGCGATTGCGTTGACACATATTGCGCATTTTATGGCCTGGGCGCCTGTGCCGGCACTTCCGGCGGGACATCGGGCTTGCCGGTATCGACCGACACGGGGTCGCTCGCGGGAAAGGTTTCTTCGATGCCCTCGTCGAGCAGTGCCTCTTCGTGCGTATCCGCGACGGGCGGATGCGGGTTGGCGGGCGCGGGCGTGGGCGAGGCGCGGTCGTCTGGCATGGCGTTCTCCAAGGGTGCGGATCCAGCATAGGCAAAGGTGGTGATGAAGTGGGCGGCCCGCCCCATCGAAGCGGTGCGGTGCGGCGCGCCCGGCACATCCCCCAAGGGGTTAGCAAGTGCTGCACCTGCGCGACGCGGCGGCGTAGGAGCGCGTACGCAAACGTTTTCGCTGCGCAAAAGGTTCTACAACCTATTGCCTAGGAAGGTGGAGTCCGGTACACAATCGTCCGTCTCATCACTAATTCACGATTCGCGCATGCCTCTCCAGCGCGCTACGGCGGCCCTTCTGCGACGCCCTCCCCTGCTGATCGCCGGGGCGTCGGTGCTGTCGCTCGTGGTGACTGGGTTGACGGCACTGTCGCTGTGGGAGATGCGCGTCGACGCGCTGGCGCGCGCGCGGGACAGCGCAGACAACCTCGCACTGATCCTGCAGCGCGACATCGCGCGCAACATCGAAGTGTACGACCTGTCGCTGCAGGCCGTCATCGACACGGTCCATGATCCCGTCATCAGCGCGCTGCCGGCCAACGTGCGGCAGCTGGTGCTGTTTGACCGGTCCACCAACGCACAGGACATGGGCTCGCTGCTGGTCACGAACGCGGCGGGCGACGTGGTCGTCGATTCGCGCGCGGTGCCGCCCCGGCGCATCTACCTCGGCGATCGCGACTACTTCCAGGTGCAGCGGGGCTCCCCGAACATGGGGCTCTATATCAGCGAGCCGTTCAAGCCGCGCGTGAGCGGCCTGGAGACGTCGATCGGCCTGAGCCGGCGCCTGAACGGTCCCCACGGGGAGTTCAACGGCATCGTGGTCGGCACGCTGCGCCTGAACTACTTCCGCCGGCTCTTCGACGGCATCAACCTCGGCCCGCACGCGGCCGTGACGCTGGTGCGCACCGACGGCACGCTGCTCATGCGCCGCCCGTACGACGAACAACTCATCGGCCGCAGCGTTGCCGGTGCCACCGCGTTTCAGAAGCGCCTGCTGGCACCCGAGGGCTCCTACATCGACGTCGGCGGCATTGACAACATCGAACGGCTCTACAGCTTCCGCCATATCGGAGACCACCCGCTGATCGTCACGGTCGGGCTGGCCACCGAAGACATCTACGCCGAATGGTGGCAGCGCGCCTGGGTGATCGGCGGCATTGTGCTGATCCTCGACGCGGTGTTCATGGTGCTGTCTGTGCTCTTTGCGCGGCAGCTGCGCAAGCGCCTCGAGATGGAGCAGCAGCTGCAGCTCATGGCCAACACCGACAGCCTGACCGGCCTCGGCACGCGCCGCGCGCTCGATGCCGCGCTGGAAATGGAATGGCTGCGGTCCAACCGGCACCGCACGCCGATGTCGGTCCTGATGATCGACGTGGACGACTTCAAGCGCTACAACGACCGCTACGGCCACGCCGCCGGCGACACCGCGCTGCGCACCGTCGCGCGCTGCGTGAACGACAGCATCAAGCGGCCCGGCGACTTTGCCGGCCGGTACGGCGGCGAAGAGTTCTGCGCCGTGCTGCCCAATACGGACCTCAGCGGCGCCGTGCGCGTGGCTGAAGCCATTCGGGCCGCTGTCTTGGCGGCCGACGAGCCCAACGCGGGAAGTGCGTACGGCAAGCTGACGGTGAGCATCGGCGTGGCCGTGCATTCGGGCGTTGCCGCCGAAGACGACACGCTGGAAGACCTTGTTCGGCTGGCCGATGGACGGCTGTATGAAGCCAAGGCCGCAGGCCGCAACGTGGTCATGCCCAGACCGGAGCGGCCAAGGCTGGCGGTGGTGTAGGCGAGCGTGCGGCGTAAACCCTCCTTTTGGAGCATGCCGTCATCGGCCACGACTTCTGCACAATGCCGGGGGCTTTGAGGAAACCGCCGTGAGCAAACCACCGCATTCGCACTTCGATACATCTGCGCTTGCGCGCGAGCATCAATTCGCCGCGTGGCGGGACGCGATCAACGTGCTGTTCGACACGCGCTCTGCCGTGCCGCGCGCGGAGGGGTTCCGGGCCAGCGTCGATGCCTATCTGTGCGGGGAGACCGGCGTGGGCATGCTCAGCGCACAGGCACAACACTACGACCGCTCCCGCTCCAAGCTCGGGCGCGACGGCGTGGATGTCTACGTTCTGCAGTATTACCTGGAAGGCAGTTGCGGACAGCGCGATGGCGACAGCGGCAGCGCCACGCGCCCGGGCGATCTGTTCATCGTCGACGCTGCGCAGCCGCTCGCCACCAGCACGACCGACAGCCGCTTTCTGAGCCTGGCCGTGCCACGGCGCCTGCTGCACCGCTGCTGCGCGCACCCGACGAACTGAGCATGCGCGTGCTGCGCGGCGACGCCCCGATGGTCGGGCTGCTGCGCGATCACCTGTGTTCGCTCTATCAGTCGATGGGGAAGTTGAGCGACGCCGAAGCACAGGCCGTCATCCCGGGCACCCTGCAACTGGCGGCGGCCGCCATCAACTGCCAGGTGACGGAAGCCAGTGCGCCGGCCGTGAGGGAAAGCCTCTTTGCGTCGATCTGCCGACACATGCAGCACAACTTGTCGGATCTGACGCTTTCGCCCGAAGGCGTGGCCGTGCAGTTTGGCATCTCGCGTGCCACGCTCTACCGGCTGTTCGAGCGCGAAGGCGGCTTCTTCAACTACCTGCGCATGCAGCGCCTGCGACAGTGCCACGCGATCCTGGCCGACCGATCGCAGACACACCGTTCGGTGGCCGAAATCGCGCAGACCTACGGTTTTTCCGACGCTTCGAACTTTGCACGTGCATACCGTCGTGCGACCAGCATGTCCCCGCGTGAGACGCGCATGCTGGCCGTCGAAGGGCGCGCCGCCGCCATGCCGTTCGTGCAGCACAAGGACTGGCGCACCTGGGTCATGCAGATGCGCTGATGCGCGCAGCGCCCCCCCTTCCCGCACGCGTTTTTTCCTTCCTCCTCCCGCGCTTGCCGCTCCTGGGCTGAGACGCGCTGACAGGTTCGCGCGACAGCGGAACCGGTTAGCGGCGGCATGCGCCTTCTTCGTTGAAGCGCGCCCGTCGTGCATGCGAGCATCCGGCCCGACCTGACGAGCGCCGATGCGCTTGCGGCGGGCACGGACGATGTGCCCTCTCTTCGTCGAACAGGTCAAAGCGGTGCGGGCATCCCGCGCTTCGCACAACTCACAACGACAAAACGGGGGTCTCGTGAAAGACATAACGGGAAAAACGCTTGCCTTGACGCTGTTCGCCACCGTGGCCCTGGCCGCGTGCGGCGGCGGAGATTCCGGCAGCAACACGGCCAGCAATGGCGGCGGCAACAACGGCGGCAACACGCCGCCCGCATCCACCTGCGCAGAAACTGGCGTCGATGCCAAGTACGCCTGCCAGACCGGCAGCACCGAGCCGCTGTACGCCTACCAGTGGGCGCTCAGGCAGGCGAACAGCTTCTTTGCGGCGTTCGGTCTCGTCGCCGACGGCACGACCGACATTGATGTGGAAGACGTACACCGGGCCGGCGTCAAGGGCCAGGGCGTGAACGTGCTCGTGCTGGACGACGGCATCGATGTGCACAACGAAGACCTGTTCGCCAATGCCAACTCGGACATGACGCACAACTTCGACGATGGCTCGAACGATCCGACACCGGCAGACAATCCCGCGAACATCAAGGACGCGCACGGCACCAACGTGGCCGGCATCATCGCCGCGGCGCAGAACGGCAAGGGTGTGATGGGGATCGCGCCGCGGGCGACGTTGGGCGGTGCACGCTACCTGCGCGCGGCGAACCCCGACATTAACGCCGCCTATGGCGGCGCGGCCTGGTCGAAGAACGGCCACATCATCAATGCGTCGTACGGTGCGAACCCGCAGGCGCCCCTGGAGTACGACACGCCCACCTCGGCACAGACCGCGGTTCGCGCGTTCCCGAACCTGCGCGGCGGCCGTGGAATGGTGATGCTCAAGGCAGCGGGCAACGAGTATGACGCGATCGTGGTTCCAGGGCAGCCGGAGCGGACGTGCCCTGCCGCCGGAGGCGTTCCTGGGCTCGTCAGTTGCGAGAATCCGGCCAATGACCCCGAAGCGCTTGAGCCGGGCGTGATCCTGGTGGGCGCTGCCAATGCGCGTGGCGTCAAAGCGAGCTATTCAAACGCCGGATCGGTCAACTGGATCACGGGCCTGGGCGGCGAGTCCGGCAACGGCGGCAAGTACGGCGAGGTCGGGTCCGGGCCGAAGATCTTCTCCACCGACCTCAGCGGCTGCGCGCGCGGCTACAGCCGTGCCAATACAGACGAGCTGGATGACTTTGCGATGGCGGGCACGGCCACCAATCTGAAAGACAACCCGAAATGCGACTACTCGAGCATGAACGGCACGTCTGCGGCAACGCCCACGGTGTCCGGCGTGGTTGCGCTGATGCTCTCGGCCAATCCGAATCTGACCTGGCGCGATGTGCGTGAAATTCTGCGGGCCACCGCACGCAAGATCGACCCGGACTACGGCAATCGCGACGGCCGCAATGCCAAGATCGACCTGACGAGCAACACCACCACGGCCGACACGAGCACGAGCCTGGTTGACGGCGCCACCACCGCACGCCTGGACTACGGCTGGCAGACCAACGCCGCTGGCTATGCGTATTCGACGTGGTACGGCTTTGGATTGATCGACGCATCCGCCGCCGTGAAGATGGCCAAAGCCACAACAACGTATAAGCCGGCTGCCTTGTCGGTGCCGGATTTCGCGGCGGCGTTCGCCAACGTCAACCAGCTGAACTACGGTGCGGTGCAAAAGCTCGGCCAGTTCAACGTGTCGGGCACTGACAAGGTCGATGCCTTGCAGTTGCGGGTGTCGGGCTCCGTCTGCATTGGTAGCGTCGGCTTCTTTGTGAAATCGCCGTCGGGCACGGTGTCGGCGTTGTCCCTCCCGTACAACGGCTACTACAACAACGGCGTCAATGCCGTGAACAAGTACGGCCTTGGCAGCTACGCCTTCTACGGCGAAAACGCAGCCGGCACGTGGGAGGTCTATGCCGTCAGCGGCGTACCGACCAACGCCTGCTCGACGTACCAGCCCCAGGGCGGCACCCACACCGTGACCCTGGCCACGCCCCTGGCCGTGGAATACCGCGTGATTGCCGCCAAGTGAGCCCGTTCGGAGAACATTCAACATGATCCATGCAACTTTTATGAAAACCGCGTCGCTGGCGGTGCTCCTCTCGATGGGCGCCGCCTGCCAGGCCGCGGACCTGGCGGTCGGCAAGCACCTCAGCACGCAGGAACTTGCGCAGTACGCAAGTGCACCGACGGTGCAGATCGAAACGCAGTCGTTCAAGGTGCTTTCCAGCGGCACGCGTACCAAGGCCGCGGGCGCTGCGTCGGCAGCCGTCACGCAAGTCGCCAACGAGCGCGGCGTAGTTGGCGAGAGCCGCAACGAAGTGGTGGTCTCGCAGGTGTCAGTCGACAGCGTGCGCCAGGCAGTCGGCACCCTGCCCGCAACACCCGTGTCGGCGGAGTATTACGGACACCTGAACATCAGCACGCTGCGCTTTGCGTCGTTCCAGGAGGCCGTGAACGCGCGTGCGCAGCTCAAGAAGACGCTGCCGCAGGCGCGGGTAGACATTCCGATCCAGTACGCCAAGCCCGTGGCGCGCTGAGCGCCGCCGCCCCGTTGTACAAGACGCCCCGCCTCCGCGCGGGGCGTTTTGCATGGGGCGGCGTATCATCCGGGCCTTTCCCCAGTCAGGACAACACCATGACCAAGGCCACCGGCAGCTTCGAAGCGCTGGCCGCACGCGAAGGCGGCCTGCAGCACCGCCTCTCTTCCGCGCAACTCACCATGATCGCCATCGGCAGCGCGATCGGCACCGGCTTGTTCCTCGGCAGCGGTGCAGCCATTCAACTGGCCGGCCCGGGCGTGATCGCCAGTTACGCCATCGGGGCGTTCATCGCGCTGCTCCTCATGGGCTGCCTTGCCGAAATGGTCGTGGCGCATCCGACCACCGGCTCCTTCGGCGCCTACGCCGAGCACTACGTGAGCCCGCTGGCCGGCTTCCTCGTGCGCTATGCGTATTGGGCGGCCGTCGTCTTCGTCATCGGTGCAGAAGTGACCGCGGTCGCGGTGTACATGGCGTACTGGTTTCCGGGCGTGCCGGCGTGGGTGTGGATCGTCGGGTTCTCGGCCGTGCTGGTGTGGATCAATGCCAGCAGCGTCGACGTGTTTGGCGTGGCCGAATACTGGTGCTCGATGATCAAGGTGGTGGCCATCGTCGCGTTTCTGGCGGTGGCGAGCTACGCCATCTATCGTGCACCCGACGGCGGCCCGATCGGCTTTCACAACTACGTGAGCGCGGGCGGCTTCCTGCCGCACGGCTGGAATGGCGTGTGGTTCGGCGCGGTGGTCAGCATCTTCAGCTTCTTCGGTATCGAGCTGATTGCCGTGGCCGCCGGCGAGGCACGCGAGCCCGAAGCCGCCGCCACCAGTGCCTTCCGCTCAACGCTGTTCCGGCTGGTGTTCTTCTACCTCTGCACGCTCGCGCTGATGCTGGCCGTGGTGCCGTGGCAGCAGGCCGGCACGGGCAAAAGCCCCTTCGTGCGCGTGATGGAAATCCTCGGTATTGCCGGGGGTGCGGGCGTGATGAACTTCGTGGTGCTGACCGCAGCGCTGTCGTCGATGAACGCGCAGCTGTATGTATCGACGCGCATGCTGTTCAGCCTCGCGCGGGGCGGGCAGGCGCCTCAGGCGTTGGGCGCGGTAAGCCAGCGCGGCGTGCCGCTGCGCGCGCTGGCGGTGTCCAGCTCCGGTGCGGCATTGGCGGCGGTGCTGAGCGTGGTGCTGCCGGGGCACTCGTTCCTGCTGATGATGTCGCTGGCGATGTTCGGTGCGCTGTTTACGTGGCTCGTCATCTTTGTGACGCACTTGCGCTTCCGGCGGGCCGCCGAGCGCGAGGGTCGCGCATTGCGCTTTCGCATGTGGGGTTTTCCGGTGCTGACCACGCTTGGCGCGATCGCCATGGCGGTCATCATCGTGAGCACCGCTTGGATGCCCGATTTCCGGATGACGCTGGTGGTGGGTGTGCCGTTTCTGGTGCTGCTGGCGGTGGTGTTCGGGTGGGTGCGCGGCCGGCAGTGAACGCCTGACCGCGCCCCGGCTTCAGGCGCGCGCCAGCGCCTGATCCAGATCGGCCAGCAGATCATCGATATGCTCGATGCCGATCGACAGCCGGATCGTCTCCTGCCGCACACCGGCCTTGGCAAGCTCTGCCTCGGACAGCTGCCGGTGCGTGGTCGATGCCGGATGCGTCGCCAGCGACTTGGCGTCGCCAATGTTCACCAGCCGCGTGAACAACTGCAGCGCATCCTGAAAACGCGCCCCGGCAGCAAAACCGCCCTTCACGCCAAACGTGAGCAGCCCCGGCGCCTTGCCTGACAGGTATTTGTGCACGAGCCCGTGGTCGGGGTGATCGTCCAGGCTGGCGTGGTTGACCCACTCCACCTTGGCATGCCCGCGCAGATGCCGGGCGATCTGTGCTGCGTTCTGTGTGATGCGGTCGATGCGCAGGCCCAGCGTTTCGATGCCCTGCAGGATCAGGAACGCGTTGAACGGCGACAGCGCCGCGCCGGTATTGCGCAGCGGCACCACGCGGGCGCGGCCGATATACGCGGCCTCGCCCAACGCTTCGGTATAGACCACGCCGTGGTAGCTCACGTCCGGCTCGTTCAGCCGCTTGAAGCGTGCCTTGTGCTTCGCCCACGGAAACTTGCCCGAATCGACGATCGCGCCGCCCAGGCTCGTGCCGTGGCCGCCCAGGTACTTCGTCAGCGAATGCACGACGATGTCGGCGCCATGTTCGAAGGGGCGCGCCAGGTACGGGGTCGGCACCGTGTTGTCGACGATGAGCGGCACGCCGTGGCGGTGCGCGATCTCCGCCAGCGCGGCAATGTCGGTGATGTTGCCGAGCGGGTTGCCGACGGTCTCGGCAAAGATGGCCTTGGTGCGGTCGTCGATCAGCGCTTCGAATGAAGCGGGGTCGCGCGGATCGGCAAACCGCGTGGTGATGCCCGACAGCGGCAGCGTGTGCGCAAAGAGGTTGTAGGTGCCGCCGTACAACGTGCTGGCCGAAACGATGTTGTCGCCCGCTTCCGCAATCGTCTGGATCGCATACGTGACAGCCGCCTGCCCCGACGCCAGCGCGAGCGCCCCGATGCCGCCTTCGAGCGCGGCGATGCGCTTTTCCAGCACATCGTTGGTCGGGTTCATGATGCGCGAGTAGATGTTGCCCGGCACCTTCAGGTCGAACAGATCGGCGCCGTGCTGCGTGTCGTCAAACGCAAAGGCCACCGTCTGGTAGATCGGCACGGCCACCGCACGGGTGGTCGGGTCGGCGCTGTAGCCGCCGTGCACGGCAACGGTGTCGAGTTTCCAGGCGGGGGCGATCGTGCTCAGGGATGGCTGCGTCATGCTTGCGTCTCCGGAAGGTCGTTCCGGCGAGCATATGGGCAGGCCCGCGGCGTGCGAACGACCGTTTTCGTCTTTGCTTATTCGCTGTGCCCGCCCCGGGGAGTGATCCACGCACGACGCCGTGTGCCGCCAGCGGCACGAATCTCGCTGCACGCAGGGCACACGTTCCGACGGAGCACGACAATGGCAAACCATGGCGGCACCACGACTTCTTACTGGGCGGCAAACACCGAACTGGCCAGCGCGCCGCTGCAGGGCGATGCGACCTGCGATGCCTGCGTGATTGGCGCCGGCATGGCCGGGCTGTCGGTCGCCTATGAACTGGCCGCAGCCGGCGCATCGGTCATCGTGCTGGACGCCGACACGGCAGGCGCCGGTGAAACGGGCCGCACCACGGCGCATCTCATGACGGCGTTCGACGACCGCTACTTCCACATCGAGGACCACCTCGGCCGCGAGGCCGCGCACATGATCGCGCAAAGCCACGCCGCCGCCATCGACCGGATCGAGACGATCTGCACGGCGGAATCCATCGCCTGCGGTTTCGAGCGGGTGGACGGCTACCTCTTTGTCGAATCGCCCGAGGATGAGGACGTTCTGGCCAAGGAGTTCGAAGCGGCACATCGCGCCGGGCTCGTGGATGTCGAGCGCGTGAGCGCCGTGCAGACGGGCAAGGCGGTGCTGCGCTCGGCGCTGCGGTTTCCGCGGCAGGGCCAGTTGCATCCGTTGAAGTATCTTGGCGGCCTCATCGAGGCCATCCGCCGTCGCGGCGGCCAGGTGTACGGCAAGACGCGCGCGACCGGCGTCGAAGACGGCAGCCCCGCCCGCGTGCTTACCGCCGATGGCCACCGCATACGCGCGGGCAGCGTCGTGGTGGCGACCAACACGCCGTTCATCGACCGGTTTGCGATCCACACCAAACAGGCGGCCTACCGCACGTTCGTGGTCGCCATGAAGGTGCGCCGGGGCGACATGCCGAACTGCCAGTTCTGGGATACGCCCGACCCCTACCATTACGTGCGCATCGCCGGGGACCTCGACGCCGATCACCAGTTGCTCATCAGCGGGGGCGAAGATCACAAGGTCGGGCAGGCCGACGATGCCGACGCGCGCTTTGCCCGGCTCGTCCGCTGGACGCAGCAGCGCTTCCCGGTGGTGGACGACCCGCTGTACCGCTGGTCGGGCCAGGTCATGGAGCCGGTGGATGGCGTCGCCTTCATCGGGCGGAACCCGGGCGACGCGCATGTCTACGTGGTCACCGGCGACTCCGGCAACGGCATCACGCACGGCGCCATTGCCGGCATGTTGATCTGCGACCTCGTGCGCGGCCGCGACAATGCCTGGGCCGCGCTGTATGACCCGTCGCGCAGGTCGCTGTCGGCCGCGCTCGAATATGCCCGCGAGAACGCCAACGTCGCCGCGCGATATGCCGATTGGCTGGGCGGCGCCGCCGCCACGGCGTTGGACGCCATCCCGCTGGGCGAAGGCCATGTCGTCAAGGCGATCGGCCGGCATGTCGCCGCCTTCCGCAGCCAGGACGGCGTGCTGCACACCTTCGATGCCGCGTGCCCGCACCTGAAGTGCATGGTGCATTGGAACAGTCTGGAGAAGAGCTTCGACTGCCCCTGCCACGGCTCGCGCTTCGGCCCGGACGGCGCCGTGCTGCATGGGCCGGCCAACGTGGGGCTCAAGCGCATCGACGTGGGCAGCGACACAGAGCAGCGCTGAGCGGCTTCCGCGCTATTTCTCGTCCATCGCGCACGTCGACTCGGCCAGCGTGTGGAATGCCTGCTCCCCGGGAATCGTCTGTACGGGCTTGTAGTAGTCCCTCGGCCGCACCGACTCCGACGGCTTCTTGACCCCGAACAGGCAGATGTCGTGGAGCATCATGCCGTCGGCGCGCACGTAGCCGCCCTGGGTGTACATGTCGTCGATCATCATCGACCTGAGCTTGGCCATCACGCGGTCGGCGTCGTCCGTGCCCGCAGCCTGCACGGCGTTGAGACACGTGAGCATGGCGGAATAGTCGACCGCCTGCAGCAGGTAGGACGAAAAGTCCGGGGCGCCGAGCGGATGCTTCCTGCCACCCACCACCCTGCCGCCGCCCGCTGCGACCACGCGGGCGATGCGCCCCGAACGGCCCCGCCGGAGGAGCACACTGTCAAGCAGAGGCCGACAGTGGTGCGTTGAGGCGCTCGGCGCTCAGAAGACGCTGTTGATGACCACGACCGCATTCAGCGCCGTCACCAGCACCGTGGCCACGGTGGTCAGCACCACGACGCCGCGGCCGGCCACGTGCGGGCCCATCACATCGGGCCGACCCGTGAGCCAGACCAGCGCCGCCATCGGAAACGGCACCGCCATGCTCAGCACCACCTGGCTGAGCACCAGCGCCCGCGTCGCGTCCACCCCCGCCCCGATGACGATGAACGCCGGCACCATGGTGATCAGCCGCCGCAGCCAGACTGGAATGCGCACGTGCAGGAAGCCCTGCAGCACGATCTGCCCCGCCAGCGTGCCGACCACCGAACTGGACAGCCCCGAGGCGATCAACCCCACCACGAACACGACCGCCGCCGCCGCACCGAACAGCGGCATGAGCGTGACGTAGGCCGTTTCGATGCTGGCCACGTCGGCATGTGCGTCGTGAAACGCGCTGGCCGCTACCAGCACCATCGCCAGGTTGATGCAGCCGGCCACCGCCAGCGCCACCACCACCTCCACGTTGGAATAGCGCACCAGTTGCGCAGTCTCGCGCGCACTGCGCGGGCGCACGCGCGTATCGGTCAACCCCGAGTGCAGGAAGAGCGCATGCGGCATCACCGTCGCGCCCACGATGCCCGCCGCCAGCATCAGCGCATCCGGCGGCATGGCAGACGGCATCACGGCCTGGCGCAGCGCCGCCCCCCACGCAATGGGCAACATCCACACCTGGATGATGTAAGAGATACCGATCACGCCGACCAGCGCCCCGATCAGCAGCTCGATGCTGCGAAAGCCGCGCGCCTGCAATGTCAGCAGCAGATAGGTCGCGACGCCGGCCACCACCATCGCGTGCAGCAGCGGCATGCCGGTCAGCAATGCGATGCCCACGGCGGCGCCGACGAACTCCGCCAGGTCGGTCGCCATGGCGGCCAGCTCGCTGATGAGCCACATCGCCAGGGCGGCGGGCGCGGGCAAATGCGCGCGGCACAGCTGCGCCAGGTTCTGCCCCGTGACGATGCCCAGCCGCGCCGACAGCGCCTGGAACAGCATCGCCACCACGTTGGCTGCCACCACCACCCACAGCAGCTGGTAGCCATAGCCGGCGCCAGCCTGGATGCCGGTCGCGATATTGCCCGGGTCGGTATACGCCACCGACACCACGATGGCCGGCCCCATGAGGGGCGCCAGCACGCGCCAGCCTCGGCGCCGCCCTTCGAGCACGTCGTGCACCTGCGCGACCACGCAGGCAGAGGCAGAAGGCTTGTCGTGCACGAGGGGGAGACTGTTGTCCATGGGCGCAATGGGAGGGAGGGGCGTGGCGCTGCGGGTATCCGCAATCGGCGTTCCCGGGCCGACCGGCAGCGGCATACACAAAGGCCGCGCGCGATGGAACAGCCGTTGCGGACAGACCTTCGCCACTCCGGCATACGCACACCTGAACACGCTCTCAGGAGAATCCCATGTTCATGCACAACAAGCGATTGCAGTACACCGTGCGGGTCAGCGAAACCGACCCGGGCCTCGCCAACCTGCTACTTGAGCAGTTTGGCGGCCCTCAAGGTGAGTTGGCCGCGGCCATGCGTTACTTCACGCAGGCGGTGGCCGAAGAGGATCCGGGCCGCAAAGACATGCTCTACGACATCGCCACCGAAGAGCTGAGCCATCTGGAAGTGATCGGCACCATAGTGGCCATGCTCAATCGCGGGGCCAAGGGTGAGCTGGCCGAAGCCGTGGACGAACAGGCCGAGCTGTACCGCAAGCTCAACGGCGCTGGCAACGACAGCCATGTCACGCAGGTGCTCTATGGCGGCGGTCCGGCGCTGACCAACTCCGGCGGCGTGCCCTGGACGGCCGCGTACATCGACTCCATCGGCGAGCCCACCGCAGACTTGCGCTCGAACATCGCCGCGGAGGCACGCGCAAAGATCATCTACGAGCGCCTGATGAACGTGACCGACGACCCCGGCGTGCGCGAGGCGCTCGGCTTCCTGATGACACGCGAGATTGCGCACCAGAAGTCGTTTGAGAAGGCGCTGTATTCCATCTCGGGCAACTTCCCTCCGGGCAAGCTGCCGCCGGTGCCGGAGTTCAGCGATGCGTACTTCAAGATGTCGCGCGGGGCACCGGTGGTGCAAGCGCCATGGAACAGCGGCACGGGCCTGGAGCTTGTCGAAGAGCCGCCCATCCCGGCCGACCCAGGCGGCGACGGCAGTGCCTCGGTCCAGTTGAGCGACGTTGAACTCGCCACGCTGCAGGCGATGAAGGAGCGCCAGGCCTCCGACACCGCCACCGACCCGCGCACCGGCGCCGAACTGGGCGAGATGGGCGCGCAGGACGAAGAAGGTACCGCGTAATCCGCAACCCGCAACTCGAGCCGGCCCTTCCGTTCCGGCGTGGTGCGGAGGGGCCTTTCAGGAGAGCACGCATGGAAACCCAGGAACTGCTGACCATCGTCGTGACCACACTCGCAGCCATTGCAGCCTATTCGCTGGTGCGCGACCCGGCCGCCATACCCGGCGCCGTCGCCTCGCAAGCGGCCGTGCCGCGTTCGCGGCCGGCCCCCATGCTGGTGGACCTGGGATGGTGATGCACATGGCTTCCCCCGCCTCCGACAACAATGCAGCGCCGCGCATGTCCGACCTTCCCGATGCGCGCGTGGAATACGCCGGCTATACGATCCTCGTGTACGCGATCCAGAACGAACAGGGCGTGTGGCTGCCGCTGGTGACGGTGCTCCAGGGCGCAGAGCGCATCGAGATGCCGCAGCTCACGCAGGCGTGGCGCGGCTGGCTGACCCGCGGTGAAGCCGTGCGCGACGGCCTCGAGCAGGCGCATCTGCTGCTGAGCGGCGACCGGCATCAGCCGTGAACCCCCTCGGCGCCGCGCCGCTCGCGGGCCGGGCCTCGAATCGGCCGGACCCGCTCCATTGCGACACCGCCGGCTGGGAATGCAGCCGCTTGCCCGCGCGGCTGCCCCCGGCGCGCTAGATCAGGGCGCCATAGGCGAGCGCCACCACGCATAGCAGCGCCACGAAGATCCAGCGGATGTCGGCCATCGGAGCGACCCGCGCTCAGCGCTTGGCCTCGAGCCCAGGCGTCTGTGCGCGGGTCAGGAAGGCCTGGGTCACTTCAGGCAGATGCTGCGACAGCCATTCGGCCATGGCGCGCTCCTGCGGCAGGATCGCGTCGCAGACGCGCACGGTCTCGGTGTCGCCGCAGTGCTGGGCCGCCGCGCGCAGCGTCGTATACGCCGCGATCTCCATGTGTTCGAACACATAGCCTGCCATCGAACCCTTGACGACTTCGTCCGAGACGAACATGCCGCTCAGGCCCTGCCCGAATGCGGTGATGCGCGCGGCCATGTCCTTGATGGCCGACGTGCTGCCGCCGAGCCGGTCGATGCACGACTTCACCATGCGCTGCTGCTCCCGCGTCTCTTCGATGTGCTGATCGATGCGTGCCTTGAGCTGCGGGTAATGCTCGAGCCGCGACGATTGGGAGCGCAGCATGTGTTCGGCCTGTTCTTCCATGGCGTGCGCGTCGCGCAACCAGTCGAGCAGATGGTCTTTGGCGGAGGTGGTCATAGGAACTCCTGTGTCGAGTGGAGCCAACGACAACGCAATGCACGGGCCTGGCCGCTCTGCAAGAGGCGGCGTGCGTCCGGCGAGCGGCACACGCATTGCTGCATCGTGCATGCAGGACTTGTTGCCTGCACCAACGACGGAGCAAATGATGTCCAACCAGAAGCGTAGCGAAGACAAGAGCAGTCAGACGTCCCGAAACGAAAACCGCCGCGACGAGGAACGCCGCGAGGGCGGCTCGGCGGAAAACCGGCGCGAGGAAGACCGCGAGCGCGAAAGCCGGCGCGATGAAGAACAGCGCCGCGAGCGCCGCGACGAAGAGCAGCGTCGCCAGGAGTAAGCCCGCAACATCCTCCGGCCCGGGCCTCGCCGATGCGTTGCGGGGCCCTTTTTTTTGCCCCGCCCAGTGAGACCTGCCATGACGCGCCCCTTCTCCGTTGACGACATCCTCCACCATGTGCGCATCACCGGCCTGGCTGCGTGCCCGGCACAGCGCGCGGTCTATTGCGTGGAATCGATCGACGCCCATGCCGACGCATACCGATCGTCTCTCTGGATCGCCGGCAACGAAGACGAACCGCCGTGGCAGCTCACCAGCGGCACCGCGCTCGACAGCGCCCCGCAATGGGCGCCCGATGCGCGCACCATCGCCTTTCTTTCCGACCGCGACGGCGGACCGCCGCAGATTTACACGATCCGCCCGCACGGCGGCGAGGCGCGCCGGCTCACGAACCTGCCCAATGGCGTGCAGACCTTCGCCTGGGCGCCCGATGGAAGGTCGCTGCTGGCCATCGCGCTCGCGCACGTCGACCCGCCGGACACGACGCACGGCAAGCGTTGTGCAGAAGGTGTGCAGGTCATCACGGAAGTGCCGTACAAGCTGGACGGTGTCGGCTTCACGCTCGATGAACGTACGCACCTGTTTACCGTCGATGCCGGCAGCGGCGCGCACCGGCAGCTCACACAGGGGCGCTACGAAGTCCGGCACGCAACGTGGAGTGCCGATGGCGAATCGCTGTACTACACACGCACGCGCGAAGGCAGGATGGCGCACCGCACCGACATCTGGACCCTGCGCCGCGACGGCACGGATGCGCGCCAGCTCACGCACGAAGTGGCCATCGTGCAAGACCCGGTGCCCTCGCCGGATGGCAAGCGCATCGCCTTTGCGGGCAGCGAGTGCGGCGGAGATTCCCAGACGCGGCTGTGGTGCCTCGACCTCGGCACGGGCAGCGTCAGCGGGCTCGGCAGCGCGGACATCGAAGTGGTTTCCGGCAAATCGCTGCACTGGTCTGCCGCGTCCGATGCCGTGGAGACCATCGCCGCCCGCAACGGCCTGCAGGAGGTGGCGCGCATCGACGCGGCGTCCGGACGCACCGAGACGGTGTTGTCCGGCCTCAGGCACATCTCGGCCATGAGTCGCGCGGGCGACACGCTGTACTTCGTGGCCGAGTCGATCGGCGAGCCCGGGCAGCTGCACGTCTGGGACGCCGGCAGCGGTGAAGAGCGCCAACTCACGGCACTCAACGCATGGTGGTACGAGCGCTGCCTGCCCGAGGTGCGCTACGAACCCTTTGTGGTGAAGAGCGATGCGGGCGGTGAGGAGACGGTCTGGGCCTGGGTCATCCGCAGTGCGCAGCCGCACACACCGGGGCCGTTGCTGATCGACTTTCATGGCGGGCCGGCGAGCTACGTGCTGCTGTCGTTCGCATCACACCCGTACTGGAACATCCTGTGGTCGCACGGGTGGACGATCGTGGCCGTCAACGCCGTGGGTTCGAGCAGCTTCGGCCGCGCATTCAGCGACAGGCTGCGCGGCCGGTGGGGTGAGCTGGACCTGCCGCAGCACCTCGCGGTGGCTGATACGCTGCACGCGAGTGGCGTGCACAACGGCATGCTCGCGGCTGCCGGCAAATCGTATGGCGGCTATCTCGCCGCATGGGGGGCGTGCACGACGGACCGGTTCCGCGCTGCGATCGTCTCCGCGCCGGTGGCCGACCTGCGCAGCCATTTCGGCACATCCGATTCGGGCCCGTATGCCGACCCCTACGCGCTGGACGGCAGCCCATGGGACGCGCCGCAGACGTACAACCGCCTGTCGCCGGTTGCGTGTGCAGCGAATACCGTGACGCCGATGCTGCTTCTGCAAGGCATGGACGACGAGCGCTGCCCGCGCGGGCAAGCCGAGCAGCTCTTCACCGCGCTCGCCGCCACCGACGCAGCCCCGGCGGAACTGGTGCTCTACCCTGGCGGCGGGCACCACTTCTTCGAGGACGGCCGCCCGTCGTACCGCATCGACGCGGCAGCACGCACGGTGGACTGGCTCACCCAGTGGCTCGCGCTGGAGCCGCCCCACCGCTGATGCGCGGCCGGATGCGTGCTATGTCTTCCACCCTTCGGCCGACATCCGCCCGAGGAGGATGCCGGCGCTCAACGCCATCCCAAGCGATATGAAACCCTCCGGCAGCCCAGAGGCGGTCCATCCCGTCGGCGCGCCGTCTGTGGGAATGAACCGGAATTCGCTGTGCCATCTGCCGTCTTCGCCCCGATCTGCGCGCACTTCCACGCGCCCCTTGTTCGCGCTCACTGTGGTCTGCATGCTCTTCTCCGTTGCCATCGCCGGTCTCCGCCTCGCATTCGGATGGCCCTTCCGTGAATGACCATACGAACGGCCGAAACGGGTGTCCAGCGTCTTATGCGCGACTCTGCGCAATAGTGATACGGGCGTTGGCTCTTACCGATGTGACGCCGGACGCAGGAGAGGAATTTGCTACGTGCGGCGTCCGTGCTCAAAGAGCGGCTCGCCGGCCTGCGTGAGCTCCAGGCCGCGCGTGCAACGGCGCTGCCACTGCGCGCCGGTTTCGCGCGCCAATGCCTTCAGGCGGCTGCTCAGGTTCGAGCGCGTCATGGCGGGCTTTTGCGCGGCGGAGGTAAAACTGCGCGCCTCCACGATCTCGACCAACAGGTGGATGAGCTTGAGCTCCATGGCGGGGTAGGAGCAGCAGCTCGGCGTTGTTCAATGGCATTCACCAGTGTGCGCAATCCCAAGCAGATTGTTCAGCGCCGTCCAATCCGGCATGCTGCGTAGATTCGAACCACAGCCAGACCGAGGCACCGAGACCTCGCGCCCGTCACCACGGAGACACGCATGACCGCCCACCTGATCTTCGACGATCGCCCCACCGACGCCGATACGCTGCTCGCGCGCGGCGCCGCCCTTGCCGGCGGTCTGCGCCGCTTGGGCGTGCAGGAGGGCGACGTGATCGGCGTGCTGCTGCGCAATGCACCGGCCTACATCGACGTGATGCACGCCTGCCGCATCGCGGGATGCTACTTCTGCCCGATCAACTGGCACTTCACGCCGGCCGAGGTGGAATTCCTCGTGCGCGATTCGGGCGCCAAGGTATTGATCGGCCATCGCGATCTCGTCGACGCGGCGGAACCGCTGCTGCCGGCCCATGTGCAGCTGCTGCGCGTGGACGCCGAAGGCACCGACCGTGCCGACGGCTATGCCAACTGGCTTGCGCTGCAGACGCCGTACGACGGGCCGCTGGTATCGCCGCGCGGGCACATGGCCTATACCTCGGGCACTACCGGGCGGCCCAAGGGCGTGGTGCGTCAGGCCGTGCCGCTCGACCAGCTCGACGCGCATCTGCAGAAGGCCCGTGCCGTGGTGGCGGCCACGTTCGGTATCGTGCCGGGCTGCCGTGCGCTGGTGCCGGCGCCGCTCTATCACAGCGCACCCAGCCTCTTCGCTCAGCAAGCCGCGCAGATGGCGGAGCTGCTGGTGGTGAACGCGCGTTTCGATGCGCGCCGCGTGCTCGAGCAGATCGAGCGCTACCGCATCGACACCGTCTACCTCGTGCCGATCATGTATGTGCGCCTGCTCAAGTTGACGGACGAAGAACGCAGCCGCTACGACCTGTCTTCGCTGCGCTTCGTGGCGTCCACCGGTGCACCGTGCGCGCCGGAGATCAAACGCAAGATGATCGACTGGCTCGGCCCCGTCATCTATGAAACCTACGCCTCGAGCGAGACCGGCATGATCACGGTGATGGACCCGCGCGACGCCGCCACCCGCCCCGGCAGCGCGGGCCGCCCGGTGTGCGACGCCGAGGTGCGCATCCTGCGCGAAGACGGCACGCCATGCGCGACGGGCGAGATCGGCCTGATCTACAGCCGCCAGCCCGCCTACCCCGATTTCACCTACCGCGGCAACGACGAGGCGCGCCGCAAGATCGAGCGCGACGGCCTCGTCACGCTCGGCGACATGGGCTATCTCGATGCCGACGGCTACCTGTATGTGTGCGACCGCGCATCGGACATGGTCATCTCGGGCGGCGTGAACATCTACCCGGCCGAGATCGAACATGCGCTGCTGCGCCACCCCGATGTGGTCGACTGCGCCGTCTTTGGCGTGCCGTGCGATGAATACGGCGAGCGCCTCGTCGCGGTGGTGCAGACTGAACGCAAAGACCCGCAGGCCGAACCCGTGATCGAATGGCTGCGCGGGCAGATTGCAGGCTTCAAGATCCCGCGCCAGATTGAATTCACCACAGCACTGCCGCGCGACGACAACGGCAAGATCGCCAAGCGCCGGCTGCGCGATGCGTGGTGGGGCGACCGGCAGCGACGCGTTTAAGGCTGCACGCACCGCCGCCGGCATCGGTCACGCGACCAGCGCCTCCTGCGCTGTGCCCGACTTGGCGAACAGCGTGCGCTCGGTGAACTTGATGTTCTGCGAATCGTAGTACGGGTCGGCCCATGCGCCGGTCGGCTTCAGCACCAGCGGCTTGTCGGCCGTGGCCTTCGATTCCCCCGCGCGGAAGCGGTAGTGGTCGAACAGGCGGATGGCCTCGATCGCATAGGCCGTGACGATGGCCGGGTCATAGATGGCGATCAGGCTGTCGCCGTTCTGCTCTTCGCCGCCCTTTGACAGGTTGGACGAGCCGCAGAACACGACCGGCTCATCGCCATTGAAATCGCACACGACAAACTTGTGGTGGATGTGCTGGCCGGTGCCGGCATCCACTTCCTGCTTGAACGGCGCAGGCGCTTCGTCCTTCAAATACGCGAACGACACGGTTTGCGACGGCACATCGCGGCCGGGCGCAAAGGCATCGACACCACCCGGCTTGTCGATCACGCCCAGCGAGAGCAGCCCAGCCTTGTGCGGCACCACCTGTTCGAGCGTGGTCAGCATCTCGCCGCCGCCATCGGTGGCCATCACCGCAAACAGCACGGACGACAGCGCGCCCTTCACGCGGTCGGCCGCCTCCGTCAGCAACGCATCGGTCTGATGCGGCGAGAAGCCGAAGCGCGCACGCGGCGTGCTGCCTTGCGGCACCGCCTGCCAGCTGGCGGCCAGCGCGTCGGCGCGGAAGGCTGCGGCCACCTTGCGGCTGCCGGCGGCGTCTTCACCGTATTGACCGATCCATCCCCACAGACGCTCGAACACCTGCGCATACAGCTGCGCGGCGTCTTGCTCGAACACGAGCACGCTGTTGGCCTGCACATACAACCCGCGCAGCGAGAAGTTGGCAGAACCGGCCAGCACGCGCACCGGCTTGCCGGCCGCATCACGCAGCAAGATGGCCTTGTGGTGCTGGAACCGCGCCAGGTGCGTGCGACGGACATCGGCGCCGGCTTGCCGGAAGTATTCGGCAGCCTGCGTCTCAAACGCGTTGTCGGTGCCGTGGCCCGTCGGGCTGGCGCCGGTGCCGACGTAGTTGTCCTGAATCACGCGGACCTTGCGACCGTTCTGCGCAAGCCACGCAAGCGCACGGATGATGTCGGGCTCGTCCAGGTCATAGGCCAGCACGTCGATGCCGTAACCCTCGGACGCATGGCACTGGTTCAGCAGATCGATGATGAGACGGCGGCCGGTGGCGCCCAGGTAGGCGTACTTGTTCTGATACGGCTGCGTGTCGTACAGCAGCGGCGATTTTGTCTGCGCGCGCTTGTCCGGCGCCAGCGCGGTGTTGCCGCCGTAGTGATCGATGAACGCCTGCGACGACACATACCCACGCACCATGCCCACGGTGGCCCAATCGCTCATCGGCTGCTGCAGCGTGACGGTGACGGTGCGCGTGGCGCGCGTCTCCAATTGCACCGGGTTCGTCGACGCAAAGTAGCGCGCGTGCACGGTGTAACTCAGCTGCGCAGCGGCATGCGGCGGAAAGTGGACCCAGTGGAATGACTGAAACGGCGCGTCGATGGAATCGGCATAGTGGCCGGCCTTCAGCGGCGCATCTGCATGGATGGGCGTGTCGAAGGTGAGCCGGTTGGGCACCCAGTAAGGCGCTCCGCCCTGCGGCGTGCACTGGATGGCAAAACCGGCCAGATCGGCGCGATCGGCATCGGCCACATCAAACGCGAACAGCACGGCGCTGTCGCCCTGATACACCTTCACCTGAAATGAATCGACGGATGTCGCCATGGGAGCCTCCTGGGGTGGCAGAGCATCCGTCCAGTTAGCACCGCGATTGTGACAACCATCTGACGCCGGGCACCGAAACCCAACTGCCATGCGGGTTGGCAGGCCGTGACTTCAACGCGGTTTCAATCCGATCTGCGGATTCGCCCAGCAGGTGCGAGACGGCGGGGCAAAAAACGCGCAAAAAAAAAACGCAGCGGAAGCCGCTGCGTACGATGAGAACGTGAGGGGTGACCTCTCCTCGCCCGTGTAAGTTACACGTAAGCGATGACAGAAATTTGTCACGAAACCGACTTATTGTCCTGGGCGGTCTGCAGGAAATAACGCATCCGCTGCTTTTGCGGCATGCCGGTCACATGCCGGTTCAACCAAGCCCCGCCAACGGGTGCACCTCCGCCCGCCAGGGCGACGTCAGAAAATGCCGCACCCGCTCGGGCCGCACCTGCGGCAGCGTGGCCGGCGCCCAGCCGGGCCGGTGATCCTTATCCACCAGATGCGCGCGCACGCCTTCGCAGAAATCGCCTTCCTGGATTCCGCGCGCAACGATGCCCAGTTCCATTTGGAAGCATTCCGCCAGTGACAACTGCCGGCCCCGCAGCAGCGCTTCGCGCGTGACATGCAGCATCGTCGGCGAATGCGTGGTCATGGCGTCAAGCGTCGCCTGCAGCCACTGGCGCGGCTCGCGTGCCGGTTCGCGTTCGAGGCTCTCTCGCAGCGTGGCCACAATGCGATCCACCGAAGACCGCCGGTCGAAATAGCGCAACACCCACGGCATCGCCTGTGCAAGCGGCGCGTGCGGAACGATGTTGCACGGCGGCTCGAATACGCGGCGCAGCGCCTGCATGAGGTCGCCATCGTGCGGCATGCGCTGCAGGCGGTCTTCGAACGAGGCGAGCCATTCGGCAGGCACGCACACATCGGCCAGGTGGCAATGCAGCGCATCGGCGCCGGTCAGCGTCACGCCGGTCAGGCCGACATACAGCTCAAGCTCGGGCGACATCACGCTCAAAAAGCGCGTGGCGCCCACGTCGGGCAGAAAACCGATCCGCGTTTCCGGCATCGCCATCTTCGTGCGCTCGGTCACGACGCGCAGCCGTGCGGCCTGCCCGAGGCCCATGCCGCCGCCCATGGTGATGCCATCCATCAGCGCAACGATGGGCTTCGGGAACTGGTGCAGCGCGTAGTCGAGCCGGTATTCGTCGACGAAGAATTGCAGCCAGCCGTCGTCGCCGTCCATGCGGCCCTGTTGCGCAAGCTGATAGAGCGCGCGCACATCGCCGCCGGCGCAGAAGCCCTTCTGGCCCGCGCCGCGCAGCACCAGCGCGGCGATGCCGTCGTCATGGCGGCATTGCTCCAGCAGCGTGGCCAACTGGCGCACCATGCCGTGCGACAGCGCATTCAGCGCAGACGGCCGGTTCAAGGTGATGACGGCCACGCGGTTCACCACGCGCATCAACACCTCGGGCTCGGCAGCGGCGGCCTGGGGCGTCGCCGCCTGCAGTTGGACGGCACTCATTGCAGCGTCTCCGATTCGTGTGAGGAATGCCAGCGCGGCGCGCGCTTCTCCAGAAAGGCATTCACGCCCTCGCGCTGGTCCGGGTGGTCGAACAGATCGACAAAGCGCTCGCGCTCCACGGCCAGCGCCGCGCTGCGCGGCACGCCATTGCGCGCCTGATGGATGAGCTGCTTGCTGAAGGTGACGGCCTGCGGGCTCAACGTCGTCACCCGCATCGCCATGGCGATGGCGGCTTCGCGTGCAGCGCCCGTTTCCACCACCTCTTCCACCAGGCCAATGCGCAGGGCGGTCTGCGCATCGACGCGCTCGCCGGTCAGGATCATGCGCTTGGCCCAGCCTTCACCCACGAGCCAGGGCAGCGTCTGCGTGCCGCAACCGCAGCACAGCAGGCCGACGGCCGTCTCCGGCACGGCCAGCTTGGCATGGGCCTCGGCGATGCGGATGTCGCATGCCAGCGCGCACTCCAGGCCACCGCCCATCGCAAAGCCGTTGATGGCAGCGATCACCACCGGGCGCGCATTCTGCAGCGCTTCGAACGCGGCACCGAAACGTGCAGCGGCCTCGCGCGCGACATCGCGATCGCCATCGGCAAAGGTGTTGAGGTCGGCGCCCGCGCTGAAGAACTTCGGCCCATCGCCGGTGACGACGATGGCGCGTACGCGTGCATCGGCGCTCAATCGCTCGACGGTGCCTTGCAGCTGCAGCAGACCTTCCGGGGTGAACGCGTTGGCCGGCGGACGCTTGAGCGTCAGCACTGCGACGGTGCCCTCATGCAGCGTTTCCAGTTCGATCATCACGCCGCTCCGTCTTTCCGATACAGCTTGATGACGGCGGAGAAATCCAGCTTGCCATCGCCCTTGCTGCTCACGGTTTGATAGAGCTGCTGCGCCAACGCGCCCAGGTAGACAGGCTGACGGACGGACTTTGCTGCGTCGCCCGCCAGGCCCAGATCCTTGAGCATCAGGTCGGTACCGAATCCGCCCGTGTAGCCGCGCGACGACGGCGCGGTCTCGATCACGCCGGGGAACGGGTTGTAAGTATCCGAACTCCAGCACCGGCCCGTCGACGTGTTGATGATGCCGCCCAGCACCTTCGGGTCGATGCCCAGCGCCTCGCCCAGCGACATGGCTTCGGCCACGCCGGCCATGGTGATGCCGAGCACGAGGTTGTTGCAGATCTTCGCGCCCTGGCCCGCGCCGGTGTCGCCGCAATGCACGAGGTTCTTGCCCATGGCGGACAGCACCGGACGCACCTGCTCGAACGCCTGTGCGGTGCCACCGACCATGAACGTCAGCGTGCCGGCTGCCGCGCCGCCCGTGCCGCCCGAGACCGGCGCATCGACAAAGGTGTTGCCGTGCTCGGCCGCCAGCGCGGCAAACGCCTTCACGCTGGCCGGGTCGATGGTGCTCGAATCGATGATGGGCACGCCCTTGGCGATACCCGCCAGCACGCCGTCTTCCGCCGTCAGCACGTGGCGTACATGCGCGGCGGCGGGCAGCATGGTGATCACGGTTTCCGCGCCCGTCGCGGCGTCCTTGGGAGATACAGCGGCCATGGCACCGGCTTCCACCAGCGCGCCCACGGCCTGCGTATTCAGATCAAAGACGGTCAGCGCGTGGCCCGCCTTGAGCAGGTTGCGCGCCATCGGGGCACCCATGTTGCCCAGGCCGATGAATGCGATTTTCATGTCAACGCTCCCGGTGCGGTCAGCGCAGGCTGATGGTGGTATTCACGCCGCCGGCATCGACCGCGTCGTCAAACCAGCGCGCCGTGACCGTCTTCGTTTGCGTGTAGAACTGCACGACCTGCTTGCCGTACGGGCCCAGGTCACCCAGCTTGGAGCCGCGCGAGCCGGTAAAGCTGAAGTACGGCACTGGCACCGGAATGGGAATGTTGATACCGACCTGCCCCACGTCGATCTCGCTCTGGAACTTGCGCGCCGCCGCACCGCTCTGCGTGAACAGGCCCACGCCGTTGCCGAACGGGTTGGCATTGACCAGCGCAATCGCATCGTCCAGCGTAGGCGCGGTCAGCACCAGCAGCACGGGCCCGAAGATTTCGTTGGTGTAAATGTCCATATCGGTCTTCACGTCGGTAAAGACCGTGGGGCCGATGAAGTTGCCGTCTTCGTAACCCGCGACGCGCACATTGCGGCCGTCGAGCGCCAGCGTGGCGCCCTGCTGCACGCCCGATTCGATCAGCCCGAGAATGCGTTGCTTGGCGGCGCGTGACACGACGGGGCCGACATCGGTACCCGGCTCGACACCGGCATTCACCTTGAGCGTTTTTGCCTTGGCGATCAGATCCGGCACCCACTGCTGCGCAGCGCCCACCAGCACGACGACGGAGGTCGCCATGCAGCGTTGCCCCGCTGCGCCGAAGGCCGCACCCACCAGCGCATTGATGGCCTGCTCGCGATTTGCGTCCGGCAGCACCACGGCGTGGTTCTTCGCGCCCATCATCGATTGCACACGCTTGCCGTGCTCGCTGCCGAGGCGATACACATGCGTGCCGACCGCGGTGGACCCGACAAACGAAATCGCCTTCACATGTTCGTGCGTGCACAGCGCATCCACCACATCCTTGCCGCCGTGCACGACGTTCAGCACGCCCGGCGGCACCCCGGCTTCCAGCGCCAGCTCAACGAGCTGCATGGTCGACAGCGGATCCTGCTCCGACGGCTTGAGCACGAACGTGTTGCCGCACACGATGGCCATCGGAAACATCCACAGCGGAATCATGGCCGGGAAGTTGAACGGCGTGATGCCCGCGCACACGCCAATCGGCTGGCGCAGCGTGTAGGTGTCGACCGCGCCCGCCACGTTCTCCAGGAATTCGCCCTGCTGCAGCGAGCCCACGGAGCACGCGTGCTCCACCACCTCCAGCCCGCGGAAGATGTCGCCTTCTGCATCGGGCAGCGTCTTGCCCTGCTCGGCCGTCAGCGTGCGGGCAATGCGCGGCGAGTGCTCGCGAATCAGCGCCTGGAACTTCAGCATGATGCGCATGCGCGCGCCGACCGGCGTGTTCTTCCACGTGGCAAACGCAGCGTGTGCGGAGCGGATGGCCGCGTCCACTTCGCCGGCCGTGGCAAAGGGCACGCGCGCCAGCACTTCCTGCGTGGCGGGGTTCACGATGTCGCGCCACTCCTTCGACTGCGATTCAACAAATTCGCCGCCGATCAGCAGCTTGACGGTGGGCGGGGTGTCCTGCTGTGCAGCAGGCTTGGCGGAAGCGAGGGAAGCAACGGCGCTCATGGGAGTCTCCTGGCGATTCGGTATCGGTTGCGGTTGCGGTGGCGGTAATGGGTTCAATGCGGGACGGGCACATCAGGCGAAGTCTTCTTCCCAGTACTCGCCGGGCAGGCGAGCCGGTTGCGGCGTACGTTCAAGCTCCAGCCGACGCAGTTCCACGCGGCGGATCTTTCCGGAGATGGTCTTGGGCAGCTCGCTGAACTGCAGCCGGCGGATGCGCTTGTAGGGCGCCAGCTTTTCGCGCGAGAACAGGAACACCGCGCGCGCCAGCTCGGGGCCAGCCTCATAGCCCTGACGCACCGTCACGAACGCCTTGGGCACGGACAGCCGCAGCGGATCGGAACTCGGCACCACGGCGGCCTCGGCAATGGCCTCGTGCTCGATCAGCACGCTTTCCAGCTCGAAGGGGCTCAGCCGATAGTCGGACGACTTGAACACGTCGTCGGTGCGACCCACGTAGACGAAGTAGCCGTCGTCGCGCCGCATCGCAACGTCGGACGTGTGGTAATAGCCGTTGCGCATGGCCTCGGCCGTGGCTTTGGCGTTGTTGGCGTAGCCCTGCATCAGGCCGAGCGGGCGGTGCGAGAGCGGCAGCACGATTTCGCCTTCGCTGGCGGGCTGATCGTCGTGGTCGACCAGTTCCACGCGGTAGCCGGGCAGCGGGCGCCCGACCGAGCCCGGCACGACCGGCTGGCCCGGCGTGTTGCCGATCTGGCAGGTGGTCTCGGTCTGGCCGAAGCCGTCGCGAATGGTCACGCCCCAGGCGCTGCGCACACGCTCGATGATCTCGGGGTTCAGCGGCTCGCCCGCACCGACGATCTCGCGCAGCTTGACGGCGTAGGACGCCAGCGGCTCCTGCACCAGCATGCGCCACACGGTGGGCGGCGCGCACAGCGTGGTCACGTTGAAGCGCACCAGCACGTCCAGCGTGTCCTTCGGCACGAAGCGGGCGTAGTTGTAAACGAACACGCAGGCCTGCGCATTCCACGGGGCAAAGAAACAGCTCCACGCGTGTTTCGCCCACCCGGGTGAGCTGATGTTCCAGTGGATGTCGCCGGGTTGCAGGCCGATCCAGTACATCGTCGACAGGTGGCCGACCGGATAGCTCTGGTGCGTGTGCTCGACCAGCTTCGGCTTGGACGTGGTGCCCGAGGTGAAGTACAGCAGCAACGGATCGGTCGCCTTGGTCGGCCCCTCGGGCACGAACTGGGCGGGCGCCTCGTACGCTGCTGCCAGGTCGATCCAGCCTTCGCGCTGCGCGCCCACGGCGATGCGCTTGACGCTTGCATCCACACTGTCGAACTTGTGCAGCTCCGCCGCGTCGACAACCACGCAGTGCGCGCCGCCCAGTTCAACGCGGTCGCGCACGTCATCCGGCGAAAGCTGCGTCGTGGCCGGCAGCACCACCGCACCGAGCTTCATCGCCGCAAGCATCACGTCCCACAGTTCGACACGGTTCGGCAGCATCAGCAGCAGACGGTCACCCCGCACGATGCCAAGCCCACGCAGGAAGTTCGCCATGCGCGACGAGCGCTCCGACATCTGCGCAAACGACAGCTTCAACCCTTCGCCATGCGCGTCATCGACGATCCACAGCGCCGGGTTGTCGTTGCCGCGCGCCATCACATCGAAGTAGTCGAGCGCCCAGTTGAACGTGTCCAGCGTCGGCCACGCAAACTCGCGATACGCCCGGTCGTAGTCGGTGCGATGGCGCAGCAGAAAATCGCGCGCTTCCACAAAACCCTGTGCTGCAGATACCGGTTCGTTCATCGTCGTCTCCTGGTCGGCGCGTTTGCGCTCTTTCGTATGCGGTCGATGTGCGCGGGGCGTGCTACACGTGCCGCGCGATCACCATCCGCTGGACTTCGCTGGTGCCTTCGTAGATCTGGGTGATGCGTGCATCGCGATAGTGGCGCTCGACGGCGTAGTCGGCCAGGTAGCCATAGCCGCCATGGATCTGGATGGCGTTGGAGCAGATCTCCTCCGCCAGTTCCGATGCGTAGAGCTTGGCCTGGGAGGCTTCCGACAGGCACGGTTTGTCTGCGCTGCGCAGGCGCGCCGCGTGGTGGACGAGCAGGCGCGCCGCATTCAGGCGCGTGGCCATGTCGGCCAGCATGTTGGCGATGGTCTGGTGCTCGCGCAGCGCCTTGCCGAACTGGATGCGCTCATTCGCGTAGTTGCGCGCCGCATCGAACGCGGCGCGCGCAATGCCCACGGCCTGCGCGGCAATGCCGATGCGCCCGCCTTCCAGGTTCGACAATGCGATCTTCAAGCCCTCGCCACGTTCACCCAGCAGGTTCTCTTCGGGCACGGCGCAGTCTTCCAGCGTGATCGGGCAGGTGTCAGACGCGCGAATGCCGAGCTTGTGTTCGGGCCGCCCAACGTGAAAGCCCGGCGTGTCCGTCGGCACGATGAAGGCGGAGATGCCGCGCTTGCCCGCCTCAGGGTCCGTCACGGCAAAGACGATGGCGATGTTGGCGCGTGCGCCGTTGGTGACGAACTGCTTGTTGCCGTTGAGCACCCACTTGCCGTCGCGCAGCACCGCACGCGTGCGCAGGTTGTTGGCCTCGGAGCCGGCATGCGGCTCGGTCAGGCAGAACGCGCCAATCGCGCGGCCGGTGGCCAGATCCGGCAGGTAACGCGCCTTCTGTGCCTCGGTGCCGAACTTGAGGATCGGCCCGCAGCCCACCGAGTTGTGCACGCTCATCATGGTCGCGCTGGCAGCGCAACCGGCGGCCACCTCCTCCAGCGCGAGCGCATAGGCCACGTAGTCCGTGTACGAACCGCCCCACTCCGCGGGCACGATCATGCCTAGCAGGCCCAACTCACCCATCTCGCGCACCACCTCGTCGGGCAAGGCGCCGTCACGGTCCCACTGCGCGGCGTTGGGCGCCAGGCGCTCGGTGGCAAAATCGCGCGCGGCGTCCTGGATCATCCGCTGCTCTTCGGTATAGAGGTCGTCCATCGCTTGGCTCTTGCTTGTTTGCTGACCGGTGCCGCGTGACGCTGCCTGTGCAGGCGCCTTACACTGTGCAGCCCGCGGCGCTCGGGTTCGATGGGGAAAAAGTGTAGGCACGCGGCTGGGCGGCTTCGATGCCCGTCACGATCAACTTGCGTGAGCGGATTTGCCATACCGATGAAAAACAACGAAAAAGGAACCGTCTCTGTCAGCCTCGTCAACGAGGCCGTGACGCGCGCCCGCGCGCATGGCGTGGACATGCAGCCCATCATGGCCGCCGCGGGCATCACGCCGCAGATGCTGGCGCAGCCGCGCAGCCGCGTGTCATCGGCGCAGTACGGTGCGCTGTGGGCCGGCATTGCGCAGGCCATGGACGACGAGTTCTTCGGGCAGGATGCGCACCCCATGCGCTGGGGCAGCTTCGTGGCGATGACGCAGGCGGCGCTGACCGCCCGCACGGGCCGGCAGGCGCTCGCCCGGGCCACGGGTTTTCTGCGCCTGGTGCTGGACGATCTGCATGTGCGCGTTGAAGAAGACGATCAGCGTGTGCGTCTCGTCTTTGTGCACCGCAAGGGCACGCGGGTGCCGCCCATGTTCACCTACGCCACGTGGCTCATCATGGTCTACGGGCTGGTGTGCTGGCTCGTGGGGCGGCGCATTCCGTTCATTGCCGCGCGCTTCCGTTGTGCGGCGCCGCAGGATGCGCAGGAATATCGCCTGATGTTCTGCGACGACATGGTGTTCAGGCACGATGCGTCGTACGTCGACCTGTCGCCCGATTTTCTGGACCTGCCGGTCATTCAGACGGCCGCGTCGAGCAAGACGTTCCTGCGCGACGCGCCGGGCAACTTCATCGTCAAGTACCGCAACCCCGATTCCTTCGCCGCGCGCGTGCGCAAGACGCTGCGCAATCTGCCCGTGGCGAGCTGGCCCGCGTCAGACGCAATGGCGCTCAAACTGAACGTGGCCGAGGCCACCATGCGGCGGCGCCTGAAGCTCGAGGGCCACACGTATCAATCCATCAAGGACGACCTGCGGCGTGACATCGCCATTGGCCTGCTGCAGGACACGCGGCGCACGATTGCGGACATTGCCGCCGCGGTCGGTTTTGCGGAACCGAGCGCCTTTCACCGGGCGTTCCGCAAATGGACGGGCATGCGACCGACCGACTATCGGCCGGCCCGCGCGGGCTGAGGCTGCGCGGCGACGGCGTCCCCGGCCGTGCCGCTCACTTCCCGCAGCGTCTCCAGAAACGCCTTGAGCACCGGCGAGTGATCGTCCACACGATAGTGGACGTACAGCGGCACAGCAGGCAGCGCCGGCTCCAGCGGGCGGAAGACCACGCCGGGCGGCGCCAGGTTCGCCGTGGAGCCTGGCAGCAGCGCCACACCAAAGCCCGCGCTCACCAGCGCCAACAGCGTCTGCACTTCGGTCACCTGTTGGCGCACGAGCGGCGCAAAGCCGGCCTGGATGCACAGATGCAGCAGGTGATCGGCAAAGCGCGATCGCTTGGATTCGAACGCAACGAACGGCTCGCCGGCAAAGTCGCCGAGGGCCAGGCTTGTGTGGCCGGCCAGGCGGTGCGTGGCGGGTAACGCCATCACGATCGGCTCGTGCTGCAGCAGTTCGCTGCGCACGGCGGGGTCTTCCTGCCCCAGCCGGAAGATGCATGCATCGATGCGGCGCTCCTTGAGCGCGGCCACCTGCGCGGCGGGCGTCATCTCCTGCAGGCGCCATTCGACGCCGGGGTAGCGCTCGCGAAACTGGCGTAGCGCTTCGGGCAGCAATCCCACCATCACCGAGCTGATCATGCCGATTTCCAGCTCGCCCACCTGGCCGCGGCCCGCCTGCCGGGTGAGGTCCAGCGCGCGGTTGAGCTGGGCGAACACCAACGGCGCCTGCTCCTTGAGCGTGCGTCCGGCGGCCGTCAGTTCCACGCGATGATGACTGCGCACAAACAGCGGCGTGCCGATCTCGTCTTCCAGCAGCCGGATCTGCTGGCTCAGCGGCGGCTGCGACATGAACAGGCGCGCCGCCGCCCGGCCGAAGTGCAGCTCGTCGGCCAGCACCGAGAAGTAACGCAGCAGGCGGATGTCCACGGTATGCCCTACGCCTTCAGACCGAAGTTGAACGGCGTTTCGCGCTGGCGCTTGCCGGTCAACCGGAAGATGGCATTGGCGATGGCGGGCGCCACCGGCGGGTTGGCCAGCTCGCCCACACCACCGGGCTTGTCGCGGTTGCCATCGACGATGACGATGTCGATGGCGGGCATGTCCGACATGCGCATCAGGGGGTAGTCGTGGAAGTTGCTCTGCTGCACCGCGCCGCCCTGGATGTCGATGCGATCGAACAGCGCATGGCCGAGGCCCCACATCAGCCCGCCGTACAGCTGCTCCTCCACGCCCGTGCGCGAGACCGCAAGGCCAACGTCGGCCACGCAGGTGAGCTTTTCGACGACGACGCGGCCGTCCTTGCGCGCCACCTGCGCCACCACGGCGATATAGCTGTCGTACGCCTGATGCGTGGCGACGCCCAGTGCGCGTCCGCGAGCAGCCCGTCCCCACCCGGCACGCTGTGCGGCGGCGCGCAGCACGTCGACATGCCGGGGCCGGTCGGCCATGTGAGCGATACGGAAATCAACCGGATCGCGCCTGGCCGCCACAGCGAGCTCATCGATGAAGCTCTCGGTGGCGAAGACGTTGGGGATGAAGCTGACGGCGCGGTACCAGCCCGTCGGGATGCCCGTTTCGTGCCGCACCCAGCCGATGTCCATGTGGTTGGCGCGGTATGGAAAATCCCACTTCGAGAGGGCCTCGGTGGTGCTGTAGTCCATGCGATCGGGGCGGTCGAAGTAGCCCGGCTCCCACTGTTCCGGCGATGCGGGCGACACCGCGCGGATGCGCAGCGCATCGAGCCGGCCCTGCGCATCAAGCGCGCCTTCGAGGCGGTGATACGTGGCGGGGTGGCCGTACAGCGCGCGCATCTCGTCTTCGCGGCTATTCATCAGCTTGACGGGCACGCCCGTCTTCTTGGCAAGATAGCTGACTTCGAACAACCAGTATTTGCTCTCGCGCGCGCCAAAGCTGCCACCCGACACCATCTCGTGCAGCACCACCTTGTCGCGCGGCACGCCGCAGATCACCTCGGCAGCTTCCATCGCGGTGGATGGCACCTGGATGCCACCCCAGTATTGAATGGCACCGTCCTTAAACCACGCGGTGATGTTGACGGGTTCCAGCGGATTCTGCTGCTTGTACGGCATGCGATACGCCGCATCGATGCGCTTGGCGCCGTGGGCCATCGCCACGTCCGTGTTGCCGGTCTGCACGGTGTGCACCACGCGCGCCTTGCCGCTGGCAAGCCATGCGGCCTGGTGCTGCGCGACCTGGCCGCTGTCGAAATCGGCGAAGGCGCTGTCGTCCCACTCGACCTTGAGCGCCGCGCGGCCCTTGTTGGCGGCCCAGTAGTCGTCGGCCAGCACGGCCACGCCTTCCTGGTTACCGCCAAGCACATCGGCGCGCATCGGGATGGTCATGACCTGGCGCACGCCGCGCACCTTCAACGCCTCGGCGCTGTCGATGCGGCGCACACGTGCACCGGGCATGGGCGCACGCTGCACGACCGCCACCAGCATGCCGGGCAACGACACATCGATGCCGTACTGGAACCGGCCCGTCGCCTTGGCCAGCGCATCGCGCTTATGCCGAAGCTTGCCGATGTACTTGAAGTCCGCTGGATCCTTCAACGTCACGTTGGCAGGCGCAGGCAGACGGCCCGCCGCATCGGCCAGTTCGCCGTAGGTGGCCTTGCGGCCGTCGGCATTGCAGATGACGGTGCCGTCGGCGGTGCTGCAAGCGGCCACGGGCACGCCCCAACGTTGCGCCGCCGCGCTGATGAGCATCGCGCGCGCCGTGGCGCCGGCTTGCCGCAGGCGCGCATATTCGAGCGACACGCTGGTGCTGCCGCCGGTGGAATACACCTTCCAGACCGGATGGATGTAGTCCTGGAAGAACGGATCTTCCGGCGTGACGACGGCAATGCGCATCGGGTCCACATCCAGCTCTTCGGCCACGCAGGCGGCCAGCGCAGTTTGCGTGCCGGTGCCCGAATCGTGCTTGTGGACGACGATCTTGACGGTGTTGTCGGCCAGCACGCGCACCCAGGCATTGGGTTCGAATTCCCCCGCGGCGCCATCCTTGCCGGCGGCCAGTGCATCGGGCAAGCGAAAGCCGACCGCCAGCCCCGCCGTCAGCAGCGCGCTCTGCTGCAGGAAGCGGCGGCGCGACGGCGCATGCAAGTCACGCGGCGCGTTCATGCCTTGCCTCGCTCGTCGGCGGCGCGCTTGATGGCCTGGCGGATGCGCCCGTAGGTGCCGCAGCGGCAGATGTTGCCGGCCATGGCATTCGTGATGGCCTCGTCGTTGACAGGCGTGCCTGCCGCCAACAACGCAGCGGCCGACATGATCTGCCCCGATTGGCAGTAGCCGCATTGCGGCACGTCTTCGGCCACCCAGGCGCGTTGCAGCGGGTGCGTGCCGTCTTTCGACAGGCCTTCGATGGTGGTCACGCTGTGCCCGGCCGCGGCCGATGCCGGCGTGATGCACGCGCGGATCGGTGCGCCATCCAGATGGACGGTGCAGGCCCCGCAAAAGCCGCCGCCGCAGCCAAACTTGGTGCCCGTCAGCCTCAGCCGATCGCGCAGCACCCAGAGCAGGGGCATGTCGGCATCGGCGTCATCCAGCGCATGGGGCGCGCCATTGACCATAATCTCGGTCATCATTGTCTCCTCCAGAATCGGGCCGTCTTGTGCGGCCGCGCCTGGCTGCAATATGAAGCCGCGCACCGGCACCCCGCCAGCGACGATTTCTGCCAGCCCGTGTAAGTCGAACTAACAGCTCACCGACCGCCGCCATGTACAAGCGTTATCCGTCGATCCAGTCGATGCATGCCTTCCTGCAGGCGGCGCGCACCGGCAGCTTTACCAAGGCCGCGCAGCAGCTGGACCTGACGCACAGCGCGATCAGCCAGCAGATCCGCTCGCTGGAGGAGTTCATCGGCCAGCCGCTGTTTGTGCGCGAGGCGGGCGGCATCGTGCTGACCGATGCGGGCCAGCTCTTTGCCAGCATGCTCACCGACGGCTTCGGGCAGGTGGACCGGGCGCTGTCTTCGGTGCGCAACCGGCACGTGCCGCAAACGCTCATCGTCGATGTCGACAGCGAACTGGCGCAGGGCTGGCTCAATGCGAGGCTGCCGCAATTGCTCGCGGCCCTGCCCGGCTACCAGGTGATGTTCCTGTCGACCCCGCGCGGCGAGCGGCCCTCGTTCGAGCGCGTGGATGTCTCGCTGCGCTACGGCTATGGCGAATGGGATGACTGCGAGATGGCGCTCGTCTGTGGCGACCACGTCACCGCTGTGGCGGCGCCCGCGCTGCTGGAGCGGCATGGCGTGCAGGCGCCGCTGGCGCCGTCGGCCGCGATGACGCTGCCGCTGCTGGGCTACACGCGGCGCTCGTGGATTCCATGGCTGGACGCCGCCGCGCTGGAGCCGCTGGAGCCCGCCGTGGTGGCCGCGTTCGACAACGCCGCCAACATGGTCGCGGCCGCCGAAGCCGGCGTCGGCGTGGCGCTGGTGCGTGGGCTGCTGGCGGCCGATGCACTGCAACACGGGCGCCTCGTGCGGCTGACCGATGTCGCCATCCCGGCGCACTACAACCTGTATGCCGTCTGGCAGCGCGGCCAGGGTGAGCGCGCACAGGCGGTGGTGAACGCAGTGCAGCAACTCGCGCGCGACACGCTCGGCGCCTGAGCGCCCGCCGCCTGCCGACCGACTTGCCGACCGACTTGCCGACCGACTTGCCGATATCGGCAGCGTATCAAGACCGCCGCCAAATAGTATTGGCCGGCCCCCGGCCCTGACTCCGATACTGCGCCCCAAGCAGCACGCATCCGGCATCACGCGATCCGGCGAGGGGAAGGCACACGCCTAGCAAAGAGCGCCGCGCTGCAGGACGTGCCTGCCCTCACCGGGAAGCCATCACGCGCTTCCTCCCAGTCATCAGGAGATCCAACGATGATCATCGACATCAGCTGCTACCCCACCGACCTGGTGGACCTCGCGTGGTGGCACGACGGCGACCCCTTTACCGGCGAGCGCCTGCTCGAAATGATGGACGGCCCTTACATGATCAACGGCAAGCCGCGCCGTATCGACAAGGCCTTCATCCAGCCGCCGCAGGGCAACACCATCTACACGTGGACGGACGGCGAGCTTTCGGGCCGCGAGTCCATCGACGCCTACATGGCGTACACGCTCAAGATGGTGCAGACCTATCCCGACCGCTTCATCGGGTGCTTCGTCTACAACCCGCGCTGCGGCGTGCAGAACGGCGTGGAGGCCATCGAGCGCTACGTCAAGGAGCACGGTTTCAAGATGGTCCAGATGCAGGCCAACATGCACGCCTACCGGCCGGACCGCGCGCTGGACTGGGTGATGCCCGCGTTCGAGAAATGCGCCGAGCTGGGCGTGCCCGTCAAGCTGCATACGGGCGACGGCCCCTACAGCATTCCGTCGGAATGGATTCCGATGATCAAGCGCTTCCCGAACGTCGATTTCATCATGGCGCACTTCGGCGTGCAGACCGGCGGCGTCTACGTGTTCGAGCCGATGCAGTGGGCGATGGAGCTGCCCAACGTGTATTGCGAATCGGGCTGGTGCCTGCAGTCGCGCATCGTCGAATTTGCCAAGGTGCTGCCCAAGCACAAGATCCTGTTCGGCACCGACACGCCGCCCAACGAGCCCGGCATGTGGCTGCGTCTGCTGGAAGTCTTGTGCATGGACCCGCCGCAGGGCCTGAACCTTGATGAAGACACGCTCGAGGATTACCTGGGCAACAACATCGCCCGCATGATCGGCCTGGAGCCGACCCGTCCGCCCAAGACCGTGGCCGAAGCCGAAGCGCAGCTCGCGCTGGCTACCGCCTGAGCCACCGCAGACCGCACGGAGCGCAACACATGATTATCGATACCCATCTGCACCCAACCAACCTCGTCGACGAGGCCTGGCGCCACACCGGCACGCCGTTCAACGGCGAGCGCATGATCCAGCTGATGGACGGCCCGTACATGATCAACGGCAAGCCCCGCCGCATCGACATGGGCTTCATCCAGCCACCGCCGGGCAACACCGGCTACCGCGACGGCAACCGCCGCGGCCGCGAAGGCATTCGCGACTACATGGCGTACATCGCCGAACTGACGCAGAAGTACCCCGACCGCTTCATCGGCAACTTCACCTACAACCCGCGCTGGGGCCCGGAGAACGGCGCGGCGGAGCTGGAATTCCACATCAAGGAATACGGCTTCAAGATGGTCAAGCTGCACGCCAACATGCACGGCTATCGGCCCGACCGCGCGCTCGACTGGCTGCGCCCCGCGATGAAGGTCTGCGCCAAGTACAACATCGTGGTGCTGATCCACACCGGCGACGGCCCGTACACCATCCCGACGATGTTCTACCCGATCATCCGCGAGTTCCCGATGGTGAACTTCATCATCGGCCACTTCGGTATCCAGACCGGCGGCAACTACTCGTTCGAAGCGTTCTGGATGGCAATGGACACGCCCAACGTGTACTGCGAATCCGGCTGGTGCTTCCAGTCGCGCATCGTCGAGTTTGCGAAGCAGTTGCCGCGCGACAAGATCGTCTTCGGGACCGACTCGCCGCCCAACGAGCCCGGCATGTGGCTGCGCGAGCTGGAGGTGTTGTGCTCGGCGCCGCCGCAGGGGCTGGGCATCGATGAGGACCACCTCGAAGACTATCTGGGCAACAACATTGCGCGACTGGTCGGCATCGAGCCCACCAAGCCGCCCAAGGACCTGGCCGAGGCGGAGCTTCGCCTGAAGTCGACCTACGTCCAGACAGCAGAAGCGGCCTGAGCGCCGATCCCGCGGGCGCCGTGCCTCTGTGGTGTTCGGCGCCCGCCTCTAGCGAGGTGTGCCATGAGCATGACCCGGCTTGGCGAAGGCCAGGATTTCCACGTCTTCGCCAATCTCTACCGCGAGCTGTATCCCGAAGATGTGCTGACGGTGCGCCACGGCATCTCCGCCGACCAGGACGTCACCGCCGTCATCGATCAGCTTGCTGCGCGCAACCAGACCCCCATGCTGGTCTGCGAGCAGGTCAGCGGCCTGCAGGTACCGCTGGTCACCAACGTCTTTGCCTCGCGCTCACGGCTGGCACGGTTGTTCGACGTGTTGCCGCATCAACTGCACGATGCCTTCCAGGCACGCGCCAATGCGCCCATCGCACCGCGCGTGGTCTCGCACGGCCGCATCACCGACGAGGTGATCGAAGGCGACGCGGTCGACGTTGCGCTGCTGCCGATGATCAAGCACTTCGAGAGCGACCGCGCGCCCTACATCACCAACGCCATCATCGTGGCCGAGGACCCGGTGACGGGCGTGGCCAACATGAGCTATCACCGCTCGATGCGCCACGCACGCAACGCACTGGCGACGAGCCTGCACTCGCGCGGCCACCTGTGGCGCATGCTGCAGACCGCGCGCGAACGCGGCGACGTGCTGCGCGTGGCGATGGTGGTAGGCGCGCATCCGCTGTTCATGCTGGCCGCCGCCGCCCGCCTGCCCTTTGGCGCTGACGAACGCGCCGTGGCGGGTGGCCTGCTCGGCGCGCCGCTCGACATCGTCCGCACGCCGCGCTACGGCATCGGCGTGCCGGCGGCAGCGGAGTTCGTACTCGAAGGCACCATCGACCCCGCCGCCTATGCAGAAGAAGGCCCGTTCGGTGAATTCACCGGCTATTCGTCCGACCGCTCCACCAACAATGTGCTGCGCATCGATGCCCTGATGCGTCGGCGCGACGCGTGGCTGGTCGACGTGGTGGGCGGCCCGTACGCCGAGCATCTGACGCTGGCCCGCCTGCCGCGCGAAGCCGAGATGAGCGAAAAGCTCAAGGCGCGCTTCCCATCGGTGACGGCGCTGCACTATCCAAACTCGGGCACGCACTTCCATTGCTACGTGGCGCTCAACCCGACGCGCGATGGCGAGGCGCGGCAGGTCATGCTGGCGCTGCTCGGCTGGGATCCGTACCTCAAGACTGTGATTGCCGTGGATTCCGATATCGACCTGCAGCAGGACGAGCAGGTGCTGTGGGCCATGGCCACGCACTTCCAGCCGCACCAGGATGTGTTCATGGTCGATGGCCTGCCCGGCAGCCCGCTCGATCCGTCATCGTCCGTGCACGGCACGACTTCGCGCATGGGCATCGACGCCACGCGCGGCGCCGGCTTCGAAGGCATCCGCGCACGCATCGATCCGCAGGCGATTGCCCGCGCGGGCGACATCCTCCGTCAGGCCGGAGTGCGTCCATGAGCGCGCGCCACCCTCGCGCTCCCGCCCGGCCGCGCATGGTGGTCGGCATCAGCGGTGCATCGGGCTTCGTCTACGGCGTGCGGCTGCTCGAACTGCTGCGCGCGCTCGATGTGGAGACGCACCTCGTCGTCACACGTTCTGCGCTGCTGACGATGGCGCACGAAACGCCGTACAAGCTGGCCGACGTGATCGATCGCGCTACGCATTACCACCGTGCGGACGACATGGCCGCCGGCATTGCCAGCGGCTCGTTCCGCGCGCTGGGCATGATCGTGGCGCCGTGCTCGATGAAGTCTTTGGCGGAAATTGCCACGGGCGTCTCGTCGACGCTGCTGACACGCGCGGCAGACGTCACGCTCAAGGAGCGCCGTCCGCTCGTACTGATGGCGCGCGAGACGCCATTCACGCTCGCACACCTGCGCAACATGCAGGCCGTCACGGAGATGGGCGCCATCGTCGCGCCGCCCGTACCGGCCTTCTATGCGCGCCCCAATACGTTGGACGACATGATCGACCACACCCTCGGCCGCGTGCTCGACCTGTTCGGGCTCGATGCCGGCACCGCCCTGCGCTGGGGCGAAGAAGCCTTACCTGCCTTAGTCCGTACCCCACCCACGCTCGACAAGGAGACAACATGAAACCCCAAGCCTCGGCCCACGCCACGCTTCCCGGCCCGAACACCAAGATTCCGGTCACCATCCTCACCGGCTTTCTCGGCGCCGGCAAAACCACGCTGCTGAACTTCATCCTGCGCGAAAACCACGGCCGCAAGATCGCCGTGATCGAAAACGAATTTGGTGAAGTCGGCATCGACGGCGGCCTCGTCATGGCGTCGGAAAACGAAGAGATCTACGAGATGGTCAACGGCTGCGTGTGTTGCACGGCCGAGGTCCGCGAAGACCTCGTGCGCATCGTGCGCCAGCTCGTCGCGCGGCCCGAGCGACTGGACCACATCCTGGTGGAAACCAGCGGCCTGGCCGATCCGTATCCGGTGGCGCAGTCGTTCTTCATCGACGACCCGATTGCAGAACATGTCGAGCTTGACGCCATCGTGACCATGGTCGACGCCAAGCACATCGCCGCGCATCTGGACGACCTGCAGCTGGACGGTGTCGACAACCAGGCCGTCGACCAGATCGTCTGCGCCGACCGCATCGTCATCAACAAGGTGGACCTTGTGGGCCGCGACGACATCGACGCGCTGCGCGGGCGCATCCGCGGCTTGAACGCCACGGCCGACATCGTCACCTCCAGCTACGCCCAGGTCGATCTGAACAAGATCATCGGGGTCGGCGCGTTCGAGGCGACGCAGAAGCTGCTGGAGATCGGCGCAGACGCCGGCCACGGCGAGCATGACGCGCACGACCATGAACATGACCACGAACATGAACATGTACATGCTCACGCCGGCGCTCAGGAGCATGACCATGAGCACGACCACCAGCACGATCCGAGCGTCTCGTCAGTGGGTTTTGACGTGCCGGCCGACGTGGATCTCGTGCGCTTCCACACGTGGATCGACACCCTGCGCACCGAGCAGGCGGAAACGCTGTTCCGCATGAAGGGCATCCTGGCGGTGAAAGGTCAGCCGCAGCGCTACGTGCTGCAGGGCGTGCACAGCCTCATCGACTTTCGCGCAACGCAGCCGTGGGGCAGCGAAGCGCGCAGCAGCAAGATCGTCTTCATCGGCCGCGACCTCGATCGTGCGGCCCTGCAGGACGGTTTCAACGCGTGTCTGGCGGCGTGAGCATGCCATGACATGACATCCCCCTGACCCGAGGGCGGCTCCTGGCACGCCCCGGGCATGACAACGATAGGAGACAACCATGACAACAGCCGTACACCCGGTCGACCAGATTCTGTCGACCCGACAGATGTTGACGTTGGGCTTGCAGCATATGGCGGTGTCGTACATCGGCGCCATCGCGGTACCGATGATCATCGCGTCGGCGCTCAAGATGTCGCAGGCGGACACCATTGTGCTCATCAGCACCACGTTGTTCTGCTCGGGCATCGCCACGCTGTTACAGACCATCGGGTTCTGGAAGTTCGGGGTGCGGCTGCCGATCCTGCAGGGGGTGGCGTTCAGCAGCGTGGGGCCGGTGATCGCCATCGGCACCAACCCTGCCGTAGGTTTCGCGGGCGTGTGCGGTGCGGTCATTGCGGCCGGGCTGTTTACGCTGCTCGCCGCACCGCTGGTGGGGCGGCTGCGGCGATTTTTTCCACCGGTGGTCACGGGCTGCATCGTGACCGTCATCGGCCTGCAGCTCTTTCCCGTCGCCTATGACTGGGTGGGCGGCGGACGCAACGCTGCCAACTTCGGTGCGCCATCGTTTCTGCTGGTGGCCGCGGTGGTGGTCGCCACCATCCTCCTCATCAACCGCTTCGGCAGCCCGCTGCTGCGCAACCTCGCTGTGCTGGTGGGCATGATCGTCGGCACGTTGCTGGGCTGCGCCATGGGCATGGGCAACTTCCACGGCGTGGCAGACGCGCCATGGGTCACGCTGCCGGTGCCGTTCCACTTTGGGGTGCCTGTATTCGCCGTGGTCCCCGCGCTGACGATGATCGTGGTGATGATCGTGCAGATGGTGGAGTCGATGGGCTTGTTCCTGGCCATCGGCGACATCGTCGAAAAGCCGATCGAAGAAGAGGAAGCCATCAACGGCCTGCGCGCCAACGGGCTGGCCAGCGCCATCGCCGGCATGTTCGCCGCATTCCCCTTTATCGCCTTCATGGAAAACGTCGGGCTCGTGGTGCTCACCGGCGTGCGCAGCCGCTGGGTGGTGGCCGTGAGCGGCGTGCTGATGTGCCTCGTGGCGCTGGTGCCCAAGGCGGGCGCCGTGATTGCGGCCACGCCGACAGCCGCATTGGGCGGCGCGGGCATCGCCATGTTTGGCGTGGTGGCCGCTGCGGGCATCCAGACCCTGGCGCGCGTCGACTACGAGCACAACCGCTACAACGTGCTCATCGTCGGCTTCACGATTGCCGCCGCGCTGGTACCGGTGCTGGCGCCGACGCTGTTCAAGCAGTTGCCCGACTGGTCGCAGCCGTTCCTCCACAGCGGTGTGGTCATCGCCTGCCTGGTGTCGGTGGCGCTGAACCTGCTGCTCAACGGTACCGAAGAAGCGCACGTGCCCGCGTCGGTCGTGCGCACGGCGGGCCGCGCCTGATTTTCCAATGGACCTCTCCATGCACAACACGCCTCAAGACATCCTCATCCGCCGCCCCTTGGCCGTCATGACCGGCCTGCGTGGTGACGCAGCACGCGCCGGTGCGGTCGACATCCGCATCGCCGGCGGCCGCATCGCCGAGATGGGCCCCGACCTCATGCCCCGCCCCGGCGAGCGCGTCATCGACGCCAGCGACTGCATCGTCTACCCGGGCTGGATCAACACGCATCACCACCTGTTCCAGAACCTGCTCAAGGCCGTGCCGGAAGGCATGAACCAGGATCTGCAAGGGTGGCTGGCCAGCGTGCCGTATCCGCGCCTGCCGCTGTTCACGCCGGAGCTGATGCGCACGGCTGCGCGTCTGGGCATGGCGGAGCTGCTGCTGTCGGGCGCCACCACCTGCGCCGATCACCACTACCTCTATCACGCAGGCGGCGGCACCGAATCAGGCGACATGCTGTTCGACGTGGCCGATGAATTCGGCATGCGCCTCGTGCTCTGCCGCGGCGGCGCCATCGAATCGGCCAGCAGCCACCCGGGCTTCTCGAAGACGGCATTGCAGCCCGAAACGCTCGACCAGATGCTGGCCGACATCGAGCGGCTCAAGCACCGCTATCACGACGACGCCCCCGACGCGATGCGCCGCGTGGTGGTGGCGCCGACCACACCGACGTTCTCGTTGCCGCCGGCATTGCTGGTCGAGCTGGCACGTGCCGCGCGCGGGATGCACCTGCGCATGCATACGCATTTGTCGGAAACCGACAATTACGTGCGCTTCTGCCGCGAGAAATACAACTGTCTGCCCGTGGAGTTCGTGGCCGAGCACGAGTGGCTGGGCCCGGACGTCTGGTTTGCCCACCTCGTGCACCTGCAGCCGTCGGAGATTCGCATGCTGGCGCAGACGGGCAGCGGCATCGCGCACTGCCCGGTCAGCAACAGCCGGCTGGGCAGCGGCATCGCACCGGTGCCGCAACTGGCGGCGGCCGGCGTGCCGGTGTCATTGGGCGTGGACGGCGTGGCGTCCAACGAATCGGGCAGCATGACCGGCGAGGTCAACACCGCGTGGCTCATCCACCGTGCCACGCAAGGTGCCGGCGCCACCACCGCCGAAGACGTCATTCACTGGGCGACCGCAGGCGGTGCGCGCGTGCTCGGCTTGAGTGAGGTCGGCACGCTGCAGGTCGGGCAAGCCGCCGATCTGGTGCTCTACGACATCAACCACCCGCGCTTCTACGGCTTCCACGACCCCGCGCTCGCGCCCGTGGTTGCCGGCGAGCCCATCACCGTGCGCACCAGCATCATCGGCGGGCGGGTTGTGGTGGACGAAGGTGTGGTGTGCGGGCTCGATGTGGCGAGCATCCGCGCCGAAGCCGGCCGGGGCGTGGCCGACCTGATGACGTGCGCTTGACGGTTCAGACGTCCAGCCGCAGCGCCATGTGTTCTTCGTCGTAGAAGCGGTCACCGACACGCATGGCGCGGCGCTCGACGCCGAAGGTCTCGAAACCCGCGTTGCGATACAGCGTTTGCGCACGCGGGTTCTCGGCATTGACACACAGGTGGATCTGCAACACGCGCGCCGCACGCGCATGCGCAATGGCGGCGTCGAGCAGACGTCCCGCAATACCGCCTCGCCGATGCGCCGGGTCAACAAACACGCCCCACAGCACGGCCTTGTGGGAAACCTGCGCCAGCGGCTCCCGACGCAGTCCGGCAATGCCAATCAGCTCCGGCCCCGCAAATGCACCGAACACGATCTGATGCTCGGTCGCCCGGATGCGGTTGGAGGTTTCCTCCAGCGTGCGGCCCGACTCTTCATCGTGCGTCGGCCAGATAGCGGTCGGCGAATCCTCAATGGCTTTCAGGCGCAGGGCCTTGAACGCTGCCGCATCCTCATCGATCAACGGGCGGATGGCGATGTCGCTCATGGCTGTTTGGCCTCCACGGTAAATGCATCGCCGGTTTCGAAGAACGCGCCGCCCGCGAGGTAATGCACGGTCTTGCTGCCCGCATCGGTAAAGTGCCAGCGGCCGTTGCTGAACAGCGCCGGGTCCGCCCAGGCGGCGGTCACTTCAGCGATGAAGAGGTCGTAACGCTTCTCGTTGTGCGGTTCGGGAATGACCCGGCATTCCAGCCACCCTGCGCAGCCTGCGACGAGCGGCACGTCGATCGTGCGGGCCGGCACCGTGGCTAGGCCGAGCGCATCGAACTTGTCGCCGTCCCGGCCGGACAGCGTACCCACCGTGAGCGTGGTCTCGGCAATTGCGCGGGTGGGGATGTTGAGCGCGAATACGCCCGAAGCTTCGATCAGTTCACGCGTGAGCGTGCGGCTGTCCACGACGACCACGACCTTGGGCGGATCGAAGTCGAGCGGCATCGCCCACGCGGCGGCCATGATGTTGCGCACGCCGTTGTGGGCGGTGGTAACCAACGTGGTCGGACCGTGGTTGAGTAGGCGGTAGGACTTGGCCAGTTCCACTGGGGCCAGGGGGATGGGGGTGGACATGATGGTGAGGATGTGTTTGGTGTGTTGGGAGTGGTTTTTGCCTTGTTCTTTTGTTGGTGGTGCCTCCCCCAGGGACAAAAAAACCATCCCAACAAAAACCCCAGCAAACTTCACTGGGGTTCCAATTCACTCAGCAACACGCTTGGCAATATGCTCCAACGCCTCCTCCACCTGATCAATCAAGATCAGGCAAAGGTCGCCAGGCTGCAACCGCCCGAGCGCCGTATCGATCGCAAGAAATTCTCCGCGGATCTCTTCAACGTAGCGGGTGCGCTGCGCACCCTCCAGGCCCTCGCGCAGTAGCGCCAGCACTTCCCCATCCGCACGCCCGCGCTGGCACTGGTCTTCATACAGCACCACGTCATCAAACACGCCGCCGAGAATCTGCGTCTGCTTGCGGATGTCTTCGTCGCGCCGGTCCCCCGCGCCGCTGATCACCACCACCCGCCGCTTGGCCGGCATCGTGGCCACCGCGTTGCACAGCGCCTGGATGGCATCTGGGTTGTGGCCGTAATCGGCGATCAGGGTGGCGCCCTTGTAGTCGAACAGGTTGAAGCGGCCCGGTGCCGTGGCGGCGTCGTTCACGAACGTGGCCAGGCCGCGCCGGATGATCGCCCAGTCGATCCCGAGCGCCCACGCGGCGGCGATCGACGACATTGCGTTCTCGACCTGGAAGCCGATCGTGCCGTTGCGCGTGAGCGGGATGTCCGCCAGGGCGATGCGCGTTTCGCTTGCGCCTTCGGCAGCGACGATCTCCGCGCCATCGACGAACACCACGCGCTTGCCCTGCGCACGGTGCAGCGCCATGGTCGGCAGGCTGGGGTCGTGCGCGAAGAACGTCACGGAGCCCGGGCAGCCGTCGGCCATGCGGGCGACCATCGGGTCGGCGGCGTTGAGCACGGCCATGCCGCGCGGCGCCACGTTGCGCACGATCACGCTCTTGAGCACCGCCAGGTCTTCGACGGTGCTGATGTAGTTCAGCCCGAGGTGGTCGCCTTCGCCTACATTGGTCACCACGGCCACGTCGCAGCAGTCAAAGGCCAGACCCTCGCGCAGCAGCCCGCCGCGCGCGGTTTCGAACACGGCGGCATCCACGTCCGGATGCAGCAGCACATTGCGGGCGCTGCGCGGGCCGGAGCAATCGCCGGTGTCGATGCGCTGGCCCTGGATGTAGACGCCGTCGGTACCCGTCATGCCCATACGCAGGCCGCTGCAGGCCAGCAGATGCGTGATCAGGCGGACCGTCGTGGTCTTGCCGTTGGTACCCGACACCGCCACCACGGGGATGCGGCCATCGTCGCCGTCGGCAAACATCGTCGAGATGATGGCCTCACCAACGGCGCGGCCCTTGCCGTAGGAAGGCTGCAGGTGCATGCGCAGACCCGGTGCGGCGTTGACTTCGACGATGCCGCCCGCCTGGTCCTCGAACGGCTTGAGCATCGTCTCGCACACAGCGTCCACGCCGCAGATGTCGAGGCCGACCATCTGCGCCGCGGCCACCGCACGCGCGGCGATGGCGGGGTGGACGTCGTCGGTCACGTCGGTCGCGGTGCCGCCGGTGGACAGGTTCGCGTTGTTGCGCAACACCACGCGCGTGCCCTTGGGGGGCACGGAATCGGCGGTCAGGCCCTGCTTGGCCAGCGTGGCCAGGGCGATGTCGTCAAAGCGGATCTTCGTGAGCGACGTGGCATGGCCTTCGCCACGGCGCGGGTCGCGGTTCACCTCGTCGACGAGCTCGCGCACCGTGTGCTTGCCGTCGCCGATGACCTGCGGCGGATCGCGGCGCGCGGCGGCCACCAGCTGCTTGCCCACGACGAGCAGGCGGAAATCATGGCCGGGGATGTAGCGCTCGACGATCACGTCGGAGGAAATCTCGGCGGCCACTTCGTAGGCCGTCATCACTTCCTCGCGGGTGCGGATGCGCACGGCCACACCCTTGCCCTGGTTGCCGTCGCGCGGCTTGACGACCACGGGGCCGTCGATCTCCTGCGCGGCGGCCCAGGCTTCCTCGGCGCTGCCCACCGAGCGGCCCAGCGGTACGGGCACGCCGGCCGCATGCAGCAGCGTCTTCGTCAGTTCCTTGTCCTGCGCAATCGATTCCGCCACGGCGCTCGTCATGTCGGTTTCTGCGGCCTGGATGCGGCGCTGCTTGCTGCCCCAGCCGAACTGCACCATCGAGCCCCGCGTGAGGCGCCGGTACGGAATGCCCCGCGCCACGGCGGCCTGGACGATGGAGCCGGTGCTCGGTCCGAGGCGCACGTCTTCATCGAGATCGCGCAGGCGGTGCAGCGCGTCGTCCAGGTCGAACGGCTGGTCGTCGCGCGCGGCCAGGCAGAGCTGGCCGGCCAGTTCAAACGCCAGCCGGCCGACTTCCTCTTCGCTGTACTCCACCACCACCTGGTACGTGCCCGGCTCGAGCGTGGGCTCGGTATGACTGAACGTGACCGGGCAGCCGGCGGCCGCCTGCAGGCCCAGTGCCGCCGCTTCGAGCGCATGCGCCATCGACGGCGCGCCGGCTTCGTCATGGGGGCGCAGCGGCCCGATGGCCGGAAACCGTGCGCGCAACCGGTCTTCAAAGCCCGGCAGCTCGGCCAGCAGGTGCGATTGGTCCGAGCACGCCACGATGGCTTCGATGGCCGTGTGACGACACCAGAGATTCGGGCCGCGCAGGGCCCGGATGCGAGAGACTTCCATACCGTCGATTTCGTTGTGCTTGGGGCTTCAGGCTGCGCGTTCGGCGCGGCCCATCCACTGGTGGACTTGCTCGACCGTGCCCTCGATCGCGCATTCGTCGCATTGCAGGACCAGCAGATCGCCGGCCTTCAATTGCGACAGCGCGGCTTCCACCGCCTCGCGTCGTTCGCCGCCTTCCACGACGATCTCCGCGACGCGGCCGCCTTGCTGCAGGCCTTGCTTGAGCAGCGCGCGCGCGTGGCTGCCGAAGCGCGCATCGTCATGCCTGACGCTCGTGTCTTCACACAGCAGCACGCGGTCGAACGTCTTGCCGATGACCGCGCCCTGCGCCAGCAGGTCTTCGTCGCGGCGCTTCAGGCCTGCGCCGAACACCAGTGTGCGCCGCTGCGCCGGGAAGTTGTCGAGCGCTGCCGCCAGCGCCTCGAGCGCCGACGTGTTGTGCGCATCGTCCACGACGATCGTGGCGCCGTTGTGCTGGATGAGGGTGAAGCGGCCCGGCACGTCGACCTGGCCCACGTCAAACGTGACGATGCCGGCGCGGATCAGGTCGTTGGAAATGCCCAGCGCCCAGCCCGTCGCCACGGCAGCCAGCACGTTTTCCACCTGGAACGGCACGCGTGCGCCGTATGTCAGCGGAATGGCCGACACGTCGACCAGCGCGGTCTCGGTCGCGCCAGCGGCGAGCACCACCTTGCCGTCACGCACGAACACGGCCCGTTTGCCGGCCGCACGGTGCGCCGCCAGGGCCGGCAGGTCGGCAGACAGCGCGAAGAAGATCACATCGCCGTCGCACAGCCCGGCCATCTCGACCAGGCGCGCGTCGGCTGCATTCAGTACGGCCACGCCGTTCCTGAGCACCACGTCCACCTGCGTCCGCAGCACGCTGTACATGCGGTCTTCGTCTTCGATGTAGAAGTCGCCCAGGTGGTCGGGCTTGCCGAAGTTGGTGACCACGCCGACCTGGCAGCGGTCATACGGCAGACCCTGCGAGAGGATCATGCCGCTATCGTTTTCGAACACCGCGGCTTCGACCGCACGGTTCATCAGGATGCGGTGGCAGGCGTCCCACGCGGCACGGTCGCCGCGGCCACCGGCTTCGACGCGTCGGCGATCCAGGTACAGGCCGTCGCTGCAGCCCAGGCCCGTGTGCTTGCCGGAGAGCTGCAGCAGTTGCGCGACCATCTTCGCCACGACCGTCTTGCCGTTGGTGCCAGTAATGCCCACGACCGGAATGCGACCGTCGTCCTGCACGCCGTCCTCGTCTGAGAACAGGTGATCGACGATGGCGCGGCCCACGGGGCGCGGCGTGCCCTCGGCAGGGCGGATGTGCATCAGCAGCCCGGGCCCGGCGTTGACCTCCACAATGGCGCCGCGCTGCTCGTCGAGTGGGCGGGAGATGTCTTCGGCCACCAGGTCCACGCCCGCGATGTCCAGGCCGACGACGCGCGCGGCAAGCGCGGCATGCGCGGCCACGCTCGGGTGCACGCGGTCGGTCACGTCGAAGGCGACGTTGCCGTTGCGCTGGATGAGCACGCTGCGACCTGCGGGCGGCACGGCGCTGCCATCGGCATAGCCTTGGCGCTTGAGCTCGAGGCGCGCGGCCGAATCGAGCCGCACGAAGTTCAGCGGATGGTCTTCCGTGCTGCCGCGGCGCGGGTCGGAGTTGATCTGCGATTCGATCAGTTCTTCGATGGTCGACTTGCCATCGCCCACCACCGACGCCGTCTCGCCCATCGCCGCCGCGGCCACACGCCCGCCCACCACCAGCAGGCGGTGCTCGTTGCCCGGGATGAAGCGCTCGACGATCACGCCGCTGCCTTCTTCCATGGCTACCGCATAGGCGGTTTCCACTTCTTCGCGCGTGGTCAGGTTGGTGAATACGCCGCGGCCATGGTTGCCGTCATACGGCTTGACGACCACGGGCACGCCGATATCTTCGGCGGCATCCCAGGCGTCTTCGGCGCTGTCGACCATGCGGCCCTCGGGCACAGGCACGCCGCACGATTGCAGCAGGCTCTTGGTGAGATCCTTGTCGCGCGAAATGGACTCGGCAATGGCGCTGGTGCGGTCGGTCTCCGCCGTCCAGATGCGGCGCTGGCGCGCGCCGTAGCCCAGCTGCACGAGGTTGCCGTCCGACAGGCGGATCGACGGGATGTTGCGGTCGTCCGCTGCGTCGACGATGCAGGCGGTACTCGGGCCGAGGCAGCGCTCGTCGACCATCTCGCGCAGCTGCCCGACCGCCGCATCGACGTCATACGGGCGGTCTTCGATGGCCGCCATCACCAGATCGCGCGCCGCCGCCAGGGCAGCGCGCGTCACCTCTTCGTGCCAGGCGCGCACGATCACCTTGTAGACGCCGCGCACGGGCGTTTCGCGGGCCTTGCCGAAACCGCCGGGCATGCCGGCCAGGTTCTGCAGCTCCAGCGTGACGTGTTCGAGGATGTGACCCGGCCACGTGCCTTCCTTCAGGCGCATCAGGAAGCCGCCGCGCACGCCGGGGCTGCAGCGGTGTTCGATCAGCGTGGGGAGCCACGTCGACAGGCGCTCGTAGAAACCCGGAATCGTGTTGGAGGGGAAATCCTCCAGTTCACCAATGTCGACCCATGCCTCGAGCACCGGCCGATATGTCCACATATTCGGGCCGCGCAGCGACATGACATCGAGAATCTCAATGTCCTTCTTCTTCATCAAATTTGCTTGAGGCAGTGGGCGGTGCGCCCGTGAAATTGGCCCGTGGAATCGAACCGTTACCTTTCAATAACGTTACAACGGCTTCGGCGTTGACCTCTTGAGCGCGGCGCGCGTTGTGCAACGCAACAATCCCGCCCGGGCAGCTCCCCTATGTATACTTGCGAACAAAAATTTGCGGACCGGCAGACGCGCGGCTCCGCACTCTTGCTCTGATTTATGTTCGTCCTTTCTCCGTTTTGGGCCGTTTTTCGGGTCGTCGGGACGCGCTTTTTGAATTCTCTGCGCCGATCATGACCCAGTCCTCCCCGTCGTCCACCCTGGCTCCTGCCTCAGCTTCCGCCCCCTGGAGCGCCGAACTGCTCACGAGTCTGGCGCCAGAAGAGGCCGTCCTGGCCGGGCTGCAGCTGGATCTGGACGAAAGGCTGCATTTTACCCAAGGCTGGCTGGTCGTTACGAACCGCCGCCTGATCGGGCGGGCGCCCGGCGCCCCTGGCCCGCAAAGCTGGGACATCGCGCCCGGCATGGTGCTGTCGCACACCGACCACGCCGGCGTGGGCACGCTGGAGCTGACTGACGGCCAGCGCCGTCTCGCCGCCTGGCGCTATACGCTGGGCCACAATGCCGAAGCCCTGCGCCTGGCCGACACGTTCGATGCCCAGCGCGCAGCGCTGACCGAAGGCGCGCAGGCCGCGCGGCCCGACACCGACGTCTGCCCGACCTGCAAGGCGCCGCTGCCGCCCGGCGAAGACACGTGCCCGCAATGCAGCCGCGAGCTGGAGCAGCCGCCCTCCACCTGGGCGCTGCTGCGGCTGTGGCGCTTCGCGCGCCCCTACCGCTGGGAGTTGCTGGCGGGCTTCGCCCTGCTGCTGCTGGGCACCGGCGCAACGCTCGTCCCGCCGTACCTGACCATGCCGCTGATGGACAACGTGCTGATCCCGTATCAGAACGGCAAGCCGGTCGACTACGGTCTGGTCACGCTCTACCTGTCGGGCCTGTTCGGCGCGGCGCTGGTGGCGTGGGCGCTGGGGTGGGCGCGCACGTACCTGCTGGCGCGCGTGTCGGAGCGCATCAGCGCCGACCTGCGCACGACCACCTACGAGCACCTGCTCAAGCTCTCGCTCGAATACTTCGGCGGCAAGCGCACCGGCGACCTGATGGCGCGCATCGGCTCCGAAAGCGACCGCATCAGCGTATTCCTGTCGCTGCACCTGCTCGACTTCGCCACCGACGTGCTGATGATTGCGATGACGGCGGTGATTCTCGTCTCCATCGACCCGTGGCTGGCGCTCGTCACGCTGGTGCCGCTGCCCTTCATCGCGTGGATGATCCACCTGGTGCGCGATCGCCTGCGCCACGGCTTCGAGAAGATCGACCGCATCTGGTCTGAGATCACCAACGTCCTGGCCGATACGATTCCGGGCATCCGCGTGGTCAAGGCGTTTGCGCAGGAAAGGCGCGAAGTGGCGCGGTTTCGCGAAGCCAACAAGCACAACCTGACGATCAACGACCGCGTCAATGCGGTGTGGTCGCTGTTCACGCCCACGGTCACGCTGCTGACCGAGGTCGGGCTGCTGGTGGTATGGATCTTCGGCATCTACCAGGTCAGCCACAACGCCATCACCGTGGGCGTGCTGGTGGCGTTCCTGACGTATATCAGCCGGTTCTATACGCGGCTCGATTCGATGAGCCGCATCGTGTCGGTCACGCAGAAGGCCGCGGCGGGCGCCAAGCGCATCTTCGACATTCTCGACCACGTGTCCAGCGTGCCGGAGCCGGCCAAACCCGTGCACATCGAGCAGGTGAACGGCGCGATCGAGTTGCGCGACCTGGGCTTCCGCTACGGCAACCGCGCGGTCATCCGCGGCCTGAACCTGTCGATCCGGCCGGGCGAGATGATCGGCCTGGTGGGACACAGCGGGTCGGGCAAGAGCACGCTGGTCAACCTCATCTGCCGGTTCTACGACGTGTCCGAAGGTGCGATCCGCGTGGACGGCGTCGACATCCGTTCGCTGCCCATTTCGGAATTCCGCCGCAACATCGGCCTCGTGCTGCAGGAGCCGTTCCTGTTCTTCGGCACGATTGCCGACAACATCGCCTACGGCAAGCCCGATGCCACGCGCGAGGAGATCATCGCCGCCGCGCGCGCCGCGCATGCGCACGAGTTCATCCTGCGCCTGCCGCACGGCTACGACTCCCTGGTGGGCGAGCGCGGCCAGGCACTGTCGGGCGGGGAGCGCCAGCGCATCTCGATTGCGCGGGCTCTGCTCATCAACCCGCGCATCCTGATCATGGACGAGGCCACGTCTTCGGTGGACACGACCACCGAGAAGGAAATCCAGAAGGCGCTCGACAACCTCGTGCAGGGCCGCACGACGATCGCCATCGCGCACCGCCTGTCGACGCTGCGCAAGGCCGATCGCCTGGTCGTCATGGACCGCGGCCAGATCGTCGAAGTCGGCAGCCACGACGAGTTGCTCGCACGCGAAGGCGCGTACTTCAGGCTCTACCAGGCGCAGGCGCGCAACGTCGATGCCGACACCGACATGACGAGCGACGGCGAGCGCGTGGACGCCGCCGAGCCGGCCTGACCGACGTGCGCGCGCAGCCAACCTCTTCTCCGGACAGTGCGATGCAAACGCCCGATTTCACCCTCAGCCGCAACAGCCTCGGCAAGCTCGTCATGACGCTGGTCGACGGCACCTCGCATGCGGGCGTGGTGCCCGTGCGCGCCTTCCCGATCTCCGCCGCCGGCGAGGGCCTGAGCCTGATGAGCGCCGACGGCAAGGAACTGGCCTGGATCGCCAACCTCGACACCCTGCCCGCCGCCATGCGCGCGCTGATCGAGGCGGAACTCGCCGCGCGCGAATTCATGCCCGAGATCCGCAAGATCGTCGGCGTATCGACCTACGCCACCCCGAGCACGTGGACAGTGCAGACCGATCGCGGCCACACCGATCTCGTGCTGCGCGGCGAAGAAGACATCCGCCGCCTGAGCGGCACCACGCTGTTGATATCCGACAGCCACGGGATCCACTACCTGATCCGCGACCATTTCGCGCTCGACAAGCACAGCCGCAAGATCCTCGACCGCTTCCTCTGAACCGCTGCGCGCTCAGCTGCGCGCGGGCGCCAGTGCGGCCACCACGCTTTTGAGCAACGTTTCGGCCTGCGTGCCGATCGCACGCTCGTTGTAATCGCCCGCGGTGGTAACGACGACCATGTCCAGCGCGGGGATGACCCACAGGCGCTGTCCGCCATTGCCGATGCCGCCGATCCACGCCTGCTCCGTGCCCTTCACGGGCACAGCGCCGAGCCACCACTGGTAGCCGTATCGCAGGTTCGGTGCGATGCCCGTGTCGACGTGCGGGCGGGTGGATTCGGCAATCCAATCGGCCGGAACCACCTGCCGGCCATGCCATTCGCCATGCTGCAGCACGAGCTGGCCGATGCGCGCGAGGTCGCGCGGGCGCAAGCGCAGGCCGGCAAATGCCAGCGCACGGCCGCGGTAGTCGTCCACCCATTCCCAGTCGGTGATGCCCAGCGGCTCGAAGAGCTGCTGGCGCGCGTACTCCGGCAACGGCATGCCCACGCGCTGTGCAAGCAAATGCGCAAGCACCGCGGTATTGCCGCCGTTGTAATTGAACTGCGTGCCGGCCGCGGCCGCCATGGGGCGGTCGAATACATAGCGCACCTGGGAGGTGTGCCAGAACAGCCCGAACTCGTCATTGTTGAACACGCTCGTGGCGCGCCATTCGTTCCACGCCAGGCCGCTCGACATGGACAGCATCTGCCCGAGCGTGATGCCCTCGCGGCCGTCGCGGTTCAGCTTGGGCATGTCGCGAGCCAGTTCGGGAAACAGCGGCAGCGCGGGCGTATCGGGCGGCGGCACCCTGCCCTGCCCCTGCGCGATGCCCCACAACAGGCTCGTCACCGATTTGCTGATCGACCGGATGTCGTGGAGCGTGTTTGCGTCAAAGGTGCGCGTGGTGCGGAACAGATCCTTGACGCGCTCGTCCTTGCCCGTCCGGTACAGTTCGGCAACCAATCGGCCGCCGCGCACGACGAGCAGGCTGTGGAAGTTGACGTCGCCGCCGGCCACTTCGCGCAGTACGGTGCAGAGCCGGTCGGCATCGAAGCCGGCAGCGCCGGGGCTGGCCGCGATCTGCCAGCCGTCGGCCAACGGCGCGGGGGCATCGCATGGCGCTGCGGCGCCGGCCGTGCGCGCAGCGCAAGCCAATGCGAGCAGGAGCACGCCGCGCGCGCCAAGTCCTCTCCGGATCATCGCCACCCCCCATGCGTCAATGTGATCCGAAGTATCCACCACCAGGGGCTCCGCGCCGTCCAGATTGCGACGAGCGGTCGAATTCCGGGTGCATCGGCCCCCGGACCCTCCGCCGTTCGCATGGCGCGGCGGAACCCTGCCGCGCGTTACCATGTCGGACTGTTCCGATTCCAAGTTATGTCATAGGCACCTATGGTCACGCGTCGAACTCTTCTTGCCTCCGCTTCGCTCACCGCCACGCTCGCCGCGCTCGGCATCACGCCCGAAGCCCTGGCGGCCAGCCGCGTCAAACTGGGCGATGCCGCACCATTTTCTTTTGATTCCCTGATCGAGCGCGCCCGCGCAATGGCGGGCCAGCCGTACGCGCCGCCTCCCACCGCACCGGCCGACATCCTGTCGAAGATCGACTACGAGGCGCACGGCAAGATCAAGTTCGACACCGCGCATGCGCTCTTTGCCGACGGCCCCGGCCAGTTTCCGGTGACGTTCTTCCACCTCGGCACGTTTTTCCGCGCGCCGGTGCGCATGCACGTGGTCGAAAAAGGCGCCGCGCGCGAAATCGTCTACGACGAGTCGTACTTCGACATGCCCGCCGACAGCCCTGCGCGCAAACTGCCGCGCGGCAGCGGCTTTGCCGGTTTCCGCTTCCAGGAAAGCCGCCTGGGCGACCAGAAAAAACTCGACTGGAAGAAGAACGACTGGGTCGCCTTCCTGGGCGCGTCGTACTTCCGCGCCATCGGCGAGCTGTATCAGTACGGACTTTCCGCACGCGGCATCGCGCTCGACGTGGCGCAGGCCGGCAAGCCGGAGGAGTTTCCCAATTTCACGCACGTGTGGTTCGACACGCCGGCAGACAACCACGCCGATTCCGTGACGATCTACACGCTGCTCGACGGCCCGAGCATCACGGGTGCGTACCGCTTCGTGATGCACCGCACGAAGGGCGTGGTAATGGACATCGATACCGCGCTCTTCCTGCGCAAGGACGTCGAGCGCTTCGGCATCGCACCGGCCACGTCGATGTACTGGTTCTCGGAAACCGCCAAGGGCACCGCCACCGACTGGCGCCCGGAAGTGCACGACTCCGACGGCCTGGCCCTCTGGACCGGCAACGGCGAACGCATCTGGCGCCCGCTGAACGATCCGCCGCGCACGATGGCGTCTGCCTTTGGCGACAACAACCCGCGCGGCTTCGGCCTGCTCCAGCGGGACCGCGACTTCAACAACTACCAGGACGGCGTGCACTACGAGCGCCGCCCGAGCCTGTGGGTGGAACCGCTGGAGGGCTGGGGCGAAGGTGCCGTGCAGCTGGTCGAGATCCCGACCGACGACGAAATCCACGACAACATCGTCGCCATGTGGGTGCCGAAGGCGCCGGCGCGCGCGGGCAACCAGTACCGCTTGCGGTACCGCCTGCACTGGCTGGCCGATGAGCCGTACCCGACGCAACTGGCACGCTGCGTGGCCACGCGCCTGGGCAACGGCGGCCAGCCTGGCCAGCCGCGTCCGCGCGGGGTGCGCAAGTTCATGGTGGAGTTCAAGGGCGGCCCGCTGGAAAAGCTGCCGTTCGGTGTGAAGCCGGAGGCGGTGCTGAGCACCTCGCGCGGCACGTTCTCGTACGTGTTTACCGAAGCAGTGCCGAACGGCGTGCCGGGCCACTGGCGCGCACAGTTCGACCTCACGGTCGACGGCAAGGAGCCCGTGGACATGCGTCTGTTCCTGCGTGTCGACGGCAAGCCGCTGTCCGAGACGTGGTTGTACCAATATCACCCGTTCCAGTCACCGGTGGGGCCGGTGGCGGCGTAGTCGCCGCCACCGCGGTCACCAAACAAGGCGGGACGTTCCCGCCTGGTTTGTTCTTGTTACTGGTAGGACAGCGTCACCACCGCCAGCGCCGGTTCCGCCCCCCGCGCGCGCGACACGGTGAGCGTGCCGTTGTTTGCCGTCAGCAAGGTGGCCTTGAAGCCGCCGTATTGGACCAGGACGTCTGGCTTGTCTCGCGCGTCGCCCACCCGCAAAGGCCTGAGCGACGATGCCGCCCGCGCTTGCACCGACACGTCGACCGGCACCACCCGCACCGCCGCCGAGTGCAAGTCCAGCACCACCCGATCGCCGGACGCAGACGAACGCGCCCGTAGCGCCTCGCCCGCGCCCGTCGCCTGCAGCGCAGGCTGCACGCGGAACCCGGCCTCGACGATGGCCCCCGTGAAGTAGATCACGCCGTCCTGGCTGCCGCCGGCAAGCGCGCTGCCCGCTCCGATGGCCGTCACCGTGGCGACGGCCATTGCCTTGCACTCCCTCAACATAAAACCCCCGATGCCCGACCCTTGGGCGATGTGTGGCGTCTGCCGTCTTGCAGGCGACTGCCTCAATAGTTTTTGACGATTTTCATCGTCCTCGGGATTCCATCCCAGTGGGGATTGTGGGCATCCCGGATTGCGGGTCGGACGGAGAGCGCGTCTCAGAGTACCGGCCACACGTCCAGCGCCTGCATCAACTGCTTGCCCAGCGGAATGCGCTTGGCCATGTCGCCCTCGCGCGGCATGTCGATGTTCAGCGCAAAGGCATAGACGCGTCCGGCACGCTCGACCCAGCCGACCCACCAGCCGATCTCCGGCTGGTATTCCGTGGCGACGCCGGTCTTGGCGTACAGCGCGGCATCCCCTTGCTGCTCGATCAGCAGCATGCGGTGAACCATGTCCCACGTGCGCGGCTTCACCGGCAACTGCTTGAGCGCCATGCGGCTGGTGAAGCGCGCCTCTTCAAGCGCCGAGATTTCGAGCGGACCGCGCAGCCAGAACTGGTCGATCACGCTGCCAAGCTGGCGATTGCCATAGTCGAACGCATCGACATACGCCTGCATGCGCTCCAAGCCGACGCGGCGCGCCACTTCCTGGTAGATCGGCACGGCCGACAGGCGGATCGCCTCGGGCAGCGCCATGTCGTGCTCCCACTGCTTGTAGGGCTGCGGCTTGCCGCCGTATGGCAGCACTTCATGATCGTCACGCACCGCGCCCGTGTCGAAGGCGATGAGGCTGTTCGGGATCTTGAAAGTTGAGGCCGGATGAATGCGCCGCGCGGCGCGGGCCGGGTCAACGACGTAGGTGCGGTCGGCGCTGATATCCATCAGGACGAAGGTACCGGAGACGCCGGCCTCGTCGAACACGCGCTTGAGATCGTTGCGCACGATGAGTTCGGCGTGGGCGGTGGCGGCGCTCATCGCCATGGCGCACACCGTGGCGGCAAGCACGAGAGGTTTCGACCAACGAGAGAACATGCAATGACTCCTTGAACGTTGTGGGTGGCTGCCGGCAGTCTCGACCGTACCGGCGCTGCGCATCGTAGGGAGTGCACGGCGCGCTGGCCAGCGCGCGACGCACGCGGCACGTCACGCGCGTAACGCCTGTAACGGCGGGCATGGCGCACAATGACACCCCGTTCTGCTTCGCCTGGCCTGTGCATGACGCCGCCCACCTTGCCCTCCCTCCATGTCGAACTGACCACCCCCCAAACCGTCGACGGCCGGCGTGCGCCGTTCCAGAGCCTGTGGCTGCTGGTGCGGCTGGCGTATGCACATCGGCTGTCGCCGGAGCAGCCCGTGGTGCGCCTGGCCGACCTGCGCGGCGCCGTATCGGACGCCAGCACGCAGCGCATGATGATCAGCCGCGCATTCCGCGACTGGCAGAACTGGGGAATCCAGGCCGGCTGGGGCGAACAGCGCGACCGCGAGCCGCGCTTTCTCAACGCCGACAAGCGCAGTCAGGGCCCGTTCTGGCTCACGCCCGAAGATGCGGCCCGCGTGCTGTGCCTCGTCGAAGGGCGGATTGCCGACGATGCCGACATACGCGCATTCCTCGGCATCACGGTACCGGAGGGCGGCGCGGACCACCTCGCAGACGCCCACCCCAGCGTGTTGTCCGGCCCGGCGGCGGGCACGCCCAACCCGGCGTTCTGGCATGCCTTCCTGACGGCGCGCCACGCCATGCGCGAGGGCCGCCTGCTGCATGCGCTCGGTGCCGGTGCAACGGCGTCCGACACCGAGCGCGGCGGCGCCCTGCTCGCGTTGCGCCACGCCAGCGATGCCGCCGACAACGACTTCCAGCGCGCCCTCGTCACCCTCGGCGAAGCGATGGCCGCGCGCCGCCTGGGGGATTCCACCCGTGCCAGCGCTCTGCTCTCGCAGTTGCGCGCGCACCGCCGCCAGCGCCACGTGCTGGGCAACGACTACCTCGCGGCCATGGAGCGCATCGTCACCGCATGGTGCGCGTATGACCGTCGCGACCTCGACCTCGCTGCCGGCCTGTTGGCCCGGCTGGCAGAAGCCGAGCCCGGTCGCAGCTTGCTGCGCTATCACCCGCAGATCCGCTTTGAGTGGAACAACCTGAGCGCCCTGATCGAGCGCGCCCGCCTGCTCTACGCCGAAGCCGGCAGCATTGCCCCGGCCGCGCAAACCCAGGCTGCGCAGCGCATCGTCGCGCAGTTCGAGACCGCGCTGGCCGCCGCGCTCGAGAGCCAGGCGGCAGATGCCGTACAGCAGGTCGCCGCCAACCTCGGCATGACGTGCTGGCTGCTGCGGGACGCGCTAAGCACCGCCCCCGACGCCGACGGAACGGTCGATGCCGTGCGCTGGCTCGCGATGAGCGAGTGGCAGGCGTTGCGCAACGGCGGGCCGCTGCAATCGGCGTGGAATGCCATCGCGCTGATGCGCATCGCCCGTGCAGACGCGCGTGACGCCCCGCTGACACTCGCCGACCTCCGCACGCAGGCTGGCCCGTTTGCCGAAGCCTTCGACACGCGCTACTGGCCGCCACGCTGGACCGACGTGGCCGCGCTGCGCCTGCGCGAGCATGACAGCGGCCGGCACCGCTATGGCCATGTGCAAGTCAGCGGGCTGCTGCTGGAACTGGCATGGTTTGCCCATGCCGATGGCGACCACGTTGCCGCCCGCACCGCCATGGATCGCCTGTCGCAAGCGATGCTGGATCTCGCGCCGCACGATCGGGCTTACTTCGTGCAGGCGCTCAAGGGGCTCGCATGCCGAACGTGCACCCGCTCCACATGAAGACGCCTCAGGCCACCAGCGTCATCAGCAGCAGCCGGTCCGCCAGCTCTTGGCGAAAACGATCGAATGCGTGCGGGGCAACGTCGGGCCGGCCCATGTTCTGCAGCCGTATCCCTTCCACCTGCCGGATGCCCATGGTCGCAAACACATAGCGCAGATATGGCATCAGGAAGTCGGTCTGGGCGTGGGCGCCGTCAAAGTTGCCGCCCGATGCCGACACCACGAGCACGGGGCGGTCCGCCAGCATGCCGACCTTCCCTTGCGGCGAGCCGCGGAACGTACGTCCGGGCCGCACCACGAGGTCGATCCACGCCTTGAGCACCGACGGCACGGTGTAGTTGTGCACCGGCGTGGAGATCAGTACCGCATCGGCCGCTTCGAGTTCGGCGATCAGCGTTTCAGACAGGACCAGTTCCGCGCGATGGGCGTCGGTGCGGTTGGCGTCAGGCATGAGGCTGGCCTCGACGAAGCCGGCATCGGGATGCGGCAGCGGCGTCGCAGCCAGGTCGCGCTCGATGATGTGCAGGCCGCTGGCCGCCTCGGCGAGCTGCCCGAGCACGAGTTGCGCGCCGCGCCGGCTGTGCGAGCGTGCTTCGCGCGGGCTCACTGCCACATGCAGCAACGTCGTCATTGCATGCCTCCGAACTGCGCCTTGACGCCGGTGTTGAATCCGAAGCGCAAGGCGCCGGCCAGCAGGCCGTTTCGATAATAGAAGCGGTGCCCGAGCACGTTGGACAGGGGCGTGTCCAGCACGAGCCGCGTGCAGCCCATGCGCGCTGCCTCGGCCTTGAGGTGGTCCATCAGCACGTTGCCGAGGCCGCTGCTGCGCAGGCGGTTGTCGGTCACCAGATCGTCGACATACAGGAATGGCCCGTAGACGAGGTTCTCCTGCAGCCGGTAGCCAGCCAAGGCGACAGGCTCACCGCCGCGCCAGACGGCGATGAGGCGATAGCCGTCTTCCACCTGGCGGCGCCAGCGCGCGACGAGTTCATCGGCGTCAGCCAGGTGCGGCCGCAGCTGGTGCATGACGGCAAAGCAGGCGCGCACCGCCGCTTCGCCTTCAACGGGGCGGATGGCTTCCATGGTCATGCCTCGGCCGGCGCGGGGGCCGGCACCTGCGGCGCAAAGCGCATCGCAATGGCGATGCGGTTCCACGCCTGGATGTTGGCGATGGCCGCCGTGAGGAAGGCGACCTCCATCCGGGAGAAATGCTGGCGCACGGCTTCGTATTCGTGGTCTTCCACGCCATGGTCGGCCGCCCTGGCCAGCGTGGTCAGCGCTTCCGTCCAGGCCAGCGCGGCACGCTCGCGCGGCGTGAAGACCGCTGGCGTATCGCGCCACACGGCCGCCAGGTCCAGCTTGGCCGAAGCCACGCCGAGCTTGCGCGCGAGGTTCAGGTGGAACTGCACGCAGAACGCGCAGCCGTTGATTTGCGAGGCGCGCAGCTTGACGAGCTCCGTCAGCGGTTTCTCCAGACCCGACGCGTCCACCGCCTTGCCCAGCGCCTGCAATGCCGGCGCCACGCCGACGGCGGTGTCGACAAACTCGGCGTAATCCATGCGGGGAGAGAGATCTTCCATGCCTGACTCCTGGTTGAGGGTTGATTGGAGCGTTGGTGGTAATATCAGTGCTCGAACATCTTATTCGAACTCTGACATCATGGGCAAGCGCACCACCTCCGCCAACGTGGGCAACGACACCTCTTCCCCCGCCATCCCCCCGCTTGGCCAGGGCAAGCGCGGCGAGCAAGGCTATCTTGGCTATCTGCTGCGGCAGGCCAGCGCGGCACATCGCCTGCGCATGGAGCGCGCCATGGCCGACGTCGGCGTGACGCTCCCGCAATTCCTGGTGCTGACGATGATCCGCGCGTACCCCGGCATCTCCAACGCCGACCTCGCCCGCCTGGCGCTGCTCACGCCGCAGACGGTGAGCGTGATCGTCGCCAACCTGGAACGCAGCGGCGCCATCGCGCGGCGGCCGCACGCGGTACACGGCCGCATCCAGCACATCGACGTCACACCGGAAGGCCTCGCGCTGCTGGACGCGTGCCGCAAGCGCTCAGGCGGCATCGAACGGGAACTGCTGGCGGGCTTTTCACCCGAAGAAGAACAGGTCGTACGGCGCTGGCTCGTGCATGTGGCCATGCTGGGCGGCGACAACGACTAGGCGGGCTCCGTTTTTTTCTGTCATCGCCCTTGACTTCTGCAGGGCGGCCACTATCATCCGATGTATCTTACGATATATCTGATGATGTACTGCAGGAGAGCGACGATGCACGGATGGTTCGGACGCCACCACAAGCTGTGGCTGGAAAAGCATTTCATGATGGGTCGCCACGGTCATGGCCGCGGCGGTTTCGGGCGTGGCATGGGCGGCTTCGGCGGCCCCGGCGGCTATGGTGAAGGCGATGATGAGGGCGGCAGTCCCTGGCGTGGCCGCCGATTGAGTTCGGCCGACCTGCAGCTCGTGCTGCTGGCGCTGCTCAAGGACGCGCCGCGCCATGGCTACGAACTGATCAAGGCCGTCGAAGAGCATTCGCTCGGTTTCTATACGCCGAGCCCCGGCATGGTCTACCCGGCGCTGTCGTACCTGGAAGACCACGGCTTTGCGTCGGTCACCGCCGAGGGCAACAAGAAGCGCTACGGCATCACGCCCGAAGGAGAGGCGTGGCTGGCCGAGCGGCAGCACAGTGCCGACGCCATCCTGGCGCAGTTGCGCGCCATGGGCGAACGCGTCAAGCGCATGAACGAGGCCATGGCCTTCGACCGCGAAACCGACAATGCGGCCGAATGGGCCGACGCGGGCCACGACCCGCTGCGCACCGCGCGCTGGCGCCTGAAGTTTGCGCTCATGGAAAAACGCTTCGCCTCGCGCGAAGAACAGCAGCGCGTGGCCGACATCCTGCTACGCGCCCTCAAGGAAATCACCGGAGAGCGCTAAGCCGCCCTTCCTTTTCCGCAGCCATCTATGTTTGCCTTCTATCGCACACAAGGTCTCATGTCGCAGCTGCTCAGTTCCACTCCGCCCGCCACGCGCCGCATGCGCGTTCGCGCCATCCACACGCTGTCGCCACGCATGCGGCGCGTCGTCTTTACCGGCACACACCCCACCGAGCTTGCAGATCTCGCCAATGCCCCGCCGGGCGCGGCGATCAAGCTGATGTTTCCGCAGGGCACAGCCGGCGCGACGCGCACGCTCGGGCGCGCCTACACCGTGCGCCACTATCACGCCGAGCGCGGTGAACTCGACATCGATTTCGTGGTGCATGACGAGACACCGGTCGCACGGCACGGCCCCGCCGCGCGCTGGCTCGAGCGCGCGGCACCCGGCGACGAAGTCGAGTTTGCCGGCCCCAAGCGCGGGTTCGTTGCCGACCCGAGCGCGCCGTGGACATTGCTGATCGGCGACGAAACCGCCCTGCCGGCCATCTTCGCCATCCTGGAGCACCTGCCCGAACCGGCGCAGGTGCAGACCTACATCGCCATCGGCGACGCCCGCGCACGGTTGCCGCTGGACGGCCCCTTCGCGGCACACCCGCGCAGCCGCAACATCCATTGGGTGGAAAGCGACACCGCGCATGCGGGCGCCATGATGGTCGGCGCACTGACGGCGCAGCCCATGCCTGCCGGCACGCCGCAGGTGTTCCTGGCCGGCGAATCGTCGTTGCTCAAGCAGGTGCGCACGCTGCTGGAAGGCGCGTGGGCCGTGCCGCGCGAGGTCATCGACGCCAAGGGATACTGGACGGCGGGCCTGTCGCGCGAAGAACGCAAGGCGCAGGAAGCACGCTGACGCGTACCGGCCGCGCCTTCAGGTCGCGGCTTTTGCGCCCGGGTTTGGCGCCACGCCGATGACCCACTCGCGCAGCAGCCGCTGACCGTGCAGCAGCGCCGCGTCCATCGCCTCGCGCGGCGAACCGAACGTGCAGCCCGGGCGCACGGGCTGCGAACCTGTCAGCGACTGGCCCTCCGCGCTGCGAAACACCACGTCGATACGTGCCTCCCAGCCGCGCACACCGGCCGGCGTCACGCGCGGGACGATCTCGACGTCCCCGGAAATCTTGTTCACCTCGTTCCTCCATTCCCCGCGCCCTGACGGGCGCATCGCGGTTTTTTCATAGCAACGGCCGTGCCCGTTTCAGGTGAGTGCGCATGTACTTGATCCAGGTCAAACTGCGTCGCCGCCGCCACCTTTAGGGCAGCGGCAGTGTGCCGTTGCAAGGGAGGACATCCCATTTTTCCCTCCCATTGCTCCGCGCCCCGAAGCGCCGCATCCCATGCGCAAGAACCTGCCCGTCACCCAGGCCGAAACCGCCCTCACCCCAACGGACTACCTGATCTCCCGGACCGACCTCAAAGGCCGCATCGTGTTCGCCAACCCGGCGTTCGTGCGTGTCAGCGGCTTTGCACACGAAGAGCTGATCGGCGCGCCGCACAACCTCGTGCGCCACCCTGACATGCCCGAAGCCGCCTTTGCCGATCTGTGGGCCACGCTGCAAGCCGGCAAGCCGTGGCGCGGTCTCGTCAAGAACCGACGCAAGGACGGCGGCTTCTACTGGGTGCTGGCCAACGTGACGCCGGTGTTCCAGAACGGCGCGATCGTCGGCTACACGTCGGTGCGCTCCATGGCCACGCCTGCGCAGGTGGCCCGTGCCGAACGCGCCTACGCGGCCATCAACGCGGGCGACCGGTCGTACACCGTGCGTGCAGGGCACATCCAGCGCACGGGCTGGCGGCGTGCGCTGAACCTGTTCCAGCGCGACAGCCTGCGCTTCAAGGTGATCGGGCTGCAAACCCTGATCGCCATTGCGATCCTGATCGGTACGCTGTGGGCGCACATCGCGCTGGAAGCGGCCGACCTGCACGGCACGCCGTGGCTTGTGCTGAGCCGCGACTGGCTGTGGCTGACCGGCGTGGGTTGCGCGGGGTTGGCGACGCTGTCCGGCATGCTGCTGGCCCGCACGCTGATCGGCCCACTTGAAGAAGCGGCCACGCTGGCCACACGCCTGGCGGCCGGCGATCTCACCTCGGCGGTGGACGTGCGCGCCACGGGCGAACTTGGCGAAGTGATGCGCGCCATGGGCACGATGCGCGCAAGCCTGTCGTCCATCGTGCGCGACATCCAGGATGGCGCCGCCAACGTTGCGCACAGCACGCTGCAGATCTCGGCCGGCAACCATGACCTGTCGTCGCGCACCGAGCAGCAGGCGGCGGCACTCGAGCAGACCGCGTCGAGCATGGATGAGCTCACCTCGATGGTGGCCGCCAATGCCGACCACGCCCGCGAGGCCACCGCGCTGGCCGAGCAGGCCTCCACGGTCGCGGCCGACGGCGGCCAGCTCGTGCAGCGCGTGGTGCAGACCATGGACGCCATCCGCGCCGACAGCCAGCGCGTGACCGAGATCATCGCCACCATCGAGAGCATCGCGTTCCAGACCAACATCCTGGCGCTCAATGCCGCCGTGGAAGCCGCACGCGCCGGCGAGGAAGGCCGCGGCTTTGCCGTGGTGGCCGGCGAGGTGCGCAGCCTTGCCCAGCGCAGCGCCCAGGCCGCGGCGCAGAGCAAGGAGATCATTCGCGCGTCCGACCAGTCCGTGCGCGATGGTGTGGAGCTGGTGCACCAGGCCGGCGCCACGATGACGCAGATCGTGCAGTCGGTGCAGACCGTCACGCAGCTCATGTCGGAAATCTCGGCCAGTTCGCGCGAGCAGAGCAGCGGTATCGCGCAGATCAACGCGGCAGTCTCGCAGCTCGACGGGGTGACGCAGCAGAACGCCACGCTGGTGGAAGAGGCGGCGGCGGCAGCCTCCATGCTGGCGCGCCAGTCCGAAGCGCTGAAGCATGCCGTGGCAGTGTTCCGCGCATGACGCCGTGGCGGCGGCGCCTACAGGGCGAATCGCGTATCGCGCTCGAGCAGCGCCGTCACCGCATCGGGCAGCAGCGGCTCGCTGAAGTAATAGCCCTGCAGCACGTCGCACTGGTGTGAGGCCAGGAAGGCCGACTGCGCCGGGTCCTCCACGCCTTCGGCGCACACCTTCACGCCGAGGTTGTGCGCCAGCACCACCACCGTCGTGCAGATGGCCGCATCGTTGGAGTCGCGATCGATGTCCTTGACAAAGGCGCGGTCGATCTTGATGAGGTCGATCGGCAGGCGCTTGAGGTAGGCCAGGCTCGAATACCCGGTCCCGAAATCGTCGATGGCGATGCGCACGCCCAGTTGCCGGATCGCGGTGAGGTCTTCGATCGTACGCTCGGTGCCCTCCATCAGCATCGACTCGGTCACCTCCAGCTCCAGGAAACCGGAGCTCAGGCCATACTCGCGCTGCAGCCTGAGCAGCGTCGGCAGCACGGTGCCCCGCTTGAACTGCAGCGGCGACACGTTCACGGCCACGGTCAGCCCGTCGGCCAGGCCGCGTGCGTGCCATTCCGCGCGCTGCTGGCGCGCCGCTTCGCTCAGCACCCAGTTGCCGATCTCGACAATCAGGCCGCTCTCTTCGGCCACCGGAATGAACGCAGCCGGCGGCAGCAGCCCGCGCGTCGGGTGGACCCAGCGGATCAGTGCTTCAAGACCGCATACGCGACCGGTCCGGGTGTCGACTTGCGGCTGATACAGCAGCCGGAACTGGCCGTGCTCCAGTGCGGCCCGGATCTGGTGCTCGAGGTTCAGGCGGTACGACACGCCAATGTCCATCTCGGGCGCGAAGAACTCCAGCCGGTTGCGACCGTTCTGCTTGGCCGCGTACATCGCCATTTCTGCGTGGCGGATCAGCGTGTCGGCATCGGGGCCGTGGGCAGGATATTCCGCCACCCCGATACTGGCGGTGACGAACACCTCGTGGCCTTCCGCCCGGATGGGTTCGGCAAACAGGTCGAAGCCGAAATCCACGCCGCGCGAACCGGCATGCGAAATCACCAGCGCAAAGACATCGCCGCCAAAGCGCGCGACGGTGTCCACCGAATCGGCGGCGTCGCGCAGGCGCTCGGCCACGCGGCGCAGGACTTCGTCGCCCAGCAGGTGGCCCAGGCTGTCATTGACAACCTTGAAGCGATCGATGTTGACGAGCGCCACGTAGAACCGGCTGCGCTGGCGCGCCGCCATCTCGACCGCCTGCTGCACGCGGTCGGCCAGCAACGTGCGGTTGGGCAGGCCGGTGAGCGGATCGATCGTGGCGTGCTGCGCAAGGCGCGCGCGCGTCATCTCCTGCTCGGTCACGTCGTCCTGAATGCCGACGTAGTGCGTCACCACACCCTGCGTATCACGCACGGGCGAGAGCAGGAAATTGTTCAGGAACGCGTGCCCGTCCTTGCGGAAGTTGCGCAGCAGCACGCGGATCTCGCTGGCGTCGCGCAACGCCGCGCGGACTTCATTGAGCGCCGGCTGCCCTGGCTCGGACGAATGCAGGAAGCGGCAATTGCGGCCGAGCACCTCTTCAGCGCGATAGCCGGTCATCCGCTCGAAGCCCGGGTTCACATAGACGACGGGAAGGTCCGGCTGCTGGGCATCGGCCACGGTGATGCCGGACGGCACCGATTCGACCACACGGCGCAGCAGACGCAGCTGCTCGTCGGATTCGCGTCGCTCGGTGATGTCCTGCATGGTGCCGAACAGCGCGACGACTTCGCCCTGCTCGTTGCGCTCGATGTTGCCTCGCGAGAGCACCCAGCGGCGCTCGCCATCGCGGCGGATCATCTCCAGTTCCAGCGAGTACGGCTGGCCTTCGGTAACGGCGCGGCTCGCGGCCTCGCGCAGGCGGTGGTAGCTGTCTGCGGTGAAAAACTGCGCCTGCTGCGCAAAGGTCGGGGGTGCGCCAGGCGGGGTTCCCGTCAGCACGTACATGCCTGAAGACCACGTGGTGGAGTCGCGCAGCACGTCCCAGCGCCAGCTGCCGAGCTGGGCGATCTGCTCGGCCACGCGCAGGTTCGCCTCGCTTGCGCGCAGCTCCTGCTCGATGGCGGAGCGCTGCGAGATGTCCGTCACGCCGCCCACCATGCGCAGGGCGCGGCCATCTTCTGCGCGATACAGGCTCGCCCGAATTTCCACCGTGCGCGTGGTGCGATTGGCGTCGATCACTCGGCAGACCTGGTGCCAGCTGTCGCGATCGGAATTCAGTGCCGCGCGCAGTGCAGCGCCAAACGCCTCGACATCGTCCGGATGCACGAACTGCTGGAACGTCAGCGTGCGCGAAACGCCGTCCCCCTCGCTGGGCCCGAGCAGCGCATCGCTGCCGAGCAGGCGGTGCAGGCTGGCATTGGCCCACGACTCTCCGGTGGCGATATCCCAGTCGAAGATCCAGTCGTTGGTGGCGCGCGCCACGCGCTGGAAGCGCTCGGTCAGGCGGTGAACGGTGGCGTCGTGGCGCGCGATAGCGGCGCGCATCTCGTTGAAGGTGCGCTCGAGCAGCGAGAGCTCATCGCGCGCATCGCCATGCTCGGTGACCCGCGCCGAGAAGTCGCCGCGCGTGTAATGGCGCGCCGCGTCGACGAGCGCATCGATGCGGGGCATCACGAGCCGGCGCATCGCGCCCTGGATCAGCGCAAGCAGCAGCGCCACCATCAGCAGGATCGCGCCGCCGCCGGCCAGCGTGATGTTGCGCTGCTGGCGGACGATATCGCTGGCATCCAACCCGCGCACGACGTGCAGGCGGCCGGCGGCTGCGTGCGGCGGCACCGCCATGGCGGCATAGGCGCGCGGCACACCGTCGGCGTCGTTGGTCAGCAGGGGCCTGCCGGCTGGACCAGGCATGACGGACAGCGTCTCGCGCACAACCGGCGGCATGCCCGCGTGCGCGGGTTCGCCCAGGTGCGAGAGCACGTTGCCGGCTGCATCGACGAGGTAGACCGGTGCGCCCGGCTCGCCGTCCACGGCGGCGGCCATCAGTGCACGCTGGTGCACCGCCGCGTAGGCCACGCCACGTACCTTGCCGTCGCTTCCGACCAGCGCACGGGCGGTGACCAGAACGGGCTGGTGCGATACATGCCCCGTCACAAACGGCGACAGCGCCGGCTTGCCGCTGGCCAGCACGTCTCGCACGTACTGGCGGTCGGACACATCGAGACCAAGCCTGGACGCATCGGGCGCGCAAACGACCTTGCCGTTCGCATCGACGATGCCCAGTCCGGCGAGCGTGTCCTGATTGCGGAAGACGCGGCTGACGAAGCGGCTGCATTCCGTGGCTTCCATGCGCAGCGCCGAATCGTCGGCCACCAGCACGGAAAGCAGCGCGTCGGCATTGGACAGCACCATGCCTACACGCGCGGCGGCGGCTTCGGTCTCGTGGGTCAGGCGCTGGGCGAGATGGTCATTGAGCCGGTCACGGTAGAGCGCCACGCCGGCCGTCGCCACGATGATGGCCGGCAATGCGGCCACCGCGGCCAGAGCGAGCAAGCGGCCGCGCAGCGTGGTGGGAAAAAAAGCGTGCTTCGGCACTTGAATGACCGGTAGAGCCTGATATGGAGAGAGTGTGCACCCTGCATTGGCACGATGCGCGGCTCAACGACCGTTCGAGCGCACGATGCCGATGCGGCATCGTGCCGAAAAACGGTTGACGCAGTGCGGAGGCATTTTGCTTGCAATTCCTATCGCACGCAACTTGTGGATAGCCAGCACACAACTGTGCCCCAGCGCCGCAAGGCGGGGCCAAACAAGCCCCGTGCCCGTACCGCCGGCAGCCAGGCCCTGTACTGGGCAGCGGCGGCATCAGGCGGCTGGCCGCAGAATCGTTAAAACCGTGCGGCGACCGATGGGTCAACGTGCGCGTCGATGGCCCACCGGATCTTGAACACGATGCGCTCGGCGGTCGATGCGGCGCCTGCGACAGCCTCGCTGGCGGCCGTGCTGACGGGCGGCTGCCGAGCAGCGTCCGACACGGAAACCGGGAACGAGTTACCCTTTCCCCCGATCTCCGGCACAGTCTGCCGCGTTTTTCCCCTGCCTTCGGAGGCTCCTTTGCTCCGCGCGTTCGAACACCTGCTCGACCCCTTCCCGCCCGATGAGCCGCCGCTGCCGCCCAAGGGCCTGGCCGCCTTCCTGTGGGCCTGCACCCGCGGCACGCGCCGCTACATCGCGGCACTGGCGTTGCTCAGTGCCGGCGTGTCGGTCTATGAGGCGTGGCTGTTTTCGTTTCTTGGGCAGGTGGTCGACCTGCTGTCGGCATGGCAGGCCGGGCACGAAGCCGCCGCGCAGGCGCAGCGCGTGCTGTGGGGCATCGGCATCGTGCTGGTGGTCAGCGTCGGCCTGGTGGCGCTGCGCACGATGGTGCAGCATCAGGTGCTGGCCATCAATCTTCCGCTGCGGCTGCGGTGGGATTTCCACCGCCTCATGCTCCGCCAGAGCCTGTCGTTCTTTTCGGACGAGTTTGCCGGGCGGGTGACCACCAAGGTCATGCAGACGGCGCTGGCCGTGCGCGAGGTGCTGTTCACCTTCATCGAGATCGTGCTCGCCATCGGCGTGTACTTCATCACCATCATTGCGCTGGCGGGCGGTTTCGATCTGCGCCTGATGCTGCCGTTCATCGCCTGGGTGGTGCTGTTCGGGCTGGCCATGCGCTACTTCGTGCCGCGTCTTGGCAAGGTCGGGCAGGAGCAGGCCCATGCGCGCTCGTCCATGACCGGGCGCGTGACCGACGCCTACACCAACATCACCACCGTCAAGCTGTTCTCGCACACGCGCCGCGAAGCCCATTTCGCCCGAGCGGCCATGGAGGATTTCAAGGACACCGGTTTTCGCCAGATGCGGCTGGTGAGCCAGTTCGAGATCGTCAACCAGACGCTCGTGGTGGCGCTGATCGCGGCGGCGGCCGGTTATGCGCTGTGGCTCTGGCGGGCGGGCGAAGTCGGCACCGGCGCGGTGGCGGCCGTGACGGCCATGGCCCTGCGGGTCAACGGCATGTCGCACTGGATCATGTGGCAAATGGCTTCGTTGTTCGAGAACATCGGTACTGTGCAGGACGGCATGGCCACACTCACGCGCGTGGCAAAGGTGCAGGACGCACCCGGCGCGCCCGCGCTCCATGTCACGCGCGGCGAGGTGGAATTCGACAACGTCAGCTTCAACTACAACGGCGAACGCCAGGTGATCGACGGCCTGAGCCTGAAGGTGCGCCCCGGCGAGAAAATCGGCCTGGTCGGCCGCTCGGGCGCCGGCAAATCGACGCTGATCAACCTGCTGCTGCGCTTCTACGACGTCGACAGCGGCCACATCCGCATCGACGGCCAGGACATCGCCCAGGTGACGCAGGACAGCCTGCGCAGCGCGATCGGCATGGTCACGCAGGACACATCGCTGCTGCATCGGTCCATCCGCGACAACATCGCCTACGGCCGGCCGGACGCCACCGACGCGGAGATCCGCAACGCCGCCATCCACGCGCAGGCCGAGGAGTTCATCCGCCAGCTCAGCGACCCGCACGGCCGGACGGGTTACGACACTCTGGTCGGCGAGCGCGGTGTGAAGCTCTCGGGCGGCCAGCGCCAACGCATCGCCATCGCGCGCGTCATGCTGAAGAACGCGCCGATCCTGCTGCTCGACGAAGCCACCAGCGCGCTGGATTCGGAAGTCGAGGCCGCCATCCAGGAAAGCCTGGACGTGATGATGGAGGGCAAGACGGTGATCGCCATCGCGCACCGGCTGTCGACCATCGCTGCCATGGACAGGCTGATCGTCATGGACCAGGGGCGCATCATCGAAGAGGGCACGCACGCTGCCCTGCTGGCCCGGAACGGCACCTACGCGCGGCTCTGGCGCCACCAGAGCGGCGGCTTCCTCGGGGAGGAGCAGGATGAGATGTCCGACGCCATCCAGTAGCGCGCGGCCAATATGACGGCGGCGAGCCGGGCCAAGCGGCAGCGGCCATGAAAAAAGCCACCGGATAGCGGTATCCGGTGGCCTCAAGAATACGCTTTGAACGGGGAAGTTCAGCGCGTTTGAAGCATAGGCAATGGCCCTCACCCGCGCCAATACCTAGGATTGGGTAATTTGGAAAAAACCCTGCCTGCGCAGCGGTTTTGCGCCACACATCGGTCCGTGTGTGTGCCTTCGGCGCAACGCCGCCACCCCACGTGGATATCCACCCCGGCGACCGGGTGCCGCAGTCCCGCCACAGTCCGGTTGCGATATAATGAAAACGATTCGCATTTACGTGGCTCTCGCAGCTGCCTTCCAGTTATCACGTTAACGATACGCACGATGCGGCTTTCCGAGCTCTCCCGCCGGGCGACGGCGGTGGTGGATCACGTTGAAGACCGTGAGCCCGCCGATCCCATCAGCCAACGCCTGCGCGAACTCGGCTTCGTGACGGGCGAACCGGTGCGCGTGGTGGCCGTGGGACCGTTCGGCGGCGACCCGCTGGTCGTGCAGGTCGGCTTCACGCGTTTTGCGCTGCGCCGCCAGGAGGCCGATCGCGTGCGCCTGCGCACCGAGGCCGCCGCGCAGCCCGCCACCCCATCGATCACCGCCGCCGAGACGGCGCCGCCCGCCAAGGTGCGCGAGGCGGCCTGAGCCGCCCGCGACCGGCCGCGCCCGCCGCCCGCTTTTATCCGGCTTCATGCAGATGCACGCTTCCTCCTCCTCTTCTTCCTCGACCGCATTGCGCGTTGCGCTGGTGGGCAACCCGAATTGCGGCAAGACCGCGCTGTTCAACCTGCTGACGGGCAGCCGCCAGAAGGTGGCCAACTACGCGGGCGTGACGGTCGAGCGAAAGGAAGGCCGCTTCACCGCGCCCTCGGGCAGGCACGTGCAGATTCTCGATCTGCCGGGGGCCTACAGCCTGGTCGCCACCAGCCCGGATGAGGCCATCACGCGCGACATCTGTCTGGGCACGTTCCGCGGTGAAGCGCGCCCCGATCTGCTGGTCTGCGTGGTCGACGCCACGAACCTCCGTCTGCACCTGCGCTTCGTGCTGGAACTGCAGCGCCTTGGCCTGCCGATGGTGCTGGCCCTGAACATGGTGGATGCGGCGGAGCGCCGCGGCATCCGCATCGACCGCGCCAGGCTGGAAGCGGCGCTCGGTGTGCCGGTCGTGCAGACGGTGGCCATCAAGCGCAATGGCGCGGCCGAACTCGTCGCGCACATCGATCACGAGCAGTTGCCGGCGGCGCCGGTGGGGCTGCCCGCCGACGCCGACCCGCACGTCGAGGTCAAGCGCCTGCTGGACGCCGCCGTCAGCATGCCGCGCAGCACGGCCGAGCTGGACGACCGGCTCGACCGCATCGTGCTGCATCCGGTGCTGGGCCTGGCGCTGCTCGCCGTGCTGATGTTCCTCATGTTCCAGGCGGTGTTCTCGTGGGCACAACCGCTCATGGAAGGCATCCAGCGCGCGGTGGAAGCCGTGGGCGCGTGGGTCGGCACGGTCATGCCAGACGGCATGCTCAAGAGCCTGCTCGTCGACGGCATCATCGCCGGCACGGGCAGCGTGCTGGTATTCCTGCCGCAGATCCTGATCCTGTTCCTCTTCATCCTGTCGCTCGAGGAATCGGGCTACCTGCCGCGGGCTGCATTTCTGCTCGATCGGCTGATGGCGGGCGCGGGATTGTCGGGCCGGTCGTTCATTCCCCTGCTCTCGAGCTTTGCATGCGCGATCCCGGGGGTGATGGCGACACGGACGATCCAGGACCCGCGCGACCGTCTGGTGACGATCCTCGTCGCGCCGCTGATGACGTGCTCGGCCCGGCTGCCGGTGTATGCACTGCTGATTGGCGCGTTCATTCCGGTGCGCCAGGTGTGGGGCGTGTTCAACCTGCAGGGGCTGGTGCTGTTCGGGCTGTACATGGCCGGCATCGTCTCGGCGCTGATCGTCGCCTACGTGCTGAAGTACCTCAAGCGCGACCGCAGCGAGCATCCGCTCATTCTTGAGCTGCCGTCCTACCGGCTGCCCAGCGTGCGCAACCTGGCGGTGGGGCTGATCGAGCGTGCGCGCATCTTCCTGCGCCGCATCGGCACGGTCATCCTCAAGATGATGGTGCTGCTGTGGTTCCTGTCCACGTTCCCGTCGCCGCCGGCCGGCGCAACGGGTCCGGCCATCGACTACAGCTTTGCCGGCTACATCGGCCGCGCGATGGAAGTTGTGTTCGCGCCGATCGGCTTTACGTGGGAGATGTGCATCGCGCTCATTCCCGGCATGGCCGCGCGCGAAGTTGCCGTGAGCGCCCTGGCGACGGTGTACTCGCTTTCGGCCACGCACGAAGATGCGGCCGCGCAGCTGGCCCCGGTCATCGCGCAGCAATGGTCGCTGGCCACGGCGCTGGCGTTCCTCGCGTGGTTCGTCTACGCGCCGCAGTGCATCTCGACGCTGGCCACCATCCGCCGCGAGACCAACTCCTGGAAGGTGATGGCGGGCACGGCGGGCTATCTGTTTGCGCTGGCCTATCTGGCCGCGTTTGCCACCTACCAGATCGCACGGGTGCTGACATGAGCGTGTATCACGTGGTCGAAACCGGCGTCGTCGCCACCGTCGTGGCGCTCAGTGCGCTGTCATTGACGGGCCGATATGCGGCGGACATGCGTGCCCGCACGATGGCGCGTATGGCTGGCTGGTGTGACCGTCCGTCGAGGCCGGCATGGATGCGTGCGTTCGGCCAGCGCTTGCTGACCCCCGGCGAGGCACCATCGTGCCATTCGGACCCGCTCTCGGGCAGCGCGTGCGGCAGTGGCTGCAGCGGCTGTGCCTCGGGCGAATCATCATCGCAAGCCACCGTCGAACAGCCGATCCGCTTCGTACGCCGCAAATAGCTGGCGTCGACGCCACATCACAACACAACGGGCCCGAATCACGCGGGCCCGTTGTGTTTTTGGAAAGCGCAGGCGTAGACTGGTCCAAACCTGAACGGGGGACGCGTCATGACCGAAGAACTGCTGGTCCAGTTGATTGCGGAAGTCGAGAAGGAAGACCCGGTGGATTTCGCCAACCTGCCCTTCGACGAGCAGATGTTGCGCAACCTGGTCTGCAGGCTGGTGTCGCGCCAGCTGACGCAAATGGAAGATGCCCACTTCAGCCAGGACGAGGTGATCGTCTCGCTCACGGCCAGCATCGCCAAGCTTGTGCTGGAAAACCTCGTGTTGAATGCGCGCCTGCTGGCACAGCAGGGTCACACCGAGACCGCGCGCGAACTGCTCGACCGGATCGCCCGGCAGGCAAGGGGATAGCGGCTCAGCGCGCGACGTTGTACTGCGTGCGCGCCCGCATCAGCAAGCGCTTGGCAACGGACAGGCCGCGGATAGCCGCTTCATCGTCGTCGGTGCGGACATCGAACTCGGCGCTCCAGTTGCAGCCGGTATGGTCGGGGCGATGGATGCACATCGCGCGCAACTCGCATTGCGCGCATTCCGGATGTTGCTGAACGCAGCGGGCCAGCAAGGTCTTGAGTTCGTCTTCGGACTTCAAACGGCGTCGCATCGGCATCTCCTGGGTAACACGGTCTGTTGGAACCGCTGCCGCCAGATGAGTTTCGCCACGATCGCCCCGATGATGTTTCAGGGCGTTACCGCGTCACATCAGTGTGAAGTGCCTGCCGGCGGCTGGCAGGCCGGACACACGCCATACAGCGCCAGCGCGTGGTCGCGCAGCACGAAGCCGCGCTCGTTGGCGACGCGCTCTTGCCGGGCCTCGATGGCATCGTCGTGAAACTCCTCGACACGGCCGCACGACATGCAGATGAGGTGGTCGTGATGCGCGCCCTCATTGACTTCGTAGACCGCATGACCCGCCTCGAACGTGTGGCGCAGCAGCACGCCGGCATCCACCAGCTGGTTGAGCACGCGATACACGGTCGAGATACCGATGTCGAGCTCCGATGTGAGCAACTGGCGGTAGACATCTTCCGCGCTCAGGTGGCGGCCGTGCTCCGTACCGGCAGCGAGGATTTCCAGGATCTTGACGCGCGGCGACGTGGCTTTGAGCCCGGCCCGGCGCAGGTCGGTCGAGTTTGGCATGGCGTTGGGGGCGTGAATGAGGTACGACCGGGGGGCGGTACTGCAGGCAGAACCAGAAACGGCGGGATCGCAATCCTTCACGCGCAGTCGCTGCGTTCTGAAAAAAAACGGCATGGCTGGCAGCCCGGGAAAGACGCAGTCGGGAAAGCGGGGTCTGAGTGCTTTCCCGACTGTCGGGCGGCTTGCTACGGCCAAACGCTCTGTGTGTCAGAGCGGTCCCCACAAAAGATCGGTTGCCGGGTGCGCCCACCTGATGGAGCACGGCGCACGCGGCGGAATTCGGCTCGACGCGCCGTGCGATGGAGAGGCCGTAGAGACCTTTCCACCGACTGCAGCGCCGTCGATGGACACACTATAAATGCGAATGATTCGCATTTCAAGAATTTTTTGGCGGCCGCGGAAGGCCATGCGCCGGGTGGGGTCACCCGGTCGCGCGCAAGTTACACCGGCCCGATTGCGCGGGCATAGCCTGTCGGCGAGAAGCGCAGCGTGGTGGCCATCGAGACGACGATGACGCCGATCAGCAGCAGCCACGGCGTCTGGAAGCTTCCCGTAGCCGCGCGCAGCCAGCCGACGACGTAAGGAATGATGCCCGTGATGATGAAGCCGATGCCCTGCACGAACGCGGCGAGGTAGCCGGCGGCACGCGCGTCGGGCAGATGATCGAGCGTGAGCGCCAGGCACAGCGAGAACATCGAGCCCAGCCCGCCCCCGATGAGCGCCACCCACAGCGTGGTCCCCGCCGTTGGAGCGAGCAGCAAGCCCAGCATCCCCCCAAGTTGCAGGACCAGCATCGCCAACAGCCACGGGCGGCGGTCTGGCCAGCGCCGCGCCAGCACCGGCGCCGTGAAGGCACCCAACACCTGGAACATCGTCATCACGCCGATCAGGCCGCCGGCATCCTGCGCGCTCCAGCCCAGTTGACGATAGAACATCGGCAGCCACGCGATCATGCTGGTGTAGCCGCCGTTGGTCACGCCAAAGTAGACGGCCAGCAGCCATGCGCGGCGATTGCCGAAGAAGTTCAGCACCGGCCCGCGCTGCACGGCGGCAGCTGCCTCGCGGGGCCGCGCCGTCGTCCACAGCATCAAGGCGGCCAGCGCAGGCACGGCCCACACCCCCAAACCGACGTGCCAGTCGGCAAGGTGGGCGATGCGCGGGCTCAGCGTGGCGGCAAGACCGCCGCCGGCCATCAGCGACGCGGAATACAAACCCAGCGCCATCGGCACGCGCCGCGGGAACCATCGTTTGACGATGCCGGGCACGAGGGCCTGCACGATGGCGACGCCGGTGCCGGCCAGCGCTGCGCTGGCGATCAGCGACAGGCCATCACCCGCCCACAGGCGCCACGCGCATGCGCCTGCAATGGCGAGCAGGCTGCATGCCACGCCGCGATGTTCGGGCAGCCAGCGCGCGAGCCACGGCAGGAACAACGCCACGCTGCCCATGCACAGCACCGGGATCACGGTCAGCAGCGACGCACCCTGCAGGCCGAGGCCCGTGCCTGAGCGAATCTCCGCCAGCAGCGGGCCGATGGTCGTGAGGATCGGCCGCAGGTTCAGCCCGAGCGCAATCACCACCGCCATGCCGATCCATCCGGCATCGGCCCACGCGGATGACGCGGCCGATGCGGCCGAGGCCGCGCCCCGTACGGCCGCGTCACTCATGCCTGGCGCGCCTGCCACGCGTCGTAAAGCCCGTGCTCACCCGCAGGTTTCAGCGGGCGCAACTGCAGCTCGCCTGCGTCCGGGGCACGGCGGATCTCGGCGTACATGGCGGCGGTCGACATGCCGAACGCCTCGCCGTCTTCGTTCGAGTACGCAAAGTACGCCGCGCGGATACCGCAGCGGTGCATGGCCGCAAAGCACATCGGGCACGGATGGCCGCTTGCGTACATCACCGCGCCGGTCAGGTCGGACGTGGCCAGCGCGTGGCTGCCCTGGCGAATCGCCTGCATTTCGGCATGCGCGGTTGGGTCGTTGGTCGTGTGCACCTCGTTGACGGCGCGCGCGACGATCTCGCCGTTGCGTACCAGCACCGCGCCAAACGGCAGGCCACCTTCGTTGACGTTGGCGCGGGCCAGCGCGACGGCCTCGCGTATGTGTTGTTCATGGGTCATGGGTTTCTCCAAAAAGTCATCGGGCGCTGGCAGGGACCAGCATGTCGGCGATCGCCTTCTGGCCGCGCGCGCGTGCATGCTCCAGGGGGTCACGCCCCGGCCGTCGGCGAGGTTGACGTTGGCGCCGCGCTCGAACAGCAGACGCACGATTTGCTGATGACGTGGGCCGCCGTCGCCGAACAGGATGGCTTCGAGCAGGCCCGTCCAGCCAAGGTTGTCGACGTGGTTCACGTCGATGCCGGCGTCGAGCAGCGCCCTGACGACCGCCACGTGGCCGCGCTCGCACGCCGGGATCAGTGCGGTGCCGCCGTAGCGGTTGGTGCTCTTGAGGTTGGCGCCGTGTGCGAGCGTCATGCGCAGGATGTCGAGCCGCCCTTCCGCGCCAGCCAGCAAATAGGCGCTATCGAGCCGCGTGTTCTGCGCGTTGACGTTGGCGCCGGCGTCGATCAGCACGCGCGCCGTGTCGACGTGGTTGCCTTGCGTGGCCAGCAGCAGCGTGTTGCCGCCACCGTCGCGCACGTCCACGGGCACGCCCTGCTTCAATTGCTCGAGCACCTTGGCAGTGTCGCCCTGTGCCGCGGCCTTGAGCAGCCATGCGGGCTCGCCGGCTGCCGCGCCGCCTGCGGCCGCGCCCCATGCGCAAGCCAGGACGATCCATCGCTTCCAGACATGCAACGCCATGCTGCAGCCTCGCGCATGTAGTCAACAAGCGGACGATTATGGTTGCGCCCCTACATATGTTCAAATTAAATAGTTGAATCGCACCCAGTGGGTTTCCAAATGATCGATCTGGTCTTGCTGCGCAGCTTTGTCACCGTGGTGGATACGGGCAACTTCACGCGCGCAGCCGAACACCTGCACCTGACGCAGTCGACCGTCAGCCAGCAGATCCTGCGGCTCGAGCAGCAACTGGACTGCCGCCTGCTGGACCGCAGCCAACGCCAGGTGCTGCCCACGGAAGAGGGCGACCGCCTGCTCGGCTACGCCCGGCGGCTGCTGCGGCTGGCCGACGAAGCCAGTGAGGCGCTGAGCCCCGAGCACACCGAGGGGGTGCTGCGCCTGGGCGTGCCGGAAGACCTCGGCAGCGGTGCGTTGATGCCGCTGATTGCCAGCTTTGCGCGCGAACGCCCGCGGCTGCGCCTCGAAGTGGAAAGCGGCCTCTCGCATCACCTGCTGCGCCAGTACCGCAATGGCGATCTGGACTTGCTGCTCGTCAAGCAATGGGGCACCGACAGCGACTGCCATGCACGCTGGGCCGAGCCGATCTGCTGGATTGACAGCGCCGAGCGGCCGCACATGCTGCTGCCCGGGCCATCGCAACCGTCGCTGCCGCTGGTGGCGTTTCCGGTAGGCGCGCTGTATCGGCAGGAGATGCTGCACGCGCTGGAATCGATCGGGCAGGCGTGGCGCATCACGTATTCGAGCCCGAGCCTGGCAAGCCTGTGCGCGGCCGTCAGCGCGGGCCTGGGCGTAAGCCTGCTGCCGGCCAGCTGCGTGCAGCCCGGGCACCGCGTGCTCGGTGCGGCGGATGGCTTTCCGGAAATCGGCGGGCTGGAACTTGCGCTGTTTGCGCGGCCCGACCTCGACAGCGCGGGCCGCGTGCTGCGCGATCGCCTGGTCGACATGTGCAGCGCACGCGCACAGGCGTTGCTCTGCGCCGCAGGCTGAACGCCAAAGAAAAAGCCGGACCCGCTTGTCGCAAGGTCCGGCTTCGTACGGCTTGGGCGCAGGCTTATGCCGCCTCGGCCAGCGGCACGCGGATGAGGTGGTCGAATGCCGACAGCGCGGCCTTCGCACCATCGCCGGTGGCGATGATGATCTGCTTGTACGGCGTCGTGGTCGCATCGCCTGCGGCAAACACGCCTTCCGCGCTGGTCTGGCCGCGCGCATCGACGACGATCTCGCCAAAGCGGTTGCGCTCCACCGCGCCATCCAGCCATTCGGTGTTGGGCACCAGGCCGATCTGCACGAACACGCCTTCGAGCGCGATCTCATGCTCGGCGCCGTCCACGCGGCTCTTGTAACGCAGGCCGTTGACCTTCTGGCCGTCACCCGTGATCTCGGTGGTCTGCGCGTTGGTGACGATGGTCGCGTTCGGCAGGCTTTGCAGCTTGCGCACCAGCACGGCGTCCGCCTTCAGCTCGCCGGCAAACTCGAGCAGCGTGACGTGGCTGACCAGGCCGGCCAGGTCGATGGCCGCCTCCACGCCGGAGTTGCCGCCGCCGATGACGGCCACGCGCTTGCCCTTGAACAGCGGGCCATCGCAGTGCGGGCAGTACGCCACGCCCTTGTTCTTGTATTCCTGCTCGCCCGGCACGTTGACGTTGCGCCAGCGCGCGCCGGTCGACAGGATGACCGAACGGCCCTTGAGCACCGCGCCGTTGGCCAGCGTCACCTTGGCAAAGCCGCCCGGCTTGTCCGCAGGGGTCAGCTTGACCGCGCGTTGTGCGTTCATGATGTCGACCTCGTACTGACGCACGTGCTGCTCCAGCGCGGCGGCAAACTTCGGCCCTTCGGTCTCCTGCACGGAGATGAAGTTCTCGATGCCCAGCGTGTCGAGCACCTGGCCGCCAAAGCGCTCGGCCACCACACCGGTGCGCACGCCCTTGCGCGCCGCATACACGGCCGCAGCGGCACCCGCCGGGCCACCGCCGACGATCAGCACGTCAAACGCTTCCTTGGCAGCCAGCTTCTCAGCGTCACGCGCGACGGCGCCGGTGTCGATCTTGGCCAGGATCTCTTCCACGCCCATGCGGCCCGTGCCGAACATCTCGCCGTTCAGGAACACGGTCGGCACGGCCATGATCTGGCGCGCCTCGATCTCGCCCTGATACAGCGCGCCGTCGATGGCGACGTGCTGGATGCGCGGGTTGATGACCGACATCACGTTCAGCGCCTGGACCACGTCCGGGCAGTTCTGGCACGTGAGCGACATGTACGTCTCGAAGCGGAAATCGCCTTCGATGTTGCGGATCTGCTCGATGACGTCGGCATCGAGCTTGGGCGCATAGCCTCCCACCTGCAGCAGCGCCAGCACGAGCGAGGTGAACTCGTGGCCAGTCGGCACGGCCGCAAAGCGCACGCTCACGTCGGCGCCGGTGCGGCGGATCAGGAACGACGGCGCGCGCTCGGCGGCATCGCGTTGTTCGGTGAGCGAGATCATGCCGGACTGCTCGGCCACGTCGCGCAGCAGCTCCATCATGTCGCGGGAGCCCTCGCTGTCATCGACGTTGGCGACCAGCTCAATGGGCTGCACGAGGCGTTCGAGGTAGGCCTTCAGTTGGGCCTTGACATCAGCATCCAGCATGACGACTTCCTTTTTGTTCGTTGAATCCGTGACAGGGCGCGGCACATGCCTGCGCCCTTAAGCAAACGGCCGGCAGAGCCGGCCGTTTTTTCTGCTGCATTCCTGCAGCAAACAGCCTCACAACTCAGATCTTGCCGACCAGGTCCAGCGACGGCTTGATCGTCTTCGCGCCTTCGTTCCACTTGGCCGGGCACACTTCGCCCGGGTGGCTGGCGACGAACTGGGCAGCCTTGAGCTTGCGCAGGGTTTCCTTCACGTCGCGGGCGATGGCGTTGTCATGCACTTCCATCGTCTTGATCACGCCTTGCGGGTCGATCACGAAGGTGCCGCGCAGGGCCAGGCCTTCTTCGGGGATGTGCACGCCGAAGGCGTTGGTCAGTTGGTGCGTCGGGTCGCCCACCAGCGGGAACTGAGCCTTACCCACGGCCGGCGAGGTTTCGTGCCACACCTTGTGCGAGAAATGCGTGTCGGTCGTCACGATGTAGACCTCGGCGCCGGCCTTCTGGAACTCGGCGTAGTTGTCGGCGGCGTCTTCCACTTCGGTCGGGCAGTTGAAGGTGAATGCGGCCGGCATGAAGATCAGCACGGACCACTTGCCCTTGAGCGACTCTTCCGTGACTTCGATGAACTTGCCGTTGTGGAACGCTTGGGCCTTGAACGGTTGGACTTGAGTATTGATCAGCGACATAGTGGTTTTCAGTAGGTTGCTTGGTTGACAACGGGAGTGATCGTATCGCCGTTCCGTCAATTGCACAAGTTGATTGATCTTATTTTTTCGATTGTTTTTTTCTATTAAAAGACAACCATGGCACCCGGACTCGTTGGCCCTCCGCGCCCCAGCGCGGTTGCCATGGCATGGAGGAAATTACACAACGCATACGCAGGTTGCACACGCTGCACGTGCCGGCTCCGCGGCACGTTTCATGCACCGCAAGGCGCCGCGCGGAGCGGATCGCAGCCTTGTCAGCGTCTGTCTGACTGGCATAGGTCTTGCGCGAAGGGGGAGATCGCAAACCTCCGTCACGCACCGGAGCCGTGCCATTGCTCATGCAGTTGGCCGATCCGGCGATGGCGGTTCCCCCGGGAGCATGACCTTGTCGCTGAACGTCCTTTTTGTCGCTTCGGAAGCTGTGCCGCTGGCCAAGACCGGCGGGCTTGCAGATATGGTCGGCGCATGCGCCGTCGCGCTGCGCCGGGCCGGTCTGCAGGTGACCGCGATGCTGCCGGGCTATCCCGACGCCATCGCCCAACTGCAGCAACCCCGCACGCTATGTGAATGGACCGACCTGCCCGGGGGGCCCGCGCGGCTGCTCAGCGGGCACGTGGGTCCGCATGCGATTCCGGTGCTGCTGTTCGATGCGCCGGCGCTGTTCGGGCGGCTGGGCAATCCGTATCTGGACCACCACGGCGAGCCGTACGACGACAACGCCTTGCGCTTTGCTGCATTCAGCCATGCAGCAGCGCGGGTGGCCGCGGGCGTGCAGGGCGCGGGGCGCTTCGACGTCGTGCAGGCGCACGACTGGCATACCGGGCTCGTGCCGCTGCTCGTCAAGCGCGCGGGCGCGCGGGCCAGGACGGTCTTTACCGTGCACAACCTGGCCTTCCAGGGCAATTTCCCGATGAGCGTGGTGCCGCAGATCGGCGTGCCGGCCGATGCGGCGCACGAGGCCGAGTTCTGGGGACAGTTCAGCTTCCTGAAGGCGGGCCTGCTGTGGGCCGACCGCATCACCACCGTAAGCCACGCCTATGCGCGCGAAATCCTGACCGAGGCGGCCGGCTGCGGCATGGAAGACCTGCTGCGCGCGCGCCAGCAAGACCTCGTCGCCATCCTCAACGGCATCGACAACGAGGTGTGGAACCCGTCGAAGGACCCCCTGCTGCCGCAGCCGTTCGCGGCATCGAACCTCACCGGCAAGCACACCGCCAAGCGCGTGCTGCAGCAGCGCTTCGGCTTGCCGGAGGATGCGCAGGCGCCCCTGCTCGCCGTGGGCAGCCGCCTGACGCATCAGAAGATGGCCGATGTGACGCTCCAGGCGTTGCCGCAGCTGCTCGAATCGAACCCGCGCCTGCAGGTGGCGGTGCTCGGCTGCGGCGAACACCAGTACGAGAGCGGCATGGCCGAACTCGCGGCACGCTACCCGCGCCAGATGGCCGCGAAGATCGGCTACACCGAGGCCCATGCCCACCTGCTGCACGCGGGCGCCGACATCCTGCTGCACGGCAGCCGCTTCGAGCCATGCGGCCTGACGCCGCTGTACTCCATGCGCTACGGCACGGTGCCGGTGGCCTCCCGCGTGGGCGGCCTGATCGACACCATCACAGACCTTGGGTCGCCGGAGGCGGCGCTGCATGGCGCCACGGGTTTCCTGTTCGACGGCGAGACGGCCGACGCGATGGTGGCGGCGGTGGACCGTGCGCTGCGCGTCTTCGCACAACCGCAAGCGTGGCGCGTCCTGCAATACAACGGCATGACGACTGACTTCGGCTGGTCGCAGCCCGCACGCGAGTACGTCGCGCTGTATCGCACGCTGGCGCCCGCGGCCACGCCCATGCCGTCGGTGGCGCTGGCGCAGGCCCCCGCCACGCCGGAGCCGCTGCCGACCCATCGCGCCGATGCGCCCGCGCGCGCGCCGGCACGGCGGCGTTCGACGGGCTTGTCCGATGAGGTCCGCGCCCACGCGGTGGCACGCGCAGCCAGCACCGAAAAGATTCGCGCCTGATCGTATCGGCGCCCCGCCCCGGTTTCACGCATGCCCCAGACCAAGAAGCCCAACACCACCGCACCACGCAAGAACACCGCAGCGCTCAAGGCCGCCAAGCCCCCGGGCAGCGAAGCCCGGGCGGTGGCCCGGACGGCGGACCGGCCTCGCACCGCGCCGCCGCTTTACGCGCCTGCCATCTGCTATCTGCATCCGCTGCAGCTGGGGCGGCTGGACCGCTGGGAAGGCGTGCTCGACCGCATTGCGTCGCTGGGGTTCGACCACGTGTTGATGGCCCCGCCGTTCCAGACCGGCGCGGCGGGCAACGTGTTCGTCACGCGTGACCACGCGCAGTTGCATGACGCGCTGGGCGGCGGCCCGGCCGATGCCGCACTGGCGACGCTGGCGCAGGCGTGCCGCGCGCGCGGCCTGACGCTGCTGCTCGATCTCGTGATCGACCGTGTGGCGACCGATGCGCCCTTGCGCGCCGACCACCCCGACTGGTTCGCCAGCCACGCAGAAGACGGCGACGCGCTGGACCCGCGCCTGCCGCCCTCGCACCTCGAGGTGGCCTGCTTCCGCCACGACAACCCGCACTACGGCGACGCCATCCTCGCGTGGTGGACGCAACAGCTGCGTGCGTGGGCCGCGCTCGGCATCGGCGGCTTCCGCTGCGAAGCACCGGCGCGCCTGCCCGCCCAGCGATGGCAGGCGCTGATGGCCGACACCCGTGCCGCGGCCCCGCCAGACCCAGGCCTGCGCTTCCTGGCCTGGACGCCCGGCATGGACGCCGCAGCCGTTGACGCCTTGGCCGGTGCCGGCTTTGATGCCACGTTTTCGTCGCTGCGCTGGTGGGATTTCCGCGCCAGCTGGATGGTGGAAGAACACGCACGGCTGGCGGCCGTGGCACCGCCCATCGCCACCGTGGAAGCGCCGTTCGGCACGCGCTACGGCCAGGCATTCGGCGACGCGATGGTGCGCGAACGCGCGTATCGCCGCATCCTGCATGTGGCCGACACGCTCGATGCGGGCTGGCTGATGCCGCTCGGCTTCGAGCGCGGCGCGCTGCTGCCCATGCTGGCCGACCGCGGCGATCCGTCCGATCAGCAATGGATCGACGCGCACGCTGCCTTCGACCTGAGCGATGCCGTGCGCGACGTCAATGCGACCATCCGTGCGGCGCGCGATGCCGGCACCGTGGCGCCGCACGCCGAGCTGCGCATGCTCACCGGGCCCGATGCGCCGGCCACGGCCATGCTGCGTGCCGACGGGCCCGACCTGCGCGCCGGCGATGCAGCCACCCTCGTCGTCATCAACCCCGACCTGCACATGGGCGTCTCGGTGCACGCAGACCACTTCCTGCCCGGCGTGGCAGGCGGTTTCACCCGTGGCGTGGCGCTGGACCTGCTCACCGAACCCATCGGCAGTTGCGACGACGCACTGCGCCCGAAGGCCCGGCCCCTGGCCGAGATCGACCTGCTGCCCGGCGACGTGCAGGTCTGGCGTGTGTTCCGCAGCGCGCCCGTACGCTATCCGGCGGCAGAGAAGACCGCGAAGCGCGCGCGCATGAAAGGCGACGATGCAAAGGCACCGGTCAACGCTGCCATTGCGGCGCCGCGCATCGGGATCGAACACGTGCAGCCGGCCGTCGACGATGGCCGCTTTGCCGTCAAGCGCCTGGTGGGCGATGACATCGTCGTCGAAGCCGATGTGCTGATGGACGGGCACGACCAGCTCGCGGTGCAGCTGCTGTGGCGCGCGCAGGATGAAGACACCTGGCAGCAGGTGCCGATGGTGCCGCTTGGCAATGACCGCTGGCGCGGCGTGTTCCGGCCCGAACGGCTCGGGCGGCACGTGTATGCGGTGGCTGCGTGGCGCGATGCGTTCGGTACGTACCGGTCGGAGCTCGAGAAGAAGCACGCGGCCGGGGTGGACGTCACGCTGGAGCTGGAAGAAGGCACGCGGCTCGTCGCGCAGGCGGCCGAGCATGCGCCCGCCGATGCGCCCGCCGGGGCGCTGCACAAGCTGGCGCAACTGCTCGCAGATGCCGATCCGGCGCATCGCCTCAAGCTGCTGCTGGATCCGCCCACCGCACACGTGATGGCACAGGCCTCGCACTATCGGCCGTTCTACGTGGAGACCGCGCCGTACCCGCTCGAGGTCGAACGCGGCGGCGCTGCGTTTGCGAGCTGGTACGAACTCTTTCCGCGTTCCGCCTCGGGCGACGAGCACCGGCACGGCACCTTCGACGACGTCATCCGCCGGCTCGGCGCCATTCGCGGCATGGGCTTCGACGTGCTGTACTTCCCGCCCATCCACCCGATCGGCCGCACCAACCGCAAGGGCCGCAACAACAGCCTGCAGGCCGCGCCGGACGACCCGGGCAGCCCATACGCCATCGGCGCGGAGGAAGGCGGGCACGATGCCATCCATCCGCAGCTCGGCACGCTGGAAGACTTCCGCCGCCTGCGCGACGCGGCCCGTGAGAAGGGCCTCGAGCTGGCGCTGGACTTCGCCATTCAATGCTCACCCGACCACCCGTGGCTGCGCGAACACCCGGGCTGGTTTGCGTGGCGGCCCGACGGCAGCATCAAGTACGCAGAGAACCCACCCAAGAAATACGAAGACATCGTCAACGTCGACTTCTACGCGAATGACGCCAAACCCGCGCTGTGGCTGGCGCTGCGCGACGTGGTGATGTTCTGGGCCGACGAAGGCATTCGCCTGTTCCGCGTCGACAACCCGCACACCAAGCCGCTGCCGTTCTGGGAATGGATGATCGCAGAGGTGCGCGCGCGCTACCCCGACGCGGTGTTCCTCTCCGAGGCGTTTACGCGGCCGAAGGTGATGTACCGGCTCGCCAAGGTCGGGTTCTCGCAGTCGTACACGTACTTCACGTGGCGGCACACCAAGCAGGAGTTCATCGATTACCTGACCGAGCTCACGCGCACGCCGGTGCGGGAATACTTCCGCCCCCATTTCTTCGTCAACACACCGGACATCAACCCGGTGTTCCTGCAGACCTCCGGCCGGCCGGGCTTCCTCATTCGTGCCGCGCTGGCGGCCACGCTGTCTGGCCTCTGGGGCGTCTACAACGGCTTCGAGCTGTGCGAGGGGCGCGCGATACCGGGCAAGGAGGAATACCTCGACTCCGAGAAGTATCAGCTGCGCGCGTGGGACCACAACCGCCCCGGCAACATCGTCAAGGAGATCGCGCTGCTCAACCGCATCCGCCGCGCCAACCCGGCCCTGCACTCGCACCTGGGCGTGACGTTCCAGCCGGCATCGGGCGAGCACATCCTGTTCTTCAGCAAATCGACGCCGCCCGTGCTGCCGACCAACCCGGCGGAACTCGCCAATGCGCTGCAGCATGGGCAGCAGGACCGCTTTGGCGACAACACGCTGTTCGTGGCCATCAACCTCGACCCGCACCACGCACATGAGTCCGACATCGAACTGCCGCTGTGGCAATGGGGCCTGCCCGATCACGGCGCCCTGATGGCCGAGAACCTCGTCACCGGCCACCGCACGGTGTGGCGCGGCAAGTGGCAGCACATCCGCCTGGAGCCCGAGCAGCCGTTTGCGATCTGGCGCGTACGTCCGGCACTGCCCTCGGAGGAACAACCGTCATGACGCGCAACCCGACCGCGCTGCTGGTGGACGATCCGCTCTGGTACAAGGACGCCGTCATCTATCAACTGCACGTCAAGTCGTTCTGCGATTCGAACAACGACGGCGTGGGCGACTTCCCCGGCCTGATCTCCAAGCTCGACTACATTGCCGAGCTTGGCGTGGACGTGATCTGGCTGCTGCCGTTCTACCCATCGCCGCGCCGCGACGACGGCTACGACATTGCGGAATACCGCGGCGTGCATCCGGACTACGGCACGATGGCCGACGTGCGGCGCTTCATTGCCGAGGCGCATGCGCGCGGCTTGCGGGTCATCACCGAACTCGTCATCAACCACACGTCGGACCAGCACCCGTGGTTCCAGCGCGCGCGACGCGCCAAGCCGGGCTCGGCGCTGCGCGATTTCTACGTCTGGTCGGACAACGACAAGAAGTACGCCGGCACGCGCATCATCTTCATCGACACCGAGCCGTCCAACTGGACGTGGGATCCGGTGGCCAATGCGTACTACTGGCACCGCTTCTATTCGCACCAGCCCGATCTCAACTTCGACAACCCGCGCGTGCTCAAGGCCGTGCTGGGGGTGATGAAGTTCTGGCTGAACCTCGGTGTGGACGGCCTGCGGCTGGATGCGGTGCCCTACCTCGTCGAGCGCGAAGGCACGTCCAACGAGAACCTGCCCGAGACACACGCCGTGCTGCGCAAGATCCGCGCGGCAATGGATGCGGAATTCAAGAACCGCCTGCTGCTGGCCGAAGCCAACCAGTGGCCGGAAGACACGCAGGAGTACTTCGGCAACGGCGACGAATGCCACATGGCGTTCCACTTCCCGCTGATGCCGCGCATGTACATGGCGATCGCGCGTGAAGACCGCTTCCCGATCACCGACATCATGCGGCAGACGCCCGAGGTGCCGCCCAACTGCCAGTGGGCGATCTTCCTGCGCAACCACGACGAGCTCACGCTCGAGATGGTGACCGACGCCGAGCGCGACTACCTGTGGGAGGTCTACGCCAGCGACCGCCGCGCGCGCCTGAACCTCGGCATCCGCCGGCGCCTCGCGCCGCTGCTCGAGCGCGACCGCCGCCGCGTGGAGCTGATGAACAGCCTGCTGTTCTCGATGCCCGGCACGCCCGTCATGTACTACGGCGACGAGATCGGCATGGGCGACAACATCCACCTGGGCGACCGCGACGGCGTGCGCACGCCCATGCAGTGGTCGCCCGACCGCAACGGCGGTTTCTCGCGCGCCGACCCCGAGCAGCTCGTGCTGCCGGCCATCATGGGCTCGCTGTACGGCTATGAATCGGTGAACGTGGAAGCGCAGAGCCGCGATGCGCATTCGCTGCTGAACTGGACACGCCGGCTGCTCGCCACGCGCAAGCGGCATCGCGTGTTCGGGCGCGGCTCGATCCAGTTCCTGCAGCCGGCCAACCGGAAGGTGCTGGCGTATATCCGCGCGCTCGAAGGGGAGGCGCCGATCCTGTGCGTGGCGAACCTGTCGCGCGCTTCACAAGCGGTGGAGCTCGATCTTTCGGCATTTGCGCAGCGCGTGCCGGTAGAGCTGATCGGCGGCACGGCGTTCCCGCCGATCGGGCAACTGTCGTACCTGCTCACGCTTCCGCCGTATGCGTTCTACTGGCTGGAGCTGCGCGAGAACGAGCCCGGCCCCACATGGGCGCAACCGGCCGCCGAGCAGTTGCCCGAGTTCACCACGCTGGTGTTGCGCGCGGGGCTGGATACGCTGGCCGACACGCGCCAGCGAGAAGCACACCGCCAGCTGATCGAGCGCGAGATCCTGCCGACGTACCTGCCCAAGCGCCGCTGGTTTGCCGCCAAGGACAGCGTGCTGCGCAGTGCAAAGTTCGCGTGGGGTGCGACGGTGCCGGTCGATGCAGCGTCCACGAACCGTCCGCTGGCCGGCGCGACACGGCCCGAGGTGTTCTTCAACGAAGTGGCCGTCACGCTGGGCGGGCCCGACGGCTCGGAGCGCGTCGAGCGCTACCTGCTGCCGCTGTCGATCGCCTGGGAATCGGCCACGCTGCCCGCGCTGCCGATCCAGCTTGCGCTTGCGCGCGTGCGGCGCGGCCGCCATGTCGGCTACCTGACCGACGCCTTCACCACCGAGACGTTCGCGCGAGCGCTGCTGACCAACCTCGTGCGCGGCACCACGCTCGAAGCCAACGACGGCGCGGTGCGCTTCGAGCCGGAGCCGAACATCGCCGAGCTGGACCAGCCGCCCGAAAGCACCGAGACCGGTGCGACGCCACTCGCGGCGCTGCCGCTGTCGCCGGATGCGCCCATCCATTGGCTGGCTGCCGAGCAGTCGAACAGCTCGCTGGTGATCGGCGAATCGGTGATCGTCAAGCTGATCCGCCGCATCGCCCCGGGCGTGCACCCCGAGGTCGAGATGACGCGGCACCTCACGCGCGTCGGTTACGCCAACACGGCGGCGCTGATCGGCGAAATCGCGCACGTGAGCGCCGACGGAGAGCGCGCCACGCTGGCCGTCATGCAGAGCTTCGTCCCGAACCAGGGCGACGCCTGGACGTGGGCGCTCGACTACCTGCGGCGCACCATCGACGAGTTGGCGGTCGTCACGGAAGGCGTGACGCGGGGCGACGGCGAATCCTCTCCGGTGGCCGTGACGGAAGCGCGCACCGACACCGACGAGGCGCTGGCCGGATACGTCGCTTTCATGGGCACGATCGGCACGCGACTGGGCGAGTTGCATGCCGCTCTCGCCGCCCCCACTGAAGATCCGAACTTCGGGGCGCGCCTTGCCGACCCCGACGACGCCAACTACTGGACGGCCCGCGTGCACGAGCACCTGACGCGGGCGCTGGACCACCTGGCGGCGTGGCAGCAACAGAACGCGCCGCATGCAGACGTGCAATGGCTGCTGTCTGAACGGCAGGCGCTGCTGGACGCCGCCAGCGAGCGCGCGCAGGCGGGCATCGGCGCCAGGCTGTCGCGCATCCACGGAGATTTCCACCTGGGTCAGGTGCTCGTCGCGCAGGGCGACGCCTTCCTGATCGACTTTGAAGGCGAGCCGTCGCGCCCGGTGGAAGAGCGCCGCCGCAAGACCAGCCCGCTGCGTGACGTGGCCGGCCTCATGCGTTCGCTCGACTACGTGGTCGGCGCCATGCGGCAAGGCCCCGAGCACGTGGCCGGGCCCGCACAGGAACGGCGCGACCACCTGCTGGAGCTGTTCCGCTCCGCGTCTACCGAGCGCTTTCTGGAAGCCTATGCGGCGGCCATCCGCGGGCCCGACCTGAACACCCTCCACGCGCCCGTGGTGGACCTCGATCTGCTCGACCTGTTCCTGCTGGAAAAGGCCGCGTACGAGGTGAACTACGAAGCGGCCAACCGGCCGGCCTGGCTACCGATTCCGCTCGCCGGCCTCACGCGCGTGGCACGCCGCCTGCTGCATGCCGAACCACCCCAACCTGCTGCGGAAGACTCGACCGGAGGCCCACCGTGACCGCGCTGGACTTTGCCAACCCGCCCAAGGCGGCCGCGCCCGAGCCGGCCGTCGTGCTGCCGCCAGGCGTCGATCAGGCGCAGGTGGACGCGCTCACGCACGGCCGCCTGGGCGATCCGTTCTCCGTCCTGGGGCCGCATCGCGTGGACGGCAGCGAGGGCCCGCGGTGGGTCGTGCGCGCCTTCTACCCCGGCGCGCGCCGCGTGCAGACCATCGATTCACGCGGCCAGACGATCACCGAGATGACACAGGTCGGGCGCACGGGCCTCTTCCACGGGCCGCTGCAGGCCGATGCACAGGACGTGTACGGCCACCCCGAGGCCTATCGGCTGCGCATCATCTGGCCCGCCGGCACCGGCCACGAGGCCGTGCAGGAGACCGAAGACCCGTATGCCTTCGGCCTGCTGCTCGGCGACGACGACCTGCGGCAGATCAACGAGGGCACGCACTGGCGCCTCGCCGACTGCCTGGGCGCACACGCGGTGAAGATGGACGGCATGACGGGCGTGCGCTTTGCCGTGTGGGCCCCCAACGCGCAACGCGTGTCCGTGGTGGGCGACTTCAACCAGTGGGACGGCCGCCGCCACCCGATGCGGCTGCGCCACGAGGCCGGCGTGTGGGAGCTGTTCCTGCCCAGCGGCCTTGGTATCGGCCCCGGTGCGCGCTACAAGTTCGAGCTGATCGGCGCCGACGGCCACCTCGTGGTCAAGGCAGACCCCGTTGCGCGCCAGACCGAGCCGCCGCCGGCCACGGCGTCCGTGGTGGCGGACCCGTCGGCATTCCGCTGGGGCGACGATGCATGGATGCAGACGCGCGCCGAGCGCCAGCAGCCCGAGGCGCCCATCGCCATCTACGAGGTGCACGCCGGTTCCTGGCTGCGTGACCTGGAAGACGGCCGCCGCAGCCTGCACTGGGACGAACTGGCCGATCGGCTGATCCCGTACGTAAGCGCCCTCGGCTTCACGCACATCGAACTGCTGCCGGTGGCCGAGCACCCTTTTGGCGGCAGCTGGGGCTACCAGCCGCTCGGGCTCTTTGCGCCATCTGCGCGCTTCGGCGCGCCGGAGGCGTTCGCGCGCTTCGTGGATCGATGCCATCAGGCCAACCTCGGCGTCATCGTCGACTGGGTGCCCGCGCACTTCCCCACCGACTCGCATGGCCTTGCCCGCTTTGACGGCACCGCCCTCTACGAGCACCAGGACCCGCGCGAAGGGTTTCACCAGGACTGGAACACGCTCATCTACAACTTCGGCCGCAATGAAGTGCGCGGCTTCCTGATCGCCAGCGCGCTCGAGTGGCTGGAGCGCTTCCACATCGACGGCCTGCGCGTGGATGCCGTGGCGTCGATGCTGTATCGCGACTACTCACGCCGCGCCGGCGAATGGGTACCCAACCGCTACGGCGGCCGCGAAAACCTCGAAGCCGTGGCCTTCCTGCAGCAGATGAACACGCTGGTGCACGAACGCTGCCCCGGCGCCATCACGATCGCGGAGGAATCCACCGCGTGGCCCGGCGTGACCGCGCCCGTCGAGTTCAACGGCCTGGGCTTCGACTACAAGTGGAACATGGGCTGGATGCACGACACGCTGCACTACATGCAGCGCGACCCGGTGTACCGCCAGCACCATCACGACGGCATGACGTTCGGGCTCGTCTATGCATTCTCCGAACGTTTCATCCTGCCGATCTCGCACGACGAGGTCGTCCACGGCAAGGGTTCGCTGCTCGGCAAGATGCCCGGCGACGAATGGCAGCGCCTGGCCAACCTGCGCGCCTACCTCGCCTTCATGTGGATGCACCCCGGCAAGAAGCTGCTGTTCATGGGATGCGAGTTTGGGCAGGTGGGCGAATGGAATCACGATGCCTCGCCCGAATGGCACCTGCTGGACGACCCGAGACACCGCGGCGTACAGCGGCTCGTGCACGACCTCAACGCGCTGTACCGCAGCGAACCTTCACTGCATGCGCGCGACTGCGCGCCGGAGGGCTTCAACTGGGTGATCGGCGATGACCGCACCAACAGCGTGTTCGCGTTCCTGCGGCTGGACGGCGATGGGCGGCCGATGCTGGTGGTGGCCAACATGACGCCCGTGCCGCGCGAAGGCTACCGGATCGGCGTGCCGCCGGCAGACGGCGCCGTGCAGTGGCGCGAGGTGCTGAACACCGATGCCGCCGTGTATGGCGGAAGCGACCTCGGGAATGGCGGCGCGGTGGATGTGGACCATGTCGGGTCGCATGGGCAGGGGCAGTCGCTGGTGTTGAGGTTGCCGCCGTTGGGGGTCGTGGTGTTTAAGGTTTGAGGTTTTCGGGTTGTTGGTTTTGGTCGGGGTTGGGGTTGGGGGTTTTTGTTGTTGGGGCATTTCTGTTTCCCCCCCTGCCGCGGCTGACTCACTGTCTTTGTCTTGCCAAAGAGAAGCAGGTCGGCCACAGCAGGGGACGATACGAGGCATGCACCACAAGCACCCGCCCCGGCAAGGGCGAGAACCAAGGGACGCACCACAAAAAAAATAGCTCCACTCAACCAGAGCAATCCAAAGGGGACAAAACCACCAGGCAAAAAACAACGCCTCACGCACTCAACCAATGCTCCGCCTACCAAGCACGCTAGCCCCCGGCAAACCCTTCCCCTTAGGCGCCCACTGGGATGGCCTTGGCATCAACTTCGCTGTCTTCTCGGCCAATGCGAGCAAGATCGAACTCTGTCTGTTCGACCCCACCGGCCGCAAGGAGCTGACCCGCTTCGCCCTGCCCGAATGCACGGACGAGGTCTGGCACGGCTATCTGCCCGGCGTGGAGGCCGGTCTCGTCTACGGCTACCGCGCCTATGGCCCCTGGGAGCCGCATCACGGCCATCGCTTCAATCCGCACAAGCTGCTGCTCGATCCGTACGCGCGCCGGCTGGTGGGCGGCTTGCGCTGGTCCGATGCGCTCTTCGGCTATCGGCTGAACTCCAACCGCGGCGATCTCTCTTTCGACCGCCGCGACAGCGCACCCGCCATGCCCAAGGCCGTGGTGACCGACGAATCGTTCAACTGGGGCAACGACGTGCGGCCGAACACGCCGTGGTCGCGCACGATCATCTACGAAGCGCACGTGCGCGGGGTGTCGATGCTGCGCGACGACCTGCTGCCGCCCGAGCGCGGCACCTTCAGTGCGCTGGGCGACAGCGTGTTCATCGAGCATCTGCAGAAGCTCGGCGTGACGGCCATCGAGCTGCTGCCCATCCATGCGTTCCTGCAGGACCAGTTCCTGGTGGAGCGCGGGCTGCGCAACTACTGGGGTTACAACACGCTGAGCTTCTTCGCGCCCGAGCCGGCCTACCTGTCGACGCCGTCGCTGCACGAGCTGAAGGTGGCGATCCGGCGGCTGCATGCGGCGGGCATCGAGGTGTTTCTCGACGTGGTCTACAACCACACCTGCGAGGGCAACGAGCTGGGGCCGACGCTGTCGTTCCGCGGGCTCGACAACGCGAGCTATTACCGCCTCGTCCCCGGCCAGGAGCGCTACTACATCAACGACACCGGCTGCGGCAATACGCTGAACCTGTCGCACCCGCGCGTGCTGCAGATGGTGATGGACTCGCTGCGCTACTGGGTCAACGCGTTCCACGTGGATGGCTTCCGCTTCGACCTCGGCGTCACGCTCGGGCGCGAGGGCAGCGGGTTCGACCCGGGCGCGGGCTTCTTCGATGCCATCCGCCAGGACCCGGTGCTGTCGACGGTCAAGCTCATTGCCGAGCCGTGGGACGTGGGCCCCGACGGCTACCAGGTCGGCAACCATCCGCCGGGCTTTGCGGAGTGGAATGACCGCTTTCGCGACGGCATCCGCCGTTTCTGGCGCGGCGATTCCGGCCAGCGCCCCGATCTGGCCGCGCGCCTGACCGGCAGCGGCGACCTGTTCGACCGGCGGCACCGCAGGCCGTGGGCGTCGGTCAACTACGTCGCCTCGCACGACGGCTTCACGCTGCGCGACCTCGTCACCTATGCCGAAAAGCACAACGAGGCCAACGGCGAAGACAATCGCGACGGCCACAACGACAACTGCAGCGCCAACTGGGGCACCGAAGGCCCTACCGAGGACGCCGCCATCGTCGAGACGCGCGAACGCGTCATGCGCGCGATGCTCGCCACGGTGTTCTTCTCCAACGGCACGCCGATGCTGCTGGCAGGCGACGAATTCGGCCGCACGCAGGCGGGCAACAACAACGCGTATTGCCAGGACAACCCCGTGTCGTGGCTCGACTGGTCATTGCTGCAGACAGACGCGGGGCAGGCGCTGGCGCGCTATACCGCGCGGCTGATCGCGCTGCGCAAGGCCAGCCCCGCCCTGCGCTGGCCCCACTATGTGCACGGCAACACCGAGATCCTGCCCGGCGTGCAGGACATCGCCTGGTTCGACGAACGCGGCCAGATGCTCTCGCCCGAGGCCTGGAACGACAGCGAAGCCCGCGCACTGACGCTGCGCCGCGCCTGCATCGAAACCATCGACGGCCAAGGCGAGGAACAACGCCCGCACGTGGCGCTGCTGCTCATCAACGGCGCTGCCACCGACCTGACCTTCACGCTGCCGGAACCGGCCATGGACTGGCTGCTGGCCCTCGACAGCGCGGCGCCGGAGCGTGACGCCCGCCCGCACGCCGGCAGCACGCTGCAGGTGGCCGGGCGCAGCGTGGTGCTGCTGCTCGCCACGCAGCTCGCCAGCATCGCGCAGATTGCCGGCCACCCCGAAGCCGACGCCCGTGGCGAAACCGTCGGGCATGTTCCCGAAGCCGGCAGCAGCGCACCGAGCGAAGCGCCGGCGCAGCCGGCCGAAGACGAGCGCACCACGCCCACCGCCGGCAACGCACCCACCGGAGACGCCACACCATGAACGAACCTGCCCCGCGGTTTGCGCACGACATGCCGTTCGGCGCCGCCGTCCTGCCCGACGGCACCACGCGCTTCCGGCTCTGGGCGCCCGATGCGGCCAACGTGTGGATCGACGTCCAGAACATCGACGGCAACGTGGCCTTTCCCATGGAGGCCGAACCCGGCGGCTGGTATGCGGCCGTGGTGCCCGTGGGCGCCGGCACGTGCTACCACTATCGCGTCACCAACCGCGAGGGCGTGACGCTCTCGGTGCCCGACCCGGCCTCGCGCGCGCAGTGGCAGGATCTGCCCGGTCCCAGCCTCGTCGTCGATCCGCAAGGCTACCGCTGGCAGCACCCCGAATGGCAGGGCCGCCCGTGGCATGAAACGGTGCTGTATGAACTGCACGTCGGCGCGCTGGGCGGCTTCAACGGCGTGCGTGCGCGGCTGCCGGAACTTGCGCGGCTGGGCATCACGGCCATCGAGCTGATGCCGGTGGCGGAGTTTCCCGGCGCGCGCAACTGGGGCTACGACGGCGTGCTGCCCTTCGCGCCGGAGGCCAGCTACGGCACGCCGGACGATCTCAAGGCACTGATCGATACCGCGCATGGGCTCGGCATGATGGTCTTCCTCGACGTGGTCTACAACCACTTCGGGCCCGACGGCAACTATCTGCACCACTACGCGCGGCGCTTCTTCCGCGACGACGTCCAGACCCCGTGGGGCGCGGCCATCGATTTCCGCGTGCCCGAGGTGCGCGAATTCTTCATCCAGAACGCGCTGATGTGGCTGATGGAGTATCGCTTCGACGGGCTGCGGCTCGATGCGGTGCACGCCATCACCGAGCGCGACTGGCTGGGCGAGCTGGCCGGCCGCGTCCGGACGGCGACGGAGCCCGGCCGCCATGTGCACCTGGTGCTCGAGAACGAGCACAATGCCGCCTCGCTGCTGCGCGATACCGAGCGCCACGGCGATTTCGAAGCGCAGTGGAACGACGACGGCCACAACGTGCTGCACGTGCTGCTCACCGGCGAGCGCGAAGCGTACTACGCCGCCTACGCCGACGCCCCCGCCCAGCATCTCGCACGCGTGCTGCAGGAAGGCTTCTGCTACCAGGGCGAGCCGTCGCCGATCCACGACAACGTGCCGCGCGGCGAGCCCAGCGCCCATCTGCCGCCCACGGCCTTCGTGCTGTTCCTGCAGAACCACGACCAGATCGGCAACCGCGCCTTCGGCGAGCGCCTGACCCACCTCGCCAACGCCGATGCCCTGCATGCGGCGCAGGTGTTGCTGCTGCTGTGTCCGCAGATCCCGATGCTGTTCATGGGCGAGGAATGGGGCAGCCTGTGCCCGTTCCTGTACTTCACCAGCCACCACGGCACCCTGGCCGAAGCGGTACGGGACGGACGCCGCCGCGAGTTCGCCAAGTTCGCCGCCTTTGCCGACCCGCAGCAGCGCGAGCGCATTCCGGACCCGAACGACGAGCGCACGTATCTTGCGTCGTGCCCCGGCAAGGCCGATGAGAGCCATCCCGAATCGCTGGGCTGGCTCAACCGTACGCGCCAGTTGCTGACGCTGCGCAACGGGCAGATCATTCCGCGCCTGCCCGGCACGCGCGCGCTCGATGCGGTGCCGCTGGGCAAGGCGGGCGCCATCGCACGGTGGCGCCTGGGCGACGGCAGCGTGCTGACAATCGTGCTGAACCTGGCCGACCAGGCCGTCGCCGTGCCGACGGTGCTGGCGGGCAACCCGGCCGATCTGCTGCATGAATCGCGCGAAGGCGCGGCCGCCGCCCTCGCCGGCCATCGCATGCCGGAACGCGCGTGCGTGGCCCTGCTGCAGGCACCGTCGCACAGCTGAACCTGTTCAACGCACCATGGATCGCACCCCCCACGCACCCCGTTCACCGTTCACGCCGCTGCAGCAGCTGGCCAGCGATGCCGGCCTGATGGTCGACTGGGAAGACGCGGCCAGCCGCCCGATGCGCGTGGCCGACGACGTGCTGCGCGCCGTGCTGCAGGCGCTGGGCCTGTCCGCCGGCACACCAGCCGAGGTGGAAGAGAGCCGCGCGCGCCTGCGCGCCGAGACGGACGCATCCGCCATCCCGCCGCTCGTCACCGGCGTGGTGGGCCAGCCGATCGTTGTGCCCACGTCAGCCGCCCACGCGGCACGACTCGGTGGGCAGACATACCGCATCGATTTCGAGCACGAGGGCCGCACAGAAGGCAAGCTGGGCGTGAGCGCCGACACGCAGCACGCCACGCTGCGGATCGCGCCCGTGCAGGTGGCGGGGTACCACCGCCTGTGCATCGATACCGGGGCCGGCGCCGCCATGGAAGCGACGCTCGCCATTGCGCCGCCACGCTGCTACGGCGTGGCCGACGCGCTCGGGCAGCACGATCGGGCGGCAGACCGGCGGCTGTGGGGCGCCTCCGCCCAGCTCTATGGGCTGCGATGCGGCGGCGAACACGCGGCGTGCAGCGCAGGCCTGGGCGACTACACCGCTGCCGGCACGCTGGCGCGCCATCTCGCCCGGCATGGGGCGGATGCGCTGGCGCTCAGCCCGGTGCATGCGATGTTCACGGCCGACCCGCATCGCTACTCGCCGTATTCGCCGTCGAGCCGCCTGTTCCTGAACGCGTGGATGATCGACCCTGCCGCACTCTTTGGCGAGCAAGCCGTGCGCCAGACGGTGATCGACTGCAACCTCGTCGACGACTACGCCCGCCTGGAAGCCACCCCGCTCATCGACTGGCCGGCCAGCGGACACGCCCGCATGACGGTGCTGCGGGCATTGCATCGGCGCATGCGGCAGCCGGCGTCGGGCGACCATGCCGCACAGGCCCTGCTGGAGGACTACCGCGCGCACTGCGCCGCGGCCGGCCGCAGCCTGCTCGATCATGCGCACTTTGAAACGCTCCACGCGCACCTGGGCCCGGCGCACTGGAAGCAATGGCCCGTGCAATACCAGCACCCGGCGTACCTGGCCGTCGAGTCGTTTGCGCGCCAGCACCAGGAAGCGGTGGATTTCCATCTCTTCCTGCAATGGGCCGCGTCCCGGCAGCTGGCCGCGGCGCAGCGTGCCGCCGAAGAGGCCGGCATGGCCATTGGCCTGATCGCCGATCTGGCCGTGGGCACGGACAGCGCGGGCAGCCACGCGTGGGCCTGCCAGAAGGACTTGCTGATCGGCGTGACGGTTGGTGCGCCGCCGGACGTATTCAATGCGCACGGCCAGGGCTGGGGTCTGACCACGTTCAGCCCGCGCGCGATGCGCTCGCAGGGCTTTGCCGCGTTCATCGACATGCTGCGCGCGGTGATGGCCGTGCCCGGCGGTGTGCGCATCGACCACGTGCTCGGCCTCATGCGGCTGTGGGTGATTCCGGACGGCGCACGCCCGCTCGACGGCGTCTACCTGCGGTATCCGCTGCAAGACCTGCTGCGGCTCGTGGCGCTGGAATCGTGGCGCAACCGCTGCATCGTCATCGGCGAAGACCTGGGCACCGTCCCCGCCGGCCTGAGGGACCAGCTCGCCGACGAGGGCCTGCTCGGCATGCGCATCCTCTGGTTCGAGCGCGACTACACGCGCGAAGACGCACCCTTCCGCGCGCCGGGCACCTGGGCACCGGCATCGGTGGCGATGACGAGCACGCACGACCTTCCGCCGCTGGCCGGCTGGTGGGTCGGCAACGATCTGCGCTGGCAGGGCAAGCTCGGCCTGCTGCCGATCGGCATGAGCGAGCGCGAGGCGAAGGCGCGCCGCATGGAAGACCGCGCGGCGCTGGTGGCCGCGTTTGCGGAATACAACCGCGGGGCTTCCGCCGATGACCGCACGCCCGTGATCGAGGTAGCGCCCTTGCTCGCTGCGCTGGAACAGGCACGCGCGGCCGACGACGACACCGAGGCCGAAACGATCCTCCAGGCCACGGCGCAGGACTTCGTAACGGCCGCCGGCATCTTCACAAGCGCCGCGCCGACGCCGCTGGCCCTCGTTCCGCTGGAAGACCTGCTCGGCCTCGTCGAGCAGCCGAACCTGCCCAGCACGGTGGACACGCATCCCAACTGGCGCCGCCGCCTGCCCGGTCCGCTGGACGCACTGCTGGACGGGCCTGCCGTGCAGGCACGCATGTCGGCGCTGGCAACCGCACGCAACGAGACGCCATGACCACGCCCACCGCAGCGCCGACACCGCAAGCCTTCCCCCGCGCCACCGTGCGGTTGCAATTGCACCAGGGCTTCACGTTCGACGACGCGCGGGCGCTGCTCGACGACTTTGCCGCGCTCGGCGTCTCGCATCTGTACACGTCGCCCATCACCACCGCGCAGCCGGGCTCGATGCACGGCTACGACGTGACCGACCCGACGCGCGTGAACCCTGAACTCGGCGGTGAAGCCGCGCTCGAGCAACTGGTCGAGGCACTGCATACGCGCGGCATGGGGCTGATCGTCGACATCGTGCCCAACCACATGGGCGTGGGCGGTGCGCACAACGCGTGGTGGCTCGACGTGCTCGAATCGGGGCCCGACAGCGCCTACGCCAACTTCTTCGATATCGACTGGCAACCCGCCAACCCGGCGCTGCGCAACAAGGTGCTCGCGCCCTTCCTCGGCGAGCCCTATGCCGATGCGCTTGCCGGCGGCCGGCTCACGCTCGAGTACGACCGCACCGCCGCGCGGCTGGCGGTGGCGTATTACGACCACCGGTTCCCGATCGCCCTGGATGATTACGCCGCGCTGCTGCGCACCGGCAACGCAGACACCGCCATGCACGCGGTGGCGGATCGCTTTGCCGCCGTCGGCACGCCGCGCTCCGTGCGCACGCGCCGCGAGCGCGCCGAAGAGGCCCGCGAAGCGCTGCGCCACCTTGCCGCCACCGAAGCCGGCGCCGCGCACATCGCCGAAGCGGTGCGCGCGATCAACGCACGGCCCGATCAGCTCGATGCGCTGATGGCGCGCCAGCACTGGCGCCTGAGCTACTGGCGCACCGCCAACGACGAGATCAACTGGCGCCGCTTCTTCGACATCAGCTCGCTGGCCGGCCTGCGCATGGAGCGCCCGGAGGTGTTCGAAGCCACGCATGCGCTGCTGTTCCGGCTCTATCGCCAGGGCTGGATCGACGGCGTGCGCATCGACCACGTGGACGGGCTGGCCGACCCGGCCGCCTATTGCCGGCAACTGCGCCGGCGCCTGGAGGCCGAACACGCCGCCCGCCCTGCCGACCGGCGCACGGGGCAGCCGTGGATCGTCGTCGAGAAGATCCTGGCGCACGACGAAGCCATGCGCACCGACTGGGGCGTGGACGGCACCAGCGGCTACGACTTCATGAACCAGGTCGGCGCGCTGCTGCACGACGCACGCGGCGAACATGCGCTGACCTTGGGCTGGCTCGAATGGATCGACGCACCGCCGTCGGAGGCGCCGTTCTCGGCCACGGCGCTGCGTGCGCGGCGGCAGATCCTGCACGAGCACTTTGCGGCGGAACTCGATGCCGCAGCCACCGCGCTGCACGCCGTGGCGCAGCAGCGGCGCGACAGCCACGACATCACGTGGCATGCGATCCGCCGCGCGCTGGCCGAGCTGGTCATCCATTTTCCGGTGTACCGCACGTATGCGCATGCGCAGGGGCGCGACGCGCAGGACACGGCCATCGTGCGCACCGCCATGGCCGGGGCCGCCGCGCGGCTGCGCCGCTTGGACCAGCCGGTGCTCGATTGGCTCGATGCCTGGCTCGGCGCGCAGCCGGCAGGGCCGGACCGGTTGCGGCAGCTGGCACTGAGGCGGTGCCAGCAGTTGTCATCGCCCGTGGCGGCCAAGGCGGTGGAGGACACGGCCTGCTACCGCTACGGGCGGCTGCTTTCCCGCAACGAGGTCGGCGCAGACCCCGGAGCATTCGCCATGAGCGCGGCTGCCTTCCACGCCGCCATGCAGGTGCGCGCCCACACTTGGCCGCGTGCGATGCTGACCACCGCCACGCATGACCACAAGCGCGGCGAAGACGTGCGGGCACGGCTGGCCGTGCTGTCGGAGCGGCCGGCGCAGTGGCTCGCCGCGGCGCGCCAGTGGCGCAGCGAACACGCGCGGTGGGTGCAGCCCTTGGCCAGCGGCCCGGCGCCTTCGCCCTCCGCGCAATGGATGCTGTACCAGACGCTGGTGGGCGTATGGCCCGCGGCATTGGACTGGCGCGACGCCGATGCCGTCCACACCCTGGCCGAGCGCGTCGCGCTCTGGCAGGAGAAGGCGCAACGCGAAGCCAAGCAGCGCACGGACTGGTTTGCCCCCGATGCCGAGTACGAGGCGGCCAGCCGCGCATTCGTCTTCACGCTGCTCACGGGCGAGGCCGCGGCCACGTTCCTGCCATCGCTCGCCGCGTTCGTGGAGAGCCTGGCGCCCGCCGCGGCCGTCAACGGGCTCGCCCAGACGCTGCTGCGCGCGACCGCGCCCGGCGTGCCCGACCTGTATCAGGGCGCCGACTTCTGGGACACGAGCCTCGTCGATCCCGACAACCGGCGGCCGGTGGATTATGCGGCGCGGCATCGCGCGTTGCGGGCGCTGCATGCGCATGCCGGACACAGCCTCGCCTCGCTGCTCGGCCACTGGACGGACGGCCGCATCAAGCAGGCCGTACTGGCCCGGGCCCTGGCGCTGCGCGCCGCCCTGCCTGCGGTATTCAGCTCGGGCGACTACCAGCCGCTGGCCGTGACGGGCAGCGGCGCGGAGCACGTGCTGGCATTCGCGCGGCAGCATGAAGGGCAGGCGATCGTCGTGATCGTGCCCCTGCACGCGTCCGCGCTGCTGGGCCACGCCGCCACACCGGCCTTTCCCTCCGGCGCCTGGCGTGACACCACGGTCTGCCTGCCGGCGGCGCTCGCCCACGCCACCCTGCATAGCGCGTTCGACGGCCAGATCCTGCGCACGCCGCGCCTGGCGCTGGGACAGGTGCTGGCGCAGTTGCCGGTCGCCCTGCTGCACACCTGACGCACCACGCCTCTTCACGGGTTAACACCGACTGCGTCGGCCCTTCGCGCGTCTTACAATTCATCTATTCATATAGATGACTAGAGCAATGTGTGATGAGCACATCGCTTGCGTCGCCCGGAGGAGACCGCATGTTCGGCTGGTTCAAAGAAATTTCGAAAGGGGAAAAGCGCACCTTCTGGGCGTGCTTCGGCGGCTGGGCGCTCGATGCGCTGGACGTGCAGATGTTCAGCCTCGTCATCCCCACCATCATCGCGGCATGGCACATCGGCAAGGCGGAGGCCGGGCTGGTGTCGGGCGTCACGCTCGTCGCATCTGCACTGGGCGGCTGGATTGCCGGCGCGCTGACCGACCGCTTTGGGCGCGTGCGCACGCTGCAGATCACGGTGCTGTGGTTTTCCATTGCCACGTTTGCCTCGGCATTTGCACAGAACTTTGAGCAGTTCCTGGTGCTCAAGGCCCTGCAGGGCTTCGGCTTCGGCGGCGAATGGGCAGCGGGCGCCGTGCTGATGGCGGAGAGCATCCGCGCCAGCCATCGCGGCAAGGCCATGGGCACCGTACAGAGCGCGTGGGCCGTGGGCTGGGGCGGCGCCGTGCTGCTGTATGCGCTCACGTACTCGCTGGTGGAGCCCGACCTTGCGTGGCGCGTGATGTTTGCGGCGGGCTTGCTGCCGGCGCTGCTCATCATCTACATCCGCCGCGGCGTGCAGGAGCCCGTGCCGGCCGTCAAGCCAAGCGCGAGTGCATCGGACATGCCGGTCTCGCGCTTTCCGCTGCTCGACATCTTCCGTCCGCAGGTGCTGCGCATGACGCTCATCGGCGGGCTGCTCGGCGTGGGCGCGCACGGCGGCTACTACGCGCTGATGACGTGGCTGCCGACGTACCTGAAGACCGAACGCCACCTGTCGGTGCTGGGCACCGGCGGCTACCTGGCGGTCATCATCTTTGCGTTCTGGTGCGGCTGCGTGGCCAGCGCGTGGCTGCTCGACGTCATCGGCCGGCGCGGCAACATCCTGCTGTTCTCGTGCTGCTGCGTGGTCACGGTGCTCGTGTACCTGCTCGTGCCGCTCTCCGATGGCGCCATGCTGGTGCTCGGCTTTCCGCTGGGCTTCTTCGCGGCGGGCATCCCGGCCAGCATGGGCGCGCTGTTCAACGAGCTGTATCCGCACGGCGTGCGCGGCACGGGCGTGGGCTTCTGCTACAACTTCGGCCGCGTCGTGTCGGCCGCGTTCCCGGTGCTGGTGGGCAAGATGAGCGCGTCGATGTCGCTGGGCACGGCCATCGGCATCGACGCAGCCATCGCGTACTCGATCGTCGCGCTGGCGGTGCTGATGCTGCCCGAAACACGCGGCCGCGACCTGGCCGCCGTGACCGCCTGATCCGTCCGTTCCGCTTTGCCATGACGACCCGCACAACACCACACCAGGAGACTCCATGCCATCGCGCCGCACCTTCAACACCGGGTTGCTCGCCATGCTAGGTTCCACTGCCCTTGCGGGCTGCGCAAGCACCGGCATGCGCGAGACCACGCGCATCACGGCCATCGACACACACGCGCACGTGTTCGAGCGCGGCCTGCCGCTGGCCAACGCGCGCCGCTATGCACCTGCGTATGACGCGCCGCTGTCGGCGTATCTTGCGCAGCTCGATGCGCACGGCGTGTCGCACGGTGTGCTGATCCAGCCCAGCTTCCTGGGCACCGACAACAGCTACATGCTGGCCGCCCTCAGGCAGGCCCCGCAGCGGCTGCGCGGCGTGGCGGTCATCGACCCGACCGCGCCTGACACCTTCCTCACGCAGCTGAACGCCGAGGGCATCGTCGGCATCCGGCTGAACCTCATCGGCGCGCCGGACCCGCAGTTGAAATCGCCCGTGTGGCAGGCCGCGCTGGGCCGCCTGCACGCGCTCGGGTGGCACGTCGAACTGCACGTGGAAGCCCGCCGCCTGCCTGCGCTGCTGCAGCCGCTGCTGGAAGCGCAGGTCAATGTGGTGGTGGACCACTTCGGCCGGCCGGACCCCGCGCTCGGCGTGGACGACCCTGGCTTCGCGGCATTGCTCGCCGCCGGCCGCACGCGCCGCGTCTGGGTGAAGATTTCCGGCGCCTACCGGAACGGCGCCAACCCGCGCGGCGAGGCCATCGCACAAGCCGCCATGCCCCGCCTGAAAGACGCGCTGGGCCTGGACCGCCTCGTCTGGGGCAGCGACTGGCCGCACACGCAATTCGAATCGCAGATCGATTACGACAAGGCATGGGCCTTCGCCAGCGTGTTGCTGCCGAGCGCGGCGGACCGCCAACAGGTGTTGGTGGATACGCCGGCGCAGCTGTTCCGCTTCGCCTGAACCCGCGATACCGGCCTTCGCCAACCACGAATTTCGCCGCGCGGACCGCGCTCCTACACTGGCCGCTCCTCGTCCCCACCTCAAGAAAGGAGCCGCCATGCAGCAGCATCGACTCGTCGACCGGCAATTCGGCCAGGTCGCCCAGGCCTACTTCACCAGCGCCGTGCACGCACAGGGCGCCGACCTCGACGCGCTGGCCGCGCTGGCGCAGTCCATCCCGCAGGCCAAGGTGCTCGACCTCGGCTGCGGCGGCGGGCATGTGAGCTTCGCCATGGCACCGCACGTGGCCACGATGGTGGCGGTCGACCTGTCTGAAGCCATGCTGGCCGTGGTGGCCGCCGAAGCCGCACGCCGCGGCCTCCGGCAGTTGCACACGCAAGCCGCGCGCGCGGAGGCGCTGCCGTTCGACGATGCCGCCTTCGACATCGTCGCCACGCGTTTTTCTGCCCACCACTGGTACGACGTGCGCCGCGGGCTGGCCGAGGCGCGGCGCGTGCTCAAACCCGGCGGCAAGCTCGTCGTCGTCGATATCGTCGCGCCGGAGGTGCCGCTGCTCGACACGCTGCTGCAGACGGCGGAAGTGCTGCGCGATGCGTCGCACGTACGGGACTACCGCGTCTCGGAATGGCAGGCGATGCTGGCCGAAGCCGGCTTCCATCCGGGCACGCCGCGCACCTGGAAGCTGACGATGGCGTTCGACACCTGGATCGCGCGCATCCGCACGCCGCAGGTGCGCGCCGACGCCATCCGCCACCTGTTGGACCACGCCGCCGACGAGGCACGTGTCTACTTTGCCGTGGCGCCCGATCATTCGTTTGCGATTGACGCAATGATGATCGAGGCCACCTGAGCCGTCTCATCCTTTTTGCCCCCCCCTCTTTGGAGGGAGTGCCGCGCGAAGCTCGCGGCGAAGCGCTTTTTCAGGTTTCGCTTAATCCTGAATGAAAAAGAAGTGAAATCGGAACATGTGTGGGCCAGGCGAGATTGCCCTTACCCTTGAAGGTCGTCCGCGCATCGTCGGCAATACCGCCATTGGCCGCGACCAGCTTCCGATTCCATGTACGCACTCCTTCCGGCATTCGTCTCGTCGCTGTTTCTGTTCTACGGCATCTATGTGCTCGGTACGCGCGGCCGCACGCGGGCGAGTCTGGCGTTTTTCGGCATGGCGGTGCTGACCAGCCTGTGGCAAGGCTTGTGGGCGTTTCTGTTTCAGACTGCCGATAGCAGCGTCGCGACCCTGCTCACAAAACTGGGGTGGGTCGCGATCCTGGTCGTGCCGACGGCGTTCTACCATTTCATCGCCGAAATCTCCGAACGCGCCGAAGAGCAGCGGTGGATCGTCGCCTCCTATGCGGTCGATGGCGTGCTGATCGTTTTGCTGCTCACCACGGATTGGGTGATTGCAGGCGTATGGCACTTTCCGTTTGGGTTCTACCCCAAGGCCGGTCCGCTCGAGGCAGTACACATCAGCCAGACCGTGCTGCTCGCGCTGCGCAGTGCATGGCTGCTGTATGCAGCACAACAGCACACCACAGCGGAAAAACGCAAACGATTGTGGGTCTGTTTGCTGGGCCTCGGTCTTTACACGCTTTCTGCCGCCGACTACGCGGTGAACTACGGCTTGATGTTCTACCCGCCGGGTGTACTGTTCATTGCCGCAAGCCTGGGCATCATTGCTGTTGGCGTGGTGAAGTTCGATCTGATGCACCCGTACGCGTTGGCGGCCACGGTAGCGCATGAAGTGCGCACGCCTTTGACGACAATCCGCTTGCAAGCGAGTGAGATCGCCCGCGCGTGGCCTGAGCTGTTCCACGGCTACCAGCTCGCCGTGCACCATGGCCTGTGCAGCGACCGCGAGCCGCTGTCTCCGGCGGTACTGGAACGTGTTTCCAAGCTGGCACAGGCCATCAGCGCGGAGGTGTCCAGCGCCCACAGCGTCATCGAGATGGCATTGGCTTCCGTCACGCTGGAGCGTCTGGACCGGCGTACCTTCAGCGCTCACTCGCTGCGGGAGTGCGTCACCATGGCACTGGAACAGTACCCGTTTCGCCCCGGTGAACGGGAGCGGATCAAAGTCAGCGAGTTTGATCCGAACTGGCGATTCATCGGCTCGGAAACGCTGCTCATGTACGTGCTGTTCAACCTGATCAAGAACGCGCTGCACGCCATCCAGCTCGCACGCAAGGGCCAGATCGTCATCTCCGCGCGGGACGATGGGGACGCCTACGTGCTGGAGGTCCGGGACGACGCAACCGGAATTCCACCAAGGGTGTTGCGCCGCATCTTCGATCCGTTCTTCTCCACCAAGCATCACGGCAAGGGCGCAGGTGTGGGGCTGACCTTCTGCCGCCGCGTCATGCATGCATTTGGCGGCCATATTGAATGTGAGTCCGTGGTTGGGGAATACACGCTGTTCTCCATGCGGTTTCCCCAACCGTCAGTGCATTAGCGCAATTTACGCGACAACGGGCGTGCGCGGCCTCAGTTCATACTCCTTGGCGCGCTCCATGATGTGTGTTGGCAGCCGCTGAATCGTGCGATCCGCACCTGCAATCACAATCTGCTGATAACCCAGCGACACCAGTTGCCCTGCCGACTCGAACCGGAAAAGCAGATAGGCCGAGCACGGCCGGACCTGGAACGTATTCAGGTAGCAATCGATGCGCTGGAACGGGAATGTCTCTTCAACGAACTCCTGGTGCGCTCGCTTGGTAATGAAGATGACGTTCCCTCCCACGAGGTTTGCATCGACACACTCGTAAAACCATCGTTCGCGCGCCACGCCCTGCCACTCGAAATACCGGGCAAAGTACGTGTTTGCGAAGGCGTTGGAATCCTTCAAATACACATCGAACGTGTGGTGAAACGTCAGGTCGGCCGAGAATGCGGCAGATTGCGTGCCCGCGCGCATGTACTGGGAAATCACCGACTCAATCGGATTGCCTGCTGGCATTTGTGTACTCCATGAACGGAAAGCTGCTGGCGGCAGCCGCGCATGTGAAGTCAATCCCTCACATGCATCCATTCTTCCGATGCCAGCATCACTCCGTCACGATCCGATGCAATCGCCTTCCCGGCCTCGTCATTCCCCCCCTGCCACGCTGCGCAGCCCCACCCCTGCCACATCGAGCCGGAACGTATTCCGCCCGCCGCGCTTGGCTGCGTACAGCGCCGCGTCTGCCCGCTCGAACAGCCCATCGAGGCGCTCGGCGTCGGGCGTGAGCGTCACCGCGCCGGCTGACAGCGTCACGTACGGCGCAACCGGCGATGCGGCATGCGGCTGCGCCTGCTCCGCGACCTTTGCGACGGCGCGGGCCACCGCCTGGCGCGCCTCGTCCCGCGTCAGGTCGAAGAGCATGGCGACAAACTCCTCGCCGCCCACGCGCGCGATGAAATCGTCGGGGTGGCGGCACGCCTTGCCCAGCACGTCGGCCACCATGCGCAGGCACTCGTCGCCCTGCAGGTGGCCGTAGGTGTCGTTGTATTGCTTGAAGCAGTCGATGTCGAAGAGCGCCAGCGTGACCGAGCGGCGATCGCGGCGCGCATGTTCGAGCAGGCGCGGGGCCTGCGTCTCGAAGAAGCGGCGGTTGTGCAGATGCGTCAGCGCATCGCGGTTGACGTCGTTCTCGAGCACGCTCAGCTTGGCCTGCGTGCGCTGCAGTTCGCCGCGCAGAGCGTCCTGCGCGCTGGCCATGCCGGCACGCTGCAGTTGTTCGGCCGTCACGTCGCGCAGCAGCAGGAAAACGCCGACGCGCCTGCCCCGCGCGTCGCTCAGGCCATCCAGGGTGATCTCCAGCGTGCGGCCCGCGTCCGGCAGCCAGACCTGGTGACGGTTGGGCACGCGCGTGCGATCGAACTCACGCAGCAGCGCGGGGGTCTCCAGCTCCGCCGGCGGCATCGCGTATAGCCGCGCCGTGGGCAACAGGTGCCGTGCGGCGGCGTTCATGCTGGCGATCGTGCCGTCTGGCGCGAGGACGAGACAGCCATCGCGCATGGCGTCGAGGATCTTGCCGCGCGCATAGGCAGCGGTATCTCGCAGGCGCGGCAGCAGCACCAGGCCGCCCACGAGCGCCGCGCTGGCGGCAAAGGTGGCGGGCGTGAGGTCGCCGCCCAGGGCAACCGTCCAGCGCTGCAGGTAGGCCAGATGCGCAACGAGCGGCAGCAACTGCCCGATCACGAGCGCAAGGCGCACACGCGTGCCGGATGCCCCATGCAGCACCGTCGCGGTGGCGCCGGCAGGAAGCGTCAGCAGCACGAGGCTGGCCGCGAGCAGCGCATAGTTGTACGCCGTGGCGATCCAGAACATCGGCCCATGGTCGAACACGGCGCGCTGCACACCGCCCATGACGACGAACCGCGCATCGAGCCACACGAGGTGGTGCAGCTCATTGGTCGCCACCAGCCCCATGAAGCCGGCGCCTACCAGCAGCGCCAGCACCGAGCCCGCGCGCACGAGCGGCAAGGCGTTCAGTTCTGGCCGCGTCAGCCCGATCACCATGCGCAGCCACGCCGCCGGCACGATCATGATGCCGAGGTAGGCCACCTTGGCCCAGCCCACGCGCGCGGGCATGTCCAACGTGACGACTTCCATGAGCCGTGCGCCGCTCCATAGCGCGGTGCCGAGGACGAGCAGCATGAACGAGGCAACCTCGGCGTCGTCGCGGCGTGACCATGACAGGCCGATCAGCGCGATCGAGACGAGGGCAGCACAAGCCAGTGCGGCGATCAGCATGATCCGCACTCCCCGCGCCCACGGCGATACCGGCGGTAGGCCCGGCCAGCCGGTCGATCCACGTTGCACTCCCCGTTCGGTGTTGTTCTTTTCCCAGGGAATCGATGGCGAAACAGCTCGCCAGATGCCCTGTCAAGCATTATCGGCGGCAAATGTAAAAACTGAAGGGCCAGCCGCATCCCCAGACGCCGCCGTGGTTCACCGCGCATATCGATCTGCCAACGAATTCGTTTGCACGGCCGGGCGTCGGCCCTACGCTTGGACCCCTCAAAATCTTCAGGGGAGTTGTCATGCAGGCAGGCTTTTCAGGGCGGCTGTTGTTGCGGGGACTGACGCGCGCATCCCGGCAGGCGGTGGGCATGGTGATCGGGGCGGCGCTGGCGGTCGCGGTACTGCACGCGCCGGCCGCCCGCGCCGACCGGCTGGACGACATCCGACGCGCGGGCGTGCTGCGCGTGGGCGTGTTCGATGCCAACCCGCCCTTCGGCTATGCCGACGCCAGGACTGGCCAGCCCGTCGGCCTCGATGTCGATTACGCGCAGGAGATCGCCAGGAAGCTGGGCGTGAAGCTGGAACTGCGCGCCACCAACCCGGCCAACCGCGTACCGCTGCTCACCTCGGGCAAGGTCGACATCGTGGCGGCCAACTTCACCATTACGGACGAGCGCAAGAAGCAGATCGATTTCAGCACGCCGTACTTCGCCAGCGGCCTGCAGTTCATCGCGAGGAAGGGTTTCCTCAAGCAACCGGAGGACCTGAAGAAAGACGGCATCCGCCTGGGCGTCGACAAGGGCACCACGCAGGAGACCACGCTGCGCGACGGCTATCCGAACGCCCGCGTGATCGCGTATGACGATTCGCCGCTCGCGCTCACCGCGCTGCGCAGCGGCGCCATCCAGGCGTTTGCGCAGGACGGTGCGAAGCTCGGCGCGCTGCTCGCGACGCTGCCCAACCGCAACGAACTCGAGATCTCGCCGTTCGTGCTGACACGCGAGTACATGGGCATCGGCATTCCCAAAGGCGAAGCGCGGCTGACCGCCACCATCGACCAGATCCTGCTCGGCCTCGAGAAGGACGGCACCGCCGCCCGCATCTACGACCGCTGGTTCGGCCCGAAGAGCGCGGCACCGCTTGCGCGCGACTTCGTCATCGGCAGTACGAAGTGAGCTTGAGCCTGCCAGCCTTCCTCCAGCCCCTGCCGCCGCGTTATCTCGGCTGGATGCTGGAGGGCTTTGGCATGACGCTGCTGGTGTCGGCGGCCGCCATCGCGGGGGGATTGATCATCGGCCTGCTGCTGACGGGGCTGCGGGCCAGCACCCTGCCGTGGCTGCATCTGCCGGCACGCGCGCTGGTGGCCTTCGTGCGCAAGACGCCGCTGCTGGTGCAGTTGTTCTTCTGGTATTTCGGAGCCGCGCAGCTGCTCGGCGAGCACGTGATCGGCGCCATCACGGGCTGGAACGGGATCGCGCTGGGCAATTGGCGGCTGCCTGCGCCATCGTTTGAATTCCTGGCGGCGGCGTTCGGCATTGCGCTGTATGCGGGCGCATTCTTCTCGGAGGAGTTGCGCGCCGGCCTGCGCGCCGTGCCGCAGGGGCAGCGGGAGGCCGCCCTGTCGCTCGGCTTTACGCCGCGCGCCGCCTTCCTGCGCGTGGTGCTGCCGCAGGCGTTGCGCGTGTCGGCCCTGCCGCTGCTCGGGCAGTGCGCCAACACCATCAAGAACACGTCGCTGGCCATGGGCATCGGGCTGGCGGAGCTTTCGTACAGCGCGCGGCAGGTGGAAACCGACACGCTGCTCGCGTTCCAGGCCTTTGCCGTGGCGACGGTGCTGTATGCCGCCGCGATCCTGCTGCTGCAATGGGCTGCGCCGATGCTGCTGCACCGACTCGGATGGGCGCGTGCCTCGGCAACGCCGGCCGGCGCCCCCGCATGACGATCGACGCCGTGCTGCTGCACCTGCGCTACCTGCTGGTGGGCCCGTACCCGAACGGGACACTCGCGGGCGCCGCACTCACCCTCTGGATGGCCTTGTGGGCCTGCCTGGCCGCCACGGCGGCAGGCGTGGGCGCCGCGCTGCTGCTGGACCGGCTCGATGCCGCCCCCGGCCTCGCCAGGCTGGCGCGCCTGCTGCGCGGTCTGCTGGCAACGCTGCGCGCCGTTCCGGTGCTCATGCTGATGTTCTGGGCGTACTTCCTGATCCCGATGGCGCTGGGTGTGGCGGTGCCTGAGACCGCCACGGTGGTCACCGCACTCGCCGCCGTGGGCGCGGCCTACATTGCACAAAGCATGGCAGCCGGGCTGCACGCCGTCGGCACGGGACAGCGCAACGCGGCGCTGGCGCTGGGCATGCGACCGACGCAGGCGCTGCTCACGATCGTGCTGCCGCAGGCGTGGCGCATCATGCTGCCGTCGCTCGCCAACCAGTGGGTGTCGACGGTCAAGGACACGTCGCTGGCCTACATCGTGGGTGTGGTCGAGCTGTCCACCGCCGCGAGCCAGGTCAACAGCCGCACGGTAGCCTATCCGGCCGAGGTGTTCGGCGCGGTGGCGGTGCTGTACTTCCTGCTGTGCAGCGGCATCGAGGCGCTGCCCAATGGGCTGCGCGCGGACACGGGCAAGGCCGTCGCGCACCGCTCCCCCATGTCGACCTGGCAGCGCTTTTTGCGCTGGCGCGCGCGTCCGGCATCCGACGCCGTCACCTAGGCAACGCCGCTATCTCAGGTTCACAAAACGCCGGTATCATCGAAACATGACCGATACCCGCGCCACTCACCTCTATCCCGCGCAAGACTTGGCCATCTGCACCGATGCCAACACCGCCGTCGAGCGCATCACCGCCATCTACGAACGCTCGGCGCAGGCCGTCCGCGATCGCTTCCACGCATTTGCGCGAGGCGAAGACTGCAGCGAGGCCGCTGCCGCGTGCTACCCGTACCTGGGCATCACCGTCGACCCGAAAACGCTGGTGAGCGATGCGCGCCCGGCGTGGGGCACGGTGGCATATCCGGGCGTCTATGGCACGACGCTCACGCGGCCGGATCTCTTCCGCGATTACTACCGCGTGCAGATCGAGCGCCTGCTGCACTACCACAACAGCCCGGTGGTCGTGGGCGTGAGCAACCGGCCAATTCCGCTGCCCTTCGTGGTGGAGGCCTCCACCGTCGACATCACGCCCGAACAGGCGCGCGCGCTCGGCAGCGCGTTCACGCTGCCCGATCTGTCGATGATCGATGACTCCATCGCCAACGGCACCTACCGGCCGATGGGCGACGAGCCGCAGCCGCTGTCGATGTTCACCGCCGAGCGCGTCGACCTGGCGCTGCAGCGCCTGTACCACTACACCGCCACGCACCCCAAACACTTCCAGCGCTTCGTGCTGTTCACGAACTACCAGCGCTACGTCGATGAATTTGCCGCGCTGGGCCGCAAGCTCATGGAAGACGGCAACGACGAGGGCTACATCCGCTTTGTCGAACCCGGCGACACCGAGCACGACCTCGGCATGCCCGCGCCCGACGACGCGCACCGCATCAAGGGCCTGCCGCAGATGCCGGCCTACCACCTCGTGCGCGAAGACAAGCTGGGCGTGACGCTGGTGAACATCGGCGTGGGCCCGTCCAACGCCAAGACCATCACCGACCACCTGGCCGTGCTGCGTCCGCACTGCTGGATGATGATCGGCCACTGCGGCGGGCTGCGCCGCTCGCAGCAGCTCGGCGATTACGTGCTCGCCCACGCGTATGTGCGCGACGACCACGTGCTCGACCAGGATCTGCCGCCGTGGGTGCCCGTGCCGCCCATCGCAGAGATCCAGGTGGCGCTGCAAGAGGCGGTGGCGCGCATCACTGGGCTCTCGGGCGCCGACATGAAATCGCGCATGCGCACCGGTACGGTCGTGTCCACCGACGACCGCAACTGGGAGCTGAAGTACCAGGCGCTGTACACGCGCTTCAACCAGTCGCGCGCGATCGCCATCGACATGGAAAGCGCCACGATTGCCGCCAACGGCTTCCGCCTGCGCGTGCCCTACGGCACCCTGCTCTGTGTATCGGACAAGCCGCTTCATGGCGAGCTGAAACTGCGCGGCATGGCCAACCTGTTCTACCGCCAGCGCGTGAGCCAGCATCTGGACATCGGCATGGAAGCCGTGCGCCTGCTGCGCGCCACCGGCGTCGAAGCGCTGCACTCGCGCAAGCTGCGCAGCTTCGACGAGCCAGCGTTTCGCTGACCCACCCCCGCCCCTACGAACATGCCGGCACCGCACGCCGCCTCGCAAACGCTGTCACACAAGAACCTGCAGCGCCGCACGTGGCTTGCCGCGCTGCTGCTGGGCGCTGCCGGTGCGGCCAGCGCGGCCGACCTGTCCACCGCGGACGCCGAACGCTATGCGCAGGGCACCTACCGTGAATACTTCGAGGTGCTCTCCCTGCCCAACGACGCCATCGCGCCGGAGGACATCCGCAAGAACGTCGACTGGCTCGAGCAGGCGTTCCGCAAGCGCGGCTTCACGACACGGCAGCTCGCAAACGACGGCAAGCCGATGCTCTTCGCCGAGCTGCCGAATGCGGACCCCGCGCGCAAGACCGTGCTGTTCTACATGCACCTCGACGGGCAGCCGGTGATTCCCGCGCAGTGGGCGCAGAAGAGCCCGTGGACGCCCGTACTCAAGCGCAAGACGGCGCAGGGCGGCTGGGAAGAGATCGACCCGGCGCAACTGTTCAACGGGCCGCTCGACCCCGAGTGGCGCGTGTTCGGCCGGGCATCCGCCGACGACAAGGGCCCGATCATGATGATGCTGGCCGCCATCGATGCGCTGAAGGCCCAGGGCGCGCAGCCGGCGGTGAACGTCAAGGTCATCCTCGACAGCGAGGAAGAGAAAGGCTCGCCGTCGATCAGCAAGATCATGCAGGCCAACCGTGACCTGCTGCGCTGCGACGCCATCGTCATCCACGATGGCCCGATGCACGCGACCAACCTCCCGACGCTGATTTTCGGCAACCGCGGTGCGGCCGAAGCGCGGCTCACCGTCTACGGCGGCAAGGTGCCGCTGCACAGCGGGCACTACGGCAACTACGCGCCCAACCCTGCGCAGCGCCTGGCAACGCTGCTGGCATCGATGAAGAGCGACGATGGCCGCGTCACCATCCCGGGCTACTACGACCACGTGAAGATCAGCGAGGCCGACCGCCAGATCATGGCGGCCGTGCCGGATGACGAAGCCGCGCTCAACAAGCGCCTGGGCATTGCGCACGCCGACAAGGTCGGCGCCAACTACCAGGAGGCGATGCAGTACCCCTCATTGAACGTGCGCGGCATGGGCGCCGCGGCGGTGGGCGACAAGGTGGCCAACATCGTGCCCGACAAGGCCGTCGCCGAACTCGACCTGCGGACCACACCCGACTCCACCGCAGACTACCTCGGCAAGCTGATCGAGCAGCACATCGTCCGCCAGGGCTATCACCTTGTGAAGAATGCGCCGACGGACGAGGAACGCAGCGGCTATGACAAGCTCGCAAGCTTCTGGTACCAGAGCGAAGGCGCGGACGCCGCCGGCTCGCCAATCGATTCCGCCGTGGGAAAGTGGGCCTATCAGTCGCTGGCGGACACGTTTGGCGCCAAGCCCGCGCCGGTGCGCATCCGCATGATGGGCGGGACGGTGCCCACCGCGGAAATCGTGCGCGTGCTGCAGGTGCCCTTCGCGATCGTTCCGCTGGTGAACGCGGACAACAATCAGCACGCCGCGAATGAAAACCTGCGCATGGGCAACTACGTAAGCGGTGTGCGCACCATCCATAGCCTGATGACGCATCCGCTGTGACGGCAGCGCGCCACGCGGCGCGCCAACGAGGAAGGTGCCGGGCGCACCTCGCAAACGATCCGCCGGGTGCACGCGGCAGGCGCTACCGGAGATCGCACCCCGTACAAAGAAAACACCCGCCGGGGTGGCGGGCGTTTGCGGTTCCTGGCGCTAGTGCGGCAAGCTGGACAGGCGGTGTTCTGCCAGCAGCACACTCGCGCTCAATGCGAGCTGGGGCGAGATGAAGCCCTCGGGCATCTCGACATCTTCCCAGTCACACACGACATGGCCGGCCCGGCAGACCTGAAAACGCGCCGTCCAACGACGGTCATCGCGCTGCAGCGGATCGATGAAGATGACATGCGCTCCGTGTGTCACTTCCTGAATCGGCATGGTGTTTCCCCCGCTCATGATTGTTGAGCATTCACCATAGCAAAGGCATGTGACATAAATCTGTCCGCCGCCCACCTACAAATGGGTGAGGCCGGGTGATGCATCGAGCGTAGGCCGCTCAGCCGACCAGCGGATCAGGCCGCGCAGACGAGCGCGTACCGGGCAGCGGGTGGTTGCCGGGCCCGTAATACGTGAACACCGCCGAGAACTTGACCTGCCCCGTCTGGTTCGCGCGTGCAGCGTGGAAGGTGTTGCAATGAAAGAGCAGCACGTCTCCCGGCAGAAGGGGCACCGGGCGGGCGGTGTCGATGAGCTCCCGATTCTCCGGCAAGTCCTGGCGCAGGAACAGTTTTTCGTCGAAACGCTCGGCGGGCAGGTTCAGCGTGTGGCTGCCCGGGATCACCCAGAGGCAGCCGTTGTCGACCGTTTCTTCCACCAGCGCCAGCCACGACGACACCAGCTCGTTGCGTGCAAACGACCAGTAGCGGCTGTCACGATGCCAGTGCGTGGCCGTGCCGAATGCCGGATGCTTGGTCATCACGCAGTTGTGATGCGCGAGCGAAAGATGCACGGGGCTTCCGATCAGCTGCGCAATCGCGCCGGCCACGCGCCGGTCGCGGGCCCACTCGGTGTAGGGCGTGCCCCGTGAATCGGCATCGAGCAGGCGGCGCACGGTCTGGCCGCCTTCGGCTTCGCGCGAAGCGGGCGCGCCGGCATAGCCGACATCGGTTTCCAGCTCCAACGGGGGCACCGCGTTGGCCAGCGCCTCCTGGGCCGCCGCGAGCAAGGCCGCGCATTCCTGCTGGCTCGCAAGACCGCGCAGCACGACGTAGCCGTGTTTCTGGAAGAAGGCTTGCTGCTCGTCGGAGAGCGGTTGTGGATGGGAAGTCGTGGAAGCGGGCGCGGTCATGGCGAAACGAACGTACGAATACGGCAATCGATATGCGGCGAAAGATGGTGAGTGTAGCGCGCCACCCCGTCGCTTGCAGGCCGGCCGCGGTACCAGACCGCGCGCGGCCTGCGCAGGATCAAACCAGCTTCAGTCCACTTCCAGTGCTGTCACCGTCAGCACGCCGTTGATCTTCTCGGCGACAAAGCGGACCTTGCTGCCCGGCCGCACCTTGGACAGCATGACCGGGTCCTGCACGCGGAAGACCATCGTCATGGGCTCCATGCCGAGGTTCACGAGCGGGCCATGCTGGATGGTCAGCTTGCCGGCAGCAGCATCGACCTTCCTGATTTCGCCTTCGGACATGGGTACGGCCGTCGTGGCCGCGGGCGCGGAAGCGGAAGCGGAAGCGGAAGCGGAAGCGGAAGCGGAAGCGGAAGCGGAAGCGGCATCCTCGGCTGCGTGAACGAACGGCGCGCCGAGGAGCAGCGCGGCCAGCATCAGGGCATAACGAATCATGTCGGCCTCTTCGTCGAATGAAAGGGTTGGAGAGATCAGGACTGGCGGCCGCGCACGCGCACGGCGCCGCGCATACCGGCCTCGAAATGGCCGGGCTGCAGACAGCCAAACTCGACCGAGCCGGGGCGCGTGAAGTGCCACACGATTTCGCCGCGCTGGCCTGGGTCTACGGTGACGGCGTTGGCGTCGGCATGCTCCATCTCGGGGTGCCGACGCATCTGCTCGGCGTGGGCGACGAGGTCGGCCGGCGTGCCCAGCGTCATCTCGTGCCGTACCTGGCCGCTGTTGACGACTTCGAAGCGGATGGTCTCGCCGCGCTCCACGGTAATCCGCGCGGGCGTGAAGCGCATGGTGTCGGTCATGTCGACGCGCACCGTGCGCGTGATGCGGGCGGCGTCCCCGGGTTCACCGATGGCGGCATCGCCATGGTCGTGTCCGCCGGCGTGATCGCCAGATGCGTGCGCGATGGCGGCCATCGACATCAGCGCGGCCAGGAAGGTGGAACGGATCAGATTGCGTTGCATGTTTGGTCTCGGTCTACGTTTCGTATGGGATGTGGATTCAGCGTCGATCAGTCGTCGATGCCGGTGCCGGTGTATTCGTACGCGACGGTGCCCTTCGGGTGCTTGTACCAACCGGGGTCGGCATAGCTGTTGCGCGGCAGATCGCGGCGCACCTTCATCACGGTGAACATGCCGCCCATTTCGATGGCGCCGAACGGGCCCTGCCCCGTCATCATGGGCAGCGTGTTGTCGGGCAGCGGCATTTCCATCTCGCCCATGTCGGCCATGCCGGCCTGGCCCATGCCCATGTAGTCGGGCACCAGCGCGTTCATCTTCTTGGCGAGGTCTTTCTGCTGCACGCCAATCATGGTCGGCACGTTGTGCCCCATGGCGTTCATCGTGTGGTGCGACTTGTGGCAGTGGAAGGCCCAGTCGCCGGGGTTGTCGGCAATGAACTCGATGGCGCGCATCTGGCCCACGGCAATGTCCGTCGTCACCTCCGGCCAACGCGCGCCGGGCTGGACCCAGCCGCCATCGGTGCCCGCCACTTCGAACGTATGGCCGTGCAGATGCATCGGGTGGTTCGTCATGGTGAGGTTGCCCATGCGGATGCGCACGCGGTCGCCCAGACGCACGGGCAACGGGTCGATGCCGGGAAAGACGCGGCTGTTCCACGTCCACATGTTGAAGTTGGTCATCTCGGCCACGCGCGGCGTGTAAGAGCCGGGGTCGATGTCATACGCGGCGAGCAGGAAGACGAAGTCGCGGTCGACGCGATGCTGCGCCGGGTCTTTCGGATGCACGACGATAAAGCCCATCATGCCCATCGCCATCTGCACCATCTCGTCGGAATGCGGGTGGTACATGAAGGTGCCGGACTTCTTCATCTCAAACTCATAGACGAAGGTCTTGCCGGTTGGAATGTGCGGCTGCGACAGGCCACCCACGCCGTCCATGCCGGCGGGCAGGATCATGCCGTGCCAGTGCACCGTGGTGTGCTCGGGCAGCTTGTTGGTCACGAAGATGCGCACACGATCGCCTTCCACGCATTCGATCGTCGGGCCGGGGCTCTGGCCGTTGTAGCCCCAGAGATGGCCCGTCATACCGGGTGCGAATTCGCGCTCGACGGGCTCGGCCACGAGGTGGAACTCCTTCCAGCCGCCGCGCATGCGCCACGGCAGCGTCCAGCCGTTGAGCGTGACGACGGGGTTGTAGGGCCGGCCGTTGGGCGGCGCAAGCGGCGGCTGCGTGGCGGGCTTCGATTGCAGCGGTGCTTCGGGCAGCGAGGCCGCGCCGGCGCGCGAGACCATCGCTGCGCCCAGCATGGCCGCGCCCGTGCCACCGAGAAATTGACGTCGGGAAACCATGTTCAATGTCCTTGAGGAGAGTTCGGCGCTGTGGTGGCCGCATTCGCTTCAGCCGGCGGCAGCTTGCCGCCCAGCGCCATCTGCAAGTCGGTCTGTGCAATCCAGTAACCGCGCAGCGCGTCGATGTAGCCGTTCACGGCATTCACCTGCTCGCGCGCATCGGCCAGCAGTTCGAACACGCTCACGAGCATGCCGTTGTAGCGCAGCAGCATCTCGTCGGAGATGCGCTTGCGCACAGGCACGACCTCGTCGCGGTAGTGGCGCGTGAGGTCATATGCCGTCTGGTAGCGCACGTACGATTCACGCACTTCCGAACGCGCGCGCACGGCGGTGTCGGCAAGCTGGTCGGCCGCCTGCATGTAGATCGACTGCGCGCGCGCCACGCGGGCACCGCCCCAGTCGAACAGCGGGATCTCGATGCTGATCTCGTAGCCCGTTTCACGTGGCTCGTTCGATTTGCTGTTGCGCACGTAGCCGAGATCCAGCACGTTGATGAAGCGCGTGGCCTGCGTGAGCCCCAGCGACGATGCCAACCCCTCGACCTGCAACTTGCCCGCCAGGATATCGAGCCGGTTGCGCAACGCATAGGCCTCGATCTGCTGCAGTTCAGGGCGATCCTTCGGCAGGTCGGGCAGCCGTTCCGGCAGCTTGAAGCCGGTATCTGCGCCCCACACACCCAGCAGGCGGATCAACGCCTCGCGCTCGGCCTGCGCCTGCTGCCGCGAACGGGCCAAGGTGGCGGTGGCCTCTGCATAGAAAGCGTGCTCACGCGCGCGATCCAGCTTGCTGAAGTTGCCGGCAGACGCCAGGCGCTTGGCGAACTCGGCCCCGGCTTCGGCAGCTTGCTGAACCTGCTCTGCATAGCGTGCAGATTGCTCCGCAGCGACGGCATTGACGTATGCGCGGCGTGTCTCTGCGGCCACCTGCAGCATCTGGTTGGCGACCAGCAGCTTGGTCTGCTCGAAGTAACGGCCTTCGATGCGCGTGGCCATCGGCAGCGTCAGCAGGTTCAGGAACGACAGCGAGAACGTGCGCTCGATCGACACGTCGTCGCCGCTGCGCGTGCGCTTGAAACTGAAGCCGGGATTCGGCAGGCGGCTGGCCTGCACGAGCGCGGCTTCCGATAGCCCCAGCTCCGCATACGAAGCCTGCAGGCCACGGTTGTTCAGCAGCGCGATCTGTACGGCGCTGTCCATCGTCAGCGGCTGGGCCAGCAGCTCGCGCGTGCGTTGCGCGGCGCTGTCGCGTGCTTCCGGTGAACGTTGCCAGGTGGCGTCCTTGCCCAGCCGGTCGCGCGCCACATCGGCAACGGTCTTGAAGCCGCTGTCTTGCGTGACGGTGGCGCAGCCGCTCAGCAGCAGCGTGCCCGCCAGCGCGCACAGGGCGAGTCGGCGGTTGGAGAGTTTGAGCATGGCGCCGCCTCAGTGGTGGTGCATGCCGGGCATGGGCTCGCCGGCAGGCTTGTTGGAGGAGGCGGCCGGCGCGCTCGCGGGCATGCTGTGCGCTGCGTGGCCGCCATGCGCGGCCGCGCCCGGCTCAGGGCTCACGGCTGCGTTGGTCTCGCGCCAGGGCGCAGGACCGGTATCGCGATAGGCGTGGTAACTGTCGAATGTGCGCGGCACGGCGACGGCCGGCACAGCGGCGTCCGCGTTCAGCGGATCAGGCGGAGATGCCGCCGGCGCAGATGCGGCGCCCTGCGCGACTGCCCATGGCGGCGCCAGCGCCAGCAGCGCGGCGGCCACGAACCATCGTGTGAAAAGCATGAGAAACCTCGTTCAGGCGTGATGACGTACGGCCGCATGCGGTGCATGGAGCCGTCAAACCAGAGGCCAGCCCGTTCTATGGACGGACTGGTGGCGTCAAACGCGAATCGAGGGTGGACGTTGCAACGCTTCAGGAATGAAGCTGCGGAAGAAAACAGCGCGGCCGCGCGGCGCATCGGCCGGCAGCTCGAGGAGCGGCACGCCAAGGCTGGCAGCCAGGGGAATGACCGAGCCGAGCGAGCACGCGGCACAGACCGGGCAGGTCTTGCAGTGCGACGGGACGGGCATCTTCGTACCCGCCTCTTCGTGGTCATGGCAGCCATCGGCCATGAAAGCACCGTCGTCGGAAGGCATTGCCGCGGCAGCGACAACCTCGTCCACCGCACCGGCGCGCGCCATCATGGTGGTCGCGGCCAGGCCCTGCAGGGGCAGTGCCAGGACGACCAGCCAAAGCAGAAGGCGTGTCAGGAAGCGGTGCATGGAAGAAACGGTGCGGCCAGGAAGGCAGGGCACGAAAGCCGATAGTGTAGCGCGATGCCATCAAATGACGCGCAATGCAGCACAAGCTGAGGCGGACACGGCACAATGGCGGGCCATTGCGTACCCATTTCTGCGCGCCGCTTTTCTCATCGTTCCGCTTCGACGCTCCATGAACACCCTATCCCACCAGCTCAGCATGACCGTGCTGATGACGCCCGACATGGCCAATTTTTCCGGCAATGTGCATGGCGGCCACATTCTCAAGCTGCTCGACCAGGTCGCCTACGCGTGTGCCAGCCGCTATGCCGGGCGCTACGTGGTGACGCTGTCCGTGGATCAGGTGGTGTTCCGCCAGCCGATCCACGTGGGCGAGCTGGTGACGTTCCTGGCGTCGGTGAACTACACGGGCCGCACGTCGATGGAGATCGGCATCAAGGTGGTGACCGAGAACATCCGCAACCAGGTCGTGCGCCACACCAACAGCTGCTACTTCACCATGGTGGCCGTGGACGACAACGGCAAACCCGCCGACGTGCCGCCGCTGGTGCCTGCCAACGCGGAAGAAAAGGAACGCTTCGAAGCGGCCCAGCAACGCCGTGCGCTGCGCCAGGAAATGGAAGCCCGACACAAGGCCATCAAGGCCGCGTATGGCACCCCGGGTACATCGGATACCGTCAGCTAGAACAACACGGCGCCAACGCTGCCTGCCTGCGCCGTTGGCAAGCCAGTGCCCACCGCGTTGTATCGCCATCCGGCAACGTTATCCACAGGCTTACCCACTGTTTCTGTGGATAACGCGCCGGCCCGGCGTTTGCGCAAAGTACGCGGCTGTGTCTGTCAGCGGTCTTCTTCGATCGTGATGCCCAGCTCGTTGAGCACCTCGCGCGCCGACCGGAACGCCTCGATGGCCGCCGGCGCTCCCGCATAGAGGGCGCTGTGCAGCAGCACTTCGCGGATCTCCACGGCTGTCGCCCCGTTGTTGATGGCGCCGCGCACGTGGCCTTTCAGTTCCGTGCTGCGGCCAAGCGCAGCGAGCATGGCGCAGGTGCACAGGCTGCGCGTCTTGAGGTCGATGCCGCCCGGCACATCGCGCAGCCACGTGCTGCCCCACGCGTGCTCGTTGAGCCAATCCTGCAACGGCGCTGAAAACGCATCGAGCCCGCTCATCGCGCGTTCCACAAACGCCTCGCCCATCACCTGTGCGCGCCGCGCACGCCCTGCTGCCTTGTCCTGTTCTGCCACGATGCTTGCTCCTTGCTCAAAAATGCGCATTACACCGGCTTGACGCACAACATCATCAACGCCGTGCCGAGCAGCACAGCGCAGAACGCAAGCCGCAGTCGGCGCGCAGAAAACCGGTACGCCAGCGCCACGCCCCACGACACGCTCAGCATTCCGCCCACGGCGAGCGGAATGCCCGTGCCCCAGTCCACGTGGCCCGCATGCGCATAGGTGCCCAGCGCGATGAGCGAGCCCGGCACCACCAGCGCCAGCGCCATGCCTTGTGCACGCGTTTGCGGCATGTCGAAGAACGTCACGAGCGCGGGCACCACCACCAGCCCGCCGCCCACCGTAAAGATGCCCGACATGGCGCCGCTGGCCAGGCCCATCAGCGGCAGCGCAGCGGCAGGCATGGCGTGCTGCGTGGCAGCGGCGGCATCGTATGCGTGGCCCGGATTCTCTCTGGGCTGCGAGCCGAAGTACACCGCCAGCGCGATCAGGAACACGGCAAACGCCGTATGCAGCAGGTGGGCATCCAACCCCGCTGCAAAGCGGGCCGCCACGTACGTCGCCACCATCGAGAACACGCAGATCAGGGCCACGGACCGCAACTGCACCGGATGCCGCTGGTGGTACCGCAGGAAACCGATCAGCACATTGGGCGCGATCATCACGAGCGCGGTGCCCTGGGCCAGGTGCTGGTCCATGCCGTACAGATAGCCGAGCACCGGAATGGCGATCAGCCCGCCGCCGATGCCGAGCAAGCCGCCCGCCACGCCCAGGCCCATGCCAAGCAGCAGATTGATGAGGCCGGTGGTAACCGCGTGGAACGTCATGCCCGGATGCGATGCGCAGGAGAAACGAACACGGCGGCGCGCCATGCTCAGCACAGCGCGCCGCCGGAAATGGGAACGGGAAATTGTAGTCGCCCTAGGCGATGTGCGCGGCAAAACCGGATGCGGCTGGCGCGATGTCGGGCCGCAGCGTGAGGGCCGGGATCTCGTAATCGCCGGCGTTCTGCTTGCGGAAGGGAATCGGCGCAGCGCTGAACAGGGTGTCAAGCCGACGGCCGAGCGCGTCGGTCAGCCGCGCAAAGCGGGCCGCATCCATCCGTCCCGTGCGGTAGGCCACGAACGGCGGCAGGACATCAAAGCCGGGGTAGTACAGGATGCCGTGCTGGATCGGGAACAGGAGGTCGTCGATCGGGCCGTTGATGCCGCGCGCGCTGTAGTGCGATTCCCAGCCGCCCGTGGTGACGACGAGCATGGCCCGCTTGCCGACCAGCGTACCTTCGCCGTAGCGGTCGCCCCAGTGGGTGTCGGAGTGCTCGCCCACGCCATAGGCGAATCCGTACGCATACACGCGCTCGACCCAGCCCTTGAGGATGGCCGGCATGGAAAACCACCACAGCGGAAACTGCAGGATCACAGCGTCGGCCCAACGCAACCTGGCTTGCTCGGCCGCAATGTCCGGGGCCTGGAAGCCGTTTTCAAACGCGTACTTCGAATCGAGCGACGGATCAAAGCGCGGACCGACCGGCGCAACGGTACTGTCGCTGGCATCGAGCACGGCCTTCCATTGCATGGCGTACAGATCGGAGACCTGTACCGTGTGCCCGGCGGCCTCGAGACGGTGAACGGCAAAGTCCTTCAGCGCGCCGTTGAGCGACCTCGGTTCAGGATGCGCATAGACGATCAGAACATTCATGGTGGGAACTCCTCGATGAGAGGGCCACAGAATGCGCGCCGCGCAGGTATATTGGAAATGAATTGTCAGTATTCCAGGTATCACCATGAATAATCTCAGGCGACTGGACCTCAACCTGCTGGTGACGCTCGACGTGCTGCTGACCGAGCTCAACGTCACCCGGGCGGCGCAGCGGCTCAACTTCTCGCAGCCGTCGGTGAGCGTGCACCTGGCCAAGCTGCGCGAGATCCTGGGCGATCCGCTGCTGCTGCCCGGCCCGCGCGGCATGCGGCCCACCGCGCGTGCCGTGGCGCTGCGCGAACCGTTGCGGCAAGCCCTCGAAGCGCTGGAACAGGCGGTGGCCCCGGCCAGGCCGTTCGACCCGGCGCAGGCGAGCAACACCTGGCGCGTGGCCGCCACCGACTACGGCGAATCGACCATCGTCCTGCCTGCGCTCAACGCCCTGCGCGCGAGCGCACCCGGCACGCGGCTGGCCGTCCTGGAGCTGGTGCCGCCACGCATCGAAAAGCAGGCCGAGCAAGGCGACATCGACCTCGCCTTCCACACCACGGACGGCGCTCCACCGGGCTTGCGCCGGCGCGCGCTCTTTACCGAACGCTACGTGCTTGTGGGCCGCGCCGGACACCCCCGCCTGAAGCGGCGACCGACGCTGGCGCAGTTCTGCGCGCTGGACCACGTGATCGTGTCGCCCGACGGCGGAGGGTTCTCCGGCGTCACCGATGACGTGCTCCAGGCCGCCGGCGCCGCGCGGCGCGTCGTCCTGTCGGTGCCGCACTTCCTGTTCGTGATGACGGCGGTTGCCGGCAGCGACCTCGTCGCCATGCTGCCGGAGCGGCTGGTGCGCGGGGCGAGCGCCTTGCAGGTGGTTGAACCTCCCGTGGAGGTGCCCGGGTATGAGATGTCGATGCTATGGCACGAACGCGTGCACCGCGACCCGGCGCATCAGTGGCTGCGCGACGCGATTGCTGGCGCGATGTAGCGACGCGTCACGACCTGATCGTCAGCAGCAAGGCTCGGCCGCAGCCGTGCCCGCGTCGGTTTCCGGCAACGTTCCGGCCTCACACGACGATGCCGGCGCATTCTCCGTTTGCCGGGCACGCGCACCGTCGGTAGAGTCTTCGTCCAATGGGCCACGGCCCAGAGATGGTTCGGCAAAACCGGAGCGATCCGGCGACGCAAAACTACAGGGACTCCCAACGGGGGGAGTCAGCCAGCTGCCCGTTGGTGGAAACAACGGCGGGCCAATTGCAGCACGCACGCGCGGCGTGCTCACGAGGCAAACCATGAAAACGACACACTGGAAGGAACCCGCTGCCGCAGTGCAGGCGGGCCGCAAGCAGGACCGCACGCCCGGCCGGGGAAGCAGGCTCGCACGCAGGGTGTGCGCCGCGTTCGCGCTGATGGGCGGCGCACTGGCGGCTGCGCCGCATGCCAACGCCGAAGGGCTGCTCGTCCCGGCCTACATCTACCCATCGGGCCGCGGTGCAACGCAATGGAACACGCTCGCCGCCAACGCGAGCGCCGTCCCGACCACCGTGATCCTCAACCCCGACAGCGGCCCGGGCACCACGCAGGACCCGAACTACGTCGCGGCCGTCGCCAAGGTGCGTGCGGCGGGCGGCAAGGTCATCGGCTATGTCTACACCTCGTATGGGCAGCGGCCGCTGTCGGACGTGGTGCAGGACATCAATGCCTATCAGGCGCTGTACCAGGTGGACGGCTTCTTCATCGACGAGATGACGGCCGACGGCACGACCGCCAACGTGCAGTTCTATCAGTCGGTCTACAACTACATCAAGGGCCTGTCGGCCAACTACACGGTCACGGGCAACCCGGGCACCAACGTGCCCGAAATCTACGCCAGCCTGCCGGTGGCCGACCAGATCGTCGTCTTTGAAGACAACGCCAGGCACTACGCCAGCTATGCCCCGCAAGCGTGGCAGGCCAGCTACCCGACGAGCCGGTTCGCACACATCGTGTACGCGGCGTCGGCCACGCAGATGCAGAACTTCGTCCAGCACGCATCGAGCAAGGGCGCCGGCAGCGTGTACATCACCTCGAAAACGCTGCCGAATCCGTACGGCGCGCTGCCCAGCTACTGGAGCCAGGAGGTGGCCGCCGTGGCCGCCGCCAAGTAAGGCGCGGACGATCGACACGCCGGGCGCTGACGAGGCGCGCCCGGCACATGCTTTATATTGGGCCACACGCCAATCCATTCCCGCGCTGCCCGCCAGCGTCGAGGCAACAACAAGGAGAACATCGTGGCCCTCTCTTCCAACAAGCTGCCGCTGTGGACCATCGCCGCCCCGCCCATCGCGTGGGTGGTGCTGGTCGCCGGCACGTTGACCACCGCCCCCGGCTGGCTGATCGCGCTGATGGCGCTTGCACTGGCCGGCGCCGTCTTCGCCGCCGTGCACCATGCCGAGGTGGTCGCGCACAAGGTCGGTGAGCCGTTCGGCACGTTGGTCCTGGCCATTGCGGTGACGGTGATCGAGGTGGCGCTGATCGTCTCCGTCATGCTGTCTTCCGGGCCGGAAAAGGCAGGGCTGGCGCGCGACACCGTCTTTGCCGCCGTCATGATCATCTGCAACGGCATCGTGGGCCTGTGTCTGTTCGTGGGCGGCCTGCGCCACCGCGAACAGGCCTTCCAGGCGCCGGGTGCCAATGCCGCGCTCGCCGTGCTGGCCGCGCTCGTCACGCTGACGATGGTGCTGCCCAATTACACAAGTTCCACGCCGGGCCCGGTGCTCACGCCCTCGCAGCTCGGCTTTGCCGGCGTCACGTCGCTGGTGCTGTATGGCTGCTTCGTGATCGTGCAGACCATCCGCCACCGCGACTACTTCCTGGCCGAAGGCTCCAACGAAGACGTGCACGCGCCGCCACCGCCGGCCCGCGTGGCCATGCTGAGCGGGGTGCTGCTGATGGTGTCGCTGGTGGCCGTCGTGGGGCTTGCGAAGGTATTGTCGCCGTCGGTGGAGGCCGCGCTCGTGAACGCCGGTGCGCCGCCGGCCGCGGTCGGTATCGTCATCGCCGCACTGGTGCTGCTGCCCGAAGGGTTGGCCGCCCTGCGCGCCGCCAACGCAGACCGCATCCAGACCAGCCTGAACCTGGCGTTGGGTTCGGCGCTGGCGAGCATCGGGCTGACCATTCCCACGGTCGCCGCGGTGTTCATCTGGATTGGCCGTCCGCTCGAACTGGGCCTGGGCCCCAAGGAAATGGTCCTGCTGTTCCTCACGCTCATCGTGTCGTCGCTCACCCTCGGCAAGGGACGCACGACGATCCTGCAAGGCGTGGTGCACCTGGCGATCTTCGCGGCGTACCTGTTTCTTTCGATTGTGCCCTGACGCGCGGGCCCGCAGCCAGCATGTCGGGGTGCCCAGCGGCACCCCTTTTTGTTTGGCACGCTTTGCGCTTTACTCGGCGGGCTCCATCCCCTGCAGCAAGGTCGGGATCAGCTCGCACACCGTCGGGTGGATGTGCATGGCGCGGCTGATGGTCTTGTACGGCGCCTTCGCGGCCATCACGTCGAGAATCGAATGCACGGCCTCGTCGCCGCCCACGCCGAGGATGCATGCACCGAGAATCTCGTGCGTCTGCGCATCGGCCACCACGCGCATGAAGCCCAGGCTCTCGCCCTTCTCCACGGCGCGGCCCACACGCGTCATCGGGCGGTTGCCAACCAGCAGCCTGCGCCCCGACTTCCTCGCCTCGGCGAGCGACATGCCCACGCGCGCCAGCGGCGGGTCGATGTACATGGCGTACGCCTGGATGCGGTCTGAGACCTTGCGCGGGTCGCTGTCGAGCAGGTTGGCCGCCACGATCTCGTAGTCGTTGTACGACGTGTGCGTGAACGCGCCGCGTCCGTTGCAATCGCCCATGGCCCAGATGCCCGGCACATTCGTGCGCAACTGCTCATCGACGCGGATGTTGCCGCGGTCGTCGATTTCCACGCCGGCCTTGTCCAGGCCAAGGTCATCGGTATTGGGCACGCGCCCGACCGCCATCAGCAGATGCGAGCCCGACACTTCACGCCCGCCGCCTGCGCAATCCAGCCCGACCACGACGCCGGCGCCGTTGCGCCGCACGCTCAGGCAGTTGGCGTTCACCCGCACGTCGATGCCCTCGCCCGCCAGAATCTCGTGCACGGCCTCGGAGACGTCTTCATCTTCGCGCGCGATGAGGCGCGGGCCTTTCTCGACGATCGTCACGCGCGAGCCGAAGCGGCGAAACATCTGGCCGAACTCCAGCCCGACGTAGCTTCCGCCGATCACGATCAGGTGCTCGGGCAGGAAGTCGACGTCCATCATGGTCGAGTTGGTGAGATAGGGCACCTGGTCGAGCCCCGGCATCGGCGGCACCAGCGCACGACCGCCAACGTTGATGAAGATGCGCTGGGCTTCCAGCAGCTCGCCGCCCACGCGCACCGTCTTCGGGCTTTCAAAGCGGGCGTGGCCCTGGAACACGGTGCCGTGCTCGAGGCCGCGCACCCATTGCTCGACGTTGCGGTTGGAGCGCCCGGCGATGTCGTCCTTGCGGGCCTTCACGCGCTGCATGTCCACCCTGACGTGGCCGTCGATGGCCACACCGTAGTCGGCCGCGCGCCGCGCCATGTGCGCCACGTACGCGCTGGCGACCATGGCCTTGGTGGGAATGCATCCGGTATTGACGCAGGTGCCGCCAAAGCGGCCGCGCTCGATGATGGCAACCTTCATGCCGGCCGCTGACAGCCGCGCGGCCAGCGGTGGGCCCGCCTGGCCCGTGCCGATGATGATGGCGTCAAAGCGTTGCGTCATGGCGCTCTCCTTCTTAGCGTGCCGGGGCGGCCGTCCCGATAGGATAGGTCGGCCACGCGGCTACGGTGGGTCCGACAGCCCGCCGGGCAGTCGGCGCCGCCCGTCGTCCGAAGGAGAGCAAGAAAGCGACCGGGGCGCCTCACGCTCACGCGCTGGCGCCCCGGCGTCACATCAGATCAATGACGGTGACGGTGCTTGCCGTGGCGGTGGCGGCCGTGGTCGTCGTGGTCGTGATACGAATTGCGCTGAACGTTGCCGCCCAGCGCCGCGCCGGCACCGCCGCCCAGGCCCGCGCCGACGATGCCGCCCGCGCGGCCACCCATGGCGTTGCCCGCGGCAGCACCCACGCCGCCCCCAAGTGCGCCGCCCACGATGGCGCCCTTGCGCTCGCGGCCATTGGCCGTCAGCGCGCCGCCGGCGCCGCCGCCGATGGCACCGCCGATGACGGAGCCGGTCTGGCCGCCGAGGGCGCCGCCCACTGCGGCACCACCGGCACCGCCGAGCGCCCCGCCGAGGGCGTTCGTCAGATCATCTGCGGCTGCAGGCAAGGCCGTCAGGCCGGCAAGCGCGGCCACTGCCAGGGCGGGTGCAATCTTCTTCAACATGAGGTTCTCCTGATTCGTCTATGCGGATGCGGTAGGCGCTGGCGCGCCCCGACCCGGGCTCGATGGGTTCGCGGCGCAGCATACAAGGCACACCCCCGCCGGGGTTAAACAGGCCGGTCAATCTCGTAACAGAATGTTGCAAACACGGCGTCGCGCTATCCTCGCGTCGTGGCCGCCCACAAGTGCTGACACGGCCGGCAAAGCTGCCTGCCCAAGCGCCCGCCGCGTGCGCGCACTGCGGCGAGGAGGCGCAACGTCCAGCGGGTGAGGATCGCGCTTCTAAGCCATTCAAAAGACAACCGGAACAGGAGACCCCATGCCCGCCTACATCGCCCTGCTGCGCGCCGTCAACGTGGGCGGCACCGGCAAGCTGCCCATGGCCGAACTGCGTGCGATGTGCGAATCGATCGGCCTGACCCACGTGCGCACCTACATTGCGAGCGGCAACGTGGTCTTTCAGAGCCGCCTGTCGGCGGCCTCGATCAAGGCCAAGCTCGAGCGCTGCCTGGAGGACTACGCCGGCAAACCCGTAGGGGTGGTGGTGCGCACGGGGGACGAACTCGCCGCGGTGCTCGAAGCCAATCCGTTCAAGACGGCCGCGCCAAGCCGGACGGTCGCCATCTTTCTCGATGCGCCGCCGCCTGCCGACGCGCTCAACGCCGCCACCGGCCGCCAGGCAGAAGAGATGGCGCTCGGCACGCGCGAGATCTACGTGCACTACGGCAGCGGCATGGCCGATTCCAAGCTGAAGATCCCGGCCGCCAAGGCCGGCACGGCGCGCAACATGAACACCATCGCCACGCTGGTGAAATGGGCGACGGAATAGCCATGCAGGCAGCCGTGCCGCGCGCCGTCACTGCGCGGCGGCCTTGTGCTGCGCCATATGGTGGAAATACGCGAGCAGATCGCTGAGCTGCGCGTTGGACAGCGTCTTCTCGTCGATGGCGGACATGCGTGCATTGGGCCACCAGCGCAGCGATTGCGGATCGCGGATGAGGTGGCGCAGCTTCTCGTCGCCGAGGTATTCGACGGGGCTGTACGGCACGTTCAGATCCGGCCCGAGCGTCGCATCGCCGGCGCGGTTGAGCGTGTGGCACGAAAAGCAGACACGCTGGAACGTGGCAAAGCCCCGCATGACGGGGCCATCGGCGGGCTGCCCGGCGGCGGGGCGGATGGCCGCGAAGCGCTCGCCCGGCAATGCGGCAATGTCGATGCGCACGATGCTGTAGGTCCACAGGCTTTCATTGACGAGCGAGGACTTGGCCGGCGGCGCCGTCCAGATCAGCCGGAACGGGCCGATGCCCTGGCCCTTGAGCGTGGGCCACGGCGCGTTGGGGTCTTCCACGGCCAGCCATGCGCGCGGGCCGTCGGCGCGGTCGGCCAGCAGCAGGCGCGTCGGCAGGTGCGAGACATAACCGTCGCTGGCGGCCGTGGTGGCGCTGGCGTCGGGGCTGATCGACTGCCCGCGGAACAGCTCGGTCACGGGCAGCGCCTTGAAGGTCAGGCGGCGCTTGAGGTTCTGGTCTTCCACGGTGACATCGCGCAGGTGCGGATCGTGCAGCAGCGCGTCGCGCGACAACGTACGCGATTGCCCGCCTACATTGAGCGTGAGCGCGGCGCCATCGTCGGCGTGTGCCGTGCCGCCAAGCATGGCGCAGGCGCCGAGCACCCATCCCGCCATCGTCATCAGCCAGTGCTTCATGGAGTCTCCTTGAGAGCGTTGCGACGCAAGTGTAGGCAAGCTCACGCCGTTTGGCATGGCCCTCATCGGTATTGCTGTTCAAGCACGCGCTGCCTCACGGTCTGCAGGGCAGCCTCCAGCCGCTGCGGGGCGACCGAGCCCAGCGCCAGCCGCAACGCATGCGGCACCGGCTTGGACGTCGCAAACGGCTCGGCGGTGGAGACCGAAATGCCGTCTTCCTGCAGGCACGCCGCCACGCGATCGGCGCGAACTTCGGGCGGCAGGGCAAGCCAGACGAAATACGACACCGGATGCGCAACCAGCGTCAGCCCCGCCAGCGCCTTGCGGGCCAGCGCCTGGCGCGCGGCGGCGTCCCGGCGCTTGTCGGCCTCGAGGCGGGCGACCGTGCCGTCTTGGAGCCAGGCGCACGCGAGGTTCGTCACGATGGCCGGCGTATTCCACGTCGTGGCCCGGATGGCCCGCTCGAGCGACGGCACCCACGCGGCCGGCGCCGCCATCCACCCCAAACGCAGCCCCGTGGCCACGCTCTTCGACAGGCCGGACACGTACACCGTCGATTCGGGCGCCAGCGCGGCCAGCGGCGCGGGCGCGTCGCCGGCAAGGAATGCGTAGGCGGCATCTTCAATCGCAATCAACCCATGCCGGCGCACGCTGGCCGCGAGGCGGCGGCGCCAGCCCAGGCCGCTCACCCAGCCGAGCGGGTTGTGCAGCGTGGGCATGACGTAGACGGCCCGCACGCGGCGACGCGCGCATAGCCGCTCCAGCGCATCGAGGTCGAGCCCCTGCCCGGCCGCAGGAAGCGGCGCGAGCTCCAAATGCAGCATCTGCGCAAGGACCTTGAAGCCGGGATACGTCAGCGCATCGACGGCGACCACGTCGCCGGGTTTGAGCAGACCCATGGCCGCGACCGCCAGGCCGTGCTGCGCGCCGTCCACGATCAGCACCTGCTCGGCCGCCACGGCGAGGCCGCGCCCGGCCAGATGCCGCGCCACGCAGGCGCGCTCATGCGCGCGTCCGCCGTGCGGCGCGTAGCGCAGCAGCGCCTCCAGATCGCCGCTGGCCGCCAGGTCGCGCAATGCGCGGCTCAGCAGCCGGGCCTGCCCGGGCACCGACGGGTAGTTGAAGTTCAGGTCGACCACGCCGGCGGCCACGGCCTGCTGGTCGATGCCCAGACCGCGCGGCAGCGTGCTCTCGCGCACGAAGGTGCCCCGTCCGACCTCGCCGCTCACCAGCCCCATCGCTTCGAGCTCGGCATACACGCGCGTGGCCGTGACCAGCGCCACGCCATGCCGCTGGGCAAGTTGCCGGTGCGTGGGCAGGCGCGTGCCCGGCGGCAGGCGGCCGCTGCGGATCTGCTCGGCGAGCCGTTCCACCAGCGGCTGATAACGGGCTTGGGTCATGGCAGTGTACTTAGGACAATTTTTTGATTGTATTGCCGGCAGCCCCTAGCATGCTCAAACCCCCAACCCTGCGCTGCTTCGCCATGCACATCGCCATCCTGACTTTCGACGGGTTCAACGAACTCGATTCGCTCATCGCCCTGGGCGTGCTCAACAGCATCCGGAAGCCGGGCTGGCACGTGAGCCTGTGCTGCCCGCAGGCGGAAGTCACGTCGATGAACGGCGTGACCGTGCGCGCGCAGTCGATGCTCGAAGAGGCGCGCACCGCCGACGCCGTGCTGGTGGGCAGCGGCGTCCGCACGCGCGAGGTGGTGGCCGATGCGGCGTTGATGGCGCGTCTGGGGCTCGATCCCGCCCGCCAGCTGATCGGCGCGCAGTGCTCGGGCACGTTGGTGCTCGCCAGGCTCGGCCTGCTGGGCAGCGTGCCGGCCTGCACCGACCTGACCACCAAGCCGTGGGTGCAGGAAGCCGGCGTGGAGGTGCTCAACCAGGCGTTCTACGCCCGCGGCAACGTTGCCACGGCGGGCGGGTGTTTGGCGTCGCCGTATCTGGCCGCGTGGGTGATCGCTCGCACGGAAGGCATGGAGGCGGCCGCCGCCGCGCTGCACTATGTCGCGCCGGTCGGCGAGAAAGAGGCGTATGTCGACAACGCCATGCGCCACCTCGGACCCCACCTGCCTGGCTGATGCCCGGCGCGGCACGACGGCGATAGACTGACCAGCCCTTCACCCTCGCAGGCCTTGCTCAGGAGTCACATCTTGAACACGCTGACGACACTGAAGACGCTGGCGCTGCCCATCGCGCTGGCGGTGCTGGCCCACAGCACCGGCGCCCTGGCGGCGGAAAGCCTGGCCAACGGCATCAAGCGCCGCGCGCCGCAAGGCATCACCACGCGGATGTACGCCTGCGTCGACAAGGCGGGCGAGAACGCCGACGCCATCGGCGCCTGCCTGTCTGCCGAGAAGGCGGCGCAGGACGAACGCCTGGCCACGGTCTACAAGGCGCTGCTCGGCAAGCTCGATGGCAGCGCCAGGGACGCGCTCGTGAACTCGCAACAGGCGTGGCAGGACTTCCATGCCAAGAGCGCCGCCCTGGAGACGAGGCTCTATGGCAAGAGCCCGTTGAACGACCTGCAGCGTCTCGAGAACGCGATCTTCCGCCTGAGCGAACGCGCGAATGCGCTGGACAAATACCTGGCCGCAAAGGGCCAATGACGCTGCGGGCCGTGCTCAGGCGGCGTGCATCGCCGAGAGCCAGTTGCGCAGGATCGCCACGCTATAGCGCGAATCGACCTGTGCGATGAACTGCGCAAAGTCCACGCTCGCCGTGTCGTCCGCGCGGTCGGAAATCGTGCGGATGGCCGCAAACGGCACGCCCCACTCGTGGCAGACCTGGGCGACGGCGGCGCCTTCCATCTCCACGGCCAGCGCGTCGGGCAACGCATGGCGCAGCACGGCGCTTTCGGCCGACGTGCAGACGAAGCGATCGCCGCTGACGATGAGGCCGGAGTGCACCTGCGGCGCCGCAATGCCAAAGGCCTGCATCACCGCGGGCCCCAGCAGCGCATGCGGATCTGCGAGCGCGGCGCATGCGCTTTGCCGCAGGGCATCGGCCAGCGCCGCGTCGGCGGCAAAGCGGGCCACGCCCATCAGCGGAATTTCCCAGCGCGGGAACAGCGGCGAGGCATCGACGTCGTGCTGCAGCAGCTCGGACGACACCACCACATCGCCCACCGCCACCCCCGGTGCCAGGGCCCCGGCCACACCGGCAAACACCACCGCCCGCACCCCGAAATGCGTGATCAGCACCGCCGCCGTGGTGGCCGCCGCCACCTTGCCGACGCGTGAGAGCACCACCACCACGGGCTGCCCCTCAAACGCACCCGTCCAGAAGTCCCGATTGCCGATGCGCACGCGCTGCGCGTCGGACAACAGCGTCAACAGCTCGCTGATCTCCTCGTGCAGGGCGGCGACGATGCCGATGGGGCCATTGGCGTGAGGCTGGGCGGAAGGCGCGTTCATGCGGTGGCAGGGCCGGCGTGCGGCGATGGCGTCGAAAACCCGCCATTGTCGCCGCAATCGGCCGGCACCCGCATTGACATTGCCTGCGCCGCCTTCTGCACGGCCGCGTAGCGATCGGCGCGCAGGCGGTTCAGGCGCTCCGTCACGGCGTGCAGGACCGGGGCGGCGGCACGTTCGGGGCGGCCGCAGTCGAACGGCGGTGCGGGGGCGTACTCGATGCCGAGCTGCACGGCCTGGGCGTGGTCGGTGCCGGCAATGTCGGCCATGACGGTGAGCGCCATGTCGATGCCCGCCGTCACCCCGCCGCCGGTGATGAGGTTGCCGTCGCGCACGACGCGGGCTTCGTCGACGGTCGCTTCAAACGTGGGCAGCAGGTCGCGCCAGGCCCAGTGGCATGCCGCGCGCTTGCCGCGCAGCAGCCCCGCCGCACCCAGCACGAGCGAGCCCGTGCACACCGAGGTGACATAGCGGGCGCCATCGGCCAGGCGGCGCACCTGCCGCACGAACTCAGCGTCGCCCATGGCTTCAATGACGCCGAAGCCGCCCGGCACGCAGATGAGATCGGCATGTCCGATGCCGGCCAGCCGCTGCACGTTCGAGATCGTGAGGCCGCCGTCGGCATGGATCTCTCCGCCGCGTGCCGAGGCGACGATGCATTGCGCGCCGGGCAGACGCCAGAACACTTCGTGCGGGCCGGTGAAGTCCAGCTGCGTCACGCGGTCGTACAGTGCAAAGACAACGATGAACGGGGATGCGGTCATGGTCCGGTTCTCCGGGGTTTCGGGTGGTTGACGCCTCGTAGCATCGCGCTCTATCGTGTTGGCAGCAATGTCGTGTATCCCACTTTTTCTGCCATGACCCATCGTATTGCCGTGCTGGTCTTTCCCGACTTCCAGGTGCTCGACGCCGCGGGGCCCGTGGCCGCATTCGAGGTCGCAAGCCGCTATCGGGACGACCACTACGCGGTGCGCACGGTGGCCGCCCAGCCGGGCCTGGTGCGCAGTTCTTCCGGCGCAAGCTGGGCGGCCGAGCCGCTGCCCCCGGCCAGCCAGGTCGATACGCTGCTCGTGGCCGGCGGCGACGGCGTGGATGCCGCCATGGCCGATGCACGCACGCGCCGCTTCGTGCAGCGCTGCGCGGCCCGCGGTGCGCGTGTGGCCAGCGTGTGCTCGGGCAGCCTGCTGCTGGCGGCCACCGGCTTGCTGGACGGCCGGCGCGCCACCACGCACTGGGGCCGCAGCACGCAGTTCGCACGCGAGTTTCCGCAGGTGCATCTCGAGGCCGACCACATCTACGTCAACGACGGCCGCTTCTGGACGAGCGCCGGCATCAGCGCAGGCATCGACCTGGCCCTCGCCCTCATCGCCGAAGACCTGGGCGAGCGGCTGGCGCGGGCCGTGGCGCGGCAGCTCGTGGTGTATTACCGGCGGCCCGGCGGGCAATCGCAGTTCTCCGCGCTCAACGAGATGGACTCGGCGCGCGGCCGCTTCAAGCCGCTGCTCGACCATGTCCGCCGCAACCTGGCCGATGCCCACCGCGTCGACGACCTGGCCGGCCGCGCCTGCATGAGCCCGCGCCATTTCGCCCGCGCATTCCAGGCCGAGACCGGCCTCACGCCCGCCAAGGCGGTGGAAAAACTGCGCGTGGAAGCGGCCCGGGCGGCACTCGAGAGCGGCGCGGCCTCGATGCAGCGCGTTGCCACGGAGTGCGGTTTTGGCGATACCGAGCGCATGCGGCGCAGTTTCCAGCGCCTGCTGGGCATGCCGCCGTCGGCATTGCGGGCCCGGTAACACGGCCCAAACCCGCGCCGTTGTGCGATTGGCCTGTCGCAGGCCTGAACCTTGCGTCTGCGCATGCGCGCCGCCCGACCGAGGCGGCAGACATCGAAGAGGAGACGCACATGCCAATCCGCGAATTGCTGACCATCGTGGGGGTCTCGCTGGCCGTCATCACGGCATATTCGCTCGCCCGCGACCTGACGGATGATCCGGTGGGCGCCATCACGCCGCATGACAGCATCGTCCAGACCTATGCGCGCATGAACGGGCCGCACGAGTAAGCGGATGGCGCGCAAACGCCGCCGCAACGCCACGCTGATCGACTGGCCGCCACGGCTGGTGGAAGACATCGCCCGACGCCGGGCGGTGCTCTTCTTCGGCTCGGGCATTTCGGCCAACGCGCGTTCGGCCGACGGTTCGCGGCGCCCGCCCACGTGGGCCGAACTGCTGTGCGAGGCCGCCAACACCATCGCGGCGGATAGCCCGCAACTGGCCGAGGAAGTGCGCGCGTTCGTCGGGCGCGGCGACGTGCTCACCGCCGCCGAGATCGTGCGCCGCACGCTCGGCCAGCGGCGGCTGACCACCCTGCTGCGCCGCCAGCTCGTTGCGCCGGACTTTGCGCCCGCGCCCGTGCACGAAGCGTTGCTGGCGCTGGACTTCCGCATCACGCTCACGCCCAACTTCGATACGCTGTATGAAACGCTGGCCACGGCGCGCGGCATGCCGCCCCTGGCCGTGTGCGACTACAGCGACCCGACCGTCGCCGCGCGCTTGCGCGAAGACCGCAACCTCATCATCAAGACGCATGGCTCGATGACGCAGCCGGCCTCGCTGATCTTCTCGCGCTGCGATTACGTCCGTGCACGGGCACGCTACCGCGCCTTCTACGACCTGGTGGAGGCGCTGCTGCGTACGCATACTTTCCTGTTTGTGGGCTGCGGCATCGACGATTCCGACATGCGCGCGCTGCTCGAGACATACGGCGCCGAGCACCCCGAGGCAGAACGCCACTACTTCGTCGCGGCGGCCGACACGTTCTCCGACCTGACGGCCAGCGTGCTGGAAGACGCGCTGAACCTGCACGTGCTGCGCTATCAGGCACCCGCGGCCGACCACGCCGCGCTGCTGAACGCGCTGCAGGCGCTGGGCGCCGCCGTGGAGGCTGCGCGTGCCGCCATGCGGCCCGGCCGGCGGCGCGCGCCATGACGATCCGCATCGGCATCTCGGGGTGGCGCTATGCCGGCTGGCGCGGCGTGTTCTATCCGGAAGACCTGGCGCAGCGGCGCGAGCTCGAATACGCCTCGCAGCAGTTCAGCACCATCGAGATCAACGGATCGCACTACTCGCTGCAATCCATCGGCAGCTGGCGCGCCTGGTACGACACCGTGCCCGACGACTTCGTCTTTGCCGTCAAGGGCCCGCGCTACCTCACGCACATGCTGCGCTTTCGCGACGAGACGGCGGTGCCGGCCATCGCCAACTTCTTTGCCTCCGGCGTGCTGGCGCTTCGACACAAGCTCGGGCCGTTCCTGTGGCAGTTTCCGCCCAACTATCGCTTTGATTCGCAGCGGTTCGAGCGCTTTCTGTCGCTGCTGCCGCACGACACCGCCGCGGCGCGCGCCCTGGCCCGGCAGCACGATGCGCGCGTCAAGGCGCCCTGGTTTGCCGCACGCGGGCAACAAGCGCTGCGCCATGCTGTGGAAGTCCGCCATGCAAGCTTCTGCACGCCCGAGTTCGTCGCGCTGCTGCGCCGGCACGGTGCTGCGTTGGTGGTCTCGCACGCCATCGCGGAGTGGCCATATCTCGAAGATGTGACGAGCGATTTCGTCTACCTGCGCCTGCACGGCGCCGATGCGCTGTACACCGGCGCCTATTCCGATGCGGCGCTCGACCGCTGGGCCGAACGCATCGACCTGTGGGCGAGCAGACGCGAACCGGCCGATGCACAACGCGCAGGCAGTGCGGCGCGGCCGCGGCGCGCGGGCCGGGACGTGTACTGCTATTTCGATAACGACGTGAAAGTGCAGGCGCCCGCGGATGCGCGGCGGTTGCGGGAGCGCCTGGCCCTGGCAACGTGAGGCGGACGCTGCCCTACCGCCCGTGGCGTTATCCGAGCCGCACGGCTGCGACCAGGCCGCCGCCCTCGCGGTTGGACAGCTTGAGCACACCGCCCGCCGCCTCCGCCAATTGCTGCGCAATCGCCAACCCGAGCCCCGTACCGCCAGACTCCCGGCTGCGTGAATTCTCCAGCCGCACGAACGGCTGCAGCCCCGCACCCAGCTTGTCTTCGGGGATGCCCGGCCCGCGGTCGCCGACCTCCATCACCCGGCCTCGCCGTCGCGGCGCACGCAACACTCGCAAGCCGCAGCGACCGGCATGACACGTGACGAGCGCGCCCGCCCTCACGACTTCCAACGGGCGGGCCGCTTCTGGAGGAAGGCGTCGATGCCCTCGGCGGCGTCTTCTTCCATCATGTTGCGGGCCATGACGTCACCGGCGTACGCATAGGCGTCGGCCAGCGGCATCTGGCGCTGGCGGTAGAACATCGCCTTGCCGTAGCGGATGGCCGCCGGGCTCTTCGAGACGATCTCCGCCACCTTGCGGGCCACGGCATCGTCCAGCTCCGCATCGGGCACAGCCTCGTTGACGAGGCCCCAGTCCGCCGCCGTGGCGGCATCAATGAAGCGACCCGTCACCAGCATGTCGAACGCGCGCTTGGGCAGCACGTTGCGCGACAGCGCCACCGCAGGCGTCGAGCAGAACAGCCCCACGTTGATGCCCGACACCGCAAACCGCGCCGCCTCGGAAGCGATGGCCAGGTCGCAGCTGCCGACCAGCTGGCACCCCGCCGCCGTCGCAATGCCATGCACGCGCGCAATGACGGGCACCGGCAGGGCCTGGATCGCCTGCATCACCACGCTGCAGCGGGCAAACAGCGCCTGGTAGTACGCCAGTTCAGGCGTGCCGCGCATCTCGCGCAGGTCATGGCCCGCGCAGAAGGCCCTGCCCTCGCCGCCGAGCACCACGCAGCGCACGCGGGCATCGGCGGCAATGTCGGCAAGCGCCTCATGCAGCGCATCGAGCATCGCCTCGGACAGGGCATTGAACTGCTGCGGCCGGTTCAGCCGCAGCGTGACGACGCCGTCGCGGTCGTCGCGCAGGACGGGCGGCTCGGTGGTGGTGGCAGCGGCGGAGGCGGTGGGGTGGCGTTCCATATGCGGTCCTTGTGGCGATGACCTGCGGGAAGAGCAGTCTATCGCCACCACGGGCGCCCCGCACTTGGGCATTGCCCGTGGCCGCCATGAAAGGTTCGCTCACTTCGCGTTGACATCGGCGGCGCGGGTGACTATCACCGGTTCTATAAGACATCGGCAGCGGCGCCGTGCCGCGCCGCACAAACCGGACGGGTGACACGGTCACCGCAAAAAGGGGGTCCATCTTGGTATCGGAAACGGTACACATGCCGCGCGGCCTGCTGCTGAGCCTGTCGCCCGGGCGGCGCACGTACTGGATGGCCCAGGCCGTGGCGCTGCTGTCGCTGGTCGTGCTGGTGTCGGCCTTGCCGTTCGCCAAGGTGCAGCTGCCGCGGCTTCCGCTGTTCGTGCCGATTTACGAATCGGCGCTCATCCTCAATGACCTCATCACCGCTGCGCTGCTGTTCGGCCAGTTCGCCATCACGCGATCGCGCGCCATGCTGGCACTCGCCTGCGGCTACCTGTTCACGGCCGCCACGGCGGTGGGGCATCTGCTGTCGTTCCCGGGCCTGTTTTCCGCGAGCGGCCTGCTCGGCGCAGGGCCGCAAAGCACGGCGTGGATCTACATGTTCTGGCATGCCGGCTTCCCGCTGTTCGTCATGGCGTATGCGGTGCTCAAAACGCGCGAAGAGCGCGAACCCGACCGCTTTGCCGGCCATGTCCTGACGCGCAGAACGGCGCTCGGCACCGTCGCTGCCGTGCTGGGCGCATCGGCCGCCTGCGTGGCGCTTGCCACCGCCGGCGAGCCAGTGCTGCCCGCCATCATGGCCGCCAACCGCTACACCCCCACCATGGCCATCGTGTCGGGCGCCACCTGGTGCTGCTGCATGCTGGCGCTGGCCGTGCTCTGGCGCAGCCGCCCGCACCTCACGCTCGACGTCTGGCTGATGGTGGTGCTGTGCGTGTGGATCTGCGACGTGGCGCTCAGCACCGTCTTCAACGGCGGGCGGTATGACCTGGGCTTCTACGCCGGCCGCGTGTTCGGCCTGATGGGTGCGAGCTTCGTGCTCTTGCTGCTGCTGATTGAGAACACCGTGTTGTATTCCCGCCTGACGGCTGCCCGGACGGAACTGAGGCGGCTGGCGGCGGATGATCGGCAAGACGGGCGCGGCTGAGGCGCTGTTCAGGGCACCGGCCCAGCGTCCTGCCGGAGGCGCATCAGCTTCTTCGCCCAAGCGGGCACGCAACTCGCACGACGCCGCGACGGCGCACCAGAGAGCTACCCCTCCCTCGGGCGTCTTGTCCGCGCGACAACCCTTCTCTTAGTATCGAGCGCCGCATGCTTTCCGAGCATGCGCCGCACCCAGGGGGGATGCGGATGCCCCAACTGAACGGGATTCAGCGCGGGCAAATGCGCAGACAACACATCCGACAAAACACATGCAGAAAAAGATCGAAAGGACCGCGTTGGCGCTCGGCTTAAGCGCCATGGTGACTGCTTGCGGAGGTGGCGATGGCGCCGTCAGCAGCGGCGATTTGCATGTCGCCTATGGATGCAGCATGCCGGGCGGCACGATCCCCATGACTTTCACTGACTACAGCGCCAAGGCCACGGTGCAGGGCCTCAACGGCAACACCCCGCATTTCTCGATCGTTTCTGGCCAATTGCCGGCGGGCCTGACACTCAACGGCGATACGGGGGACATCAGCGGCACCGTCACGGCATCTGCCGGCATGTACAACGTGACGATCCGCCTGACGGTCTCTGGCTACTCGGGCTCTCTGGACACGACCTGCCCCATCCAAGTCGCCAACTACACGCTCCGGTACTTCGGCGACAACTACACCAGCGTCGGAAAGTCCTCGACCCTTGCACCGTCGCGGCCATCCACCAGCAAGCCGTTCGGCGAGGCGTACACCATCAGCAACGCCGCAGCCCTGCCGCCGGGCATGTCGTTCGACAGCGCCACGGGAAGAATCACCGGCACGCCCACGACCGCCGGGAACTATGGGTACACCACGGTCACGCAGTACATCACGTTCCAGGGCGTGGTCTACACCTTTTCGGACCCGTATGTCGGGGTCAACGTATCGATGTAACAGCTCGCTGTGCCGCAATCGGACGGCACAACGTCTCATCCCTGCCATCACTCCCTTCTTCCCGGCCCGGCGCGTCGCCGGCAGGTGGCACCCCCGCAGCGTCACCACAACGGCCTAAACCAACGAACGGTTGCATAGATGCTTATGCAGACCGTTTGCCTATGGATAGAAAAAACGCGTCGTTCATTCGGCTGCTGCGCCACGGTATCGTTTGATCACCGTCTTTCGCTCTTCGCATCTGCGCAACAGCGAAAGTGCCATCGCATTTCGGGAGCCGAGTCGTGTCCACCCCCCTGAAGATCGTTGCCGTCAATGGCAGCACACAACAGCCGTCGCGCACATTCGCGCTGGTACGCGCGCTGATCGCCGAGCTCGAGGCACGGCTTCACGTCGACGCGCACATCGTCAACCTCGTCGACATTGCGCGCCCGCTGGGCTCCGCGCTCTGGCGCACGGAACTGCCGCAGGAAATCGAAGCCGAGCTGCAGGCCGTGGAAGGTGCGGACCTGCTGATTGCGGCGTCGCCGGTGTATCGCGGGGCGTATCCGGGGCACTTCAAGCACGTGTTCGACCTGGTGGGCCAGGAGGCACTCGTCGACAAGCCCGTGCTGCTCGCCGCCACCGGCGGCAGCGACCGCCATGCGCTCGTGCTCGAACATCACCTGCGGCCGCTGTTCAGTTTCCTGCAGGCACTGACGCTGCCGATCGGCGTGTATGCGGCCACCGCAGACTTTGACGGCTACGCCGTGCGCAGCCCCGCGCTGCAAGACCGCATCCGGCTCGCGGCAGACCGCGCTGCATCGCACTTTGCCGCGCACCGCCGCGTGACCCTGAAAGCCGCCTAGCGGCGCATCGCATCGCCTTGGCAACGGGTGCGGGCCGATTCCGCCTGCGCCCATCCGGACGGCAGCCGGCATCCCGGCGTGCCGGCGGGCCGATGCGTTTCCGGCGCGTGCGGCGCGCACGCCGCGCGCCCCGCCCACCTTGCTGACTTGCCATGACCAACCTATCTGACGTGCAAGCCTTGCGCCCGCCGACCCACGTGCCGGCACGCGAGCCCGCACTGCCCGACCCCACCAAGGTGCGCCGCCTGCGCGACGCCGCCGAGGCCATCGATGCAGCCCATGCGCTCGCCGGCGAATTCCGCCAGGGCGCTTCCGCCCGCGACCGGGAGCGCCGGCTGCCCTGGGACGAACTGGACCGCTGGTCGGCCAGCGGCCTGGGCGGCATCACGGTGCCGAAGGCCTACGGCGGCGCCGAGGTGTCGTACGCGACGCTGGCCGAGGTGTTCGCCATTCTGAGCGCAGCCGATGCGTCGCTGGGCCAGATCCCGCAGAACCACTTCGGCTTGCTGGGCGTGCTGCGTGAAGCCGGCTCGGAGGACCAGAAGCGTCGTTTTTACGCCGAAGTCCTGGCCGGGCAGCGCCTCGGCAACGCCGGCCCCGAGCGGCGTTCCGCTGCCAGCCGCACCATCCTCGAGGGCACCACGCGCCTGCGCCGCACGCCGCAAGGGCTGCGGCTGAGCGGCACGCGGTATTACTCGACCGGCGCGTTGTTTGCGCACCGCGTGCCCACGCGCGCGCTCGACGACGAAGGCCGCGCCGTGCAGGTGTGGGTGCCGCGCAATGCCGCCGGCCTGACGGTGGTGGACGACTGGTCTTCGTTCGGCCAGCGGACCACCGCCAGCGGCACCGTCATCTTCGACAACGTGGCCGTCTCCGAAGACGACGTGCTGCCCATCTGGCAGCTCGCCGCGCGGCCCAGCCTGTACGGGCCGAATTCGCAGCTGATCCAGGCCGCCATCGACCTTGGCATTGCACAGGCCGCGTTTGACGACACGCTGGCGTTTGTGCGCGAACATGCGCGGCCGTGGACAGACGCCAAGGTCGAACGCGCCGCCGACGACCCGTACATCATTGCCGACGTCGGCCGTCTGGCCATCGACATCGAAGCCGCGCGCGCCGTCCTGCAGGAAGCCGCGCAAACGCTCGATGCCATCGCCGCGCAGCCCATCACCGATGCCGGCAGCGCCCGCGCCTCCGTTGCCGTGGCCGAAGCCAAGGTGCTGACCACCGAGGTGGCGCTGCAGGCCAGCGAAAAGCTGTTCGAACTCGCGGGCTCCTCCGCCACGCGCGCCCGGCACAACCTCGACCGCCACTGGCGCAACGCACGCACCCACACGCTGCACGACCCCGTGCGCTGGAAGCTGCACCTGATCGGCAACTACCAGCTCAACCAGGCCTTCCCGCCCCGGCACTCCTGGAACTGACATGTCACTGCTTTTCACCCCGCCACCCGAGGACGGCCGCGTGCCGCCGGCCCCTGCCCCGCAGCAAACCCCGCACGTAGTGCGCGACGATGCCGAGGCCATCGAGATCGCCCACCGGCTCGCGGCCGTTTTCGCACCCGACGCCGCGTTGCGCGACCGCGAGCGCCGCCTGCCATGGGCCGAACTGGAAGCGTTCAGCGCCAGCGGCCTGTGGGGCATCACCGTGCCGCGCGAGTACGGCGGCGCCGGCGTGTCCAACACCACGCTGGCCGAGGTGATCGCCATCATCGCCGCGGCCGACGGCTCGCTGGGGCAGATTCCGCAGAACCACTTCTACGCGCTGGAAGTGCTGCGCGTGGGCGGCACCGCGGCGCAGAAGGCGTTCTTCTATGCGCGGGCGCTGGCCGGTGAGCGCTTCGGCAATGCGCTGGCCGAGATCGGCCACAAGGATTTCCGCCGGCGCACGCGCCTCACCCAGGACGGCGACGGCTTTCGCATCGACGGCAAGAAGTTCTACTGCACCGGCGCGCTGTATGCGCACTGGATCCCCACCCTGGTGGTGGCCGAGGATGCGGGCCAGGAGGTCACGTGGCTGGCCTTCGTGCCACGAGCGGCCGCCGGCGTGACCGTGACCGACGACTGGGACGGCTTCGGCCAGCGCGTCACCGGCAGCGGTTCGGTCGGCTTCGACAACGTGCGGGTGGAGGCGGAATGGGTCGTCCCCTTCCTCGCCTCGTTCGAGCGGCCGACGACCATCGGGCCGGTCGCGCAGCTCATGCACGCGGCCATCGACCTCGGTATCGGGCGCGGTGCGCTGGCCGCGACGCTGCCGTTCCTGCGCGACCATGCGCGGCCCTGGATCGACGCCCGCGTGGAGCGCGCCACCGACGACCCGCTGACGCTGCATCACCTCGGCGAAGTGCACGTGCGCCTGCGGGCCGCCGAGGCCCTCGTGCGCCGCGCCGGCCGCATCACCGATGCCGCGCAGCAGGCGCCCGATGAACGCACGGTGGCCGAGGCGTCGGTCGCGGTGGCGGCCGCCCGGGCGCTGACCACCACGGCATCGCTGCTGGCGGGCACGCGCCTGTTCGAACTCGGCGGCACGTCGGCCACGCTTGACCACCGCGGGCTGGACCGCTTCTGGCGCAACGCGCGCACGCACACGCTGCACGACCCCGTGCGATGGAAGTACCACGCGGTCGGCAACTTCCACCTCAACCACACGCTGCCGCCGCGGCACGGAGCAATCTGATGGCGGGCAAGCGCATCCTGCTCAACGCGTTCAACATGAACTGCGTCGGGCACATCAACCACGGCCTGTGGACGCACCCGCGCGACCGCTCGGCCGACTACAACACGCTGGAATACTGGACCGACCAGGCCCGCACGCTCGAACGCGGCCTGTTCGACGGGCTGTTCATCGCCGACATCGTGGGCGTGTATGACGTCTATCGCGGCAATGTCGATGTCACGCTGCAGGAATCGATCCAGTTGCCGGTCAACGATCCGCTGCTGCTGGTATCGGCCATGGCGGCCGTGACGCAGCATCTGGGCTTTGGCGTCACTGTCAACCTGACGTACGAGCCGCCTTACCTGCTTGCCCGGCGTTTCTCGACGCTGGACCACCTCACGCGCGGGCGCATCGGCTGGAACATCGTCACCGGCTACCTGGACAGCGCAGCCCGCGCCATGGGCCTCGACAAACAGTTTGCCCACGACGAACGCTACGACCGCGCCGACGAATACCTCGAGGTGCTCTACAAGCTCTGGGAAGGCAGCTGGGACGACGACGCCGTGCGGCGGGACAAGGCCGCCCGCGTGTTTGCCGATCCGGGCAGGGTGCGCAAGGTCCAGCACAGCGGCCGCTACTACAAGGTGGACGGCTATCACCTCGCTGAGCCGTCGCCGCAGCGCACGCCGGTGCTGTTCCAGGCAGGCAGCTCGGGCCGCGGGCAGCGGTTTGCCGCGCGCCATGCCGAGTGCGTGTTCATCTCACCGCCGAACAAGGAAGCCGCGCGCCAGACCGTGGCCGCGCTGCGCGAGCAGCTCTTGGCGGCCGGCCGGCGCCCCGACGACATCAAGGTCTTCATGGGCGCCGCCGTGGTCACCGGACGCACCGAGGCCGAAGCCCATGCCAAGCATGCGGACTACCGCGCCTACGCCAGCCGTGAAGCCGGCCTTGCGCACTTTGCCGCCAGCACCGGTGTCGATTTCTCGCGCCACGGCCTGGACGACCCCATCGACTACGGCGGCGGCAACGCCATCGAATCGGCCACCACCACCGCCGCCCGGCATGGCTGGACGCGCCGCAAGCTGCTCGAGCTGTTCGAGCTCGGCGGACGCTACCCCGCCATCGTCGGCGACCCGGGGCAGGTGGCCGACACGCTCATCGAATGGATCGACGAGACGGGCATCGACGGCTTCAACCTGAGCCGCACCGTGGTGCCCGAGAGTTATGAGGATTTCGTCGACCTCGTGGTGCCGGTGCTGCAGGAGCGCGGCCGCTACAAGACCGCGTATGGCGAAGGAACGCTGCGCCACAAGCTCTTTGCCGAAGGAGACCGCCTGCCCGCACGCCACGCCGCCGCCGGATTCCGCCACCTCTGACCGCCTTCTTCCGACACATCCCAACCGACCATGAAGCTCTCGCGCCTGCTCCCTACCCTGTTTGCCGCCCTCGTTCCGGTGCTGATGTCCGCCGCGCATGCCGCGCCGCTGCGCATCGGGGTCACGCCCGGGGCGCTTGCCGATTCCGTTGAAGTGGCCGCCGCCGAGGCGCGCAAGCAGGGGCTCGATGTGAAGGTCGTCGAACTGACCGACTGGACCACGCCCAACGTCGCACTCGCCTCCGGCGATCTCGATCTCAATTACTTCCAGCACCAGGCCTTCCTGGACAACGCCATCAAGGAACGCGGCTATGCGTTCAAGAGCGTGGGCATTGGCGTGCTCGGCAACATCGGCCTGTATTCGAGCAAGATCAAGCGCCTGTCCGACCTGAAGGACGGGGCGCGCGTGGCCGTCGCCAACGACCCCGTCAATCAGGGCCGCGGGCTGCTGTTGCTGCAGAAGGCCGGCCTCATCAAGCTGCGCGACGGCGTCGGGGCGCGCGGCACGCTCAACGACGTGATCGCCAACCCGAAGAAGCTGAAGTTCGTCGAGATCGAAGGGCCGCAGCTCGTGCGCGCGCTGGACGACGTGGATCTCGCCCAGGGCTATCCCGCGCACTTCGTCAACGCCGGCAAGCCGGACGTGGCGAGCGCCGGCCTGCTGTATTCCGGCATCGACGACGAGTACTTCGCCATCCGCTTCGTCGCGCGCAACGACAACGCCAACGACCCGCGCATTGCGCGCTTCATCAAGCTGTACCAGGACTCGCCCGCGGTACGCCAGCAGGTGCGCACGTCCTACGCCAACGACGACAAGCTCTTCACCCTGCCCTGGGTCAAACGGTGATGCCATGACCACGCTCGCTTCCAACCCCGCACACGCCTGGCCGGGCGCCCCGGCCGACCCCGCGGCGCACGCGCGGCACGCCGACGCAGCCATCGCTGCGCCGGGTGCCGGCACGATCCGCTTTCGCAACGTCGGCAAAACGTACCGCGCAGCCGCCGGTGACGTGCATGCGCTGCAAGGCATCGACCTCGACATTCCGGCCGGGGGCATCTTCGGCATCATCGGCCGCAGCGGCGCCGGCAAGTCGAGCCTGCTGCGCACCATCAACGGGCTGGAGAAGCCGACCAGCGGCCAGGTGCTGGTCGACGGCGTGGACGTCGGGACGCTCGGCACCGCCGCGCTGGTGGCGCTGCGCCGGCGCATCGGCATGATCTTCCAGCACTTCAACCTGCTCTCGGCCAAGACCGTGTGGGAAAACGTCGCGCTGCCGCTGAGGGTTGCGGGCGTGCCGCCAGCGGAAATCGCCGAGCGCGTGGACACCCTGCTGACGCTCGTGGGGCTGGAGGGCAAGCAGCATGTGTATCCGGGGCGCCTGTCGGGCGGGCAGAAGCAGCGTGTGGGCATCGCCCGTGCGCTCGTGCATCGGCCGGAGATCCTGCTGTGCGACGAGGCGACCTCCGCGCTCGATCCGGAAACCACCGACGCCATCCTTGCCCTGCTGCGCGACATCAACCGGCGCCTGGGCCTGACCATCGTGCTCATCACGCACGAGATGGGCGTGATCCGCGATATCTGCGACAACGTGCTGGTGCTCGAAGCGGGCCGCATTGCCGAGCAGGGCCCCGTGTGGCGCGTGTTCGGCGATCCGCAGCACGACGCCACGCGCGCCCTGCTCGCACCGCTGCGCGGCGGCCTGCCCGAAGACGTGGCCTTGCGCCTGGAGCCCGCGCCGCCTGCCCGCGCACCGTTCGAGCAGCTGATCGAACTCGCCTACACCGGCGTGGCGCCCGTGCCGGACCTCGCGCACATCGCCCAGGCGCTGCGCCATCCCACCCGCCTGCTGCGGGCGGATCTCGACCGCATCCAGGGCCGCACGCAGGGGCGCCTGCTCGTCGCCGCAGCGGGCAGCACGCTGTCGCACGACGCGCTCGTCGCGTTGCAGCTGTCCCAACACACCCGGAGCCTTGGCTATGTCGCCGCTCACGATTGACCGCATCTGGCAGGGCCTGCTCGACACGTTGACGATGGTGTCGGCGTCTGCACTGATCGCCGTGCTGGCGGGCATCCCGCTGGCGCTGATCCTGGTGCTCACGGCGCCGGGCAGCGCGCTGGAATCACCGCGCGTGCATCGCGTGCTGGGTGCCGTCATCAACGGCTTCCGGGCCACGCCGTTCATCATCCTGCTCGTCGCGCTGCTGCCGTTCACGCGGCTCGTGGTCGGCGCCACCATCGGCGTGTGGGCAGCGGTGGTGCCGCTGTCGATCAGCGCCACGCCGTTCTTCGCGCGCATTGCCGAGATCAGCCTGCGCGAGGTGGACCGCGGGCTGGTGGAAGCCGCGCAGGCCATGGGCTGCACGCGCCGCCACATCGTCTGGCACGTGCTGCTGCCCGAGGCGCTGCCCGGCATCATCGGCGGCTTCACGCTGACCATCGTCTCGCTGATCGGGGCGTCGGCCATGGCGGGTGCCGTGGGCGCCGGCGGCCTGGGCGACATCGCCATCCGCTACGGCTACCAGCGGTTCGACACGACCGTCATGGCGGTGGTCATCGTGCTGCTCATCGGGCTGGTCAGCCTCGTGCAGTGGGTCGGCGACCGGTCGGTGCGGCGGCTGAAGGCCCGATGACGGCAACGCGGCTCAGGGCACGATCACGACCGGCTCGTCAGGGTGGATCAGCCCGACATTGCGATGCGCGAACTGCGGGTTGAGCTGCAGCAGCTGCGCCAGGGCGGCCTCGACCTGCTGCTCGTGCGACATCGCCTGGCGCTGCGCATCGGAGACGTGTGCCTCGTGCAGCAGCGGCGTGCGATACCGGTCTGCAATGCCGTTGAGTGTGTCGCCCGGCTGCACCACGTATTCGGAATGCGTGGGCTGCGGGGTGGCCGATGTGCCGGGCGGCTGGCTGGTTGAGGGCGCACTCGCGCTGGCCGATGGCGAAGGCGAGCTGGACGGCGAGACGGTTGGCGACGGCGACACCGAAGGCGATGCCGATGCACTCGGTGTTGCGCTCGGTGCCGCGCCAGGCGACTGCGTGACAGCCGGTGTGCCGGGCGGACGCTTGTTCTTGTCGTCCTGCATGAACAGCGGCTTGATCAGGTTGAATGCATACGCCGAGAGCGGCAGCAGCGCGATGGCGATCTTGTGCTTGCTCACAAACTCCGACGCGTTCGGGAAGTGCGAGCTGAAGCGCGAGAGGCCGAGCGCGCCCGACGACAGCAGCATCGGCACGCCCTTGAGGTAGTCGCCACCCATCATCTGCGCGGCGCCGAGCAGCATGCCGCCGGTGGCGGCCAGCGTGTCCGCCGAGATATCGAGCCCGCGCACCGTGCGGCTGCGCTGCTCAATGTCGATGTTGCGGCCGCGCCCGAGCAGCACGCCGGTGGTGTACGCGATCGACGCCACCGTGCCGCCCGTGGGCAGCACGTACCAGATGGCCGAATCGTGGGCCAGTGTCCAGGCCTTGGTCGCCATGGCGTGTGCATACGAGGCCAGCCCCGCGCTGTAACCGCCGATGGCGAGCTGCCGGCCCCAATAGCCGAGCTTGGTGCGCGGGTGGCCCAGGTGCACCTGCTGCAGCCCGGTGCCGCTGAAGATGGCCTGGATCTGTTTGACCAGGTCGGCCGACACGGCCTGGGTAGCCTCGGTGGCCTGCGTGCGCGTGATTTCGCGATTGCCCAGGCGCTGGTAGATGTTGTGCACGCTCCAGTTGGCTTCGGCCACGAAGGTGCGCAGCCGCGTTTCGATGTCGGCCAAGTCGGCCGGCACGGTCTTCTCCGACGTGTGGTCCGGCAGTGCCTTGACGAGCCGGTCGACCATCGTCTGCGTGGCTTCGCTGAAGACGCGCGGATCGGCCCGCTCGATGGTCGCCATCGTCGCCTGATGCAGCACCTGCGCCGAGCGTCCGACCCGCAGCAGCAGCATGGAGGGGTTGCTGGCCAGCGAAACCGTGTTGGCCCCGGTGCCCGGGATGCCGATCAGCACCGCACCGGCGCCCCCTGCCAAGGAGGCACCCACGGTCATCACTTCGCGCGCACGCGTGCCGAGCTTGGGCTTGGCGCCTTCCACGCCCAGCGCATTGAGTTCCGCGGATGCCTGTTCCGGCTTGAGCAGCACCTTGCGCGCGGTCTGCGTGGTCTGGACACGCCCCGCGCTCTGCGGCTCGCCGGACGCGTCCACCGACAGGGCCTTCTCGTTTTCCACCATCTGCCTCCAGGTGGGCAGCGGTGTGGCCGGGTCGCGGGCCGATGCCGGCAGCGCCTTGGCGCCCGCGGGGCGCGCAGCCACGCCCATCTCGTCCGTCCATTGCTTGGCAAACTGACTGGCGAGTTCCTCCTTCGGACTCAGGCGCCCCTTGGCGTCCCACAGCGGTTTGGCAAAGGCGATCTCGGTGGCGCGGGCACGATTGACGAGTGCGGTCGTGTTGCCGTTGAAGACGCGGTCGATGATCGCGTTGACCTGGCTGTCCGAGAGGTTGTACTTCTGCCTGCCAAGCCGCGCGATCTCGGCCAGCAGCACCTGGTTCTGCGCGTCGTACTGGCTCTTGGACGGGCGTTCGAACACACGCGTGAGGGCATCGTCGCCATGCAGCCGGCCCTGGGTGGGCGCGCCGTCCTGCTCGAAGCGCAGCACCATGTCGGCGACGGCGGTGTTCAGCCGTTCGTTGGCGATGGCATCAGCACCATTGGTGGCGTACGACACGCCCATGTGCACCCAGGGCAGCGTGGGCCGCTCCAGCACCTGTTCGACGAGCTTGGCATTGCCGCCGCCTGGCACCGGCTCGAGCACCGTATCCCAGCCGTGGAAGCTGACCATCACGTGGGGCGCCGGCGCATCGGCATGGGTGGCGCCCCACTTCTCCAGCATCGAGAACAGCCGCACGTGGTTGTCGTACGCGTCATTGGTGCGTGCGGTGAAGTGGTTGTTGGTGCCGATCAGCGGCCGCGACGGCGCGAACTCCAGCCGGATGACCACGCCGGTCTGCGACGACAGGTCGAGCCATTTGTCGAGATGCGACTGATGCAGATCGTCGAGGAACAGCTTCTTCTGGTCGGCGCCGCTGCCGGACTTGATCTGCGCGTTGGCATGGTCGATCGTCGCGTTGTTCACGTCGATCTGCTTGGCGGCCTGCACAAAGCTCGGGTCCTGGCGCTTGCCCACGGCAGCGCGCAGCGAATACGGGTCCACCACGAGCGAGATCACCGGCATGGCGCCGCCGGTTTTCTTGATGAACGCCAGCGCCTTGGCGGGATCGTCGCGCAGTCGGTATGCCCGGCCCATCGGCGCCAGCCGCGCCTGGAGCGGGAATTCCGAGCGCAAAAACGTGTTGACCATGTGCCGGTCTGCCGTGGCCGCCGCCGAGAACCGCTGTGCCATGCGCTTGCCCGCAAACGGCACGCGGCGCGACACGGTGTTGGCAGCAACGTCGCGCGCCACGCGCAGCTTGAGCTTGAGCTTGCGCCACAGCTGCGCATCGGCCATCACCACTTCGGGCGCATGGTCCTTGACGGGCTTGAATTCGACATTGCTGGCGTAGGGATCGTCCTTCTTGCCGGCCAGCAGTTCAACCTCGTCCAGAGGCCGCGTCAGGTTGCCCAGCTTGGGCGCGTCGGGCGGCAGCGCCACCGTGGTGGTGCTGGAGAGCACCGGCTGGTACACGCCAATCTCCAGACCGCTGCCGCTGCGCTGCCATGCCTCGAACTGGTCGGGCGGCAGGCGCGTGAGCAGGAAGTGGGTATCCGCGCCAAAGCTGTCGTGCCCGATCGCCAATTCCTTGGCCGGGGTGCCGTTGTGCGGCGTGGCCGGCTTGTTCCAGGCGGCATACCACGTGAGCGAGTTGCCGGTATCGCCGTCCGGCTCCAGGCGGCCCGTGGGCGTATGGCGGGCCAGCTTGCCCGCGTGGTCGGCCGTCTCGTAGACGTAGATGTAGTGCGTGCCGGCTTCGAGCCAGCCTTGCTTCGCCAGGTCGCGCAGGTGGGCGATGTTCGGCCCACTGTAGTCGAGCGCATGGGCGTCGGACTCGGGCAGCATGCGCGCGTCGGCGTAGCCGAGAGCCGAGCCTTCCAGCGGCGTGCCGGTCGTGACGGGCGCCTCCAGCGTGCGCTGCCGCCATTGCAGAAGCTGCGCCGCGCGCCCACGCAGGAAGCCGCCGTTGGCCCGCCGGTTCAATGTGGTGGCGGCCTGTGCAATCTCGCCCGGCTTGAAGGCCGGCATGCCGTATTCGGCCTGCTTCCACAGCGTGCGCGGCTTGAGGAAGCCGCCCAGCTCCTTGACCGTCTCGGGCTGCATCGAGCTGACCACGAAGCGCACGCTGCGCGGCGCGCTGCGCAGCGTGCGCGCGCCGTGCGTCTGCTGCCGGGCAAAGGCGGCTTCGAGGCTGCGCCCGGGCACGGTGGCGCCGTCCATCGGCGCATCCACGTGGTACGTCCATGTGCCGTCGGTGCCGCGCCTGGCATAGCCTTTGGGCGCACCGCCCTTCCTGTCGATCACGTAGATGATGTCGCTGTCCTTCGCGGCGTCGGTGGCGTCTTTCACGCTCTTGTAGCGCTTGGCGTGCCCAAGCTGCTGTATATCGGCCACGACCTTCGCGTCGATCTTGTCGGCCGACGGTGACAGCACGTGCGAGCCGTCATCGCCATTGATGCGCGATGGCCCGCCAAATGCCTGCAACCGCTCGTACGACACGGGGCTGATGTAGAAGTCGACGTCCTTGCGTGCGCTGCGCATTGCCGAGTTGTCGCCGCGCACGGCGCGCTTGACGATCTTCGGCACGTTGCTGCCACGCACCGCCGTGGGCGGCGCGAAGGTGCCGTCGTCACGCACTTGCGTGGTGGCGACGATGACCGGCGTGCCGTCCGGCTGGCGGGTGTCCTTGAGTGCGATCAGGACGGTCTTGCTGCCGGCCTTGGTGGCCAGCTGGCTCAGCTTGGGCACCTCGGCGCCGGGCACGTGCCGCAGCGTGCGCAGGTCTTTCACGTCGAGCCATTCGGCGGCCTTCGCGGCGGCCTTCTGAGCGTTCGATGCCGCCGCCGAGGCCGGTGCCGGCATGTGCGGTGTGCCGGGCGCCGCGCCGTTCCAGCGCGAGGCGTAGTACTGCGCGTAAGTCTGGTCCGGCGCCGTGGACGTGCGCATGCTGCCCATGGTCTGCGCCAGGCGCAGGTAGGCCTCGGGGTTGTTGGCGTCCCATTGGGCATAGGCCTGTTCCAAGGGCTGCGGCATCTGCGCGCGGGCGCCGATGTCCACGCCCGTTGCGGCCAGCACCTCGTCGCGCACGTTGAACGCGTTGCCCTGCGCGCTGGCCTCGGCGGCGAGCGCGGTCTGCACGTAGCTGCCCTCGCTTTGGCCTTGCAGGCCCAGCAGATCGAGCTCGACCTTCACGGCGTGATCGGTCTCATGGCCCAGCGTGTAGACGAGCGCCCCGGCGTCGGGCGCGTTGGCATCGAGCGTGATGGTCTTGCGCTCGGCATCGACCGCAGAGCCGCGGTTGCTGCGCCCGAAGCGCACCGCCCAGCCGGCGTCGTGCAGCAGGCGCAACTGGCGCGTGAGCGTGTCGGAGGCGCCAATCAGGGCATGGGCGGCGGGCGGCAGCGGCGCGCCGCCAAACGCCATCGTCACGCGATCGCCCGGCGTGGTCTGGTAGGTGGCATCCTGCGGGCGGTACTGCGTGCCGGTGCCGCTGTAGTCGGGCGAGCCGGCCCGCCGGTCCACGGGGCCGCCGAGGTTTCGCGCCGGGTTGGCGGGGTCGACGCCGATCTCGGCAAAGCGCCGGCTGGTGGCCTTCTGCAGCGCGGCGCTGTAGTCGAACGGTACGCCGTATTGCGCGGCGGCCTGCTGCGCCAGCACGGTGTCGTGCTGCGCCAGGGAGATCGCATAGGCGCGGATGCTGCCAAAACTCTGTTCCGGGCCCGGCGTGCGGCCGATGTTGGAGGCGCCAAACTGCGTGTTGCCGGCGGCAAAACGGTCGATGGCACTGAGCAGCCGGTCCACCATCGCGGGCGTGGGCTCCGCCGCGGTGGACACGCCGCGCAACTGCGCCTGCGTCATCGACGGCACGGTGTCGTGGAAGTGGTCCGGATGCTGCTGCTGGTAATGCCGCAACGCCTCCACCACGCGATCGACAGCCGCGCGGTCGGTGGCATACACGACGATGTTGTCGGCGCGCGGGCCGGCGGCGTCGGGGCCGGCCGCCTTGGCTGCATAGACGCCCGGGAAGCGGCCGGGCTGATCCACCACGCCGCGCACCAGGAAGTCGAGCACGTCCAGCACGTGCGGCGTCTTGGCGTTGACATAGACGCGCTCGGTGACGGCGTTCGGGTCGACAAGGCCGTCCTCGCGCATGAAGTGATAGAACGTGGTGCGCGCGCGGCCTTCCGTCGGCATCGTGCTGTCAACGAAGGCGCCGTCGGCTTGCGACACGGTGTAGGCGCCTTCGGGGCGCTGCTCTGCCAGGGCGATCAGGCGCGGGAAATAGAACTCGCCCGGCATGGTGTCTTCCGGCCCCGTGACGCCGCCCGTGCGGGCGTACAGGCGGTACACGTCCTTGTTGCTCAACGCACCGTTGGCTGCGTCTGCCCCTTCCGCCTGCACGCGGGCCAGCAGCGCCTGCTGCGACTCGAGTGCCGATTCGGCGCCACGCGGGCCCCGCTCCGGCAGCACGCGCTGCGCCGGCGAGCTGCCCGGGGCGGGCGCCACGCCCGGCATGCGCACGCCCGATGCGGCCAGGTCGGCCACCGCGGCCGCGTAGGCGCGCCGTTGCGACGCGCCATGCTGGCGCGCCACGCCCATGCCGGCACCCATGAGCCCGGCCGAGGTGAAGAACTGCACCCAGTCTTCACCCGTCGCCTGCCCGTTGGATGCCGCCAGCGACTGCCCCTGGTGCAGCATCGCGGCAAGGTTGGTGTTGAGCGCGCCGGTGCCCATCAGCCGATACGCCAGCGCGCCGCCGCCCAGGAACTGCAGCCCCGCCAGCCGGCGCAGGCGTGCCGGCAGCCTGGCGAGCACGTCGGCCCGGTTGAGCAGCGGGATGGCCTCGTTCAAGCGCTGCAGGCGCATCGTGCCCAGCGTGAGATCGGCAGCGACACCCGGGTTGCGCGTGACGCCAAACACGGCATTCAGCCGTCGCGCCGCGTTGGCGGTGGCCGCGGGCGAGCCGTACAGCGCGCGGCTGAGCACGGCGTTGGTGAGGTTGTTCTGGAACGGCCGCAATGCCCAGCGATTGTCATTGAGCAGGCTGATGCGCGCGGCTTCTTCGGCGCTCGCGCCACGCGAGATGCGCACCGCGTTGATCGCCTCCATGAGATCGGCGTTGTAGGCGCCCACGCGCGCTCCAGCCACGGCCGTGCGGTTGATGAGCCCGCCGACACCGGCGGCGCCGCCCAGCACGTTGGCACCCAGGCCCACCCAGTTCCACGGGTCTTCACGGCCCTTGGCGGTGGAGAGCGCATTGATCGAGTGTGCCGCGCCTGCCACGGCCGTCACCGCAAAGTACGCATCGGCCAGGTTCGACAGCACCACGGCCCACAGCGCAGCGGTCTCGGGCTGCACGACGGTGGTGATGATCCCGGCCGCCACCGTCAGGCCGATCTCCAGGTCGGTCTTCAGGTGCTCCCAGTTGTACCAGTGATCGTCGGGCTTGTAGGTCTTCCAGTAACCGTCGCCGGTCATCAGGTTGCCGTTGGCATCGACCACCCAGTGCGGCTGCGCGATCAGCAGGCCGCGATCCAGCCCGCTGTGCGATTCCCAGTCGCCATAGCCGTTGCGCACGGTGGTATCGGCCGGGCCCACGTCGATATAGCGCCCGTCGGTGCCGATGCCCTCCATGATGGCCAGGCGCTTGGCGTCGCCCTTGCCCTCGCGGTTGTCCCACCACTGCATCGACAGCGAGGTGAGCACCACGGGCGTGGTGCCGCTGGGCGTGGTCACGCCTTCGCCGCGCATGAGCTGGCCGGCCACCTGTGCCAGCGTGGTCTTGTGGCCCTTGTGGTCGTAGACGACTTCGTTCCCGCTGTATTCCGCGAACTGGCCGTCGGCCATGGCTTGCTGCTCGCCGAGCGTGCGCGCCGTGTAGGTCGGGTCCAGCCCGTATGCCTGACCCACGGCGTTGTACACCTGGGCCTGGCTGGTGGTCGTGTGCATGCCGTCCTGCCAGGGCAGGCCGACGGTGTTGCCGCTGGCCGTGACACCGGCGGTGGTGCCTGAGCTCACGCCTGCGGTGTCGGGGGTCCAGTTCAGATCGTTCTGCAGCCGAGGGCTCGCATTGGTGGCGTGGGGCGCGGTGCTGACGGGCGCCGGCGGCCTGGAGGCCTCCTTGATGCCGGTCTCGCGCCGGATCTCCTTGCTGACCTCGTCGTCGATGTTGTCCCCGAGGATGTCCTGCGTGAGCTGCATCGGGACGTTGTCGTCCTTCACATCCGCCAGCCCGAAATCCTGCCCGGTGACCACGGCCATGCCACCGCCGCCGACGAAGTACGTGGTGTTCAGCCGCGAATCGACCGATTCCGTGCCCAGCCCGCCCTTGTCGATGGGCTTGAGCATCAGGCCTTCGATCTGCTTGCGCAGGTCGGTCATGTCCTGGTTGCGTGCACCGCCGGCGGCCGCGTAGATGCGCGACATGGCCTTCAGGTCGGTCACGTCCAGCTTGCCGCGGAACTGGCTGTGGTACAGCGCAGCAGCCAGGTCCGGCGCGACGCCGTTCATCTGGTCCGCTGCTGCGTTGGCCTGGTCTTTCTTGTCCTTGCCGAAGACCTGGGCGCCGCTCTGCTGAAACAGCGACTGCGTCTGCGGTGCCTGGATCGTGTCGTCCAGCAGTTGCGCGTAGAAGATCGTGCCCTTGTAGACATCGAGCGCCGTGCCCATGGCAGTGAGCCGGCCCTGCGGCGAATCCTTGCCGTCGTTGGCGGCCGTGCACATCATCGGCGCGTGGTCGAGGATGGATTGCAGCGCGCGCTGCTGCAGGCCCGAGACGCTCGCGTCGCCCATGACCTGGTCGAACAGCGGGTCGCCGGACTGCATGCCCGCGAGCAGACCGGTGAGCCGCCTGGCCGCCGCCGCGTCGCCCTTGCCTGGGCCGCCGTTGGTTTGCAGGGCGTGCGCGGCAATGTGCAGCGCCTGCTGCGCGCCCAGCGCCGTCTGCCATTGCTGGAAGCTCGTCAGCAACTGCTTGAACTCGGGCGAGTTCTTGCCGGTGCCGCGCGCCGCGTCCATCTCGGGCGCGATGCCGGCCATGGTGACGGCGTTCTGCGCCTTCCACAGGGTATCGACGTTGTCGGGGCTGAGCTGCCAGTCGCCATCCTCGGGCTTGCGGCCGGCGGCAACGTTCAGCGCCTTGTCGAGATCGTCGTGATACGCCTGCAGGGCGCGTGCGGCAGCGGCCTTGAGCTCTGCGTTGTCGGGCGCCTTGTCAGACTTGGCCTTGGCGTCCTGCCACGCCGCGTAGTCGGTTCGGGCCTGCGTGACCGCGCCGTCGAGCGCCTTCTGGTCGGGCTCGATGTCCTGCTTCATGATGCCGGCCGTCACGCGCAGCACGTCCGGGTCCAGCACGTTCAGCTTGGCAAGGTCCTTGGCCCCGGCCTCCACTGGGTCCTGCGTCGGGTCCTTGTAGTAGTCCTCCAGGTGCTGCTGCGCCGCCACGGTCAGTGCGGATTGCGTCAGCATCGCCTCGTTCTGTTCGTTGCCGCCGAGCCAGGCCCGCGTGGCGGCAATCGCCTCGGGCAGCGTCATGCCGCTGGCCACCAGCTGGCTCAGATGGGCGGTGGTGTCGGGCTGGGCGCCGTCGCGCTGCGTGTCCGGCGTCTTGGCATCGGGCGTCGCCGCCAGGTTGCCCTTGCGCAGGGCGTTCACGCCGTCCTGCAGATCCTGTTCGGTAAACAGCTGGGCGGCATCGACATCCTTGGTGGCCTGGTCGATCGGGTCGCTGGGGGGCTGCGCGGTCTTGTCGCCTGACTTGTCGCCGGTCTTGTCCTGCTGCCGCGCCAAGGTCACGGCCTGGGCACGTGCCAGCACCGCTGCCTGCGCCCACGTGCGGTTGCTGATGTCGGCGTTGGCCTTGTCGTTGCGGGCGGCATCGAGCGCCTTCTGCAGGCCGGCCGCATCGGCCGTGCCGCCGCCCAGCGCCTTGTTCAGCGCCGCCTGGGCCTTGGACAGGTGGGCCGCATCGTCCGGCCCCACCTGCACCGTCGTCGGCGACGGCTTCAGGCCGGTGTGCTTCTGCAGCGTTTTCGACAGCGCACCGTTCGGGTCTTCATCGATGATCGCCTGGTACGGCGCCATCGACGCATTGTTGGCCTTGGCCAGCCCCAGCGTGTCGAACGGTGTGTTGGGCGGCGTGTAGCCGTTTTCCTTGTAGCGGTCCAGGTCGGCCTGCGCATTGGAGAGGAAGGACCGCAGGCTGCCCATGACATGCGCCGCACCGTCGCTCTTGGGGCCGCCCAGTGCGTTGACGATGCGGCTGATGGGGCCGTAGTAGTCGTCGCGCTCGTCCAGCGTCTTCATGCTGGGGGCGTAGATCTCGGGGTCGCCCGCCTTGATCTTGCTGTCGATCTTGCCCTGCAGGTTTTGCGTGTAGAGCGCCTGTGCCAGCTCCGGCGAGGCGCGCTGCACGTCTTCGAGCAGTGCCGCGATGTCGCGCAGCTCACCCGGCGTGCCCACCTTGGCGATGTTGTCGTGCGTGATGCCGGCGTTCAGCACCGAGTGGACGAGGCCCTTGTACAGCGCCGTGTCCTTGTAGCGCGACAGCGCGTTGCCTTCGGCCACCAATGTGTCGTGCGGATCCTTGCCGCTGGCGTGGGTGATGTCCTGCAGCGCGCCAGCCTGGATGTCCTGCGTGCGTGCGTCGTCCATGACGCTCGTATAGAGCGGGGCGGTGTCGGCCACGCCGCGCAAGTGTTGCGTAAGCGCCTGCGCTGCCTTGAGGTTGCCGCCGGCGCCGCCCGAGGCACGCGCGGCCTGTGCGGCATCGACGATCTGGGCGGCTTGCAGGTCGTTCAGCACGCTGGCCGCCGAAGGTACGCCTTGCGCGCCGCTTGCGGCGCTATTGCGTTGCGCGACCAGGCGCTCGGCAAGCAGGCGCCGGTCGGTCTGCAGCGGATCGGCACGCCACTGGCTGTCGGGCTGCCCCGCAGCGGCGTTCAGTTCGTCGGAAAGCGCGGTGTGGTAGGCCTGCTTGTCGCGCGCCAGCGTGGCCGCGTCGGCATTGGCGGCCTTGTCCTTCTGCCAGGTCTCCAAGGCGGTCTGGGTCGCCCTGACGGTGTCGTCGAGGTTGGCGGCCGGCTTGAGCTCGACGTGCAGCGTCTTCACGACGTTGTCGATGGTCGGCTTGGAGAAAATGCCGAGCCAGACGTCCTGCTTGGCGGCATCCTGGATCGGGTCGGCGTCGGCCGGGACCTTGCCGTCTGCCACGGCTTTCTCGGCCGCGATAGTCAGGGCGGCTTCGCTCAGCACCGTCTCGTTCTGCTCGCTGCCGCCGAACTGGGCGCGCGCCGCGTTGACGGCTTCGGCCTCGGTCATGCCGCGGTCGAGCCCGGTCTGGATGGCGGTCCGCGCGTCTTGCAGCGTCACGGCCTGCGGGGGCGGCGCCTTGTCGGTGGTCAGCGGCTTGTCCGACAGCGCATGCGTGGCGCCATCCAGCGTGGTGTTGTCGAACACGTGCGTGAGGCCGACCTGGCTGGCGGCCTGCTCAAGCGCGTCCACCTTCGGTTGCGCTGTCGCATGCGCGGGGCCGTTGTGCGCGGCTTGCAGCAGGATGGCGGCCCGCGCAAGGGCCTCCCGGTTGATGCCGGGCTGCGTCTGCTGGATTTTCTCGACGGCGGCCCTCAGCGCCGCCGTGTCGTCGCAAGCCTTGCCCTGGAGCGCATTGCGCAGCGCCGTCTCCGCATCGGACACATCGCGCGCACTGGGCGCCGGCGGCGGTTGGATGGGCTTGGGCGGCGTCGGGATGCCGCCACCGCCGTCGATGGCTCTGAGCATTACGGTTCTCCTGGGCAGACTACGAGCACTCGCCCATGATTGCCGCGCTTGCCAAGTCCGCCTATCCGGAAAATTCGTAGAAAAACGCGCGATCCGCCCGGCTCCGTGCGGCGGACTACGGGATCCAGTAGCGATTTTTCGCGAAGTCGCGCCGACGCCGCTCGGCACCGCGCGTGGCTGACGCGGACTCATGCAGTTGCGCAAAACCGTCCGTCTGCCGCGCGCGGGTCTGGGCGACAGGACGCTGCAGGCCCTGTCCCACCCGGCCAACGCATGTCATGCCGATGGCGCGGTGGTGATGTCGCTGGTGTCACACACCATCGTCTTCAGCAGGTGGCGCGCATGCCGGATCGTCCATCTGCTCCCGCCGGTGAGGTCGCCCGTCGCTGCCCGCGAGCGTGCGGACGGCACAACGCCGCTGCCGGAAGCGTTGCGGATACGATCACGCGGCGGCCAGCGCAATCAACGGCGGACGCAATGCCGCCACGCCCCGAGCCTGGCGGCCCGCATCGGCGTGGCGCGCAGCAAACGCGAACCACCAGCGGGCCTGGCGAAGCGCTTGATGCCCGCCTGGCCTGCGCTTAGCATGCACGGCACTACAACAGATGTTTCAAGGGGCAAGAGTTGTCGCAGAAGATCATCTCTCTGGTCTTGGCCGGCGTTTGCAGCCTGAGCCAAGCGGCATTCGGGCAGACGGAACCGGAGGCGCTTCAGCTGGAAGTCGTCCAGATCGGGGCGCTCCAGGCGCCCGCACCTCAGGCCGAAGCCGTGCCAGCCGGAACGCAGCAGGCAGAAGGCCCCCAACGGGAAGCGCCCGCACCCGCGCCCGCGCCAACGGCGGCACCCGTCGTGAAGGTCGAACAAAGCTATTGGGCGGCCGAAGGCCTGAGCGCGCGCATGCGCAAGGCGCGTGCGATCACGCTGTACCTGATGGACCCCGCCGCGGTGTCGCTCAGGGCCGTGGATGAAGCCCAGCTCAAAGACGCGGGCTGCGAATACCGCACCGAAGACGCCGCGCTCATCGCCAGTTTTGCCGATGCGGTGGAAGCCACGAGCGTGCGCAGCAACTCGTTCACGCTGCAGTTCGAGCCGCGCGAAGCCGTCTACCTGGCGCTCGGCGACAGCGGGCTGAAGCTGCTGTTCGAGAAGCCCTACCCGAACCAGGCGGAACTGCTCGGGCAGATCAATGGTCAACCCGTCACGGCGAGCAAGGGCCTGGTGGAAGCGCTCTACCGATGGGCGGCCAGGCTCCCCCGCGTGCGCAAGTGCGAGCCGTTTGTCGGCCGGTATCGCTAGTCAGGCCGGCTGCACGAACGGCCGCAGGTTGGCACCGAGCACAAACTGCTCGCACACGTGCGCCGCCAGCGGCCGGCTGAAGAAGTACCCCTGAAACCGGTCGCAGCCGAGCGCAAACAGGCGCGTGAGCTGCCGCTCGGTCTCCACACCCTCCACCACCGTCGAGATGTTGAGGGTGCGGCTCAGGCCGGCAATGCTGCGCACGATGTGTTCGTTGACGCTGCCGGCCGTCACATCGGCCAATGAGCGGTCGATCTTCACGGTGTCCAGCGGCAGCTCGCGCAAGTAGTGCAGCGACGTGTGGCCCATCCCGAAATCATCGAGCGCCACCTTCACGCCGGCTTCGCGCAGCCGCTTCAGGTTGTCGATGGCATTGGCGCCGGGCAGCAGCACCGTCGATTCGGTGATCTCCAGTTCGAGCACGGCGGGCTGCAAACCCTCGCCGCGCAGCAGGTCGATCACGCGGTGATGGAAGTCATGGTCTTCCAGCTGGCGGGGGGACAGGTTCACGGCGACCACGAAATCGTCGGGCAACACGTTGCGCCACGCGGCGCGCTGCCGGCACGCGAGCGACAGGATGCGCAGGCCCAGGGCATCCATGCGGCCGATCTCGTCGGCCAGCGCCACGACCAGCGGCGGCGCCACGCGGCCCAGCACCGGGTGCTGCCAGCGCAGCAGCGCCTCGGCGCCGAACACGCGGCCCGTGCGGCAATCCAACTGCGGCTGGAACTCCAGGAAGATCTGCCCGGGCTTGCGGATCGCGTCTTCCAGGTCGCTCGCCAGCGCCACGGCCATGCGGCCCTCGTCGCCCGGCAGGTCGAGGCACCGCTTGCCCTTCAGGCTCACCTCGGGCGATTCCGCAATCTGCTGCAGCGACGCCAGCACAGCCTGCCGCCGCCGGCTCGACACCGCATCGGCCATGCGAACGAACGGCATGTAGATGAGCGTGCCCGCCGCCAGGCAGACGAGCTGGACCACCGCCCCCGCCCACGAACCCGTGACCGCGTAACCGCTGAAGAGCGCCGGCGTGGTCCACACAACGCTGTAGCCGGTCTTGGGCATCAGGTCGGCAACGATGGCCGCATAGGCGATCAGGATCTGCACCAGCGGCGTGAGGATGAACGGAATCGCATACACCGGGTTCAGCACGAGCGGCAGCCCGAAGAGCAGCGGCTCGTTCACGTTGAACAACGCCGGCAGCATGACGAGCAGCGCCATCTTGCGCCCGCGCAGCGTGCTGCTCGACAGCAGCAGCGCCACGATCAGGCTGAGCGTGCCGCCCGAGCCACCCATGCGCGCAAACACCGAGAAGAAGTCGTACGTGAAGATGAACCGGGCAGGCTCGCCCAGCGCCACCGCCGCCACGTTGGCATGTGCGGCCGGCTCCAGCACGTGCTGCTGCACCGCGTACAGCGCGTTGGGCCCATGCACACCCAACAGCCACAGCGCCTGCGCGGCGGTCTCGTAGCCGAGGCCAAACAGCAGGCGGTTGGCCACCCCGGAAACCGGTGCCGCCAGCAGCGAGTTCCAGATCGCCATGAGGCTCGGCCACCACGCCCACGTCAGCGCGACCTTCAGCGCCGCAAACGTGAGGATCGTCAGCATGCCGGCCGGCAAGACCGCCAGCACATCGCCCACCAGCAGATCGTTGCCGAGATGCGCCGATGGAATGCGCAGCCACCGCACGCTGCACAGCTTCAGAAACAGGCTCCCGCCCAGAGACGCCACCACCAGCGCCGCAAACAGCCCCTGCCCCAGCGACAGCGAGGCCATGACGCTGGCATTCGCAGCCGGCACGACGAGCGTAAAGAAGCACGACACCACCACGACCGCCGCCACGGCGGGGCTGACCACGCGATGCCCAACGCGCTGGTTGTGCATCTGCGCCAGGACATCGGCAAAGCCGTACAGCGCCACGAGCGAGCCAATGCCGAACGTGCCGGCCAGCACGCTGTTGCAGAAGACATCGAGCCGCGCACCGAACACGTCCACCAGGAACCCGCGCACGCCGGCCACCGGCGGATCGCGCAGCAGCAGCGTAAGGGCGCCCGCCATGATGAGCGGCAACGACAACGCCAGCCCGCGCCGGATGGCAATGAAATACGGCATGCGTTCCACCCGCTGTGCAGCGCTCAGCAACCGGAGCCAGGGCGATGGCGCATGCGTCGTCATACGGTCGGACCTTGTTTGTAGTGGATCGGGCCGATGCCACGAGCCGAAGGCGTGACGATCGGGCTACGCATCATAAACGGCAACGCCCGGGGCCGGCTGAAGCGCCTGCCCGCCAGAAATGCTCCCCCACGTGGCAAGGTTCGTGCAATGCCCAGGGGCAACCCCGATGGTTTCCGGCCCTTGCGCACCGCACCGGAACATCGGCACCAAGATGGCGCGCACACACTGCGCGGCGCGCCCTAGAATCTACAAGCCTTGCTCTCATGTCGATTTCCCTTCGTGCGCCCCGCACCTTGAAACTCCCGGCCCCGCTTCTCTCCCTGCTCCGGCTGCTGCGCGACCCGCATCGGCGCTATCGCCATGCGCGGCACATCCACGCCACGCGCGTCGGGCTCGGGGTGCTGCTGTCCATCGCCATCACGGCGGGCTTCGGCTGGCGGCATGGCGAATGGGCGACCATCTCGCTGCTCATCGTCATCGCGGGCCTGCAGCACCACGGCAACATCCGCAAGCGCGCGGCCGAGCGCGCCTGGGGCACGCTCATCGGCGCGGTGGCCGGGCTGTTGATCATCGTCCAGCAGACGTGGCTCGGGCATCTGCCGCTCACGTATGCGCTGGTGGCCGCCGCGTGCGGCATCTGCGCGTATCACGCCATCGGCAAGGGCGGGTACATCGCCTTGCTGGCGGCCATCACGCTCGTCATCGTGGTCGGCCATGGCGACAACAACCTGCTCGACGGCGCCTGGCGCACGCTCAACGTGCTGGTGGGGATTGCGATTGCGCTGCTGTTCTCGTTTGCGCTGCCGCTGTATGCCACGTATTCGTGGCGCTACCGGCTGGCCGATGCGCTGCGCGAATGCGCCCGCGTGTATGCCAGCCTCGGCCAGCCGGAAGGCGCGAAGGGAGAACGCAGCAAGCAGCTCGGCAAGCTGAACACGCTGCTGGTGCAGCTGCGCTCGCTCATGCCGTCGGTATCGAAAGAAATTGATGTGCCCCTTGAGCGCCTGGAGAACATCCAGCGCAGCCTGCGCATCTGCATCAGCACGCTGGAACTGCTCAACGCCACGCGCGGCGCGCCGGGCCAACCGAGCCCAGCCGCACTGCCCGCCGCCGGTGCCGGCGCCCGCCGCATTCGCGACACGCTGATCGGCATGTCGCGCGCGCTGCGGTTTGGCACGCTGGCGCGGCTGGCACGCCCCCGCGCCGCCGACTCCGCCGACGTCAGCCACACCCTCGGCACGCCCACCGTGGAGAGCACGCTGGCCGACGGTTTTGCCAACGAGATCGAGAACCTGCGGCGGCAACTGCTGGCGATTGCGCCGCAGTGGAATATCGGGTGAAGCGCGGGCCCGGCTCGGCGCCCCCCGCAACATGCCTTGGCGGCGGTCGCGACCATGGGCCACGACGCCCCCACCCGCTGCGCATCCTTGAAGGTCGCGCCGAAGATCGAGAAGCGCAGCGTGCCGCAACCGGTCTGCGGTGCGATGCACATGGCTGCGTTCGCCTCCAGCCCCGCATAGACAAGTGCGCCATGAGACCGACTGCAGCAGCGCCCCGAGCTTTTGGGCCAGTTCGGTGCGTTCCACAAAAGGCTGTGCCCCCCAAAAAAAACGCTCGCAACGTTGGCGAGCGCAAAGTCCGCACCGGTGGGGCCGATGGAACCGCGGGAATGTGTTACCGGGGGCCGAGGGGGAATATCAGGCCCGGACATCCAGTGCGACAGCGAGCGTCGCCTGGCAATGCAGCGCCATCACCGTGTGCTCGGACAGCCCGAGCTGCAGTAAGGGCGGCGGCGGGCTGCAGTCGAGATCCAGTGCTTCGGCCACGCCAAGAAACTGCCCGAGCACGCCATCGCGGGCGGCAATCGCCTTGCGTATCGCTTCGGGCACAGAAGTCTGGGCCATGAATTCGTCCTGCGTCTGCCCTGCCAGCACATGCAGAAGCGAATACACGCCGGTTTGATAGGCCGCGTCTGCCAACGCATCGTTGCCCAGCGAGACGGCCTTCGCCAAAAGCTCCATGAACCGCGCCCTGACCGCCACCATCCGAAAGAGCGGGTTGGTGGCGAGGTCCGTCTCTGCCGCGCCGACAAACAGCAGCAACTCCGCCCAACGGCCCAGCGTTTTCGTGCCGACCCGCATGATGGCGTCGCGAATCGTGATGGTGCTGCCGCGCCTGTCTCCGTAGGCGGCGGACTGCGCAAGCTTCATCAGCCGCGTCAGCAGGAGCGGGCTTTTCTTGACCACGCTTTCAAGCTGCGCAACCGATGGTGCCTGCGTCAACAGCTGCAGCAGCGTAAAGAGGCTGTTCGTCGATTCCGGCAACCGCCGCTGGGCCAAGACTTCCGGGCGTGCAAAGAAATAGCCCTGAAACAGGTCAAAGCCGAGCTCGCGCAACAACAGATGTTGCGCCGCTGTTTCCACCTTCTCCGCCAGCACCTTGAACTGGTAGCAACGTGCGGCGGCAAGAATGTCGTCAATGGCAGCCGGCGTTGCCGCCCCCACGTCCACCTTCACGACGTCAGCCAGTTCAAGCATCTGGCGCGGCACCAATGCGATGTCCGTCACGTCATCCAGAGCGAGGCGATAACCGTGCTTCTTCAGCACTCTGCACTCGGCAATCGTCGCCTCGTCAAACTGCACGGTCTCCAGCAGTTCGAGGGTAAAGCGCTGCGGAGGCAGCATCTCGAGCAGCGCGAGATGGATGCCTTGCTGGCCGATATTCACGTACCCGCACAGATCACCCAGAACCCGGTCGACGCCAAACTCGCTCACCGTGTTGAGAATGACGTTGCTTGTGGCCAGCGTTCCGTCGGAGAACTCCGCACCCGTATCGTGTGTGCCCCCCCGGAAAAGCAGTTCATAGGCCACCAATGCGCCCGACCGGTCCACGATCGCTTGCCGCCCGATCAACGCCTGGCTGCCCGCTCTCTCAGATTGATCCTCCACTGGCGCGCTCACTACGCCGCCATGGCCGACGCGCTGGCGTCCGCATCCGACGTGATGATGTGCGAGCAGAAGTGGGCGAGGTCTTGAAGGACAGCAATCTGTGCGGCATCGATGCGCCGGGGCACGACATCGAGCACACAGAACGTGCCCAGCGCGTAGCCGGATCGATCGAACAACGGTGCGCCCGCATAGAAGCGGATGAACGGGTGGCCCGTCACCAATGGGTTGTCCGCAAACAGCGGATCAGCCGCCGCGTCTTCCACGATGAACGGCTCTGTACCCTGGATGGCATAGGTGCAGAACGCCCATTCGCGGGGTGTCTCCCGTGCGTCCAATCCGTGGCGGGATTTGAACCACTGGCGCCGGTCGTCAACAATCGAAACCAGCGCCATCGGTACGCCCAACGCATGGCAGGCAAGCCGCGTGAGCCGGTCGAATTTGGGGTCGTCCGCGGTGTCGAGAATGCCGCAGGCCAACACCGCTTCTACGCGCGCGCTTTCACGTGCGTCTGCTGAATGGTCGGTCATTCGTGTCTCCTGGGGAGGCGGTCTCTTATGCGACCTGGAAGCTCTGCACCGACTGGGCGAGCGCCTTACCCTGTTCTTCAAGCGCTTGCGACGCGGCCGCAGCCTCCTCAACAAGCGCGGCATTGCGCTGTGTCATTTCGTCCATCTCTGACACGGCAATGTGAACCTGTGCGATGCCCTGGCTTTGCTCCGTGCACGCCGCTGCAATTTCTTCGATCAGCGTCGTCACGGTAGCGACGGAAGTCGTGACCGATTCCATCGTCTTGCCGGCGCGGTCGGCCACGATGGCGCCTTCCTTGACGTGCGCGCGCGACGATTCAATGAGTTCCTTGATTTCCTTGGCGGCCGTGGACGAGCGCTGCGCCAACGCGCGCACCTCGCTCGCCACCACGGCAAAGCCGCGCCCCTGCTCGCCAGCGCGCGCTGCTTCCACCGCTGCGTTCAAGGCGAGGATGTTGGTCTGGAAGGCAATGCCCTCGATGAGGCCCGTGATCTCGCCAATGCGCGCAGAGCCGTCGCTGATCTTGTTGATGACGCTGACCACATCGCCCACGTCTGCGCTGCCCTGTTGCGCGATGCTCGACGCGTTGGTTGCCAGCGCTGCCGCCTGCTGCGCGTGGGCCGCATTCTGTTGCACGGTGGTGGTCAGTTCTTCCATGCTGGAAGCCATCTCTTCAAGCGCGGAGGCCTGCTCTTCCGTTCGGCCTGACAGATCAACATTGCCGCTTGCAATCTGCGTGGAGCCTGCGGAAACGGAGTGCGCCGCTTCGCCAATCTGGCCGATGAGCGTGCCCAGCCCATCGCAGATCGTCTTCATGGAGGCCAGCACACTGCCCGGATGCGCATCCTCAAAGCCCGCCTTTGCGCGGAAATCACCGCCCGCGATGCGCGTTGCAGCGTCCGCCAGCGCCACCGGTTCTGCGCCGAGCTGGCGGAGCAGGCTGCGCGCAATGGCGAACCCGAGCACACTGGCCAACACCAGGCCAAACAGCCCCGCGCCAATGCCGACCCGCACGCCAGCCACCGCATAGGACCGCGCGTTCTCCACGGCTTCGCTTGAGCGCTTGACGACGAACTCGTCGTATGCGCGAACGGCCTCGACAAGCGCGGCGAGCAGCGGCACGCAATCGCGATTGATCTTGTCGATAGCGGCGTCGCGCTGCCCGGCACGGCCGAGTTTTACGATGTCAACGGCAACCGGGCCGTACTTGTTTTCCACCGCGCGGATGCTATCGACAAAGCGCCGGGTCTCATCCGTGGAGCTGGCGCTGGTCTTGGCTTCGTACTCCAGTTGCGCGAGCCGTTGCTGAACGTCGGCATGCGCTTTTTCAGCGGCGTCAGCTTCCTTCAATCGATCTTGTTCGTTGGACGCCAAGACCAAGTTGCGCACCGCAACGGCACGGGCCTCCACCGCCGCCCGGACTGCATGCGCGAGCATTGTTCTGCGGTACACGCCGCTTTCAAAATCTCCGAACTGCCCGCCAAGGGCATTCAGCTGATAACAACTGATGCCGGCCACCACGGCCACCAGGAATGCCAGCGCACCGAATGCGCTGATGAGTTTTGCCTTTACCGTCATGGAGCCCCCCGCTCAAAAGTGCTTCTGTATGAAGCTTGTTTTGCTGGAGCGTAAAGGGCTTCTGTGATGGTTGTTCGGGCAAAGTTGTCTACTCCGAAATAGTTAATCCTTGCGAAAACCGAGCACAACCAAAACGCGTACGCGCGTTTTGTTGCGCTCTATAACGATCTGCGGTGGGCGCTACGGCCGGGCCATCGTTTCCTGCACCCCTCTGGCGCGGGGGCCCAGTGCGGTTTTTTTGGCACAAAACCGGTGCAACGAGCAGCGGCGAGGGACTCTACCTACTCCATTTAAGGTAGCGCGCCAGCGATGAATTTTCCGTATCGGGCCCATAGAGAACGTTTTCGAGGCGCAACGTTGGGCTGCCTGGCGCACTTTCGGGCCGTCATGACAAATAGCGCGCGATATAACATTACGCGACGCTTACACGACGGCCGCGGCTGTGTCTTCCCGGGAACAATGCCGACCGCTGTTGGCGCGGGGGCTTGCGGCGGCTCTTTCAGGGTTCGGAACGCGACTCCGGGTTCTGGACTCCACCGTTGGAGTTCTGAGCCGCACCTTCGGCCCTCAAAGCTCCGATTTGTCGGACCTAACACCTCGGCGGTTGGCCTGCTGACCGCGGTGCGACTGTTTGAGATCGCCACGCGGGTGTCTGCGCTCGGTGCGCGCGTGTTTGCGGTCGAAATTTTGAATGTCTGCGAGCGGCGCTTGGACGTTGGCGCTCGGCGATTGGGCCACAGACGTCTGCGGTCGGGCCGTTGAGCATCGTGCGTGGGCCGTTGGGCTCGGCACGTCAAGGACTGGGTAGGTCCCCCGGTATAGCGTGCCCCGCCCGTCTCGGGGTCGCCTTTCCTGCTGTTCTTTTATTTCTTGCGGTTTGCGCTTTCCAGCACGCGCAGCACTTCCCACCCGTACAGATCGACCAACACCCCCTCCAGCGTGATCAACATGTAGGCGCCAATCGCGTCCAGAAAGCCGGCCTGATATTCAGGGGACTTGTCCTGGACGTAGAGCTGATATTCCCAGCGGAACGTCTTGGGCTCGAACTGCCGATGCAGTTGCAGACTCGCTTGCGTGCGCCGCAGAAACTCTCGCCCGCCTATGGCGCCCTGCAGATACTGGCGGTTGGTTTGCAGGCTCATCGGGCACCTCCGGACGGAGGACGTTGCGCGATGCGTGGGAAGGAACAGATTGCGGCGTGCTGCCCGCGTGGGATGGGTATGGCTTGGGTCGGTTGATCCATTGTCTTGCCCTCTGGTTGAGTGAGGAGCCACCCACCTGGGAGGGTGGGCGGGCACACGACAAGGTCTGCAATACCGACGATCCATCAAGACGGCAGGGCCTAAGCCCTCCCTGCCGAGGCCCGCCCGTAGGGGCGAACGACAGCAGCGGTAGAAACTTGATGTTTCTTCCGGACGGATCGATCGAGATTGCAGTCTCGGCTGCGGTTGTTTTCGCAGCGGGGGCAGTTTAGCGGTGCAGGCAACAGCAAGGCAAGCTGGCAGTAGCGAGTCAGGCGCCGAGTCGCGGTTCGGTTTAAACAACTGGCCCGCAAGCGTCAGCGTGTGCTCTTAGGAAGCGACTGTCGGAGTAGCGGCAAAAGATCAATTGCCTGCTCCGTCGGTATCTTGGCTGTACCGTTATTGGACAAGTGAAGGGATACATTTTTTCCCGGCGTTGTCAGCCGAACCTGAATCTTTTCTAGTGAATACCGCTTACCTTTCAAAATACTACCCACCGCTTCACGAACATCTTTGTCGCCCTTTAGAAGAATCTTCCCAGTGATTCCCTCTTCCAGTTCAACGCCCGAAACCTGCAGAGAATCCACGATGATCCGGTCTCCAAGAACCTTCTGAAACGATGTTACCCAATCAAGAAGGTTCACTGCGACAGGAGAAACGACTAAGTCGAAGTTGCATGCCTGCAGTAAGCGATTCACGAACTCCTTGATACTACGTTGACCATTTCGTAGTTCGATGTAGGGAAACTGTGCAAATAGGGTGAAATCAGTCAAACGATAACCTGTTCGCTCAATCATCTCCTCCCCACCAAACGGATCTACGTTGATTTCCTGGTAAACGTACCTCTCAATAAATCGCCCTTCAACGAAATCGTCACGAATACGCTCCACCCAAAACCCGTCCACACTTTCTTCCGTGAAGGGCATGCCTTTCAGCCGGTTTCCAATCGTTCGCATTGACGAAGGCCACAGCGCATTAAGCCATCTGACCCTATTCATACAGGCTCCCCCTGAATTTTTCCTTCTTTTTCTGCAGAATAACTAGCCATCTTTTGCAGAAGATTTTTAATAGCATTCGCAGCCGTATCCTCAATGATACCCAAATATGTCTCTCTATCTGCGGGATCGACGGGCCGAATAGTCTTCGTATACTGCTTATCGATCATATTATAGGCGCCACGAACGAAGTATTTAAAACCTCGACCGAGCAACGGCTCTTCGAAGGCAGCCTCAAACTCGACCATAGGATATGGATGCTTTTTCAGTGTCGAACGCCAAATAATAGACGTGATGAAAAATCCTTTTTTTGTAAGGCTTTGATACTCTTCCGAGGCAAGCAGTGTCTCCCCTTTCAGGGCCACTTTCTTCACCAGAGCCAATGCTTCTTGCTTCGCCTCCTCGGCTTCTTGGTCATCGTCAATGTCCAGTTCGTCTTCCTGCGGCTCTTGCTTCAATCGCTCGACTTTGACACTAGTGACATTTTTTAGATCGAAACCCTGGAGCCCACTAATGAGAGTTGTGAAAAACTCGGTACGCATAGCAGCTGACTCGAACTGCCCAATTTCGATCCTAATTGCCGGAATCTCAGTCTTTCTTTTGCCGTCAAGCTTGTCCTTAATCTTTCCAAAAATCCCTTTGACCCTGTCGTTCGCAGGCATGCGGATGATCGTTCTGTCAGCCTCAATATGGAACTCGATTCCGGCTTCTTTTGGGGTACGCTGAACCAGTCGCGTCTTTCCGTAGTCAATGTCTGAATATTTTATATTCGCGACAACCTGATCCCCACCCTTAGCGTGATGTGTTACCCGCTCGTCGCTGGGCGATTCAGCAGTGTATTCCTTTATGACCTCTTTAATTTCCTCCACAGTCAGGACTGCTGGAAGAATTACCGACGTCAGCTTTTCCGGCCTTCCCGCATGCTCCCTCTGCTCCAGTAACGTATTTAAATCGTGGAAATCTTGTGGCAGAAGAGATATGGCACTTATCAGGTCCTCGCGACTATCCTTTGGCGAATAAAATATACCTCGATCCTTTGCCAGCTCCAAAATTACTTTCTCATTTATTTTCTGCTTCGCGGACATCAGAGCATCAAATATCTCTTTGTCAGTAGCACAATACTGCAGAGCGTTCTTTATCATTGCCGTGACAGCTCCAATTCGCAAAACGTGGTGCGCACATTCTCCAGCTTCCCCATGTCAATTTCATCAAGGATTTTTTTTATCATTTCTCCACCCTGATAGTCTGATACATACTGGTCCTTAGCCTTTGCAAAGTTCGCCGATGAATTTGGGTGCGGATCCAAAATTCGGATAGTAACCTCCGTTACATCCGTGATGACTTGATAGTGCATGAGGTATTCAATTAGGTAGAGAAACTCATCTACGGTACTCCCTCTTTTTCTCATGAATACCACAAACCCTTTCTTGCCATTATTTTTTTGGTTTACATAAGACAGAATAATCCAAGGGGCCGTTAGCATTTCCAAAGTTGCCGCCTTAGCCTGATCCATCTGTACATTTTTTCTTCTCACCAAATGGGGATAGAAGAAACGGCATTGGTCTCGTTCAGGCAACAACCCCGCACCGCCACGAAGATGAATAATTTCATGGTGAACATTGTTCAACCAGAAAATATCCTCGGGCCCGAAAACGACGATTTTGGCCCCTCTCGGAATATCCAAATCCTCATTTCGAACCCTATCTAAGATTTTGGAAAATTCCTTGTCATAGCCTCCGTCGTGGTTATAGACAAAAAGCATCCCATGAATGTTTGCTGAAACGTTCTGATGAATATATGTTTCACTGAACTCTTGACTAACCTCTGCACAACTCAAGGTCTTTGCAAGACTTTCGATCGCTTCCCGAATTGCTGATGTTGTTATGGAACCTTGAGCATAACTCTTGAGATCACAATTCACATAAGTCCGCGACTGAGAATATGGTTCGTCATACCAAAAAACAACATCTGAAGGATGTGTTTTTACCTCATGCTTCTCCTTATTCTCACATGACCAATTAATATTGGTATGCTCCATACGCCCCCATAGGAATTCATTAAAAATCCCTTTTGATAGCTTCTCTGCCATCTTTGCAATATTTATAGTTTCAGCCATAGCTTCCAAATAAATAATCAACCGACAGAGCTTTATTAATAAAATCTACAACTAGCTCTTGTCAAGAAAACCAATTCCGATCCAGATTGAATCAAAAATACCCCTAATTACGCCCTGGCATTAGCAAAAGTCTCCATACGGACATTTAGTAAATTGTTCGCGAAGCCCCTCACCATTAGCGCCTCAAGATCATCGATCATGCCAACATCGACCTGATACGCGCTGAAATAGAAAGCCATATCGAACAACTCAAGTCTCTTATCAAGAGGCCTCCTCAACTTCTCATACCCCGGCTTGAAATCTTGATTTCTCCCTGGATGACGAACGAGCTTTATGGTCTGAATTTCCCGCTTTCTGTTAAAAGCCAAATTCATTTCTTTCCATAATGACTGCTCGCGTGCCTTACCAACATATAGCGCTTGCCCGCGAGAATCATAGAAAATATAAATCCCATTGCAGTCCTCCAAAAAGCCCTTCAGACCCTGCGCGTACAAGCTAGCTTCCTGACTAGCATCGAACAACAGCCAGTTCCTCTCACCTTTGCTTAGGCATTTTTCAATTCGATAAAGCTCTGCAATTGGTTGGATAGTTTTCAGTTGAGCTTCACGAACCGCTACATCTCTGGATTTCGCAAGGGCGGAGGCAACCTGATTCGGGCTTAGGTCTTCATTTCTACCCCTCCAATTTATTAAAGTTCCCACCGATACCCCGAGAGCGCGAGCCAACTCCAACTGTGAGCTGGTATTTAGTTTTCTCGCCAATGCATCAATCAGATCCGTTGCCTTCATAATGTCTATTTAAGAAATACAAGTGCAGTTCGCAATTCATTTGTAGACATCGGCCGCCGAACCGTGACAGGCTTGGCAGCGGGACAGTCCACTTTTCATATTTCAGGCACGACTTTTTTCGTATGGATGCATCCTCACGAAGCGCGCCCGATCTGCAACGTATACCGACACCCCTTCCAGTAATTGCTGCACCCCCAAAACGCCCCACTCTTCCCCTTCCGCGCCACCAGCTTCACCCCACAAGCCGGGCACGAGGGCGTCCGGTAATCCCCCTCAAACACCTTCGCCAGCAGCGCAGCCTGCTTGTCTTCGGCCAGCGCGCGAATGCGCTCAAGCACCGCCGGCCCGTCCAATAGCTGGATGCCGGCAAGCTCGGAATACTCTTGCACCGGGTTGCCGACATAACCGGACAAAGACCAGAACACGCCCCGCTTGACCTTGTGCGCCAGCATGGAGCCGCCCAGCGCCCGCACCTGCTCCACCTTCACGGGCTTGGACCACGCCTTGCACTGGACGACCGCCACGGGCGCGTCCTGGCCGGCCATGTACAGCGTGGCGTCAATGCCGCCGTCCGGGCCGTGCGGCACGGTCTTCACGGTGAACCCCATGTGTTCGTAGTACTGGACGCACAGCAGCTCGAACCGCTTCCACTCGAGGGACTGGATGGCCTCCAGCGTCCAGCGCTGCGGCGTGGCGGGTTCTGTGGGGGTGGGTGTTTGGCTTGGGGTGGCAGTGGCACCTGCCGGGCTGCGCGCTTGCTGGTCTGCCGCGTTGTGGACAGTGCGCAGCGGCGCGTGGGATGACCGGCCGCGCGTGGCAGGCTCAGCCCGCACGGGGCCGAGCCGGGCATCGGCCTGATGGCTGCGCTCGCGCAGGTACGACAACAGGGCAAAGAACGCCAGCAATACGGCGGGCATCCACGCCAGCCCGCGAACGAGCATCGCGAGCGGCGCCAGAATCGGGTTGCCGCGGAATATTGCCGGCGCGAGGCTCAACACCACGTAACTCGCCAGCGAACCGATCGCCAGCATCCACCACGGCAACGCCAGAAGCAGATCGCTCGTGGACGGTTGTTGTCTTCTCCTACGCCCCATTCATCATCCCCCGGCCCGCTGTTTTTAGATATTTTGGCTTAGGCGCTTTCTCTGATAATCCCAACGCAAATCAGGGCGCCGTTTTTTTGCCGGGAAACAGCATAGACGATGGGTTGCAATTTCGCTGCCCCCATTGGTGGGGTTTTATGGGGGTTTTTTGCTTTCTGCTAATGAAAATCCAAGCTCTGCCTCTGATTTATATTTAGTTGATATCTGAATTCAATAACAAGCATCACTGGCACCTTCTTTTGGGGGATGCGACTGGGTATGCCGCCGCCTAAGATCGTGGGCACTTTCCGTGGCCGCCACAAGCGGCGTCCGGCAACACTTACCGTCTCCCAAAAGGAAGTCATGACACTGCTCTCCCGCCCTGCTGCAGTGGTGCCCGCGGGCGCCCTCGCGAGTGGGCCGCTGCGCTCGGCACAGGCAGACATCCACGCGTTCCGACAAGCTTCATACGCGCCTCAACGATGCAATCGGGCAGTGGTGGATTGCGCTGCCATCGCTGGCATCGCTCTATCGCTACCGGAGCACGCATTTTCAGCACCATGCCAAGTTGGGGAGCCGAGCCAATGACCCGGACTATTACGCTCACCACGTATTCCAAGTCGGCAGCAACGATGCGGTTGCGGTTTTCTTGCGCATGGTTTGGAATCGGCGGCACTGGCTTGGGGATGGTTTTGGCGATCTGCTCGGCGCGTCGTGGCATGTTCGTCTGCAGATCGTGGCGTGGTGGGGTGTGGCTTGGATGGTGCTTGGGGCCCTCTCCACACCAGCGGATGCCAACGTCTTTTTGGCGCTGTGGTTCACAAGCCGTCTGACGGTCTTTCACGCAATCACGTCCTTCCGCGAGTTGTGCGACCACACGGGCATGACGCCTGGCGGTGTGTTCGCGTATACCCGCAACGTGGTCGGCAACGGATGGCTGAGGCAGTTGATCCATCCACATAACAATGGCTATCACTTGGTGCATCACCTCATGCCGACCATTCCATACCATCGCCTTGCAATAGCGCATCAGCAGTTCTCTACGGTGGCAATGTATCGGCAGCAGGCTTGTCATTGCACGGGTTACTTTGCGGGCGAACAGCCTGCCGTGAACTGCTGGATCAAACGCGGCTACCACCATGAATAAGCGTTCTCTGGGCCCTTGGAATGTGGCGATCCTGCTGGTGTCGGCCAGCTACGGTATCGGTTTTGTATTCGGCACCGGTGAACTGGCGCGAACTGTGGGCATGGCCTCCAGCCTCTACGCCGCAGCCACCGGTATCGGCATGCTGTTCCTGGCCGTGGCGGCCGGCACGTTCTGGCGGCTGGGCACGCCCATTTGGGGCCTTTTCAGAGGCAAGAACGCAGCGCTTGAGAGCGGTGTCGCGCTGTTGTCTTCGGTGTGGTTGCTTGGAATTTTCTCTGTACAACTGCAGGGCGCTGCTGCGGTACTCGGGCTCAATTTCGGCCTGACGCCAGTGTGGCAATACGCCATTGCCGGGTTGCTGGTGTGGGGGCTGGGGCGGCTGCGGCCGGGGCGGCTGGGGGCTGTGTTTTCGGTATTCCTCGCTGCCGCCTCCGCATCGCTGGTGGTGGTGATTGTGCTGAACAACGGCATTGGCTTATATGGCCGCTCACTGGCCTTGCTCGCCACGGATGCGGCGCGCTACCTGTCGGTGTCGGACATCGGGGTCACGATGTTGAGCACGATTGCGCTGGTGGTACTGGGGGCGGACTACCAGCAGTTCGTCATCCTCGCGCGTTCCCGGCGGGCGGCCGTGTTGGGCTGTGTGCTGGCCGGTGTGCTCGTCATGTTGATCAGCACGTTGCCTTCCACGGCGGTATTGGCTGCCATGCAGGCTGGCCATCTGCCCGACGGCTTGGCCGCCAAGGAGACAATTCCGTTTCTGGTCGTAGAGCCGTTCGGCGGCAGCCATACCGGCGTTGGCAAGGGCATTCTGTGTGCGCTGCTGCTGGCGGCGCTCGGTTCCGGCGCCGCCGTTGCCATGGCGGCAGCACACGCCATGCGGCAAGCGCTGTCGTGGCACCGCGCGCCAGACGGCGTTGTTTCGCTGGCCGTCGTGCTCGGCGGCATCGGTATCGCTCAGATCGGCACGAGCATGGTTGGGTTGATTGTGTCGATCAACACGCTGTTTCTGACTACGGTGGCGGTGCCCTTGGTGGCCACGCTCCTTGGCTATGGCGGCGGGCGCAGTACCGCATGGGCTATGGGTGCGAGCTTTGTCAGTGCGCTGACGATGCTGTGCGTATCACCGCTATTGGCGTGGCACGCCAGCGCTTGGGTGAGCGCGCTGGTGGGCATTGCGTGTGGGGCACTGGTGCTGGTGGGCGTTGCGCTGTACGAGGCGCGGGCAGACGTGGCGTCGGCCGCCTGATTGCCACCGGTAGGATTGGCGCTTTGCCAACATCGCCCCGCCATGAGAATCGCCGCCCTCTCTGATATTCACGGCAACTTGGCCGCGCTGGACGCCGTGTTGGAAGACATTCAAGCGCAAAGTGTCGATCTGATCGTGAACCTCGGCGATATTGCGTCGGGCCCGCTGCAACCGCGCGAAACGGTCGATCGCTTGATGGCGCTGAACCTGCCGACCATTCGCGGCAACCATGAAAGGCAGGTTCTTGCCGGCGACCCGTCAAGCATGGGCCCGTCGGACCAGTACGCGTTTGCGCAGTTGAGGCGGGACCAGCTCGCGTGGCTTGCCCGCCTGCCCGTGCTTCGGTACATCGAAGACGAGGTGCTCCTCGTTCACGGGTCTGTGCACTACGACCAGACCTACTTTCTGGAATCGCTTTGCGAGCAAGGATGTCGCGCGGCGACCCACGATGAAGTGCTCTACCGCGCAGAGGATGCCGACGCGAGGCTCGTGCTTTGTGGGCACACCCATATGCCACGCGCGATGCGACTGGTGGATGGCCGCTTTATCGTCAACCCCGGCAGTGTCGGCCTGCAGGCTTACAGCGACGCCTATCCTTTCCCCCATACGATTGAAACCGGCAGCCCGCATGCACGCTACGCCATCCTGACTGAACAGGAAGGAGAGTGGACCGCAGAATTCCGTGCGGTGGACTACGCGTGGGACGATGCAGCGGCGCTTGCGGACGAACGAGGCCGCCCGGATTGGGCGTTTGCGCTGCGCACTGGCAAGGTGCGCTCGCGGGGTTAGGCCCAGAACGCACGAATGCGGCTGCCGAAGGCTGTCCGCGCCACCCAACAAACTTATAATGTCGCCCGGCCACACCAGCCCACGCGCCACGTGCCCGGGCCGCGCACAAAACTTGCGCCGCCCACGCAGTGGCACCGCCGGGCGGCTGCCTGATGACGCATCGGGCACATCGTCCGGCCGAGCCCTTTTGCCCAACACCATGCCCATCCGCCTCCGTCTGTCGTCTGCTTCGTGCGCCCTTGCCGTTGCCGTGTCTGCCCTGTCGGCGTGCAGCTCTTCTCCCACGCCGCTCTACCAGCAAGAACAGTTCGATGCGGACAAGAGCCCCTACGCGCGCACGTTCCACGCACGGTCCGACGCCACGTGCGAGGCCGCGCGCCGGGCACTGCTGAGCCAGGGCTATGTCGCGAGCTCACCGCGCGCAGACACGATTGACGGCAGCAAGAACTTCCAGCCGAGCAACGATTCGCACGTGGTGATCTCGTTCCACGTGGTGTGCGCCGATGCCACGTCAGACGGCACGTCGAGCACGGCCTACGTGAACGCGGTGCAAGACCGCTACGCGCTCAAGAAGACAAGCACGTCGGCAAGCGTGGGGCTGAGCGTGCTGGGCTCGCTGTCGCTGCCGATCGGCTCGGGCGACGATTCGATGGTGAAGGTGGCAAGCGAGACGATTCCGGCCGGCGTGTTCTACGAGCGCTACTTCAACCTGGTCGACCACTTCCTGAAGATCGACCCGGCGCGCCACGACCGCAAGGTGGCCAAGGCCGCAGAAAAGGAACCCGTGGCTCCGCTGCCCGAACCCGCGCCCACGCCGCAGGGCGAGCCGATGAAGATGACGACACCGGTGGTGCCGACGCCGCCCGCGCCGCCTGTGCCGGTGGCGGCGCCCGCGTCGGCGCCGGCTGCTGCGCCGGCACCGAAGGCACCGGCGGAAGCGGCACCGGCATCGGCCCCTGCGGTGACCACGCCGCCCGCACCGGCTGCGGAGCCGGCACCTGCGTCCAAGCCTGCCAGCTCGACGACGGGCGGCGCGAGCTGAGTGCCTCCGCTAAAAAGCGGTGCCGGCCCCTTCAGGAGACAGCCATGACGAGCAAGTCCCGGGACAAATGGGGCCTGTCGTGGCAGATCACGCCGCGCGCGCTGATCGCCGCCGTGACGGACCCTGACCGCGCAGCCGCCAAGCGCGCGTTTGACGCGATGATGACGATGGGCAAGATCGACATCGCCAAGATCGAGGCCGCGCGGCGCGGTTGAACCGCGCGCGGGGCGGCACGGGCACAAACCGTGCTGAAGTGACATCACCGTCGCACGCCGTCGGCGGTGACGGCGCGTGTGGCCGCCTTCCATGCGCCGGGGCGCGGCCCTCGCGGCGCATGGAGCCAACACAGCATGCCCCCAACAGCCGATCTGATTGTCACCACGCCCAGCGGGCTGTACTGCCCCGCGGGCGATTTCTATGTAGACCCATGGCGGCCGGTGGACCGCGCCGTCATCACGCACGCGCATAGCGACCACGCCCGCGTGGGGCACCACCACTACCTGGCGGCCGCGCCGGGCGCGGGTGTGTTGCGCGCGCGGCTCGGCAGCGACATTCCGCTGCAGACGCTCGCGTATGGCGAATCGGTCGTCCACCACGGGGTGCGGCTGAGTTTCCATCCGGCGGGGCATGTGCTGGGCTCCGCGCAGGTGCGGCTGGAATACGGCGGCGAGGTCTGGGTGGTCTCGGGTGACTACAAGGTCGAGGCCGACCGCACGTGTGCCCCGTTCGAGCCCGTGCGCTGCGACACGTTCATCACCGAATCCACCTTTGGGCTGCCGATCTACCGCTGGCGGCCGCAAGCCGAGATCTTTGCGCAGCTCAACGCGTGGTGGCGCGCCAATGCGGAGGCGGGCCGCGCGAGCGTCGTGTTCTGTTATTCGTTCGGCAAGGCGCAGCGCATCCTGTCCGGGCTGGATGCCGGCATCGGGCCCATCGTTTCGCACGGCGCCATGCTGCAGATGGACGCGGCGTATCGCGCGGCAGGCGTGGCGCTGCCGATGACGCAACTGGTGACCGACCTGCCTCGTGCGGCGTTGCGGCGCGCCATGGTGCTGGCGCCGCCATCGGCGCAACGCACGCCGTGGATGCGCCGCTTTGGCGACTATGCCGATGCGTTTGCCAGCGGCTGGATGCAGTTGCGTGGCGCGCGGCGGCGGCGCGGCGTCGATCGCGGTATCGTGCTGTCCGACCATGCCGACTGGCCGGGCCTGCTGCAGGCAATCGAGGCCACGGGCGCCACGCGCGTCTACGTCACGCACGGGCAGGTGCCTCCGATGGTGCGCTGGCTGTGCGAGCAAGGCTTGGACGCGCGCGCCTTCGCCACCGAGTACGGCGACGAAGATGAAGCGGCCGCGGCGCAGAGCGCGCCGGTTGCAACGGAGCCGTCCGCCCCATGAAAGCCTTTGCCGACCTGTACGCGCAGCTGGACGCCACCACGTCGAGCAACGCCAAGCTGGCCGCGCTGGTGGCGTATCTGCGCGCCGCGCCCGACGCCGATGCGGCGTGGGCCGTGTACTTCCTGGCCGGCGGCAAGCCGAGGCAGCTCGTGCCCGTGCGCGTGCTGGCCAACTTCGCGCAGTCAGCCTCCGGCCTGCCCGAATGGCTGTTCGACGAGTGCTACCAGGCCGTGGGCGACCTGGCCGAGACCATCGCGCTGATCCTGCCCGATGCCGACCACACGGACGACGCCAGCCTGGCCGAGTGGATGGAAGCGCGGCTGCTGCCGCTGCGCGGCCTGCCGCCCGAGGTGGTGCTGCCGCGCCTGGCGGAGTTGTGCCGAGGCCTGCCGCTGCACGCGCGGCTGGTACTGATGAAGCTGATGACGGGTGCGTTTCGTGTGGGCGTGTCGAAACTGCTTGTCACGCGCGCGCTGGCCGAGGTGGGCGGCACCGACCCGAAGCATGTGGCGCAGCGGCTGATGGGCTATACGGATATTGCCCAGGCGCCCACGGCCGAGCGCTATCGCGCGCTGCTGGCCGATGCGAGCGCCGACGGCCACGCGCTGGACGCAGGCCACCCGTATCCGTTCTTCCTGGCGCATCCGCTGCAGGCCGACGTGGAGGTCTTCGACACGCTGCTGGGCCCGCCGGCCGATTGGCAGATCGAATGGAAGTGGGATGGCATTCGCGCGCAACTCGTGCGCCGGGCCGATGGCGCGTGGCTGTGGTCGCGCGGGGAGGAGCTCATCACCGAGCGCTTTCCTGAACTTGCCGACATGGCGCGCGTGCTGCCGGCCGGCACGGTGCTCGACGGCGAAATCGTGGTCTGGCGCGAAGGCCGCGTCCAGCCGTTCGCACTGCTGCAGCAACGCATCGGCCGCAAGACGCTGAATGCGCGCGTGCTGCGCGATGCGCCCGCCGTGCTGCTGGCGTATGACCTGCTCGAATGGCAGGGCGAGGATTGGCGCGGCCGCACGCAAGCCGAGCGGCGCGCCCAGCTTGAACGCGTGATTGCCGAATGCGTGCACCCGGCGCTGGAGCTGTCGCCGCTGCTTCAGGGCGACGACTGGCCGCACCTTGCGCACCAGCGCGAGGCCTCGCGCGAGCTCGGTGTGGAAGGGCTGATGCTCAAGCGGCGCGATGCGCATTACGGCGTGGGCCGTACCAAGGACGTGGGCGTGTGGTGGAAGTGGAAGATCGATCCGTACTCGGTCGATGCGGTGCTGATCTACGCGCAGCGTGGCCACGGGCGCCGCGCGAGCCTGTACACCGACTACACCTTCGCCGTGTGGGATGCCCCGCCCGACGTGCCCGAGCGCAAGCTGGTGCCGTTTGCCAAGGCGTATTCCGGCTTGAGCGATGCGGAGATCCGCCAGGTGGATGCGCTCATCCGCAAGACCACGGTGGAGACCTTCGGGCCCGTGCGCAGCGTGACCCCGACGATGGTGTTCGAGCTCGGCTTTGAGGGCATCGCCCGCAGCGCGCGCCACAAGAGCGGCATTGCGGTGCGGTTTCCGCGCATGCTGCGCTGGCGGCACGACAAGCCCGTCGCCGAGGCCGATACGCTGCAGACCCTCGAAAGCCTGCTGCCCGTGCCATGAGCGAAGCCGCGCTGCCCACCGTCGATGCATGGTTTGCCGCGCGCGGCTGGACGCCGATGCCGTTTCAGCGCGCGGTATGGGACGCCATGGCGCGCGGCGAATCGGGCCTGCTGCATGCCACCACGGGCGCGGGCAAGACGTATGCCGTGTGGCTGGGTGCGCTGCAGCGCCTGGCCGACGTACGCGGGCGCGGCGGTGCGCCGCCGCTGTCGGTGCTCTGGCTCACGCCCATGCGTGCGCTGGCCGCCGACACCACGCGTGCGATCTCGGAAGCGGCACAGGCGCTGGCACCGCACTGGACGCTGGGCCTGCGCACCGGCGACACGGGCAGCGCCGAACGCGCTGCGCAATCGCGCCGCTTGCCCACGGCACTGGTCACCACGCCGGAGAGCCTGTCGCTCATGCTGGCGCGTGCCGATGCGCGCGAAGCGCTGGGCTCCGTGCGCGTGGTGGTGGTGGACGAATGGCACGAGCTTGTCGGCAACAAGCGCGGCGTGCAGGTGCAGCTGGCGCTGGCACGGCTGCGGGCGTGGTCGCCGGGGCTGATCGTGTGGGGCCTCTCGGCCACGCTGGGCAACCTGACGGAAGCCATGCAAGCCCTGGGCGACGCCGGCACGCCCGCCGCCGGCACGCTGGTGCAGGGCCACCTGCCCAAGCGCATGGAGATCGACACGCTGCTGCCCGATGGCGTCGGACGGTTTCCGTGGGCCGGGCATCTGGGCATGGCGATGCTGCCTCACGTGCTGGAAGAACTGGAGAGCGCCCGCACCGCGCTGGTGTTCCTGAACACGCGCTCGCAGGCGGAACTGTGGTACCAGGCCGCCATCAACGCGCGGCCGGAATGGGCGGGTCTGATTGCGCTGCATCACGGCTCGCTCGATCGCGGCACACGCGACTGGGTGGAAGCGGGGCTCAAGCAAGGCGCGCTCAAGGCGGTGTTCTGCACGTCGAGCCTGGACCTGGGCGTGGACTTCCTGCCGGTGGAACGCGTGCTGCAGATCGGCTCGCCCAAGGGCGTGGCGCGGCTGCTGCAGCGTGCGGGGCGGTCCGGCCACGCGCCGGGGCGGCCGTCACGCGTGACGGTAGTGCCCACGCACAGCCTGGAACTCGTGGAGAGCGCGGCCGCGCGTGCAGCCGCGCTCTCGGGCCAGGTCGAGGCACGCGCCTCGCCGCACAAGCCGCTGGACGTGCTGGTGCAGCATCTGGTGACGGTGGCACTGGGCGGCGGCTTCGTGCCCGATGCGCTGCTGCCGGAAGTGCGGCGCGCGTGGGCGTATCGGGATCTGCGCGACGACGAATGGCAATGGGCGCTCGACTTCGTGCGCCAGGGCGGCCACTCGCTCACGGCCTACCCCGACTACCACCGCGTTGCGCCCGACGAACACGGCATCTGGCGCGTGCCCGACGCGCGCCTGGCCCGCCGGCACCGCATGAGCATCGGCACCATCGTCAGCGATGCCACGATGACCGTGCGCTGGTGGCGCGCGGCGGGTGGCGGTGCGCTCGGGTCGATCGAGGAAGGGTTCATCGCGCGCCTGCGCCCCGGCGACAACTTCCTCTTTGCGGGCCGGCTGCTTGAACTGGTGCGCGTGCAGGACATGACCGCCTATGTGCGCCGCGCCAGCGGCAAGCGGGCCGCCGTGCCGCGCTGGAATGGCGGACGCATGCCGCTGTCCACCGAGCTGGCGCATGCCGTGGTGGCACAGCTCGATGCCGCGGCACACGGGCGCTTCGACGGCCCCGAGATGCTGGCTGCGCGCCCCCTGCTGGAGTTGCAGGCGCGCTGGTCTGCACTGCCGACCACCGCCACGCTCGTTGCCGAGACCTTGCACACGCGCGAGGGCTGGCACCTGTTCCTGTATCCGTTTGCCGGGCGGCATGCGCATCTGGGGCTGGCGAGCCTGCTGGCGTGGCGCGCGGCCGAGCGCACGCCGGCCACGTTCTCGATGGCGTTCAACGACTACGGGCTGGAGCTGCTGTCTGCCACGCCCATCGACTGGCCCACGCTGCTGGCCAGCGGCGAGCTGTTTGCAACCCACACGCTGCTGCACGATGTGCTGGCCAGCCTCAACGCCGGCGAGCTCGCGCAGCGGCGCTTCCGCGAGATTGCGCGCGTGTCGGGGCTGGTGTTCCAGGGCTATCCCGGCGCGCACAAGAGCACGCGCCAGCTGCAGGCGTCATCGGGCCTGTTCTATGAAGTCTTCCGGCGGCACGACCCGGGCAACCTGCTGCTCACGCAGGCCGAGAACGAAGTGCTGCGCCAGGAGCTCGATCTGGACCGCATCGACGCGGCCCTCACACGCATGCGCGCGCTGCGGCTGGAGCTGCGGGCGCTGCAGCGGCCATCGCCGTTCGGGTTTCCGTTGATGGTGGAGCGCTTTCGCGAGCAGCTGTCCACCGAGAAGCTGGCCGACCGCATTGCCCGCATGCTGGCCGACGCCGAACGCGCGGCCGGCCCCGAGCCGACCGACCCCGATGCGGCGCCGCGCCCCGCCATCGATGCCGACGTGCAAGCCGCGCTGCGCATGACGGAATCGCCTGAGACGGCGGGCAAGGGCAGCCGCCGTGCGCGCCGTCCGCGCAAGACGTCGAAACCGCTGCCGCTGCTATGACCGGGCCGCACGATCTCGTCATCCAGTGCGCGGGCGAAGCCGTCTGGCTGCTGCCCGAGCGCGCGCTGTGGTGGCCGGCGCAGCGCATGCTGATGGTGGCCGATGCGCATTTTGGCAAGGCGGCGACGTTCCGCGCGCGCGGTGTGCCGGTGCCCGCCGGCAGCACCGGGCAAGCCGTGGCGCGGCTCGATGCCATGCTCGCGCGGCTGCCGGTGGCGCACATCGCCTGGCTCGGCGACCTGCTGCACGCACGCGAGGCGCAGGCGGCCCTCGAAGCGCTGGCGGCATGGCGCGACCGGCATGCCGACGTGGCGTGCACGCTGGTGCGCGGCAATCACGACCGCCACGCGGGCGACCCGCCGGCCGCGCTGCGCTTCAACGTGGTGGAAGAACCGTGGGTGCTCGGCCCCTTCGCGCTGTGTCACGCGCCGCAAACGGTGCCCGGCCACTACGTGATCGCCGGGCATGTGCACCCCGGCATCGTCATCAGCGGACGCGGGCGCGACCGGCTGCGGCTGCCGTGCTTCCGCTTTGGCCCCGGCGCTGCGCTGCTGCCGGCATTTGGTGAGTTCACGGGCTTGTGGACGGCCCCCGCCGCGCCCGGTGAAGCCCTGTATGGCGTGGCAGACGGCCAGGTGTGGCCGTTGTTCTAGCGCGCCCAGCGCGGCGCCTCAGACGCTGACGACCTTGTTCTTGCCCGCGCGCTTGGCCTGGTACATGCCGCGGTCTGCGCGGTGGATGGCCGCCATGGGCGGTTCGTCCTTGCCCAGCTCCGCCACGCCGGCAGAAAACGTGATGAACAGGCGCGTGTCGCCGGCCATGAAGAAGCGCTGGGTCAGTGCACGCTGCAGCCGGACGATGGTCTTCACGCCGTCTTCCAGGCGCGTGTCCGGCATGAGCACCACGAACTCCTCGCCGCCGAAGCGGGCCAGCGTGTCCTGCGGCCGCATCGACTCGCGCGCCACCTGCGCCAGGTGCGCGAGGGCATCGTCGCCCGACGTGTGGCCGTGCGTGTCGTTGATAGCCTTGAAGTTGTCGATGTCCAGGAAGGCGATCGACAGCGCGGCGCCCTGCTGCATCGCCTGGGCCACCTCGCGCTCCAGCGCCTCTTCCAGGCCCTTGCGGTTGAGCGCACCCGTGAGCAGGTCGTGCCGCGCCGACGCCGAAGCAAGGTCCAGCGCCTTGCGCAGCCGGGCCACTTCGGCGGCGGCTTCTTCGGCCTTCATCTGCATGGCCGACAGCTCGTCGCGATTGCGCGCGGCTTCCGAAGACATCCACCGCGTGGCCGACAGCGCGTCCTGGATGACGGGCGCAATGTCCGCCACGGTCCGGGCCGCTTCGATGCGCCGCGCGCAGGCTTCCATCTGCCGGTGGTGTGCGTCCGACGTGGCGGCCGCGGCAGACAGGCGCTCCATGAAGGCGGCCAGCAGCCGCTTCATCTCTTCCTGCGCCTCCATCGACTTGCTCTTGAGCGAGCTCTGCTTGTGGATGACCTCCTTGAGGCGGCGCCGCAGATCGTCCAGCCGGCGCAGGCTCACGGGCGCTTCGCTGGCCCGCATCAGGGCGTCGATCTGGCCGCGCAGCCAGTGGTCGTCCAGCGAGAGTTCGCTAATGTTCTCGAACACGAGCTGCAGCAGGCCCAGCAGCGACTGGCGGATGTCGTTCTGGTCAGCGGCCGCCAGCGCCAGCCGCTGGTTGAACGCCGCGAGCCGGCTGTTCACGCTGGCGAGGCTTTCGGCGTCGGAGCGGCACGCCTTGACGAGCGCCCAGGCCGCTGGGCCGACCAGGGCATCGTCGGTGCCCAGGGCCGGCAGGCAGCACTCGACGGTGCGCGCAAGATGCTCGCGCAGGTCGCGCACGAGCGCCGCGCGCTCTGCCGGGGCGTCTTCATGGGGCTTGCTGCCTGCGATTTCGTAATAGATCGCGGCAAAGTTGTCTGGCGTGGGAGCCAACCTGCGTGAGGCCAGCAGCCGGAGAGCGTGCCGCGCGGTCTCCGATGGGTTCTTTTCGGTCATACCTAATACAACAGGTTGGCAAGCGGGATTGGAGACCGATTCTCCATGGTTCGCGCCGCACCGAAAAGCCGCGAAAAGGTGTATGTGGGTGTTTGTTGTGGAAAGGCGTCCGCCGTGATCCCCGGGCGAGACACGCCGCCAGGCGCGGTGGCGAGCGAAGGATTGCGCCGGGCAGCGCCGTGCGCCGCTGGTGGACGCGGCCTGCCGTTACGACAGCTCGGGCGCGGCAGCGGCGCGCGCGCGTTGCCCACGCGTTGCCACCCAGCAGAGGATGGAGCCCGCACACACCATCGAGGCGCCTTTCCAGAACGCGAACGACAGCGGCGTGCGCAGCAGCGCCGCGGCCAGCGCCGCAGAAAACACCGGAATGAAGTACGACGCGCCGGCCAGCACCGTCACGTTGCCGTGCAGGATGCCCACGTTCCACGCTGCATAACCGAAGCCCATGGCCGATGCGGCCATCGCCAGGTAGACAATCGCCTCGACGCTGAAGTGCATCGCGCCGCCGCCGGTGGCGAAGTATTTGATCCACAGCGCCAGCGCCGTCAGCATGAAGAACAGCGTGATGCCGTTCTTGCCCTCGGCGATCCGGGCGGTCACGGTGCAATACGCGGCCCAGATCACGGCGCCCGAAAACGCCAGCCCATAGCTGAGCGGGTTGTCGCGCACGTTTGCGGCCATGCCGCCGATGTCGAGCCCCTGGTCGCCGCCCAGTACGAGGCAGATGCCGAGAATGGCAATGAGAAACCCCGGCACGATCAGCAAGTTCGATCTCTGCTTGTTGAACACGATCGCGCACAGCATCGTGAACGACGGCCACAGGTAGTTGACCATGCCGACCTCAATGGCCTGCCGGCTGGTGTTGGCATAGCCGATCGACAACGACAGGCACAACTCATACGCCACGAAAAGCAGGCTTCCCCACACGAGATACCGGCGCGGAAAATCCTTCCAGCGGATGAACCCGACGGTGAAGAGCAGCAGCACCGAGGCCACGCTGTACATCATGGCGGCACCGCCCACGGCCCCGAGGCTCTGGCTGACGCCCCGGATCAGCCCGACGATCGAGGCCCACAACAACACCGCGATGAGCCCGATGAGGGTCGCCCTGCTCCTGCTTTGCATAACGTGCCTGCGCTGACTTGTCGATTGGGAAGGGGCCGATCTTACCGCCATCGCGCGGCACGTCGATCGGCTAGCCGGCCTGCAACCGCCGCCACAGCGTCGTCTTGCTGATGCCGAGCGCCGCGCACACCGCGTCGCGGTCGCCGCCATGCGCGGCCAGCGCGGCCCGGATCGCTTCGGCTTCCACGCCACGGCTGCGCTCACGCAGCGTTTGCGCGCCGCCCCTGCCGCGCGCCGTCTGTGCAAACACCTCGGGCGCGATCATGCGCAGCACGTCTTGGGTGAGGGGGCTGGCGTCGTCGGTATCGGCCAGTTCCACCGCAATGCGCTCGACCACGCTTTGCAGCTCGCGCACGTTGCCGGGCCACGTGTAGCGCTGCAGCGGCGCCGCAATGCCGGCCAGCAGATGCGCGGCCTCGTCGGTATCGGCAATGCGCAGCAGCAGGCGCGGCTCGCGGCGTGCGGCCTGCACGAGCAGTTCGGCGGCCAGCGGCATCACGTCGTCGGGGCGCTCGCGCAGCGGGGGCAGCGCGATGCTGAGGATGTTGAGGCGGTAGTACAGATCGGCGCGGAAGGCGCCGGCTTCCACCGCGTCGGTCAGGGCACGGTGCGTGGCCGCCACGACGCGGATGTCCACGCGCGTGGGCTCGGTCGAGCCAAGCCGCACGACTTCGCGCTCCTGCAGCACGCGCAGCAGGCGGCTTTGCAGCGGCAGCGGCATCTCGCCGATCTCATCGAGGAAGAGCGTGCCACGATGCGCCGCCTCGATCAGCCCGGCCTTGCCGCCCTTGCGTGCGCCGGTGAACGCGCCTTCTTCGTAGCCGAAGAGCTCGCTCTCGAGCAGCGCCTCGGGAAACGCACCGCAGTTGATGGCGACGAACGGAAAATCGCGCCGCGCGCTGAGCTCGTGCATGCTCTGCGCGACCATCTCCTTGCCGGTGCCGGATTCGCCGAGCACGAGCACGGTCGCATCCGACCTGGCATAGCGGCGCACGAGCGTGCGCACGCGCTCCATGGGCGGTGATGCGCCCACGAGATCATCGAGCCGGTAGCGCGCGCTGAACTGCTGCGGGCGCTGGCGCGAGCGCAGCGTGCGGTCGAGCCGCTCCACGGCGCGCGACTCCTGGAACGTGAACACGGTACCGTCTGCGGCGCCCATGCCGGCCAGCGGGCCGCGGTGGATGACGTAGCTCACGCCGCGCACGGTGCCGAGCGTGTCGCCGTCCGCATCGGGCAGCAGGCCCAGCAGGTTCGGCGCGATGCTCAGCAGCGGCTGGCCGATGGCCTGCTTGGCGTCGATGCCGAGCGCCGTGGCCAGCCGCTCGTTGATCGCTTCCACGCGACCTTGCGCATCGAGCGCCACCACACCGTCGCGCAGGTGCTGCAGCAGGTTGTCGAGCCGCTGGCGGCGCTGCGCTTCGCGGCGCGTGGCCTGCACGACTTCAAGCGCGGTGTCGAACGCCGCGCGCACGGAATCGCGCGAATACAGGAACACGGCCTGCATGCCGGCGCGCGCGGCCAGGTCCGTCACCAGGCCCGGTCCGACGACAGCGCCGACGCCGCGGTCGCGCAGGTCGAGCACGCAGCTCTCCGCGTCCTGCCGCGACGCATACGACGCGAACACCACGTCCATGTTGTATGCAGCGACAAAGCGGCGCACCTCCTCGGGCGTGTCGCCATGCGTGACGAGCGCCACCGGCTGCGCAGCATCGGCCACCGCACGGCGTGCACGGGCCAGCGCGTGCATCACGTCAAAGCCCGTCGGGTTGATGACGACCACCGGCAGAGACAGCCGCGGCTTCAGGTACGCGCCGTTCGAGCCGCCCGCGACCACCACATCCGGGCGCTGGGGTCCGGCCATGTCGATCTCGCGCACGATGTCTTCAAAGCCGCGCGTGACGACGCGCAGCTCGGCGCGGTCGTTGTACTCGGCGGCAATGTCGAGGAACAGGTCGCTCAGGCGGCTGATGCCGCACGCCCAGATGCGCGGGCGGTCAGCATGGTCGGCAGTCGGATGCATGATCCCTGCATTATGCGCCCGCCATTTCTATATTGAAATGGAAATTTCAATATAGAAATGAGGTGATCCGGGGCGCCAACGCCACACCCATACAAATCAACGGCTTAGGCGGCGCGGCGCCGATGGCCCGCTTCCTGCTCTATACGGCGATTCTTCTGGAGCACGCATGAGCACAACCAAACGACAGCCCACCAGCGCGGGCGCCAAGTTCCGCCAGGCCGTGGCGGAGTCCCAACCGCTGCAGGTGGTAGGCGCCATCACCGCCTACGCCGCCAAGATGGCCGAGCAGACCGGCTTCAAGGCCGTGTACCTCTCGGGCGGCGGCGTGGCCGCCAACTCGCTGGGCCTTCCGGACCTGGGCATCAGCACGATGGAAGACGTGCTGATCGACGCCCGCCGCATCACCGACGCCGTGCAGGTGCCGCTGCTGGTGGACATCGACACTGGCTGGGGCGGCGCCTTCAACATCGCACGCACGATCCGCTCGTTCATCAAGGCGGGCGTGGCGGCCGTGCACCTGGAAGACCAGGTCGGCCAGAAGCGCTGCGGCCATCGCCCGGGCAAGGAAGTCGTGCCGACCGACGAGATGGTCGACCGCGTCAAAGCCGCCGTGGACGCCCGCACCGACGACGACTTCGTCATCATGGCCCGCACCGATGCGGCCGCCTCCGAAGGCATCGACGCGGCCATCGAGCGGGCCGTGGCCTACGTGGAAGCCGGCGCCGACATGATCTTTCCGGAAGCCATGAAGACGCTGGACGACTACCGCCGCTTCAAGGCCGCCGTGAAGGTGCCCATCCTGGCCAACCTGACCGAGTTCGGCAACACGCCGCTGTTCACCACGGACGAGCTGCGCAGCGCGGACGTCGATATCGCCCTGTATTGCTGCGGCGCGTATCGTGCGATGAACGCCGCGGCGCTGAACTTCTACCAGACCGTCATGCGCGACGGCACGCAGAAGGCCGCCGTCGAAACCATGCAGACCCGCGCCGATCTGTATCAATATCTCGGTTACCACGCGTACGAAGACAAGCTCGACGCGCTGTTTGCCGCACAGAAATAAGCCCGAAGATTCAACGCATCCAAGGAGACACCGCACCATGAGCGAAGCAGACAACAGCACCCCGAACACCGGCGCCTTCAAGCCCAAGAAATCCGTGGCCCTGTCGGGCGTGACGGCTGGCAACACCGCGCTGTGTACCGTCGGCCGCACCGGCAACGACCTGCACTACCGCGGCTACGACATCCTGGACCTGGCCGCCGCGTGCGAGTTTGAGGAAGTCGCCCACCTGCTGGTGCACGGCAAGCTGCCGAACAGGGCCGAACTGGCCGCCTACAAGGCCAAGCTCAAGGCGCTGCGCGGCCTGCCCGCCAACGTGAAGGCCGCACTGGAATGGGTGCCCGCCTCGGCCCACCCGATGGACGTGATGCGTACCGGCGTGTCGGTGCTCGGCACCGTGCTGCCCGAGAAGGACGACCACAACATCCCCGGCGCCCGCGACATCGCCGACCGCCTGATGGCCAGCCTGGGCTCGATGCTGCTGTACTGGTACCACTACAGCCACAACGGCAAGCGCATCGAAGTCGAAACCGACGACGACTCCATCGGCGGCCACTTCCTGCACCTGCTGCACGGCGTGGAGCCGTCGAAGTCGTGGGTCGATGCGATGCACGTGTCGCTGAACCTGTACGCCGAGCACGAGTTCAACGCCTCGACCTTCACCGGCCGCGTGATCGCCGGCACGGGCTCGGACATCTACTCCGCCATCACCGGCGCGATCGGCGCACTGCGCGGCCCGAAGCACGGCGGCGCAAACGAAGTGGCGTTCGAGATCCAGAAGCGCTACGACACGCCGGACGAAGCCGAGGCCGACATCCGCCGCCGCGTGGAGGCCAAGGAAGTCGTGATCGGCTTCGGCCACCCGGTGTACACCGTGTCCGACCCGCGCAACAAGGTCATCAAGGAAGTGGCGAAGAAGCTGTCGAAGGAAGCCGGCAACATGAAGATGTTCGACATTGCCGAACGCCTCGAAACCGTCATGTGGGACATCAAGAAGATGTTCCCGAACCTCGACTGGTTCAGCGCCGTGTCGTACCACATGATGGGCGTGCCCACCGCGATGTTCACCCCGCTGTTCGTCATCGCACGCACCTCGGGCTGGGCCGCGCACATCATCGAACAGCGCATCGACAACAAGATCATCCGCCCGAGCGCCAACTACACCGGCCCCGAAGACCTGAAGTTCGTACCGATCGGCAAGCGCCCGTAAGAAATAGGAAAGAAGAAAGGAGCGTCAACACACACCCACCGGCGGTGTGGCCGTTGACGTTGCTGCCCTAAATGGCGCCTTGAGTTTCTGTAAGCGGGCGAAAAAAAGAAGGAGGCTTGTCTGAGCGAAGCGAGTTTGCCTCCTTCTCCGCACGGTTACATAAATTCAAGGGGAAGTCGCCATCTCGGGCGCGCCTTTCTTTGCTTGCTTTCTTTGGCAAGACAAAGAAAGTAAGTCGCCCCCGGCAGGGGGAGAAACAAGGGATGGACCCACACCATGAACACAGCACACCGCAAACCCCTCCCCGGCACACACCTCGACTACTTCGACGCGAGAGAAGCCGTCGAAGCCATCCAAGCCGGCGCCTACGACAAGCTCCCCTACACCTCCCGCGTCCTCGCCGAGAATTTGGTACGCCGCTGCGACCCGTCCACCCTCACCGCCTCGCTCAAGCAACTGATCGAGCGCAAACGCGACCTCGACTTCCCGTGGTTCCCGGCACGCGTGGTGTGCCACGACATCCTCGGCCAGACCGCATTGGTGGACCTCGCCGGCCTGCGCGATGCCATTGCCGACCAGGGCGGCGACCCGGCCAAGGTCAACCCGGTCGTGCCGGTGCAGCTGATTGTCGACCACTCGCTGGCCGTCGAATGCGGCGGCTTCGACCCCGACGCGTTCGCCAAGAACCGCGCCATTGAAGACCGCCGCAACGAAGACCGCTTCCACTTCATCGACTGGACCAGGCACGCGTTCAAGAACGTCGACGTGATCCCCGCGGGCAACGGGATCATGCACCAGATCAACCTGGAGAAGATGTCGCCCGTCATCCAGGCGCACGACGGCGTGGCCTATCCCGACACCTGCGTCGGCACCGACAGCCACACGCCGCACGTCGATGCGCTGGGCGTGATCGCCATCGGCGTGGGCGGGCTGGAAGCCGAAAACGTGATGCTCGGCCGCGCCTCGTGGATGCGCCTGCCGGACATCGTCGGCGTGGAGCTGACCGGCCAGCGCCAGCCCGGCATCACCGCCACCGACATCGTGCTGGCGCTGACCGAATTCCTGCGCAAGCAGAAGGTCGTGGGCGCGTACCTGGAGTTCTACGGTGAAGGCGCGTCCAAGCTGACGCTGGGCGACCGCGCCACCATCTCGAACATGGCACCGGAATACGGCGCCACGGCGGCGATGTTCTCGATCGACCAGCAGACGCTCGACTACCTGCGCCTGACCGGCCGCAGCGACGAGCAGGTCAAGCTGGTCGAAACGTACGCCAAGACCGCGGGCCTGTGGTCCGACACGCTCGAGCACGCCGAATACGAACGCGTGCTGCGCTTCGACCTCTCCAGCGTGGTGCGCAACATGGCCGGCCCGTCGAACCCGCACGCGCGCGTGGCCACGACCGACCTCGCTGCCAGGGGCATCGCCGGCAAGTGGGAAGACACACCGGGCCAGATGCCCGACGGGGCCGTCATCATCGCCGCCATCACGAGCTGCACGAACACCAGCAACCCGCGCAACGTGATCGCCGCCGGGCTGCTGGCACGCAATGCCAACCGCCTGGGCCTCACGCGCAAGCCGTGGGTCAAGACCTCGCTCGCGCCGGGCTCCAAGGCGGTGGAGCTGTACCTGAAGGAGTCGGGCCTGAAGGAAGAACTCGAGAAGCTCGGCTTCGGCATCGTCGCGTTTGCCTGCACCACCTGCAACGGCATGAGCGGCGCGCTGGACCCGAAGATCCAGCAAGAGATCATCGACCGAGACCTCTACGCCACGGCCGTGCTGTCGGGCAACCGCAACTTCGACGGCCGCATCCACCCGTATGCGAAGCAGGCGTTCCTCGCATCGCCGCCGCTGGTGGTGGCCTATGCGATTGCGGGCACCGTGCGTTTCGATATCGAGCGCGACAGCTTCGGCACCGATGCCAACGGCAAGCCGATCCTGCTGAAAGACCTGTGGCCGACCGACGAAGAGATCGACGCCATCGTGCGCGCCTCGGTCAAACCGGAGCAGTTCCGCCAGGTGTACATCCCGATGTTCGAGCAACGCAGCGAAACGGCCGCCAAGGTGAGCCCGCTGTACGACTGGCGCCCGCAAAGCACGTACATCCGCCGCCCGCCGTATTGGGAAGGCGCCTTGGCCGGCGAGCGCACGCTCAAGGGCCTGCGCCCGCTGGCGGTGCTGGGGGACAACATCACGACCGACCACCTCTCGCCGTCCAACGCCATCCTGCCCAACAGCGCGGCGGGCGAATACCTCGCCAGGATGGGCTTGCCGGAAGAAGACTTCAACTCGTACGCCACGCACCGCGGCGATCACCTGACCGCACAGCGCGCGACGTTCGCCAACCCCACGCTCGTCAACGAGATGGCCGTGGTGGACGGCAAGGTGCAGAAGGGTTCGCTCGCGCGCATCGAGCCCGACGGCAAGGTCACGCGCATGTGGGAAGCGATCGAGACATACATGGAGCGCAAGCAACCGCTCATCGTCATCGCTGGCGCCGACTACGGCCAGGGCAGCTCGCGCGACTGGGCCGCCAAGGGCGTGCGCCTGGCCGGCGTGGAGGCCATCGTGGCCGAAGGCTTCGAACGCATCCACCGCACGAACCTGATCGGCATGGGCGTGCTCCCGCTGGAGTTCAAGCCGGGCACCACGCGCCTCACGCTCGGCATTGACGGCACCGAAACCTTTGACGTGATCGGCGAGCGCAAACCGCGCACGGACCTGACGCTCGTCATCCACCGCAAGAACGGCGAACGCGTGGAAGTGCCCGTCACGTGCCGCCTGGACAGCGACGAGGAAGTGTCGATCTACGAAGCCGGCGGTGTGCTGCAGCGCTTTGCGCAGGACTTTTTGGAATCGAACAAGGAAGCAGCATGAGCCACCCCGCGCAAGTGAAGATTCCCGCCACCTACATGCGTGGCGGCACCAGCAAAGGCGTGTTCTTCCGTCTGCAGGACTTGCCGCCGGCCGCGCAACAGCCCGGCGCCGCGCGCGACGCGTTGCTCATGCGCGTGATCGGCAGCCCCGACCCGTACGGCAAGCAGATCGACGGCATGGGCGGCGCCACGTCGAGCACCAGCAAGACTGTCATCCTGAGCAAGAGCACCCGCCCCGACCATGACGTGGATTACCTCTTCGGCCAGGTCTCGATCGACAAGCCGTTCGTGGACTGGTCCGGCAACTGCGGCAACCTGTCGGCGGCCGTCGGGCCGTTCGCCATCAGCAACGGCCTGGTGGACCCAAGCCGCGTGCCGGAAAACGGCACTGCCATCATCCGCATCTGGCAGGCCAACATCGGCAAGACGATCATTGCCCACGTGCCGATGACCAACGGCGCGGTGCAGGAGACGGGCGACTTTGAACTGGACGGCGTGACCTTTCCGGCGGCGGAAGTGCAGCTCGAATTTCTCGACCCGGCTGCCGAAGAGGAAGGCGACGGCGGCGGCGCGATGTTCCCTACCGGCAACCTCGTCGATGACCTGGAGGTGCCCGGCGTGGGCACGCTCAAGGCGACGATGATCAACGCGGGCATCCCGACCATCTTCGTCAACGCAGAGGCCATCGGCTACACCGGCACCGAACTGCAGGACGCCATCAATGGCGATGCGAAGGCGCTGGCGATGTTCGAGACCATCCGCGCGCACGGCGCGGTGCGCATGGGGCTGATCAACAGCATTGAAGAAGCCGCCACGCGGCAGCACACGCCCAAGGTGGCGTTCGTCGCACCGCCGAAGGACTACGTGGCATCGAGCGGCAAGAAGGTCGGCGCAGGTGATGTGGACCTGCTGGTGCGTGCGTTGTCGATGGGCAAGCTGCACCACGCGATGATGGGGACGGCAGCGGTCGCCATCGGCACGGCGGCGGCGATTCCGGGCACGCTGGTCAACCTGGCAGCGGGCGGTGGAGAACGCGGTGCCGTGCGCTTCGGGCATCCGTCGGGCACCCTGCGCGTCGGGGCGGAGGCCAAGCTCGTCGACGGGGAATGGACCGTCACCAAGGCCATCATGAGCCGCAGTGCGCGCGTGCTGATGGAGGGGTGGGTGCGCGTGCCGGGCTGAGCGTTGCCGACAAAACCGCCGTTCAGCGCCAACGCATGAACGGCTCGGAGAGGGCCAGCCATTGCTGGCCCTTTTCGCAGGATGCGGCTCAGCGCGACAGCGCGCCGCCCACGGTGGTCAACGCACCGCCCACCGCACCCGTGACGGGTGACAGCGGCGTGGTGGCCCCCGTCGACGTGACCGACGAGCCGACGCTCGTCACGAGCGAACCGATGGGGGCGGTGACGCCGGTGGTGGGAGTCGCCCCGCCCAGCGCGCCGGTCACGGCCCCGAGCGGGTTGCTGCCGCCCGTGGCACCGCCCAGTGCACCGGTGATCGGCGCCAGCGGGCTGGCCGTTGTGCTGCCGCCCGACAGCGGCCCGCCCAGGGCGGCCACCGTGTTGCCCGTGGCCGTCACCACGCCCCCCAGGTTCGACACCACCGGCGCGTTGGTCGCCGTGAGCGATGTACCGACGTTGGCCACGCCGCCGCCCACCGTCTGCAGCAGGTTGGTGGCCGGCGCACCCAGGCCCGTGGTGTTGCCCAGCGTCTGCGTGGCGTCGGTCACCTGCGAGGTGAGCGGCACCACGGCCGAGCTCAACTGCTGCGTGACCTGCTCCACTGGCCCCGTCGACAGCGACGTGCCCAGCGTGCCGCCCGCCTTGGCCACCGCCTGGCCGACCTGCGACACCGCGCCACCCACCGGCGAAGTGACCGGCGACAGCGGCTGCAGCGGCCCCGTGCCGAGGCTGTTCACCAGCCCGCCCGTCGCCGTGACGGTGTTGCCGACCTCCGTGACGACGTTGCCCGTGCTCGACACCGTGGTGCCGATCGGGTTCGGGTTCGTGCCGATGCTGCCCAGCCCGGACTGCACGCCCGTGCCCAGCGCAGACACCGTGTTGCCGGCCTTGTCGATGACGTTGCCCAGGGCCGACGCGCTCGGCACATTGGTGCCGCCCACGGTGGTGCCCAGGCTGCTGACGGCATCGCCCGTGGCTGTCAGCACGCCGCCGCTCTTGTTGGCGATGGTGCCGGTGGGTGTGGTGGACGCGGTGGTGCCTGTCCCGCCCGTGCCGCCCGAGCCGTTCGACCCCGAACCGCCGCCGCCGTTATTGGCCGAGCTGCCGCCGCCGTCCGTGGTGCCGCTCATGTCGCCCGAGCCCGAACTGGCGCAACCGCCCAGCACCAGCAACCCGGCCACAAGGGCCGACACCAAGGTCCCTCGTTGGATTTTGTTCATGTCCGCCTCCTGTTTGAAATGCATGCTCGAAATAATGCGAGACCCTGCCCTGCCAAGTGTTTTTCTGCATGCCGCCATCGATTAATACGCGGCATGTTCAAACCGAGTCTATTAACTGGACCCGGGGCGATTGCAAACATTGTCAAACGCCGAAAAGCCTTTGCTGATGCGGCATCGGCACATGCACCCGCTGCCGGTAGAGGTCAAGCTACAGGAAACAGTGTTTTCCGGGTGCATCGTGTGCCGATTATGTTTGGAGGCCAGGCTCTAAACTACCCAGATTGGGTTAAATCCATTCGGCCTTATCGGGCAGCCGGACGCACAAATGGCAGCCGCGGGAACCGGAAAACCGGAGTGCGAGGCGGAATGGCCGGATCAAAATGGTGGCGCTCGATGACAATGCCGCGCGCCGGCGCCTCCTCGATGAAGCGCTCGACCAGCTCGCGCACATCGGCATCGATGTAGTCCGCGCGCGCGGCATCGACGATGAGCGTGGCGCCGTTGGGCACCTGCGCCAGATAGCGCTTGAGCGGCACCTTGCCCATGAACGACACGTCCTTGCGAAACGACAGCAGGAAGTGGTCCTGGTGGCGCGCCATGACGATCGTGCGGCGCACGTTGGCGCGGATCGCCAGCGCAACGCTCAACGCGATGCCGATGAGGATGCCGACGAGCAGATCGGTCAGCAGCACGCCAACGACCGTGGCAATGAACGGGGCGAATCGGTCGACCCCCTGCCGCGCCACCGACGCGAACAAGGACGGCTTGGCCAATTTGTAGCCCGTGAAGATCAGGATGGTGGCCAGGCACGCCAGCGGAATGCGGTTGACGATGGCCGTCAGCACGAACACGCTCGCCAGCAACAGCACGCCGTGCACCACGGCAGACCAGCGGCTCTGCGCGCCGGCATGCACGTTGGCCGAACTGCGCACGATGACAGACGTGATCGGCAGCCCGCCCAGCGCGCCGGCCACCAGGTTGCCGATGCCCTGCGCCTTGAGTTCGCGGTCGGGCGACGCCCAGCGCTTCTTCGGATCGAGCTGCTCGACGGCTTCGAGACACAGCAGCGTTTCGAGGCTCGCCACGATGGCCAGCGCCACCGCCACGCGCCACACGTCTGGATTGCCGAGCGCGCCCAATGCCGGAGACGCCATCGCATCCAGGAACGCGCCGAACGATGCCAGTTCGGGCAGGTTCACCCGCTGCTCGCCCGACGGCGCGATGCCCGGCGCCATCGCATCCAGCAGCACCGTCACGCCGATCCCGAGCGCCACCACCACCAGCGGCGACGGCAGTGCCCGCACGAGCGCAAAGCGGCGCAGCGCCGGCGTATCCCAGCCGATCAGCACGGCGGCCGAAAGCAGCGCCACCAGCGTCGCCGTGGCAGACACGGCGCCCACCGGCGTGCTGAGCATGCCCGGGCCCGCCGCAGCCGGCCCCTCCGCCAGCCCGAACGCCAGGGGCACCTGCTTGATGATGAGCAGCAGTCCGATCGCCGCCAGCATGCCCTTGATGACCGAAGACGGCACATAGGCGGCAAAGCGCCCGGCGCGCAGCGTGCCGAACAGAAACTGCAGCGCGCCGGCCAGGCCCACCGCCACCAGAAACGTAGAGAACCCGCCCAGCCTGGCGATGCCGTCAACCACGATCACCACAAGCCCGGCCGCCGGACCGCTCACGCTCAGTTGCGAGCCGCTGAGCAGCGCCACGACCAGGCCGCCGATCATGCCAGAGATGAGCCCCGCCAGCGGGTCGACGCCCGAAGCATTGGCAATGCCCAGGCACAGCGGCAGGGCGACGAAAAACACGATGACCCCGGCGAGCACGTCGCGCGGGGAGAATGCCGGTGAGGTGGATGTCTGCATGGCTATCGGTGTTGTCGGAAATGCGTACGCGCGAACGCCTGCCCGCGGGCGTGGCACCGCCGCGCCGGCATGCGTGAGGAGAAAACGTCAGGAGATGCGGCCGCGCAAAGGCAGCCGCGCTGGCTAGGCGATGGCCTCGGCGGGCATCAGGATGTCGCCGCGGGCCGCGTGTTCGGCATCGGGGTCGCCCGAAGCCAGCACGCGGATGCGCCCGTCCGCGAGGCCGAAGATCCAGCCGTGCACGCGCGGCGGCGGGTCGGCATCGCGCACGATGGGGCTCTCGCGCAGGCAGCGCACCTGTTCGAGCACGTTGAGTTCGGCGAGCCGGTTCACGCGATCGTCCGGATCGGGCACCGCCGACAGCGCGCCGCGATGCCGGGCAGCCAGCGCGCACAGCGGCCCGATGCGGCGCGCCACATGCGGCAGCCCGTCGGGCGGAGGCAGCAGGGAAGCGCGCACGCCGCCGCAGCCCTCATGGCCGCACACGATCACGTGCGCAACCTTCAGGACGCGCACGGCATATTCGAGCACGCTCATCGTGTTGTCGTCGGCCGGACACACGAGATTCGCGATATTCCGATGGACGAATAAATCGCCCGGATTGGAACGGGTAATGGTTTCAGCGGGGACACGGCTATCGGCACAGCCGATCCATAACACTTGCGGTTGCTGGCCTTGTGCCAGCCGTGAAAAGAAATCGGGATCGCGCGCGACGGTTTCGTGCGCCCACGCGACATTCTCGACGAGCATGCGTTTCGGACGATGCATTGAATACACTCCTGCGGAATCGGCTTGGCCGCTGCGAGGCTGAAAAACCCGTAAACCCAGATCTGAAGGGCTTCTACGTTGACGTTGCAGTGCAGCGGAACAGCTACGAAACGATCGTACGAGAAAGGTTCCCGCCGTGCCAATCTGGTCCCGATGCAATATCGGCGCGAGAACGCACTGATAATTTGCACACATCTGCAAGAGCGAATCACGACGATTATCTGCAAGCGCGAAACTGCGTGCAGTTATTGCATGGCCGAGTTATCTATCCTGAATATTCAAACCAGGGATTGGAAAATATTCCATCACAAGTGAATGACCGGAACCCTTCAACGCCACCGCTTTGCCCGTATTTGGGGCGCGCTTTCTAAGCCGATCGACAGCTTGTGCGCAACTCAGGCGTCGGCGGGCAACGGCAGGGTCATGCGAAAGCACGTGCCGCGACCAACCTCGCTGCGAGCCTCGATGTGGCCGCCATGCTTGCGCACGATGCCGTAGGAGATGGATAGGCCGAGCCCCGTTCCGAGGCCCACGGGCTTCGTGGTGAAGAACGGGTCGAAGATGCGGCCCAGGTGTTCGGGGCGGATGCCGCTGCCCGTGTCTTGCACCTCGACCCAGACGCTGCCGGCGTCGCGGCCCGTGCGCAGCGTGATGCGCCCATGCTCGTGGATCGCCTGACCGGCGTTGACGAGCAGGTTCATGAAGACCTGGCTCAGCTGCGACGGCATGCAGTCAACCTCGGGAATCCCGCCGTACTCGCGCACCACGTCCACCTTGTACTTGAGCTCGTTCCAGACGATCTTGACGGCGGTCTCGAGGCACGTCTCGAGGTTGCAGCGCTGCAGCTGCGCATCGTCCACATGCGAGAACGCCTTGAGACCGTGCACGATGCTCTTGACGCGCTGCAGGCCATCCAGCGATTCGGCCAGCAGCGCCGGCACGTCTTCGCGTACGTAGTCCAGGTCGGCCCGCTGCCGCACCTCGGCCAGCGTGGCGCGTGTGGCAGGCGTCAACTCCGCCTCGTGCGACTCATACGCAGAGACGGTGTCGAGCAGCGCTGCGACGTAGCGCTGCAGGCTGCCCAGGTTGGCATTGACGAAAGAGACGGGGTTGTTGATCTCGTGCGCCACCCCGGCCGCCAGTTGGCCGATCGAAGCCATCTTCTCCGACTGCAGCAACTGGCCCTGTGCCTGCGCCAGCTCGTGCAGCAACTGCTCCTGGCGTGCGCGCTCGGCCTGCAGCGCCTGGTGCGCCAGCGCGAGCTGCCATCGGTCACGCTGGAACTGCTCGACGGCGCGCGCCATCTGGCCGATCTCGTCGTCGCCCCTGACCGGCACCGCCCCGGGAGCGCCGTCGGCATGCTGATCGCGCAGGCTGCGGCTGACCTGCAGCAGCCGCTGCAGCACGCGACGTCCCAGCAGCGCGTACGCGGCAAGGCAGGCAAACGCCACGCTGCAGGCGAGCAGCGCGGTCACCCAGCGCTCGTTGCGCTCCGACACGGCGGCCAGCGCCTCCAGGGCCTGCTGAAACGCATGCGCATGCCGCGCCGACAACTGCTGCGCAGACTGCACCATGGCGCCGGCCTGCATGTACAGCGCCTCCGCAGATCGACGCCCGGCCTGGGCGCGCGCCGACGCTGCCGCAGAAGCCGTGGCGCCAGCGCCCGCACGCTGCAGCTCGCTTTCCCACCACTGCGCGACGATGTAGACCGCATTGCGAAACAGCTGGGTCGACTGGTGCAGATCGAGCACTTCAATGTCGTCATCGGCGGCGGCCAGATGTTCGGACAGCTGTTCGAACGCCTGCAGGTTCTGCAGGATCTCCGCATAGTGGCGGCGCAGCGCCTCCACCGAGGCCGTCTTCTCGAGCTGCGCCGATTCGCGCTCGATGAGCAGCGTGCGCTGCACGAGCTCCTGCGCGTGCCGCAGTCGCGTGAGCTGTTCGTTGGCCAGCGCCCGTGTCGCCTCCGCGGATGTCCGCAGCGCATACACCGCGGTAAAACCGCCCGCCGAGATCAGCAGCGCCAGCACGGCCACGGCCAGCACGAACTGCCGACCGAGCGAACTCGGCCACACCCCGCGCAGCGGCACACGAAGGCGCACGAGAGCGATACCGGCGACGTCCCCTGGCATTCAGCGGCCCCAGATCCGCCGATAGACGGCGCGATACCCGCTGTCGGGGTCGTACTGCCCGAGCGGGCCACCGTCAAACGCGATGTTGCCCGCGGTGACAAGATGCACCGGCGACACATAGCCGCTCACCGGCTGACCGGCCAGAAGCCGGTTCAGCTCGTCCACCAGCTGCCAGCCCTGCAGGTTCAGCGGCTCGGCCACCGTGCTGGTCTGGAAGGCACCGGCCTGGATGCGCAGGAACGCCGCGGCGCTGCCGTCGCCGGCAGAGAGCATGCGCAGCCCTTCGGACCTGCCGGCCCGCGTCAGTTCGGCACCGGCGTAATCGAAGTAGATGTCGTTGATGGCCAGCGCGTACGTCCACGTCCGCCCGTACCGCTCCAGCAGACGGCGCATGACGCCAGGCATGGCTTGCGCGCTGCCCGAGATGGGCACGTCTTCCAGCGCCAGCAGCCGGCAGCCGCTGCACGCGCGGATCACCTCCGCCATGGCAGCGGCCTTGGCCTTGGCGATCTGGAAGTTCGAATCGGTAAAGATGACCACGTTGGCGTGGCCGGCGGAATCCGCCACCGCTGCCATGGCGGTGAGCCGTGCGACGGCGAGCGGGTCGGTCGATACGTTCACCGCGACAGGGCCATCGGCCATGGGCCCGGCGGTGGCGGCCACATGCCAGCCCACCACCGGGATGCCGCGTTGCGCGAACGGGGCCAGCGCCGGGCGCATCTCGACGGCATCGCCGCCTACCAGCACGACGCCGCCGGGCTGCAGCGCCAGCGCGGAGGCCACGGCGCGCCGCCGGCCCTCGGGCGTACCGCCTGCGTCGTACACGTGCACCTTCCACCCGATCACGCGCGCAGCTTCCTTGATGCCCTTGGCAACGCCAAGGATGCCGCCGTTACGCAAGTCTTCACTCACGATGGCAAGCGTGATGTCGGCCCGCGCGCGCGGGCCCGACGCCGGACCATCCCAAGGCGCGCCGTGTTCGCTGGCGCGCGCGACGATCTGCTGCATGCGCACCGTGTCGGGCAGCGCCTCGGCCGCCCGTGCAGCCCCGCCTTGGGCGAGCGCGCTCAACAGGCCACACGCACATGACGCAGCCGCCAGCCTGCGCCTGCCATCCGTCCACCAATCCATGGGCGCTCCCAAAAGGCGAAGGTTCAAGCGGCGTCCGGGGCGCCGGGCGCCGTCGCCGCGGGGCCGCCCGACGCGCGTGCGGCTTCCGCGTAGACGAGGATGGCGAACGGCACGTCTTCGTGCGCTTCGAAATGCTTGATCTGCTGCACCTGGTGGGCACTGACCACGCTGTCGCGCGTGATGAGCAGCACCCCGCGGCGCGTAAGCAGGTCATCGGCCAGGCGCATGCCTTCGCGCAGTTCCGTCGAGGTGATCTGGCGCACGGGCATCACCTCGCCCTGCTGCTTGAGCACCGCAACGAAGCGCACCACCACATCGGGGTCGTAGCGCAGGCCGGACTGCGCCTTGATCATCTCCATGGCCTGGTCGGGCGACGTACGCTGCTTGACGATCTCGCCCGACATCAGCCCCTCGAAATCGCGCGCCACGGCCACGATGCGCGCCCCGATGGGGATGGCCGGGCCTGCCAGGCGATCGGGCGTGCCGCGGCCATTGAAACGCTCGTACTGGTGGCGGATGATCTGGGCCACCTGCTCGAGCTGCGGCACCGGCGTGAGCACCATCTGCGCCCGCAGCGGATGCTGGTAGAACTGCTGCGCCTGCTCCGCAGACAGACGGTCGAGCGACGTGCTCAGCAGCACATCGGGCAACGACAGCTTGCCGATGCCATGCAGCAGCCCGGCATGGAAGATGTCCTGCACCTGCAGCCCCGTCAGCCCGCACCCGATGGCGATGCGCCGCGCGAGATCGGCCACCCGCAGCGACTGGCGCGCCATGGCACCGCAGCGCATCTCGATCATGCTGGCGCACACCTGAACCATGTTGGTGAAGCTGGTCTTCAGATCGCGCTGGGCGCCTTCCAGGAACATCACCGTCTGACGAATCTCTTCGGTGCGCGCCTGCACCTGGGTCTCCAGGCCTGCGTTGAGCCGCTGCAGCATGTCGTTCTGCTGGCGCGTGAGGTCGCTCAGGCGTTGCGCTTCACGCGCGAGCGTGCGCTGCTCGACCGCGTGCCGCACGGTGAGCAGCAGATCCTGGTCGTCCCACGGCTTGTTGAGGTAGCGGTAGACCCCGCCCTCGTTGATGGCGCGCACGGCCGAATCGATCTCGGAATAGCCGGTCAGCAGGATGCGCATCACGTCGGGATACCGCTCGCGCGCGCAGGCCAGAAACTCGGCGCCGCTCATGCCGGGCATGCGCATGTCCGAGACGATCAGGTCCACCGGATATACAGCCAGCATCTCGAGCCCAGCCGCCCCGCTCTCCGCCGTGATCACCCGGTAGCCAGTCGGCCGCAGCAGCCGACGCAACGATGCGAGCACGCCCGCCTCGTCGTCGACGAGCAGGATCAGCGGTGTGGCGGCAGCCGAGGCGGCGCCCGACGTTGCAGGCACGGGCTGGGCCGTCTCTGCCGGCCCGGGAGCGGTACCGGGCGTGGTGGTTTGTGCAGTGTCTTCTTCGTAGGCGAGCATGGCCCGGTCCTCTGTGAGTTCAAAGCGCGTTCAGAGCGCCTGCAGAAACTGCTCGAGCGCGCGCTTCATGGTGCGGATGGCCGTTTCGGGCAGCAGCATGACGAGCTGCGCCACAAAGCCGCCGCGCTCGAGTGTGAAGCGCACCTCCAGCAGCAGCGCGACGTCCCAGCGACGGAACTGTTCGCCCGACAAGGCCTGTTGCAACGCGGTCGCGGGCACGAAGCTCGGGCGCGAGAACGACAGGTTGCGCCCCAGCTGCTCGAACACGCTGCGCACGCACGCGCCCACCAGCAGGTTGGCAATGTCGGACAGCGCCTCGCTCTGGCCGTGGAGGTCGGCATCGTCGTAGCCCATCAGTTCTTCGAGCTCTTCGCGGCCGTCCTTGCCGAAGAGCACGATGGCTTCGCCGGAAATGTCCGACTGGAACGCCTGCCGCACCGGCGACGGCGCATCGCCTGCCATGTCGCAGGCCAGCAGGTTGGCCTGCAGCTGTGCGGCGTCGACGAGCTTGATGCCCGGCACCGACAGCGTCACGAACGCCCCCAGCAGTTCGGCCAGTGCAGCGCCGGCCTTGCCCATGCCGATGTTGGCGATCTCCTGCAGCGCGTCGCGCTGCTCTTCGTTGAGCGTCAGGTCATGCATAGAGCCCATACCCCCGCAGGATCGGAACAATCCGCTCGGCCGAGACCGGCTTCGGTATGAACCCGATGGCACCGAGTTCCTTGACGCGCTCCACCGCGCCGGACTGGATGTCAGCCGACACCACGATCACAAAGGCATCGGCGGCGGCCCGGCGAATGTGTTCGAGCACCTGGAAGCCGTCCATGTCGGGCATGGTGAGATCGAGAAAGACGACGGTGCCCTTGCCCGCCCGGAACAGCTCCAGCGCCTGCACGCCGTTGGAAGCCTGCGAGACTTCGACGTCCCAGTCCTCGGGCAAGGCGTTGATCAGAAGCTTGCGTGCCAGCGACGAGTCGTCGGCAACGAGCACGGGTAGCGCCATGGTGTGTCTCCCTTCAGGCGTAAGACGTGGGGTTCAGGGGGGCCGCCGCCTTGACGGCCGGCGCGGGTTCTGAGGCGAGGGCGGGCGCGGGGCCGCCCACGGGCAGCGTCACGCGAAAGGTCGTGCCCTTGCCGACCGTGCTCGATACATCGATGCGTCCGCCATGCGCCTGCACGATGCCGTAGGTGACCGACAATCCGAGCCCCGTGCCCTTGCCGACCGGCTTGGTGGTGAAGAACGGATCGAAGATGCGCTTGAGGTTCTCGGGCGGAATACCGCAACCGGCATCGGCCACCTCCAACCAGACCGACGCCTTGGCATCCGCCTCGCCAGGGTCGGGCGCATCGCACCCGGTGCGCACCGCGATCACCCCGCGCTCGCCACCAGACTCGGCCTTCTTGGCGTAAGCCTGCGCGGCGTTCACCACCAGGTTCAGCACCACCTGGTTGATTTGCGACGGGATGCACATCACGGGTGGCAGTGTGCTGTACTCGCGCACGAGATCGGCCTGGTACTTGATTTCATTGTGGACGATGTTCAGCGTGGATTCGATGCAGCGGTGGATGTCGACCTGTTCCCACTGGTGCTTGCTGTCCACGCGCGAGAAGTCGCGCAGGTCCACCACGATGTCGCGCACGCGGGCCAGGCCCTCTTTCGATTCTGCGACGAGCGCCGGGGCGTCTTCGGTGAGGTAGTCGATATCGGCGGCCTGGGCGAGCGCGGCGAGCTGCGGGTCCAGCGAAGGCGCCGCCTGCGTGATCAGTTGCTCCATGCCGCGCGCATAGTCGAGCAGCGTGCCCATGTAGCGTTGCAGGCTGTTCAGATTCGACAGCACGAAGCCCACGGGGTTATTGATCTCATGCGCAATGCCGGCCGCCAACTGCCCGATGGCGGCGAGCTTCTCCGATTGCAGCAACTGCTGGTGCGCCTGGGCCAGCTCTTCGTTCAATGCCGAGAGCTGCGCGTTGCGTACGGTCAGCTCCTGCAGCGCATCGGTCACGATCTTTTCGCGCTTTTTCAGCTCGCCATAGGCCAGGCAGACATCGGTCGCGTCGAGCAGCGTAATGCCGACGGCAATCACCACGCCGTGCTCATCCTCGATCGGAATGAAACTGCAGTTCTGCTGCATCCATTCGATCGTGTCGGTAATGGGCCGGGTATGCCGAAAACGGAACAGATAAGGCCGGTGCTCCCACGATGTATATGCCGAGACGCCCAATACAAAAACGCTCTCGATTTTCTTGCGCAGCCATTTTTCGGGCAGCTCGGGAAACAGGGCGAACATATCCTGGCCGAGCACCTCGTCGGCCGAACGCCCGCTGTGATACTGCATGAAACGGTTCCACGACAGGATCCGCATGTGCCGATCCACCGAGAACACGCCGCAACTCACCAGTTGCGCAATGGCGTCGGAGAGTTGGGATGGGGTGATGTCTGCCATGCCTGGGCGCCGGTCTGCAAATGCATGCGGTTGATGTCGGGTCACATCGCATAACCCGCTCTTACCCTGCTTATCGACAGAGTTTTGCTCAGGCAGATAAGGACAAATCCCTAATCGCGCGTGATTATCGGAAGATCAGAGTGAAGACACATGAACATCGGCCGCGGCGCCATGAATAATGTGCGGGATTACACGCTTTTTCTCGGCCGGTTTCAGCTGCGCAGATGCAATTGCGCCAGAAGCTGCCGCCACTGTGCGAATTGGCGCGCCCGTGCCTGCGGATCAGCAGCGTCGCGGCCATAGCGCAGCGCGACGTAGCCGGCGGCGGCCTCGCGGATGGCCTGCGCGGCCTGGGGGAAGTGCACGGCGGCGCGTTCGGCATAGGCCATCGGGCCTTCTGCCGGTGCGCGCGGGCAGCCATGCCGCGCCAGCCTGTCGCACAGGCGCTGCCACTGCGCCTGCACCGGATCGGGCTTCGGCTTGCGCGGCTGCCACAACAGCGGCAGCGCGGCCAACAGCACGAGGCCCGACACGCCCCACAGCACGGCGCGCGGGTCTGCCGCATCCAGCCCCAGCCACGCGAACAGACGCGCCTGGCGGCTGCGGTCATAGCCGAGCACCCAGCGGTTCCACCCGCTGACCAGGCCATCCAGCCCCCAGCGCACGTTGCGCAGCCACGCGGGCTCTTGCGCGCGGCGCGAGCGGAATTCGCTGGCGGGCACGGCTGCCGCAAGCCCCCGTTCCACCCGCTGCGGCGCGACGGCGGCGGTCGGGTCCACGCGCACCCAGCCGCGCCCGTCCAGCCAGACCTCGGCCCAGGCGTGCGCATCGGACTGGCGCACGATGATGTCGCCGCTCACGACATTCACCTCGCCCCCCAGGTAGCCGACCACCACGCGCGCCGGCATGCCCGCCGCACGCATCAGGAAGACGAAGCTGCCGGCGTAGTGCTCGCAGAAGCCGCGGCGCGTGCGGAAGAGGAAGTCGTCGATCTGCGGATCCTGCAGCGGTTCGGGCTCGAGCGTGTAGGCAAACGGCGCGCGGCCAAACAGCTTCAACGCGGCCGAGATGCGCTCGGCAGGCGGCAGGCCAGCCCATTGCGCGGCGAGCGCACGCGCCTGCGGGTTGCCCGGCGGCAGTGCCAGCGCCAGCTGCCGCGTAAGCGGATCGAGCGGCCCGGCATCGTCCGCGCCACGGCGGCCGGGCAAACGCGAGCGCGCGTGATAGCGCATGCGCTGGTCGAGCACCTGGGTGCTGACGAATTCGCCGTCAAGGCTGCGGCGGATGCCGTCGCGCGCGTCGATGGACACACCGCGGTCGAGCGCAAAGAGCCAGCGCTGGCGTGTCGGCTCGAGCGTGATGTTGTAGTCGACCAAGTCCGCTGCGCTGCCGGCAGCGTCCGCAGAATCGGGTACGCCTTCGGGCGCGGGACGCTGCCGCATCGAGGCGGCCGTCCACGCCTGGCCGTCGAAACGCCACAGCACCAGGCCGCGCCAGTAGAGCGTGTCGGGCGGCGGCGGCGCGCCGGCAAAGTCGGCGCGGAAGGCGAGGTCATCCGACAGGATCAGCTGGCCGACCGAGCCCGGCGCCATGCGGTCAGACAGGCCGCTGGTGGCGGTGTCGGCGGCTTGCGGCAGGCGCCACAGCGGGTGATCCAGGCGCGGGAACAGCAAGAAGAGTACGGCCGCGCACGGCAAACCCATCAGTACCAGGCGCGTCAACACGCGCGCGGGCGACACGCGCGTGCGCGCCTGCGGATGCAGCAACACCAGCCAGTTGCGCAGCAGCAGTGCCACGGTGGCCAGCATGCTGGCGGCCAGCCATGGCGGCTGGTCAAACAGCACTTGCGAGAGCAGCAGGAAGCAGCACAGCTGCGTGACCAGAACGCCATTGCGCACCGTGTGCGACTCCATCAGCTTGAGCACGAGGAACGCGCCGAGCAGCGCCACCGACAGGTCGCGCCCGATATTGCCGCCCGTGCGCATGGCCAGCGCCAGCGTCACGAGCAGCGTCGCCACGCCGGTCAGCCCGAGCACCCACTTGCCCGGCAACGGCGCGCGGCGCACCCACAGCAGCGTGCGCCAGAGCAGCAGCACGCCAAACACGGCACAGGTGACGAGCGGCAGCGCCCGCAGCAGCGGCGCCAGCACCACGGCCAGCTGCGCGATGAGCCAGCCGTGCTCGCGGTGCGTGAGCGCGCGGGCCGGGCCAAACACGGGGGTCTCCGAAGGCGGGCTCATGCGGAGGCCGCCTCGGGCATGGCAGGCCTGCCCCACAGGGCCAGGGCTTGCAGGCATGCATCGCGATGCGCACACCCGCGTGCGGGGCCGATCGACAGGCCCGGAAGGTTCAGGGTGTAGTCGGGCGCCTCGGCAGCCGGCGCGTGCTCGGCAGCCAGTACCCAGGCACACAGGCGCGAGAGGCGCTGCTCCACGCTCATCCACGGCGGCAAGGCATCCCACGCCAGCACGCACTGGGCGCGGCGCACCTGCTGCCCGGTGCGGCTGACCCACGTATCGAGCCGCGCACTGTGCTTCCACGCAATGCTGCGCAGCGGGTCGCCGGGGCGGTAGGCGCGCAGCTGGTCGGCGGCGTCTTCGGGGGCGCTGCGGGCGGCGCGCAGGTCATCTTCCTCGCCGGGGTCGGGAGCCATGCTGGCGGGCAGCGGTGGGGGCGAGGATTCCGGCTCGGGGTACACGAGCAACGTCAGCGGCGCGTCGGCATAGCTCCACGCGCGGAACAGCCCCAGCGGAAAGCGCGTCGACACCGTCAGCCGCGGCAGCGCAAACCAGCCGCGCGGCTGCGCGGCAAACGACAGCACCGCGACCACCGCGTCCTGCGCGTCGAGCGACATCTCCACCGCCGCCGCGTCGCGCGCGCCCACATCGATGCCCACACGCGCCCACGGCGTGACGTTCGCAAGCGCCACGCTCACGTTGACGGCGTGCCCGACAAACACGGCATCACCCGCCGCGCCGCGCACTTCCAGGTCGACCAGGTTGCGATGCGTCTGCCACATGGCCGCGGCCACCACGCCGGCCAGCACGAAGGTCAGCAGGAAACCGAGGCTGACGTTGTAGTTGAGCGAGGTCAGCAGCATCACGATCAGCAGCAGCGCGAAGCCCGCACCGGCTGCGGTGGGCAGGATGTAGACGTGATTGCGGTCCAGCCGGATGCGGCCTTCTCGCGGCGTGCGCGGCCGCTGCAGAAAGCGCTGCACACGCCCGCGCACGAAGCGGATGCCGGGCAGCCTTGCCAAGCCCGCGCCCAGCACACGCAGCGGCGCAGACAACGCGGGCATGAAACGCGCCATGGCGCCGCGCCCTTAAGGGATGGCCACCGTATCGAGCAGCCGCTGCGCCAGCGCCGTGGCCGACAACGTGCCGCCCGTGGGCAGCAGCCGGTGCGCCGCCACGGCCTTGAAAACGGCCTGCACGTCTTCGGGCAGCACGGCGTCGCGGCCGTCGATCAACGCCCATGCGCGCGCCGCTGCCAGCAGCGCCAGCCCCGCACGCGGCGACAGGCCCATCTGCACCTGCGCATCGGTGCGCGTGGCGTTCACCAGGGCCAGCACGTAGTCGACCAGCACGGGCGCCACGTGCACCGCGTCGGCGGCAGCCTGCAGCGCCACCACCTGCGCGGCCGTCAGCACCGACTCGATGTCCTGCGGCGCGCCACCGCCGAGGTACAGCGCCCGCTCCGACGCTTGATCGGGATACCCGAGCGACAGCCGCATCGTGAAACGATCGAGCTGCGATTCGGGCAGCGGGTGCGTGCCGATCTGGTTCAACGGGTTCTGTGTCGCAATGACGAAGAACGGGGCGGGCAGCGGATACGTTGCGCCGTCATGCGTGACCTGCCCTTCGGCCATCGCTTCGAGCAGCGCGCTCTGCGCCTTGGGGCTCGCGCGGTTGATCTCGTCGGCCAGCACCACCTGCGCGAAGAGGGGGCCCGGGTGGAATTCGAAAGCGCCCTTCTCTTTCACGTAGATCGACACGCCGATGAGGTCGGCCGGCAGCAAGTCGCTGGTGAACTGCACACGTTGGTACTGCAGCCCGAGCGTGCGCGCCAGCGCGTGCGCCAGCGTGGTCTTGCCCACGCCCGGCAGGTCTTCGAGCAGCAGGTGGCCGCGCGCCAGCAGGCACGCCAGCGCCAGCCGGATCTGCAGCGGCTTGCCGAGCACGATGCGCTCGAGCGAGCGCTGCGCCTGCAACAGGGCGGCCGGCAACTGCGCCGCTTGCGGCGTGCGGATGGTAGAGAGGGGAGCTTGGTTGGGCGTCATCGGGGCGGGTGCGGCCGGAGCAACAATGCCAGCGAGTGTAGCGGTATCGCACGACACCCGCGCGCCCGGTGTCCGGCCCTGCTCACATCAGCAACGGAACAGGCCGGGGCTGCGTGCGCGCTACCACATCAGTCCGGTTTGCGCGCGGGGATAGCCGCGTCGAGCAACACGCGTGCCGTGCGCGGCAGGCTCCGGATCAGGCGCGGCGCATCGGTGCCGAAGGTCTGGCTGGCGGTATAGGCGCCTTCAATGAGGAAGGCGAGGTCGTCCGCCAGCGCGTCGGGGTCGGTGGCGCCGGCGGCCTGTGCGCGATCGCGCAGGCGCGCCAGCAGCGTCGCCTTGTTGCGCTGGACGAACTGGCGCGCAGCGTGCGACGGGTCGGGAAACTCCGCCGCCACGTTCACGAACGGGCAGCCGCGATAGCCGGGCCTCGATGCCCGCTCCGAGACGTCGATGAAGAACTGCAGCAACTGCGCGCGCGCATCGTCGGGATGCTTCGCCATGCTGGCGTCGAAGTAGCCCCAGAAGCTCTGGTCGCTGCGCTCCAGATAGGCGAGGACGAGGTCGTCCTTCGACTTGAACTGGCGGTACAGGCTCATCTTGTTGACGCCGGCCTTCTCCACCACCGCTTCCACACCCACGGCCCGCACGCCTTCGTAGTAAAACAGCTGACGTGCGGCTTCGAGCAGGCTTGCGTGTGCGTCCTCACCGCTGATGCGGCGCGGCTTCGGGGGGTCGATATTGGGAAGGGCGCGTGGCCCACGTGCTGCCATGGTGATGCTCCTGCGGGCGCGGCGGGGCACAAAGACCCTGTTCCCCTGCCGGCGCCGGTGACATTCGATGCGGCTTGACATGTTACCGATCGGTACCTACTATCGCAACCACGTTGTTACCGGTCGGTAACGAATAAGATATTGCCACCCCCACAAGAATCGGATGCCCCTTCCATGCAACGCCTCGCCCGCCTAGTTGCCCCCCGTTTCCACTACAGCTGGATCGCCCTGGCCGTGGTTTTCCTGATCCTGCTGTGCGCAGCCGGCACGCGGGCCACGCCCAGCGTGATGATGCTGCCGCTTGAGCACGAGTTCGGCTGGAGCCGCAGCACCATCTCGCTGGCCATTTCGATCGGCATTGCGCTGTACGGATTGACGGGCCCGTTCGCGGCGGCGTCGATGCAGTATTTCGGCATCCGCCCGACGGTGCTCGGTGCGCTGGCGGTGCTGGTGTCGGGCACGGCGCTCTCGGCGATGATGCACGAGCCCTGGCAGATGGTGCTGCTGTGGGGCGTGATGGTGGGCGGCGGCACGGGCGTGGCGGCCATCACGCTCGGTGCAACGGTGGTCAACCGCTGGTTCACCACGCACCGCGGGCTGGCCATGGGCATCCTCACGGCCAGCTCGGCCACGGGGCAGCTCGTGTTCCTGCCGATGATGGCGGCGGTGGTGGAGCGCTACGGCTGGCGCCCGGTGGTGCTGATCGTGGCCGGCGCGCTCGCGCTGCTGCTGCCCATCGTTGCGCTGCTGCTGCCGGAGTCGCCCAAGAGCGTGGGCCTGCGCACGTATGGCGAACCCGCCGATGCGCCGGAAGCGGTCCAGGGCCCGCGCGCCAACCCCATCACCCTGGCCATGCAGACGCTGCTGCAGGCCATGCGCCGCCGCGATTTCTGGCTGCTGTTTGCGAGCTTCTTCATCTGCGGGGCGAGCACCAACGGCTATATCGGCACGCACTTCATCGCCATGTGCGCCGATCACGGCCTCACCGAGGTCAAGGGCGCGAGCCTGCTGGCTGCCATGGGCATCTTCGACCTGGTCGGGACGACGCTCTCGGGCTGGCTGTCCGACCGCTACAACAGCCGCGTGCTGCTGTTCTGGTACTACGGCCTGCGCGGGCTGTCGCTGATTTACCTGCCGTATGCGTTCGGCTTCGAGTTCTTCGGCCTGCCCGTGTTTGCCATCTTCTACGGGCTGGACTGGATCGCCACCGTGCCGCCGACCGTGCGCCTGACCAACGACGTGTTCGGCAAGGCCGCAGCGCCCATCGTCTTCGGCTGGATCGTGGCGGGGCATCAGTTGGGCGCGGCGTTTGCCACGCTGGGTGCGGGCATGATGCGCGCGTCGCTCGGCAACTACACGCTGGCGTCGATGATCTCGGGCGGGCTGTGCGTAGCGGGTGCCTTCCTGGTGCTGCGCATTCACCGCACGCCCAAGCGCGATGCCGAAGGCGCCAGCCAGCCGGCGACCGCGTAGTCAGGGTTTCAGGAAACCGTACCGGGCCAGCACAGCCTGGCCTGCCGGCGACAGCACGAACGCCACGAAGTCGGCCGCCTGCTGCGGCTGCTTCGTGCCCGACGTCACGGCGATGGGGTACGTGAGCGGCACATTCAGCGGCACGGGGCTCGCCACCTTCACCTTGTCCGCGGCGATGGCCGCATCGGTCGAGAACACCAGGCCGGCTTCGACCTCGCCGCGCGCCACATAGTCGAGCGCCTGGCGCACGTTCTGCGCCAGCACCGCCTTGGCCTGCACCGGCTCCCACAGCCTGGCGTTTTCCAGGGCGTGCCGGGCATAGCGGCCCACCGGCACCGATGCCGGGTTGCCGATCGCCACGCGCTTCACCTCCGGCCGGACCAGATCCTTCAGCGCATGCACGGGCACCGTGCCGGCCGCGGGCACGATCAGGACGAGCTGGTTGGCCACAAAATCCCTGCGTGTATCGGTCTGGATGACGTGCTCGGCCACCGCCTTGTTCATCGCCTCCTGATCGGCGGAGGCAAACACGTCGGCGGGCGCGCCTTTCACGATCTGCTGCATCAGCATGTCCGACGCGCCGAAGTTGAGCACGACCTTGGTGTCCGGATGCTGCGCTTCGTACTGCTGCGCGATCGCCTTGAAGGCATTCGTCAGGCTGGCCGCGGCCGAGACGACCAGGTCTGCCGCATGGGCCGGCGCGGCGGCCCCCACCGAGAGCGCCGCCACCAGACCCAGGGTGCGCAGCCGCGCGCGAAGCATCAAACCTTGCATGAGGACACCGCCTTCGTAAAGGGAAAGACCGCCCGTAATATACGAGTCGATATAACGACCGGTCAACGCAGCCTGGCGGAATGCCGGGCATCACGCGCTGGCCATGGCGGTTCGGGCCGCTTCGTCGATGCAATCGGCAAGACGCCCCGCAATCGGCTGGCGGCTGTGACGCGGGCGTTCGATCAGGCCGATCTCGCGGTAGAACGTGTCATCGCCCAGCGCGATGGCGCGCACGCCGGGCGGCCAACCGTCTTGCGCGGCGGTCTGCGGCGCCAAAGCCACGCCCTGCCCGCGCGCCACGAGCTGCGTCATGCCGTGCAGCTCGTCGAGTTCGATCACGTCGTGCGGGGTGATGCGCCGGTCGCGCAGGAACTGGTCGACGCGGCGCCCGCCGAACGAGCGGCGGTCGTAGCGGATGAACGGCTGATGCTCGAGCAAGACACGCCAGTCATCGCCGGGCAGGCTGGCGGGCACCAGCAGCACGAACGGCTCGGCCACCAGCGTGCGCCATTCGAGGTCGGCCGGCACCGCAAACGGCGGGCGGATGAGCACGGCCAGGTCGATCTCGCCAGCGTCGACCAGGCCGAGCAGGTCGAGCGAGACACCGGGCAGCACGCGCGCGCGGCAATGCGGGAATTCCGCGCGGAACTGCACCAGCGCATCGACCAGGAACGACGTCTGCACCGAGGCAATGGCCCCGACGCGCACGAGGCCGCGCTGCTCGTTGCCGCCGGCCTGGTCGCCCAGCCGCTCATACAGCGTGACGATGTGCTCGGCCAGCGCCAGCGCATCGCGTCCGGCCGCATTGAGCGTGGCCGAGCGGCCCGTGCGGTCGAACAACGAAAAGCCGAGCGAGGCTTCGAGCCGCTGGATCTGCGCGCTCACCGCCGACTGCGTGAGCCCGATGCGCTCGCCGGCGCCCGCAAACGTGCCGTGCCGGGCGACGGCAATGAAGGTCTTGAGTTCTCGAAGCATGAGGCGCGCGGATCAGGGCAGAGACGCAAGGATACGCGCGCCGCACCGTCCTACCTGGCAAACAGCGAGGCCATGTTGGCAAACGCTTTGATCTCCAGCGCGTTGCCCGACGGGTCCAGGAAGAACATCGTGGCCTGCTCGCCCACCTCGCCCTTGAAGCGGATGTGCGGCTCGATGATGAACTCGATGCCGGCAGCGCGCAGCTTGTCGGCGGCGGCTTCCCACTCGGGCATGGACAGCACCACGCCGAAGTGGCGCACGGGCACGTTGTCGCCGTCGACGGCGCTGGTCTTGCGGTGGCCGACTTCGTCGGGCGCCAGGTGCGCCACGATCTGGTGGCCGTAGAAGTTGAAATCCACCCAGTCCGGCGCGCTGCGGCCTTCCGGGCAGCCGAGGATGCCGCCGTAGAAGGCGCGCGCGGCGGCGATGTCGTGCACGGGAAAGGCCAGGTGGAACGGGGCAAGCACAGGTGTCACGTCGCTCATGGTGAAGGGCAGGCCGCAGAGTTGGATCAGGTGGCACCGGTACGGGGTGGGGGGCCACCCACGCACCAGGCCACGCAGTGAGTCTATGCGCATCCATTCATCCAAAAAAAGCGATGTTTTTTTGGACTGAGCCCCGCATATTCTGATTGTTCGACCAAAAAGAAGCCGCCCAACGGCGGCGAAAGAGACACACGGTGAGCGCGCCTGCAGGCACGGCAGACGCGCGAAGACGAAGCGCGATCAGGCGAACACGAACGGCGTCATGGCTGCGGCGGCATTGGCCAGCGGCAGGCGGACCATGCAAACGGTGGCGTCGCCGGGCACGTTGCTGATGCGAAAGCCCGCATCGCGCGCCAGGCCGATCATGCGGCGGTTGGTGGAAAGCACCTCGCCAAAGATCTCGCGTGCGCCGGCCACGCGGGCCGCACGCACCAGCGTGGCAAACAGGCGGCGGCCCACACCCTTGCCCTGCCACGCGTCGGCCACCAGCATGGCGAACTCGGCCGCACCGTCTTCCATCACGAAGCGGCCATCGGCGATGAGGTCTTCGCCCGTGCCGTCGGGGCGCGCCACGCTCACCACCAGCGCCATGTGGTTGACGTAATCGATCTGCGTGTAGGCCGCGAGCATCTCGTCGCTCAACCGGCCGCCCCCGACGAGGAATCGCGCATAGCGCGATTCGGAAGACAGCCCTTCCACCAGCGCTGCCTCCAGCGGCGCGTCTTGCGGCAGAATCGGGCGCACGGTGGCGATGGAGCCGTCGTGCATGGTCCAGCGGTCGATCCATTCAGCGGGATAACGATGGATGGTGTACAGCATGGGGATCTCCTCACGCGATGGATCTTGTTGATCTTGTCTGGACCGCCAGCACGGGATCACCGCCTGACTTTTCAATTTGAATCCAGCTTAGCAGAAACCCTGGCTTTTGCAAATAAAGTTAGTGGACTATCCTGTCTGATATGAAGATCCCCGAGCCTCTACCCGTTCCGCCGGCCCCCGAGCTCGTTACGTCGATGGACGAGCCATGCTCGATCGCGGCCGCCGTATCGATCGTGGGCGAAAAATGGACGCTGCTCGTGCTGCGCGAGGCGTTTTCGGGCGTGACGCGGTTCGATGAGTTTCTGCGCCGCACGGGGTGCTCGTCGGCGATCCTGTCGTCGCGCCTGAAGGCGCTGGTGGCGCACGGCATCCTGCGCCGTGTCCCGTATCAGGAACCGGGCGACCGGGTGCGCGACGCGTATCGCCTCACGCGGGCGGGCGTCGACCTGCTGCCCGCCATCGTGGCGCTGATGCAATGGGGCGACCGCTACCTCACGCCCGACGGCGAAGGCCCGATGCTGTTGCGCGACCGCGAAAGCGGCACCCCGATCCATGTTGCGCTGGTCAACGCGCTGGGCCAACCGGTGGCGCCGCAGAATTCCATGCGCGAGCGCAACCCGCGTTATCGTCATGGCAGCAATTGCGCTGCAGATGACGACAACAAGCCGCAAGTGGACGGGTAATGCACAACTTTACACGTTCATGAAAACCCCCTATCGTCGCGGATGAACGGGGGAATGGCGGCTTTCGGCCGGCCTTTTCATGTGCAACGCCCCGTGCCCGGCCACCGCCCGTTGGCGGCCCTTTCCGACCCCCGACCTCGCCGCTCACGCCCGGACCCACGCCTGCCATGCCTGATGCCGTGGTACCGCTCTACCACCAGATCTACGTCGTCCTGCGTCAGCAGATTCTCGAAGGCAAGTTCGGGGAGGGTCCGATGCCCGGCGAGATCGAGCTGGCCCGCCAGTTCGGGGCGTCGCGCGTCACCATGCGGCGCGTGTTCGACTACCTCGTCAAGGAAGGTCTCGTGCGCCGCCATCGCGGCATGGGCACGTTCGTCGTCAAACCCGATGATCCGGTAGCGGTCGGCGGCGGCAACCAGACGCTGCTGCAGAACATCATCGACGTGGGCGAGCGCACCTCGGCCGTCGTCGTGGAATTCGAAGACGTGCAGGCCCCGCCCGACGAGGCCAAGTGCCTCGAAGTCGCGCCCGGCACCCCGATCAAGAAACTGGTGCGCGTGCGCCATCTGGAAGATACGCCCATGGCGCTCATCACCACGTGGCTGCCGCTGGACGTGACGAGCAAGCTCACGCTGGACCGCCTGGCCAACCAATCGCTGCTGCGGCTGATCGAGGGCTCGGGCGTGCGCATCGACCGCGCATCGCAAGTGGTGTCGGCACGGCTGGCCGACGTGGCGACCGCGCAATACCTGGATGTGGCGGTCGGCGCGCCGCTGCTCTCGGTGCAGCGCATCGTGCGCGAAATGAGCGGCCGTCCCGTCCAGCTGCTGCAGGGCCTCTACCGGCCCGACCGCTACGAATACCGCATGGAGCTCTCGCGCGTGGGCGAAGACCGCGCCCGCCTGTGGATCGACAACGCCGGACACGATGTCCAAGGCGGCCACAGCGAAGACGTCGAAGAAGCGCCCACCCCAGCCCGCACGCGACGCTGACACCACGGCCGGCGGGGTTATTGGCCGCCTGCACGGCGCGCGGAAAGTTGCTAGCATCGGCGCTTCGCTGCAACGCAGCAATTCCTCCATGAGGTTCCCATGTCGACCTCGCCAGCGTCCCCAACGCCTGCTGCTCCGGCTTCGGCCTCGAATTCCACCACCCCGACCACGCCCGACACGCAAGGGCTGATCCGCCTGCTCACCGCCGGTGCGGGCATCAGCGTCGCGTGCATCTACCTGAACCACCCGCTGCTCGGACTCATCAGCCGCGATCTCGCCATCACGCCGCACGCGCTGGGCGTGTTGCCGACGCTCACCGCGGCCGGTTATGCCAGCGGCATCTTTTTCTTCGGCCCGCTCGGCGATCGGTACGACCGTCGCCTCGTCATCCTGTGGAAGGCGGTGCTGCTCACGCTCGCGCTCATCGGCAGCTGCCTCGCGCCGAACCTGCCGCTGCTGGCCGCGGCGGGTTTTGCGGTCGGGCTGTCGGCCACCATCGCGCAGGACTTCGTGCCCAGCGCCGCCGCCATCAGCACCGACCAGAACCGCAATCGCAACATCGGCACGGTGATGACGGGGCTGTTGATCGGCATCGTCGGCTCGCGCGTATTCAGCGGCATCGTGGCCGACCACTTCGGGTGGCGCGCCGCGTTTGGCGTGTCCGCCGTGGCGATTGTCGGGCTGGCCATTGCCGTGCGTGCCGCACACTTTGGCGTGGCGCCCTCCCCCGCGACTGCGGGGCAGCCCTACCTCACGCTGCTGCGCTCGCTCGGCACGCTGTTCATGCAGCATCCGCGGCTGCGCGCGTCGGCCATCACGCAGGCCTTCATCGGCATTGCGTTCTCGGGCTTCTGGTCAACGGTGGCGCTGCACCTGACAAGTTCGCTCGGGCTGTCGACGGGGCAAGCCGGCCTGCTCGGCCTCGCAGGCGCTGCCGGCGCACTCGGCGCGAGCATCGCCGGGCGGCTCTCGGGCCGTGTCGCGCCGGGTCACATCGCAGCGGGCGGCGCCCTGCTGATGGCGATCACGTTCGCGGCGATGGCGCTGTTTCCGCACGCGCTCGTCGCCATCGTGATCGGCACGCTCATCTTTGATGTGGGCGTGCAGGCCGCACTCGTCTCGCACCAGACGATCATCTACGCACTCGCGCCCGAAGCGCGCAGCCGCGTCAACGCGGTGTTCATGACGATGCTGTTCATCGGCATGTCGGTGGGGGCGTATGGCGCCAGCCTCGCGTGGAATGCGGGCCGCTGGACGGGCCTCATGGCGTTCTGCACGGTGTCGGCACTGGTGGCGTTCGGACTGCGCGTGGTGTTCAACGCGCGGCAAGGGCCGCGTTGAGTCGGAACGGTGCGGCCGCACACCGGCGGCCGTACCCGTTTCTGCGTCGCACATGCGGGCCTGGCAACACCGCATCGCTTCCGCCGGGGCGATTCCGGAGCGCGGCAACGCGCGACATGTCGCTACAATTCTGAGGATCAGCTTACGCTGCCCATCAGAACAATCCGCACTGAGACGCTCCCATGGACACCACTGCCACACCGCACGCGGTCGACCCGCACGACACGCGCCGCCGCATCTTTGCCATCGTCGGTGCATCGTCGGGCAACCTCGTCGAATGGTTCGACTTCTACATCTACGCGTTCTGTTCGCTGTACTTCGCGCCGGCGTTCTTCCCCAGCGGCGACCGCACGACGCAGTTGCTGAACACCGCCGGCGTGTTCGCGGCGGGCTTCCTGATGCGCCCGATCGGCGGCTGGCTGTTCGGTCGCATTGCCGACAAGCACGGCCGACGCACCGCGATGATGATCTCGGTGCTGATGATGTGCGGTGGCTCGCTGCTCATTGCAGTGCTGCCCACCTACGCGCAGATCGGTGCGCTGGCGCCGCTGCTGCTGCTCGTGGCGCGGCTGTTCCAGGGGCTGTCGGTCGGCGGAGAATACGGCACCAGCGCCACCTACATGAGCGAAGTGGCGCTCAAGGGCCGGCGCGGCTTCTTTGCATCGTTCCAGTACGTCACGCTGATCGGCGGCCAGCTGTGCGCGGTGCTCGTGCTCGTCATCCTGCAGCAGCTGCTGACCACGGCCGAGCTCAAGGCCTGGGGCTGGCGCATCCCGTTCGTGGTGGGTGCGCTGACGGCGCTGATTGCGCTGTACCTGCGCCGCTCGCTGCATGAAACGCAGACCACCGAAGCGCGCAAGGCCGAGCACGCCGGCACGATCCGCGGCGCGTGGCAGCACAAGGGCGCATTCCTGCGGGTGATCGGCTTTACCGCCGGCGGCTCGCTGATCTTCTATACGTTCACGACGTACATGCAGAAGTACCTCGTCAACACGGCGCACATGGAAGCCAAGACGGCCTCCAACGTGATGACCGGTGCGCTGTTCGTCTACATGCTGCTGCAGCCCGCATTTGGCGCGCTGTCCGACCGCATCGGCCGCCGCAACTCCATGCTGTGCTTCGGCGTGTTCTCGGTGCTGGGCACCGTACCGCTCATGAAGGCATTGGCCACCGTGTCGAGCCCGGTGGAAGCCTTCGGCCTCGTCACGCTGGCGCTCGCCATCGTGAGCTTCTACACGTCGATCAGCGGCCTGATCAAGGCCGAGATGTTCCCGCCGGAAGTGCGTGCGATGGGCGTGGGTCTGTCGTATGCCATCGCCAATGCCGTGTTTGGCGGCTCGGCCGAGTACGTCGCGCTGTGGTTCAAGCAGGCGGGTACCGAATCGACGTTCTACTGGTATGTGACGGCGCTGTGCGCGGTGTCGCTCGTCGTGACGTACTGGATGCCCGATCCGAGCAAGGAAGGGTATCTGCGGCACGAGCCGTGAGCGGCAAAGCGCGGCCGGCCGCCGCTGCGCCGGGCCGCGCAACGTCTGATGGCCGCCTGCCCGACAGGCAACGGCCCGGATGACGCCGTTGTCCGCGATAATGGCGACCGCGCGGCGCCGCGACAACGCTGAACATCGTCGCTGCGCCGACATTGCAACAAGGAGAATTCACCATGCGCGACATCATTGACGGTTTTCTGCGCTTTCAACGCGAGGTCTATCCGCAACGGGTAGAGCTTTTCAAACAACTTGCGACCTCACAGAACCCCAAGGCGCTGTTCGTGACGTGCTCGGACAGCCGCGTCGTTCCGGAGCTGCTGACACAGCGCGAACCCGGCGAGCTGTTCGTCATCCGCAACGCGGGCAACATCGTCCCTTCGTATGGCCCTGAGCCGGGCGGCGTATCGGCGACAGTGGAATATGCGGTGGCGGTGCTGGGCGTGCAGGACATCGTGATCTGCGGCCACTCCGATTGCGGCGCAATGGGCGCTATCTCGCGCTGCACGTGCCTCGACCACCTGCCGGCCGTGGCGAGCTGGCTGCGCCATGCCGACGCGGCGAAGGTCATCAACGCGGCGCACACGTTCGACTCGCCCCGCGCCAAGCTGGACGGCCTCGTGCGCGAAAACGTGATCGCCCAGCTTGCCAACCTGCGCACGCACCCGTCGGTTGCGCTCGCGCTCGAGCAGGGTCGCCTGAACCTGCATGGCTGGGTGTACGACATCGAGCGGGGCAGCATCGACGCCCTGGATGGCGCGACGCGCCGCTTTGTGCCGCTGGCGGATTCGCCCGCCACGGTGGCCGTCGCGTCGCGCGGGCAGCGGCAAGGCTGACGCCCATGACCGGGCCCTTCGGGCACCGGTCTGTACCCAGCTATGCGGCGGGGGTGGCTCCCGCCGCTCAACATCAATCTGCGGATTGCCGGCTCGCAGGATGCTGATCCTGCACCAGCAGACCCGCCAGCGCCTCCTCCAGATTCGGGAAGCGAAACCGATAGCCGGCCTCCAAGGCCCGTCGCGGTTGCACACGTTGACTGCCGAGCAGCAACACGGACATTTCGCCCAGCGCCATGCGCAATACCCAGGCAGGCACCGACAGGAACATCGGCCTGCGCAGCGTCGCCGCCAGCGTGCGGGCAAAGTCTGCGTTGCTGACACGGTCCGGTGCACACGCATTGAAAGCGCCCCAACCATCGGCGTGGTGCAAAAGGAAATCGATCAGACCGACCACGTCGTCAAGATGGATCCACGGCATCCATTGACGCCCACTGCCAAGCCGACCGCCAAGCCCCATGCTGAACGGCAGACGCAGCCTGGGCAACATGCCGCCTTCGCTTGCAAACACGGGCGCCGTGCGCAGTAACACGACGCGCATGCCGAGCGCCTCGGCACGGCGCGCTTCCTCCTCCCACGCGACGCAGAGTTGACTGCCAAAGTCGTCGTTGCCAGCGCCGCTGTCTTCATCCAGGGGTTCCTGCCCTCGATCGCCATACCAGCCGGTGGCAGATCCGGAAACCAGCACGCGAGGCGGCCGCTCGCAACGGCCGAGCCAATCCACGAGTTCCCGGGTCAGATCGACGCGGCTGCGCCATAGAAGCTCTCGTCGGGCCGCGCTCCACGGGCGATCGGCAATCGGCGCGCCCGCCAGATTGATGACTGCATCCAATGGCGCGGCACCGTCCAGCTCTCGCAGCGCTGCGATGCCGCGCGCACCGGCACACAGCCGCGCGACGCGTTCAGGCGTACGGCTCCAGACCACCAGATCGTGCCCCTGCGCCTGCCAGTGGCGGCACAGTGCCCGCCCGATCAATCCGGTGCCTCCAGTCAGCAGGATGCGCACGATGGGGCGGCCTCCTTATTGCGGTTCAACGCAGTCATAACGCCTCCAGCCTTGCGCGCACGTCTTCGGCGCGCTTGCGCAGGACGTCGCGCTCTTCGGGTTCCATCTTGGCGAGTTGTCGATAGACCATCGACAGCCGCGGGTTACGGCCGAACACTTCACTGTGGCGCGCAAAGAAATCCCAGTACAGCGCGTTGTAAGGACATGCGCGCTCACCGACGCGCTGCTTGCTGTCGTAATGGCAGCCCTTGCAGTAATCGCTCATGCGGGAAAGATAAGCGGCGCTACTGACATACGGCTTGGTGGCAATGCGGCCGCCGTCTGCCCATTGGCTCATGCCCACCGTATTCGGCAGCTCCACCCATTCGAATGCGTCGATGTACACGCCGAGGTACCAGCGGTGCACCTCGTCCGGCGCGAGCCCCGCCAGCAAGGCGAAGTTGCCGATCACCATGAGGCGCTGAATGTGATGGGCATGAGCGGTTTGCAACGACTGGCCGATGGCGAGTTGCAGGCAGCGCATCTGCGTCTTTCCGCTCCAGAACCAGGACGGCAGCGGCGCATTGTGGTTCAGCACGTTGCTCGAAGCGTACCCGGGCATGTGCGCCCAGTAGATGCCGCGTACATATTCGCGCCAGCCCAGGATCTGGCGGATAAACCCCTCCACGGCAGGCAATGGTGCCTTGCCATGCCGATACGCTGCCTCGGCGCGATCGATCACCTCGCGCGGATTCAGCATCTTCACGTTGAGCGAAAAAGACAGCAACGAGTGGAACAACCGCTGGTGGCTGCTGCTCATGGCGTCTTCAAAATCGCCAAAGTGCGGCAGCACCTGCCCGACAAACGCGTCCAGGCAGGCCAGCGCTTCAGCGCGGTTCAAAGGCCACCGCAATGCCCCGGCCTGCGGGTTGCCGAACGACTTCACACCGCTGCGTTCAATGGTCTCCCACAACGCACGGTGATCATGCACAGGACGCACGTCGGCGGGCTCCGGCGGCGAGCCGCGCCACGGCTTGCGGTTGTCATGATCGAAATTCCACTGTCCGCCCTCCGGCGCCCCCGTGCCGTCGAGCAGCACACCAAAGCGGCGGCGCATCTCGCGATAGAACCGCTCCATGAGCCATTGCTTGCGGCCGTCAAACATCGCGGCAAGTTCATGCCTGCCCGTCAGGAAGTGTTCGGAATCGACCTCGCACGTCGACAGCGACTGCGCTGGCGCCCAACGACGCAACTGTTCATCCAGGCGCCACTCGTCAGGGGATTGCCATTCGACCCGCTCGGCGCCGTAGTGCCGGGCGAGCGCGGCGAGATTCTCGGTCACGGACTGGCGGTTGCTTTCATCGTCGATCGCCACATACCGCACGCGGTGCCCGGCCGCCCGGAGACCGCGCGCAAAGTCGCGCATGGCCGCAAAGATGGCAAGGATCTTCTGCGCGTGGTGCAGGACGTAGTCCGTTTCCTGACGCACTTCCATCAGCACGTAGACGACGTCCGCGTCCACCTCCGCAAACCATGAATGCAGCGGGTTGAGCTGATCGCCCAGCACCAGCCGGAGAATCTTTGCGCGTTGGTTCATGTCATTGCGCCGCGTGCTCGCCTTCGGTCTTGTGCATACGCCCTCGCGCTACTGAGACGGATCCTGCCGCTCATGGGATACCAAGATGAGCGCGTTCGTATCAATGCCCAGCGCACGTGCGCGTGCAAAGATCGCCTCCCGCTGCGCGGGGTCGAGTTGCTTGTCCCGCGTCAATACCCAGCAGTAGCTGCGGTCCGGCCCGACAACCAGCGCCCAGCGATAACCCGGATCGAGCGCCGCCACGTGATAGCCGCCATAAAACGGACCGAAGAAGGACACCTTCAGCGAGCCCGTATCGGGGCTGCCCACGAACAGCGCTTTGCCGACCGCCTCGCGCCATTCATTCTTGGCCGGATCGAAGCCACGATTGACCACACGCACGCTGCCGTCAGGTTGGGGCTGGTACGTGGCCGATACGTCGGTCAAGCCTCGCTCGAACGAATGATCGAGCCGTGCCTGCTCGTACCAGCGCCCCTGATACCGTTGAAGATCGAACGGCGTAACAGCAGTGATGCCTTCGGGCGGGCTCGTCGGCACACAGCCTGCCAGAAGCATCGTGCCTGCCAGCACCGGCACCAGTGCCCACCATTGCAAGCGCGCGCGCACTGCACGCAGGCCACGCTTCGCGCGTTGAAACGCGGTTGTCAACGCATCTGCCATTCAACTCCTCCCTACATGAATGCCGCCCATGGCGACATGAAACGCTGCACCACGCAGCGCGTCAACGAAATGCAGCAGAACGCGCGGCGCATTCCAAGCAATGAACACGCTTTGCGTTGGCAAATGCGTCTACACCCGATGAATCCCGTTGCAGATCGGTGTAAGCCATGAGCACGATTTGCATCGAGAAAATTTCGCACCGGCGCCTCCGCGTCAGAGGCTCTGTCAGTAGACTTTCAAAGCAGCCTGTTCAACGCTTGACCCCACGCACGCCCTCGCAATATGCCTGCCAAACGCGTTCACGCCGCCCGAGCCTTGGCGCTTGTCCTGTCTTCCATCATGAGCGTCGGCGCCTGGGCCGACTGCCGCGACACGGTGCCCGCGCCGCAGCTGTCAGGCAAGGGAGCGCTGTGCCTGCTGGGGTTCTGCCTCTACGACGCGCAGTTGTGGAGCGCTGAACTCCCGCCCAGCTATGACGCGCCCTTTGCGCTGGAAGTGACATACCGGCGCGCAATCGAACGAAGCCGCCTCATCGAAACCGCCATCGACGAAATTCGGCGGCTGCAGAGCCCCGTGCCGCCAGACGACACGCTCGCGCAATGGCAGCGCGCCATGACGCCCGCCTTCCCCGATGTCAAACCGGGCGACACTTTGTGCGGCGTGTATCTGCCCGGCCGCGGCGCACGCTTCTACGCAAATGGACAACTGACGACCGAGGTGAACGATCCCGCGTTTGCGCGCGCCTTTTTCGATATCTGGCTGGCACCCGGCACGCGCGCTCCGTCCTTGCGCCGTCACCTTCTGGGCAAGTCACGTTGATGCGCGCACGGCTAGTTGGCGTCTCCCGGCGACTGGAAGCCCGGTTGCCCGATCTGGCTCGGGAACTGCGGTACGCGCCGGAAACGCGAAATGTCGTAACCCATGGCCTGGAAACGGCCCAATGCCGCGCGATAGTCCGCATCGCTCATGTTGGGCTCGCGCGAGAACACCCAGCCGAGGCTTTTGTCCGGATAGCCGAGCAGGGTCACGCGGTATTCGGGGTCGACATACAGCGTCAGCTGCGACACGTAGATGGGCCAGAACAACCGCACACGCCATTCGCCGCCGCCGCTGCCGTCCACCACCGAATCGACGAACTGCATGCGTTTGAACGGCGCGTCGAAACTGCCGGGCCGATAGACGTACGCATCGTCGATACGGCCATCGGGCCGCAGCGACCATTCGGCATAGCTGCCGACATTGCCCCGTTCGCCAAAGTACGGAATGTTGGCGATGACATACCAACGCCCCATGTAGCGCGGCAGGTCGACCGAAACCGTCTGCAGCGGCACGGCCGCCAGCGGGTTCGGATTCGGCGGCGGGCCGGAGCAGGCCGTGCTGGCCAGCGCCAGCGTGACGACGGCCAGACAACGTGCCCAACGTGACAGGATGACCCCACGAGGGCCTCTTTGATGCGTTCTCATCGTGCTCTCCTCTATGCGGTGGCCGGACAGGCCGGCTGGTTTGTCTGCGTGCTGAGTGCCGCGCGCGACGCCGCGTGGGTCGGCATCGTCTTCGTCGCCGGACTGCTGGCGCTGCACTTGCGGCAAGCCCCCCAGCCGCGGTGGGAGTTGCGGCTGGTGGTGTGGGTCGTGGTGCTGGCGGCGCCGTGGGAAACCGTCCTGATACGTGCCGGCCTCATCGCCTATCCGCGCGGCACGTTGTGGGCCGGATTCGCACCGCCCTGGCTGCTGGCGCTGTGGGTGCTGTTCGCGATCCAAGTGAATGTCCTCTTTCGTTGGCTGCGCGGCAGATGGTGGCTGGCGATGGTGCTGGGAGCTGTTGCCGGTCCGCTCTCGTTTCGTGCGGGCGCAGCGCTGGGGGCCGCACATATTTCAGAGATGCCTACCACGCTCGGCACACTGGCCATCGGTTGGGCGATATGGATGCCGCTGCTGGTGTGGATGGGCGAGCGCACCGATGGCACCGGCATTTCGCCCTGACTACCGCTGCGGTGCCTAGCGCTTGACGAACCGGTAATGCGCCACGCCCCATTCGTTGCCGTTCGCATAACCGAACAACGTCGACACCGCCAGGTAAAACATGCGCCAGCGCTGAAACCACACGGCCGCCTGGGCCTTGCCGTAGGTCTGGACGAACACCGGCATCAAACGATCACGGGCCGCGTCCAGGTTGGCGAGCCAATGGTCGGCGGTGCGCGCGTAGTGCGTGCCGCTGACCCACCAGTGCCGCGCCATGCGCAGGTCGTCCTGGAATTCCAGCAGCAACGCCTCGGATGGCATCGTGCCGCCGGTGAAGAAGTACTTCGACATCCAGTCGGTGCCGTCCTGCACCTGAAAGTGATACGCCAGCGTGCGGTGCGCAAAGATGTGCACGAACAGCACCGCGTCCGGTCGCATCCATCGCGCGATCTTGCTCAACAGCAGGCCGTAGTTCTTCATGTGCTCAAACATTTCGATGGAGACAACGCGGTCAAAGCGGCCGCCCTTGGGCATCTCGGCAAACTCGAAATCGACGATGTTTCCGGTGTGCACGGTCAGGTTCGTCAGGCCACGCTCGGCGGCGCGAGCCTCGATCCAGCTGCGCTGGCCCCGCGAATTCGACAACGCCACGATGCGCGCGTTGGGATAGCGCTTGGCCATCCACAGCGACAGCGACCCCCAGCCGCAGCCCAAGTCGAGAATGCACTGACCGTCAGCCAGGCTGGCACGCTCGGCGTAGCAGGCAAACATTGCCTCTTCGGCCTCGGCCAGCGTTTCGTTGCCAGTCGGGTACAGGGCGCAGGAGTACTTCAACTGCGGCCCCAGATGGGCCTCGAAAAAGGCGGGCGGCAATTCGTAGTGCTGCGTGTTGGCCGCGTCTGTCTCGATGGCGATGGGGCTGCCGTGCAGCTCGTCCAGCAGTGCATTGAAACGCCGCGAACGCAGTTCGCCGTCGTTCAGGCCTTCGTCTCGCAGGCGTTGGCGCATCAGGGCGCGCATGCCGGCGCGCACCAGCCCATCCGGCAGCCACCCGCGCTCGCAGCACTGGATGAGCCAGCCGTCACTGGCGTCGGCCGCAGCCTGCGGCGGTAGGGTCGGCGTGGACAGTGCAGTCATGTGGGCTCCTTGGATCTGTACGTCTGGTATCAGTGGCGCGGCGGCCAGGGGATCAGTACGCTCGTCGTGCGGGCGTACTCGGCATAGTCATCGCGCGTGGCGTGCATGTGGGCCTCAAGCATCGGAACGCCCGAAACCTTGACGAGCAACCACGCCATGGCCACGGGCGGCAACAGCGTGAGCCATGCCCAGGGCGACCCGAGCGCCAGGGGCACATAGGCCAGCCAGTGCACGCATTCAAAAAAATAGTTGGGATGCCGCGAATAGCGCCACAGCCCCACCTGGCAGGTCTTGCCACGGTTGGCCGGGTCGGCTGCAAAGCGGCGCAATTGCCCGTCTGCCACGGCCTCGCCCGCCACAGCCACCAACCACAGGGCCACCGCAATCGCCATGGCGAAAGCGCTGGGAGAATCCGGCCGGTAGCTCGGCACGGCAAACGCGATCGACAGGAACATCGACACCGCCGCCTGCAACTGGAAGAACCCAAACATGTTTCGCGATGCGGCCGGGCCCCACTCCTCACGCAACTTGCGGTAGCGCGCGTCTTCCGGCTTGCCGGCGTTGCGCCGCCACAGGTGCCAGCCAAGGCGCGCACCCCACACCGCACCGCCGGCCCCGACCAGCAAGCGTGCCGGCAACGAACCGGTGCTCAGCGCCGCGTAGAGCAACGCCACCACGCCCAGCGAGAACGCCCAGACGGGATCGACCATGCCGGCGTTCCTGGTGCTCAACTGCCATGCCCACACGGCACTGAACACCGCCACCAGAAACACCAGCGCAACGAGTGCAACGCCGATCGCCGACATCGTCACCCCCGCTGCAGCAGAAACTGCGACACGCCGATCCGCCCCTCGTCAAAGCCGGCCTCGCAGTACGCGAAGTACAGCCGCCAGATGCGGATGAAGGGCTCGTCGAAGCCGAGCGCGCGCACGGCCTCCAGGCGGGCTTCGAAACGCTGGCTCCAGCGGCGCAGTGTCTCTGCGTAGTCGCGGCCGAAGTCGAGGCGGTCGACCACACGCAAACCGTGTTGCTCCGCCAGCCGGATAAAGCGCTCGCGACTGGGCAACATGCCGCCCGGGAAGATGAACTGCTGGATGAAATCGGTGCCGGCGCGGTAGCGCTCGAAATGCGCTTCGTCGATGGTGATGCTCTGCACCAGCGCGCGGCCGCCATGCCGCAGGCAGCGCACCAGCGTCCGGAAGTAGCTCGACCAGTACGCCTCGCCCACGGCCTCGAACATCTCGATGGACGCGATGGCGTCGTACGCCCCGTCCAGGTCCCGATAGTCACGCAGCTCCACGCGGGCCCGGGGCTCGTCGGCCAGGCGCTCGGCCGTATAGCGGCGCTGTTCTTCCGAGAGTGTGATGCCGTGCACGTGTGCACCGCGCGCGCAGGCCATCTCCATCAGGCCGCCCCATCCGCAGCCGATTTCCAGCACATCCATGCCGGGCCCTACCCTCAGCAGGTCGCACACGCGCCGGTACTTGGCGGCTTGCGCCTCAGCAAGGCCATGCCGCAGATTGCCGTTGAACCAGGCCGACGAATACGCCATGCCTTCGTCCAGCCAGAGGCGATAGAAATCGTTACCCAGGTCGTAATGCAGATGGATATTGCGACGGCTGCCGCGGCGGCTGTTCCGGCGCAGCAGGTGGCGCAGGCGCAGGACGGAGCGCGCCAGCGCATTCCCGAAGATCGCCTGGTCCAGCGTGGCCGCATTGACGATGGCCAGCCGCAGCAGGTTGGTGAGGTTGCCCGAGTCGATCCATCCGTCGCGATATGCTTCGGCAAAGCCCACGTCGCCGCTGCGCAGGATGCGTCCGCAGGCGCGCCAGTCGGTGATGCGCAGATCTGCCACGAGGGGCGACGCGGCATCGCCGATCTGCACCTCGCCATCAGGCGTGACAAGGTGAAGGACGCCGTGCCGCAGCCGCCCGGCCAGCGCTAGAAACAGCCGGCCGGCAGCAGGAACATGGGGCGGCACCCAGGCAAGGGAGCGCGAGGCGGTCATCGGGAGTTCTCCGGAGAAGATCTGTCGTGCGGGACGCGGCCAAAAAACGGCACGCCCTTGAACCACAGGCGCAGGGCCTGCCAATGGATGCGGCCGATGACCTGCAGTGCAAGCAAAGGCTGGCGCAGCAGCGCGCGTCGCAGGTGGGCGGCATCGAACGGCTGCAACCGGCCGCCGATGGCGGTCTGCAGCAAGGCGCCGTCTCGGTCGTGATAGTCGATGCGCACCAGCGCCGTTGCAGCGCCCTCGGCAAAGCGGAACCGATAACCGCCCTCGACCCGGCAGAACGGCGAGACATGCAGTTGCTTGCGGCACGTCAGCACGGTGTGCGCGTCGATGGCTCCGCCGTCGTGCGCGCACAGCAGGTATCGATGGTGCTGCCCGAAGGTGTTGTTGACCTCGGCCAAGACCGCGCGCAGCGTGCCGGCCGCGTCGTGGCAATACCAGAACGAGACGGGGTTGAACATCCAGCCGGCAATGCGCGGAAAGGTCTGCAGCCAGACCTCGCCATCGGCAGGCAAACCCGCGCTGCTCAGCACGCCACGTATCCACGTGAGCAGGTCCGTGCCGTCGCGCGGGCCGTAGTCACGCACGCGCAAGGACAACGGGCGGAGGCAGTCGACGCCGAACCACGCTCCGGTCAGGCGACCCAGCGCGGAGAGCTTCACGCGCACGGCAAACACCGGATAGACGAAGCGATTGGCGACCGGCCGCAGGCGACGGTGCATGACCTGGCCGACGAGAAGCTGTGCGTCGCCGTTCATGGCGCCACCTGTGCCCAGGCCGGAGCGCAGCCGAAATCCGCCACGACGCGCAACGCGGACTTCAGGCCGTCTTCGTGGAATCCGTAGCCGGTCCAGGCGCCCGCAAACCAGGTGCGGCTGCGGCCCTGCAATGCCGGCAGGCGGGCCTGCGCGTCGATGGCCGGTTGGTCGAACACCGGATGCTCGTATTCGAAGCGCCGATACTCAAGCTCGGGCGCGGGCGGCGCGGATGGATTGAGCGTGACCACCACGGGCGTCGTCACCGGCAGCGGTTGCAGCTGGTTCAGCAGATAGCTGACGCACGGCGCGCCCGCCGTTGCGCCGGCGTGGGGCGCGTCCAGATAGTTCCAGGCCGACCACACGCGCCGCCGACGCGGCAACAGGCGGGTATCCCGATGCAGGAATGCGGTGTTGGGCTGGTACCGGAAAGCGCCCAGCACGGCGCGCTCGTCGTCGGTGGCATCGTCGAGCAGCTGCAGCGTCTGCGGTGCATGCGTGGCGAGCACCACGGCGTCGTATCGCTCGCTTCCCGCATCCGTGCGGATATCGACATGGGCCTCTGCCCGGCGGATGCCGCGCACCGGCGTGCCGACACGCACATCGGCCAGCCGGCCGGCAATCGCCTGCACATAGCTGCGCGCACCGCCTTTGACGGTCCGCCAACGCGGCCGGTTGAAGACCTGCAGCAAGCCGTGGTTCAGACAGAACCGAAGGAATGTTTCGGCCGGGAACGCCAGGATCTCGCGGCTCGGCGTCGACCAGATGGCGGCTGCCATCGGCAGCAGATAGTGCGCGCAGAACGGCTCGCCATAGCGGCCGGCCGCCAGCAGCGTGCCGAGGCTGTGGCGCTCGTTGCGCGCCATGGCCAGATTGGCGTGCGCCTGGCGGTTGAAGCGCAGGATGTCGCTCAGCATCGACAGGAACCGCGCCGAGACCAGATTGCGCGGCTGCGCAAAGACCGTGCTGAGGCTGGTGCCGGCCCATTCCAGCGCCCCGCCGTCGACCGATACGCTGAACGACATGTCGCTCTCGCAATGCGCTACGCCAAGCTCGTCGAACAACGCAATGAGGTTCGGGTACGTGCGGGCATTGAACACGAGAAAACCGGTATCCACGCCAAAGACCTGCCCGCCCTCCTCGATGTCGACCGTATTGGTGTGCCCGCCAAGCCGTGGCGCGGCCTCGAACAGCGTCACGGCGTGCCGCTTCGCAAGAAAATGCGCCGCCGCCAGCCCCGAGATGCCGGAGCCGACCACGGCAATGCGCTTTGCAGGAAACTGAAGAATGTTCAAGGCGATGCCTCTTGGGGTGGCTGGGCGCTCATCCGCCGTGGCGGCCGGGCAGCAGCGCAAGAAACTCGCGCCGCAGGCTGGGATCGGTCAGAAACACGCCGCGCATCACGCTGCTCACCATGCGCGACTCGTCGTCTTTCGTACCGCGCCAGTGCATGCAGTAGTGCTCGGCCTCCAGCACAACGGCCAGGCCGTCGGGCGCCATGCGGTCTTCCAGCAAATCGGCGATCTGCTTGATGGCTTCTTCCTGGATCTGCGGACGGCTCATGACCCAGTCGATCAGCCGGGCGTACTTGGACAGCCCGATCAACTGGGAGTCCTGGCGCGGCATGACGCCGACCCACGCGCGCCCCATCACCGGACACAGGTGGTGCGAGCAGGCGCTGCGCACCCGCAACGGCCCGACCACCATCAGCTCGTTGAGCCGCTCCGCATTCGGAAACGCCGTCACTTCGGGGGCTTCGACGTAGCGGCCGGCAAACACCTCGCGCACGAACATCTTGGCGACGCGGCGCGCGGTTTCCCGGCTGTTGTGGTCTTGTTCCACATCGATGACCAGCGCGCGCAGCACCGCCTGCAGGCGCTCCTCCACCTCTGCCTGGAGCAGATCCAGTTCACCCTCGCGCAGGTAGGCGGCGATGTTGTCGTTGGCGTGAAAACGGTGGCCGGCACTCATCAGCCGCTCCCGAATCCGGACAGAAAGCGGCACGCTGCCAGCCGCCCCGGCAAACCCGGGCGGATCCAAAGTCAGTTTCATTGAAATGCCTCCGAAAAGCGGGCGGCGCTCACCGCCCATGCCGGCTCAGCACAGCGCCCTGGCGGCGCTCTGTTGCGTATACGCGGCTAAGTGGCGGGTGGATGCATCGACTCGGCCCGTATGGCGAACTCCATCGCGTCTTCCAGCATCAGCCGCGCGCGGTTGGCGACATCGCCCAGATGCCGGTGCAGTTGCTCATCGAGCGTCGAGCGCACCGCGCAGCCGTCACTGAACCGCTCAAAGGCATCGAGTTGCCGGATCAGGTCGACAAGATGCCGTGGGCACTCGCACGCAATCGTCTGTGACGCATTGGCAAAGATGTCCAGTTGGCGGTCGGTGAAACGGCGCGCATTCCGACGCAGGGGCTCGAGCTTCCCGTAGACAACGTCGACGCGCACGAGCTGCGTCAACTCGTTCAGTATCTGGTCCAGTTCGGCCTGGGCGTTGGGGTCCCGATACAGGCGCACACCGGCGGCGCGCAGCATGTCGGTGGCGCGGACCGTGCCAAAGCTGTAGATCACGCCCACCGCACGCGTGCCCGTGCTGCGGGCTGCCACCAGGATGGCTTGCGCGGTGTCAGGCTGCAAGGAAGCCGCGTCGACGATCAGGACGTCCGTTCCAGCCGGTACCGCAGGCGGCACGTGTCCATCCAGGGCGGGGAGTTCAGAGACCGCGTCAACGCCGAGGGAGGCGAGCGTGGTTTTCCTGCGCCGCACGCGTTCGGCCAGCAGGCTGCCACAAACGGCGAGCGAGATTGCAGCGTGCCCGGCCACGGGCGGACCCGGCTCTTCGCTGGCCTGTGATGCTTCCAGAAGCTGTTCAAGCTCGGCGCTGCTGATGCGTGCAATCGTGCCGATCGCGTGTCCGCGATTGACCAGCGTCCTGAGCAGCGCCAGGCGCCGGACGTCTTCGCCGGAATACAACCGCTGGCCTGTCTCCGATTTGGCGGGCGAAATCACGCCGTAGCGCTGTTCCCACACACGGAGCGTGGACACAGGCATCCGGGCCATGCGGGCGGCTGTACCGCTTCGATACCGTGGCGTTGCGTTGTCTTCGTGTTGCACATGCGTCTCCATGCGAGCGCTGATTCGCTTACATGAAACGCGGTGGACGGGATAACGTCAACGAAATGTCGCGGGATACGCCACATTTTCGTACGATTGAACAGGATTTGAGTTGGATTTATGCGGAACGTCGTGCCGCCACAGGCAGACGAGGCCGCCCCCCCTTTCTGCCCGGCCGTTCCCAACGTGGTGCTATGCTTGCCCCCGCACGCCATTGCGTGCCCATCCCGGATGGCCCATTTCAATCCAATCTACGCATCCCATGGCGACGAAAACCAAGACCGCAGCAAAGAAAGCCGCACCGGCAAAGAAAACCGCACCGGCCAAGAAAGCCGCTGCCGCGGCACCGGCCGTCAAGCCGCTGAAGAACACGTTCACCAAGGCGAGCCTGGTCAGCCATCTGGCCGAGCAGGCCGCCGTCGACGCCAAGTCGGTGAAGGCTGTGCTTCAGCACCTTGAGCACACCATCCTGGGCGCCCTGCACAAGAAGGGTGCTGGCGAATTCACGCTGCCGGGCCTGTTCAAGGTGACGTCGGTGAAGGTGCCGGCGACCAAGCGCCGCTTCGGCAAGAACCCGTTTACGGGCCTGGAACAGTGGTTCGAGGCCAAGCCGGCAACGGTGCGGGTGAAGGTCCGGGCGCTGAAGAAGGTCAAGGACGCCGCCGTGAACGGCTGACGTCTCATCAAGGGAGCTTCGGCTCCCTTTTCTTTTGGGCGCTGCCGCTGAACGGGCAACGCCCTCGCGCACGTCCGAGCGGCGGGTAACGTTTCCACTCGAATACGGTACCCGCAGCCCGGCGTGCCCACGCCGCGCCGATCAAGACAGCGCCGCGAACGCCGCCGCAACCAGACGGCGCTGCTCGGCCTGATGCGCACGCACCGACGCATGCGCCCCCGACGGCGTAGCCCGACGGCACACCGCGGCGAGGCGACTGCGCTTCGGTACTGACCCCTCCAGTGCGTCGCGCACGGAGCGCCATGCCCCCTGGTTGGCGTCTTCCTCCTGCGCCCAGACGATTTCCGCCAGGTTCGGGAATCGCTCCAGCGCGGCCTTGAGCGCGTGCTGGGGGAACGGATACAGCTGCTCCACGCGGATCAGCGCGACATCGGCGCGCCCCTCCCGCTCGCGCTGTGCGAGCAGTTCATAGAAGAACTTGCCGCTGCACAGCACGGCCCGCGTGACGGCGTCCGGATCGCGCGTTGCGGTGTCGGGCAAGACCGGCATGAACGCGCCCTCGACAAGGTCGCGCACGCGCGCATGCGAACGTGCATGACCCAGCAGCTCCGCCTTGGGCGACATGACGATCAACGGCTTGGGCTCGGTCAGCGCGGCCTGCTCGCGCAGCAGGTGGAACCACTGGCCGGAGGTCGACGGCATGACGACGCGCAGGTTGCCGTCCGCGCACAGTTGCAGGAAGCGGCCCAGGAACCCGCTCGAATGCTCGGGGCCGACGCCTTCATGACCGTGCGGCAGCAGCATCGCGAGCGCAGACCGGCAACCCCATTTGTACTCGCCCGATGCGATGTACTGGTCGATGAAGACCTGTGCGCCGTTGACGAAATCGCCGAACTGCGCCTCCCAGAGCGTGAGCCGCGTACGGGTCTGCACGCTATAGCCGTACTCGAAGCCGAGCGCAGCCTCTTCCGACAGCGGCGAGTTGACGACGTCAAACCCACCTTGGTGTGGCGCCAGGTGCTGCAGCGGGACGTACGGACTGCGCTCGGCAGGCTGCGTCGCTTGCGAGTGCCATACCGCATGGCGGTGCATGAACGTCCCGCGGCCCACATCCATGCCGGACAGCCGTACGCTGTGGCCGTCTTCGAGCAAGGTGGCATAGGCCAGGTTTTCGGCCATGCACCAGTCGGCCGCTTGCTCGCCGTCCGACACCGCCGTACGCCAGCGCTCGCACAGACCGCGCACCACGTCGTGCAGCAGGACACCGTCGGGCGGTGTGGTCAACGTTTGCGTGAGCGCCTGCAGGCGCCGCAACGACAGCGGCTGAAGCGGTCGCCGCGTGCACGCGGGGCCAGCTACCGCATCCGCGGCGGACACCGCTGCGGCATGCCCCGCCACCAGCGTCCGCAGCGCGTGCTCGCGCAGGTCGGCCAGGCGCGTCGATGCCGCGCTGGCCGGGTGATACTGCTCGGTGACCGTGGGATGCGCCGCAATGGCCGCATGCAATGCGGGCTGCGTGAGGGCGGGCGTGTCGTGCTCGGAATGGCCCAGGCGCCGGTAGCCGATCAGGTCGATGACGATGTCGGCACCGTGCTCCATGCGGTATGCGATGGCGATCCGTGCTGCGCGCACGACGGCTTCCGGATCGTCCGCATTGACGTGAAGGACCGGCGCATCGACCATGCGGGTGACGTCAGTGCAGTAGTCGTTCGCGCGCACGTCCATCGCGTTGGGCGTGGTGAAGCCGATCTGGTTGTTGACGATCACGTGCACGACGCCGCCAGCGGTATAGCCGCTGCGGCGGGTCAGGTTCAGCGTTTCCATGACGACGCCCTGCCCAGCGAACGCCGCGTCGCCGTGCGCCATGATCGGCACGCACGGTGTATCGGGGTGTTCGTCCACGTACGCGCGGGCCATGCCGCAGACGACCGGATACACACTTTGCAGATGCGACGGATTGGGCGCCAGCACCAGAGACACTTCACCGCCGGCAACGGTGCGCCGGGCCGCGCCCCCGAGGTGATACGGCAGGTCGCGCTGCGCGATGGCGACGTCGGAATCCGGATCGAGCCGCTCGAGCATGCCGCGCGCATCCACCCCCATCACGTTGACCAGCGCGTTCAGGCGCCCACGGTGCGGCAGGCCGAGAAAGATCTGGCGTACGCCGCAGTTGCCGGCCTCTTCGATGAGCGTGTCGAGCAGCGGCACCAGGCTCTCGCAGCCCTCCAGCGAGAACCGCTTGGCGTGCGCGAACGTGCTGCCAGCCAGCCGCTCCCACATTTCAGCGGCCAGCAGCCGGCCCAGCAGCCAGCGCTTGTGCTCGGGCGCCGGCGGCGGGGCAAGCAGTTCGGTTTCCATGCGGGCATGAAGCCACGCACGGCGCTGGCGCTTGCGCACACCGCTGCAATCGAGACCGATCGATCCGCAATACACGCGCCTGAGCTGCCACTCGAGCTCCTGCACGGTGGTCGCTGTCGGCAGGGCGGTGCCATCCGGTTCGCGGCGCTGTGCCGGGTCCAGGCCATGGAACGCCGGACGCAGTTCGGGCACGTCGGGCAACGGCACGCGCGCAAGCGGATCGAGACGCGCGCGGCGATAGCCGAGCTCGCGGTATGCGTCGATCAGGCCGCCGACAGCGGTGGCGGCAGCCACCGGGGCAAGCGTGGGGCCCGGCCCCACTTCGACAAGTTGCGGAGAGTGTGAAGACATGGTTGTTCACGAGAAAAGAGACACCGTGGTTTGCCCCCACCACCGGCACGCCATGCTCCCGCGCGCAACCCTCCAGCCGGCACAGCGGTCGGTCAGCAGGCACGTGGTCGGCAGACGGCGGGGACCGCTCGAAACGCCAGACCGGGCAACCGCCCGGGCGCAACGTCGATTCCTTGTTCTACGAGCCGCCTGGCGACGGCCCGTGCCTCCTCCGTTGGACTGCTGACAGCAACATCACTGCAACGACGGCACTGCAACGACAGATTACGAAAGCGTCTGGACCTCGCCCCAGGCCGCAGCCGCTGCGGGCAACGTGGCCGCGGCCCCGCCATGCACGGCATGCGTGCGATCCGACAGATCGCCATGAAGCCGGAACGCGCTGACCATGTGAGCCAGCTGATCGGCCTGGTCCTGCAGGGCCTGGGCCGCCGCGGCGCTTTGCTCGACCAGCGCGGCGTTTTCCTGCGTGACCTTGTCCATCTGGGTGATGGCCTCGTTGATCTGCTCGATGCCCTGGCTCTGCTCGCGGCTCGAAGCGCTGATCTCCGAGACGATGTTCGTCACATTCTGGATGCCGGCCACCACGTCGCGGATGATCTGGCCGGCCTCTTCGACCTTGGCGGTACCGGCGCCGACGTGGCTGACGGAATCCTCGATGAGCCCCTTGATCTCCTTGGCGGCAGCCGCGCTGCGCTGCGCGAGGCTGCGCACCTCGCCGGCCACGACCGCAAACCCGCGACCCTGCTCGCCGGCGCGCGCGGCTTCCACGGCGGCGTTCAGCGCAAGGATGTTGGTCTGGAAGGCAATGCTGTCGATCACGCCGATGATGTCGACGATCTTGCGCGACGACGCGTTGATCGTGCTCATGGTCTCGATCGCATCCCCCACTGCGTCACCGCCCTTGGTGGCGACCTGCGACGCATTCGACGCCAGGCGGCTGGCTTCCTGTGCGTTGTCGGCGTTTTGCTTGACGGTGGACGTGAGCTGCTCCATCGCGGCCGCGGTCTCCTCCAGGGAGCTCGCCTGCTGCTCGGTGCGGCTGGACAGGTCGAGGTTGCCGCTGGCCACCTCGCGCGACGCCCGGGTAATGGTGTCGGTGCCGTCGCGCACGCGCCCGACAATGCGGTGCAGGTTTTCCGTCATGTGCTTGAGCGCACCGAGCAGGCGGCCGATCTCGTCGCGCGTGTCGACCTCCAGGTGATGCGTCAGGTTGCCCTGCGCCACCGCTTCGGCCAGCTGCACGGCGCGATTGATCGGTCGCGTGATCGTGCGCGTGATGAAGCCGCCGGTGGCAATGGCCAGCAGCGCCGCCACCACGCTCAGCACGATCATCTGGATCTTCGCGCTGGCCCCCTGCTCGGCCGCTTCGCCCACGTCGCGTTCCATCTCGGCGGCCTGGTGGTCGACCATCTTGTCGACCAGCACGTAGTACTGGTCCTGCAGGCGGCTCATCTCGCCCTGGTAGAGCACGCGCGCGTCTTCCGGCCTGTTGGCATCGACGAGCTCGAAGAACTTGCGCACGCTCGCGCCATACGCCGAGCGCGCATCGAACTGCTCCTTGAACAGTGCCTTTCCCTGGTCGGTCTTGAGCAGCTTCTCGAGCCGCCCGTACGCCTGCCCGTTGGCCTGCCGGATGGCCGCGTAGTCGTTCATGTACTTCGCCTTCTGTTCAGGCGAAGTGGCCAGCAACAGGTTGCTGAGAATGCCGTTGGCCTTGTAGCCGTTGTTCTTGATCTGGTTGCTCAGCGCGATCAGCGAATAGCGCTCGCTGACGATCCGGCTCATCTTCGTGTTGTTGTCGTCCAGATGCTGTATGCCGACCGTCGCGGTCCCGATCAGCAGCAGCACGACGAGCGCGAACGCCGCACCTAGCCGTACGCCGATCTTCATATCCGAGATTCTCATTTGCTTCATTCCTGTTTCAGCGCTTCAAGAGAGAGACGTCATGGCCGGGCAATACCATTGCCGGCGGCTCCATGTCGTTTCGTGTGGAAAGCAACACTGTCACTGGGGCATCGCCGGCGCGAACGGGCTGGCCGGCAGGTGCTTGAGCTTGGACATGCGCAGGTAGGCGATGGCGATGAAGTTCTGGCTCGTCCTGAAGCCGCGCGCGGCGCGCTTGGCCTGCTGCAGCAGCCCGTTCATCGCCTCGACGAAGGCGTTGCTGCGGTGATCGACCATGCCGCGCACCACCGCGTCGAACCGCTCCTTGAGCGTGGCGGCCAGCTTCTTGAACGGCTCGAGCCGACAGCGCCGCGCCCAGCTCAGCCAGGCCCTGAGGTCGGATGCGGCCTGTTCGATGCTGTTGTGCGCTGTGGCCCGCGCGTACACCTCGCGCAGCGCCATCTTCAGCCGCCACGCCCGCGCGCTTTTGAGCGTCGAGCGCTGCAGCCAGTGCATCGCCTGGATCTGGCGGGCGCTCCAGCTGCTGGGGTTGCGCCGCATGCCCCACAGCAGCTGCCTGAGCGTCTTACGCTGGCCAGTGCCCAGCGCGGCTCGCACCGCCTGCGCGTCGGTGGCCATCTCCGCGCGGCGCACCTGGTCCATCGCCTCGATGGCCATCGAGACGACGTGAAAGCGGTCGTAGCTGATCTGCGCCTCGGGCAGCGCCAGCGCCACGCCCTTGGCGTAGGCCGCGCTCATGTCCATGCACACGTGCCGCACCTGGGCGGGATCGCCGCCATGGGCCTTCAGATCCTCGGCGAACTCCACCACCGTGCGGTGCTCGCGCCCCTCGGTGGCGAACAGCAGCCGCTTGCGATCCAGGTCGTGCACGACGGTGATGTAGTGCTGCCCGCGCCGCAGGCTGGTCTCGTCGATGCCCACCGTGCGCACGCCGGAGAAGTCTTCCAGCGCACGCGCCTGCTCGACGTAGAACTCGATGCGCCGCCACAGCCGCTTGTCCTTGCAGCGCAGCAACTCGGCGGCCTGGCGCACCGGCAGGTCCAGGCACAAGGTCAGCGCCAGCGCTTCGAACGCCGCGGTGAAGCCCGAGCCCGGACGCGCCCAGGGCACGGCCACCTGCGTGGTCTTGCCGCAGGCACCGCAGGCCACGCGCGGCACGTCGCAGTGCAGCCAGGCCTCGAACTGGAAGAAGTCCAGGTGCCGCCAGGATCGGCGCAGCCGGTCGTGCACCGGTTGCGTGGCCGCACCGCATGCCGGGCAGGCGATCCTGCTGGTGTGGCAGCCGATCTCGAAGTCGATACGCCGCTTGGCGGTGTCGAGCCTGACGTCATCGACGACCCACGGCGGCTGCAAGCCCAGCGCGCTGGTGAACAGAGCTTCTACGGCAATGCCCATGGACTCATCCTCCTGCTCAAACCCGCCCGGTGGACATGTGCACAGGCCGACCAGCGGCCTGCACACATGCCCACCGGGCTCGACGACCAGGAGTCATTGTGAGTGTTGTGTTCCACACGAAATGACGAAGGACCTTGCCGGCCATTCGGCGATGCACTCAGGTGCATGCAGGAAGGCAGAAGAATTCCGCGCAAGAAAATGCGGTCGCCATTTACCGATCTGTTTCTCCGGCCCCCTTCGACCGGACTTGTCGGCATGGCAGGACAAATCTTGAGCAGCGGCCAGATGCGGCCATGGGACTCGTTTTTGGCGCACGCGTCGTATCGCGCGCACCTCATGCACGAAATGGAATCAATACGATGAGAACAGCGTGCATCGGGCCGAATTCACGTGCATGAAAACGCACCAAATCTGGGATTCAGCATTTCGCCGGCCGCGATTTTTTCGTCGTGAAATTATTTTAATTCTCATATTAGAGGGCCATTTCAGTGTGACCGCCGCACGTCATCACGGTGCATGCGGCCGGCCGGCAGCCGGCCCTCCTCAGCGCTCGAACCGCTGTCCGATACAGGCTTCTTTCTCAGGTACGAAGCCTTGTGTATGCCGAGCTTCTGCGCTCAGTCCGGCACCACCGCCGTCACCTCAATCTCGACTTTGGCTCGGTCTTCCACCAGCGCCGACACCTCCACCGCCGTCATCGCAATGCTGAAGCTTCCGATCAGCTCACGGAATGCCTTGCCGATTTCCGGATACGCCTCAACGTAGGCCTGCTTGTCGGTCACATACCACGTCATGCGCACGATGTGCTCGGGCTTGGCGCCACCTTCGGCCAGCACCTCGACAATGTTCTGCAGCGCCTGGCGCACCTGGCCGGCGAGGTCATCGGTATGGAAGACACCTTGCGCATCCCAGCCGATCATGCCGGCCACGAAGATCATGCGCCCGCGCGCAGAGACGCCGTTTGCATAGCCTTTCGGGCGCGGCCAGCCGGGGGGGAGAAGCACTTGCATGATGCGATTCCTTCTTATTCGATGTTCCAGTGTGGGACGCTTGCCTCGATCGCCTGCCGCACATCCGGCGGCACGGCAATCGCGCGATGCGTATTGAGATCGGTAAATACCAGCACCTGCTGCGAGCGCACGCGCTGTTCGTCGCCGGCCCAGCAATCGAGGCCCAGCGTGAGCGACGCATTGCCGAGCCGCTCCACCTTCAGCTTGAACTGCACGTCGTCGCCCATGCGGCTGATGGCGCTGAACTCGCAGTGCAGCTTGACGATGGGCAGGCCGATGCGGCGCGGGCCGAGCATCTGCGCATACGAAATGCCCAGCCCATCGGTGAACCAGTCTTCGACCAGGCCGTTGAACAGCACCAGGTACTGCGGAAAGTAGACGATGCCCGCCGGGTCGCAGTGGGCGAAGCGGATGCGCGTGGCGCGCTCGAAGTGGTAGCTCATGCCGCGTTGTGCTCCCGCAGGCGATAGCGCAGCAGCTTGCCGACTTCACTGCGCGGCAGGCTCGCGCAGAACTCGATGGCGCGCGGGTACTTGTACGGCGCCACCGTCTGTTTCACGAAATCCTGCAGCGCCTTCACCATTTCCGGACCGGGCGCGTGGCCGGGATGCAGCACCACGAAGGCCTTGACGATCTGGCCGCGCTCTTCATCGGGCACGCCGATCACGCCGCACTCGGCCACGGCCGGATGCTGCATCAGCGCGTCTTCCACCTCGGGCGCGGCGATGTTGTAACCCGACGAGATGATCATGTCATCGGTGCGCGAGTGGTAGTGGAAGTAGCCTTCCTCATCCATCACGTAGGCATCGCCCGTGAGGTTCCAGCCGTTGCGCACGTAGGCGCGCTGGCGATCATCGGCCAGGTAGCGGCAACCGGTCGGGCCCTGGACGGCCAGCCGGCCGACGGTGCCGGGCGGCACGGGGTTGCCTGCGTCATCCACCACGCGGGCGACATAGCCGGGAACGGCCTTGCCGGTGGCGCCCGGGCGCACGTCGGCATCGGCGGCGGAGATGAAGATGTGCAGCATCTCCGTCGCGCCGATGCCGTCGATCAGCTCGATGCCGGTGGCGTTCTTCCACAGTGTGCGCGTGGCCACCGGCAGCGCTTCGCCCGCCGACACACAGCGGCGCAGCGGCGTGGCGCGCAACTCGTCTCCGCGCGCTGCGATGTTGCGGTACGTGGTGGGCGCGGTGAACAGCACCGTCGCGCCGAATGTGCGGATGCCGTCCACGAGATCGTTCGGCGACGCCTTCTCCAGCAGCACCGTCGATGCCCCCACGCTCATCGGAAACAGCAGCAGGCCGCCAAGGCCAAACGTAAACGCCATCGGCGGGCTGCCGATGAAGATGTCATCGGCCCGCGGCTTGAGCACATGGGGCGGCCAGCACGCGCAGATGGCCATGATGTCGCGGTGAAAGTGCATCGTCGCCTTGGGCACGCCGGTGGTGCCGGACGTGAAGGCGAGCAGGCACGTGTCGTCCGCCGCCGTATCGACGTTGACGAACGTGGCCGGCTGGCGTGCCATGGCCGCTTCCAGTCCCTCGGGCGTGTCATCGTGAAAGCGCATCACCTGGACCGGCTTGGCGGCCTGCGCAACGGCGTCATTGAGCTCGTCAATCAGGCGCGCATCGCAGAGCGCAAAGCCGATCTCGCCTTTGCCGATGATCTGCCCCAGCTCCTTGGCGCGCAGCAGCGGCATGGTGGTGACGGCAATCGCGCCCACCTTCATCACCGCAAACCAGCACGCGGCCAGCATCGGGCTGTTGGGCGAGCGCAGCAGTACGCGGTTGCCCGGCACAACGCCCATCTCGTGCACCAGCACGTTCGCGATGCGGTTGGCGTGCTCCTGCAGGTCTGCATACGTCCAGCGGATGCCCGGCGCCTGGATGCACAGGCGATCGCCCTCCCCCGCCGCCACACGACGGTCCAGCAGCTCCGTCGCGCAGTTCAGCTGCGCCGGAAACTGCAATGCCGGCAGGTCGAAGCGATACACCGGCTGCAGCTCCACCGGAGGCAGGCGATCGCGGGCGAAGGTGTCGATATGGGCGCTGGGCATGGCGAGCTCTCCGTCTCGATAAACGTGTCAGTGCGCTGCGGGCTGGGAAGGGGTGGCGGTACGCAGAAGCTCGCGCGCGATGATGAGTTGCTGAACTTCGGTCGCGCCTTCGTAGATGCGCAGCGCCCGGATCTCGCGGTACAGGCGCTCGACCGGCTGCTCGCTCACCACGCCCAGGCCGCCCCACATCTGCACGGCGGCGTCGATCACCTGCTGCGCGTTCTCGGTAGCAGTCAACTTCGCCATGGCAGCCTCGCGCGTCACGTTGCGGCCCTGGTCGCGCTGCCATGCGGCGCGGTACGTCAACAGCGCGGCGCTGTCGATGGCGGTGGCCATCTGCGCAAGCTTGGCCTGCGTGAGCTGGAAATCGGCCAGCACGCCGCTGAACATCTTGCGGGTGGTGGCGCGCGCCAGCGCTTCGTCCAGCGCGCGGCGCGCAAAACCCAGCGCGGCTGCCGCCACCGACGTGCGGAACACATCGAGCGTTCGCATCGCCACCTTGAAGCCCTCGCCTGCCGCGCCCACGCGCTGGCTGGCCGGAATGCGGCAGTTGGTAAAGCGCAGGCGGGCGAGCGGATGCGGCGCGATCACGTCGATGCGCTCCGCAATCTCAAAGCCCGGCGTACCGGCGTCGACGATGAACGCGCTGATGCCGCGCGAGCCCGGCGCCTCACCGGTGCGGGCAAACACGACGTAGAAATCTGCGATGCCGCCGTTGGAAATCCACGTCTTCTCGCCGTCGAGCACATAGTGGGTGCCGTCTTCACGCGCGGCGCAGGCCATGGCGGCCACATCGGAGCCGGCCTCCGGTTCGGACAATGCAAATGCAGCGATGGCCTCGCCGCGCGCGACCTTTGTCAGATAGCGTTCACGCTGCTCCGGCGTGCCGTGCAACGAAATGGCACCCGACCCCAGCCCCTGCATCGCAAAGGCAAAATCGGCCAGCCCGGAATGGCGCGCCAGCGTCTCGCGGATCAGGCAGATGGCGCGCGTGTCGATGGTCTCGGCGGCACCGCCTTGCGCGGTGCCGCCCACGGCGTGGCGCAGCCAGCCGGCCTGGCCGAGCGACTTGACCAGCGCGCGGCACTCGGCATCCACATCGGGGCCGTGGTCGTGCGGAATGTGCTTCGTGGCCCAGGCGTCGAGTTCAGCTTCGAGCTGGCGGTGTTTGTCGTCAAAGAAGGGCCATTGCAGATAGTCTTTGTCGCTCATCTCAGTTCCCCTCGAACACCGGTTTCTGCTTGGCGACAAAGGCGTGGTACGCACGCGAGAAGTCTTCGGTCAGCATGCAGATGGCCTGCGCCTGCGCCTCAGCCTCGATGGCCTGCTCGATCGTCATCGTCCATTCCTGGTGCAGCATCGTCTTGGTGATGCCGTTGGCGAAGGTCGGGCCGGCGGCCAGGTCGGCAGCCAGGGCTTGCGCTTGGCTCAGCACTTCGGCAGGTTCGCACAGGCGGTTGAAGAAGCCCCAGCGCTCGCCCTCTTCGCCGCTCATCGAGCGGCCGGTGTAGAGCAGTTCGCTCGCGCGGCCCTGCCCGATGATGCGCGGCAGGATCGCGCAGGCGCCCATGTCGCAGCCGGCCAGGCCAACGCGGTTGAAGAGGAACGCCGTCCTGCTGCGCGCCGTGCCCAGGCGCAGGTCGGAAGACATCGCCAGGATGGCGCCCGCGCCGGCGCAAACGCCGTCAACTGCAGCGACGATGGGCTGCGGGCACGCGCGCATCGTCTTCACCAGCTCGCCCGTCATGCGCGTGAACATCAGCAACTCGGGCGCCTTCAGTTGCACCAGCGGCCCGATGATCTCGTGGACATCGCCGCCGGAGCAGAAGTTGTCGCCCGCGCCGGCCAGCACGATGGCCTTGACGTCATCCGCCCATTTGAGCTGATGAAACAGGTCACGCAGCTCGGCATACGAATCGAACGTGAGCGGGTTCTTGCGCTCGGGCCGGTTGAGCGTGATGGTGGCAACGCCGCCTTCCACGCTCCACAAGAAATGCTTGGCTTGATAGCCCGCCAGCGGTCGGCGGTTGCCGGCCAGCAGGGCCGGGTCCACATGGTGATTCGGGTCGGTCATGGTTGGGTCGGGTTCGTTCAAGGTTGATCTTCGCGGGCGTCCAGCTCTTGCTCGCGCTGCGCGAGGTGGACACGCAGGTGGCCGAGCTGCGCATAGAGCGCGTCTTTGTTGGCCATGCCAAGGCCGTCGAACATTTCGATCAGCCAGCGTTCGTGTTCGGCGGCCATCTCGGCAAAGTGGCGGCGGCCGGCATCCGTCAGCAGCACGCGAAAGGACCGGCGATCATCCGGATCCGCCTCGCGTTTGACAAGCCCTTCCTTCTCCAGCTGGTCGGTCAGGCCGGTGACGTTGCCGCCGGTCACCATCAGGTAGCGCGACAGCACGTTCATGCGCAGCCCGTCCGGATGGCGATCGAGTTGCGCCAGATAGTCGAAGCGCGGCAGCGTGGTGTTGAAGCGCGTGCGCAGGCGCTGGCGGATCTGCTGTTCGATCTGCGTGCTGCACGCCAGGAGGCGCAGCCAGATCTTGACGTCTATGTGGTCGTCCACATGCGCGCGGGCTTCCAGGCCGATACGTTCATCGCCCAGCGCATGCACAACGGCGTGGTGGCCTGAGGCGCGCGTGGCGAGTGCGGTTTTGCGCCGGGTGCGTTCGGTGCTCACATCACCTCCCCGCCGGATACCGAGATGGCCTGCCCCGTGATTGACGACGCGCCTTCGGAGCACAGCCACACCACGGCGTTCGCCACTTCGTCGGGCGCGATCAGCCGACCCTGCGGGTTGCCCTTCACCAGCTCGGCCCGCGCTTGTTCCGCGCTGCGGCCGGTGCGGGCGACGATGCGATCGATGCTCTCACGCACGATGTCGGTTTCCGTATAGCCGGGGCAGACTGCGTTGACGGTGACGCCGCGCGCCGCAAGCTCCAGCGCCAGCGCGCGCGTGAGCCCGATCACCCCATGCTTGGCCGCCACATACGCCGACACATACGGATAACCGCGTTGCCCCGCCGTGCTGGCAATGTTGACAATGCGGCCGCGGCCCGAGGCTTGCACATCGGCCAGCGCCGCCTGCGTGCACAGGAACGTGCCCGTCAGGTTGACGGCCAGCATGCGCTGCCATTGATCGAGCGTGGTCTTGGCAAACGGTGCGCTCTCCGCCTGGCCCGCGTTGTTGACAAGAATGGAGATGGGGCCGAGCCCCGCGCGCGCGGATTCGAATGCGGCTGACACATTCGCCTCGTCGGTCACGTCGCACGTCACGACTTGCGCGCGGGCGCTGTCGGGCAACGTCTTGGCGGTGGCGTGCAGCACATCGGCGTTGCGGCCCATCAGCGTGAGCGTGGCGCCATGCGCCGCGAGTTGCGCGGCAATCGCCGCGCCGATTCCGCGCCCCGCGCCGGTAACAACGGCGTGGTGCCCGCTGAGCATTGCAGGTGTCGCCATCTCAAACCCCCTGCATGCGGTTGGCCTGCTCCAGCGGCGACAGCCCCGCCGCCTGCGCCGCCATCGCGCGTTCGCGCTCCAGGTTGCGCTCCAGTTGCAGCTTGCCTGCGCGGTATTGCTTGGGCCACGGCATGTCGAGGTAGCCGATGCGCGCGGCTTCGTTCAGCGTCCAGGCCGGGTTGGCCAGGTGCGGGCGCGCCACGGCGCACAGGTCGGCACGGCCCGCCGCGATGATGCTGTTGACGTGGTCTGCCTCGGAGATGGCACCCACCGCGATGGTGGCGATGCCGGCCTCGTTGCGAACGCGGTCGGCAAACGGCGTCTGGAACATGCGGCCGTATACGGGCTGCTCTTTCTTGCTGACCTGGCCGGACGAGCAATCGATCATGTCCACGCCTGCGGCCTTGAAGACGCGCGCAATTTCCACCGCATCGTCCGGCGTGATGCCGCCCTCCACCCAGTCGTGCGCCGAGATGCGCACCGACATCGGCTTGTTCTTCGGCCACACCTCGCGCACCGCGTGGAACACTTCCAGCGGGAAGCGCAGCCGGTTCTCCAGTGAACCGCCGTATTCGTCATTGCGCTGGTTCGTCAGCGGGGAGATAAACGACGACAGCAGATAGCCGTGTGCGCAGTGCAGCTCGAGCCAGTCGAAACCCGCCTGCGCCGCCAGCCGCGCCGAACGGACGAAATCATCACGCACGCGGTCCATGTCGTCGCGCGTCATGGCGCGCGACCACTGGCTCACGCCGTCCAGGTACTGCTGCGGCGATGCCGAGATGAGCGGCCAGTTCTGCCCTTCGTCCAGCGGCAGATCGATGCCCTCCCACGCCACACGGGTCGAGCCTTTGGCGCCGGCGTGGCCCAGCTGGATGCCGAGCTTCGCGTCGGTGTTGGCGTGCACGAACTCGACGATGCGCGCCCAGCCGTCGCGCTGCGCCGTGTTCCACAGGCCCGGGCAGCCCGGCGTGATGCGTGCATCGGGCGACACGCATGTCATCTCGGCCATGACGAGGCCAGCACCGCCCATCGCACGCGCGCCGAGATGCACAAGGTGGTAGTCCGCCGGCTGGCCGTCGACACACGAGTACTGCGCCATGGGCGACACCACCACGCGGTTCTTGAGCGTGACACCCCGCACGGTGAACGGCGTGAACATCGGCGGCACCGGGCCGTGCTGCGGCCCGCGCCGGACACCTGCCTGCTCGGCAATCCAGTCTTCAAACTGTTCGAGATAGCGCTTGTCGCGCTGGCGCAGGTTTTCGTGGCTGATGCGCTGGCTGCGCGTGAGCAGCGAATACGCAAACTGCTGGGTCGGCAGGCTCGCATAGCGGGCGACGTTCTCGAACCACTCGGTCGAGTTGCGCGCCGCGTTCTGGATACGCAGCACTTCCACGCTGCGCACGGCTTCGTAGTGTTCCAGCGCGCCGCGAAGGTCGCCCGGGTGCTCGCCGATGCTGCGTGCGAGTTCGATCGCATCTTCCAGCGCCAGCTTGGTGCCCGAGCCGATCGAGAAGTGTGCCGTGTGCGCCGCGTCGCCCATCAGCACCACCGGCGTGCCATTGGCATTGGCATGCACCCAGTGCCGGCACACCACGCGCGGAAACCGGATCCACTGTGCCGAACCGCGCAGGTGCGCCGCGTTGGAGATCAGCGGGTTGCCGTCGAGGTGCCTGGCGAACAGGCGCTCGCAGAAGGCGATGGCCTCTTCCTTCTCCATCGTGTCGAGCCCGACCTTGCGCCAGACCTCTTCGGGCGTCTCCACGATGAAGGTGGAGGTGTTGTCATCGAAGCGGTAGGCATGCGCCTGAAACCAGCCGTGTTCGGTCTCTTCGAATGCAAACGTGAACGCCTCGAACAGTTTGTGCGTGCCCAGCCACACAAAGCGGCAGCGGCGCGTGTCGATATCGGGTTGATACGTGGCGGCGTACTTGGTGCGGATGCGGCTGTTCAGGCCGTCGCTTGCGATGATGAGGTCGGCATCGGCGTACGCGGTGTCATCTTGCACGTCGGTTTCAAAGACCAGCCTGACGCCCTCTTCCTCGCAGCGCGCCTGCAGGATGTTCAGCAGGCGCTTGCGCCCGATGCCGCAGAAGCCGTGGCCGCCCGAACGCACCACCTGGCCGCGGATGTGGACTTCAATGTCGTCCCAGTGGTTGAAGGCATCGAGGATCTGCGCGGCGCTCTTGGCGTCGGCGCGCTGCAGGTTGCCCAGCGTCTGGTCAGAGAACACCACGCCCCAGCCGAAGGTGTCATACGGCCGGTTGCGCTCGACCACGGTGATGTCGTGTGACGGATCCTGCAGCTTCATGAGCAGGGCGAAGTAGAGGCCAGCCGGCCCACCACCAATACAGACGATCTTCATGACGGCTCCGCGTTCAATGCGGTGGTACCTTAGTCATGAATAGTTTAGTTGTAAAGTAATTTCAGGGAATGTCCGAAGGCAGGCGATGCAGCGGCACATGCGCGATGCGGCACGTCGTTCTTAATACTGGCTTAAGTTTGGCTTTCTAGAGTGTGCTCGTCACATACCAGTTCGAAGGCACCATCATGACACCGCAAGAGATGCAAGCCCTGGACACCTTCCTTGCCCAGCTCGTCCAGGCGCGCGCCGAGGCGAAGGACCCGCACGCCGAAGCGCGCATCACGCAAGCCGTTGCCCAGCAGCCCGACGCCGCGTACCTGCTCGTGCAGCGCGCGATGCTGCTCGACCAGGCGCTGGCCGCAGCGCGCTCGCAGATTGCCGCTCTGCAGAATCAGCTGCAGGCGGCGCAGGCCGGCCGCAGCACAGCGTTCATGGACCCGGCCAACAACTGGGGCAACCACACCGCAGGCGCGGCGCCCACCCCGGGATACGCACCGCAGCAGGCCGCCCCAGCGCCCATGCCGCCTCAACCGCAAGCGGCCCAGGCCCAGCCCGCGCGCCCAGGATTCTTGAGCGGCGGCCTCGGCAGCACGCTTGGCAGCATCGCCACCACGGCGGCCGGCGTGGCCGGCGGCGCGCTCCTGTTCCAGGGGATTGAAAACCTGCTGCACCACAACAACGGGGGTGGCGGCTTCCTTGGCCAGCAGCCGCTGATGGGCGGTCCCACCGAAACCGTGATCAACAACTATTTCGACGGGGACAGCGCCGGCACCACCACCACGGCCTCGCGCGACGACAGCCTCGGCCTGCTCGACGACAGCGACCTGGTCGGCAGCGACTATTCCGACGACGATTCGACGCTGATCTAGCCCCCAGGCCGAGCCCCACCCGATATCGCGCCCCGAGAAGGAAGTTCCCAACTTGGGGCGCCTTTCTCGCCAGCTTTCCGCGGCAACACAGCTTCGACATGGCACCTGGAAAAAACAAGTTGCATATCTAACCATCACCGTCTAACATGCAACTCACCATGTTCGACCACTGCCTGTACTTCAACACCACCGCCCTGGCACGCAAGCTCGACCGCGTCTGGGCAGACGCCTTTGCGCCGTTCGGCCTGACGCCTCCGCAGGGCTTCATGCTCCGCGCGATCGTCGACCGCCCAGGCATGCTGCAGAGCGAGCTTTCGGCAGCCATGTCCATCACGCGGCCCACGGCAACCCGCGCGCTGGATGGGCTGGAAGCCAAGGGTTTGATCGAGCGCCGCAAGACGGAAGCCGATGGCCGCGAGACTGCCATCTTTCCGACGCGCGAAGCGGTGAAGATCGGGGCCGCGCTCAATGAAGCGAGCGGCGCCGTCACGGCACGGTTGAAGCGTGTGCTGGGCACCGCCGAGTTCACCGATACGGTGACGAAGATCCGGGGTGTGCGCTCGACCCTGACCTGAGCGTTTTTTTTTTGGTTCATATAGTTGCATTGCTAATTAACAAGGAGAATCATCATGCCGATCCTCAACGTCAAAGTCAGTGCCCAGCGTTCTGCCGAGATGACGCAGAAGATCGCGTCCACGCTGCTCGAACTCACCTCGCGCATCCTCGGTAAAGACCCGAAGGTGACGGCCATCGCCATCGACTACATCGACCCGGCGGACTGGGTCGTCGGCGGGCAAACGTTGGCTGCGCAGGGCAAGAACAGCGTCTATTTCGACATCAAGGTGACGGACGAAACCAACACCAAGGCAGAGAAGGCGCAGTACATCGCCGAGGCGTTCGAGGCCTTCTCAGCACTGCTCGGCAATCTGCACGAGGAGTCCTATATCTATATACAGGACGTCCGGGCCGCGGCTTACGGCTATGGTGGCAAGACGCAGGAGTACCGCTTTCAGCACGCGTGAGGTGGGCGCGCAGCACGGCAGGCCAAACTTCAGGGGCAAATCATGAACCGCATGGGTGCATTCTTTGCGGCCAGCTGGCTGGCCGCCGCGTTGCTGTATTTCGGCCAGCACTCGCTGGCGTCCATGGCCCTGGCAGGCATTGTGCTGCTGGCCGGGTTCGATCTGCTGCGGCCCTGAACCTCGCGCCCATGCGCGTGCGGTTCAATCTCGCAGGGCGTTGGCAAAGGCTTCCACCACATCGGCAGAGGCGTCGGTGATGGCCCAGTAACCCATACCGGCACGGCGCCAGTGCAGCAACTGGTAGCCGCGCTCGGTGCGCAGGACGGGCGCCGTGTCGGTGCCGCTTTCGGGCCGCACGTACAGGTCGACCGGATGCTGGGCCGCGCGATAGACGAGCACCGCCACCGGGTGGCCGTCCACATAATCGAGCCGCCCCCCGACCAGCGGAAACCCGCGCGCGGCCAGATCCACGACCAGCGGCGCGTAATCGATGCGGCCGTTGAACCACGGCTTGACGGTATGGCGATCCGACGACACGACGTCGGTCTCGCGCGCGCCCAGCAGCGCCCGTACATGGCTGGCTGTGATATCGCGGGCGGTCAGCGCCGAGGTGTCGGGGCGGCCAACGAGTACGCCCACGCCAAGCGCCATGGCGGCAACGGCGCCGGCGCTCAAACCCCAGCCCACGCCGGTGCCGGGCGCCACCAGCCAGCCGGTCAAGCGTTTCCACGCCGAGCCTGCGCTGCGGCGCGCCGCCGACGGTGAGGCCGGTTGCGCGCCCGCCTCGGCTTGCACGGCGGACCGCACGCGGGCGGCCAGGTCGGCCGGCGCCCTCGCATACAGCGCCGGCGCGCGCAAACCTTGGCGCAACGCATCCACGGTGGCGTCATGGCGCGCGGCCGCCTCCGCGCAGCCGGCGCAGGCGGCAAGGTGCGCATCCATGCGCAGGCTGTCGGCCGCAGCGAGTTCGCCATCGGCGCGCGCAGCAAGCAGGGCGCGGATGTCGTCACAGGTCATGGCGGGCCTCCTTGGTGCCCTTGGGGCGATTGCCGCTGCCCGCCGTTGCGCGGATGGGCGTCACGTTCGTGCGCGGCGGCGCGCCGTCTTCGGTCAACAGGCGCGCGAGCTGCTGCCGCGCACGGGCCAGCCGCGACATGACCGTCCCGATCGGCGCCTCGATGATCACCGCGATATCACGATAGGGCAGCTCCTCCAGCTCGCGCAGCACGATCACCTCGCGATACGGCACGGGAAGCCGTGCCAGCGCGGCCTGCACGCGGCGCACATCATCCACGCGAGCGAGCAGCGCGGCCGGGTCGATGCCGTAGCCGGTGGTGTCGTCGTCGGTGGTATCGAACGCCTCGTCCCAGGGCTGGGCGGGCGCCTGCTTGCGGCGCGCGCATTCGGAGTACCACGTGTTGCGCACGATCGCGAGCAGCCACGGACGGCCGTCTGCGCCGCGGAATCCGCCGAACAGCCGGAACGCGCGCAGGCAGGCTTCCTGGACGATGTCGTCGGCGTCCTGCGTGTTGCCGGCGAGCCAACGCGCCAGGTTGTAGGCGGCATCGACATGCGGCAGCACGGCCAGCGCAAAACGCTGGGCGTCGGCGGACGGCGCGAGGGCAGGGTCGGGCATGGCAGCCTGGGGGCAGTTGACCTGGGTATACCAAGGCGCAAACCAGTTTATTCCCGCACCCGAGAAATTTCGCGGCAAACGCGCGTTTGGCGGAATACGCCGGATCCGCCCCCGGTATGACAGGCAGGACCGGCGCACCCGTCACCGCGCCGGCTCGACCATCCAACCCAGGGGACCCTCATGAGCCAATCACCCGGACGACGCCAGTTCCTGCAACTCGCGGCAGTGGGCGGTGCGGTCTACGCCTCCGGCCTGCGCGGCTGGCAGGCCATGGCCGCCACTGCGCACGCAAACGACCGCGCGCCGGAAGACTTCTACTTCGTGCAGCTATCCGACACGCACTGGGGCTTCAAGGGCGCACCCAACCCCGATGCACGTGGCACGCTGCCCAAGGCGATCGCCGCCGTGAATGCGCTTTCGCCCGCGCCGGATTTCGTCATCTTCACGGGCGACCTGACGCACATCAGCGACGACCCGGCGGAGCGCCGCAAGCGTCTTGCCGAATTCCGCGACCTGGCCGCGGGGCTCAACGTGCCCGTGGTCCGGACCATGCCCGGCGAGCACGATGCTTCGCTGGACAACGGCGAGGCCTATATCGAACTCTTCGGCCGCACGCACTATTCGTTCGATCACAAGGGCGTGCACTTCATCGCCATCGACAACGTGTCGGATCCGTCGGCGCGCGTGGGCGATGCACAGCTCGCGTGGCTGGCGGCAGATGTGCGCTCCGTGCCGGCGCACACGCCCATCGTCGTGTTCACGCACCGGCCGCTGTTCGATCTGTACCCGCAATGGGACTGGGCCACGCGCGATGGCCAGCAGGTCATCGACTTGCTGATGCCGCACCCCAACGTGACGGTGTTCTACGGCCACATTCACCAGGAGCATCACCACATGACCGGGCACATCGCGCACCACTCGGCGCGCTCGCTGATGTTCCCGCTGCCCGCACCGCCCGCGCCGGGCTCGCAGGCAAAACGCAACCCGATCCCTTGGGATGCCGCCGCACCGTATCGCGGCCTGGGCTGGCGCAGCATCGCGGAGCACGGCAAGCAGGACGCCGCCACCTGGGTGCTGGCCGAGCAGCCGATCCAACCCACCAGCGAAGCCACTGCCACCAAGACCCCGGAGACCACCTGACATGCGCGCCCTCATCGCACACCACCCCAAGCGCCGCTTGGCGCTGCGTCAGTTCACCGTGCTCGCGGCCGGCGCGGCCCTCGCCTGCATTGCGCACGGCGAGGGCCCGGCGGTGATCCGCGTGCACGCGCGCAAGTTCACGTTCACGCCAGACAAGATCACGCTCAAGCGGGGTGTGCCCGTGGTGTTCGAACTGACCGGGCAGGACATCCTGATGGGTTTTTCGATTCCGGATTTCAACGTACGGGCCGATGTGGTGCCGGGGCAGACCGTGCGGCTGGCGCTCACACCCGACAAGACGGGCACGTTCGATTTCCTGTGCGACATCTTCTGCGGCTCGGGCCACGAGACGATGAATGGAACGCTGACCGTCACCTGAAGCGCAGCGCCGCGTACCCAACGCAAAACGCCCCGAACAGGTCGGGGCGTCTTCATCTGCGAGCGCGGTCTTAGGCCAGCGCGTCGCGCTCGGCCAAGGTCAGCAGCAGTTCGTCGAGTCGCTCCAGGGTGGAGGTCATGCCGTCCTTCAACCCCATGTCGATGACCTTCTGCACATCCTCCGGCGAGTTGTACAACACCACGGTCGTCACGAGGGTGCGTTCGTTTGCATCGGCAAAGGTCACATCCCAGCGGGCGCGGGGCAGATCCGGATTCACCGCGCCGGCTTCATCAGAAAACGCATCAAGGGCCGAATAGCCGTCGATCGGGTTGATCTTCTGATAGTCCAGGCGGCTCCAGAACGACTGTCCATCGGGGGTGATCATGGCGTAGTGCCAGTAGCCGCCCTCTTTGAATTCCATGTGCTTGGTCTTGGTGGTCAGCGGCTTGGGCGCAAACCACTGATCGAGCAGTTCGCGCTTCGTGTGGCAATCCCACACAAGCTGGCGCTTCGCCGCGAACTCTCGCCTCACCGTGAGGCTGCTCTTTTGCATGTCGACCACGAAATCAAACCGAAGATCAGCCTTCATTGCCTTCTCCTTGGAGTTTCTCTAAGAGGTTGTCCAGATTGCGGTACCTGCTCGCCCAGATCGCGTGCTGTTGCTCAAACCAGCGCTCGGCGGCCGCCAGCTTCTGGCGCTCGAGCATGCACGTCCGGATTCGCCCGCTCTTTTCCGAGCGGACCAGCCCGACGCCTTCCAGCACCCGCATGTGCTTCATGAACGACGGCAGCGCCATGTCGAATGGCCCTGCCAGTTCACTGACCGTCGCGGGCCCTTCGCCGAGCCGTTGAATAACCGCCCTGCGCGTTGGGTCCGAAAGCGCGTGAAATACCGCGTCTAGCGCAATTCCATTGTTATCCATTTGGCTAACTATACGCTTGAGAATCCGTCGATGCAAGCGCGCTCAATGACGCGTGCCGATGCGCGACATTGGCCCGCAAAAGTGTCCACATACCCATGCTAGGATGACCTTCCCACCGGCAGCCGCCACACCGCACATGACGACCATCTACGCGACCCTCGGCGTGCAGCCGGACGCGACCCTGGACGAAATCAAGCGCGCTTACCGCCGCGCCGCAATGAAGTGGCACCCCGATCGCAACCCCGGCCGCGAAGCCGAGGCCTATGCGGCGTTCCAGGAGATCCGCGAGGCCTACGCCATCCTCTCCGACGCCGAGCAGCGGCGCGTCTACGACGAAGTGTTCGCGCAGGAAATGCAGCGCTGGCAGGCCGAGCAAGAGGTGCACGAAGCACAGGAGCGCGAAGCGCAACGCGAGCGCGAACGCCTTGCGCAGGAACGCTACGAAACGATGGTCGCGACAGCCATGCGCTTTGCCGAGGATGGCCAAAATCGCGACGTCCTGTTCGGCGTGCTGCTCGGTCGGGACTGCGATGCAGAACTGGCCGCGCGCATCGCCGACAGCGTGTGGGCCTTGCAGGAAGCGCGTCGCTCGCCCGAGCCTGCAACGGATGCGTCCGACACGTGCGCAGCCTCGACGCCCGAAGAACCAGCGTCCGCGCCCGACGAGCCAGCGTCGCCGCGCCGTGCGTTCGAATCGTTCTGGCATGGTTTGTTTGGTGTGCGGCAATAGCGTGCCGGATTCCCACGAGCGTGGGGCGGCGAGACACCATCCGACCGGCCATACGCGAATTCTGATTTATAGTTTCGCCCCTGCTTAGACGAAGCAGCCATCGGTACACTCTGCGCCATCGTTTTCAGTGCCATAGAGAAAACGATCGAGGTGTGGAAACCTTGTACATACCGGGCAGGAACCGAGCATAGGTTCTTGTCCTCATTTGCTATGGCTTGGCTTCGTCTCCCTCCTGGGGCGAGCCAGGCTTGAACGGCTTCGGCCGTGCCGATTGGTATGTATCGGTTTTCCACCTTGCCTGTGCTCGCCCACCCCTCCCAAGGGTTGGGCGCGGTTCCGTTCATCACATGAAGAGGAATGCCGTGACCCGCTCGATCTTCCACGCCACCCGCTCACGCGCGGTGTTCAACCGCAACCCTGCCGGCAACGCGTGCGCTACGAGCGCGATGGATACGCCGGAACACTCCAAGCAACAACGCTGACTTGATGGGCGACCCAGGCGCATCCAGCCTGGTGCCGATGTTGCAGCGTCGGCGCCAGGGCTTGCCTGGGTTCGCCCGCCCTTTGCCCGCTGTGGAGCACGTCATACATCCACGACTGCGGTCGTATTGCACGTAGTAACGTCGATATTCGCCGCTAACTGAACGTTGGACCGCAAGGAGTCGCTCGACGCGCCAACAACATGTGAATTCTTGTTGGGCTGATAGAAGTCGGGGCCCGTGCAAGCTAGCCTTGCCAGTTCTCCCGCGTTGGCCGCTGGTTGGCTCATTGCTAAACGCGGGTTCCATGACTTCTGTTGGAACACCGTCGATGGGCCACCGTCCTGCCTTGCTGAATGCGCGCACAGTTTCCGTCACGGGCCAAGGCCTGCCCGAGATTCTCGGCGAACCGGCGTTGGTGTTCTCCAAGCTCTCCGGCACCGAGCGGCTGTGCGAACTGTTCGAGTACGAAATCGAACTCAAGACCCCCGACGAACGCAACGTCCTCTACGGCCCCGGTGCCGACCTAGATACCAACGCCCTGCGCAGCCAGGAACTCACTGTCACCATCGCGTTGGACGGCACCGACGCCGGCACCCGAGAAATCAGCGGGCTTGTCACCGACATCGTCGGTCCCATCCCCGTCAACGGCGGCCGCCAACTCAAATATCGTCTCACGCTGCGCCCCTGGCTTTGGCTTGCCACGCTCAACCGCGACACCCGCATCTTCCAGCAGCAGACAGTGGTGGAGATTCTGGACACGCTGCTTGGTGGCTACATCTTCCCCGTCGAGCGCCGCCTGGACATCGCCCGCTATCCCAAGCGCGAATACCAAGTCCAATACAACGAGTCCGACTTCGAATTCTTCCAGCGCCTGACGCAGGAATGGGGCATCGCCTGGCACATCGAGCACAGTGACGGTAAACACCGCTTGGTGCTGACGGATGGCAACGGCGCCTTTGCTCCCTTCGCCAGTCCTGCCTATCAAACCATCCGCTGGCAGCCGTCTTCCGACCGCATCGACGAAGAACACCTGCACACCTTCGAGCTGCACGACAAAGTCGTCTCCGGCCAATGGGCCGCCACCGACTACGACTTCGTCAAGCCCAGTGCCGATCTCACCGTCCGCACAGCCGACCCGCTGGACACCGCCCACGCCAACGCCGAAGTGCGCGAATGGCCCGGCGACCACAGCCAACCCGCCACCGGCAACGACCCCTGGGCCGAAGGCGACCAGATTGCCCGCCTGCGCATGGAAGCGATACGCCAGCATGGCCGGCGTGCCCGGGGTGCCGGCAACGTGCGTGCTATGGTGCCCGGCTGCACCTTCGAACTCACGCACTTCCTGCAAGACAGCGCCAACTGCGAATACCTCATCCTCGGCGCTGCCCTCCTGATAGAGGACGTCCCCGAGGCCTCCGGCCACGGTACACCCTGGCGCTGCGAAGTCAGCTTCACCGCCCAGCCCACCAACGAACTCTTCCGCCCCGAGCGCACCCAGTCCAAGCCTCGTACCAATGGCGTCCAGACTGCGATCGTCGTAGGGCCCGAGAACCAAGAAATCTGGACCGACGAATACGGCCGCGTCAAAGTGCAGTTCCACTGGGACCGCATCGGCCAGAAGAATGCCAACAGCTCCTGCTGGGTCCGTGCGTCCTCCCCCTGGCAGGGCGAACGCTTCGGCGCCATCCAGATTCCGCGTATCGGACAGGAAGTCATTGTCGATTTTCTGAACGGCGATCCGGATTGTCCGATTATTACGGGGCGTGTCCCGAACCGGAACAACATGCCGCAGTGGCCGATGCCAGGGCACCATGCGCTCTCTGGTTTCGTCAGCAAGGAACTGTTTGGCGGGCGCACCAACACCTTCGTCCAGGATGACACGCAGGGCCAAATCCAGACGCAACTGCAAAGCGATCACCAGAACTCCAGCCTGAGCCTGGGCTATATCACCCGTGTCCTGCGCGGCACCGGACGCCAGGACAAACGGGGCGAAGGGCTGGAAGCACGCACCGATGGCCATGCCGCAGTACGCGCCGCACTGGGACTGCTTCTAACCACCCTGCGCCGCCCTGAGGCCGAGGGTGGCATGATGAGCGTCGAAGACGTGATCGGCTTCATGCAAGAGGCGCTGACGTTGGCGGACTCGCTCGGGCAAAGCGCCGTCAACGGGCAAGCGCAAACTGGCGAGCAACAGAACGTAGCCAAGGTGCTGCACAGGCAGGCCGATGCCATCAAGGGCGGCGGCAAACTCGCCGAATTCAGTGAGCCTCACATCACGGTAGCGAGCCAGGCGGGCATTCTGGCTTCAGCCCCAGGCACCACCCACATCGCCAGCGGCGAGCATATTGCACTCACCAGCGGGCAACATCTGTCCTTCTCCTCAGGCGGCGGCATGTATGCCACCGCGACCGAACGCTTCTCGTTGTTTGTACAGCGCGACGGCATCAAGCTGTTCTCCGCCAAAGGCAAGGTCGAGATGCAAGCGCAATCCGACGCTATGGACCTGCTGGCGCAGAAGGTGCTGCGCATCCTGTCAACGACAGACTGGGTCGAGATCAGCGGCAAGAAGGGCATCCGCCTGAACGTCGGCGGCAACGAAATCCGCATCACCCCTGAAGGCATCGAAAACCTCTCGCAAGGCAAATGGGCTGTGTACTCCGCAAGCAAGTTGCTGACCGGGCCGAAGACGGCGACCTATGCCATGCCCACCACCAAGATTTGCGCCCACCTCGCAGCCGGTGCCGCTACGAGCGGTGCGGGCGCTGTACCTATCCAGTAAGTAATGGTCATGACGAAATTCAAGACCGAGCATCTGGTGCCGAAACCGTGGCCGTCCGCTTGGGACGACGGCTTGCTCGTGCTGGACCTGCTAAACCACGATCCTGTCGTACTGGATTTGTCATCGCTGCCCCTGCACGAGTGCCTACCTTCCGGGGTGGGTGACAACGCCAGCCTGATGCCGATGTTGCTGGATCTGGCCAAGACGCCTCCGGACATGCGGCATGCCTTGGCGCATTTGATGTGGCGAGGTGCACAGCGTGCCGACCCGCCTGTGGTGTGTGCCCGGCTACAAGGGCCAGCGCCGATCCAAGACGTGGCTACCCATCTGGCAGGCTGCCTCATTGGCACGGATCATCGACAGGGGCAAGCGCTATGGCGCTTCTACGATCCGCACGTCTTCATCCACATGGCATGGCTGTTGCGCCCCGCGCAACTGCACGCGCTTTACGGGCCGTGCGAAACCTGGGGCCTTGCCTGGGCGGGCGACTGGTATGAACTGGAGCGACCCGCCGCACCCGCGCAATCGGACAACACCGATCCACGCCCATGGTGGCCGGATGCCAAGCAGTGGCCATCGATCCAGCATGTGGTCGATATCGAACAGGTACTGGCTCGTATCGCCTCGCCCGCCAAGCCATCGATTGCTCAGGCCCCCAATGTCGATCGGCTACTCCGGTTTGCTACCGAAGATCTGCATATTCGCAGCGATACCGACCGCAGGCACTACGCCACGTATGCCGCAGCCTTTGGCCAGCCGTTCGAGCACCACGCCAAGCTGCAAGCGCTGTGGCCCGCCGTCGCCAGCGGCGAGGTGACGTTGCGCCAAGCGATGGCGCAGTTGTCTACCAACGACTGGGAACTCATGCGGATCATGGCCCGAACCGCCAAACAGACTCAAAGCCCCACGCAGCATGGATAACGCCAAGAAATCCGTCGACCGCTTCACCCCGCCCGTCAAAGGCTGCCAGTTCTGCGACCATGCACCGGGGCTGGCCGTCTTTCCGGTTCGCTACGCCGTCGTTGGGCCGGAAGACAAAGTCGGCGCCCCCACACTGTCCGGCAACTTCAAGATCGAGAACGCCCCAGCCCAGTTGGGCGGCGGTGCCCAGTACACCCTGCGCACCATGCGCCCCGGCTTCCTCTACCTGTTTCACGAAGCCTTGCAGTTGTGGGAGTCTTACCTCGTCGTCAACGGTGGCCACCTGTGGAAGATCATTCCGGAGCGTCCCGCCCCGCCCAGGTCCCCCGACGAGTTCTTCTGCAGCATGGGTATCGGGCATGGCTATACCTCGATGTATTTCACCATCCCCGACGCCGAGCATGCCACCACCGTGTGGTATGCCTACTCGCACGTACAGTGGACAAAGTCGCAGCTCGACGAGAACAAGAACCGCGCCGACGTACGCCGGCAGCACATGCAATCGCTCAACGTGCAGACCTGGCTTGCCAGCCACAAGGCACCGCACGCCGCACGCGCCACCGAGCTTAGCCAGCATGTCGCCTCCTACGCCATGCCGCCCGAAGCACAGGACAAGGCTTTCCAGTATCTGAGCGCCCCGCCGCGCACCAAGGCGGACAATCGCCTGGACCTGATCGGCTTGAACGCTGGCGCCATTCTTTCTGAAACCATGGAGCGCGTCTCGCCCGGTGATGCGCTCATGTTGGCCTTCGAAGACCCCAAAGGCATCATTAAAGACCTCGCCGCGCTCACCAGCGACAAGATGCACGCGCGTGCCGTCAACAGCGTCATCTGGGACAAGACCACCGATTTCCTGCTCGACCGGTTGCAAGCCAACCTTGAAGCTCAGGCCATCGCTCGTATGACCGCAGAAGAACAAGCCCGGCGCACGGAAACCGATGCAGAAGGCCGTCCCGGCTACGAACTCCTGTCGGCCATGTTCGCCTACGAAAGGACTAAGGCGCGCTGGGCCAGAGAAGACGCCGAGCGCGAAGCCACGCGCCAGAAGCGCGAGACTGATGCCAAGACCGCCGCCTGGAAACCCTACGCCGACGTGCTCGACAACAGCAAGCGGCACCGCGACCATACGGCGCGCTTGAAAACACTCAACGAAACCGTTCTCGCCCCAATTGCGCAGAGCCACAGCCAGTGGCTCACCAGCGGCCAATTCACCAGCTACATGACCCATCGTCATGACCGGATGGACCTCGCGCACGGCTACCACTACAACGAAGCCCTCACACGTTGCATCGAAGGTGCACTCGACACCGTTGAGTGCCGCAAAGTCATCAAGCGCTGGTACGAAGACGCTAACCCGCAAAAGGACAGCAACCTGCTGGCCCGCGCGCTGTATCTCAACTACCAACCGGCAATCAAGACCGTGGCGGACCCGACCGACGCGGCCTACGGCGCCATGCTGGCCGTCTTCCGGTCTGGGCTGGACGCCATGGACGGCTTGCTGGATCGCGGACTGTCACTGACCGCAGCCGTCACCAAGCTCAAGCTCGTACCGCGCTTGGCCTGGGTGCTGTCCGACGAGATCATCCCGGCGCTGGCAAACAGGCTGGGTTCCAAAACCGCCAGGATGTTCATTCATGGCCTGAGCCTGTTCGGCGGGGCGCGCATCGTCCCGGTCGACAAAAACCTCTTGCAGCTTCGGGCCTCCACGCTGGGCGATCTCAAGGCACAGAACGCCAAACTGTATGACCAGCTTGGCCGGACCCAGCGCCGGGAGGAAGCGTATGCCTTTGCCCGGCGTGCCAAGGGCCTGGCTCAGAATACCCGCCTGGTGTGGTTCGATCCGAAAGACCTCACCAACACGGCGGGACTAGGCGCGCTAGAACTGAGAACCACCGCCGACGTTCCCGGCGTCAAACAAGTCAAGGCGGCACTGAGCTCACCGCACGTCAACATCGGCGCGATCGCGTGCATTCTGCAAGGCGTGGCGGTCTACCACGCCGCACAGTCCTTCCGGGCTGCGGGCGAGTTTGACGAAGCGGAGAAAGGCACCAAGCTCATGGGCGGGCTGGTGACGATGGTGGGGACGCTGGCCGAGCAGGCGGGCGTGGCAGTGTCCAAGGCGCCGACGCATCCGCTGGTGGCAAGAGCCATGCGGGCTACGCCGCGAGAAGAATGGGTGGCGAAGGGAGAAAGACTGGCGCGCGGGGGAAGGTGGATTGGCTTTGCGGGAGCAACTGTGGCTGTTGGGTGGGATGCTTGCCATGCGGGCGATGAGTACATGAAAGGAAATCGCCTCGTCGCGGTCTTGTATATGACCTCAAGCGCTTCTGGCCTCGCGGCAGCAGCGCTCCCGGTCGCAGCCGATATTTTCCCTCTGATATTTGGTGGGGTCCCGGTCTGGCCGGCCCTTGTAATCCTGTTTGGCGTGAACGTTGGCTTGGCGATGCTGGATGATCCCGCCACGCTCAAGTGGGTTCAGAAATGCCGCTTTGCCAAGCGGCCCGACCCCGACAAATATCACTCGATGGAAGCCGAGTGGAAGGAGTTTGTGCAATTGGGAATCGAAGTCAAGGACGAGGGCGTGAAATGAGATTTGCGCCAAAAGATGAGCGTATTTATTTTTACCAAAGAGGCAAGCCACTTGGAGAGTGGGAGCGAGAACACCGGCTGCACATTGACCAACCCGCGAGCGATGAGATTTTCGAGATTGGTAACGTCTACCGTATCGACTCGACGTGCCTGGAGATCACCGACGAATCGCAAACGCGTGTGCAGTTGGCCGGGATGCTGCTCTTGATCTGTGCAGTCGCGGTCGGATTTTCACTTTTCCTCGGGGCGATGTTTGCATCGACACCATTTCATGTCTCAGCCGAAGAGATGAGGGAGAATGGAAATTGGATTGCGACTGTATTTGGAACGATCCTCGGGCTTGCATCTTCTGCATTCTTCGGCCTAATTGGAGGCGACGCAGCCCGCCGCTATCTGCTTTCCCTCAAGCGCCGTCCCATCCGCCTGAATCGCAAGACGCGGCGCATCTACGCCATGCGCACCAAAGACCGCGAGGGCCTTTGGGAAGTGCCCTGGAGCAACGACGAGTTCTTTTGCATCGGCAAGCGTAGGGTGGGCGGCTTATCCACCAGCTATTCCATGTACGACATCCGCCACTACACACTGGATGCAAACGGCAACGTCGTGCGCGGCTTCGTGCTCGGGCGATTGATGTTCACGCTGGAGCAAGCCCAACAACAATGGGAGTACTACCGTCGCTACATGCAAGACGGCCCCGCCGATTTGCCCGAGCCGCACCGCTTCTGGAACCCCCGCGAATCGTTCTGGGAAGGCTTCAAGATTTGTCGCGAAGACAAGCTCTCCAGCCTGTTCAGTTCGCTCTTCGACTACGTCTTCTTCCCGTTCATGCTGCTGGACGCGACGGTACGCTGGCTTGTGCTTGCCACCTGTAGCGACCCGGTGTGGCCCGCCGAGATTGAGGCAGCCTGCAAGCCCGAACCCAACGACCCGTACGCCCGCCCCTACGCCGACGACTACATCGGTTTCGCCAGCGGACCAGGCGGCAGGCCCTCGCGGGCAGACCTGGAACGCGCGTGGGCACTGGAACCCCAGCGCAGGCGAGAGGGCGCGCTGACCCGATCCGAGGCAGAAGCCATCCTCAAGCAACAGAAATCCCAGGCGGTGTTTAACGCGATGATCGCGCCAACGCTCGATTCACCTGTCAAAAATTCAACATGACTCACGAACAAACGATCGCCACCGCTTCCGCAACAACCAGTACGGGCCCGTTGGCCTGGCGAGCAATCGAGATTGACCAGCACACCGACGAATGGAAGCTCAGCGTGCTGCTGATGGACGGTTTCATCACCGAAGCCGTCCATGATCAAGCGATCCAATTGCTTCAAGACACGAAGGCCGTCAGCACGAAGCGCATTCTCCTTGACGCCCCGCTGTTTGCCAGCCCTGGGGGCGCCATGCATTGGCTGGTCAAGCATGGTCTCGTGCCTGACGAGATGTTGGATGAGGTTGCATCCAAGGTCTTGAAGACGTCCGAAAGCGACGAAGACCTTGTGGCCGAGACCCGGCTAATTTCCTATTGTGAGCTGGATCCAGATCGTTTTCTGGAAAAAATCAGACCGATTTCGATCCGGATGAATCGGCGTAAAAGGCTGTGGCGCTTTGGCGGGTGGGCGACAGGGCTTGGCGTTGTGGCGGCGGCAGCAGCGTTCTACCTCGCCCCTCCCACCACGCCAGCCTGTAAATCGAAGGGGGCATCCGCATCCTTATTCAATATATCGATGAGTTCGTACTTGTCATCGATCGATGCAATACAGGCAGGACCTCCTGATTTGTCTAACATTCGGGAAATCGGATACGAAAACACTTCACGCTCCCGTGGATGCACGGTTGATGTCAAGGTCGGTGATTTGAAGACGACCGTTGGTTTTGTCATTCGCCCAGCGGCCGAGGGGGGCTCTGGTTTTGAGGTCGCTATGGTGCCCGCGGAGTTTGTTCAGACCCAATACGGTGGCGACCAACATAGCGAATCGCTGGGGGCGCCAATCGGAAACGAGAGGCTCCGCAAAGCGTTCATGGACGGCCTGGAGGTGTTGCAAAAGAAAGACCTTTCAGCCTCACCGACAAATTATCGGCAGGACCGGTTCGGCGTCAGCCATTCAAAAACATTGAGCCAGCGCGTGATGTCCTTGAGCCCCACGGCCGATTGCACCGAGAAATCGCCCACCCAACTGTCATGCCCTTTGCGCATCGCATACGAGGACCCGCTACTTGCAAAACTCTCGGAAAATGGCGTGCTTGAAATCGATGAGAAATTTACCTTTGAAAAGAAGGGGCAACTCGGTCGATGGCATGTGTCGGAGCAATTTGAGATTGAGTTTCTGGCTGCGTTGAGCAAGGCATTGGCAGCCGCGCCTAAGAGCCTATTCCCTGAAAGTACCGTCCAGGGGAACATCAAAGACAAGAAGTAAGGACAGCACAAGCATGGACGGAAGCATGATCACAGTGGGTTGCCCCCACTCCCATGGCGGCCACGTCACAACGGGCTCGCCAGAGAGCCTGCTCGATGGCAAACCAATCGCGCGGCGCACAGACTGGGTGGACTGCCCGATTCACGGGCCCAACAGGATCATCAAGGTGCGCTGCGATATGGAGGTGGACGGCGAGCCTGTTGCCACGCATGGGGACGAGACCGAGTGTGGCGCGGTGCTCATCGGGGATGGCTGCGCCATTGTGGATTGCAACCACAGCGCCATAGGTTCGCGTTGCTACCATCCATCGCTCGCCCCCCACCCCCGACCGGCGCGAGACGCGCGCAGCAGTACCAAGCCAGACCAGTGGGCGACTTCAGCGGCCACACGGCACGCCACACTGATCACCGCGCCCCCAACAACCGACACTCCGCCGACAGCGCCAACAGATTCGGATCGCGCTCGCGATTGCGCTGCATCACCAGCACGATGTGCTGACTGATCGCATAGCGCGCGGCCAGCGGAATCAGTTGCACCTTCGGGCTGAAATCGGCCACGCGGCGCGGCAGCAGCGCATAGCCGATACCGCCGCTCACAAGGTTCATGAGCGAGAAGATGTCGCCCACGCGCAGCGCGATCTGCGGGGCAAAGCCGGCCTTGTCGAAGGCGGCCATGAAGTCGTGGTACGTCGCAAAGTCATCGCCGAGTGCGACGAACTTTTCGCTGCGCACCGTCTGCAAGTCGATCTCGGCCGATGCGGCATACGGGGAGCCAAGCGGTGCGGCAAACAGAATCTCATCGTCGAACATCGGCACGGTCAGCAGATCGGGATTGCGCAGCGGCTCGCCCAGCGCGATGACGATGGCGTCGAGTTGCCCGTCTTCCAGCTTGGCGAGCAGGCTGCGGTTCGAACCAAGCGTGAGTTCAATGTCGAGTGCGGAGCGGCGCGTTTTCAGGCCCGCAAAGATGCGCGGCAACGTGCCGACCGTCATCGAATAGAGCCCGCCGATCTTCAGCGTCGTTGACGAAAAGCCCGCAGCTTCGCGCGTGCGGCGCACACCGGCTTCGCACTCGGCCAGGATGCGCTCCACGTGCTCGGCAAACACGTAGGCGGTCGACAGCGGAATCAGCTTGCGCCCATCGCGTTTGAACAGCGGACAGCGCAAACCCTCTTCCAGCGAGTGCAGCGCGCGGTGCACGCTCACCGTGCTTTGCCCCAACGCCTCCGACACGCGGGCCATGTTGCCCAGCGTCATGAACGACTGGAAGACTTCGAGCTTCTTCAGGGTGATGTCTTCATCGATTGCCATGGCAGGGGCTCCTCCGGGCGCCTTCTACGGGCGCGCTGCTATCAGAATCGGCCATTGTTTCATTAACTTCAAGTTAATGAAACCGCGCCTAGGTTGATTGAAGTGCATCTTCTTACAGCCTACGGTACAGGGCATCAAATCAATCAAGGCTGGAGACGCCACCCAATGCAACCGATGCCCAACCAATCGGCAAACGGGATCAACGCACCCATCCCGCCGCAATGGCGCCGGCGGCGCGACGAAAAAGAACGCCGCCTGACTGCAGCGCGCCGCATTGCCAACGGCAAGGTCATTCCCACTGGTGACATCGTCGCCGCACTCGAAGCACTGCTCGCCCCGGGCGACCGCGTCGTGCTGGAAGGCAACAACCAGAAGCAGGCGGATTTCCTCTCGCGCTCACTCGCCAAGGTGAACCCCGAGCGCCTGCACGATCTGCACATGATCATGCCGAGCGTGAGCCGCGCCGAACACCTCGACATTTTCGAAGCCGGCATCGCGCACAAACTCGACTTCTCGTTTGCGGGGCCGCAGAGCCTGCGCATCAGCCAGTTGCTGGCCGACGGCCTGCTGGAAGTCGGCGCCATCCACACCTACATCGAGCTGTATGCACGGCTGGTGGTGGACCTGATTCCGAATGTATCGCTGGTGGCTGGTTTCAAGGCCGACCGCGACGGCAACATCTACACCGGCCCCAGCACGGAAGACACGCCAGCGCTGGTCGAGCCCACCGCGTTTTCCGACGGCATCGTGATCGTGCAGGTCAACGAGATCGTCGATGACCCGGCCGACCTGCCGCGCGTCGACATTCCCGGCTCGTGGGTCGACTTCATCGTGCAGGCCGACAAGCCGTTCTACATCGAGCCGCTCTTCACGCGCGACCCGCGCCTCATCAAGCCCGTGCACGTGCTGATGGCGATGATGGCGATTCGCGGCATCTACCAGCGGCACAACGTGCAGTCGCTCAACCACGGCATCGGCTTCAACACGGCCGCCATCGAGCTGATCCTGCCAACGTACGGCGAGCGCCTGGGCCTCAAGGGCAAGATCTGCCGCAACTGGACGCTGAATCCGCATCCGACGCTGATCCCCGCCATCGAATCCGGCTGGGTGGAAAGCGTGCATTGCTTCGGCACCGAACTGGGCATGGAGCGCTACGTGGCCGCACGCCCCGATGTGTTCTTCACCGGGCGTGACGGCTCGCTGCGCTCGAACCGCATGCTGTGCCAGCTCGCCGGCCAATATGCGGTGGACCTCTTCATTGGCGCGACGCTGCAGGTGGATGGCGACGGGCATTCGTCCACCGTCACGCGCGGGCGGCTGGCCGGCTTTGGCGGCGCGCCCAACATGGGCCACGACCCGCGCGGCCGCCGTCACGCCACGCCCGCGTGGCTCGACATGACCGAGCCGGTGACGATGCTCGAGCGCGGCAAGAAGCTCGTCGTACAGATGGTCGAAACGTTCCAGGAAGGCGGCAAGCCCACCTTTGTCGACACGCTGGATGCCGTGGCCGTGGCGAAGCAAAGCGGCATGCCGCTCGCGCCCATCATGATCTACGGCGACGACGTCACCCACCTGCTGACCGAAGACGGCATCGCGTATCTCTACAAGGCACGTTCGCTGGAAGAGCGGCGCGCCATGATTGCCGCGGTGGCGGGTGTCACGTCGATCGGCCTGCGGCATGACCCATCCAAGACCGAACAGATGCGCCGCGACGGCCTGATCGCGCTGCCCGAAGACCTCGACGTGCGCCGCAGCGATGCCAGCCGCGAGCTGCTCGCCGCCAAGAGCATCGCCGACCTCGTCGAATGGTCCGGCGGCCTGTACGACCCGCCTGCGCGCTTCCGGAGCTGGTAATGGAAAAGACATTGCAACGGCCCCTGCCCGCCAGCCCGAAAGCGCGCGCGAAGCGATTGGCCGCATTGGTCGAATCTGCCCTCATCGACGAGGTGACGCTGTCGCCCAAACCCGGTCTGGTGGACGTGCGCGGCAACGGCGCGCATCACGATCTGGACTGGACGCTGATGGTGCATTCGGCGCAAAGCCTGCGTCCGGCGTTCGAAGCCATGGCGCTGGCCGGCGCACAGCTCGACGCACCGCTTGCGTTGCGCGAACGCATCGGCCGCCTCGGCCGTGAAGGCGAGGCGGCCATGCTCGATGCCACCGGCGGCATCAACACGCACCGCGGCGCCATCTGGGCGCTCGGCCTGCTGGTGACCGCCGCCGCGCAGGCGCCGCATGCCTTGGGCGCCGCGGCAGTGGCGAATCGCGCCGCGCGTCTGGCGAACATCCCCGACCGCTTCGCCCCCGTCTCGACCGGCCACAAGGGCGAGCGCGCCTGCAACGACTACGGCGTCGGCGGCGCCAAGGGCCAAGCCTGTGCGGGGTTCCCGCATGTCGTCAAGGTGGCGCTGCCGGCGTTACGTCGGGCGCGTGCCTCGGGCATCCGCGAAGACCATGCGCGCGTGGATGCACTGCTCGCCATCATGGCCAGGCTGGACGATACGTGCCTGCTCGCACGCGGCGGCGCCGATGCGCTGCGCGCCGTGCAGACCGGCGCGGCCACCGTGCGCGCCGCCGGCGGCCTTGCCACACCGCAGGGCCGCCGCGCGCTCCGCCTGCTGGAAAAGGACATGCTGGCGCGGCACGTGTCGCCCGGCGGCGCGGCCGACCTGCTGGCCGCCGCCCTCTTCCTCGACCGCCTGCCCGCAAGCGCGCCCGCAGTGTCCGACACCGAATCCGCTGACCAGGAAACCGAACATGGAGCGTCTTGACTTTCAATTCACCGGCGGCGCCCCCGCCAGCCGCCGCGCGTATGCCGGCGTGGTCGGCTCGGGCGACCTCGAAGTGTTGTTGACGCCGGGCAACGCCGGCCAGATCGACGTGACCATCACCACGTCTGTCAATGGCATGAGGGCGACGTGGCAGGCGCAGCTTGCGCGTGTGTTCGGCTCGCACGCGTGGCCGGCGGCCAAGATCATCATCAACGACTTCGGCGCGACACCGGCCGTGGTGCGGTTGCGGCTTGAGCAGGCGCTTGAATCGCTTAACGCGCTCGGGTCATAAGGAGAAGCCATGTCACGCAACCCGATTGAACGCGACAGCTTTATCGAACGCGATGCGCGCCGACGCGCCATTGCGCTGCTCGACCCCGGCACCTTCCGAGAGCTGCTGGACCCGTTCGAACAATTGACCTCGCCGTGGCTGCCGCGTCAGGGCATCGTCACGCAGGCCGATGATGGCGTCGTCGTGGCGCGCGGCACGCTGGGCGGGCAGCCCGCGGTGGTGCTCGCCATTGAGGGCGCCTTCCAGGGCGGCAGCATGGGCGAAGTGTCCGGCGCCAAGATTGCCGGCGCGCTGGAGCTGGCGGTGGAAGACAACCGCAACGGCATTCCCACACGGGCCGTGATCGTCTTCGAAACCGGCGGCGTGCGGCTGCAGGAAGCCAACCTGGGCCTTGCCGCCATTGCTGAAATCCATGCAGGCATCCGTGCGCTGCGCGAGTACGGGCCAGTGATCGGCATCACCGCAGGCGTGGTCGGCTGCTTTGGCGGCATGAGCATCGCCGCGGGCCTGTGCAGCTATCTGCTGATGACGCGCGAGGCGCGCCTCGGCCTGAACGGCCCGCAGGTGATCGAACAGGAAGCCGGCATCGAGGAATACGACTCGCGCGATCGCCCCTTCATCTGGAGCCTCACCGGCGGCGAACAACGCGCCGCCACCGGCCTGGCCGATGTCTGCATCGAAGACGATTCCGTCACGATCCGCGCACAGGTGATCGAGTGGCTGCGTGCCGGCGCACCCGCGCGCCAGCGCAGCGAGCAGATCGACCACTACCTCGCACAACTCGCCGCTGTCGACACGTCGCGCCAAGCCACGGCAGAGGATGTACGCGCGCACTACGCAAAGGACGTCGCATGAGCCAGAACGAACTTTCCACGCGCGGCGCGACCTGGATGCGCGCGCTCGCCGTCGGCACACCGGTGCCGGGTTACGGCAGCACGCTGCAAGTCGTCGATGCCGCGCTCGCGGGCCAGCCCGCGCGCTACATCGCCGTCGTGCCCGATGCCGAGAACCGCTTCCCTCGCGCACGCAACGGTGAAGTCGGCCTCGTCGAAGGCTGGCAGCTCGCGCGCGCCGTGCGCGATGTCATGACTGCAGACGCCGCGCAGGAAAAGAAGCGCGCCATCGTCGCCGTCATCGATGTGGCAAGCCAAGCCTACGGCCGTCGCGAGGAAGCCTACGGCATCCACCTCGCGCTGGCTGCAGCGGCGGACGCCTACGCTGCCGCACGCCTGGCCGGCCACCCCGTCATCGGCCTCATCGTCGGCCGCGCCATGTCGGGCGCATTGCTCGCGCACGGCTACCAGGCCAATCGCCTGCTCGCACTGGACGACGCCGACGTGATGGTGCACGCAATGGGCAAGGCCGCAGCCGCGCGCGTAACCCTGCGCTCCGTCGCCGACCTGGAACGCCTCGCACAAGAGATTCCGCCCATGGCCTACGACATCGCCAGCTTCGCGTCGCTCGGGTTGCTGTGGAAACTGCTGAAGGTGCAATCCGCCGACGCACCCGACGCCAGCGACGTCGACACCGTGCAGACCGCACTCGCCGCAGCACTGGCCGACATCGCAGCCGACCCATCACGCGGCCTGGAAAGCCGCCTGGGCGCAGCGCTGCGCACCGCATCGTCGGAAGTCCGCAAACGCCTGCGCGAGCAATGGAACGCCCAGCCAGAAGGCGCATAACGAACAGTAGACACATCGCGGCGCCAACACATGCGCCTCGACGGTTTGGCCGTACCTGCCCTAGATGGCGCCTTGAATTTCTGTTGCAGGGAGGAAAAAGAGAGGAGGCTGTTTGAGCGAAGCGAGTTTGCCTCCTCTCCCTCCCTGCGACAGAAATTCAAGGAATCTTTCGCCATCTCGGGCGCGCCTTTCTTTGCTTACTTTCTTTGGCAAGACAAAGAAAGTAAGTCAGCCCCGGCAGGGGATGAAACAAGGGATGCACCACCAACGCAATCAACGCAATCAACGCCAAACAACCAGTCTTCAACCCTCGATCACCCAAACACCACAACAGGCGACCCATCGCCGTTCCTTCAGGAGACAAAGACGTGATCATCTACGGTACAACCCTGCTGGCGCTCTGTCATATCGCCGGCCTCTTCCTGGGCGACCTGCTCGGCCAGGCCATCGGCGTGAAGGCCAACGTGGGCGGCGTGGGCATCGCCATGCTGCTGCTGATCTTCGCGCGGCTCTACCTGCACAAGCGCGGCCTGATGCCCGCCGCCACGGAGGCGGGCGTCTCGTTCTGGGGCGCAATGTACATCCCCGTGGTGGTGGCCATGGCAGCCACGCAGAACGTCGTCACGGCACTGCGCGGCGGCCCCGTTGCGTTGCTCGGTGCCATCGGCGCGGTGATCGTGTGCGGTGCGTGCATCGCGGTCATCAACCGCACCGGCAAGGCAGAAAACCGACAACCGCTGCCGCCACTGCCTGAATCCGAACAAGCCCGCGCCTAAGGAGCCGCACCATGCTGTCAATGCTAGAGAAAGTTCTGCAGCACAACGGGCTTGTCGCGGCGTTCGCGCTGGTCGGCATCGTCATGGGTCTGTCGATGTGGGCGTCCAAGAAGCTGACGTTCGGGCGCGTGCACGGCTCGGCCATCGCCATCATGATCGGGCTGGTGCTCGCCTATTGGGGCGGCATGCAGACCGGCGGCGAGCGTGGCCTGGCAGACCTGAAGCTGTTCGGCGGGATCGGTCTGATGGGCGGGGCCATGCTGCGCGATTTCGCCATCGTGGCGACGGCCTTTGAAGTGCAGGTGACCGAGGCACGCAAGGCCGGCATGATCGGTGCCATCTCGCTGCTGCTGGGAACGGTGCTGCCGTTCATCGTCGGCGCCTGCGTTGCCTACGCCTTCGGTTACACCGATCCGGTGAGCGTCACCACCATCGGCGCAGGCGCCGTCACATACATCGTCGGACCGGTGACTGGTGCGGCGCTCGGGGCCACCTCCGATGTGATGGCGCTGTCGATTGCGACGGGCCTCGTCAAGGCGATCCTGGTGATGGTCGGCACGCCGTTCGCGGCCAAGGCGCTCGGCCTGAACAACCCGCGCGCGGCCATGGTGTTCGGCGGATTGGCGGGTACGGTCAGCGGGGTGTCGGCGGGCCTGGCCGCCACGGATCGGCGGCTGGTGCCATACGGCTCGCTCGTGGCGACGTTCCATACGGGCCTCGGCTGCCTGCTCGGACCGTCGATCCTGTTCCTGGCCACCCAAGCGCTGCTGCGATGACAGCCACGCCGCTGCGCGCGCACGATCTGCTGTGGGTGTCTGAAACACCTACAGCGACGGATGGCGCCCCCTTGCCGGACTGGGCCATCACGGTATGCCGGCAAGGGGCGCCAGTCGTGGTGCGACGCGCACCGCGCGGCACCGATGGTTCCGTGCCGGTCGGCTTGCGCGGTGGCACACGGCATGAACGCTGCGCGGCGACGGCAGCTGCCAACAGCATCACGCGTGTCGTCTCGCCCGAGGCGCTGGCAACCGAAGCGGCCGCCATCGCACACGACGCGCCATTCGCGGCGCTGCGCACCTTGCGCGCGCTGGCACCAGGACTCAACGCACTCGGCTGGGCGTGGGGGCCGACGGGCGGCGCCGGCTTTGCGCTCGCCAGCGGGCTGCCTGTGCTGCATGCGCAGAGCGATCTCGATCTCGTTGTGCGCATGCCGCGTGCCCCGTCGACTGCGCAACGCGATCAGCTCGTCCGCCTGTTGAGCGATACCGAGTGCCGCGTCGATTTGCAGATCGACACCGGCTGCGGCGGCTTCGCGTTACGCGACTGGCTGGCGTCGCCGCATCAAACGTTGCTCAAGACCGACCACGGCCCCCGGCTCGTCGCAGACCCATGGAGCGACGCGGCATGAGCATCCTGTTCATGTTTCCCGGCCAGGGCAGCCAGCGCGCGGGCATGTTGCATGCGCTGCCTGATGACCCCGCTGTTGCGCAGACGTTGACCGAAGCTGGCGACGTGCTCGGCGTCGATCCGCTCACGCTCGATACCGCAGAGGCGTTGCGGTCAACGGTGGCCGTACAGCTTTGTCTCCTGATTGCCGGCGTGGCCGTGGCCCGCACGCTGACTCGACAGTACGCAGGACCGGACATGGTGGCGGGCCTGTCCATTGGCGCGTGGCCTGCGGCGGTTGTCGCCGGTGTGCTGGAGTTCAGCGATGCGCTGCGCCTGGTGCGCCTGCGGGCTCAGCTCATGGAAGACGCTTACCCCAGCGGTTACGGCATGGTCGCCATCATCGGCCTCGCCGAACCGGAGGTCAGCGGCATCGTTGCGCAAGTCAACGCCACCGCCACGCCGGCCTATGTCGCCAACGTGAATGCGGAACGGCAGATCGTCGTGGCCGGCAACGACGCAGCGCTCGCGCGGGTCGCCGAGCGTGCGCTGGCCCACGGCGCGTCGAAGGCGACGCGGTTGTGCATGGCGGTGCCGTCGCACTGCCCGTTGCTGGGCGCGCAGGCCGCCGAGCTTGCGGCCGCCGCGGCAAAGGCCACCGCCCACGCGCCACAGATCACCTACGTCAGCAGCAGCCGCGCGCGTGCGCTGTTCCGCGCCAATCTCATCGTCGAAGATCTCGCCTGGAACATGGCGCGGCCGGTGTTGTGGCACGACACGCTACGGCATGCGCTGGAACGCGGCGCAAACATGGCGGTGGAGGTGCCGGGTGGCGGTGCTCTGGCGCGCCTGGCGCAGGGTGTGTTTGCCGCAGAGGCCGTGTTGGATGCGGGCGCCGGGCTGGATGCGGTGCGAGTGCGGATACGGCGAAAACGCCGCGGGGATGGCGTTTGAATGTCTGCCAGATGGACTTTTCAGCGGCATTCCGGCATCGTTGCGCGCCGGATTTCATCGCTCGTGAGAGGCCCCGAAGTGCGCGTCCTGCCCTTTGCCGCCATCGCCGCCTTGTTCGCCTCCTCCGCATTGGCGGCCAGCACGCAAACCGCCGAAGACGAACTCGCAAGCTGGCACTACGTCGCACACTCATTGACGTATGGCGGCTATGAAACCGAAGGCCTGAGCTTTTACGCCAACTGCGAGTTCAAGCGGCTCTACGTTGCGGTATCCATGCGTGCGCAACCGCGGCAAAACGGTACGGCCCTCCGCCTCCAATTCGCTTCCGGCCCTCTTCGTTTAGCGATCCCGGCGCGCCTGCAAGTGTCCGACATGGAAGCGTATGCCGTGGGTGACGTGAAGTCGCGCGCGCGCTTCTACGCGTTGTTCCATACAGGCAAGCCGATCACGGTCAAAGTGGCCGGCGCCAACCCGCAGCTTCTGCAGCTCTCAGCGCGAAACGCCGACACCGGCGCCCGCCAGCTTGAAGCGGTTTGCCCGGTGGCGCACCAAACAGGTCAATAAAAAACGGGGCGCATGGCCCCGTTTCTTCTTGCTCATCGCCCGCTAGACGATTTCCCGCGTTTCCATGAACTGGATGTCCGGAAAGCGCTCCTGCGTCAGGCGCAGGTTCACCTGGCTCGGCGCCAGGTACACGTAGTCGCCAGCGCCGTCGAGCGCCACGTTGTGGCCGGCCTTGTCGATGAGCTTTTCAATGTCTTCCGGCTTGCCCCTGAGCCAGCGGGCGGTGGCGCATTCGTGCGGCTCGAAAATCGCATCGACGCCGTACTCGTGCTCCAGGCGGTGCGCCACCACGTCGAACTGCAGGATGCCGACCGCGCCCAGCACGAGGTCGTTGGATGCCAGCGGTCGGAACATCTGCGTGGCGCCTTCTTCGGCCAGCTGCTGCAGACCCTTCTGCAATTGCTTCAGGCGCAGCGGGTTGTTCAGGCGCGCGCGACGGAAGAACTCCGGCGCAAACGACGGGATGCCCGTGAACTTGAGCGGCTCGCCTTCGGTAAACGCATCGCCCAGGCGGATCGTGCCGTGGTTCGGCACGCCGATGATGTCGCCGGCAAAGGCCTCTTCCGTGGTGTTGCGGTCCTGCGCCATGAACGTGATGGCGTTGTTGATGGCGACCGTCTTGCCGGTCGACACCTGCAGCAGCTTCATGCCGCGCTCGAAGCGGCCCGAACACACGCGCACGAAGGCGATGCGGTCGCGGTGCTTCGGGTCCATGTTGGCCTGGATCTTGAAGACGAAGCCGGTGAACTTCTCTTCCATCGGCTTGACTTCGCGCGTTTCGGTGGGGCGTGGCAGCGGCTCGGGGGACTGATCGACCAGCGCATCGAGCAGCGACTGCACGCCGAAGTTGTTCACCGCCGAACCGAAATACACCGGGCACTGCTTGCCGGCCAGGAACGCCTCTTTGTCGAACGTGTGCGAGGCGCCGCGCACGAGTTCGATGTCGATGCGCAGCTCCTCGGCCTGCGCGCCCAGCACGCGGTCGAGCTCGGGGTTGTCCAAGCCCTGGATCAGGCCGGCGGTGGCGCCCTTCTCGCTGTCGGCGTTGGGGTCGAACAGCTGCACCGTATCGTTCACGAGGTGGTACACCCCTTTGAACGATTTACCCATGCCGATCGGCCACGTCATCGGCGCGCACTGGATCTGCAGCACGCTTTCGATTTCATCGAGCAGTTCGATGGGCGCGCGGCCTTCGCGGTCGAGCTTGTTGATGAACGTAAGGATGGGCGTGCTGCGCAGCCGGCAGACGTTGAGCAGCTTGATGGTCTGCGCTTCCACGCCGTTGACGGAGTCGATCACCATCACGGCGGAGTCGACGGCCGTGAGCGTGCGGTACGTGTCTTCCGAGAAGTCTTCGTGGCCCGGTGTGTCGAGCAGGTTGACGATGTAGTCGCCGCCGTCGTTCCGGTACGGGAATTGCATCACCGAGGACGTGACGGAGATGCCGCGCTGCTTTTCCATCTCCATCCAGTCGGACGTGGCGTGACGGTTGGCCTTGCGTGCGCGGACGGCGCCGGCCATCTGGATGGCGCCGCCGAACCACAGCAGTTTTTCCGTCAGCGTGGTTTTACCCGCATCCGGGTGGGCAATGATGGCGAACGTCCGGCGGCGCCGGATCTCCTGCTGCAGCGTACTCACGGGCAAAAAACCGAAAGGGAGGGGGTGAACAATGCGGATGAATGCGCACCTGGCAGGTGCGCGGGCCGGCGGGTCATCCTGCCGGCCGATGGAATGCCGGGTTCGGGTGGGCGATCCAGGGCAGCCGAGATTGTACGCGATCGGCGTAGTTGCTTAGGATCAACTGACCCGGGCGGCAAGAGAGGGAAACTCCGGAGGAACCGTCACCCGATGGGTGGAGACCAACCGCTTGTCGGAATACTCCGACAACCCTTTCGGAGATGGCGTTATCGAAGTTGTCATGAAGCTCCCGTATTGTGGAGCCCGTCGCAAAAACGGCGCCCATGCGTGGTGCCGGCGATGCTGAAAGACATCAAGAAGGAGTCTAATCGTGCGTAGTCGAACCCCTGTCGATCCGGCAGTGCAACGCATCATCGAGACCACGCGCAAGGCGTGGGAACTCGACGAGCAAAGCGTGCGCGCGGCGCGTCAGCAACGCGCCGCCAATCGCCGCAAGCGGATCAAGGCCCTGCCGCAGCACAGCCTGCAGGCACTCGCCGCACTGGCCCTGCAAGCTGAAATCTGGGCCGCGCGGAAAACCGTGGTGACGGTCGGTTAGTTGCGCAGTTCCTCACCGTGTCGAGGGCCACAGAAGTGGCCCTTTTCTTTTGCACGGCGTTCTTTGTGACGCTCTGGCAGGGCATGGCGGTTGCTTCGTGTTGGCTGAGGAGTTCCACGCCGATGCACTTTACGGAGGCCCGCATGACCGAACTGAACCCCACCCCCACGTCAAGCAACGGCACGAACGGTTCCACCGTCACGACGCTCCATCCGCAGATCGATCAGACCGCCCAGCGCGTCAAGGATGCCACCGCCGACGGCATCGACCGGCTTGCCGGCGTCATCTCCAGCGCACTGGCGCAGTTCGACCGGCGCACGGAGCAGTTGAAGAACCTGCACGCCAACGTGTCGCAACAGGCCAGTGGCTCGGTGCGCGAGCACCCCGTCATCACGATCGGCCTGGCCTTCGTGGCCGGCATGCTGCTGGAGCAGCTGACGCGCGACTGAGTCAGCGGCTGTCGCGCGACAGGCTGGCCGCCAGCGTGGGGTTGAGCAGCGCCGCCTGCGCTGCGCGGCCGGCCTGCTCGTGCTGGCGGCTGCCGAACTGCAGCGCGTATTGGCGCGTGATGAGCGCCCCGAAGAAGAAGATCTGGGCCGAATAGTAGATCCACAGCATCAGCGCCACGACCGAGCCCGCCGCGCCATACGAAGACGCCACCGCGCTGTTGCCGAGATACAGCCCGATCAGGTGCTTGCCAAGCGTGAAGAGCAGCGCCGTCACGACCGCGCCCAGCGCCACATCGCGCCAGGCCACCCGAGTCTCGGGCAGCATCTTGAAGATGGTGCCGAATAGCAACGACACCACCGCAAACGAAAATGCGGACGACAGGATTTCGGCCACCACGGCAAAGGCGCCCGAGCCTGACCACAGCGCCCCCCAGAAGCGCTCCACCACCGCCAGGGCGGCGTTGATGATGAGCGACACGAGCAGCAGGAAGGCGAGAACCAGGATCAGGCTGAACGAGAGCAGCCGTGAGCGCAGGACGCCCCACAGCCCCGACTGCTGGCGCGGGGGCACATCCCAGAGTTCGTCGAGGCTGTCCTTGAGTTCGGAGAAGGCGGTCGTGGCGCCAACCATGAGCAGGGCGACTGCTGTGACGGCCGCGAAGACACCATTGCCGGACCGCTTCGTGGCCGCGAGCACGGCCTCGACTGCGGCCGCCCCCTGTGCGCCGACGAGACCCTCGATCTGGCCGAAGATCTCGCCGCGCGCGGCCTGTTCGCCGAAGAACAGGCCGGCAATCGAAATGACCAGCACAAGCACGGGCGCCATCGAGAACAGGGTGTAGAACGACAGCGCCGCGCCCTTGCTGGCCGCGCGGTGGGTGGACCACTGGCGCACCGCGCCGAGCAGCACCTGCGCAGCGCGCTTGAGCACGTCCCGGTTGAGGCAGGCAGCCAGGCGCATGGATTCCTCGCAACGTGGCGCGGCCATCCGCGCCCGACCTTGAGCGTAGTCACGGCGCGGCGCACGCGCAAGCGTGGCGGCCGCGCGTGAAACCGGCGCGGGGCCTCAATCTGCGCGGCCCCCGAGCAGGCGGCTGATCAGGAAGCCGGCCCCGAACGCCAGGCCGATCGTGGCCAGCGGATGGGTGCGCATGCACTCGGCGGCATCCCGCATGAGCTGCTGTTGCGATGCTCGCCACTGCTCGCGCCGTGCGGCCGCCTCGTCGAGTGCGGTCGCGGCCGCGTCGGCGGTACGGTCGATCGCCTCGGCGGTGGTCGCCTTGACGCGCTGCGCGGCTTGCGCCACGTCATCGCGAATCAGGTTGCCGTGCCCGTCGGATTTCGGGAACGGATTGGTCTCGGATGGTTCCATCGTGCGGCGCTCCTGTGTGGGGGATCTGGACTCGGGCGAGCACGACGTCATCCTCGTCCCGCCACCAGGCCCCAGATGAGGCTGACGACGAACAGCACCACGAAGATCATGAACAGAATCTTGGCAATGCTGGCGGCGCCTGCGGCGATACCGCCGAAACCAAGCACGGCCGCGATCAGTGCGATGATGAAAAAGACGACTGCATAACGCAGCATGGCAACCTCCTTGTGTGGTGGAGTGGGCTTGCCGCCGTAGGGCGGATACCCACGGTCAGCAAGCCGCGTACCGCACCACGTGCAGGTGTCATGCCTCCGTGGCATGCGTGCGGCCAGAGCCGCTGCTGTCGTCGCCGCTCTCGGCGCCCGTGCTGCCGTATTCCTCGAGGCGGTTGTAGAGCGTCTTGAGGCTGATGCCGAGCAGTTCCGCGGCGCGTTTTTTCACACCGCCGCATTGCTCCAGCGTGGCAAGGATGAGCTTCTTGTCGGCGCTGGCGAGCGACGTACCCACCGAGATCGTCAGCGTGGAGCCCGATGAGGGCTGCGTACTCGACACCTGCAAGGGCACGTTGGCCGTGTCGATGCCCGCATCGTCGGAGAGGATGTAGGCACGCTGCACATAGTTGCGCAGCTCGCGCACGTTGCCCGGCCAGTTGTACGCGCGCAGCGTTTCGAGCGCAGATGGCAGGAACGTCTTCTTGGTGTTGTTCTGCGCGTTGAGCTGGTCGAGAAAATGCTGCGCGAGCAGCTCCACGTCCTTGCCGCGCTCACGCAGCGGCGGCAGTTGCAGCGGGAACACGTTCAGCCGGTGGTACAGGTCGGCGCGCAGCTTGCCGTCGGCCACGGCTTCTTCGGGGTCGCGGTTGGTGGCGGCAATCACGCGCACGTCGGAATCGATCTCGCGGTTGGTGCCCACGCGCATGAACACGCCGGTTTCCAGCACGCGCAGCAGCTTGACCTGCAGCTCGATCGGCATCTCGGTGATTTCATCGAGGAACAGCGTGCCGCCGTTCGCGCGCTCGAAGTAGCCCTTGTGCTGGCGGTCTGCGCCGGTAAAACTGCCGCGCTCGTGCCCGAACATTTCCGATTCGATCAGGTTCGGCGAGATCGCCCCGCAGTTGACCGGCAGGAACGGTTGCTTGCGGCGCAGGCTCAGGTCATGGATCGTCTGCGCGGCCAGTTCCTTGCCGGTGCCCGATTCGCCGATGAGCAGCACGGTCGCCTCGGTCGGCGCTACGCGGCTGACCTGGTCGTACAGCGTCTGCATGACCGGCGAGTTGCCGAGCATCTGGCCGAACAGGCCGAGCCGGCGCAGCTCGCCGCGCAGGTTGCCGATCTCGGCCTTCAGGTCGCCCGGGCGCGGGATGCGTGCGAGCACCGATTTCAGACGTTGGAAATTGACGGGCTTGACCAGGTAATCGGCAGCGCCCATGCGCAGCGCCTCGACGGCGGTTTCCACGCTGGCGTGCCCCGTCATGACGATGATCTCGGTGCCCGAGTGCGGTGGAATGTCTTCCATCAGGTCCATGCCGTTGCCATCGGGCAGGACAAGATCGATGAGCACCGCATCGGGGCTGTGACGCGACATCTGAATGCGCGCATCGCGCAGCGACCCGGCCAGCGCGGTCGTGAAGCCTTCGGCGCCCACCAGTTCACCGAGCGCGGCGCGTGCGTTGGCATCGTCTTCGACAATCAGGATATGTGGCATCTCGATTCGATTGAGTGAGCCGGCAGGTGCCGGCAGTCAGTGCGCACCCGACATGCATGCGCAAACAGACCTGTGCTGCAAGAAGCATTCCATCCGGGCCCATCCCGACCGCGGCGTGCCCCGCCACCGCCGGGGGCGGCAGTCGGGCATTTTTTACACGCGGCAATGCAAGTTAAGGACCGGATGCGTCACGCGGGGGCCCCGCGGACAAGGCAGTGCAGTCAGCATAGTTGAGAAGGCCGACGCTTCGCCACCCATCCAGCCAAATGGACAGGCTACGCCGCGCCAAAAGGCGGAAGCGGGGCGCCGTCTGGGTTTCAGGCCCGTTTCTTGTCAGCGTTTGACCGACAGGATAACGAAAACGTCAGCGCCTGCCCGACATACAACGCACTCGGCGCGCCCTGATAATAATTTCACTTTTCGACACGATGTGACGGGATGACGACGTACCAAGACTTCCAGAGGCCGAATCGCTGACGCGGCCCTTGCCGGGACGTCCCCGTCGCGACCGACCACGAGGGAGCCATGTCCTTGAGCGAAGCCTTCGCCGACGATCGCGCAGTCACCACAGGGCGCATGCCCTGCCCGCCCACCTTGGCCGACTTTGACGACACCGAGCCCGTGTCGGCCGAAACCCCATCCCCTGCTCCACCCGTTGCCGCACCCGATTTCGGCCACCTGTACGGCCGGTCGCCGGTCATGCGTGCCCTGTACAAGCAGATCGGCAAGGTGTCGACCACGCTGGCCACGGTACTGATCATGGGCGAATCGGGAACGGGCAAGGAGTTGATCGCGCGCACCGTGCACGACATGAGCCCGCGCGCCGACCAGGCCTTCATCGCGGTCAACTGCGGCGCCATTTCGCCGAACCTGATCGAATCGGAACTGTTCGGCCACGAAAAGGGCAGCTTCACGGGCGCAACGCAGCGCCACATCGGCTATTTTGAGCACGCGTGCGGCGGCACGATCTTCCTCGATGAGATCACCGAGATGCCGGTGGACATGCAGGTCAAGCTGCTGCGTGTGCTGGAAACCGGCGTGTTCATGCGCGTGGGTGGCACCGAGCCCATCCAGACGCGCGCCCGCATCATCGCGGCCACGAACCGCAACCTGCACGAAGCGGTGGCCGAAGGCGCCTTCCGCGAAGACCTGATGTACCGCCTGGCCGTCGTGCCGCTGCAGGTGCCGCCGCTGCGCGATCGCGGCGACGACATCGAAGAACTGGCGCTGCACTTCCTCGCCCAGTTCAACGCCGCGCACCAGACCGACAAGGTGTTCTCACGCGCCTCGCTGGCGGCGCTGCGCAGCCATACGTGGCCGGGCAACGTGCGCGAACTGCGCAATGCCGTGCAGCGCGGCTACATCCTGGGCGAGAAGACGGTCGAACTCGCGACGCCGCTGACGCCCGCACGCGGCCCTGCCAGGCCGACAGTGAAGGAAGGCGTGCTGAGTCTCTCAGTAGGCGTCACGCTGGCCGATGCACAGCGCGCGATGATCCTCGCCACGCTCGAGCACTTCCAGGGCGACAAGCGCCAGGCTGCCAAGGCCCTCGGCGTGAGCCTGAAGACGCTGTACAACCGGCTCGATCTCTACCAAAGCAGCGGGGCCGCCGCGATGGCGGCATGACGGCGCTGCGTTTTCCCTTCCTGGTGTTGCCTGACGCATCCGCGCTCGCGTCTTAGCGCGGATGCGCCTGCGTGCGCTCGCCCGGATGCTCGTGGCGCCGGCGCTCATGCGGCGGCCGGGCCGGCCGACGTGGTGCGGTGTCCGTCTCGGCCCGGGTGCGCGGGCTCGTGCGGAGGGCGGCAGTGGTGGACATCGGCATAGCGGGCTCCCTCATCGGTGTGTGCGTCACTGGCCTTGCTTCGAGCTGCCGGGCTGCGAGTTGCCAGTCGTCGTCGCGGCGTCGTTACCACCGGACTGCACGCCCGAATGCGACATGTCTCCGGCGCTGTTCGTGCCGCCCGGCACGGTCGACTTCGACTTCTTGTGCTGACGATGCTGCTTGTGCATGGGCTTCGTGGAGTCGCTGCTGCCGGCGGCCGCGGCAGCGTCGTTGCCGGGCATCGGCGTATTGGCGGTGCGGTCTGCCGTCGAGGACGGCGGATCGGTGCGCTTGCCCGGCGCCTTGGTCGGGTTGCTGGATTCCTGGTTGTCGACGGGCGCGGTGGTGGTCTGCGCCATGGCGGCGGTCATGCCGAGGCTCAGCAGGGCGCTGGCGAGCGCCGCAGTCAGGTAGCGAATTCGCATGGTGATGTCTCCAAGGATGTGGGCAGGGGTAATGCGGTGCAGGTATGTCATGCAGACGCGCCGCAGCGCATCTTCGACACCGTTGGTGGCAGCAACGCATGTACCCGCGCTGCCACGTCCGCACGGCGCCTCCACGCGTCGCCCGGCACTGGGCACTGTCACGTACGGGCAACACGGTGCATATAAAAAGGAACACGACCATGTAGAAACGGCGTGCCAGCGCCCCGCAAAGCCTTGTCAGAACTCGGTTTGCCGGCATGGCATACCCTTTGCATGAGTGCGGTGACCTGCCGGCGCGGACGCCGGCGTCCACTCACACAAGGAGGCAAGGCGAATGGTCAAGGCCGCTCTGGAAATGCGTGCGAAGCAGCATCTCGCGCTGACGCCGCGGCTGCAGCAGTCCGTGAAGCTGCTGCAGTTGTCTGCAACCGAATTTGCGCAGGAAATGCAAGAAGCGCTCGCCAGCAACCCGTTCCTGGAGGAGGTCGAACAAGAAGCCCAAGGCGCTGGGCTGCAGGCCGACACGGCAGGCGTGGGCGAGTTGCCCGCGACCGGTCTGGATGGCGCGGCCGATCATGCATCCGCCGACGAAGCCCCACTGGAGACCACCACCAGCGCCATCGAGACCGACCCGACGCTTGTGGCATCGGAAGACTTTCCTGCCGACTTCAGCACCTATTACAGCCACGGCGGTGCGCACCACGGCGATGGCGAAGACAGCGACATCGGGGAATGGGTGCATGCCACACCGAGCCTGCGTGAGCATCTGCATCAGGAGTTGGGCAGCTACCGGCTGTCGGAGCGGGACAGCCTGCTCGCGCAGACGGTGATCGAAGCGCTGGACGACGACGGCTACCTGCGCCAGTTGCTGACCGAACTGATTCCGCTCGCGCCCGTGGACCCTGCACCCACCGAGAAGGAGATGCAGATCGCGCTGGCGCTGGTGCAGAGCCTGGACCCGCCGGGCGTGGCCGCCCGCGACCTGTCGGAATGCCTGCGCCTGCAGATCGAGGCCCGCCCCGCTGACACGGAAGCCGAGGAACGCATCCAGGAAATCGCGCACGACATCGTGCGCAGCCACCTGCCGCGCCTGGCCAAGCGCGAGTTCACGCAGATGCGCCGTGCGCTCGGCTGTACGGAGGACGAGTTGCGCGAGGCCTGTGCGCTGATCCGCATGCTCGACCCGCGCCCGGGGCTGCGCTTTTCGCAGGCGCATGCCGGCTACATCGTGCCCGACGTGTTCGTCGCCAAGGTCAAGGGCAAGTGGGTGGCCGTCACCAACCCGGCGGTGGCGCCATGTGCGCGCATCAACAAGGTCTACGCCGAGCTGTTTGCGCAGACGCGCGGCCACCACCGCACGCCGCTTGCGCACCAGTTGCAGGAGGCCCGCTGGCTGATCCGCAACGCGCAGCAGCGCTTTGCCACCATCCAGCGCGTGGCCGAAGCCATCGTCGCGCACCAGAAGCACTTCCTGGAATATGGCGAGGTGGCGATGAAGCCGCTGGTGCTGCGCGACGTGGCCGAAGAGCTCGGCCTGCACGAATCCACCATCTCGCGCGCCACCGGCAACAAGTACATGGCCACGCCGCGCGGCATCTTCGAGTTCAAGTACTTCTTCTCGCGCCAGCTGGCAACGGACACGGGCGGCGCATGCTCGGCCGCGTCGGTGCGGGCGCTGCTCAAGGAGATGATCGAAGCCGAAGACGCCGAAGCGCCGCTCTCCGACGTCTCGCTGGCGAAAATGCTGGCGGAGCAAGGTGTGATCGTGGCAAGACGCACGGTCGCCAAGTACCGTGGCCTGATGCGCATCGCCCCGGCCGAAATGCGGCGCCAGGTTTGACGCCGACCACCGACACGACGCCCGTGCGCAAGCTCCCGGACCACCGCTTCACCGCCGCCGGCGACCCCACCGGGGTGTCCCTGCATCTGGCCGACGTGACGATGTTCTGGGCGGCGGAAAGCGGCGGCGTCAAGCGCTACCTGCGCGCCAAGCACGATTTCCTGCGCTCGACGCACTGGCGGCACACGCTGGTGGTGCCCGGCACGCCAGACGACGCCAGCAACGAGGTCGCCGTGGTGCCGGGCGTGCCGCTGCCAATGTCGCACGGCTATCGCGTCCCGCTGCGCAGCGGGCCGGCCGAGCAGGCGCTGTGTGCGCTGTCGCCGGACCTGATCGAGGCCGGCGATCCGTACCGGCTGTCGTGGGCAGCACTGCGTGCGGGTGCGCGCCTGCAGGTGCCCGTGGCGGCGTTCTGCCACTCCGACCTGCCGGCCTTCTTTCGCCGCCTGGGCGGGCCACCGGCGGAACTGGCCGCTACGGCATATGCACGCAAGCTGTACCGCCACTTCGATACGGTATTCGTGCCGAGCCGCTACATCGCGCAGAAGGTGGCCGACCTGGGCGTGGAACGCGTCGAACTGCAGCCGCTCGGCGTCGACACGCGCCTGTTCCATCCCGCGCGTCGCTCGCTGCGCTGGCGCGAGCAGCTCGATCTGCCGCGCGATGCGCGCGTGCTCCTGTACGTGGGCCGGTACGCGCCCGAGAAGAACCTGCAAGTGCTGTGCGACGCGGTGGACCGTCTCGATGACGGCAGTGTGCTCGTCACCATCGGCTCCGGCCCGACGCCGCCGCGCGGCAGGCACGTGCGCGCGTTGCCCTATGAAGGCGATGCGCAACACCTGGCGGCCGCCATGGCCAGCGCCGATGTGTTCGTCCACGCAGGAGACCAGGAAACGTTCGGCCTCGTCGCGCTGGAAGCCATGGCCAGCGGCGTGCCGGTCGTGACCTGCAGTGCCGGCGGGCTCGGGGAACTCGTCAACGCGCGGGTGGGCTACGCGGTGCCGCATTGCCGCGCCGACGATTTCGCCCAGGCGCTGCAAGCACTGCGCGGGCGCGACCCGGTTGCGCTGGCGCACGCGGCGAGGCGCCACGCCCTGCAGTACGATTGGCGTGCGGTGCTGCCGCAGCTGCTGCGCCGTTATCTGGCGCTGCTGGGCCGACAGGCCAGCCTCGCCGCCGAACCATCGCCGACGGCCCGCCAGCACGTGCGCGCCGCACGCGGCCGCTAGAGGGTTGTCATGTCGCGCTACGTCGTTGTTGCCATGCATGACGTCACGCCCGCCACCTGGCCGGCGTGCAAGGTGTTGCTCTCGGCGCTGGATGAAGTGTGCCGCGTGCCGAAATCGCTGCTCGTGATCCCGAACTTCTACCGTGGGCCCACCGCGCGCAACAGCGAGCGCTTCTGCCGCCTGATGACCGAATGCCTGGCCGAAGGCGATGAGCTCGTGCTGCACGGTTATGCGCACCTCGACGACCAGCCGCCTGGCGGCCTGATCGAGCAGTGGATCCGCACGCGCTACACCGCCGGCGAGGGCGAGTTCTCGGCGATTCCGCTGGCGACGGCGCGCTCGCGCATCGAGGCCGGCGCCGCGTGGTTCGCGGCCAACGGCTGGCCGCTGCATGGCTTTGTCGCGCCCGCCTGGCTGATGAACCCGGCCACATGGGAAGCGCTGGAAGGCCTGCCGCTGCGCTACACGACCACGCTGCGCCGCTTCTACCTGCTGCACCCCAAGCGTGCGCTGAAGGCGCCGTGCCTGACCTACAGCGTGCGCACGCCTGCCCGCCGGCTGGTGTCGCGCTACTACCTGCGCTGGCTCGCCCAGCACCACGCCGATACGCCCGTGATGCGCCTCGGCCTGCACCCGGTGGACGCCGCCTACCCCGACGTCATCCGCCACTGGCAGGACCTGCTCGCGGCGTGCCTGGAAACGCGCACCCCCGTCACCAAGAACGGCTTTGCGCAGGTGCTGGCCCAGGCCTGGATGGGCGGCGGCCCCGAAACCGCTGTCGCCGGGCCTGCGCAGACCTCGTATTGACGTGCATCAGCGGGCCGGCACGATGCGCGGCCAAGCGAAAGCGTCAGAACAACCACACCGACAACCCGCCGATCAGCATGCCGAGCCCCGCCCCCGCGAGCACGTCGCTCGGGTAATGCAGGCCGAGCACCACGCGCGAGAGGGCCACCATCAGCGTGAAGGGGACGAGCGCGAGCGCCATGCGGGGGTAATACGCCGCCATCACGATGCTGAACGACACGGCATGCAGCGTATGGCCGGACGGAAAACTGAACTGGTCGAGCACGCGCCCGCACAGCCGGATCTCTTCGCACGACTGGTACGGCCGCGGGCGGCACACGCCACGCTTGAGCAGGATGTAGATCACCAGCGAGAGCAGCCCCGTGAGCCCCATCTGCTTGGCGCATTCCCAGCCCGTCTCACCGCCGACCACCGGCAGCGCCGCCATCAGCGCGTACCACAGCATGCCGTCGCCGAGACGGCTGACGCCACGGTAGAACCGCATGGCCGCCACGTCGCCGGCAATGTGGTTCAGCGCGACGGCGAGCTGCCGGTCGCGCTCGCGCCAGCGTTTCCAGTCAGGCCAGACGTGCGTCGCCATGGTAGGCCTCGCCCGTGGTGGCCGCTTGATGGACGGCCAGGAGTGCCGCTTCGAAACGCTCGAGCACCTGCGGCCAATCGAGCGCCTGTGCGGTCTGGCGCGCGGCGCGGCCAAGGCGCTCGCGCAGGCCGCCGTCGGCAGCCAGTGCGACGGCCGCAGCGGTGAAGGCCGCAACGTCCCCCACGGGGGCCAGGCAGCCGTTCTGCCCCGTGCGCACGTGCATGCCCGCCGCCGCGGTGTCGAACGCCACCACCGGCAGACCGCTGGCCATGGCTTCGACCACCACGTTGCCGAACGTCTCGGTCAGGCTCGGAAACAGGAACACGTCGGCCGAGGCATAGTGGGCAGCCAGCGCCTGGCCATGCTGCGTGCCGACAAACACGGCATCGGGACAGCGCCGCCGCAAGGCGTTCCGCTGCGGGCCATCGCCGACCATGACCAGGCGTGCATCGGGCCTGCGCTGTCGAATGGCGTCAAAGGCGTCGAGCGCCACACCCAGGTTCTTTTCCAGCGCGAGGCGTCCGACGGTCAGAACGACAGGCGTGTCGCGGCCCGCGCCCCATTTGGCGCGCAGTGCATCGCTGCGATGATGCGGCGCGAACTGGCGCGCATCCACGCCGCGTGTGCTGACGCTCAGGCGCTCGAAGCCAAGCTCGCCGAGCTGTTTGCACAGTTCGCGCGTGGGGACGAAGGTGCGGTCGGTGCGGTTATGAAAGGCGCGCAGGTAGGCGCGCACGAGCGTGACCGCGCCCTCCCACGCGTAGTGGCGGCCGTACTCGTCAAAGCGCGTGCGGAAATCCGAGGTGACCGGCACGCCGAGATCGCGCGCCGCGCGGATGGCGGACCAGCCGAGGGGGCCTTCCGTAGCCACGTGCACGAGGTCGGGCGGATCGCCGCGCCACGCACGCAGGAGACGGCGGCGCGCCGGCAGCCCCATGCGCAAGTCCGGATACAGCGGGATCGGCACGCCGGGCACGCGCAGCGCGTCTTCGGATAGCGCCGGCTCGCCGGCGTCGATGGCGCGTTGGCGCGGTCGCACGACACGCACATCGTGGCCACGCGCGTGCAGAAAGGCCACCGTGCGCGCCGCCGTCAGCGACACGCCATTGAGCTCCGGCGGCCAGGTTTCGGTCACGTAGGCGATGCGCATGGCCGGCTCAGCCCTGGCTGTCGTCGTGGCTGCGCGACGGCTTGCCGGTCTGGCCGCGCTTGTGGGCAAGGTCGTCCGCGCTGCGGTTGGCGACCTGGCGGTCGGTGTCTTCGCGGTTGGCGGCGTGCCGCTCCCGCACGACGCGTTCAACGCCCGGCGTGTCGTGCAGGTCGGTATCGAGTTGCCCGCTTTCGATGTCGCGCGCGGCTTGCTGGACGTTGCTGCGCGGCTCCGAACGCTGCTCTTCGAGCTTCTGGTCGCGCTCGTGGGGCAGCCCGTCGGGCGCGCTTGTCACGGGCTTGCCGGACTCGGGCCGTCCGAGCACGGCTTCTACGCGCTCGGCGTTGCCGGCCCCCGGCCCTCCTGCCTCCCGTCGGTCCGGGCTGCACACGATGCCGCGTGGTTGCGGGGTCATGAGGCGCTCCTGCACATGATCTGGATGCCCTGGGCACCGCAACCGACGTGCCCGCACCGCTTCTGCAGGCGCTGCCGCGCTTCGAGCATCGCTGCGTCCGCACGCCCGACACTGCGCGACGGACCGCTGCCGGTGCAGCCATCGCGCCCGTTGCGTAACGGTTACATGGCACTTGTAACGCTTGCTGCGCAGGCCCGCGTCAATGCGGCTGCGGGCGCTCGGGCCGCCGGGTGGGACGGCCGCGCAGGCGGTCGAGCACGCGCTGCGATACACCGGCCGGCGCATCCGTGGTGCCAAGCAGCGTGCCGAGGGGGCGCAGGCGCTCGACGTGATCGCAGACCACCTTGATCATCGCCGTGACCGACGTGCCGAGCAGCAGCCCCCACACGCCCCACAGCCATCCCCACAGCAGCAGGCCGATATAGACCACGCATGGATCGAGCTTGGACGCCCGGCTCTGCAGCCACGTTACCAGCAGCGTGCCGATGAGCGTGGCGAGCAGCAGCGTGGTGCCGGCCACGACCAGCGCATCCGACAGCGCGCCCATCTGCAGGTACGCGCCGACGCCGCTGGCCACGGCGATGACCGCCGAGCCGAGGTACGGCACGAAATGCAGGATGGCGCTGGCCAGGCCCCAGACGGCCGCGTTCTCCATGCCGAGCAGCACGAAGGCCACGGCTGTCACCACGCCCAGCACGATGTTCGTGACAAACAGCACCAGCAGCGAATACTGGATTTGCGTGCCGATGCCCGCCATCATGCGCACCGCGCGTTTCTTCTCGCTCAGCGTGCGTCCGACGGCCCGTACCCACTTGCGCTTGAGCGCCTGGCCCGATGCCAGCAGGAAGTAGACAAGGAACGAGACCACGACGATCTGCCCGGCCAGCGCGAACAGGTTGGCCGAACCCGTCCACAGGAACTCGCGCACCGGCAGCACCGGCGCCGCATTGGGCGGTTCGCCCAGGCCTGCGGGCCCACGCTTGGGCGGCGGTGGCGGGGGCTTGCCCTGCACGCCTTCGGCCGCGTGCTCGAGCGCGACCGTCACTTCGCGCATCGTGTCGAACGCGCCGCCCACGTGGTTGCGCAGGCGGTCGACCGATTCCGCCACTCGCCCGGCGGCAATCGGTATACGCGCGGCCATGGCTGAGATGCCGTCCTGCATGCCGAAGACGATCGCCGCACCGCCGATCCACAGGCCGAGCACGACGAGCGCGGACGCAATCGGGCGCGGCACGTACCAGCGCTGCAGCCACACCACCAGTGGGTTCAGGGCGAAGGCCAGCACCACCCCGATGGTGAGCGGCACCAGGAACACGCGCGCCCACTGCAGAAACACCAGCGTGCCGCCAATCGCGACCAGCACCATCGCAACGCGCCAGGCTGGCTGGCGCAGACCGTCCATCACACTGCCCTGCGATGTGGCAGGCGGAATGGCGGGCGGAATCGGAGCGTGTGTGGGGGGTTCCGGCATGGCAAGGATGTGGTGCACCCTTCTCTGCGCAAAAGCCGTGCCGCGCCAGCTACGTCATGGCCAGCGACCGCAGCGTGCGCACCAGGTCGTGCGGCGACACCGGCTTGACCAGATGCTCCTGGAAGCCGCTGGCCAGTGCACGCGCACGGTCGTGAGGCTGGGCAAACGCTGTCAGCGCAATGGCTGTCATGGGCGCAGCGCCGTCGGCAAGGTGCCGATGCTCCCATGCACGTATCTTCTGCAGGATCGCGTAGCCGTCTTCATCGGGCAGCGCAATGTCGCAGACGAGGGCTTGTGGGTGGCCATTCGATCCCCAATCGTCGAGCTGGGCGATCGCGTCCCGGCCCGAGCCTACGCTGCCGACGTCCGCACCGACCTGCGCGAGCAGCGTCGCAAGCGCGTCGCGCGCGTCCTGCTGGTCGTCGACGAGCAGCACACGCAGCCCCGCCAGCGATGGCAGCGGACCGCTGCGCGCCGGGTCCTCGCTCAGCGGTGCCGTCAGCTCGGCGCCGGCGTGCAGCGGCAGATATACGGTGAAGGTCGCGCCGCGCTGCTCGCCGTCGCTGTGCGCGTGCACGCGGCCGCCGTGCAGTTCCGTCAGGCGCTTGACGAGCGCCAGGCCCAGCCCGAGGCCCCCCGTGCGCCGCGTGTGCGCGCCGTCGGCCTGCCGGAACGCATCGAACAGGTACGGCACGAACGCCGGTGCGATGCCACGCCCGTTGTCGCGCACCTCGATGCGCGCCACCTCGCCGACGAGGTCGGCCGACAGCCAGACGTCTGCCCCCTCGGGCGTGAACTTGATGGCGTTGGTGAGCAGATTCCAGACGATCTGCTGGACACGGTCCGCGTCGCCGTCGATTTCGCGCTCGCCCAGTGCGATGCGGGTATGCAGCGTGATGCGGCGCTCGGTGGCGAGTGCACGCACGCTGTTCAGCGCGCTCTCGAGCGCCTTGCGCAGAACGAACGGTTCACGGGTCAGCCGCAGCTTGCCGCTCATCACGCGCGTGGCGTCGAGCAGGTCTTCGATCAGCCGCACCTGCTGCTCCACGCCCGTCTTGATGCCGGCCAGCGCGCGCTGCACCAGCGGGGAGCCGTCGGCAAGCTGGCTCTCCAGCACGTACGTCCAGTTCTGGATGCCGTTGAGCGGCGAGCGCAGTTCATGGGACACCACGGCCAGAAACTGATCGCGCGCCAACGCGGCGGCCTCGGCCTGTGCACGCGCGGCCTGTTCGCGCAACAGCAGCGCATCGCGCTCGCGCTCAGCCTCGGTGCGCTCGGTCACGTCGTAGACGATGAGCAGCGCGGACTCCATCACGCCGTGCCGGTCGGCTTCCGGGATCACGCGTGCGTTGTAATGCGCGATGCGAGGCAGCGCATGGCCGTCTTCGAGATGCAGCGTGAGCGTCTGCTCGGCCCGCGTGTCGAACGCCCGCTGTGCGGCGCCCTCGAGCGCCTGCGCCACCTCCGCGGACAACGGCGAGGCCGTGAGCGTGCGGCCCGTCAGCGCAGCCGGTGCGACATCGAAGGCGTCGTTCACGGCGCGGTTGACGTACACGCAGCGCAGCTCGCGATCGAGCCGCGCGATGACGTCGGGCGCGTTTTCAACCAACGTGACGAATTCACGCTGATGCCGGAACCGCTCGCGCTCGGCCTCCTTGCGCTCGGTGATGTCTTCGATCACGCAGACGAGTGCCTGCACGCTGCCATCAGCCCCGCGCTGCGGCGAGTACGCGCCATGCACGAAGCGGCGGCCAAGCCCGTTCGGATACGGAAGCTCCATCTCGAAGTTCACGCGCCGGCCAGCGAATCCCTCCTCCAGGTGCGACAGGATGCAGGCATAGGCTTCCTCGCCCATCACGTCGCGGACCAGGCGCCCGTGCACGTCTTCGTGCGGCAGGCCGAACCGCTGGGCAAAGGCCCGGTTGGCAAAGCGCACGCGGCGATCGGGATCGAGCTGCACGAGCGGAAACGGCACGCTGTCGATCAGCCATTGCAGCTGGAACTCCGATTCGGTCAGCGCCGCCAGCGTCTGCCGAGGCTGTGTCACGTCTTCGACCATGCCGACGGCGTGGGCCGACGTGCCAACCGCCGACGGCATCATGAACCCGCGCTCGCGCACGCGTCGCTCGGCCTGGCCATCGCAGACCCAGCGGTATTCCAGTACGAAATCCTGGCCATGCGCCAGGCCATCCCAGGCGGCACGCAGCGCGTTGTGGTCTTCGGGATGGACGTGCGCGAGCCAGCGTTCGCGAACGCCGCACAGGGCCTCGGGCTGCACACCCCATGTCAGCGCGGCGGCGCTCACATGCAGACGCGTGCCCGTCAACGGATCATCCACCCAGAACACATCGACTCGCTTTCCGCCGCCTGCTTCTGCGCACCTCTGTCGTTCGGTGCGCACCGCAGCCGGCCAGTCCGTTATGGATTCAGACATTGCGTCCATGCGTAGCAGTTTTTGTTCCTGGCCAGCCGGCCGCAAAAAAAAATGCGGTGCCGCGGCACCGCATCATCCGTCCGTGACTTTACTGCGACGGCAGTTCCGACGCCGTTTGCGATGCACCATTGGCCTGGGCCACGAGCACGCGGATATTGTTCGGCGTCACGGCACCGATGCCGCCGGCAGGCAGCGTCGTGATCAGCCAGTCGGCATTGTTGGCCAGGCTGAACGGCTGCGAGCTGAAGATGACATTCTTCGTGCCGGCGGTCGTCACGCGGATCTGATACGTGCCGCCGTCCACGTAGATCGAATCCTGCGTGCTGGCCGGCGAGGCAGCACCGTAGGCCGCGCCGCCCATGGTCGGGGCGACGTTGGTGAGGTCGGCATTGGGCGCCGTCACGTACACGTCGACGTTGGGGGCGTTGTACGAGGCGTTGAAGGTCCGCACGCGGGCCTTGTCCGAGAGGATGGACTTGTCGTACGGGTCATCGATGATCGACAGATTGGTGGCCGTGCCGTTCGCACCGACAATGGCGAGCGCCGTATAGCGGTGACCGTTGACGGGGTTGAAGGTGGCTGACGCCAGGGGCGAGTTGCTGCCTGCATTGGACACCGTAGCGGTGGTCGCTGTGGCATCGATGCCGAAGTAGTTGCTGACGTTCTTGAAGCCGACGTTGGCGATGCGCACGGTGCCGTTCACGCCGAAGTCGACGTTCTGGATGAACGGGTTGGCATGCACGGTGCGGTACTGCGGCGAACTCGTGCCGATGATCTGCCCGATATCGTCGTCACCACCGCCACATCCGGCCAGCACGGCCAATGAACCCAGTGCCAGCACGGCGGCAATCTTCCTGATCTGTATCTTCATCGTTCACCTCGGACGAAAGCGTGTTCAAGACAGGCGCAGACATCGCGCGCCCATGTAGGTTGTCATCGACATGTGGAGCCGACGATAACCGCGCCCATCCGGCGCGCCTATCGAGACGGTTCCGATCGTGTTGTCGGAAGACTCCGACATGCAACCCGACGCCCGGGCAACGAGCATGGCGCGTGCCCGCGCGCCTGAACCGTCCTTCGAGGGCTATGCGCGCGGCCGCGCAGACAAGCGGCTCGCTATACTTGCGCGATCCGTGTTTTCTCATGCGCCACCCGCTCATCCGCATGCCCGAACCGCGTCCGGCGAGCCCCGCGCCGCTGCCCGACCACACCGCTTCTCCGGCCGATCCGCAGGCATTTGCGCGCGAACGCGAACGGGTGCACGCGTGGCTGCAAGCGCGTGCCTCCGGCGCACGCGCCGTGAGTGCGTCCACGCTGTCGCAATATCGCGTCGAAGCCGAGCGTGTGTGCTGGTATGCGCGCACGCTCGGTCAGCCAATCGCAAGCTGGCAGCGCGACGACGCGCGCGCGTATCTGCGCTTTTTGCAAGAACCGCCCGCCTGGGCTGTCAGCGCGCGCGGCATCGAGCGTGACGATCCGGGGTGGACGCCACTGCGTGGCCCGCTCTCCGCACGTTCGGCGCGGCAGAGCAGCATCATCGCGGCCAACCTCTGCGGCTGGCTGCAGCGCACCGGCTATCTGCAAACGAACCCGTTTCTCGATGACGACGCGATGGTCATCACCGTGCCGGATGCCGGACCGCGAGTCCGTGCCACACCGGCAACCGCGCCCGGAGCCCACACCGCACCCACCGCCGCCGACATGGCGTTGATGGCCGATGCCGTGCGCGGCCGCGTCGCCCTCGGGCGCGAAGCCCGCCTGCGACAGGCGCGCGACCACTTCCTCGCCGTGCTGCTGTCACAGGCAGGCATGCGCGTGTCAGAACTGGTGAATGCGCGGATGGGCGACGTGGCCCTGCACGCCGTGCCGGCCGAGCATGCCACCCCGGATGCGCCGTTGCCGGCGTCCGTGTGGCTGCTTGCGGTGGGCGCGGGGCGCGCGCGGCGCTGGCTGCCGTGCGATGCGCTGATGCCCGCGCTGCGCGAGTACCGCACCGCCTTTGGCCTGTCGCCGCTGCCGCTGCCTGATGAAGCGACACCGCTGCTGCTCTCGATACGCAAGCGCTCGCCGCGTCGGGCCGACGGCAGCATCATCGACTCGCCCGCCCTACGCCGCGATTTTGGCGAGCGCAAGGGCATTGGTTCACGCTCGCAGTTGCTGCTCATCGTCAAGGCGATGCTGAACGAAGCCGCTGACTACGCTCGCGCCATCGGCCACACCGACGCGGCACTGCGTCTGGCGAACACGTCGTTGCGCGAGCTGCGGGGAGCGCATCTGCGCGAGCGTCTTGCCGCCGGCGACGCCGCAGCCGACGTGGCGCACGCGCTGGGCCTGGCGGCGTTGCCGGCGGTCGCCGTACGCGCGCGCGAAGCTGACCTCGCAGCCAGCATCGCCGACGCCGCGCGCAAACTGGCCGGGCCATCGGCCTGACATTCCTCCACACAGCGCGCAGAAACGGGTACGCATCGCATGCATCGGGCAGCGCGCCGATGCATTGTCGCGCGCCATTGTTGTCCGGCTTTACGCAACAGTTGTCGCTCACATCGTCCGCAGAATTGGGTTCGCGCGGGGCATGCATCGCCGACGATGTCTCGCAGAAACGGGTACGCACCGCTCAAAAATCGTGCGCAGAAATGGGTACGCTTTCAGGCAAAAAAAACGCGGACCCACGGCCCGCGTCTTTCGTCTGCGATGCAATCGCTCAATGTCCGCCGGACAGATAGAAGAAGCGGAACAGGAACACGGCCGAGATGATCCACACAATGACCGGCACTTCGCGCATGCGGCCCGTGAACAGCTTCAAGCCCGAATACGCAATGAAGCCGAACGCCACGCCATTCGCAATCGAATACGTGAACGGCATCATCAGCGCCGTGAGCACGGCCGGCACCGCTTCGGTGGTGTCTTCCCAGTTGAGGTCGACCAGCTCGCGCAGCATCAGACACGACACGTACAGCAGCGCGGGCGCCGTCGCATACGCTGGCACCACACCAGCCAGCGGCGAGAAGAACAGGCACAGCAGGAACAGCACCGCCACCGTCAGCGCAGTCAGGCCCGTGCGCCCGCCTGCCTGCACGCCCGAGGCGCTCTCGATGTACGCCGTGGTGGAGGACGTGCCGAGCAGCGACCCGGCCATGATGGCGGTGCTGTCGGCCAGCAGCGCCTTGTTCAGGCGGTCCATCTTGCCCTGCTTGAGCAGGCCCGCTCGGTTCGCCACGCCCATCAGCGTGCCGGTCGCATCGAACAGTTCGACCAGGAAGAACACCAGCACCACGTTCAGGATGCCCACCGACAGCGCGCTCATGATGTCGAGCTGCATGAGCGTCGGCGCCAGCGACGGCGGCATCGACACCACGCCGTGGAAGGTGTTGCCGGCAAAGAAGAAGCTCGCCGCCGTCACCGCCAGGATGCCGATCAGGATGGCGCCCTTCACGCGCAGGTGATCCAGCGCCACGATGAGGAAGAAGCCGATCACCGCGAGGATCACCGACGGCTGATGCACGTCGCCGAGCGAAACGAGCGTCGCCGGATTCCCGACGATCAACCCCGCCCCGCGCAGCGACACGATACCGAGGAACAACCCGATGCCCGCGGTGATCGCCACGCGGATCGAATGCGGGATCCCGTTGACGATCATCTCGCGGATGCGGAACACGCTCACCAGCAGGAACAGGCAGCCTGAGATGAATACCGCGCCCAGCGCCGCCTGCCACGTGAAACCCATGCCCTTGACCACCGCATACGCAAAGTAGGCGTTCAGGCCCATGCCCGGCGCCATCGCGATGGGGTAGTTCGCGTACATCCCCATGATGACCGTGCCGATCGCCGCGGCAATACACGTGGCGACGAACACCGCATCGTGCGGCATGCCCGCATCGGCGAGGATGTTCGGGTTCACGAAGATGATGTACGCCATCGTGAGGAAGGTTGTCAGCCCGGCGAGCACCTCGGTGCGAACGTCGGTCTGGTGCTCCTCGAGCTTGAAAAAGCGTGCGAGCCAGGTCATGCGTCTTGTCTCCTCTTGTTATGAAGTGCGATCGCCGCTCGGCCGTGCATCGGACCGAACGCCCCCGCTACGCGCCCGCGGTACGGGCGATTCGACTCTTAGCAAGATTCCGGCGCCCGAAGGTCGCGCGATCGAAATACTGTTCATGCGAATGGAATGATGGAGAACACGCCGGCCAGGCACGAGGCCGCCCGGCGCGCGGGATGCGCATGATGCCCGAAACACCACGCACGTGCACGCGGCGGCCAGCGGGCCGGCGGCGTCGGCTGCGTACCCGTTTCTGCGAAAGCACGATGCCAGGCCGCATGCGGGTCGATATGCGTACCCGTTTCTGCGCGGCAACTCGCAGAAATAGGTACGGGGCGAGGGCCGCTTCCACACGCTGGAAACCGGGCTTGGCCGTACCCGTTTCTGCGAATCCACACGCAGCTCCACCGTACCCGTTTCTGCGGCCCCTCGCCGTTTCGGCGCGCAAGCACCGAACCCGTTTCTGCGAAGCGGCTTGCCGCTGAGCCGTACCCGTTTCTGCGGGGCCGCGCGCAGAAACGGGTACGCGCGCGTTGTAGGCGTGCGGCGCAAGCCTTTGGCTAATAAGGGTTTTTACCCGCAGAAACAGGTACGGCGGTTTGCGCGGGCCGTCCAGGACCGGTCTGGCGCGGGGGCCATCGCCGGGAAGTTTCAGCGATGAAAGTTGTAAAGACGGAGCCGCCGCCGTACTGGGCCATGCTGCATCGCCCTTGTACCGCTTCGCGCGTCCGCAGAAACGGGTACGCCGACGATTCATCGAACTCGACCGAAGCGTGTACTCGCTCTTCTGCAAACCGCAAGAGTATGCGGACGCCGAAACCTCCCTTGTGTTCGAGCCCGCAGATTTGCGTACACACGCACGTGGCGCCACATCACAGAATCACGCAGAAACAGGTACGCACAGGCTTTCCCGAAACCGCTGCAGCCGCCCCGATGGTCGCTTTCCACGCAGAAACGGGTACGCTGGCAAGGAAAGACGCTCCAGGACTGCCAGAGAAGGGCGTTTTCTGTGGATAACACTGTGGACAACCCAATGTTGTCCCCGCAGATTCCGGTACGGCCGATGCGCAGAAGCAGGTACGGTTTCGCGCAGAAGCGGGTACGCAGTCTCGCAGAATCGGGTTCGCACGTCCGCAGAATCGAGTACGGTTTTGCCCCCCAAACCCAGACGCGCCAAGGCTTTGCGGGTCGCGTATACGGTTTACCTGTAGTTAACGTAAGGGGTATATATGACTGGTAGTGAGGAAAGGTCTTCCGGGGACAACCTTGCAGGTTGCCCCCCGACGCCCTTCCCGCGACGACGAGCAAAAATCGGAAAACGTACCCAATTCTGCGTGACAAGCCGGAGGCGTTTTAGTACAAAGGCTCTGAACAATTCTTGCCCAATATGGTCACCAAACGCCTCACACCCAATGGGAAGCCGGACGACAATGCGCCCGGCCGCATCATCGTCCCCTCGGGAGGGCAAGTCATCGCCGCGCCGGAGAAATTCCAGAGGCTCTTCGATGAAGCCCAGGCCATGGAGCGCGAAGACGCCTGGCAAAGCGGCGAAGTCGGCTTCCTCAGCCGTGCAAGCGTGCAGGTTACCCTGCCCTACCGTGCGCCCAAAGGTTCGCCACCGGTCTGGACGCGCTCCAGCGGCAATATTTCGTTGATGATCCAGCCGGGGTACTTCACCCAGCAGCGCTCGGAGCGGGCCAGCAACGGGCGGCAGCGCATCGTCTCGGAGACGGTCTCCTTCGGCTACCCGTACGGCTCGTATCCGCGCCTGATGCTCGCCTGGATCGGCAAGGAGATCATGGCGAAGAAGAAGCGCGGGGAATTCCAGGGTACGGTCGAAGACAGGCGTATCTCGCTGGGCAATTCGCTGTCCGAGTTCATGTACAACCTCGGCATTCCGATGGCGACCGGCGGCAAGCGGGGCACCATGACGCTGGTGCGCCAGCAGATGATCCGGCTGTTCTCGGCGACGATCGCCATCGTCCAGAACAAGTCCGCCCCCAACCAGAACCAGGAGCCGCTGTCGATCGACCGCATCGGGTACCTGCTCGCCGACCAGCTGTCGACCTGGTGGGACCCCATGCAGCCTGGCCAAGGCTCGATGTTCGAGAGCTTTGTGGTGCTGTCCGAGCCGTTCTTCAACGAGCTCGTGAACCGGCCGGTGCCCGTCGACATGCGTGCGTTGAAGGCGCTCAAGCAATCGCCGTTTGCGCTCGACGTCTACTCGTGGCTCACCTATCGCTTCTTCACGATCCAGAAGCGGACGGAGATTCCGTGGGAAGCGCTGCAGATGCAGTTTGGTACCGAAACGGAAAGCGAGCGCAAGTTCCGGGCGCTGTTCCGCAAGGCGTTGAAGGACGTGCTGGTGGTCTATCCGGACGCCAAGGTGGATGCGGATTCTTCGAAGGCGCTGATCCTGCAGCCCTCACGCACCAGCGTACGCAAGCTGGCCTAGCGCATCGTCCAGACAAAAAGAAAGGGGAGCCGAAGCTCCCCTTTTTTCATCTCGGGCCTAACAGCCTGAAATGCTTATTCCGGCTTGATTCCCGAGGCTTGCAGACCCTTCGGGCCTTGCTTCACCTCGAAGGACACCTTCTGGCCGTCCTTCAGGGTCTTGAAGCCCGAACCCTGAATTTCGGAGAAGTGCGCAAACAGATCTGCGCCGCCTTCGTCCGGCGTGATGAAGCCGAAGCCTTTGGTTTCGTTAAACCATTTGACAGTACCCGTGGCCATGCAAAAATTCCTTTAAAAAACAAAAAACAGGTCGTCCAGCCGATCCGGACATCGCACGAAGAACCGGCTGATTCCGAATCCTGCGTAGACAAAGTCTTCAGACGACTGTCTGGGCATCATAACCAGTTTGTGGCGGGGTGTCGATGGGCGGCATTTTTCTGAAATGTCGCTTTTATGCACTCAATGGTAAACACCTAGAAAATGGCCAATTCGCACGATGAACGCATGGGGTTATGCGTTAAAGGCCGCATTTACATCTCAATTCAAGTGTATTGAAAACCGCATGTGTTGCCGCGGCAACGTGACCCCGCTCTGGAGGATTTATATAAATTAAATTTTATCGATCTTGTGTTTTTCTCCTCTCTTCCCTAAGATGGGCGGTACTGACTTTCAGCGCTGAAAGTGGAGGACCAGTGAGCGCCAAGATCGTAACGGTATTCAATCAAAAAGGCGGCTGTGGCAAGACCACCGTCAGCATGCACATCGCCGGCACGCTCGGCTTACGGGGCAACAAGACACTGCTGGTCGACATGGACGAGCAGGGAACCGCCACCCGTTGGGCTTCCCAAGCCCCCGAGGACAAGCCCTTTCCCGCTTCGGTGATCGGTTTGGCGCCTTCCGGCGGCGCTATGCACCGCGAGGTTCGCAAGTTTGTGGCGGATTACGACTACATCGTGGTCGACTGCCCCCCGGCTGTCCATTCCCCGTCGTCTTCAAGCGCACTCCTTATTTCCGACATCGCGTTGATTCCCGTAGTGCCCTCGCCGCCTGACCTGTGGGCTGCGGTGGCCGCCAAGGCATTGGCCCAGCAGGCGCAAGTGACGAACGAAACGTTGCGAATTCGCGTGCTGGCGAACATGGTGCAGCGCCGCGTCTCGCTCGCCAAACAAGCCATCGAGATCCTTGGAGATGACGGGGATATTCCGTTGATGGATTCGATGATCGGATCCCGATCCGCGTTTCGTGAGTGCCAGGCAATCGGCGCAACGGTGCACGGCGTGTCGGGGGCCCGGGAGGCTGTCAGCGAGGTCGACGCCATGGTCGACGAAGTATTGCAGTTGTTGTTGCAGGAGGAACGCGTATGAGCGCGAAGTTGAAATCGCTCAAGGACGGAATGCTGGCTGGGATTGCGGCCGAAAAAACGAAAACCGCGCCCGTGGACCGATTTGCCTTGGCAGAGAAAGCGATCACCTCGCACCCACGCGGGCTGCTGGGTCAGCCGGTCGCCTCCACTTTCAGCGCTGAAAGCGCTGCGCACGAGACACCGGCCGAGCGCCGTGTCGTGAAGATCCCGCTGGACCGGCTGCAGGAGAACCCGCTGAACGCACGGCGGATCTATGATCCGCAGATCGTTCAGGAGCGCGCCGCTTCGATCGCCACGCATGGCCAGCAGACGCCCGGCTTGGCCGCCCCCGATCCCGCCAAACCGGGTTGGTACGTCCTCATCGATGGTCACTATCGCAAGCGCGCACTGGCAGCCGCCGGCAAGACCGAGATGGACTGCTTTATCGAAGACGGTCTGTCAGACATCGATTTCTACCGGCTGTCCTTCGTCCTGAACGAGCAGCGCTCGGGGCAGTCGGTGCTCGACAACGCTATCGCGTGGCGCCAGCTGCTCGACGAAGGAAAAGTAAAAAAAGAAGAAGATATTTGCGAAATTACCGGTGTCTCAGCCGGTACGGTCAACAAAACCCTTGCGCTGTTGAAGCTGCCAGAGTCGGTGCTCGAAGTCATGAAAGAACGGCCCGCCGGCATCGGGATCGCGACCGGTTACGAACTCACGCTGTACTTCAAGAGTGCCGGTGAGGAACGTACGCGTGAGCTGGTGCAGCGCGTGTTGGAAGAAGGGCTGTCCAGCCGCGACGTCGAACAGATTCGCAAAGTCGCCCAAGAAGGGCGCACGCGCAAGGTCAAGGAGGTTAGCCGGCAGTACAAGATCCGTAGCGCAGAAGGTGATCTACTAGGCACAATTAAGGAATGGGATTCTGGCCGCGTAATGCTGGACGTCAAGCTGGAAGACCGCGCCGCGCGCGAATCCCTCGTAGAGGCGCTGAAGAGCCGTTTCGGCCTCGACGTGGCGCTGCTATAGGCTGCTATAGGACTTTCCGCGGCTCGCTGATGAAAGCGCCCGTTCGGGCGCTATTTTTTTGTTGCCCCTTTCTTCAGTGCCGAAAGGGGCCGGGCCGTACCCGTTTCTGCGGGGCGACGGGCGGCGCCGCCTCATCCGTTTTCCCTCCGCAAAGGGACGGTTCACACCCTCCGAGAACCGTCTGCGGTGTCTCCCGTCCCGCTGCGGTCCACTGCAACTATACCGCTACATTATTGGAATAATGTACGAGTACAGAGATGCATTGATGTTTTTAACATCTGATGTACACTGTAAGAACATCAACAGTACTCAACATGGCGCGGCCCAGCCTTCACTTCTCTCCCCAGCAACAGCAGCGGATTCTCGAGGCGATCCAACGGCTCGACATTGCGTTTCCGCATGACAACGCCGTGTTCCTGGACGAAGTCATCGACGCGGTACAGGCGGTGACGCGGCGGATCTACGGCGCGGGCCGTTATGCCCGGTGGCTGGCGGAAGCCGGAGTGCGTCGGCGGCCGAGCAATACGACGCTGCAGAAGGCGGTCGATCGGGCGCGAGGGCGCGCCGGTGCGGTCTCGGGCGGGGCGGCGGAGGCCGTGGAACCGTGGCCGATTCCGTGGGCGCCCGCAGAAACGGGTACGCAGGCGCCGCTTTCTGGCATGTCGATGCGCATTGAACGCGACCGCGTGGCGTCGCGTGCCATTGGCGCACCCGGGGCCGGGGCCGAATGGATGGAAGCCCGCATCCGGGCAGAAGTGGCGGAGCGCGCGCTCGAGCACGAGGCCGCCCGCAATCGCCAACTGCAGGCCGCCATGGCGGACCTTGAACGCCGCCTCGGTGAGGCCCTGGCCACGGCCCCCGCCGTGCCGCCCAAACTGACCGACGCAACGCTGGAACGCCTTGAGCAGACCATCGAGACCGTGGCCCGCCTGGAAGGGGCCGCCAGCGCGCTGGCTGGTACCGAGCGGTTTCTACGGCTGCAGAACGATGCCGTGCGCCAGCAGACGCAGAACGAGGCCGATCAGCTGCGCCAGCGAATCCGCGCGCTCGAGGCAGAGGTCTCGCAATTGCGCGCGCAGATCGACGCCTACCGGCGTGCACCCGAACGTGCTGCGCCCGTCTCCCGAGGTTGGGTCAAGCCGTCTTTGTGATCCAACCTGCCCATTCTGGCGGGCCGGTGCACGCAGAATCGGGTACGCCCGGTCCAACTTTCGGCGCTGAAAGTGGACTGGCGGACTTGCAACCGGTTGTAGGAACGCACGTGCGCCACGTCGCCGAGCCTTCTTTCGACGCCTGGCGAAGCGCGCTCCACCAAAGGGTTGAGCCACTGGCATATGACTTGCTGGTGACGCTACGTCTCACCAATGGAGCTGTCATGAACGAGAAGATCACCAAGGCCGTGTTTCCCGTGGCGGGGCTCGGTACGCGCTTTCTACCCGCCACCAAGGCCAGCCCCAAGGAAATGTTGCCCATCGTAGACAAACCGCTGATCCAGTACGCGGTGGAAGAGGCGGCAGCCGCGGGCATCACGGAGATGATCTTCATCACCGGGCGCGCCAAACGCGCCATTGAGGACCACTTCGACAAGGCCTACGAGCTCGAAACCGAACTCGCGGCCAAGAACAAGCAGGCGCTGCTGGAGATGGTGCAATCCATCAAGCCGCCCGGTGTCGAGTGCTTCTATGTGCGCCAGCCCGAGACGCTGGGCCTTGGCCACGCCGTTCTGTGCGCGCAGAAACTGGTACGCGACGAACCCTTCGCCGTGATCCTGGCGGACGACCTGCTCGACAACGAGCCGCCCGTCATGCAGCAGATGACGGAACTCTACGATCATTACCGTTGCTCCGTCGTCGGCGTCGAAACGATTGCGCCCGAAGCAACGCGTTCGTACGGTGTGGTGGCAGGCCGCGAGTGGGATGACCGGCTCGTCAAGCTCGACGGCATCGTCGAAAAGCCGGCGCCCAAGGATGCGCCGTCGAATCTTGGCGTGGTCGGCCGGTACATCCTGACGCCGCGCATCTTCGACCACCTGCGCAACCTGAAGCCCGGCGCGGGCGGCGAGCTGCAATTGACCGACGCCATTCAGAGCCTGCTGGCCGAAGAGCAGATCCTGGCCTACCGCTACCGTGGCCAGCGCTTCGACTGCGGCAGCAAGTTCGGCTATCTGCAGGCCACCGTTGAATTTGCGCTGCGCCATCCGGAAGTGCGCGCCGACTTCGAGGCGTATCTGTACGACCGCCTCGGCTTGTCGCATGAAGAGGCCAAGGCCGAGGTCGACGCGTTGGTTCGCGACACCATTCCGCTCGGCGTGGCGGCCTGACGATCGCCCGCCTTCGGATCGGCCGTGCGGGTTTTCGCACGGCACGCGCGGCCGATTCTGAGAATCCGCACACTCCTCCCGTCTCCCGCCATTCGGCCACTTTCCCGCAAAGCCTGACACCACGGGCGTTTGCGGGACGCCCGCGCGCCTGCTTCCTGCATGGAATGCTTCTTGAGTAAGAGCGACCACTCATAAACCGGCGGACCGCCCCGCACCTGGCGCACGACACCACCCGGTGACGTGCCACGGGCAAGGCCGCCACGCTCCAAGGAGACATCATGACTCAGCCCCAGGCTGGCGCGGTCACGGGCGACTTTGCGCCCGCCCAAGCCCCCGCGAAAGACACCCCGGCGGACGTTCGCCGCCGGCTGCGTTCCATCTTCTCCGGTTCGGTCGGCAACCTGGTCGAGTGGTACGACTGGTACGTCTATTCGGCGTTTGCGCTGTACTTTGCCAAGGCGTTCTTTCCCAAGGGCGACCAGACGGCGCAGTTGCTCAACACCGCCGCGGTGTTTGCCGTCGGCTTCCTGGCGCGTCCGGTGGGCGGCTGGCTGATGGGCATCTATGCCGATCGCTATGGACGTAAGCGCGCGCTGTTCTTCTCGGTGGTGCTGATGTGCCTGGGTTCGCTCATCATCGCGCTCACGCCGAGCTACGCGACCATCGGCGTCGCGGCGCCCGTACTGCTGGTGCTCGCCCGCCTGCTGCAAGGCCTGTCGGTCGGCGGGGAATACGGCACCTCGGCCACGTACCTCAGCGAGGTCGCCAACAAGGAAAACCGCGGTTTCTATTCGAGCTTCCAGTACGTCACGCTCATCGCCGGGCAACTGACGGCGCTGGCGCTGCTGATCGTGCTGCAGCAGTTCGTGCTTTCGCCGGCGCAGTTGGAGGCGTGGGGCTGGCGCATTCCGTTCTTCATCGGCGCGCTGTGTGCGCTGGTGGCGATGCGCATGCGCTCGCACATGGAAGAGACGGAGTCCTTCACCGCCGCCAAGCAGAACAAGAGGCGCGGCACGCTGGCGGAGCTGGCCAAGCATCCGCGGGCCGTTGCGACCGTAGTCGGCCTCACGCTCGGCGGTACGGTGGCGTTCTACACGTACTCGATCTACATGCAGAAGTTCCTGGCCAACACGGTGGGGCTGACGAAGGACAAGGCAACGCTGGTGTCCGGCGCCACGCTGCTGCTGTTCGCCATCCTGCAGCCGATCGTGGGCGGCCTGTCCGACCGCATCGGCCGTCGCCCGATCCTGATCGCGTTTGGCGTGCTGGGTACGCTCTTCACGGTGCCCATCATGACCGGCATCAGCCAGACCACCAACGTGTGGATGGCCTTCTTCCTGATCATGGCCGCGCTGGTGATCGTCTCGGGTTACACGTCGATCAACGCCGTGGTGAAGGCCGAGCTTTTCCCGGCGGAAGTGCGCGCGCTCGGCGTAGGCCTGCCGTATGCGCTCACGGTGTCGATCTTTGGCGGCACGGCGGAGTACATCGCGCTGTGGCTCAAGCAGATCGGCCATGAGCCGCTGTTCTACTGGTACGTGACGGGTACCATCTTCATTTCTCTGATGGTGTACGTGTTCATGCGCGATACTCGCAAGCATTCCCGCATCGAACACTGAGCTCATGCCCGCCACCGACGGCCATGCCGATCACCTTGCCCACCCCGTACGCGGGCCCGGCTGGCGGTTGGCCGTCGCGCTGGCGATGGCCGCGTGCTGCGCGGCAGCGGGGTGGGGCGCTTATGCGATGGCCCTGCAGCGCTACGTGGCCACGCGCGCCGAAGAAGCCGGCCAGCGCACCACCTTCTATGCGCAGAACCTGCGCAGCACGCTCGCCCGCTATGAGTCGCTGCCGCGCCTGGCGGCACTCGAGCATGTGCTGCACGTGGCGCTGCAGGCGCAGCATCATGCCGGTGACGCCGCCATGCGGCGCGCCGCCAATGCCTACCTGAAAGAAGTGCAGGCCGCCACCGATCTGTCGGCGGCCTATCTGCTCGACACGACGGGCCTCACGCTCGCTGCCAGCAACTGGGATCTCCCGTCCTCCTTCGTCGGCCGCAACTACGCATTCCGCCCGTACTTTGCCGAAGCCATGCGCGAAGGCCTGGGCCGCTTCTACGGCGTGGGCAACACCACGGGCGAAACGGGCTACTTCCTCGCGGCCCCGGTGCGCGAGGCGGGCAAGCCGATCGGCGCCGTGGTCGTCAAGATCAATCTGGATGCGTTCGAAGCCACGCTTTCGCGCAGCGGCGATACCGTACTGCTGGTCGATCGGCATGGGGTGATCTTCCTGAGCTCGGTCCCTGAATGGAAGTACCGCACGCTCGGCACATTGAACGCCGACCAGCGCGCCGCCCTCGATGCGACCCGCCAATATGCGCCGCATGCGTTGACTCCGCTCGACACGCACGGTGCGAGCGTACCCTTTTCTGCGGACCGGCCGCCGCAGACGGTGCACGTGGCGCTGCCCGGAAAATCGCCGTCCACGCTGCGCGTGCAATACCGCCCGGTGGATCTGCTCGGCTGGCAAGTCGCCGTGCTGATCGACCCGCGCGACGAGCAACGGACCGCCCTCGTGGCCGGCGCCAGCGCGGCGTTTGCGATGGCGCTCGCGTTTGCCGTGTTGGTTGCGCTGCGCCTGCGTGCGCGCCGCCGGGAAGAACAGCGCCGCGCCCGCGCCGCACTGCGTGAGGTGCAGCGTGACCTGGAGGCGCGCATCGCCCAGCGCACCGCCGAGTTGACGTCGGCCAACACCGCGCTCGCCAGCAAGGTGGAGGCGCTCGACGCCGCGCAGCGTATCCTGCGCGAGACGCGCGACGCCGCCGTGCAGGCCGGCAAGCTGGCCGTGCTGGGGCAGATGGCCGCCGGCATCACGCATGAACTGAATCAGCCGCTCACCGCGCTGACCACGCTGTCCGACAACGCCAACCAGCTCGCCGAGCGCGGCCGCATCGACGAAGTGCGCAGCAACCTCACGCACATCAGCCAGCTTGCCAACCGCATGGGCCGCATCGTTTCGCACATCAAGGCGTTCTCGCGCAAGGGCGACGCCGCGCGCGCCGCTGTGTCGGTCGACGAGGCGATCCGCCAGGCGCTGATGCTGGTCGAAACGCGCCGCCGCCAGGCCGCTGTGCCGATCATCGCCGCGCCCGTGCCGGCCGAGCTTGCCGTGTGGGCCAATGCGGTGCGGCTCGAGCAAGTGCTGGTCAACCTGATCCGCAACGCCATCGACGCCACCGCCGAGGCATCGCGGCCCGAGCCTGCGGCCGTGCATGTACGAGTCGAACCCGTGGACAAATGGGTCCGCATCACCGTGCGCGACTTCGGCCCCGGTATTCCGGACGAGGTGCTGCCGCGCCTGTTCGAGCCGTTCTTCACCACCAAGGACGACGGCCAGGGGCTGGGCCTCGGGCTGGCGATCTCGCTGGCCATCGTGGAGGATTTCGGCGGCCGGCTCATCGGCCGCAATGCCGAAGACGGTGCAGGTGGCGCAGAATTCCTCATCGAGCTTGAACGCGTTGACCCACCGCATGCCTGAAAACGTTTCTTCCGACCTCGCTGCCGTCGACCACGCGCCCGTCTTCCTGATCGAAGACGACGATGTGGTGCGCCTGGGCTGCGAGCAAGCGCTCGCCCTGGCCGACGTGCCGGTGCAGGCCTTTGCCGATGCCGAAAGCGCGCTGGCGGCGCTCGCCACGCAAACGCCCGCCGTGGTCGTGACCGACGTCCGCCTGCCCGGCCGCGACGGCCTGGCCGTGCTGCGCGAGATGCTGCAGCACGACCGCCAGCTGCCCGTCATCCTCATCACCGGCCACGGCGACGTGACGATGGCCGTGGCCGCCATGCGCGCCGGTGCCTACGACTTCATGGAAAAGCCGTTCCACTCCGAGCGCCTGGTCGACGTGGTGCGGCGCGCGCTGGAGAAACGCCGGCTCACTTCCGAAAACCTGCGCCTGCGCGAGGCGTTGCAGGGCCGGCAGGCGTACCCGCTCATCGGCCAGAGCGCCGCCATGCAGAATGTGCGCCGACTCGTCACGGCGCTGGCGCCCACCGATGCCGACATCCTCGTCACCGGCGAGACCGGCTCGGGCAAGGAAGTGCTCGCGCGCGCCATCCACGAGGGCAGCCGGCGGCGCGGGCCCTTCGTTGCGCTGAACTGCGCGGCGCTGCCCGAATCGGTGTTCGAGAGCGAAATGTTCGGCCACGAGGCCGGCGCCTTTACGGGTGCCAACCGGCGCCGCGTCGGCAAGATGGAATACGCCGATGGCGGCACGCTGTTCCTGGATGAAATCGAATCGATGCCGCTGGCGCTGCAGGCCAAGCTGCTGCGCGCGCTGCAGGAGCGCAGCATCGAGCGGCTGGGCAGCAACGCGAGCGTGCCGGTCAACTGCCGCGTGGTGGCCGCCGCCAAGGTGGATCTGAAAGAGGCCTCCGACCGCGGTGAATTCCGCGCCGACTTGTACTACCGCCTGAACGTCGTATCGATCGCATTGCCGCCGTTGCGCCAGCGGGCGGAGGACATCCCGCTGCTGATGGCGTACTTCCTGCAGCAGGCGGCGGTGCGTTACGACCGTGCCGCGCCTGACTGGTCTGCGCAGGACATGATGCGCTGGCAGCACCACGACTGGCCGGGCAATGTGCGCGAACTGAAAAACGTCGCCGAGCGCTTCTGCCTGGGTCTCGACGACGGCCTGGTCGCGTCGGAAGCGAGCCAGCACTCGCTGGCGGGCCGCATGATGGCGGTCGAGCGCGCCACCATCGAAGAGGCCCTGCGCGCCACCGAGGGCAACGTGGCGCGCGCGGCCGATCTATTGTCCGTGCCGCGCAAGACGCTCTACGACAAGCTCAACCGGCACGGCATCGAGCCGGAGCGGTTCCGCAGCAGCTAGCGAGGAGGTCGACGCGCGCTAGCGCAGCGACGATTCGCCGGTCTTCCGGCCACCCTGCGGCGGCCAGCACGTCGCCGCCAGCAGAACCGCGACGACCGCGTAGATCGCTTCCGTCACCGCCAGCGGCATCACATGCACCTGGTAGAGCGCGGCGGGCAGATCGGCGAGCGCGTGCAGCAGCATCGCCACCACGACGAGCACAAGGCGGCGCTGCCGCACGGCATGCCACACCACCAGCGTGAGCGTGAACTGGATCAGCATCGCCGCCATGCGTTCGGCCACCGCCCCCGCCGCAAGCCACGGCGAGAGCTGCGCGAGCATCGCGTGGATCGTGCCGGCCATGGCGTCGGCGCCGCTGGCGGCCAGGCGCGCGTCGAGCTGGCCCTGGTTGGCGGCCACGCCAAAGGCCACCATCTGAGCCTGCGACGCCGTACCGACGAGCCACGCCTCGATACCGGCATGCCCGAGCGCATAGGCCACGGGCGTCGCAGCATCGCCGGGTCTGCGCGTCAGGAACCGCAAACCGAGCCAGCGGCCGGTTTCCTCGAACACGCCCGCCATCAGCGCGCCATAGACGACGAACAGCGCGGGAGCGCGCAGCCATTGCGCCGTCGCCGGATTGACCTGCAGCAGGTAGACGTGCAGCGCGCGCTCCAGCACCAGCGCAACGACCACGAACACCGCCGCGCCGACGCCAATGTCGCGCCACGCCAGGTCGAACCGCCGGCGCAGCCAGAACCACGCCACGATGGGAACGCAGGCGAGCAGCAAGGCCGCGCTGGCATGAGCAAGGAGGGCAGGCAGGGCAACGACGGGCATGGCGAAGATGTGGCGCGTGAGTAGGTGGGCCGCATCCTACCTGAGCGCCACGGGCCCGAGTCTTGCGGATCGATTGTTACAATGCATGGATGGCAGCAGATGCCGCGATTCTTGATAGGGCAGGGCAGACGGTCGTGAAACGCATGATGTGGCGGTGGATCTGGATGTGCGGCGTCGGCATCGGCGCGGTGGGTGCGGCAATGCCGGCGCAGGCTGCGTCCCGCTGGCATGAATACCTCACCACGACGTCGGTCTCGGCTTCCATCGACCGGACCTCCCTGCGCGCCAATCGCCCTGGCCACAAGACGTTTCTCGCGCGGACGGTGCTCAAGCGCAGTGAACGCCGCGCGCATGGCGCCCGCTATCGGCCTGGCACGGTGATCCTCTCGCGCCAGGAGATCGATTGCCGCCGCCACCGCATCCGTCTCGTCGACTACGTCGTGCGCGGCCCCGACGGCGCCACGCTCGACACCGACACCGCCGACGGCGCGCACTGGATGCGCATCCGCTCCGGCACGCTCGCGGCCCGCTCCGCCGCGTACGTCTGCGGCCGCCGCTAGCGCGGCATCGCCCCGGCGCTGCGCGCGCGGCTCGACAACGGCCGGCCGCCATAGCACTATGGTGTGGCCCACGACAACAAGAAGGCATCGGCTCCGAGGCGCCGCTGCCGGCCGACCGTTTCGATGAAACTGACCCTCAAATCGCAGGCGGCAATCATGGCGACCGTCATCAGCGTGGTGCTGGTGAGCCTGTTCGGCTGGTCGCAGCGCGAGCCTATCCGCCGCGAGATGATGGCGCAGATCCAGGCGCAGCAGACGGCCCTGGCGAAGGTGTCGGCCGAAGACCTGCAGCAGCGGTTGGACACCTACCTGGGTGTGCTCGAACGCACCGCGCGGCAGATGCGGACCGTGCGGTTCGATACGCCGCAGCAGGAAGCGGCATTCTTCGCGTCGATCGAGCCGGCGGCAGGCCTGTTCGACAGCGTGTTTCTGGCCACGGCGGGCGGCGACGTGACGGCGCTGCGCCCGTTCCGCGAGGGCGTGGTCGGCATCAACATTGCCGACCGTGACTACTTCAAGCAGGTCATGGTGGTCGATCAGCCTGCCGTTTCCGCGCCGCTGAGCAACCGCGTGGGCGGCGAGCCCATCATCATCCTGGCCGCGCCCGTGCATGATGAGGCGGGCCGGCCGGTCGGGCTGATCGGCGCATCGCTGTATCTGCTCAAGCCGAACTTTCTGGGCGCGCTGCGTGACATGCGCGTCGGCCAGACCGGCCATGTCTACGTGGTTGCGCATGGTCCGAAGCCGATCTTTATCGTCCACCCCGACGCCGGCAAGGTCCTGGCGCCGCTCGATTCGGATCCGGCCGTGGCGGCGGCCTTCCGCGCCGATCCGTGGGCCGCGCCCGAGTCGGGCGCCGACGTGTTCGCCAGGCAGGACGTGGTAGCGGTCGGGTGGACGCTGGCTGCCGTGCTGCCGGGGGCAGAGGCCAATCGCCAGCTTTCCATCATGCGCCAGCGGTTCCGGTGGTCGGTGATGGCGCTGGCCGCGTTGATCGGGGTGTCGGTGTGGGCCGCGATGCTGTGGCTGCTGCGCCCGCTCGGCCGGCTGCACGCCGCCATGACGCAGCTCTCCACGACCGACCTGCGCAATGCCCCGCCCCTGGAACTGCCGGTCGCTTCGGCCGAGATCGAAGCCGTATCGACCGCCTTCCACAAGCTGATGAGCGAGGTGACACGCCAGCGCGCGGAACTCGAAGCCGTAAACGATGCCTCGCCGCTCGGCCTGTTCCGTACCGATACAGCGGGCCGCACCATCTATACCAACGAGGCGTACCGCCGCCTGCTGGGCGCAACGCACGACGAAGCGCTGGCCGACGTGTGGCTGCAGCGCCTGCATCCGCACGACCGCGACACCATCATGGCCGGCTGGCGCGATGCGGTGACGCGTGGCGTCGGCTACAGCGCCGAGCAGCGCGTGATCGTGCCCGGAGTGGGGGAACGGCTGCTCGTCGTCAACACGGCGCCCGTGCGCGTGGCGGGCAAGGTGGTGGGCCACGTGGGCGCGATGGAGGACATCACCGTCCGGGCGCGCGCGCAGCAGGCCTCGCGCGTGCTCACGAAGATTCTCGACTCCACCACGGACTTTGTCGCGCAGTGCGATGTGGACGGCAACGTCACGTACATCAATCCGGCCGGCCGCCGGTTTGCCGGCATCGCCGAGGACGCCGACGTGCGAGGCATGTCGGTCGAGGCGTTCTATCCGCCCGGAACGATGCAGTGGCTGCGCGAAGTGGCCGTGCCGGCGGCAGCACGCGACGGTGTGTGGATCGGCGAGACGACCGTACGCAACGCGCAGGGCAAGGACGTGCCGATCAATCACATGATCATCGCGCACCGCGATCCGGCCGGTGCGATGGAGCACTTCTCGTCCATCATGCGCGACATCACGCGGGATCGGGCAGCCAAGGAGGCACTGCAGCGCAGCCGCGAGACGCTGCAGACCGTGACCGACGCCATTCCCGCGCTGGTGTCGTTCATCGATACCGACGAGCGCTTCCGCTTTCTGAACGCGGCTTACGAAAAGACCTACGGGCGGCCTTCGTCCACCATGCTCGGGCAGATCGTGCGCGAGGTCGTGGGCGATGCGCCCTATGCCACCATGCAGCCCGCCCTGCGCCGCGCGCTGAACGGCGAGACCGTCGTCTTCGAGCGCGAGCATCGCGGCCGCGACGTGTATCGCTGTGAAGAGATCACGTACCTGCCGCAGTTCGATGCGCAGGGCCGTGTGAGCGGCGTGCACGCCGTCACGCTGGACGTGACGGAGCGCAAGAAGCAGGAGCTGCGTCTGCGCGCGCTGACCACGACCGACCACCTGACCGGTCTGCTGAACCGCGCGGGCTTTGAAGCGCGGCTCGCCATGGCGCTCGACCAGGCGCGCGTGGCGGCCTCGGCAGGGGCCTTGCTGCTCATCGATCTCGACGGCTTCAAGGCCATCAACGATACCTACGGTCATGCCACCGGCGATGCGCTGCTGCGTGCGTTCGCGCAACGGCTCGCGCGCGCGGTGCGCCCGTATGACGGCGTGGCGCGGTTCGGCGGCGACGAGTTCGCCGTGATCCTGGAGCATCTCTCGCAGCCGGACGACGCCAGAACGGTCGCGGCCAATATCCTTGGCGCATGCAACAGGCCGTTTCGGCTTGGCGAAGCGATGGTGCGGGTCGGGGCAAGCATCGGCGGGGCGCTTTTCGATGCGCGCACGCTCGCGCAGAACGCCGTCTTCGAGGCGGCCGACGAAGCGTTGTACGAGGCCAAATCGCGCGGCAAGGGGCTGTTCGTCAGCGCGGATGAACTTTCCACCGGATGACCCCGCGGCGCCGCACACCACGCAGAAACAGGTACGCCCGGTAGCATCGGGCCGAGCAATCCGGCGCGTGCTGCGGCGCAATATCGGCCTCCCGGCTTGGGTGGCGGACAATTCCCTATCGCACGACCGTGCGGTTTCCGGTAAAGTCCCGCGACTGACTGCGCGCGCCAGCCACCCTGGCGCGCCGCACGAGAGCGCTACACCCAAGGCGCCTTCGCTTCACTCTCCGACGCACTTCCTGGCTGCGCATGCCCGACCCGGCACCGCGCGCCTGGCTGGTTTGCCGATGTCATTGCCCGTCGAGCCCGACGGCGCCGTGCACGGCGCGCGCGGCCGGACGCGATGCAGGGCGCATGGGGAGGAGCGACGGTGTTGGGCCAGCGCACTCTTCGGAACATCGCAATCGCGACGGATAACAAGGAGCAGGTTCACATGCAAAACACGATCAAACGGCTGCTGTTGACGGCAGTGGCTGCGGGGGCGGCAATCGCAACGGGCGCGGCAACCGCGGCCCAGGACATCAAGATCGGCGTGGCAGAAGCACTGTCGGGCGGCGCAGCCCAGTACGGCGTGGCCATCCGCAACGGCTTCCAGCTGGCGACTGACGAGATCAACGCTGCCGGCGGCATCAACGGCAGCAAGATCGCGCTGGTGATCGAAGACGAGCAGGGCAAGAAGGAAGAGGCCATCAACGTCTTCAAGAAGCTGATCTTCCAGGACAAGGTGACGATGGTGTTCGGCCCCACGCTGTCGAACTCCGCGCAGGCGGCTGACCCGATCGCGCAGGGCGCCAAGACGGTCGTCTTTGGCACGTCCAACACCGCGGACGGCATCACCAGCATCGGCGACTACGTGTTCCGCAACTCCGTGACCGAAGCCGACGTGCTGCCGGCCACGATCCAGACCGTGGTGAAGAAGGCCGGCGTGAAGAAGGTCGCAGTGCTGTACGGCAACGACGACGTCTTCACCAAGAGCGGCTACGACAACTTCAAGAAGGCGCTCGAAGACCTGAAGATTCCCGTCACGACCACCGAGACCTTCGCCAAGGGCGACGTGGATTTCAAGGCGCAGCTCACCAAGATCAAGGCGACGAATCCGGATGCCATCGTGCTGTCGGCGCTGATCGCCGAGGGCGGTCCGATCATGGTTCAGGCCCGCCAGCTCGGCCTGAACGTGCCCATCATCGGGGGCAACGGCATGAACTCGGTCAAGGTGTTCGACCTGGCCAAGGACAAGTCCGACAACCTGTGGGTGGGCAGCCCGTGGTCCATCGAGAACCACACCCCCGAGAACAGCAAGTTCATCACCGCCTACACGGCCAAGTACAAGGCCGCCCCGGACCAGTTTGCCGCGCAGGCGTATGACGCCATGTACATCGCGGCGGCCGCGCTGAAGAAGGTGAAGTTCACCGGTGACCTCGCCGCGGACCGCAAGGCCATCCGCGATGCGCTGCCGGCGGTCAAGCACACCGGGGCAACCGGCGCGTTTGCGTTCCGCCAGGTGACGGCGCGCGGCAAGCCGGCCGGCTACGACGCCGTGCAGACGCCGATCGTGAGCGTGACCAAGAACGGCAAGTACACGATCGAGAAGTAATCTTCGGTTCTCTATGGACCGGGCAAGCGGGGCGTAGCTAAACCTACGCCCCATCGCTTTTTTTGTGGCCGCTTTGCAAAACGCGGCCACACCTCACTCTGATTCATCATGCTGGAACAGCAACTCGTCAACGCGCTGTCGCTTGGCTGCGTGTATGCGTTGTTCGCCCTGGGGTTCACGCTGGTGTTCGGCATCCTGGGCGTGATCAACCTGTCGCACGGCGCGGTCTTCATGCTCGGTGCCTACGCGGCGCTGCAGGTCGTGACGCATTTCGAACTGCCGCTGTGGGCGGCGCTGCTCGTGGGCTTCGTCGTCAGCGGCGTGGCCGGGCTCATCATCGATGTGCTGCTGCTGCGCCCCTTGCGCCGCCGCAACGCACCTCACCTGATCCCGATGATCGCCACCATCGGCGCGGGCATCGCCATCAACAACGCCATGCAGGGCGTGTTCGGGGCCGAGAACCTGCGCTTTCCGTCCGGGCTCGTCTCCGATGCCTCGCTGGACCTTGGCGGCATTCACCTCACGTCGCTGGAGCTGGGCATCATCGTCCTGTCGTTTGTGCTGATGGCCGGGCTCATGCTGCTGCTCAAGCGCACGCAGCTCGGCCGTGCGCTGCGGGCGATTGCGGAGTCGCCCAAGGCGGCAGCGCTGCTCGGCATCAACGTGGAAGGGCTGTTCCTGCTCACGTCGTTCGCGGCGGCGGCGCTCGGCGGCCTTGCCGGCGTGCTGATCGGCCTGTACTCCAACGCGGTGTTCCCGCTGATGGGGCAGCCGATGCTGCACAAGGGCATCGCCGTCATCATCCTGGGCGGCCTGGGCGACATTCGCGGCGCGATGCTGGGCGGGCTCTTCCTCGGCTTTGCGGAGGTGCTGTCGGTGGCCTACATCGGCTCGACCATGCGCGATGCGGTGGCGTTCGGCCTGCTGTTCCTGATCCTGCTGGTGCGGCCCCAAGGGCTGTTCGGCAAGGTGCTGGAACGCAAGGCATAAGGAGACCGGCGACATGGAGTGGTTCGACAATTTCTGGTCGGTCTACAGCAACCTGGTGCTGACGCTGGGCATCAACGCGCTGCTGGCGCTGTCCATCTACCTGACGCTCTCGTGCGGCTTGCTGGCGATGGCGAACGCGGCCTTCATGGGCATCGGCGCGTATACGTCTGCGCTGCTGACGATGAATGCCGAGCTGCCTTTCCCGGTGGCGGTGCTGGGCGGCATGGCGGCACCGGCTGTGGTGGCGTTCGTCATCGGCGGGCCGACGCTGCGCCTGTCCGGCGTGTACCTGGCCATGGCGACGCTGGGCTTTGGCGAAGTGGTGCGCGTGCTGATCCTGAACACCGAAGACTGGACCGGCGGCGCGCTGGGCCTGAACGGCATTCCGCAGCTCACCCAGTGGTGGCACGTGGCGCTGGCCGTGGCGGCCACGCTGTTCGTGCTGGCACGCATGCGCCGCTCGAAGGTCGGCCGCGCATTCGAGGCCATCAAGGAGGACGAGACCGCCGCCGGGCTGATGGGCATCAACGTGGCCGGCACCAAGCTGCTGGCGTTCGTGCTCGGTGCGGTGATTGCCGGCCTGGCTGGCGCACTCAATGCGCACCTGACCTTCTTCATCGGCCCGAACGAATTCGGCTTCGACCGCGGCGTGGAAATCCTTACCATGGCCATCCTGGGCGGCACGAACGGCCTGATGGGGCCGGTGCTCGGCAGCGTGATCCTGTCGCTGCTGCCCGAACTGCTGCGCGCGTTCAAGGATTTCCGCCTGGTCGTCAACGGCGTGATCCTGATGGTGATCGTGCTGTTCCTGCCCAAGGGCATCTGGGATCCTGCGCGTTTCGCGCGCTGGTTTGGCGTCAAGCGCGGCGGCACCATGCCAGGCGCGTCGGCGGCTTCCAATGAATCGCACTGAGGAGGCCCCCATGCTCAAGCTCACATCCATTTCCAAGCGCTTTGGCGGCCTGTCGGTCCTGCAGGACGTCAACATCGAAGTGCCGCAGGGCAGTATCTTCGGCTTGATCGGCCCGAACGGCGCCGGCAAGACGACGGTGTTCAACCTGATCACGGGGCTGCTCGCACCCAGTGGCGGCTCTCTCACGTTCAACGGCGAAGACCTCGTCGGCAGGAAGCCGCACCACATCACGCAGATGGGCATCGCCCGCACGTTCCAGAACATCCGCATCTTCAAGGAGATGACGCTGCTCGAGAACGTCGTGGTGGGCATGCATCGCCACCTGGACTACGGCGCGCCGGGGCTGCTGCTCTCGCTGTCGAAGTACCGCGCTGCCGAGCGCCGCGCGCGCGACCGGGCGCTGGAGCTGCTCTCGTGGGTCAAGCTCGACCACAAGGCACACGACATTGCCGACAACCTCTCGTACGGCGACCAGCGCAAGCTCGAGCTCGCGCGTGCCCTGGCGACCGAGCCGAAGCTGCTGCTGCTCGACGAGCCCGTCGCCGGCATGAACACCGGCGAGAAGGTCGACCTCATGGCCGAGATCGAGAACATCAAGGCGCGCGGCTACACGATCTTCATGATCGAGCACGACATGCGCTTCGTGATGGGCCTGTGCGAACGCATTGCCGTGCTGAACTTCGGCCGCATCATCGCCGAGGGGCCGCCGGAGGCGATCCGCAACAATCCGCAAGTCATCGAGGCGTATCTGGGCAGCGATGACGACGAAGCCGACGGTTCCGGCGCCGCAGAGAAGGAGACAGCATGACGACGCTGCTGGAAGTCAAAGGGCTGCAGGTGTCGTACGGGCACATCGCGGCCGTCAAGGGTATCGACTTTGCACTCAGGGCGGGCGAGATCACCTCGCTGGTCGGTGCAAACGGTGCCGGCAAGTCCACCACGCTGCTGGCGCTCTCCGGCCTGATCCCGAAGGCGCAGGGTGAGGTGCGCGGGCAGATCCTGTTCGAGGGCGAAGACGTGACGCAGTGGTCGGCCCACAGGCGCGTGGAGCGCGGCATCGTGCAGGTGGCCGAAGGCCGCGCCACGCTCACCACCATGACGGTGCGCGAGAACCTGGAGCTCGGCGCCTACACGCGCAAGGACCGCGGCCAGATCGCGTCCGACCTGGAGCGCGTGTTCCATCTGTTCCCTCGCCTGAAGGAGCGCATCGACGGCATGGCCGGCAACCTGTCGGGCGGCGAGCAGCAGATGCTTGCCATCGGACGGGCGCTGATGGCCCGCCCGCGCGTGCTGTTGCTCGATGAACCGTCGATGGGGCTGGCGCCGATCATCGTGCAGGAGATCTTCCGCATCCTGCGTACGATCAACGCCGAAGGGCTGACGATCTTCCTGGTCGAACAGAACGTACGCCAGGCGCTGAAGATCGCGCAGCACGGCTACGTGCTCGAAACCGGCCAGATCGTGCTGGCCGACAGCGGGCAGAACCTGCTCGGCAATCCGCGCGTGCTCGAAGCCTATCTGGGCGGCTGAACTCACATCGCACACCACCGGCGCCCACTTCGGCGCCGGTTTTTTTTTGCAAAGCGTACCCGTTTCTGCGTACGCTCAATGCCCCGCCAATACGTGCCGCTGCGCCTCGAACAAGGCGATCATGGCATCGGCCACGGCGCGCACGCGCGGCGATCGACGCACGTCCGGGTGGATGGCAAGCCAGATGTCCCGGTGCAGCGCAGGGTCGTCGATGGGTAGCCGGCGCAAAGGCGTACCCGTTTCTGCGGGCGCGCCCAGGAAGTGCGGCAGCGCTGCCACACCCAACCCGGCCAGCGCGGCCTCGTGCATCGCCAGCAGATCGCTGCAGCGTAGAACCACACGCCGCTCGCCCGCGAATGCATCGAGCCAGCGTTGCTGCGGCACGTGCCGCAGGCCTTCGTCGTACCCGATGAATTCCCATTCGGCTTCGGGGCGTGCGATTGCCTCAGCCGTCGCGTACAGGCCGTAGCCGAGGCTGCCGAGCGGCCGCGTCGCCAGCGTCGAGGCCGTGGGGCGCGACAGCCGGATGGCGAGATCGGCCTCGTGCGCCATCAGGTTGGCGTTGCGCTTTTCGCCCAGCAGGACCACGTCGATGCCCGGCCATTGCCTGCGCAGTGCCGTGAGGTTGGGCGCGATGACGTGGCTGGCGATGGTGGGCGGCGCCGAAATGCGGACCGTGCCGCGCAGGCTGCCCGCGCCCGCGGCTGCGCGCGCAAAGCCGGCGGCTTCCTGCTCCATGCGTTCGGCGCGTTCGGCCAGCGCATGGCCCTCCGCGGTCAGGCGCCAACCGCGCGGCAGCCGATCAAACAGCCGTACCCCCAGCGATTGCTCGAGCGCATCGGCGCGCCGTGCCACCGTGGTGTGTTCCACGCCGAGCCGCCGCGCCGCAGCCGACAGGCTTCCCTCGCGCGCCAGCACGAGAAAGTAGCGCACGTCATCCCACTGCAGCGAAGAAGAAGGTTCGGCCGCCGCAGCGCGCGCCTGCGCACGCTTAGCCCGACCTGTGTGTTTTTGCACAGAACGTGGTCAATTTTTCCGGATTCCCGGGCGATTCTGAACGGAATACGCTTCTTTCACAACGTGACACACGCGGCATCCACACCACGGATATCGAAAAGCGTACCCATTTCTGCGAGGACACCTGCCATGCCTGCCAAGGTCATTCAACTCCGCGAAACCGGACCAGCATTGGGTTTGCAGCCCGCCAGCGTCATGCTCGCGCCGCCCGCTCCCCATGCGATGACGGTGCGGCACACCGCCGTCGGGGTGAACTTTGTGGACGTGTATCACCGCACCGGGTTGTATCCGGTACCCGCGTTTCCGGCCGTGTTGGGTGTGGAAGGCGTGGGCGTGGTCGAAGCCCTGGGTTCGGACGTGCGCGGCTTTGTGGTCGGCCAGCGGGTCGCATGGGCCGGGCTCATCGACGGGGCGCCCGGCGGGTATGCCAGCCATCGCAACATCCCGGCCGAGCGGGCGATTGCACTGCCCGGTGCGCTCGATGACGACACCGTGGCGGCGACGCTGGTTCGCGGCATCACGGCGCACATGCTGCTGACCCGTGTGCGGCGGGTGCAGCCGGGCGATACGGTGCTGGTGCACGCGGCCGCCGGCGGCTGGGGGCGCTGCTCGTGCAATGGGCAAAGCGGCTCGGCACCAGGGTGATCGGCGCCGTCGGCAACGAGGCCAAGGCGGCCGTCGCGCTTGCCCATGGCGCCGACCACGTCGTGCTGTATCGACAGCACGACATGCGCGAAGCCGTGTTGCAGCTCACTGGCGGGGAGGGCGTCGATTACGTCATCGACGGTGTGGGCGGCCCGATGCTGCACACCGCATTGGCGGTGGCGCGGCCGTTCGGCATGGTGGCGAGCATCGGGCAGGCCGGCGATGTCGAGAACGCGCAAACGCAGACGGTGGACCTTGCGGCGCTTGGGCCCTCGCGGTCCATTGCGCTGGCGCGGCCCGGCGTGTTCCGCTACATGGCCGATCTGTCGCGTTACCGCGATGGCGCACAGGCCGCGTTGCAGCGCATGCTGGAAGGCCTGCGCGTGCCGCTGGGCGGTACGTACCCGCTCGAAGACGCTGCTGCCGCGCATGCCGTGCTGGAGGCCGGCCACACGACCGGCGCACTGCTGCTGCGCCCCTGAGCGTACCCGTTTCTGCGAGACGCCTTGCGAGGTGAAAGCGTCCCGCTGTGCCAACCCGTCACCTCACGTACAAGGAGCCGTGCATGCTGTACCTGATTCTTTTTACCTACACCGCGCCGCTCGCGGAGCTCGACCGCGTGTTGCCTGCTCACCGCGCGCATCTGGATGCGCACTACGCCAGCGGCCATTTCCTGATGTCGGGGCCGTTCTTTCCGCGTGAAGGCGGCGGCATCCTCGCGCGCGCGGCTTCCCGGGAAGAGATCGACGCCATCGTTGCGCGCGATCCGTTCGTCGTCGAAAACCTCGTGCAGGCGCGCGTGATCGCATGGGGCCCGAACCGCCGCAGCGCCGATACACCCTCGGCATGGCTGCCCGACGCTGTCGTTGCGACCTCGACATAAAGCCGCGCGGCACGGCCGCTATCATGGCGATCTGCCATGTCCCGGACCGTCATGCCCGACACGCCGCCACGCTCACCCACTTCACCTGTTCGCATGCCATGGTGGCAACGCGTACTCGCGCGGCTGCCGTTCGGCCGCGAACACCTCGTGTTCGTCATTGCCGGGGTGATCGGATGCGCGGGGGCGTTGTCGACGATCGTGTTTCGCGAGTGCCTGCGCCATCTGCAATGGTGGCTCTCGGGCACGGACCAGGGGCTGGTGGCCACGGCCCGTGCACTGCCGTGGTGGGCGCGCCTGGTGGTGCCGGCGGCCGGGGGGGTGCTGGCCGGCATCACACTGCAGGTGGGCTTGAGGTGGATCCCCCGCAAGGGGTCGGAAGACTACATGGAAGCGATTGCCGTGGGCGACGGCGTGCTCAGCGCGCGGCAGAGCCTGGTTCGCAGCGCGTCGTCGCTGTGCTCGGTGGCCAGCGGGGCATCCATCGGGCGTGAAGGGCCGATGGTGCAACTGGCGGCGATGTGCGGTTCGTTGCTGGGCCGGGTGTTGGGGCGCTGGACGCCTGTGTCGGTCGAGCAGTTGCGCCTGCTCGTGGCGTGCGGCGCAGCCGCGGGGATCACGTCGGCATATAACGCGCCAATTTCCGGGGCGGTGTTCGTCTGCGAAATCGTGTTTGGCGTCATCACGACGGCAACGCTTGGGCCCTTGCTGGTGGCGGCCGTCACGGCCGACATCGTGGTGCGCCAGTTCTTCGGCTACGGCGCGGTCTACGAGATGCCGCACTTCGATTTCGTCTCGGGCTGGGAGGTGCTGACGTATCTTGGGCTGGGCCTCGCGGCGGGCATGGCGGGCCCGCTGCTGCTGGGGCTCATCGACCGCGTGCGCGATGCATTTGCGCGGACCCGCTTGCCGCTCCCGTTGCGGCTCGCGGCCGGCGGCCTGATCGTCGGCGCGCTTTCCATTGGCGTGCCCGAAGTCTGGGGCAACGGCTACAGCGTGGTCAACGGCTTCTTGCACGAGCCGTGGCTGTGGCAGACGGTGGCGCTCGTCCTCGTCTGCAAGGTCGCGGCGACGGCGTCCAGTGCGGGGTCCGGCGCCGTGGGCGGTGTGTTTACGCCCACGCTCTTCTGTGGAGCCGCGCTTGGCCTGTTGTACGGTACGGGCATGCACGCGCTGTTGCCCGGTGCGGCCCCGGTGCCCGTCAGCTATGCGGTGGTTGGCATGGGCGCGCTGCTGGCGGCCACCACGCATGCGCCCCTCATGTCGATCCTGATGATCTTCGAGATGACCCTGTCCTATCAGGTTGTGCTGCCCCTCATGCTCGCGTGCATTGCGGGTTATGTGACCGCGCATGCGGCGGGCGCGCCGTCGGTGTATGCGCGCGCGCTGGCGCGCAATCGTGACGATACGCAACACGCTTCCTCTGCCTCAGGCGCTACGCAGAAATAGGTACGCTTCGCGCTCGCGGCGCCCTATCGGCCGCCACAAAACCCTCCGTTCTCAGCAAAAAAGAAGAAAAAGCGATCTATAAATCGCTTCCTGGTGTGCGCGTTCGGGAACTTTTTGAAGAAAGTGCGACAAGTTGTTGCTGTTGAGAATCACTATCATTTATATTTGCGCTCGACATTCGTAGTGCGCTCTCGTGCACGGCGGCACGGGCGCAGGAGGGCGCCCGCAGCGGCCGGCATTCACAGAAAAAGGGCGCCGCTGGAGAAACCACGACAATGAACCGCCGTACCCCGATCGCCAGCGCCCTGCTGGCGTTGTCTGCCACGCCCGCCGTTGCTCTTGCCCAACAAGCCGCGCCCGCCCAGGTGGCAGCCACGGCCACCACCACGCTGCCTGAAGCCGTCGTCAAGGGCACCGCGCCGCGCGACGACTACAACGCCGTCAAGAGCTCCATCTCCAAGCTGCCCGAGAACCTGCGCGATGTGCCGCAATCGGTGACGGTCGTGCCCAAGGCGCTGACGGATGCGCAAGGCGGCAGCTCGCTGGCCGATGCGCTGCGCAACGTGCCAGGCATCACCATCGGTGCGGCCGAGGGCGGGCAGATCGGCAACAACATCAACCTGAACGGTTTTTCTGCACGTACCGACATCTACCTCGACGGCTTCCGGGATCGCGGCCAGTACTACCGTGACCTGTTCGCCCTCGATTCGGTGGAAGTGTTGATGGGCCCGTCGTCGATGCTGTTCGGCCGCGGTTCGACGGGCGGTGTCATCAACCAGGTGACGAAGAAGCCGAAGCTGAAGGCCGCCACGGAAATCACCGGTTCGGTCACCACCAACGGCCTGGTGCGCGCCACTGCCGACGTCAACACGCCGACGTCCGAGACTTCCGCTTTCCGCATCGCCGCGATGGCGCAGAACGGCAAGACGAGCACGCGCGACGAGATGACCGCGCAGGATTTCGGCGTCGCCCCGTCGTGGCGTTTCGGCATTGGCACGCCGACCGAGGTGACGCTCTCCGCGCTGCTGCAGCACAACCGCGACATGCCGGATTACGGCCTGCCGAACCTCAACGGCCACCCGGTCAACGTCAGCCCCAAGACGTACTACGGCTACACCGACGACCGCACCACGCAAGATGTGGCGTCGTTCTCGGCGAATATCGATCACAAGTTCTCGCCCAACCTGCGCCTGCGCAACCAGACGCAGTTCAACTACGTGCAGACCGACGCGCGCGAGACGGCGCCCAACGCAGTGGGTACGGTCAATTCGTCGGGCGTGTTCACGGCCCTGACCAACAGCAATCTGCCGCTGTCGGCGCTGTCGGTGCGCCTGCAAAGCCACGACCGCCGCATCCGTGACTACTCGTTGTTCAACCAGACCGAGCTGACGGCCAAGTTCGATACGGGTTCGGTCAAGCACACGCTGCTGGTCGGCACCGAGTTCGGCCACGACGGCTACGACAACCAGAATGACTATCGCAACGGTTCGTGCAACGGCACGCCGCTGGCGCAGTCGAGCATGACGAGCGGCTTTGTCTCGTGCGAGCCGCTGGTCAGCCCCAGCTACACCACGTCGCCGGCGAGCACGCCGTCGAGCCTGGGCAACCTGCAGGGCGGCTCGGCCAACACGGTAGCGGCGTACTTCAACGATTCGATCGAATTCACCAAGCAATGGAAGGCCGTCGCCGGCCTGCGCTATGACCGCTACGTGGCGAGCATTTCGAACTCGCTGAATGCGGCGAATACGCCGGCGTCGGCCAAGATCACCGCGCTGCCGTACGCGCAGCAGACCGTGAACTTTGTCAGTACGCGCCTGGGCGGCATCTGGCAGCCGACGGACTGGCAGTCGTACTACGTGTCGTACGGCACGTCGTTCAACCCGTCATTGGAGCAGCTCGTAGGCACCACGGGCCAGCAGAACCTGGACCCGGAGAAGAACAAGTCGTACGAGGCCGGCGGCAAGTGGGACCTGCTCAACGGCGACCTGTCGGTCAGCTCGGCGCTCTTCCAGATCACCAAGGACAACGCCCGCACGCAGGTCGACAGCACGACATACACGCTGGCGGGCAAGATCCGCGTGCGCGGCGCACGCCTCGGCGCGGCGGGCCGCCTGACCGACAAGCTGCAGCTCTTCGCGGGCTACACGTACCTCGACGCGCAGATCGTCAACGGCATCGGTGCCGGTACGCAGGGCATGGTGCCGGCCAACACGCCCAAGCACTCGGCCACGGTGTGGACGAGCTACACGTTCCTGCCGAATTGGGAGGTGGGCGCCGGCGCGTTCTACATGTCGCAGCGCTACGCCAACAACACCAACACCGTGCAGGCGGGCGGCTTCGTGCGCTGGGACGCCATGCTGGCCTACCACCAGCCCAAGTACGACGTGCGCCTGAACCTGTTCAACGTGTTCAACAAGACATACTACGATGCGCTGATTCCGTCCGATGGCGGTCGCGCCGTGCCGGGGACCGGTCGGGCGGCGATGCTGTCCGTGGTGTATCGCATGTAATGGCTTGGGGGATGGGCCCTCGGGCTCATCCTTCTGTCCTGAGCGCCATGCTGGTCTGCATACCAAACGTCTTCAACGCCGCGCAGGTGGCTGCGCTGCGCGACCTGCTCGACAACGCGGGCGATGCCTGGGTGGATGGCCGCGTGTCGGCCGGCTATTCCGGGGCGCCGGTCAAGAACAACCAGCAGATCGATGAGGGCTCGGAAGTGGCCCTCCAGTGCCAGCAGCTCATCCTGAGCGTGCTGGAGCGGCATCCGCGCTTCATCAGCGCGGCGTTGCCGAATGTGGTGTACCCGCCGATGTTCAACCGTTATGGCGAGGGCATGACCTTCGGCGCGCACGTCGATGGCAGTGTGCGCATCCACCCGCACGACGGGCGCAAGCTGCGCACCGACATCTCGGCCACGCTGTTCCTGTCAGATCCTGCCAGCTACGACGGCGGCGAACTGCAGATCGAAGACACCTATGGCATGCACAGCGTCAAGCTCAATGCCGGAGACCTCGTCATCTATCCGGCCACGAGCCTGCACCAGGTCACGCCCATCACACGCGGCGTGCGCGTGGCGAGCTTCTTCTGGATCCAGAGCCTGGTCCGCGATGACGCGCAGCGCGCCATGCTGTTCGACCTGGACAACGCCATCCAGACGCTGAACCAGACCGGCGCCGACGAGACGGCGCGCCGCACGCTGATCGGCGTGTATCACAACCTCATGCGGCAGTGGAGCGAAACCTGATCCGAGCCGGCTTCAAGCCGTGATGGCCGCGCCGCGCCCGGTTGTGTCAGCGGCGCTTAGCGGCCCGAACGGCGATACAGCTCGGCCATCATGCCGCAGCTTTCCACGTGCAGCGCGACGGCTCGGGCGGCTTCACGGCGGACGATCTGCCAGAAGCGGGCGAAGCGGGAGGTGGGGGCAGCATTGAGGACGGCGGCTTTCATGGCGGTTCCTTTCTGAGCGATGACTAGGGATAACCCTAACAGGGAATACCCGAATATTAGTCCGAATATTGCATCGCAGCAAACCAGGTGTGCCGTTGTTGCCTCATCGCCACATCAACGTGATTCCGCTTCCACTCGAAAGACGACGCCGGCGTTGCCGTCCACCCGGAGGGCGTCGCCGTTCTTCAGCTGCGCCCGGATGCCGGGCAGATTCACCACCGCCGGAATGCCGAATTCGCGCGCCACGATCGCGCCGTGGGAGAGATAGCCGCCGGTTTCCATGACCAGCGCGCTGGCTTTCAGGAAGAGCGGCGTCCAGGCCGGGTCGGTGCTCGGCGCGACGAGCACGTCGCCCGCCTGCAGTCCGGTGCCGGCCGCGGCGTGGTCGACCAGGCGCGCTTCCATCAGGCCCCCTTGCGGGCGACGCCGTGCAGGAACAGGTCGATGACGGCGGCAAAGCCTTCGTGCAGGTCGCGCGCGCCCGTATCGGGGCGCGCCAGCCAGCGCATGAGCGCGCCGAGATACAGGTACTCCAGCAGCCCGGCAAGATGCTCCGCCCCAAGCCGGGTATCGAGTTCGCCCGCGCGTTGGGCCGCGTCAATAAGCGCCATGAACACCGCTTCGAACCCGCTGCGCTTGTCCGCATCATGGCTGCGATCGGCGGGGTCGGCACTGGCGAAGCGGTAGCGGAAGTACGCGGCCAGGTAGGGACGCCGGACGTTGCACCAGTCGGCCGAGGCAGACAGCAGCACCGAGAGCCGCGACGCGAAATCCGCCTGCGCTTCAATCAGCGGGCGCAACTGCGCACCGCCCTCGGCCAGCTCGGCATGGAAGCGGTGCGCCAGCAGCGCCTCCTTGAGCGGAAAGTGGTTGTACAGCGTGCCTTTGGAGACATCGGCCTGCGCTGCAATCTGCTCCATCGTCACCGCGTCGTAACCGTGCTGCTCGAACAGCGCGAATGCCGTGGCGGCGAGGTGGTCCAGCGTCTGGAGGCGCTTGCGCTCCCGGCGGCCGGTTCCGATGGGGAACGGGATGGACGGCATGATCGGCACATAATTTTTGACGATGCATAATTTTATACGTCGTTCAAAAATATTGCCAGGCGTACGTCGGGCCGCCCCCGAGTCTGGCGTGGGATTGCGCGGCGATGGGTCAGCGGCGGTCGGCCCAGCCGGCGTCGCGCTGGAACCACTCCGAGAGGAAATCGATGAACGCGCTGACTTTGGCCGACAGGTTCGCGCGCTCCGGATACACCGCGAAAACATCGGCCACGGGCAGCGTCCAATCGGTCAGCACGGGCACCAGCCGGCCGTCGCGCACGTGGGCGTGGATGTCCCACTCCGAGCGCATGAGGATGCCGTAGCCGGCCAGCGCCCACAGCACGCCGGTCTCGCCGTCGTTGGTGCTCAGCGGCCCGCGCACCTTGACGGTTTCATGCTTGCTGCCGCGTGTGAGGTACCACGTGCCGTAGGCGGCATCGCTCTCGCGCAGCACGATGCACGCATGCGATTGCAGATCGCGCGGCACCTGGGGCGCGCCCGCGCGTGCGAGATATTCGGGCGACGCGCACAGCAGCCGGCGATTGCTGACGATCTTGCGCGCCACCATGCGCGAATCGGGGACCGTGCCGAACCAGATGCCGATGTCGAAGGCCTTGTCGGCCAGGTTGACGGAGCGGTCTGTCAGCTCCAGTTGCACCTCCACCTCGGGATAACGCCGGGCGAACTCGACGACGGCCGGCGCGATATGCCGGCGCCCGAAGCCGAACGTGGCATTCACCCGCAACAGGCCCTTCGGTGTGCCGCGGCTGCTGGAGACCGCCTGCTCCAGCGCCTCGAGTTCTTCCAGCAGCCGCGAGCCGGTGGCCAGGTAGATCTCGCCTTCATGCGTGACGCTCAGGCGCCGCGTGGTGCGGTTGAGCAGGCGCACGCCGAGGCGCCTTTCCAGTTGCGCCAGCCGCGCCGTCACGGCCGGCGGTGTCACGCCCAACTCGCGCGCCAACGCCGCCAGGGAGCCCTGCTTGACCAGCCGGGTAAAGAACTCGAGATCGGACACGCGATCCATTATTCAAATGAAGTAAAGAATAAATAAAGATGTCGGACAATTATAAATTGCATCTTCATGGCTAGACTCCATCTCGCAAAGGAAGCCCGGCGCGCCGGACGCATCGAACGAATGGAGAACGCATGGCAAAAACGCTGTATCGGAAGCTGGTCGACTCGCACACCGTCGCCCGGCTCGATGCGCAGAACGTGCTGCTGTACGCCGATCTGCACATCATGAACGAGTACACCAGCCCGCAGGCCTTTGCGGGCTTGCGCGAAGCAGGCCGCGCAGTGGCGGCGCCAGGCCAGCACATGGCGGTGGTCGACCACATCATCCCGACGCACCCGGTGCGCGTGCGCGTCATCGAAGACGCTGCTTCGGCGTTGCAGGCGTCCAACCTGGCGGAGAACTGTGCCGAACACGGCATCGTCCTGTTCGACACGAACGATGCGCTGCAGGGCATCGAGCATGTGATCGCGCCGGAGCTGGGCATGATCCGCCCCGGCATGGTCGTGCTCTGCGGCGACAGCCACACCACCACCTACGGCGCGTTCGGCGCGCTGGGCTTTGGCATCGGCACGTCCGAAGTCGAGCACGTGCTGGCGACGCAGACGCTGGTGTACCGGCTCGCGCAGGACATGCGCATCCGCGTGGACGGGCAACTGCCGACAGGCACCACCGCCAAGGACCTGATCCTCCACGTCATCAGCCGCATCGGCGCGCAGGGTGCGCGCGGCTATGTGGTCGAATTTGCCGGCAGTGCCATCCAGGCGCTCTCGATGGAGGCACGCATGACCCTGTGCAACATGGCGGTGGAAGCCGGTGCGCGCGGCGCGCTGATCGCGCCCGACACCAAGACCACGCGCTACGTGCTCGAACACGCACGGGATGTCGCAGGCGCCCACGTGAACGCGGCATTGGCCGACTGGCGCCAGCTCTTCAGCGATGCCGATGCGCAGTTCGATGCCGAGTACCACTTCGATGCCAGCGAGGTCGCGCCCTACGTGACGTGGGGCACCAGCCCGGATGAGGCCATCCCCGTGACCGGCACGATTCCGCCGGCGCAAGCGGCATCCGAGCGGGCCCTGCGCTACGTGGGGCTGGAGGCCGGCAGCGCCATCGAGGGCGTGCCGGTGCAGCGCGTGTTCATCGGTTCGTGCACGAATGCGCGCATTGAAGATCTGCGCGAGGTGGCAGCCGTCGTGCGCGGCCGGCGCGTGGCCGCGGGTGTGCGGGCGATGGTCGTGCCGGGGTCGGGCGCAGTGCGCCGGCAAGCCGAGCAGGAGGGCATTGCCGAGGTGCTGATCGCCAGCGGTTTTGAATGGCGCCAGCCCGGCTGCTCGATGTGCCTGGCGATGAACGACGACGTGCTCGCGCCGGGAGAGCGCTGCGCCTCCACCACGAACCGCAACTTCGAAGGCCGCCAGGGGCGCGGTGGCATCACGCACCTGATGAGTCCGGCCATGGCGGCGGCCGCCGCCATCACGGGCCGCATCACCGACGTCCGCAAGCTGCAAGCCGAGCCGCAACCTCACCCGGAGACCGCACATGCCTGAGACCACGTACATCGAAGGCATCGCCGCGCCGCTGCCCACGCCCAACCTCGATACCGATCAGATCATGCCGAAGCAGTTCCTGCGCGGCATCGACAAGGCCGGCCTCGACCGCGGCGTGCTGTACGACCTGCGTTACGACGCCAACCACGAGCCGCGCAGCGACTGCGTCCTGAACCAGCCGGCGTACCAGGGAGCGTCCATCCTCGTCGGCGGGAGCAACTTCGGATGTGGCTCCAGCCGCGAGCACGCGGTCTGGGGGCTGCAGCAGTTCGGCATTCGCGCCGTCATCGCCCCGAGCTTTGGCGAGATCTTCTACAGCAACGCGATGAACAACCGTCTGCTGCTCGTGATGCTCGAGCCAGCCGATGTGGCGCGCATCCTGGCCGAAGTGTCCGACCCCGCCACGCACCGCATCGCCATTGATGTGCAGGCGATGACGGTGCGCAGCCACAGCGTTGAAGTGCCGTTTGCCCTGTCGGATCGGCACCGGCACATGTTCCTGCATGGCCTGGACATGATCGGTGCGACGCTGGCGCGCTGGAGCGAGATCGACGCGTTCCAGCGGGCGCACTGGCAGGCGCGGCCGTGGTTGCGCGACATTGCGGCCACCACGCGCGCGCGGCTTGCCGCGGCTCCACCGGGCAGCCTGCCTTGAGCGCTTCCTCGTTTCGTTACACCACCACACACAACAGCGGCGCATCGTCACCTCGCCCAAGACGAGGGGCGACGCCGCGCCTGTCAGGAGACAAACCATGCAAGCCTCCCTGCCTGCGGATCCCGCCGCGCCCACCGGGTTCTGGCGCACGCTCGCGCGTTATCGCGTCGGGCCGTTGCCGTTGCCGCTCTATGTCGTCATCGCCGCCGTCACGGTCCTGGCGGCCGCCAGCAAGAAGCTGCCCAACGACATGATCGGCGGGTTTGCCGTGCTGATGCTGCTCGGCTTCCTGTTGGGCGAGATCGGGGCGCGGCTTCCGGTGTTCCGGCACGTTGGCGGGGCGGCCATCCTGTGCCTGTTCGTGCCGTCGGCGCTGGTCGGCTACAAGGCGATCGACCCCGAGATGGTCAAGGCGCTGACCACCACCATGAAGACGGCCAACCTCCAGTATCTTTACATCGCCTGCCTGGTGGCGGGCAGTATCCTCGGCATGCGCCACCGCGTGCTGGTGCAGGGATTCATGCGGATGTCCGTGCCGCTGCTGGTCGGCACGCTGGCGGCCGTCGTGGCGGGCGTGTCGGTCGGGCTGCTGTTCGGTCATGACCCGATGCATACCTTTTTCTTCATCGTCATTCCCATTGTGGGCGGCGGCATCGGGGAGGGCATCCTGCCGCTCTCGATCGGCTATGCAGAGATTCTGGGCCGGCCGCAAGCCGAGCTGGTTGCCATGCTCGTGCCGGCGGCCTTGCTCGGCAACGTGGTCGCCATCCTGTCGAGCGGTGCGCTCAGGTGGCTTGGCGAGAAGCGCCCGCATCTGACCGGCAATGGCGACCTCGTCAAGGCCGGCGACGATGCCGACCTGCTGCGCAACGATCATGTGGACGCCCCCATCCAGCTCGGGCTCATGGGCGCCGGCTTGCTGATTGCATGCGCGTTCTTCATCTTCGGCGCGCTCCTGGCGCCGTTCACGGGCATTCCGGGGCCGATCCTCATGATCATTAGCGCGGCGGTGCTGAAGGTGACGAAGCTCATGCCCGAGAAGATGGAGCTGGGCGCCTTCCAGATGTACCGGTTTGTCTCGACCAACCTCACGTTTGCGATCCTCGTCGGGCTCGGTGCGCTGTTCGTGTCTTGGAAGGAACTGGTGGTGGCGTTCACGCCTGGCTACTTTGCGATCTGCGCGGCCACGGTGCTGGCGCTCGTGGCATCGGGCTTCTTCGTCGGCAGATGGCTGGGGATGCATCCGGTGGAATCTGGCATCGTGACGGCGTGTCACAGCGGCCTGGGCGGCACGGGAGACGTGGCGATCCTCTCGGCATCCAACCGCATGGGCCTGATGCCATTCGCGCAGATCAGCACACGCATCGGCGGCGCCGCGATGATCGTGTGCGCCACGATCCTGCTCAGGCTGCTGCACTGAGGGGGCCACCACCAGCAAGCACGGCGGGCACGGCAACGGCGCTACACTCAAGCACCGTTCACGCACTTCCCGGATTGCCATGACCGCACTGCGCACGCTGTATCCCGCCATCGAACCGTACGAAACCGGCATGCTGGACGTGGGCGATGGCCACACGATCTACTACGAACGCGTCGGCACGCCCGGCGCCAAGCCGGCGGTGTTCCTGCACGGCGGGCCGGGCGGCGGCATCTCGGCCGACCACCGCCGCCTGTTCGACCCCGCGCGCTACGACGTCATGCTGTTTGACCAGCGCGGCTGCGGCCGATCGACGCCGCACGCGGGGCTCGAAGCCAACACCACGTGGCACCTCGTGGCCGACATCGAGCGCCTGCGCGCGATTGCCGGCGCCGGGCGCTGGCTCGTCTTCGGCGGCTCCTGGGGTTCGACGCTGGCCCTGGCCTACGCTCAGAAGTATCCGCAGCACGTGAGCGAACTCGTGCTGCGCGGCGTCTACACCGTCACGCAGGCCGAGCTGCGCTGGTATTACCAGTACGGCGTGTCGGAGATGTTCCCGGAGAAATGGGCCCGCTTCCAGGCGCCCATCCCCGAAGACGAGCGCGGCGACATGATCGCGGCCTACCGCAAGATCCTCACCGGCACCGATACCGCCAAGCAGATCGAGGCGGCCCGCGCGTGGAGCGTGTGGGAGGGCGAGACCATCACGCTGCTGCCCGACCCGGGCAACAGCGCCAAGCACGCCGACGACCATTTCGCGCTGGCCTTCGCACGTCTGGAGAACCACTACTTCACGCACCAGTGCTGGCTCGAAGAAGGCCAGCTGCTGCGCGAGGCGCACAGGCTGGCCGGCATTCCCGGCGTGATCGTGCATGGCCGCTACGACATGCCGTGCCCAGCGCGCTATGCCTACGCGCTGCACCAGGCGTGGCCCGATTCGGACTTCCACCTGATCGAAGGCGCGGGCCATGCGTGGTCCGAGCCCGGCATCCTCGACCAGCTCATTGCCGCCACGGACCGCTTTGCCGGCAAATAGCGGATGACGGACTCCGTCGACCTGCGCTTCCTGCTCGCCATCCAGGACAACGGCAGCCTGGTGGCGACGGCGCGCGCGCTCGGCCTGACGCCGTCGGCCGTGTCGCAGCGCCTGCAGCAGCTGGAGAAGAAGCTTGGCACGCGGCTGGTCGACCGGACCGCGCGCAGCCTGCGATTCACGCAGGAGGGCGCACTGCTGTGCGAGCGCGGCGCGGAGCTGATCCGCCAGCTCGATGCGCTGTCGGAAGACCTGCACACGCGCCGCGGCGGCCTGGTCGGGACGCTGAAGGTCAACGCGCCGCTCGGGTTCGGGCGGCGTTATGTGGCGCCGATCATTGCCGAGTTTCAGCAGCAGCACCCGGATGTCGACATCGAACTGACGCTGTCCGATGCACCGCTCACCGAGGCGGCGGATCGCTTTGATGTGGTGGTGCATATCGGCGCGTTGCAGGTATCGAACCTCGTGGGCTACGCGATTGCGCCGAATGCGCGGTTTGTCTGCGCATCGCCCGCGCTGGTGAAGCGTTTCGGCCTGCCGCAAGCACCGGAGGACCTTGCCGCGCTGCCGTGCATCGTGCTGCGGGAGAACAAGGAGGATGTCACGCTGTGGCACTTCAGCAAGGGCCGCACGAGCCGCAGCGTGCGCGTGCGGAACCACCTCGTCTGCAACGACGGCGACGTGATCCGCCAGTGGGCGCGCGAGGGCCGCGGCGTCATCCTGCGCTCCGAATGGGACGTGGCGGACGATCTGCGCGCCGGCCACCTGGTGCGCCTGCTACCCGGCTGGAAGGCGCCCGACGCCAACGTGATCGCGCTCACACACGGCCGTGCCGGCTTGCCGCAGCGCACGCGCCACTTCATGCAGGCCTTGCAAAGCCGCTTCAGACCGCAGCCGCCGTGGCGCGCCTGATGTAGTGCAACTGAATCTATGAATCAAAGCGGCTTCACCGAAAGACCGCGCCTGATGCCTACAATCGGCTGCATCGATTCCCGCCGATATGCAGGTGACACGCATGCCCCTTGCTGCCGCTCCTTCCCGTTACCCGAGGGCCGTCCTGTTCGATCTGCTGACCGCGCTGCTCGATTCGTGGTCGCTGTGGAACCGCGCCGCCGGCTCTGAGCCGGCAGGCCGCACGTGGCGCGCGGAGTATCTGCGGCTCACGTACGGCTGCGGCGCGTATGTGCCGTATGAAGCGATGGTGCGGCAGGCTGCCAGCAACGTCGGCCTGCCCGATGCGGCGCCCGACGCGCTGGAAGCCCACTGGCTCGAGCTGCAGCCGTGGAGCGGCGCGGTGGAGGCGCTGACCGCGCTGCAGCCACACTGCAGGCTGGCCGTCGTCACGAACTGCTCCGAGCGCCTGGGCCGGCAGGCCGCCGCGCTGTTGCCCATCCGTTGGGATGTCGTCGTCACGGCCGAGCAGGCGGGCGTCTACAAGCCCGACCCGAAGCCGTATCGGATGGCGCTGGACCAGCTTGGCGTGAATGCAGCCGACGCCGCGTTCGTGGCGGGCTCCAGCTACGACATGTTCGGCACCGCCGCCGTCGGCCTGCGCACGTACTGGCACAACCGCATCGGGCTCAAGCCCGTGCAAGGTGCGCAGGTGCCGGAAATCACCTCGCCGACGCTCGACGGGCTGCTGCCCTGGGCCGGCCGTTTTGCCGCACCCGTTTGAGGAGGCCACCATGACATCCGATACCGCACACCCGCTGGAGGCGCTTGACACGCCCGCCGCGCTCATCGACCTGCCGCGCATGCAGCACAACATCGCCCGCATGCAGCACCGCATGAATGCGCTGGGCGTGAAGTTTCGCCCGCACGTGAAGACCACCAAGTGCCTCGACGTCGTGCGCGCGCAGCTGGCCGCCGGCGCGCAGGGCATCACCGTGTCGACGTTGAAGGAGGCCGAGGCGTTCTTTGCCGCAGGCATCAAGGGCATCCTCTATGCCGTCGGTATCGTCGCGGGCAAGCTGCCGCGCGCCATGGCGCTGCGCAGGCGCGGCTGCGACCTCAAGCTCGTGGTCGACAATGTCGAGGCCGCCCGGGCCGTGGTCGACCACGCCCGCACGCACGGCGAGCGCTGCGAAGTCTGGATCGAGGTCGACACCGATGGCCACCGCTGCGGCCTCACGCCCGAACAGGATGCGCTGCTGGACGTGGGGCGCACGCTGCAGGCCGGCGGCATCGACGTGGGTGGCGTGATGACGCACGCGGGTTCCAGCTACGACCTCAGCGACCGTGCTGCGCTGGCTGCCCTGGCCGAGCAGGAGCGTGCAGGCTGCGTGCGCGCCGCCGAGCGCCTGCGCGAAGCCGGCGTGCCGTGCGCCGCCGTCAGCGTCGGTTCGACACCCACCGCGCTGGCCGCCGAGCGGCTGCCGGGCGTGACGGAGGTGCGCGCGGGCGTGTACGTCTTCTTCGATCTCGTGATGCACAACGTGGGTGTCTGCGCGATGGATGAAATTGCGCTGAGCGTGCTCACGACCGTGATCGGCCATCAGCCTGACAAAGGCTGGGTGATCGTCGATGCCGGTTGGATGGCCATGAGCCGCGACCGCGGTACCGCCAGGCAGGCGCACGACTACGGCTACGGGCAACCGTGTACGCTGGACGGCATGCCCCTCGACGGGCTCACGCTGATCGGCGCGAACCAGGAGCACGGCATCCTGGGGGCCACCGACGGCACGGTGGCGAGCGATCTTGTCGGGCGTTTTCCGGTGGGCACGAAGCTGCGCGTTCTGCCCAACCACGCGTGCGCGACGGGCGCGCAGTTTCCGGCGTACCAAGCGGTGCCGTCATGCGGCGCGGTGCAGACCTGGGCGCGCTTCCATGGCTGGTAATCGACCGGGCTGTCGACTGTGCAAAAGCAAAAAGCCCGCATTGCTGCGGGCTTTTGCCTGAATCCTGGTGCCCAGGAGAGGACTCGAACCTCCACGGAGTTACCCGCTAGTACCTGAAACTAGTGCGTCTACCAATTCCGCCACCTGGGCTAGGTGAGCGGCGCATTTTACCGGCCGCTCCAGAATTTGCAAGCCCCTTTTTTGCGCAGGCCGGCATTGCCGCGCGGCGCCGCGGTTACACCCGTTACGTCGCTGGCCATCTGCCGGGCCGCCACCTCGCTGCTACGCTGCCGCGCAGTGCATTGCAGTCCATTAACGAGGTTTGCCCGATGACGAAACTCCGCCACGCCACCACCGGCGCCTTCCTTGCCGCCCTGGCCACCTTCGCCCATGCCGAACACCCTGTCTGCACGCTCGTTGCCGACGCCGCCACGGGCAAGGTCGTCCTGCAGGAGGGCAAGTGCAACGAGCGCGTGACGCCGGCGTCCACCTTCAAGCTGGCGCTGGCCGTCATGGGCTACGACGCCGGCTTCCTGAAAGACCCGCACACGCCGGTCGAACACTTCAGGCGCGGCGACCCCGACTGGGGCGGCCGGCCGTGGCGCCAGCCTGTCGACCCGACGCTGTGGCTCAAGTATTCGGTGGTCTGGTATTCCCAGCGCATCACCCACGCGATGGGCGCGCAGATGTTCGCCTCGTACGTGCGCAAGCTCGACTACGGCAACATGGATGTGAGCGGCGACCCGGGCAAGAACAACGGCCTGGATCGCTCGTGGATCACCTCGTCGCTGAAGATCTCGCCCGAGGAGCAGGTCGGCTTTCTGCGCCGGCTCGTCAACCGGCAGTTGCCCGTGTCGGCGCAGACGTACGAGATGGTCGACCGCACCGTGCAGACGTGGCAGGTGCCCGGCGGCTGGGCCGTGCAGGGCAAGACGGGCACGGCGGGCCCGGCGCCGGGCAATACCTCGGCCGACGGCACGTGGGATCAGGCCCACGCTTATGGCTGGTTTGTCGGCTGGGCGAAGAAAGGAGGCCGGACCTACGTGTTTGCGAACCTGATCCAGGACGACAAGATCGAGCCCACCTCGGGCGGCATCCGCTCGCGCGACGCGATGCTGGCGCGCCTGCCGCAGGTGCTGGCTGCCGCCAAGCCCTGATCGGCCTCGGCATGGGCTGTGCCACGGGGTCGCAGATGGGGCGCGGCGGTGGGCGCCATCGGACCCGAGCGCTCGGGCACGGCGTCCGCGCTTGCCAACGTGGCGCGAATGAGGGGGGCGACGCTGGGCGTGTCCATGCGCGGCGCGGCGTATGCCGCCAGCGGCGGCGGGGTGCCGGGCTTGCGCGTCGCCATGCCGTGCGGCGGTGCGGTGCAGCTGGTTTTGCGCGGCCGTGGCATGGCGGCATGGGGACGGCCGCCATTCGTGAGACAAACTGACTAATACCCCCGGCAGCAGCCAGGATTCTGCTGTGCCGCAGGCCGGCATCCGTAACGCCCCGCGGCCAACACCGTCCGCCCCGCTTTGCTTGGCGGCAAGCCGCACTTGCGCGCCGCTTCCGCGTTTCCTCGCGTATCCCACCATCAGCGCGCGTTGCCGGAATTCGTGAAAACCCTAGGAAACCCGCACCAGCCTTAGCGATTGGTTATTTCACGCGAAAAGTCTACGCTTGCTACGTAGTACTACGTGTGGTGGGTGCGTACAGGTGCGGATGGTTTTCCGAGGATGGCGCGGTCACAGTGCGCCCGATAACAACAGAGACGGAAAGCACTTCGTCAGATGACTGTCCGGTCACGCGCTTCGCGTGGCACCTCACCGGTTCAAAACAACATCCGAAGTCCGCATCAGGAGACAGATCCATGAAGTTCTTGCTCGCGCTGCCATTCATCGGCCTGCTGTGGGTGCCGTTCTACAACCAGGAAACGCCCACGCTGTTCGGCTTTCCGTTCTTCTACTGGTATCAGTTCCTCTGGGTGCCGATCACCTCGCTGCTGATCTGGATCGTCTTCAAGAACGGCCAGAGCAAGGGAGAAGAATGATGGACGGACAGATCAACTGGACTGCGCTGGGCATCTTCATCTTCTTCTTTGCCCTGGTGACGGTGCTGGGTTTCATCGCCTCGCGCTGGCAGCGCGGGCAATCCGACAAGGGCGCGCACATCGACGAATGGGGCCTGGGCGGCCGCAACTTCGGCACCTGGATCACGTGGTTCCTGGTGGGCGGCGATTTCTACACCGCCTACACCGTGATCGCCGTGCCGGCGCTCGTGTATGCGGTGGGCGCGTATGGCTTCTTCGCGCTGCCGTACACGATCCTGGTGTATCCGATCGTCTTCCTGATCATGCCGAAGCTGTGGAAGGTGGCGCATGCCAATGGCCACGTGACGGCGGCCGATGCGGTGTACGGCCGTTACGGCTCGCGCGCACTCGAGTTTGCCGTGGCGCTCACCGGCGTGGTGGCGACGATGCCGTACATCGCGCTGCAGCTCATCGGCATGGAGGTCGTGATCAAGGCGCTGGGCCTGACGGGCGAGCTGCCGCTGGCGGCGGCCTTCATCATCCTGGCGCTGTACACGTACTCCGCGGGCCTGCGGGCGCCGGCGCTCATCGCGTTCGTCAAGGACATCATGATCTACATCGTGGTGCTGGTGGCCGTGGTGCTGGTGCCGGCCAAGCTGGGCGGCTATGGTGCGGTGTTTGCCTCGGCGCATGACGCGTTTGCCGTCAAGGGCGGGGCCACGGGGCTGACGCTGAAGCCTGCGCAGTTCCTGCCGTTTGCCTCGCTGGCGATCGGCTCGGCACTGGCCGCGTTCATGTATCCGCATACGCTCACGGGCATCTTTGCCGCGCGCAGTGCAGACACCATCCGCAAGAACGCCGTCTTCCTGCCGGCCTACACGGTGCTGCTGGGCCTGATCGCGCTGCTGGGCTTCATGGCCTACGCTGCAGGCATCAAGGTGACGAACAACAACGACGTGGTGCCCGCGCTGTTCAACGCGCTGTTCCCGAGCTGGTTCACGGGCTTTGCGTTTTCGGCCATCGCCATCGGTGCGCTGGTGCCGGCGGCGGTCATGTCGATCGGCGCGGCCAACCTCTTCACGCGCAACTTCTGGAAGCCCTACGTGGCGCCGGACCTGTCGCACGCCGGCGAGGAAAAGGTGGCCAAGGTGATCTCGCTGATCGTCAAGGCGGGCGCGCTGGTGTTCATCCTGTTCCTGCCGACGAAGTTCGCACTGGACCTGCAGCTGCTGGGCGGCGTGTGGATCGTGCAGACCTTCCCGTCGGTGGTGTTCGGGCTGTTCAACGTGTCGAACCGCTTCCGTGCGCCGGCGCTGCTGACCGGGTGGGCGGCGGGCATGATCGCCGGCAGCTGGTTGGCGTTCTCCGACGGCATCAAGCCCGTGCACACCTTTGTGATTGGCGGCGACAAGTTCTCCATCTACACGGGGCTCGCGGCGCTGGCCTTCAACATCATCGTCGCGGTGGTGGTGCAGCTGGTGCTGGGCAAGCGCGGGGAAGAAACGCCCGCGGTGCGCCAGGCAGGCTGATCGATGCAGAATGAAGAGCCGCCGGAAACGGCGGCCCTGGCGCAAAGAAGGCCGTGCTCGAGAGAGCGCGGCATTTTTTTCGAGGAGCGAGCCGCCTTCTGTCGCTTGGCATCGTCGCAACAGGAGCGCAGTGCCCCCCCTCTGATGTGACTGGGTCACCGCGCCCTTCGCGCTCAAGGGGTTTGCGTTGCGCTTGCCGACAAGCGCATGCACGCTGCGTGGGCGGGCGCGGCCGGTGCGCTCGAGCTCGAGTTGGCGAGCGCCATCGCGGAGCACTTCGACAGCATCGGGCCGCTTGCCAGTCTGGGCGGATCTGCGGATTCGGCATCGAAACCTATCGGCTCGCACTGCGGGCCGTCCACGCGGAAATCGGCGGCTGAAGCGCACCGTTGCAGCCGTGGCGCGGCGCGACGGGTACCCGCACGGCGGCAAAGCCGGGCAAAGCGCCGCGGTCATTTAAAATCGCGGACTTTGCCCGGATTCCCATGTGGTTCAAGAACCTTCAGCTTCATCGTCTTCCCGCCCCCTGGACCGTTGCCCCGGATCAGCTTGAACAATGGCTGGCACCCCACGCCTTCCAGCCCGGCAACAGCGTCGAGAAGCAGACCTTCGGATGGGCAGCGCCGCGCGACGACGGCGCGCTCGTGTATGCGGCAAACCGGCAGATGCTGCTCGTGTTCCGCGCCGAAAAGAAGCTGCTTCCCGCCTCGGTCATCAACCAGGTCACCAAGGAACGCGCGCTTGAAATCGAGGAGCAGCAAGGCTACAAGCCGGGCCGCAAGCAGCTGCGCGAACTCAAGGAGCAGGTGACCGACGAGTTGCTGCCGCGCGCGTTCAGCATCCGGCGGGATACCCGTGTGTGGATCGACACCGCCAACGGCTGGCTCGTCATCGATGCCGCTGCGCAGGCCATTGCGGACGACGTCCGGAGCCTGCTCGTGAAGTCGATCGACCCATTGCCGCTCACCACCGTGCAGGTGGCGCGTTCACCGGTGGCTGCGATGACCGATTGGCTGCTGTCCGGCGAGGGCCCGGGCGGATTCACCGTGGATCTGGACGCCGAATTGCGCTCGACCGGCGAAGGCGGCGCCACGGTGCGGTATGTCGGCCACGCGCTCGAGGCCGACGACATGCGTCGGCACATCGAAGCCGGCAAGCAATGCACGCGTCTGGGCATGACGTGGGACAACAAGATCTCGTTCGTGCTGACGCCGTCGCTGACCATCAAGCGCGTCACGCCGCTCGACGTGATCAAGGAAGCCGCGGACCCGACCGCACAGAACGACGACGAACGCTTCGCGTCGGACTTCGCCCTGATGACGGGCGAGTTGGCGCGGATGCTGGCGGATGTGGTCGACAGCCTCGGCGGGGATCAGCGCGAGGCGATGCAGCGAGCCGCTGCCTGAGCGCCGCGGGCTGCGGGGCGGCCTGGTCGAACGTAGACCCGGCCCGTCAGGCGCCGTAAATCCGTTCGCACCAGCCCGCGCTCGCGCCGAGCTTGCGCGACAACTCGGACGCCGCCTGCAACTGCGTCGCAACGAAATCGCCCGATGCGCGCGCGGCTTCCAGCCTGGATGCCGCGCCCGACAGCGTCAGGGCTGCCATGAATTTGTCGCCGGAGCCGAACACCGGCGTCGCAAACGCCGCCGTGTGCTGGTCGCGCGCGCCGGAGGTGAAGAGCGGCAGCGCGGGCGGTGTGTCGTACAGCGGTTCGCCCAGGCCCCAGTAGCGCAGCACGTGGCTGATGGCGGTGTCGTCCAGCGGTAGCGACGTACCGGGCAGCCGCGTCTCGCGCAGGCCCTCCGACGGCTCGGCGCGGAACAGGCAGAGCCGCCGGCCGTGGTCGATCACGTAGTACGATGCGCTCTCGCGCGTGGCGGCCGCCAGCGCATGCAGCACCGGCTCCACCACCGACGACAGGTGGAACGACTGTTCATACAGCTTGCCCAGGTACAGCAGGCGCGGCCCGAGCGAATACGCGCCAGACTCCGAGCGGATGACATAGCGCATGCGCTCGAGCGAGTTCATCAGCCGATACACCGTCGTCTTATGCATGCCGGACACTTGCGCCAGTGCCGCAAGTGAGAGCGACTCCGCTCCCGGCTTGAAGCAATCCAGCAAGGCCAACGCCTTTTCCACTGCGGCGACGCCGTCGTTCCCCATTTCCTCGCCCCCGAACCGAATAACGGCACGATTGTACTATGTACAACGCCGTTTTATGTGGCGGAAGGGTAAACGCTAGTGGATCGCCGCGGATGTCGTGGTTATAGTGGTTTCACTGGGTACACCAGTGTTGTACGTAGTAAAACTGATATCCACTGAGACAGGTTTTTCATGAGTACCCCTTTGCATTCCACTTCCACCATCGTGCGCGACATTGAGCGCGTTTCTCCGGCCCTGGTGGAGGCGGCTGCCCGCTTTCAGGCCGCCATCCTGGCCGACGTGGCAGGCCGTCGCGGCACGCTGAACGGCCGGGTCAAGCCACTGTCGCCGACGATGAAGTTGGCCGGCCCCGCCGTCACAGTGGAAGTCCGGCCCGGCGACAACCTCGCCATCCACGCGGCGCTGGCCGTTGCCAAGCCCGGCGACGTGATCGTGGTGGACGGCAAGGGTGACCAGAGCTGCGCGCTCATCGGCGAGATCATGGCCACGCAGGCGCATGCCACCGGCATTGCGGGCTTTGTGATCGACGGCGCGGTGCGGGATTCGCACGAGCTGGCGACCGGCGCGTTTCCGGTCTTCTCTGTCGGCCTCAACCCGTGCGGCCCGACCAAGAGCGTGGCGGGACGCGTGAACCTGCCGGTGTCCGTGGCGGGCGCGACCGTGCATGCGGGCGACCTCGTCGTCGGCGATGCGGACGGCGTGGTCGTCATCCCGCGTGACGATGTCGAGCGCATTCTCGTGCTGGCGCAGAAGAAGGTCGATGCCGAAACCGCCCGCATTGCCGCCATCCGCAAGGGCGACACGCGCCCAGGCTGGCTGGAGAAGGAACTGCGCGCCGTGGGCATGCTGGCCGAAGGCGAGGCACTGTGATGGGCGCGACTGTACACAAGCCTGTCGTCCTGGTGACGGCGGCCGACCTGGCGCCGCAGGCGCTCGACATGCTGGCCGACTTCGAGGTCGTGTTTGCCGGCAAGCAGCCGACCGAAGACGACATCGTCGCGCTGTGCGGGCGGCACAAGCCGGTGGCGATCATCGTGCGCTAGGGCAAGGTCAATGCGCGCATCATGGATGCGGCCGGCAACCTGCAGGTCATCTCCAAGCACGGCAGCGGCATCGATGTTATCGACCAGGAGGCTGCTGCCGCGCGCGGCATCGCCGTGCGCGCCGCGGTCGGCGCCAATGCGGCGGCGGTGGCCGAGCATGCGTGGGCGCTCATCCTGGCGTGCGCCAAGGCCGTTCCGCAACTCGACGCGCGCATGCGCGCCGGACATTGGGACAAGGCGACGCACAAGTCGGTCGAGCTGGATGGCCGCACGCTGGGCCTTGTCGGCCTGGGCGCGATCGGACGGCGCACGGCCGCCATCGGGCTGGCGTTCGGCATGAAGGTGCTTGCGTTCGATCCGTATGCCAAGGAGGCACCGGCCGGCGTGCAGCTGGTCAGCCTCGACACGCTCTACGCGCAGTCGGACGTGGTCTCGCTGCACTGCCCGCTGACGGCCGAGAACCGCAGGATGCTGAACCGCGACACGCTCAAGCGCTTCAAGCCGGGTGCGATTCTCGTCAACACCGCGCGCGGCGGCCTCATCGACGAGGCGGCGCTGGCCGAGGCACTTGCCAGCGGCCAGCTGCGCGCGGCCGGGCTCGACAGCTTCGAGGTGGAGCCGATGACGACGCCGCACCCGTTCCAGGGCATCGGCAACGTCATCCTGTCGCCGCACATCGGCGGCGTGAGCGATGCGGCCTACGTGAACATGGGCAAGGGCGCGGCGGCCAACGTGCTCGCGGTGATCGAGGAGCGCGCGCGTACTGCCGCGTGATGGCCATGTACATGCTCTCGCCAGCTGTCGTGCGTGAAGCGGAAGTCTTTACGCGCATGCCGGACACGTTCCGCAGGCCCGACGTGCAGACCGAGTGGGCGCGCGCCAACCGCGGTGGCCAACCCACCGACGCCTTCCTCGAAGGGCCGGTGTGGAGCCCCGATGGCCAAGGACGCGGCCATCTGTACGTGACCGACATCCCGCATGGCCGCATCTTCCGCATCTCGCCTGCGGGCGAATGGGAGCTTGTCGTCGAATACGACGGCGAGCCGAACGGCATGAAGCGGTTCGACGACGCGCACCTGCTCATCACCGACTACCGCAACGGTCTGATGCTGCTCGACATCCGGCGCGGCGTAGTCACGCCGTACCTGGAGCGGCGCAACTCCGAGCGCTTCAAGGGCGTGAATGACCTGACGTTCGATTCGCGCGGCAACCTGTACTTCACGGACCAGGGCCAGACCGGGCTGCACGATCCGACGGGGCGCGTCTATCGCGTCTCGCCGGAGGGCAAGCTCGACACGCTGCTGGACAACTGCCCCAGCCCCAACGGGCTGGTGCTCTCACCGGACGAGAAGGTGCTCTACGTGGCCATGACGCGCGGCAATTGCGTGTGGCGGGTGCCGCTGCAGGCCGACGGCTCGGTCAGCAAGGTGGGGCAGTTCTTTTCGTCGTATGGCCCAAGCGGCCCGGACGGCCTGGCGATCGACACGTCGGGCAGGCTGTTCGTGGCCAACCCCGGCCTGGGCCGCGCGTGGGTGCTGAACCATCGCGCGGAGCCGGAGGTGATTGTGACGAGCCCCGAAGGTGCCTCGCTGACCAACCTGTGCTTTGGCGGGCCCGGGATGAAGACGCTGTTCATGACGGAATCGATATCCGGCACGGTGCTCATGACCGAGATGGACATCGCCGGCCCGCTGCCGCACCGCGCGAGGGCTCCAGCCTAGCGCATCGATACGCAACCCGGAGCGCCCACAGAGGCGCGATGGAGGAGACCATGCAACTATCCCAGACCTTGAGTGCAGCCACGCCGCCAACAGACGCGAGTGCGCATGTCGCGGCCACCCTGCCGGATGCCCACTACCAGGCGAGCGAGCGCACGCTGGCCAAGGCGTTTCGGCGCATCCTGCCCTTCATCTTCGCCTGCTATGTGATCAGCTATCTCGATCGCACCAACGTGGGCTTTGCGGCGCTCACCATGAACCAGGACATCGGCCTGACCGCCGAGCAGTTCGGGTTCGGGGCGGGGCTGTTCTTCATCGGGTATTTCCTGTTCGAGATTCCCAGCAACCTCATCATGCAGAAGGTGGGCGCGCGCGTCTGGATCGCGCGGATCATGATCACGTGGGGCATCTTCTCGATGGCGACGGCGTTTGTAGTCGGACCCAAGAGCTTTGCGGCCGCGCGCTTCCTCCTGGGGCTGGCCGAGGCGGGCTTCACGCCCGGCATTTACCTGTATTTCACGCACTGGTTTCCGGGCAAGTGGCGCGCCAAGGTGACCGCGGCGTTCCTGGTGGGCATTCCGGTGGCAAACATGATCGGCTCGCCGATTTCCGGTGCGTTGCTGCAGCTCGGCGGCCTGCATGGCCTGCGCAGCTGGCAGTGGCTGCTGCTGATCGAAGGGTTGCCAGCCGTGCTGCTCGGTATCGCGTGCCTGTTCGTGCTGGCGGATCGGCCGGAAAAGGCGAAATGGCTCACCGACGATGAGAAGGCCGTCCTCGCACGCCGTCTCGCGCTGGAGCAGCGCGACATCGCCAGCAAGCATGGCGCGACCCTGCGCGATGCGATGACGAACTGGCGCGTCTTCGTGCTGGCGTTCATCAACTTCTGCGGCATCGTCGGCTCCATCGGCGTGGGCCTGTGGATGCCGCAGATCATCAAGCAGTTCGGCGTCGAGCACACCGTGGTCGGGTGGCTGACGGCGACTCCGTACGCAATGGGCGCTGTGGTCATGCTGTGGTGGGCGCGTGTGGCGAACCGCGCGCAGAACCGCATTCCTTACGTGGCCGGCGCGCTTGTCGTGGCGGCGGCGGCGCTGGCGGCCAGCACGGTGTTGCACGCACCCGCGCTGAAGCTGGTCGCCCTGTGCGTGACGGTGAGCGGCATCCTGGCATTCCAGGCCACGTACTGGGCCATCCCGTCGAGCTTCCTGACGGGCCGTGCGGCGGCGGGCGGTCTGGCGCTGATCGTATCGGTGGGCAATCTCGGCGGCTTTGTCGGGCCGTCGATGATCGGCGCGATCAAGCAGTTTTCCCACGGCTTCACGGCGCCGCTCATGGCGGTGTCTGCGGTGCTGCTCATCGGTGCGCTGGCCATCGCCTGGCTGGGCGACCCGGGCGCAGATGCCGGGGAAGCGGCCGCCCATTGACGGCCCCATCGCAGTACCTACCCTTGTTTCTGAACACCCCATATCGACAGCGCCGCAAAATCCACGACGGCGCCAGGAGACACACATGCAAGTGACGGGCAGTACCGGTGTCACCGATCTCGAGCAGCGGACCCTGCGCAAGGTGGTCTGGCGGCTCGTGCCATTCCTCATGGTCTGCTACCTGCTGGCCTTCATTGATCGCGGCAACGTGGGCATGGCCTCGCTGCAGATGAACCATGACCTCGGGCTCACGGCCCGGGTGTTCGGGTTCGGCAGCAGCCTGTTCTTCGTGTCGTACTTCTTCTTCGAGGTGCCGAGCAACCTGGCGCTGCAGCGCTACGGCGCGCGCATCTGGATCGCGCGGATCATGATCACGTGGGGCCTGGTCTCGGCCGCCACCGCGCTGGTCAGTGGCCCCGCGTCGTTCTACACGCTGCGCTTTCTGCTCGGCGCGGCCGAGGCGGGTTTCTTTCCCGGCGTGCTGCTGTATCTGTCGTACTGGATTCCGGCCACGCACCGCGCGCGCATCGTGGCGATTTTCATGGTGGCAATTCCGGCAGCGAGCTTCATCGGCTCGCCCATCTCGGCCGCGTTGCTGCAGATGGACGGCGTGGCCGGGTTGCGTGGCTGGCACTGGCTGTTCATTCTCGAAGGGATTCCCACCGTGCTGCTCGGCTTTGCGTGCCTGCGCGTGCTGACGAACCGGCCCGAAGAAGCGAAGTGGCTGTCCGACGAAGAACGCCAGTGGCTGACGAGCACGCTGGCCGGCGAAGCACGTGGGCCGAAGAAGGTGGCGCAGATGCCGCTGGTCAAGCTGTTCTGCAATCGCTACGTGCTCTGCCTCGCGCTGGTGGATGTGTGCGCGTCGGCGGCCGGCAGCACGCTCTCGGTGTGGCAGCCGCAACTGCTGAAGTCGTTCGGGCTGACCGTCATGCAGACCGGGCTGCTGAACTCGGTGCCGTACGCGCTGGCATCGGTCCTGATGGTTCTCTGGGGTCGCAGTTCCGATCGCCGGAAAGAACGTCGCTGGCACACGGCCATCCCCATGCTGCTGATCGGCCTGGGCCTGTTCGGCACGTCGCTCAGCGACTCGCTCATGCCGACCATGGTGATGCTGTGCGCGGTGCTCGTCGGCGCGTATTCGTTCAAGGGACCGTTCTGGGCGCTCGCATCGGGCATGCTGTCGAACAGCGCGGCAGCAGCCGGACTGGCCACCATCAATGCGATTGCCAACCTCATCGGCGGCGGCCTCATGGTGAATGTGTACGGCTGGGTCAAGCAGGCGACCGGCAGCTACGCACTCGCGCTGATGCCCCTGGCCGTGTTGACGCTTGTGAGCGTGGCGACGCTGCTGCTCCTGAGCCGGAACCGGCGGCAAGCGCAGGTGCTGAGCAAGACGGAGGCCGCCTGACCATGACCGCGTTCAATCGAAGGCACTTCCTGCTGGCGACCGGCGCGGGTGCCCTGGCTGCCGCCGCTGCGCCGTTCGGCCATGCAGAGGAGGTGTGGTCCAGCGGCTCGGCGGCGCCGTCGTTCAAGCTGCCCGCCGGTGCCGTGGACTGCCACATGCACATCTACGACGACCGCTTCCCCAGCGCGCCCCACACCACGCTGCGGCCGCCCAACGCCAGCATTGCCCAGTACCGTCACGTCCAAGCCCGCCTGGGCGTGCAGCGCAATGTGGTGGTCACGCCTTCCACCTACGGCACCGACAACCGCTGCCTGCTCGACGCGCTCACGCAGTTTGGCGGCAACGCGCGGGGCGTTGCGGTCGTCGATACGTCGGTGACCGACGCGCAGCTTGCGCAGATGCACGCGGCGGGCGTCCGCGCGATCCGCTTCAACCTGAGCTACCCAGGCGCCACCACCGTCGACATGCTGGCCCCGCTGGCAGCGCGCGTGGCCACGCTTGGCTGGCATATCGAACTCGTCGTGCCCGGCGCAAAGCTGCCGGAACTGGAGCCTCACCTGCGCGCGCTGCCGTGCCCCCTCGTCATCGACCACATCGCGCATATCCCCCAGCCGGGCGGCCTGCAGTCGGACGCCATGCGCACGGCACAGCGCCTTGTCGACAAGGGCAACACGTGGATCACGCTGTCCGGCCCCTACGTGGACACGCAGACCGGCGCGCCCGCCTATGCCGATGTGGAACCCGTGGCGAAGGCGTTCATCGATATGGCGCCCGAGCGGATGCTTTGGGGCACCGACTGGCCGCATCCGACCGAGAAGACACACAAGCCCGATGATGCCGCCCTGGTGGACTTGATGGCGCGGTGGATCGGGCGCGCCGATTGGCTGGAGCGCGTATTTGTTTCCAATCCGGCGCGGCTTTATGGCTTTGGTTGACCCTGGCGCCATGCAGCCGCGTTGCGCCCCAATGCCTCGGCGGCCAGCCCAGCGCCTCACCGGGCCCGAGCCAACTTCCGGCACTCAGAAGTACACCGTCGCACTGGCCCGATACGTTCGCGGCGCGCCCTGCACCAGGATGAAACCCCAGCTCGGCAGCCAGTACCTCTCGTTGGTCAGGTTGTCGACGTTGAAGCGCAACGTCACCGGCTTGCCGCCGACCTTGGTGCTGTAACGCGCGCCCACATCAAACGTGTGATACCCCGGCACGATGTTGCTGTTGTTCGCTTCGAGCGCCGAGTTGCCAACGTACTGCCCTCCCGCAGACAACACCAGCCCCGGCATCGCGGGCACGGCGTATTCGAGGTACGCCGTTGCCTTGAAGCGTGGCGCGCCGTAGGCCCGCTTGCCCTGCACCGACGCATCGGCCTGGGTGTTCTCCGCGTCCATGAAGAGCACGCCACCGAGCACCGTCCAGTCGCGCGCCAGCCTGCCGCGCGCACTGAGTTCCAGCCCGCGATAACGCGTCTCGCCGTCTTGCGTGTAGACGTTGTCCGGGCGCAGATAGGCCAGGCCCCGCTGCACCTGGAACAGCGCTGCACCGAACGTCCAGTCGTGCAGCTCGGCCTTGGCGCCGATTTCCATCTGCTTGCTCTTGAGGGGTCCGAACACCGTGCCCGCATTGGCGGCGGTGTTGGGCGCGCTGTTGCCGGCTTCCAGAGATTCCACGTAGCTCGTGTACAGCGTCAGGGGCTGCACGGGCTTGAACATCACCGCCAGCGTGGGCGTGATCGGGTCGCGATCGTACTTGGCGGACGTGGTGCCGTCGGCGCTGTAGCCGGTCTGGCGGAAGCGCGTGTAGCGCAGGCCACCGAGGACCGACCACTGCTCGTTGAACTTGACCGTGTCGCTCGCAAACACGGCGGTCTGATTGATCTTCGACGTGCGGTACATGCCGTCTGACGATGGCACCTGCATCGGTGTCGCGCCCGAAGAGACGAACGCCGACGTGTCATACAGGTTGCCCGTGCCGAGCAGCGTGGCGCCGAAGCCCGTGGTGGCCTGCGTGAGGCTCTGCCATGACGTGCCCAACACCAGCTCATGCTCGATCGGACCGGTGCGGACTCGGCCGTTGACCATCACCTGCGCCTGGCTGTACTGGTAGCGCTGGTACGAGCCGTACTGCAGTTCCGTGAACGTGCCCGCGTTGTCGGTGAGCTGGATCGCGCTGTCGGCGTTGCCGCGATTCTGCTGCGCGTAGCGGTACGAGGCGCGCACGTTCCAGTCGGGCGTGGCGGCCCAGTTCAGCTCCGTGCCGACGGTCTTGATCTCGGTTTCGTAGTACGACCCGCGCGAGGCCACACGCTGGCTGCCGTCAATTGCGCGCGGCGTGCGCACGAACTCCGTCACGGGTACGCCAAAGTCCTGGCCGGGGATGATGCCGTAGTACGCGCCCTGTACGTTGCGCTGCATGTACAGCCCGTCGAACGACCATTGCAGATCGGGCGTGATGCGCGCATCGAGCGCGAGCGATGCGGAGTCGCGCTTGATGTGGCCGCCGTCGACAAAGGTGTCGCCTTCTTCATGCACCACGCCCAGACGCGCGCCCAGCGCCTTGCCCTCCCCGAAGCGGCCGCCCACGTCTATCGATTCCTTCAGCGTGCCGCCGCGGGTGAAGCCGAATGTGGCGCTGCCGCCAAACGTGTTGGCTGGCCGCTTCGTGACGAAGTTGGCAATGCCGCCCGGCGTGCCAAAGCCATACATGAAACCGGACAGGCCCTTGAGCAGTTCGACACGCTCGAAGTGTTCGAGCGGGAAATCGCTGCCCCAGTTCGGCACGGCAAGCCCGTCGATCTTGTAGCCCTCCAGCAGGTCGAGCTGCAGCCCGCGGATGGTGATGTTCGATGCTTCGCCGATGTAGCCGTCGTTGTTGGCCGTGACGGACGGGTCGCCCTTGAACACCTCCCCGATGGTCTGCGCCTGGCGATTCTGGATGAGTTCCTGCGTGGCGACGTTGATGGAGAAGGGCGTGTCGAGCAGGGGTCTGTCGCCCAGCGCGCCGGTACTTGCCTGCTTGGCGCCGTACGCGACCGATTTGCCCGCCGACACCTGCGTGGCAGGCAGCTCGACCTGCGCGGTGCTCGGTTGTGCCAACGCTGCGCCGGCGCTCATCGCGCTCAATGCCAGCGCAAGCTGCCGTGCCAGCGGCGTGGCACGAAGGTGGACGGTGGAATGGCGTGGTGCTGCGGCTCGCATGATCAAGCTCCCCGGGATCAATGTGTCGATACGGACGTGCGTGACCACGCGCATGCCGACGGCGGCACGCGCGAGGCCTCTGCGGATGGATGGTTTTTCTTTAGGGCGTCAGGGCTCTCGGGCCACGCTCCTCAGGCTGCGGTGGGCGTGCGATTCACGCGCCGGCATGGCCCAGACGGAATCGGGCGCACCGTGGCGCCCCCGGCGCAACGTGGCACGCGCGAGGCCGATAAAGCCGCACGCCAGCGCCAGTGCGCCGATGTCGAAACCGGCGACCATCCAGTCGCCGCGCGCGATGGTGCGCAGCAGGTGGTCTCCGGTCACGACGGCATTGGTGATGGGGGCGAGTACCGCCGCAACGGCGGCAGCGCCCAGCAACTCGACCGCGCCCCGTGCGGGCGGACGCAGCATCGCCCACGTAATCGCCGCGAAGAACACGGTGTAGTACGTCACGCCAGCCGATTGCCCGGGCCACAGCAGCGCTGCGGGAAACGTCGCCATCACGCCCACGCAGCAGCCGATGCAGACGCCCACCGTCGCACGCGCCAGCAGTTGGTGCACGCGCGGCTGGTCGGCCTGGCGTTGCTTGCGCCGCGATTCGATCCACAGCAGGTTGCCGGAATAGAACACGAACGCGCCGGCCAGGCCCATCACGAGGTAGGCCAGGCGCAGGGCGATATCGCCATAGGTGCCGAAATGCAGCCCGTAGACGAGGCTGTAGATGGCGTGGTTGGTGTCGCGCACGTCCGGCGTCTGGTTGCCGACGAGCTTGCCGCTGTCGGGCTGGTCGGCCGCCGCGCGGATCGCCACCGAGCCGTAGTCGCCCACGGCGCGTGTGCTGCTACCGCGCACTTCCGCCACGGCATTGGCGTCGCCAATGTGCTGATAGTGGATCGACTTTGCCGTAAAGGCGGGTCCGGCCGCTTCGCGTGCGCGGGCCAGCAGTTGCTCGGCGGGCAGCAGCGGCGCGGCGCGGTGGGCGGCGGTCACCGTGCCGGCTGCCGTGGTCACGCGCGGCACTGCGTCGAACAGCTTGCCGTTGAGCGAGACCGTGTTGAACACCGTCATCAGCAGGATGCTCAGGCACAGCACCGGCGCCGTGATCGCAAAGATCAGATGGAAGGGCAGGCTGAACAGGCCCAGCACGTTGTGCATGTCCATCCAGAAGCGCTTGAGATTGCGTCCCGGGCGCACCGCCAGCAGATCCTTCTTCAGGCGCGGCAGATGCAGCAGCACACCGGAAATGAGCGCCACGCAATACAGCACCGAGATCACGCCCATGAAGTACATGCCCGGCTCTTCCAGCCCGAGCGAGTAGTGCAGCCGGTTCAGGAAGTTGGCCAGCTCGCCCTTCATCGGTTCGATCGACAGGTCTTTCGGCGACGTCTTGCCGGCGGCAAGCCCGCTGCCGGTGGTCATCTGCCATTCGCCCTTGCTGTTCTGCCAGTAGGCGGAGAAGTCCGGCTCGCCCTCATTGGGAAAGATGACGTAGGTGCTGGCCGCCGCCGCCGGGTGCGTGCGCACCAGCGTGTTGACGAAGCGGTCGACCTCGGCCGGTGCGATGGCTGCCGACGCGTGATTCGCCCGCAGCGGGTTCTGCCAGGCGTGCAGTTCTTCATGGAACACCGTCAGCGCGCCGGCAAAGAAGGCGATGAACAGTGCCCAGCCGGCCATCAGGCCGACCCAGGTATGCAGCGTCTGATACAGGCGTAAGGTTGCAGGTTTCATCGCGGAGTCAGCTCACCATCAGGCGCGGCAGCCATAGCACGCCGAACGACACCGCGTTGGCCGCAGCCAGCACGGCCCAGGCGCGAGCGCTGGTCGGAAACAGCACACTCAGGCTGATGATCACCGCCCACAGCGGCAGGCAGAAGAGCAGCGCGCCGATGACGCCGCTCTCCCATCCGCCCGGCAGCCAGACGATGGCCAGCGTGCACAGCGCAATGGACAATGGCAGGCCAAGCACCGCCCCGGCCAGCCACTTGGTGCCCATGCCCGTCATGGCTGCGGCTCGGCGCCGGCGCGCCGGCGCTGCACCCAGGCGCCTGCCAGCGGCCACAGCGACAATGCGCCCGTCATGACGAGCACCACCGCGATAACGGCACCGGCCCAGCCCAGCACGTCATTCCACAGCACGACGGCCACGGCGCACAGCGCAGCGGCGGCGCTGCACAACAGCCGCCCGCGCCCGCGCGTTGGCGGCGCAAACAGCACCTGGTTCGGCGCGGCCGCATAGAGGCAGCCCGCCGCCAGCAGCCCAAGCAGGAGGGCAATACCGTGCATGGCAGTCTTCAATGGAACTAAGAACGCAAATGATAATGATTCGCATTGCAAGTGGCAAGCGCTACCCCCTGCTCGTTGTAAGGACGGCGCGATGCCGTCCGCCGAGCCGGATGTCAGTGGAGGTTGCCCCAGCGCGGTACGGCCGGCTCCGCATTGGCCCATTGCCATGCGTTGCCGTTCTGGCAGGCGTAGATGGTGTATCCGGCGCCCGGGGCGGTCTTCGGCGCGCCGGCTTCCTGCACGGTGAGGATGGCTTCGCGGCAGGTGGCCAGCGGCGTGGTGAAGGTCCGCACGAGCACGACCTGGCCGTGCGCTTTGGTCACGCCCATCATCCGTTCGAGGGACCAGTTCAGCGACGGCGTGCTGTCGCTCAAGCGGCCCACTGCGGTGGCCAGCGCGTCCTGCTCGCTCGCGGCCCATTTGCGTGTCGCATATTTGATGGAGGCATCGGTGGCGGCGTTGACGGACACTGCCACGCCATAGGCCACCGCCGGGTTGGCTGTCACCGTGCCGGAAGCGATGCCCGCGGCAGCGCCGGTGAGCGGGCCGACCGACGAGCAGCCGGCCAGGAACGCGGCACCGGCCGCCAGGAGCCAGCGCATGCCGCTCATTGCAGCGAACCCCAGCGCGCGGTGGCCGGTTCCGCCGTGGCCCATTTCCATTGCTTGCCGTCGTTGCAGATGGAGGCAATGAAGAAGTCGACCTGCGTGGCCTTGCCATCGGCCGTGTCGACCGTGAAGAGGATTTCCTTGCAGTGGACGAGCGGCCCGCTGATCGACCGCGTGACGACCACACGCCCCTGCTCGTTCGGCTCGAGCGGGATGCGGTGCTTGACCTGCCAGGTGCCGACCGTGTTGTCCGGCAAGCTGCCGGCCACCTGTGCGATCAGGTCCTGGGTCTCGGCATGCACGACGCGCTGCGTATGCTGCAGCGCCGCCCGCGCCCCCGCCTGCACGCCCAGGCCGATGCCGGTGGCAACGGCGGCGTTGTCGGTCACCTTGGTGGCGATGGCCGCACCGGTGACGCCGGCGGCGGCCGTGGTGCCCTCCGACATCAGTGAACTGCAGCCGCTGAGTGTCAACGTGCCGAGGGCGAGCGCGCTGCCCAGCAGCCGGGCAGATGCGAACCGAGGTGTGCGCATGTGAGGGCTTCCAAATCTGCAACACGGCGCATTCTAAAGGACACGGCGGCCCGCAAACGGCGATGCCGCGCGGTTTCTCACAATTGTTTTGAGTTGAGCGGATGCGTGATCGCAGCGCGTGGCAGCTGCGCACGGGGTCTCGCTGCCGGATTGAATCGATCGTCCGCGGCAGGAAACCGCTTGACATGTGCATATGCACTGATAAACTGCAGCCCATGTCGCAGCCACCCGGAACCCCCAAGTGCACCGCGCTCGCCATCCGCCAGGCGGCGCGTTATGTCACGCAGCTTTATGACCGCCATCTGGGCGAGGTCGGGCTGACGTCATCGCAGTTTTCGGTGCTGGTGGCCATTGCCACCGCCGCCGGTGAACCGACGATGGCCTCGGTGGCGGAAGCCCTGGTGATGGACCGGACCACCCTCGTGCGCGCGCTGCAACCGATGCAGCGCGATGGCTTGCTTGTGCAGAAGCCGGCGTCCACAGGACGTGCTACGGCCTTGCACCTGACGTCGCGGGGGCGGGCGCTGCTCAAGGCCGCCGAGGCACACTGGCGGGCGGCGCAGCAGGAGATTGACGACAAGTTCGGGGTTGACCGGGCCAGGGCGCTTCGCGAGGCCCTGTTTGCACTCACCACGGCTTGAACCCGCGCCAGGCAACGGCGCATTTTTTTGCGGTAAAACTGTGCATATGCACACATGGAGATCGATATGGATATCAAAGGCAAGACCATTCTGGTGACGGGCGCCAATCGCGGCCTGGGGCGGCAGTTCACGCAGGCGCTGCTCGCCGCTGGCGCCGCCAAGGTCTACGCAGGCGCCCGCGACCCGCAGACGGTCACGCAGCCGGGCGTGCAGGCCGTGCGCCTCGATGTGACCGACGCCGAGTCGATCGCCGCAGCAGCAGCGGCGCTCACGGACGTTGACGTGGTCGTCAACAACGCAGGCATCATGCAGCCCGCGTCCTTGCTCGCGCCCGCTGACATCGGCGCGATCCACCAGACCTTTGACGTGAACGTGTGGGGCCTGCTGGCCGTCACGCAGGCGTTTGCGCCGGTGCTCAAGCGCAACGGCGGAGGCGCCGTTGTGAACGTGCTGTCGGTACTGAGCTGGGTGGCGCTCCCGACGAGCGGGGCTTACAGCGCATCGAAGGCCGCGGCCTGGGCGCTCACCAACGGCTTGCGGCACGAGTTGCGCAGCCAGGGGACACGCGTGGTCGGCGTGCACCCGGCCTACATCGATACCGACATGACGGCGGGCGTGGCCGCGCCGAAGTCGACGCCCGAACACGTCGTGGCCGAAGTGCTGCGCGCACTGGCCGACGGCCGCGACGAAGTCCTCGTGGATGACGTGGGCCGCAACGTGAAGCAATCGCTCTCGAGCGCAACGCCGGCCTACCTCGCGGCCTGAGCGGTGGCGGGGCGCTCGCCCTCGCCGCACATCTGGCGGCGATAGCGCTGCGGTGAAAACCCGACCTGCTTGCGGAACATCGCAATGAACGCAGAGGGCGCCCCGTAGCCGAGCGCAAGCGCAATCTCCTGCACCGGCCGGTCTTCCCTGAGCCACACCAGCGCGCGCAGCAGGCGTACGCGGTTGCGCCATTGCACGAAGGTCATGCCCAGTTCGGCCTGGAAGCGGCGAGCGAGTGTGCGCTCGGTACTGTGCACGCGGTCGGCCCATTGCTTGAGGGTGGTGTTATCGGCGGGGTCGAGGCGGATGGCCTGCAGGATGGGCTCGAGCTGGCGATCGGTGCTGTCGGGCAGGTAGCTGTCGGCGTGGCCGGCCCGCACGAGGGCCTGGACGAGCAGTTCGAACTGGCGGAGGTCCCAGTCGTCGGCCATGGCGGTGATGCGGCGCGTGGCGAAATCCTCGATCAGTGCCCGCACCAGCGGCGTCTGCGGAATCAGGCATGCCATGGGCGGCAGCCGTTGCGCGAGCGGCTCGGCCACGTACACCGAGAGGAAATCCGTCGCCTGCCGGATCGACGCGGAATGCGGCTGGTTGGCCGGCACCCAGATCAGGTACTCCGCCGGCGCCGTCAACCGGCGGCCATCGACGGCCACTTCCATGAGCCCCAGGCTGATGCGGTTGATCTGGCCCCACGGATGCGTGTGCGGCTCGATGTCGGTTTCGGGCGCGAAATGGTCGTAGCGGAAGTAGAACGGTGCGCCCTTGGGCACCCGCAGATCGGCTTCGCGGTAGGCGGTGTACATGGGGCTCGCTCGGTTGTCGTCTTCGAGCGGTGAAGTTGTCCGGTTTGCAGTATATGTTCTGAACCGGACATCACTACACTGCCTTCTTCGATTGTTCCACGGAGGCCCTCGTGCCTGTGCTGTATCCCTTGCTGGCAGTGCTGATCTGGGCTGCCAATACGATTGTGTCGAAGGCCGCGGCCGGTGTGGTCGACCCGGCGGCCATCTCGCTGTACCGCTGGGTGGTGGCGGCGATCGTGCTGACGCCGTTCTGTGCGCGGCCGTTGTGGCGCCAGCGCCAGGCGATCGCGGCGCAGTGGCGGCGCTTTGCCGTGCTCGCGCTGCTCGGCATGGTGATGTACCAGTGCCTCGCGTATTACGCGGCGCACAGCACGAGCGCGACCAACATGGGCGTGATCGGCGCGTTGATCCCGCTGCTGGGGCTGGTCCTGAACGTGGCGGTGTTTCGTCAGCCCGTGGGCGCGCAGGCGGTGGCGGGGGTGGTTGTCTCGCTGCTGGGCGTGCTGTATCTGCTCGGCCGCGGAGAGCCGGCCAACCTGTTCGACGGCGGCATCAACCACGGCGACGTGCTGGTGCTCGTCGGCGCCACGGCCTACGCGCTGTACAACATCCTGTATCGGCGCTGGGCGCTGCCGTTCGGGCAGTGGCTGAACCTGTATGTGCAGGTGCTGATGGCCGTGGTAATGCTCGTGCCCGTGGCCATGACGGCGCACAGCCTGGCCATTCCGGCCAAGGGCATCGGGCTGGTCGTGTTTGCGGGCATTGCCTCGTCGATTGTCGCGTCGTACCTCTGGATGCTCGGCCTCAAGCGCATCGGCAGCGAGCGCACGGCGGTGCTCATGAACCTGATGCCGGTCTTCACGGCCGGCCTGGCCGCGGTCATGCTCGGCGAGACCGTGCACAGTTATCACTGGATCGGCGGCGGTCTCGTATTGCTGGGTGTGAGCCTGGCGCAGGGCATCGTGCGCCTGCCCGCGTTGGGGCCGGGCGCGCGCGCCTGAACACGCACGGATTTCCCCCCGCGCGGCGCGGTGGTTGGCGGTAAAATCGACCGCACGACGGGCGCACCAGTGGCGCCCGCCGCGTCTTCCAGAACCCCAATCGCAGACCATGAAACGCAGCGCCGGAGCCGTCACCGTCGATGATGTTGCCGCGCATGCGGGCGTGTCAATCAAGACCGTCTCGCGCGTGCTGAACCACGAGCCCAACATTAGCGAAAAGACGCGCGCCAAGGTGGTCGAGGCGATGCAGGCGCTGGATTACCGGCCCAACCCCGCCGCCCGGCGACTGGCCAGCAAGCGCGCCGACATCATCGCGCTGGTCTACGACAACCCGTCGGACAACTACATCGTCAACATCCAGCACGGCGCGCTCGAAGCATGCCGGGCGCTCGACTACAGCCTGCTGCTCACCCCCTGCAACTACCGCGATCCGGGCCTCGCCGCGCAGATCATCCAGAGCGCCCGCCAGCGTGCACTGGCCGGCGTCATCCTCACGCCGCCGGTGTCGGACGTGTCGTCATTGGTTGCGGCGCTGGATGAAGCCGGCATCGATTACGTACGTCTCGCACCGGCCGATCGCCAGCACAATGGCCTGTCCGTCAACACCGAAGACCGCGCCGCCGCGCGCGACATGACGCTGCACCTCATCGGCCTGGGCCACCGCCGCATCGGTTTCGTGGTGTGCGACCCGCACCACGGCGCTGCATACCAGCGCGTGTTCGGCTACCGCGATGCGATGGCGCAAGCCGGCATCGAGGTCGACGAGCGCCTGGTCGAGCAGGGCGAGCATTCGTTTGAATCGGGCGTCGCCTGCGCCGAGCGGTTGCTCTCACGCGAGCCGCGGCCGACCGCGATCTTTGCCGGCAACGACGACATGGCCGCCGGCGTGCTGCGCGTGGCGCAGGCGCGTGGCATCAAGGTGCCGGAAGAACTGTCCATCTGCGGCTACGACGACACGCCGCTCTCCCGCCAGCTGTGGCCCGCCCTCACCACCGTGCGCCAGCCGATCCAGGCGATGGCGCATGCGGCGGTGGAACAGCTCGTCGCGATTCATCGCCCGCATTTACCGGGGCTGAAACCGCATTCGGTGCACGAAAATTTACAATACGAGCTGGTAATCCGGGAGTCCACCTGTCCACCCCGGATTTAAAATGCGGCTGGCCATGGCAGCCAGGCAAATTAAAAAGTGACGTCAGGCGCCCTTGTGCCGCCCCAATCCACTGACTGACCCACCCGGTCGGGGGGTGGTGGAACCTTGACCGGGACGTTATGTTGCAGTGCGGGTTATTCGCACAACGGTTTGCCGATCGCCTATATTGGGATTTCCGGTGACCGGCCGGGCCCTCCTGAAATGATTACGAAAACGTAAACGTCTGTTCCGTTTCGTCATCGCTTCCATTCGCGCAATTCGTCACCAAGCTGTCATGTCTGCACGGCCTCATGGCAAGGTTGGCGAGCCTCTTTGGCCCGATGCCCCCTCCGCTACCCGCGCGACTCTGGCGAAATGGACCAAGTCGAGGGCGCGATTGCGGCCACCCGCCGGCAGTAATTGAACGATTTTTTGGACGGAAGAATTGATGAAGAACGGCAATGCCGCGGTATATGCGGAAGACGGCGAGTTTGGTCTGGATTGGCAAGCATTAATGTCGCGCTGCTGGCAATTACGGCGACAGATCGTTTTGTTTTCCGTTGCATTTGCCGCACTGATTTTCGCCGTAGCTTTCTGGATGGGTCGGCAGTATTCCAGTGAGGGTTTCCTGCGTGCCCCCCGCAAGTTTGCCGAGTACAACGCGCAAAAGGCGGCATTCTGGGACCGCGAGACGCTGCGCCGCTATCTCGAAGAAAACAAGAAGCCCAACGACGCAAACGATAACTACCTGCTCGGACACCTGAGCGAACATTTCGTGCAGGCCCACGTGCAGCCTGTTCTACCGTTGTCCAAGGAGGATCTGCGGTATATCGTGGATGCAAAGGGTGTCCTCGATGCCGCCGGCATTCTCGGGTTCTCGATCTCGTTCAAAGACCCATCCGCAGAGCATGCGCAGGCACGTGTCCAATTGATGGGCGACTACATCAAGGACACCATGCTCAGCGAGGACCTCGTCGATACGATCTACACCAAGGCCGGCGAGGCGAAAACCAAGAAGCAGACGATCGACAACCAGATCATTCAGAAGCGCGTGGCATTGGCGCAGGCGGGCAGCCGGCTGGAAGCGGCGCGGGCGATCGCTGGCAAGTATCCGGAAGCGTCGAAGATGGAAGCGCGGCAGTTGCTGTCGACCGGGAGCGACAGCCAGTCCTCACGCTATCTGTCGCCCATGGCGCAGCTGGTCGGCATTGAAACCGAGATTGCCGACCTGAAGGCGCAGTTGACGTTGCTCGAACGCGATGGTGCGCAGAATGCACTGCGTATGGAGTTCTATGACCGCATTCAACAACGCAGCGCTCAGCCGCAGACAGGCGCCGCGCTGCTGGCTGAGTTCGTGAAGACGGCGAAGGCGGTCTTCGCTGACAAGGATCTTCAGGATGACAAGGTTCGCGAAGTCTATAACCAGATCATGCTGGTGGCCGAGCAGATGCGGAACAAGCACATCACGGAAGCACGGTTTGTTTCCGGCCCGACGTTGCCGGAGTATCGCTCGGGCCCCGGTCCGCTGGCGTTGATGCTGCTGTCGTTGATCGGGGGGATCGGCCTCGGCGCCGCCGTTGTGCTGGCGCGCGATAAGCTGCGTGCACCCCAGGCAGCGCACGGCCAGGAGGATGACCCGGAAGACGTCCTGCGACCCGTCCACGTGGCCTGACTCCAGACGCTGCAAATGCAAAAGGCCCGGCTATCATGCCGGGCCTTTTTTGCTGCTGGCGGCGCGGCTACTGCGATACACCGACCAGCGCATACAGGTCATCCTGCGGGTCATAACCCAGCAGCTTCCGGCCGGTCTCCAGCCCCCAGTCCATCCCGCTGTTGTTCGACACCCCGTTGACGACGATGGCCGGTGCCGGCCAGCTTTCCGGGTCTGCCGTGACGGCGCTGAGGAACAGCCGGCGCAGGTCGCCGTTCGATAGCCACATGTTGCGGAACCAGCGCAGGGCGATGCGGCTGGCTTCGTCGGGCAGTTCGTCCGGCACGGGCGTGCCGGCGGTGCCGGAATAGTTGATGTCGTTGGGATCGTTTTCGTCGGGCAGGGCCCAGCCGATGCGCAGCGACACGATCGACAGCTTGCCGCCGTTGGCCGCAGACACTTCGGCGATGGCTTTGCACAACCGTTCTCCCATCGCCTTGGAGGTGCCGTAGGCGAGCGAATAGACGTCTTCGGTGCCGTTGTTCCAGCGCGTGCCGGGCGCGGGCGGCAGCTCGGCGGTGAGCTTGCCGGGGCCGATGGTGGCGGCCAGCGGCTGATCCTTGTACGCGCCCATGGCGTGGTTGGACGAGGCGAACACGAAGCGGCGCACGCCGCGCGTGGCGGCGGCCTGCAGCACGTTCAGCGTCATGCCGTACGAGGCCAATGCCTGCTCCCACGTCGCATCTGGCGTGGAATGGATGGCGGCCAGGTGGATGACGGCATCGACGTTTTCGAGCAGGTCGGTCCATGCGCCGTCGGCCTGCGTGAGGTCGGCTTTGACCCACTGGAGGCGCTGGGTGGCCTGCGCAGAGAACGACACGTTCTGGTCGACCCAGTCGATACCGATGATGGCGGTGCACCATGGGGCGGAGGCCAGTGCCTCGACGACCTTGCGGCCGAGGTTGCCGGCTACGCCGGTGACCAGTACGCGAGCGGGGGGTTGGTAGTTAGCCACGGTGTTGGAGTTGGGTTGGGTGTTGGGGTGGGGCGGGGGTTGGACGGTGGTGGTCCATCCCGTGCTTTCGTCCCTGCCGGGGCCGGCTGACTTTCTTTGTATTGCCAGAGTAAGTCAGCAAAGAAAGGCACTCCCGGGATGGCGAGAACGTCGTCGGATTTCAGAAACGGGCGGAGATGCCCGCTTACAGAAACCCAAGGCGCCATCCAGGGCAGGGACGGCCAGACCGTCTCTGTGCTTTGCGTTGCGCCCGGCTGGTTCCGCTCGCCTTGTCAGCCGCGGTTGGAGCCGGACAGCACGTCGATCAGCACCGCGAGCACGAGCACGCCGCCCTTGACGATCATCTGCCACGAGGCGTCGACGTTCATTTGCTGCATGCCGTTGTCGAGGCTTGCCATGACGAGGGCGCCGATCAGCGCGCCGTACACGGTGCCCGAGCCGCCGCGCATCGAGGTGCCGCCGATGAAGCAGGCGGAGATGGCGTCGAGCTCGCCGCCCACGCCGGCCGACGGCGAACCCGCCGCCGAGCGCGCCGTGGTGATGATGCCGGCGAAGGCGCACATCAGACCCATCAGCACGAACACGAACAGCTTCACACGGCCCACGTTCACGCCCGACAGGCGCGTTGCTTCCATGTTGCCGCCGACCGCATACACGTGGCGGCCGAACACGGTTTGCGTGGCCACGTACGAGAAGATGGCCAGCAGCACCAGCAGGATCAACACCGGCAGCGGCACGCCGTTGGCCTGGTTGAGCACGGCGACGAAGCCGAACGATGCCGCCGCGATGGCCAGCAGTTTCAGGCCGTCGGCCCACAGCGGCGGCAACGAGAGCGACAGGCGTGCGCGGTCACGGCGGCGGCGCACGGTCAGGAAGACCGAACCGGCGACGATGAGAGCGGCCAGCGACCACGCCAGCGATGCCGGCACAAAGCTCTGGGCCAGGTTGCCGAGGTCATCGGGCACGGGCGCGATCGTCACGCTGTCGGTGCTCCATTGCAGCAGGCCACGGAAGGCCAGCATGCCGCCCAGGCCAACAATGAACGATGGCACGCGCAGCTTGGTCGTGATGAAGCCGTTGACCACGCCGATGGCCGCACCGGCCACGAGCACGGTGATGACCGCCAGCCACGTGTTCCACCCCAGGTTGACGGTCAGGATGGCGACCAGCCCGCCCAGCAGGCCGAGCAGCGAGCCGACCGACAGGTCGATCTCCCCGGCGATGATGACGAACACCATGCCGCAGGCCAGCATGCCGGTCACCGACATCTGCAGGAACAGGTTGGAGATGCTGTTGGGCTTGAGGAACGTGCCGTTGGTCTGGACCTGGAAGAAGATCCAGATGAGCGCCACGGCCAGCAGCAGGGCCAGCACCTTGTAGCGCACGAACAGTTGCTGAATGGCGCGGCTGTCGAGGCGGGGGCCGCCGTTACCGCCTTGGCGGGCGAGTTGGGATTGCAGGATGTTCGACATGGCGAAGCTCTGTTCAGGCAGCCTGGGGCTGCGGTTCTGCATGGATGGCTGCGGCCAGGATGCGCTCCTGGGTCAGGCCTTGATTGACGAAGTCGCCGCGCACCTGGCCCTCGCCCATGACGAGGACACGATCGCTCATGCCCAGGATCTCCGGCATCTCGGACGAGACCATGATGATCGCGACGCCGCTGGCGGCCAGGTCGGCAATCATCTTGTAGATGTCGTACTTGGAGCCGACGTCGACACCGCGCGTCGGTTCGTCCAGGATCAGCACCTTCGGCATCGCCAGCACCATCTTCGTGACGACGGCCTTCTGCTGATTGCCGCCGGACAGGCTGGCGATCGACAGCGCCGGGCTGGCGGTCTTGATACGCAGGCGCTTGATTTCGCGATCGACGGTGGTCAGCTCGGCGCCCTTGTCGACGCGTAGACCGCGTGCGTACTGCGCGAGCGTGGCCAGCGTGATGTTCTCGCCCACGGCCATCAGCGGCACGATGCCGTGCCGCTTGCGGTCTTCCGGGACGAGGCAGATGCCGTTGGCAATCGCTTCCGCCGGCGAACCGACCTTGACCGGCTTGCCCTCCATGATGATCTCGGCGGTGGAGCGGCCGGGGTAGGCACCAAACAGCGCGGACACCATCTCCGTACGCCCCGCGCCGACCAGGCCGGCAATGCCGAGAATCTCGCCGCGCCGCACGGCAAAGCTCACGTTGTCCGCGCGCTTGCGGTTCGGGTTGGTGACGTCCCAGCAGGTGACGTTGCGTGCTTCCATCACCACCTCGCCCACGGTGTGTTCGATCTTGGGGAACAGCGACGTCATCTCGCGGCCGACCATCATGGTGATGATGTCATCGATGCGCATGTCGGCGGCCGGGCGCGTGCCGATGTGCTTGCCGTCGCGGATGACGGTGATGGTGTCGCACACGCGCTTGACCTCGTCGAGCTTGTGCGAGATGTACACACACGCCACGCCGCTGCGCTTGAGGTCTTCGATGATGGACAGCAGCACCTCGATTTCCTTGGCCGACAGCGACGACGTCGGTTCGTCCAGGATCAGCAGGCGCGCGTTCTTGGCGAGCGCCTTGGCGATTTCGAAGAGCTGCTGGTGGCCGCTGCCGTAGTTCATCACGGGCGCGGCCACGTTCACGTCGGTCAGTCGCAGGCGCGCGAGCAATGCCTCGGCCTTGGCGTGCATGGCGTCGTAGTCCATGCGACCCCCGGGCTTGGTGATCTCGTTGCCCAGGAAGATGTTTTCCGTCACGGAGAGCTGCTGGACCAGCATCAGCTCCTGATGGATGATCACGATGCCGGCGCGCTCGCTGTCGCGCACGGAATGCGCGTGCAGTGGTTGCCCCTCCCAGAGGATTTCGCCCTCGAAGGTGCCGTACGGGTAGACCCCCGACAGCACCTTCATGAGGGTCGACTTTCCGGCGCCGTTCTCCCCGCACAAACCGACGCACTCGCCCGGCTTCACTGCCAGGCTGACGCCGTCGAGCGCGCGCACACCGGAGAACGACTTCACGATGTTGCGCATCTCGAACAGGGTGCCGCTACTGCTCATGGCGTTCTCCTACTGACTACGACTGACCACTGCATCGACGGCTTACTTGCCGAAGACCTGCTGGCGCGTATAGAAGCCGTCCTTGACGACCACGTCCAGGTTGTCCTTGGTCAGCAGCGTCGGGGTCAGCAGGATGGTGTCGACGTCCTTCTTGCCGTTGTTCAGCTTGGTGTTGAACTTCGGCGTGGTGCCCTTGACGAAGTCGACGGCCATTTCGGCAGCGGTCGCGGCGATCTGCTTGATCGGCTTGTACACCGTCATGGCCTGGGTGCCCTCGGCCACCCGGCGCACGGCAGCCAGGTCGGCGTCCTGACCGGACACCGGCACCTTGCCTGCCAGCTTCTGGCGCGCCAGCGCCTGGATCGCGCCGCCGGCCGTGCCATCGTTAGACGCCACGATGCCCTGGATATTGTTGTTGTTCGCCGTCAGCGCGTTCTCAACAATGTTCTGCGCCTTGGCGGGGTCCCACTCGGGCGTCCACTGCTCACCGACGATCTTGATGTCGCCCTTGTCGACCAGCGGCTTGAGCACCTTCATCTGGCCTTCGCGCAGCAGGCGAGCGTTGTTGTCGGTCGAGGCCCCGCCGAGCAGGAAGTAGTTGCCCTTCGGGGCCAGCTTGACCACGCCCTGTGCCTGCAGCTCGCCCACCTTCACGTTGTCGAACGTGACGTAGCCGTCCACATCGGCGTTCAGGATCAGGCGGTCATACGACACGACCTTGATGCCCTTCTTCTTGGCGCTGGCGATGGCGTTGCCCAGCACCTTGGAGTTGAACGGCACGATCACGAGCACGTCGACGTTCTGCGCGATCAGGTTTTCGATCTGGGCGATCTGCTTGGCTTCGTTGGCGTTGGCCGACTGCACGTTGACAGTCGCGCCCAGCTTCTTGGCCGATTCGACAAAGTAATCGCGGTCGTGCGTCCAGCGCTCCACGCGCAGGTCGTCGATCGAGAAGCCGATCACCGGCGCTTCCTTGCTGGCGTGCGCCGACGTTGCGGCAAAGGTGAGGATGGCCGCTGCGGCCAGGGTGTTCAGTACGCGGGAAATCATGAAGGTCTCCTGTTTTGCGTCGATGCTTTAGAAGGTGACGCCCGTCTTCAGGCCGACGACGAACGCATTCTTGTTCTGCGTGGTGCCGCCCGGATGCAGGATGTACTGCAGATTCGGCCGGAAGTACACCGATTTCACCGGCGACCAGCTGTAGTAGAGCTCGCTCACGTACTCGTAGCCGTCGCCCACCACGGTATTCGCGCCGGTGCGGGCATTGACCTGGTGCACGTAGTCGGCGAAGCGCCCGTTGTTGTGCGTGGCGCCCACGGCAAAGCCGATGGTGTCCTGCAGGCGGTCAAACGGCCCCTTGTACTGCACGCCGACCGAGATCTGGTGATCGGTCTGCGCGGTGTTGCGGTCCGCCTGCGAGAAGTTCAGGAACACCGTGGCGCCGCGGCCATCGGGCGCGCCGGTGATCTGCTGCTGCAGGTTCAGGTAGGCGCCGTATTGGCCGTTGCGCTGGCGCGCATCCAGCCCGGTGATGCCGCGCGGGTTGCCGTTCACGTCTTCGTAGAGGTCCTTGCCGTCGGACGTGTTGTACCAGACGCCCACGCGGTACGTGCCGGGGCGGCCCTCGATCTTGGGCATCCAGCCGAATTCCAGCGGGATCAGGGCGCCGGTGGTGCCGCCCGGGTTGTTGAGCTTCCAGCCGTTGCGGCGGGCCCAGCCGTCATCCACGTAGTTCGGGTTGACCTGGTACACGCCGATCTGCGCGTAGGTGTCGGCCGAGGTGTGCACCTTGGCGCGCGCGCCCCACTGGCTGGTCGGCCAGTTCACCCAGTAGCCACCCACCAGGTTGCCCGGCTGCGAGCCGCAGAACGTCAGGTTCTGGAAGTCGCACGAGAACGAGAAGAAGTCTTCGCCCACCGTCACGCGGCCGGCCTTGATCTCCAGGCGATCGTTGAGCAGCTTCTGGTTCAGCCAGAACTGCGTCAAGTGCCACGTCTGGCCGCGGCCATAGACTTCCTGGATCAGCATGTTGTTGCCGATGTTCGCATCGCTGCCGAGGTTGCGGCCGTTGCGGTCCGTCACGGTCGCCTGGAACGTTGCACCCTGCCAGCCGACGAGCTTCTGCAGGTCCATCGCGGTGCCGATGACCCACTGGTCGGTGTAGCGCGTGAGGTGTTCGGTGCCGCCGCTGAAGTTGTGCGCGATTTCACTGCCGTAGCCGAGGTTGAAGGTCACGCCCTGTTCGGCCAGGCGGGTGCGCAGGCCGCCCCAGTCGCCGGTCAGATACGGGCTGGTGGTGACGTCATACGCGTGCGCGCCGGCCGCGCCCAGGGCGAGCACCGCGGCGGTGATGGCCGACATGCCGATGCGTTTGCTGCGGGACTGCTGACGTGCGGCCGGACGTGCTGTCGAGCGGCGCGCGAATTCGAGCTCCATGGACTGTCTCCTGATATTGGAACCGCATGTCGCATGACAGCGGTGTCGGCGTTCTCTTCTGAATAGTGTGGCGGGCCGACGGACGCAAGAATGGACACAATTGACAGCGCTGTCAATCTCGGGGTTTGCCCTAGTTCGTTCGGGACCATGCACCGCATCGAGGGCGATGGACGGCGATGCTGCGGTGCGGAAATCGCAGGCGACAGGCCCAGCGCTGCCATGGGTGCGCGGCTTTCTGCATGGTATCGATCTTGCTCATGCTGCACGCCGTTTTCCGAACCGCCCGAGGAGCCGCCATGCAACGCGAAGATGTGACCGACCTGATCGTCCTGCAGAAGATCAAAAAGCAACTGACGTGGGCGCAGTTGGCCGAGGTGATCGGCCACAGCAAGGAGTGGAGCACGGCAGCGCTGCTCGGCCAGATGACGCTGACCGAAGCGCAGGCGAACGCCATTGGTGCGGCGCTGGACCTGCCTGAAGAGGCCATCGCGCTACTGCAGGTGCCGCCGTACAAGGGCTCGCTGCCGACGGCCGTGCCGACCGATCCGCTGATCTATCGGTTCTACGAGCTCATCAGCGTGTACGGCACCACGTTCAAGGCGCTGATCCACGAGGAGTTTGGCGACGGCATCATGAGCGCGATCGATTTCAACATGGATCTCACGCGCGAGCCGGACCCGAAAGGCGACCGCGTTCGCATTGTGATGAGCGGCAAGTTCCTGCCCTACAAGACGTATTGAAGCGTCCTGCCGCGCCGGTGCGCCATCGCGCGGCAATCCGCTCGCTGCGAGGGCTTCGGTGTCGGCTCCGCCCTCTACGTGAAGCACTATCCGAAATCGAGATACCGGGTATTCCCAATATGGCGTTGTGAAATTTTGCTCCTCTTCCTACGATCCACCGCAGATCCGTTATCCGTACGGATGTTCGCAACAAGAACATCCGCTGCCGCCGCGGACGAACAGCGACAGATCCGAAGGATCAAGGAGACAAGATGATTTGGCGCCCCACGGCGCAGGCATCACGCCTGTGCGACGCTCTCCGGCTCCGCGCCACCGGCCGGGGTTGGCGAATGAGCACGACCCCCGCAACAGCCGCACTCCACGTGCAGCGCTTCCTTGCCGAGTGCCCCTCCTCGCCGTCCCGGTGGCCCATCCTGCTGCTGCGTTTCCCGATCGTTGCCGCCTTCGGCTTTGTCGCGCCCGCACAAGGGCCCCAAAACCCCCGGCAACACAAGGAGACATCGCGATGAAGACTTGCGTCGCCATCATCGGTGCGGGGCCGTCGGGCCTGCTGCTCGGCCAACTGCTCAGCAGGGCCGGCATTGACAACGTCGTGCTCGAGCGGCAAACCGGGGAATACGTCCTTGGCCGGATCCGTGCCGGCGTGCTCGAGCAGGGCACGGTCGAACTGATGCGCGAGGCGGGCGTCAGCGAGCGCCTCGACAGGGAAGGCCTGATTCACGAGGGGATCGAACTCATCTATGGCGGACGACGCGACCGCATCGACCTGAAAACGCTGACCGGCGGCTCGACCGTGACGGTCTACGGGCAGACCGAAGTCACGCGGGACCTGATGGCCGCCCGCAAGGCCAGCGGCGCCCAGACCGTGTACGAAGCCGCCGACGTGCGCCTGCATGACCTCGACACCGACAAGCCCTACGTCAGCTTCCAGACGCACGGCGAATCGTTGCGCGTCGACTGCGATTACGTCGCGGGATGCGACGGCTTTCATGGCGTTTCGCGCAAGAGCATTCCCGAACATCTTCTGACGCACTATGAGCGCGTCTATCCGTTCGGCTGGCTGGGGCTGCTTTCCGACACGCCGCCCGTCGGTGACGAGCTGATCTATGCATACCATGCGCGCGGCTTTGCGCTTTGCAGCCAGCGCTCGACCACGCGCAGCCGGTACTACCTGCAGGTGCCGCTCGATGAGCGCGTGGAAGCCTGGCCCGACGATCGCTTTTGGAAGGAGCTGCGGACGCGTCTGCCCGAGGACGTGGCCGCCCACGTGGTCACGGGCCCGTCGATCGAGAAGAGCATCGCGCCGCTGCGCAGCTACGTTGTCGAGCCGATCCAGTACGGCAGGCTTTTCCTCGTGGGCGACGCGGCGCACATTGTTCCGCCGACCGGTGCCAAGGGGCTGAACCTCGCCGCGAGCGACGTGAACACGCTCTACCGGATCCTGCGCGGGGTGTACCACGAGGGGCGAACGGACTGGCTGCAGAAATACTCTTCGATTGCGCTCGGCCGCATCTGGAAGGCCGAGCGGTTCTCGTGGTTCATGACCAACCTGCTCCACGAGTTTCCTGGCCGCGACGCGTTCGACAGGCGCATGCAGCAGACCGACTACGCCTACTTCCTCGACTCCGAGGCCGGACGGAGAACCATCGCAGAAAACTACGTCGGCCTGCCGTTCGATCCCATCGAATGACGGCCGAGCGACCGGGCCAGTTACGCTTCGTCGCCGTCGTCGTGCCCGTCGATGAGCGGGCGGCCGCGGCGCGGCATCTCCGAATCCAGCACCAGGCGGCCATGCACGCGGCCCTTCATGCGCGTGACGTGGTGCGTGCAGTCTTCCATGTGCGTACTCATGAGTTCACGCACGGTGTCGGCGTCGCGCGCGCGGGCCGCATCCAGAATCTGCCGGTGGAACTTCACGTTGGAGGCGCCGAACTTCGCGTGGTCCTTCGGCGAGGTTTCGTTGCCGAACACCACCAGCTGCCGAATCATCTCGTTGATCAGCTCGCAGCAGAACCGCAGCATCGGGTTGGGATTGGCCGCGGCCAGGATGTCGTGAAAGCTCAGGTCTTCCTGGCGCTGGTCCAGCGGCGCGGCAGCCTTGGCCGAGGCGGGGTCGCACAGGTCGATGGTGTGCTCGAGCGCGCGGAAGTCGTCTTCGGTCAGATGCGGCACGGCGCCGGCGGCCAGTTCAGGCTCCAGCAGGCGCCGCACGGTGTAGACATCCGCAATGCCGATGTCTTTGAAGAACAGATAGTTCTGCATGAGCTGGAACGTGCGGTCCAGCGGCACCTCGACGATGGTGCCGCCGCCGGCGGGCCCCGTGCTCACACTCACCAGGCCTTGCACTTCCAATGATTTGAGGGCTTCGCGGATGGTGCCTTTGCTCACGCCGAAGGTCTCCTGCAGCTTGACCTCCTGCGGGAGCTTGTCGCCGGGCTTGAGGTTGCGCTGCGTGATCAGCCGCTTGAGTTCTTCGGCAACGAGATCAGCGCGTTTCTGCTTGAGGATGCCGATCGGCGGTGTCTTGCCTGCTCCGAGTGTGGCCATGGATGTCCGTTCCTTGTTGCGCGCATTCTAACTGCCGGGCTGTGCTGCAGGGCTTGCCCGACGTGGTGCATGCATGCCCTCCGATCGTGCGCACGCACCGCGTTTCCGCATCGTCGCCAGCGGCCTTCATCGTCCATACCTTGGCGTAAACACCGACTTCGTCGTCGTTGACGCGGCGTGGAGGCGGCTTCTATGATGATTTCGCCTATTTATCATAACAAATATAAGAAACTGGTCTGGTTCTTGCTCGACGGGATGGCCGGCGAAGACCTTGCCGGTGAAGGCCTGGAGGAAGCTGCCGCCGGTGGTGGCTCCGAGCGCTGTTCTGTATCCACACGACCCCAAGGAGTGCGCTTTGAATCGTCGAGATTTGCTCAAACTGGCGGCGCTGTCCGCCGTGCCCGCGTCGGTGCTGCAGGCCCGTTCCGCGTTGGCCGCCGATGCCATCGAACTCGGCTGCCCGGTGCCGATGTCCGGCGCGTTTGCCGCCAACGGCAAATTCGCCGACCTGGGCATGAAACTGGCCGTGGAGCAATACGGCAAGGTGCTGGGGCGCCCGCTGGCGTACAGCGTGCTCGACACCGAAGGCAAGCCGGCCACGGCCGTGCGCAAGGTGCAGGAACTCGCGCAGCAGAAGAACGCGCGCTACTTCGCGGGCGGCATCCTGTCGTCCGAGTCGCTCGCGATGGGCAAGGAGGCGGAGAAGTTCGGCGGGGTGTTCATCACGACCGCGGGCGCCGATGAAATTACCGGCAAGGACTGCAACCGCGCGACCTTCCGCTGGTCGGTGCCCACATACGGCGCCATCGAGCGCACCGTGCGCCCGCTGATCGAATCGATGCCCAAGGCCAAGCGCTGGTACACCATCACGCCGCAATACGTGTTTGGCGACGGGTTGCTGTCGGCGGCCAAGAACATCTTCAAGGAAAAGGGCATCGAGCATGTGGGCAACAGCTATCACGCGCTCACCGAGAAGGAATTCAGCGGTTACCTGACCAACGCGATGGCCGCCAAGCCCGACGTGCTGCTGATCCTGAACTTCGGCTCGCAATCGTCCGACACGCTGCGCCAGGCGGTGAGCTTCGGCATGAAGAAGAACACGACGATCCTGGTGGCGTGGGCGTCTGGCCTGGAGCAGTTCGAATCGCTCGGCGCCGACCTGTGCGATGGCGTGTACTTCGGCGCGCAGTACTGGCACGACGTCGATACGCCTGCCAACCGCGATCTGGTCAAGCGCACACAGGCCGCGTTCAAGACCAACCCGAACTACAGCCTGGCAGGCTCGTACACCTGCACCAAGATCCTGCTCGACGCGATGGCCAAGGCCGGCAGCGCCGATCCGAAGGCCGTGATTGCCGCGCTGCAGGGCATGAAGTACGACGGTCTGACGGGCCACGAAGAAATTCGCGCGGCCGACCACCAGGTGCTCAAGAACTACTACCTGCTCAAGGGCAAGCCCAAGAACCGCATGAAGGACAAGGACGACTTCGCCGAAGTGGTCGCCGTCGGCAAGGCCTTCCTGCCGGTGGAACAGACGCAGTGCAAGCTGGCCTGAGGGTCTGATCTGCGGCACGCCCGGCTGGCTTCAGCTGTTGAGGCACGGGCGCTTGTCTTCCTGAGTGCCATTTCGGTCAACGCAATGAACGTCTACCTGCTCCAGGTCGTCAACGGCGTGGGGATCGGCATGCTCTACTTCCTGCTGGCGGTGGGGCTGTCGATCATCTTCGGGCTGTTGCGCTTCGTCAATTTCGCCCACGGCGCGTTTTATGCGCTGGGCGCGTATCTCTGCTTCCAGGCCCTGCAGATGGGCATGGATTTCTGGCTGGCGCTCGTGCTTGCGCCCATCGTCATCGGCGCGCTGGCGTGGGTGACGGAGAAAGTGCTGCTGCGCCACGTCTACGCGCAGGCGCACGAATTCCACATCCTCGTCACCGTGGGTCTGGCCCTGGTCGTGCAGGAACTCATCATCGTGGCGTGGGGGCCGCTGGGCGTCGATGTACCGGCGCCCGATGCCTTGCAGGGCGTGGTGATGTGGGGCGATTTCGTCTACCCGAAATACCGCCTGTTCGTCATCGGTTTTACGGCCGTGCTGGCGCTCGCGCTGTGGTGGCTGCTGGAGGGCACGCGCCTGGGCAGTGCGGTGCGGGCGGGCAGTGAATCGACCGAGATGGTCTCGCTGCTCGGCATCAACGTGTTCCGCCTGTTCAGCTTGATGTTTGCACTGGGCGCGGCGACGGCAGCGGTGGCCGGTGTGCTGGCGGCGCCCATTCGCGGCGCGGAACCCTTCATGGGCGTGGAGGCCCTCGGCGTCGCCTTCGTGGTTGTGGTGGTGGGCGGCATGGGCAGCTTTGCGGGCGCGCTGGTCGGCGGCCTGCTGGTCGGCATCGTGCAGAGCCTGATGAGCACGCTGTGGCCCGAGGGCGCGCGGCTGATGATCTACGTGGCGATGGCGGCCGTGCTGCTGCTGCGCCCGCACGGCCTGCTGGGGAGGGGATGATGCAAGCCGCATTCCATGGAATTTCGCGACACCGCTTCTGGTGGCTGGCGCTGGGCGTGACGTTGCTGCTGCCGCTGGTGCTGAGGTCCGGCACGTTGGCCACCGAAGTGCTCGTCTACGCGATGGCCGTGATGGCCTGCAACGTGCTGCTCGGCTACACGGGGCTGCTGTCGTTCGGGCAAGGGATCTTCTTCGGGCTCGGCAGCTACGCCGCAGGCATCGGCCTCACACAACTGGCGCTGCCGATGCCGGTGGCGCTTGTCCTGGCCGTGGTGGTGGGCGCGGTCGTGGCGGCGGTGGTCGGCTGGTTTGCGATCCGCCAGCGCGGCACGTACTTCGTCATGCTGACGCTGGCTTTCTCCCAGATGTTCTATTTCCTGGCCTACACCACGCCGTCGCTCACAGGCGGAGACAACGGCCTGCTGGACATTCCGCGTCCGGCGTTTGCGGCGTCGCCGTGGGCGTTCTACGCGTTCGTGGCAGTGCTGTTCCTTGTCGTGTTCTTCCTCGTGCAGCGTGTGACGGAATCGGTGTTTGGCCGCACGCTGCTGGCGATTCGCGACAACGAAGAACGTGCGCTCGCCGTCGGCTACAACGTGCGCGCCTTCAAGCTGCTCGCGTTTGTCATCTCCGGTGCGGTGACGGGGCTGGCTGGCGCCCTGCACGCCATGCTCACGGGCATCGCGCCGCTGGCCAATATCGACTACCACGTCAGCGAGATGATTCTGGTGATGACCGTCATCGGCGGCACGGGTAACGTGTTTGCCTCGGTGTTGGGCGCAGCGTTCTATGTGTTGCTGTCGGACTGGCTCTCGAGCCTGTGGCCGCGCTGGCTGATGCTGCTGGGCTTCCTGTTGATTGCGGTAAGCCTGTTCATGCAGCGCGGGCTGTTCGGGCTTGGGCAGAAGCTGTGGCAGCGCGTGCGCGCGCCGCGTCACGCACCGGCGGTGCAGGAGGAGCGCGCATGACCACCACGCCCATCCTCCAGGCCACCGGCATCGTCAAGCAGTACGGCAAGTTCACCGCACTGGGCGGCGTTGACTTGCGTGTGATGCCCGGCACGGTGCACTCCGTCATCGGGCCCAACGGCGCGGGCAAGACCACGCTGTTCCACATGCTCACGGGCACGCGCATGATCACCAGCGGCACCATCGTCTTCGATGGCCACGACGTGACGCGTGAAGCCGACTACCAGCGCGTGCAGCGCGGCATCGCACGTTCGTTCCAGGTGACGAGCCTGTTCCCGAGCTTGTCGGTGCGCGAGAACCTGCGCCTGGCCGCACTCGGCACCACGCCGCGTCGCGCCATGCACGGCTGGCGCCTGCCGCAGGGCGATCTGGCCTGCTCCGATACGGTCGACCGCGTGCTCGAACGGCTTGAGTTGCCGCGCCTGGCCGACACGCCAGCCGCCGCGCTTTCGCACGGCCAGCAGCGGCGGCTGGAAGTCGGCATGGCGCTGGCCGCCAACCCCCGCGCGATCTTTCTCGACGAGCCGACCTCCGGCATGGGCGTGGACGACCTGCCCGCCATGAAGGCGCTCATTCGCGGCCTCGCGCAGGACCACACGGTCGTGCTGATCGAACACAACATGGACATCGTGATGGACATCTCCGACACGATCACCGTCATGCAGCAGGGCAAGGTGCTCATGGAGGGCACGCCCGACGCCGTGCGGTCGGACCCGCGCGTGCGCGCCGCGTATCTCGGCAACATGATCACGGGAGGCAAGAAATGACGACGACGGCGATTCTCGACGTTGCAGACCTCCACGGCTATTACGGCAAGAGCCACGTGCTGCAGGGCGTGGCGCTCACGGTGGGCGAGGGCGAACTCGTGACGCTGCTCGGCCGCAATGGCGCCGGAAAATCGACCACCCTGAAGACGATTGCCGGCGTGGTGACGCCGCGTGGCGGGCAGGTGCGTTTTCGCGGCAAGGACATCGCTGGGCAGCCACCGCATCGTATTGCCGCCCAGGGCCTGTGCCTGGTGCCGGAGCATCGCGGCATCTTCAAGCTGCTGACGGTGGAGGAAAACCTGAAGCTTGGCGCGCGGCGGGATTCTCCGTGGCAGCTGGCCGACATCTATCGCATCTTCCCGCGCCTGCATGAGCGGCGGCGCAACGGCGGCGCCAACCTCTCCGGCGGCGAGCAGCAGATGCTCGCCATCGGGCGCGCGCTGATGAACCACCCGCGCCTGCTGATGCTCGACGAGCCGGTCGAAGGTCTGGCGCCCGTCATCGTGGAAGAGATCGTCGCGCAGCTGAAGGTCATCAAGCAGGCGGGCGTATCCATCCTGCTCGTCGAACAGAACCTCGAAGTCTGCACGCAGCTCGCCGATCGCCACGTGATCATCGAACAGGGCCGCGTGGTCTACACCGGCACCAACGAAGCCTTCCGCGCCGACGACGCCATCAAGGACCGCTACCTTGGCGTCGGCCTGGCCGCTTAAACGTACACATCATGACGACCACCCAACTCGATACCACTTTGCGCATCAACGGCGCGCGCCTGTGGGACACGCTCATGCAGCAGGCGCGCATCGGCGCCACGCCCAAGGGCGGCGTGCGTCGCCTCGCGTTGACCGATCTCGACCGGCAAGGCCGCGATTTCTTCGTTGCACAGGCCGAAGCCGCGGGCTGCACCGTGCGTGTGGATGCCATCGGCAACCTCTTCGCGCGCCGGCCGGGGCGCAACAACGCGCTGCCGCCCGTCATGACCGGCAGCCACATCGACACGCAGCCGACCGGCGGCAAGTTCGACGGCAACTACGGCGTGTTCGCGGGCATCGAGGTGGTGCGTGCGCTCAACGATGCGGGCATCGAAACGGAAGCGCCCATCGAAGTGGCCGTGTGGACCAACGAAGAAGGTTCGCGCTTCGTGCCGGTGATGATGGGCTCCGGCGCGTTCATCGGCGAGTTTGCGCTGGACGCCGTGCTGGCCGCGCAGGACCGCGACGGCGTGGCCGTGGGCGAGGCGTTGCGCAGTATCGGCTACGCGGGGAGTGAGCCTGTTGGCGGCCGAGCCGTCGGTGCCTACTTCGAAGCGCATATCGAACAGGGGCCGGTGCTGGAGGCGCACGCCACGACCATCGGCGTGGTGACGGGCGCGCTCGGCCAGCGCTGGTACGACGTGGTCTTGACCGGCATGGAAGCGCACGCCGGCCCCACGCCGATGGAGCTGCGCCGCGATGCGTTGCTGCCCGCCGCAGAACTCGTCGGCATTGCCAACCGCATCGCGCTCGAGCGCCCGCCGCATGCGCGCGCCACGGTGGGTTGCCTGAGCGTGCATCCGGATTCGCGCAACGTGATTCCGGGCCAGGTTTCGATGACGATCGACTTTCGCGCGGCCGACGACGCGGTGTTGTCCGACATGGATGCGGCACTGCATGAGGCGGTGGCGGAGTTGCGCACACGCAGCGGCATCGACATCGCATTGCGCCAGGTCGTCTACTTCCCGCCGCAGCCGTTTGACGCCACGTTGGTGAACGCGGTGCGCAGCGGCGCGCGGCAGTTGGGGTTGTCGGAGATGGATGTGATCAGCGGCGCAGGCCATGACGCGGTCTATCTGGCGCGCGTGGCCCCCACCGCGATGATCTTCGTGCCGTGCAAGGACGGGATCAGCCACAACGAGATCGAAGACGCCCGCCCCGAACATCTGGAAGCCGGGGCCAATGTGCTGCTGCACGCAATGCTGCAGGCCGCTGGCCGCGTTTGACACAACCCCCCGACCGCCCATGCGCATCCTGATCGCCCGCTTCAATCACGAGACGAATACGTTCTCGCCGGTGCCGACGCCGCTGGCATCGTTCCATCCGCACTACGGCGCCGACGCGTACCGTGCCGCCAAGGGCACGCGCACGGCGGCCGGTGCGTTCATCGATCTGGCGGAGGCGGCCGGCGCGGAAATCGTCGTGCCCGTCGTGGCCGGAGCGAACCCCAGCGGACGCGTCGCTGCCGAGGCGTACACCACGTTGTGCGACGCCATCGTCGCGGCGGCGCCGGGGTGCGATGCGCTGTTGCTCGACCTGCACGGCGCGATGGTCGCGGAGAACAGCGACGACGGCGAAGGCGATCTGCTCGAACGTCTGCGCGCGGTGGTGCCCGATGTGCCGATTGCCGTCGCGCTCGACTTGCACGGCAATCTCACGCAGAAGTTCATCGACTTGGCCGACATCGCAGTCAGTTTCAAGACGTATCCGCACGTTGACATGTACGAAACCGGCGAGCACGCCGGCCGCCTGCTGTTCGACAAGCTGGCCGGCCGCGCGAACCCCGTGCTCGCGTGGCGCCGCCTGCCGATGGTCACGCACACCCTGCGCAGCCGCACCGACGAAGGCGCGATGCACCGCGCTGTGGCGCTCGCCAAGCAGGCCGAGAATGACGGCATGCTGGCCGTGTCCGTCCTGGCCGGATTCGGGCTGGCCGACATTGCCGCGCCGTGCCTTTCCGTCGTGGTGGTCGGCAACGGCGACAAACATGCCGCCGACGCTGCGGCGCAACGCATTGCCGATGCCATCTGGGCTGATCGCGAAGGGTTCGTCTATCGCTCTGAACCGTTGACCGAATCGATCGCGCGTGCGGCCAAGTTGGCCGATGCCCCGGGCAGCGGCCCCGTGCTGCTGCTCGACCACGGCGACAATTGCATGTCGGGCGGCACGTGCGACGACATGCACGTCCTGCACGAAGCGTTGCGGCAAGGCTTGAGCGGCATCGCTGTCGGGCCGGTGTGCGACCCGGAAGCCGTCGCGGCGATGATCGAGGCGGGCGAGGGTGCCACGGTCACGCTGCCAGTGGGCGACAAGGTGCCGCTCGTGCAGCTCGGCATCTACCCCGTGCCGCGCGCGCTGACGGGCAAGGTGGTCGCCATCAGCGACGGCGAATACACCATCACGGGGCCGACCTATACGGGCCAGCGCATCCGCATGGGGCGAACGGCGCTGCTCGACATCGGCGCGGCGCAGATCGTCGTCACGGAGACGCCGCAGGAGCATTGGGACCTCGGCATCTTCACGCACATCGGCGTGGACCCGCATGCCGCGCGCTTCGTGCTGTTGAAGTCGCGCATGTATTGCCGGCCCGTGTTCGTGCCCATTGCCAGGGCCGTGGTGGAGTGCGACGGCGGCGGCGTGACGAGTTCGGACTACACCCGCTTTCCGTTTGCCACGCTCAAGCGGCCCGTGTTCCCGTTGGATGCCGCGACGGTTTCGTAGAGATACCCGACCGGCTTACCTTCGGTCCGTTGCGGGCGCGTCTCTGTCCTGTTGATGATGCGGCCCGCCAGGCCGTCGATCTCGTCGCATTGCGCGCGCGTCCAGCTGCGCAGCTTTTCGATGTTGCTCAGCAGGCCGAGGCGGAGGATCTGCGTGTCTTCGCCCATGCCGACGAGCCTGACCGAATGCTGGCCTGCCGTGACCACGTCGCCGGCGGCCAGCTCGAGCATATTGCCCGCGCCGTCCTTGAATTCGGCCGTGCCGCGAATGACGCGGTAAACGACCACCTCGCCTTTCGAGAAGGACGCCGCGTCCACTGCCCCTGCCTGGCTCTTGGGAAGGCTCGACTGGCCGCGCGTGTCGGTGGCAATGATGTGTCCCGTCACAAGCTGGCCGCTGGGTGCTTCGATGCCGGTGTCGCGCACGTAGACCGGTCCGGGCGATCGGATGGAGTCGCCGGCAAGCGGTTTGTACAGCGCATGCAACTCCAGCGGGTCTTGCACCCAGAAGTCGGCGCCAGCCGGCCGGTCATGTGCTGGATGACTCCAGGCGATGCGCGGCGTCTCGGCTTCGTCGATCAGCGCCGACGGCACAATCGTCGGGTTGGGAAACGTTGTCGGATCGGTGATGAACGCTTCGAGAAACTTGCCCGAGCACCCCATGGAAAGTGCGTCGGGCACCACGGTTTGCGGCGTGCTCAGGTTGTCTTCGGTCGACAGGCCCGACCACGTGTAAAAAAGCTGCCGATGCACGATTGCGCTTTGCAGGATCACCGAGCCCGGGCCGACGTAATGCAGCCGGCCATCGTAGTCGAACGTAAATACGCCCGAGGTGACCAGCACGAACTGAAACGCGCCCGGCGGCAGATGCAGATGGAAATCGGTCGGGCCGGTGTCTTCCAGATAGATCGGCCGGTTGGTGGCGACCTCATGCAGCAGGAAGGCTTCGTTGTTGGCGGCAAAGCCTTCGTCGGCGCGGCTGTACAGCGCCTGCGGGCGATAGGTCGCTTCGTACTTGGCATCCTGGCGGCGATCGACCGCAACGAAGTCGCCTGTATTGAGGCGGATGGGATTGCCGCCCGGATGCAACAGGCTCGAAGCGCGTTGGAACTCCGTGGTGTGAGTGTTCATCGCAACCCTCCGTGAATCGATCAACATCGATGGAGAATGACCTGCCCCGCTTCGATACTCGCCCTGCTGAATGACGCCTCGCTGACAGTCAGTGCGTGAGCGCCATCTTGCGCGAGCGTCGGCGGGTGACGGCCTGGCTCGACGTTCGCGCATCGAGCAGCGCGCGCAGTGTGACGCGCTGCGCGTTGTCTTCGTCACTGGCGGTGGTGCTGGCGTCGAAGGGCTCGTTGTCGTGGATGGTGGCGCGCACGATCGGGTAGATCTGCTTTTCCCATTTGCTGCCGTTGAACACGCCGTAGTGGCCCGCACCGGCCTGCACATGGTGCGTCTTCAGGTAGGGCGGCAGCCCCGAGCACAGATCCTGCGCGGCGACGGTCTGCCCGACCGCGCAGATGTCGTCCTTCTCGCCCTCGACCGTCAGCAGCGCGGTGCGATGGATCGCCGCCGGTTCGACCAGCCGACCGCCGACCATCAACTCGCCGCGCGGCAATGCGTATTGCTGAAACACCTTCTCGACCGTTTCCAGATAGAACTCGGCGGTGAGGTCGCACGTGGCGAGGTATTCGTCGTAGAAGGCGCGGATCGTGTCGGCCTTGGCCGGGTCGCCCTTGGCGCGCTGGTAGTACATCTCTTCAAACGACTGCACGTGGCGTTCCGAATTCATCGACATGAACGCGCTCAACTGCACGAAGCCCGGATACACGCGGCGCTGCTCGCCAGCAAAGCCGGGCGGCACAACGCCGATCAGGTTCTTCTCGAACCATTCGATCGGTTTGCTGTTGGCCAACGCATTCACCGCGGTGGGGCCCACGCGGCAATCGATGGGGCCGGCCATGAGGGTGAGGCTGGCGGGCTGCGCGGGGTCGTTGTCGGCGGCCAGGAGCGAGACCGCCGAGAGCGCCGCCACGGTCGGCTGGCAGATGGCCAGTACGTGTGCGTCGGGGCCGATGTGGCGGATGAAATCGATCAGGTGGCCGACGTATTCATCGAAGCCGAAGCGCCCGGCTGACACCGGAATGTCGCGCGCGTTGTGCCAGTCCGTCACGTACACATCGTGATCGGCCAGCATCGTGCGCAGCGTGCCGCGCAGCAGCGTGGCGAAGTGCCCGGACAAGGGCGCGGCAACCAGCACGCGCGGTTGCGGCGTGGGCGCGGTCTTGCGGAAGTGCACGAGGGTTCCGAACGGCGTTTGCATCGCGGTCTCTTCCACGACCGGCACCACGCGGCCGTCGACCTCGACGCTGTCGATACCGAACGATGGGCGGCGGTGCGTGATCGCGCTGCACTCCAGCAGTTCGAGCCACGCATCCACTGCCCGGGCAGTGGGATGCTCGGTCGACTGTGGCCACTGCGCCATCGCCAGCCGGGAGAACGAGGCCCATGCACGCGCGGGCCGCAGGCATTCGGACAGCCACTGGTAGAGGGGATACGCGAGCAGGTTCATGGCAGCTTCCGTGATGGCGTCGCAAGACACGTCAAGGCCGGTGGAACGAAGCAGGCAATACATGTGCCAACTCACATGCCGGTGGGCGCCAAACCGCATCCGCGCTGATGATGACTGGCACAGGCTTTGCGCGGCATCCATGCGGGGTGCGGCGTGGCACGCGTCTTTGCAGCGCGCGGGTGCAACCAGCGCACCGGCAAGGTGCCTGACGCCGGTCATGCACCTGATTGAAAAACGGGGACAACCGGGGACCGACATGAAATCCGTCGACCTGACAACGCTGACGATCAGCAGTCGCAACTATTCGTCGTGGTCGATGCGCGGCTGGCTCCTCGCCAAGCTCAGCGGCCTGCCTTTCGAGACGGTGAGCGTGCCGATCGACGCCTCATCGCGCGCGGAATTGCTGCTGCTGTCGCCGTCGATTCTCGTACCGTGCCTCACGCACGAAGGCCGCAAGGTGTGGGACGTGCTGGCGATTGCCGAATACCTCAACGAACTGTCGCCCGAGGCCAAGCTGCTGCCCGCCGACCGACATGCCCGTGCGCATTGCCGATCGATCTGCGGTGAGATGCATTCGGGCTTCAGCGCGCTGCGCTCGGCGCTGCCGATGAACCTGCGCGCACATTTTCCGAACTTCCGCATCTGGTCCCGCGCGCAGCACGACATCGAGCGCATCACGCTCATCTGGCGCGAATGCCTCGCCCAGTACGGCGGCCCCTGGCTGTTTGGCGAGATCAGCATGGCCGACGCGATGTACGCGCCAGTCGTCATGCGATTCCTGACCTATGACGTCAAGCTCGATCCGGAGATTGCCGAGTACTGCCTGCGCGTGCTCGAGCACCCGCACGTCGCCGAATGGATTGCCGGGGCGAAGGCTGAGCAGGCAGATATCGATGAGCTGGATATGGAGTTTTAGGCGGGCGAGGGCGCCGAAGGACCGGCGTGACGATGGCCTGCCGATCAAATACCCGCCCCGCACCCGCGCGGATGGAACTAGCCCGCTGAATCCCAGAACCGCTGAGCACGGAACGGGCGAACATCCACTGCCGGTGTTTCGCCCATCATCATTTCCGCAATTAAGCGCCCGGTGATGGGCCCCAACGTCAAGCCGTGGTGTGCATGGCCGAACGCGAACCACATGTTTGCGTGGTGCGGCGCCGGTCCGATGATCGGCAGCATGTCGGGCGTGCAGGGGCGTGCGCCCATCCAGGGTTCCGCATCCACACGTTCGGCCAGCGGGAAGAGCTTGCGCGCGACGGGCTCGACGGCGTTGAGCTGCACGGGCGTCTTCGGTGCATCGCGGTGTGCGAGTTCCGCGCCCGTCGTCAGCCGGATGCCGCGTGCCATCGGTGCCAGCACATAACCGCCGTCTGCATCGAGCACGGGATGGTTTAACTGCGCACCTTGCGCGGGTGCGTAGTGCATGTGGTACCCGCGCTTGACGGCCAGCGGCAGGCTGTAGCCCAGGCGCGAGGTGAGGACGTCCGCCCAGGGGCCCATGGCGATGACGACGTTGTCTGCGCGCAGCTCGCCTTCCTTGGTTTGCAACAGCCACGGGGCGTTCGGCGTGAGCGTGTTGGCATCGGCTTCAAACAGGCGGCCGCCGAGTTGCTCGAAATACCTTGCGTAGGCCGTGACCAGCGCGTTCGGGTCGCTCACGGAATCCGCTTCCGTATAACGCAGGCCGCCGAGCAGCGATGTGTCCAGATGCGGTTCAACGCTGCGCAGGCGCGCTGGGTCAAGCGCTTCAAAGGCGACGCCGTATTCGCGCTGCCAGCGCTCGACGTTGCGCGTTTCCTTGTCTTGCGTGGCGGCATTGCGGAAGACCTTGATCCAACCGCTGGGGCGGATCAGATGCGTGGCGCCGGCGGCTTCGGCCAGCGCGCGGTGCTCGCTGACGCTGTGCGCGATCAGCGGCGCATACGCCCGCGCAATCGCCGCGTGCCGCGTGGGGTGGGAGTTGCGCCAGTACTGCCACAGAAACGGCAGCAACCGGGGCAGGTCGCCAGGGTGGTAATGCACGTCCGCCGACGTGTTGCCCGCATAACGCAACAACGTCGACAGGTCGCGCGGGAACGCATACGGATACACACCCTCGCGCTGAATCAGCCCGGCATTGCCGAACGACGTCTCAAAGCCCGGCGCACGGCGGTCGACAAGCGCGACGGCGCGCCCGCGTTTCTGCAGATGCACCGCCACCGATACGCCGACAATGCCGGCGCCCAGCACAAGGGTGTCAAAGCGCATGGCGGTTGGCTCCTTAACCCTTGGCCAGCGCCGTGACGGCGATCTCCACATCGATGCCCGGGCGCATCAGGCCCGACTGCACGCAGGCGCGCGTCGGCGCGTGGCCGGCCGGCACCCAGGCTTCCCACGCGGCGTTCAGCTCGGCGAAGTGCTTGGCGTCGGTCAGCCAGATGTTGGCGGAGATCAGACGCGTCTTGTCGACACCCGCTTCAGCCAGCAACGCGTCGATGCGCGCGAGGATGTTCTCGGTCTGCTCGGTGATCGACTTGAAGTCGCTGTCAGGCACTTGGCCGGCCAGATGCACGATGCCGTTGGCGATCACGATCTGGCTCATGCGGGCGTTGGTGTGGAGGCGTTGGATGTCGGTCATGTCGATTCGGGTGTGAACAAAAAAAAGCGAAAGAAGCGTCGATGGTAGCGCTCCTCACTGCGGCAGACGGTGTGGGCGCATATCGGCTTCCTGTGAGGTTGCAGCGAGTGTAAGGAGCCTCGTCGCACACATCGCATGCAAATGGTTCCGACCGGTATGCGCGGCGGACATGCTGGCGCTTGCCGGCGAATGCGCCCACATAAGGCGCCGATACAACACTCAGTGATTTCAACATCTGATTTAAGAACAACTAATCACCCGCAATCCCTTGCCGGCATTGGATCGGCCCAGTCATTGGCGACAATGTGCTGCCGCCCCCACTCTAGAGGGGGGCGCCCGCTTTGCCCCAATGACACAATCGCCGAAATTCAGAAATCCATGCTGCGCCGCGGCGCTGCGTGGCAGACCCGGATGAGGAGCTTCATGCAAGGAAGTTGGATTGCGATATCGGCGGCGCGTGCGCGGGCGCATCGGCTGTATGGCGTTCGCGGCTGGCTGGTGACGCTGCTGTGGCTGAACACGCTGCCGGCGCTGGTGGTGGTGCTGGCGATCGCCATGGTGCTGATATCGGGCGAGACGGGCGACGGCGCGGCGCGGTGGCTGCCGGCGCTGGCGGGGCTGGCGTTTCCGTTGGGGCTCGTGGTGGTGGCGTTCTTGCGTGTGCGCTGGTTTCCGTGGGTGTGGTTGGGATATTGCCTGCTGCAATTGGCCGCTACGCTGGGCATGAGCGGTGGGATCAAGGCATGGGCCGCGCAGGCATCCGGCGCCACGTCGGCGGGATGGCCGCTTGCGCTGTTGCTGGCGGCGGAGGTGTTGGTGCCGGTCGGGACGCTCGCGTATCTCGCCCGCTCCCGCCGCGTGCGCGTGACGTATCGGCACGAGGTACGCGCGAGCGATCCGGCCGCCGCGCCGGCCGTGTTCGACAGGCTGAACCCGAACGAAACGCCGTCTGACGCCACCGACCATGCGCGCGAACGCGCTGCGCTGCGCCGCGTGACGCAGGAACTCAGTTCCGGCGTGCTCGACACGCAAACCTGGATGCACGTGATGCGCCATCACGCCGAGGCCACCGATGCGGCGCGCACCACGGCGTACGTGCGGGCGCGCATGGCTGTGCTGTGTCCGCCGGCGCATGTGCATCCGGCGCTCGTACGCACACTCGCATCGAGTTTGGGCGCGCTGCTGGTCAGCCTGTTCGCAGCGGCTGCGTTGATGGCCGCAGTGATTGCGCTGGCGATGAGCGTGCCGGGCGAGGCGACCGCGCTGCTTGAGTTGCTCGTTGCCGTGGCGCTGACGTTGAGCTGGCTGGCCGGGCTGTTTGTGGCGCGCGCTTCCTGCGCGCCGTTGCCTGAGGCTTAACGGTTGGCCGTTGGCGTGGACGTGGGCGTTGGTGTGGCCATCACGAGGTTCCAATCGCCGCCCACCGCCTTGACGAGGAACACGCTCGTCGTCATCTGCTGGCCGAGAATCTGCACCGCCGTGCGCTGGTTGTTCAACAGCGACTGCTGCGCGGTGATCACGTCCAACGACGTTGCCAGGCCGCCCTCATAGCGCGCGCTGGCAATGTCGTAGACCTTGCGGGCGCTTTCCACGGCGTGGCGCGCCTGGCTTGCGGCACGGTCCAGCGATTGCAGTCCGGCCAGACCATCTTCGACTTCCTGCAGCGCGCCCAGCACCGTCTGGCGGTAGTTGGCGATCGCACCTTGGTACGCCGCGTTGGCAATGTCCACACGCGCCCGCGTGCGGCCGGCGTCAAACACCGTCTGGGCGATCTGCGTGCCGAACGACCACAGCAGCGTCGGCGCAGAAAACAGCAGCGCCAGATCGCGGCTTTCCCAACCGGCGCCGCCGTTGAGCATCACGCTCGGGAAGAACGCTGCGCGCGCCACGCCGACCTGCGCGTTGGCAGCAGCGGCCCCGCGTTCAGCGGCCGCCACGTCGGGGCGGCGTTCGATGACGTCGGACGGCAGTGCCACCGGAATCTGCGGTGCCGTGCCCTTGAGCGGGTTCGGGTCGAGATGGAACGCAGGCGCCGGTGTGCCGACCAATGTGGCCAGCGCGTGTTCGTACTGCGCGCGCTGCTTGGTCAGCAGTTCGGCCTGCGTGGCGGTGCTGTCGACCAGCGCCTGTTGCTGCGCCAGATCGAGCCCCGATGCCACGCCGTCCTGATGCCGTGAGGTGACGAAATCGAGTGCCTTGCGCTGCAGCGCCAGCCCTTCCTGCACCACGGCGATTTCCGCATCGGTCTCGCGCAGGTTGTACCAGGTGGTGGCGACCTGCGCGGCCAGCAGCAGGCGGAAGTTCTCGGCATTGGCGCCGGCCTGCGCTTCGCTCGCCGCCGCGTTGGCGACGGTGTTGCGCACGCGGCCGAACAGATCCGCTTCGTAACTTACGTCGGCGCGCACCACGAAATCGCTTTGCACGGTCGACATGGTCGGACTGGTGTACGACGAAAGCGGCCGTTCCGACGAGGTGCGCGTGCGCGTGTCGTTGTTGGTGGCCGTGATGGTCGGCAGCAGGCTGGCGCGTGCCACGCGCGTCTGCGCCTGTGCCTGCTCCAGGTTCGACAGCGCAACCTTGAGCGATTGGTTTTCCTGAAGCGCCTTTGTGATCAGCCTGTCGAGCTGTGGATCGTTGAAGCGCTGCCACCACGGTCCCTTGGGCGCTGCATCGGCGGGCTGCGCGGCGCGCCACGGTGCTTCGGTCTGCCAGTGCGCCGGCACGTCCATGGCGGGGCGCTCGTACGTCGGTGCCAGCGAACAGCCGGCCAGCGAGACGATCAGCCAAGCCGCCAGCGCGGCAGAGCGCAACCGCGGTCGACCCATCATGATGCGCGCGGCGCCGATGCCGCCGGTGCCGAAGCCGGCGCCGGCGTGACGATGGTCACCGCCTCGCCTTGCTCGATGGAATCGGCCGGGTTGAGGATCAACGCGTCGTTGGGCTTGAGGCCCGAGACGATCTCCACCGTGCGGCCGTAGTCGCGCCCGATGGTGACGGGGCGCAGGTCGACGCGGCCGTTTTCTGCGATGGCGATGCGCGGGCCTTCCTTGCGGAAGAGCAGCGTGTTCGTGGGCACGAGGTAGGTGCCCTGCGCGCTGGCGCCGGCGCTCGCGCTATCGCCGGACGATTTGCCCTTGATGGCGACCTGCACGTACGCACCCGGCAGCAGGCGGCCGTCCTTGTTGGGCAGCTGCACTTCCACCTGCATGGTGCGGGTCGTGGCGTCGATGGCGCCCGAGGCGCGAGCGATGGTGCCGTGGAAGGTCTGGCCGGGCAGCTCCGACAGCGTGACAGCCACGTCCTGCCCAACCTTCACCTGCTGCGAATACGCCTGCGGCACATACAGGTAGATGCGCAGCGGATCGGTCTGCGCCAGCGTGAACAGCTCGCGGTTGGCGCCCGCGTTGCCGGCATTGACCAGCGTGCCGACATCGACGTTGCGCTTGGTCACCACACCCGCAAACGGTGCCACCACGCGGCGGAAGCCTTGCAGCTCCTGCAGGCGGCGCACGTTGGCTTCGGCGGCGGCCAGGTCCGCCTGGGCTTGGTTGGCGGCGCTGGTGCGCTCGTCCAGTTCCTGTTGCGAGACGGCGTCTTTCTGGCGCAGGTTCTGCCAGCGCGTGAGCGAGGTCTGCGCCAGCGCCTTGCGTGCGGCGGCCTGGTTGCGTGTGGCTTGCGCCTGGTTCAGTTCCTGGTCGACTTCGGGCGTGTCGAGCAGCGCCAGCACTTCGCCCTTGTCCACATGGGCGCCGATGTCCTTGAACCAGCGCAGCACGTAGCCGCTGGTGCGGGCATAGATGGGCGATTCAACGTAGCCCTGCAGCGTGCCCGGCAGCGTCAGCTCGCGGCTGGCGTTGGCCGGTTTGGGTGCAGTGGTGGTGACGTAGCGGCTGGTCTGCGCGCTCACCTGACGCTCCAGCGCATGCGCGTTGTAGTAGCGGCTGACCAGCGTGCGCCCAGCGCCCAGCGCCAGCAGAACCACCACGACGATCACGACCCAGCGTGCACGGCGCATGGCCGGCGCGCGGTCCACCTGTTCGATCGGGTCGACGGTGACGACGTGGTGCGGCGGGCCGTCCGCGGGATGCCCGGAATGCGCCCCAGGATGGGCACTGGATGTTTGCTCAGACATGTCCTTCGCTTCCCCGCAAATCGTCACTACGCCGGGCGGCGCGCCGCTGCAATCTGTTGTGCACGCTGGCAAACACCACCGGAACAAAGAAAAGGGTCGAGACGGTCGCGAACAGCAGACCGCCGATCACAGCGCGCCCCAGCGGCGCGTTCTGCTCTGCGCCCTCGCCGAGGCCCAACGCCATGGGCACCATGCCGATGATCATCGCCAGCGCCGTCATCAGCACCGGACGCAGGCGGGTGGCGCCGGCTTCGAGCGCGGCCTGCACCGGCGCAATGCCTTCGGCCAATCGCTCGCGCGCGAACGAGATCAACAGAATCGAGTTGGCGGTCGCCACGCCCATCGTCATGATCGCCCCCGTGAGCGACGGCACCGACAGCGTCGTTTCCGTCAGGAACAGCATCCACGCAATGCCGGCCAGCGCGGCGGGCAGGGCGGTCACGATGATGAGCGGGTCGATCCACGACTGGAAGTTCACCACGATCAGCAGGTACACCAGCACGATGGCCATGACGAGCCCGACGCCCAGGCCAAGGAACGACGATTCCATCGTGTTGACCTGACCGCGCACCGTGACCTGCGCGCCGCGTGGCAGCTTCGGGCGGATGTCGTCGACGGCCTTCTGCACTTCCTTGGCGACGGCGCCCAGGTCGCGGCCCTGCACGGCGGCATAGACGTCCACCACCGGCGTGATGTCGTAGTGCGACACCACTTGCGGCTGCACCGCGGGGCTCACCTGCACGAGGTTGCCCAGCAACTGCGGCCCGCCCGCCTGTGCGGCGCCACCGCGCGAGCTTGCCACCGGCGTGCGCAGCAGCGCGTCGAGCGAATCGACGCGGTACTGCGGGCTGGTGACGGCCACCTGGTACACCACACCGTTGATCGGGTTAAGCCAGAACGTGGGCGAGGTCTGGAAGCTTGAGCTGAGCGACACGAGCAGGTTCTGCGCCACGTCGCGCCCTTCCAGGCCGACCTGCTGGATGTGCGTGCGGTCCATGTTCAGGGCGAGCGTGGGCTGGTCGAAACGCTGGTGCACATGCGTATCCACCGCGCCAGGAATCTGCTTGATGCGGTTGGCCAGGATGCCCGCAAGCTGCTGGTTGGTTGCCACGTCGGCGCCGGAGAACTGCACGTCGATGGCCGACGGCAGGCCGAAGTTCAGGATCTGGCTGACGATGTCTGCAGGCTGGAAGGCGAATTCCACGCCCGGAAAGCGTTTGGGCAGTTCTTCGCGCAGGCGGCGGACGTATTCCGCGCTGGGTTTGCGTTCGCCCTCGTGCAGGGCAATCAGGATTTCACCGTCGAGCGTGCCGATGGTGCCCGCGTTGCTGTAAGACAGGTTGATCCCCGAGTTCGGCACGCCCAGGTTGTCGAGGATGGTCGACAGCTCCTGCTTGGGAATGATCTCGCGGATGGCGGTTTCCACTTCGTCGGCCAGCCGTGCGGTTTCTTCAATCCGCAGGCCCGACGGCGCGCGCATGTGCAGGCGGATCTGGCCGGCATCCACATCGGGGAAGAAGTCGCGCCCGAGCACGAGGTACAGGGCGCACGACGCCACGCAGAAGCCCAGGAACGACAGTGCGAACACGCGGCGGTATTCCAGCAGCCCGCCGAGGATGGCGGCGTAGTTGCCGCGCATGTGTTCGAACTGCGTGTTGAACGCCCGGTAGATGCGGCCGAACGTGCTCGGTTTTGCGTCGGCTTTCCGGGCGTCTTGCGTGTGGCCGGTCATGAGCATCATCACCAGCGTCGGCACCAGCGTACGCGAAAGCACGTAGGAAGCCAGCATCGCAAAGATCACTGCTTCGGCCATCGGCACGAACAGGTAGCGCGCCACGCCCGTGAGGAAGAACATCGGCACGAAGACGATGCAGATGCAGAGGGTCGACACGAAGGCCGGCACGGCGATCTCGGCGGCGCCGTCGAGGATCGCGGTGATCGGCTCCTTGCCTTCGTGCAGGTGGCGCTCGATGTTCTCGATGGTGACAGTGGCGTCGTCCACGAGAATCCCGACCGCCAGCGCCAGGCCGCCCAGCGTCATCAGGTTGATGGTCTCGCCGATCAGGTGCAGCACGATGATGGACGACAGGATCGACAGCGGAATCGACACCGCAATGATGGCCGTGCTGCGCCAGTTGCCCAGGAACAGCAGGATCATCGCGGCCGTCAGGCATGCGGCGATCAGCGCCTCGCGGATCACGCCTTCAATGGCCGCCTTCACGAACAGCGACTGGTCGAACAGCGGCGTGATCTTCAGGTCTTGCGGCAACACGGCGGCCGCGGCCGGCAGGAGCTTGTAGATGTTGTTGACGATATCGAGCGTCGATGCGCCGCCGTTCTTCAGGATGGAGAGCAGCACGCCGCGCTGGCCGTCCTGACGCACCACATTCGTCTGCGGCGAGAAGCCGTCGCGCACATTGGCCACGTCGCCCAGATAGAGCGTGGCGCCGTTGCTCGTCTTGACCGGAATCGCATTGAGCGCGGCGATGCTGCCCGGCGTGCCGTTGAGCGTGACGCCGTATTCGGTGGCGTCGATCTTTTGCGTGCCGGCCGGCAGGATCAGGTTCTGCGCGCCCACGGCGTTGACGATATCCACGGGCGTCAGGCCCTGGGCCAGCAGCTTCTGCGTGTCGAGGTCGACCGTGATCTGCCGGCTCTTGCCGCCATACGGAAACGGCACGGCAATGCCCGGCACCGTGATCAGGCGCGGGCGCAGGAAGTTCACCGCCGCATCGTTGAGTTCCTGCTCCGACAGCGTGTTGCTCGACAGCCCCAGTTGCAGGATCGGAATGCTCGACGCCGAATACTTGATCACCAGCGGCGGCGTGGTGCCCGGCGGCAACTGCCGCACCTGCGCCTGCGTGCTCGCCACGATCTGCGCGAGTGCGGTCTGGATGTTGGCGTTGGGCTGGAAGAAGACCTTGATGATCGATACGCCGCCCAACGATTGCGACTCGATGTGCTCGATGTCGTTGACGGTGGTCGTCAGGCTGCGCTCCGTGACCGACACGATGCGGTCGGCCATCTCCTTGGCAGGCAGCCCGTTGTAGTTCCAGATGATGCTGGCGACCGGAATGTCGATTTCCGGAAAGATGTCCGTCGGCGTACGCATGAGCGTAAACGGCGTCGCCAGCAGGATCAGCAGGGCGAGGACGATGAACGTCAGCGGCCTTCGCAGCGCGAGTTGGACAATCCACATGGAGGCGTTTCAGAACTGCGGTGCGAGGCGTTAAGGGGCGCACGCCGCTCGAACGGCGGCGACCCGTCATTCTATCGCCCGGGCCGATCGGTCAGCATGTCGCTTTGTTCTGACTTTATTACATTGCATAACGGCCTGTGCCGCCGCAACTTGAGCGCACCGCAGTCCAGCCCGTACCGGCGCGCACGGGCTGAACGCTGCTTGGGCAGGAAGCCCTCAGCCGTTGACGATCTCACCCCCGTTCGGATGCAGCGTCTGGCCCGTCATATAGCTGGCGTCGGCCGACGCCAGGAAGATGTAGCACGGCGCCACCTCGTCGGGCTGGCCGGCGCGGCCGAGCGGTTCGTTGCTGCCGAATTTGGCGACATGCTCGGCATCGAAGGTGGACGGAATCAGCGGCGTCCAGATCGGGCCCGGCGCCACGGCGTTTACCAGGATGCCCTTCTCGGCGAGTTGCTGGGCCAGCGAGCGCGTGAACGCCAGGATCGCGCCCTTGGTGGCGGCGTAGTCGACCAGGTGCCCGCTGCCCCGGAACGCGGTGACCGACGTGGTGGTGATGATGCGCGCGCCTTCGTGCAGGTGCGGCAGCGCGGCCCGCAGCAGGTAAAACATCGCAAAGACGTTGGTGCGGAACGTGCGCTCGAGCTGCGCGGCGTCGATGTCGGCCAGGCTCTGCTGGGGGTGCTGCTCGGCGGCGTTGCTGACCACGATGTCGATCTTGCCGAACGTGGCCACCGCCTGCGTGACGACGGCGCGGGCGTGCGCTTCGTCGCCGAGGTCGCCGGCGATCGCTTCGCAGCGGCGGCCGGTGGCACGCACGAGGCGGCAGGTCTGGTTGGCGTCGTCGTGTTCGTCCAGGTACGCGATCAGCACGTCGGCGCCTTCCTTGGCAAAGCCGATGGCCACCGCGCGGCCGATGCCGCTGTCGCCGCCGGTGACGATGGCGACCTTGTCGGTGAGCTTGCCGCTGCCGACGTAGTGTTCCATTTCCGCGCGCGGGCGCGGCGTCATGTCGCTTTCGGTGCCGGGCTGGCGGTCCTGATGCTGTGGCGGTTGCTGCTGTGGTTGGTCAGGCATGGCGGTTCTCGATCGGTGGGTGGAACGGTCCTCCATCTTCAGCACACCGCATGCCATGGCGGGCGCATGTGGCGGGTGCTGCCCGGCACGCCGCTTGCTGGGCGGTGGAAGAGCAATCCACATCGACGGCAGGAGGTGCCATGGACGCGCTGCTGTTCCTGTTTGGCGAGGGCAAGGACCTCAACCCGCTGCAGACCGCCATGCGTGCCGTGGTGGTGTTCGCCATCGGCCTGGTGCTGGTGCGTCTGTCGGGCCGGCGGTCCTTCGGGCAGCGTGCGCCGTTCGATTTCGTGGTCGCCGTGCTGCTGGGTGCAACGCTGAGCCGCGCGATCGTGGGCGCGTCGCCGTTTGTGGCGACGTTGTCGGCGTCGCTCGCCCTCGTGGCGGTGCATCGGCTGCTTGGCTGGGCGTGCGTGCGGCTGCCCGGGCTGGACCGGATGATCGCGGGGCGCGAGCGGGAGGTCTATCGCGACGGCCGGTTCCAGCAGGACCAGATGGATGCGGCGCTGCTCACCGTTGGCGACATCGAAGAGACCGTGCGCCAGACGCTCGGCACACACACGCTCGACGACGTGCAGGCCGCCATCCTGGAGCGCAACGGCCAGGTCAGCCTGATCCGCAAGCGCCGTTGATCCGCACGACCGCACAACCCGCACACCACTGGACACTGGAGGCCACCATGCGAGAAAAGCAGCAGACCGAAAACCGTGGCGCAGAGAAGCGCCAAGCCGATTGGGAACAGGCCGAGTCGCACCGCAAGCCGGGCGAACGTCCCGCCGACGCCGCGCTGGGCCGCCCGGGGAGCACCGCGCCCAGACCGGAGAGCGTGCACGACACAGCGCGGCGCATCCGCCAGGGTGAAGTGCCGCCGGGCGTCACGCGCGACAAGCTCCACGACCCCGGCCGGCAGACGCCCGAAGCGCCGCCCACCGACAACCGCAGCTGACCGCCATCGTGCCGGACGCGGACGACGCCCCGTGGTATCGCCGGCTGGGGCCCGGCTTCATTACCGGGGCGGCTGACGACGACCCGAGCGGCATTGCGACCTATGCGCAGGCCGGTGCGCAGTCCGGGACAAGCATGCTATGGACGCTGCTGCTCACGCTGCCGCTGATGATTGCGATCCAGCTCGTCAGCGCGCGGCTCGGGCGGGTGTCGGGCTCCGGCGTGGTGGCGAACATCCGCCGGCATCATTCGCCGTGGCTTGCGTATGCGTTCGTTGCGCTGGTCACGCTGGCCAACGTCATCAATGTCGGCGCCGATATCGCAGCCATGGGCGACAGCATCCGGCTGCTGCTGGGCGGCTCTACTGCCTTGTATGCGTGCGGGTTTGCCGTTGTCTCGCTCGTGCTGCAGGTATGGATGCCGTACCGCCGGTACGCGCGCTATCTGCAATGGGTCGCGCTGTCACTGCTCGCTTACGTGGCAACGGCGTTCGTGGTCAAGGTGGACTGGGCGCAGGCGCTGCACGACACGGTGGTGCCGAAGATGCAGTGGTCCAAGGACTACGTGATGACGCTGATTGCCGTGTTCGGCACGACCATCAGCCCGTACCTGTTTGTCTGGCAGGCCGCCGGGGAAGTCGAGGAGACGCGGCTGGCCGAGGGCGAGCAACCGTTGAAGAAGGCGCCGTGGCAGGCCGAGGCTCAGCTGGCGCGCATCCGCCTCGATACGACGGTCGGCATGGCGGTCTCCGCGCTCATCGCGTTCTGCATCATGCTCACCGGCGCCTATGCGCTGCACACCCACGGCGTCACGCAGATCGAAACCTGCGCGCAGGCCGCCGAGGCGCTCAAGCCGGTCGCGGGCCGCTTTGCGCAGATGCTCTTTGCACTGGGTGTGGTCGGCACCGGCCTGCTTGCGGTGCCGGTGCTGGCGGGCTCCGCCGCATATGCCGCCGCAGAGGCGTTCCGATGGCGCAGGAGCCTGGAAGACCGGCCGGCCCGCGCGCCCAGGTTCTATCTGTTCCTGGCCCTGGTGATGCTGATGGGCACCGGCATGGTGTTCCTGCCGGTGGAACCCTTCAAGCTGCTCTATTGGGCCGCGGTGCTCAACGGGCTGGCCGCCACCCCGGTGATGGTCATGCTGCAGCTCATGTCGCGACGCAAGACCGTGATGGGGCCGTTTCGCAGTTCCCCGGCGCTGCACGGTACGGCGTGGGTCGCCACGATCTGCATGTGCGCCAGCACGCTGCTGTTCCTTGCACTGGCGGTACTGGGGGACTGACGGCCTTCGCACCCTCGCTGCGCCCGAGGCGACGCGGGCACTGCAGTTGCGTGTCATGAGCGTCCAATCATCCAACGAGGGGTCCATCATGAAAGCTGTCGTATTTCACGGCGTCGGAGACATCCGTCTGGAAGACGTGCCCGAGCCGACACTGCGCGAGCCGACCGACGCCATCGTGCGCCTGACGGCTAGCGCCATCTGCGGGACGGACCTGCATTTCGTGCGCGGCACGATGTCCGATGTGAAGGAAGGGCGCATCCTTGGCCACGAGGGCGTGGGTGTGGTCGAGGCCCTCGGCGAGGACGTGCGCAACCTGTCGGTGGGCGACCGTGTGGTGATTCCGTCCACCATTGCGTGCGGGGCGTGCGCGTACTGCCGTGCGGGCTACACCGCGCAATGTGACGTCGCCAATCCGCACGGCCACCTCGCCGGCACGGCGTTCTACGGTGGCCCCGAAGGCGCCGGCGGGTTTGACGGGCTGCAGGCCGAGAAGGCCCGCGTGCCCTTCGCGCATGTCAACCTCGTCAAGCTGCCCGACGAGGTGAGCGACGACCAGGCGATCCTGCTGTCCGACATCTTCCCCACGGGCTACTTCGGCGCCGACCTGGCCAACATCAAGCCGGGGCACACCGTGGCCGTGTTCGGGGCGGGCCCGGTGGGGCAGTTCGTGATCGCCTCGGCCAAGCTGATGCAGGCGGGGCGCATCTTCGCGATCGATCATGTGCCGGACCGGCTCGACATGGCGCGCGCCCAGGGCGCCGAGGTGATCGACTTCGAGCGTGAAGACCCGGTGCAGGCGCTGCGCCGGCTGACCGGCGGCATCGGCGTGGATTGCGCCATCGACGCCGTCGGCGTGGACGCTCAGCATGCCGACCACGGCCCGGCGCGGCCCGACGACAAGACCACGCAGGCCTTTGCCGCCGAACGCAAGGCCACCGCGCCGCAGGCGCGCGGCACCGGCGCGGTGTCCGACGCCAACGAGAATGCGCCATGGCAGGCCGGCGATGCGCCGTCGCAAGCGCTGCGCTGGGCCGTGGAAGGGCTCGCCAAGGCGGGCACGCTGTCGATCATCGGCGTGTATCCGCCCACCGACACGACGTTCCCGATCGGCATGGCGATGAACAAGAACCTCACGCTGCGCATGGGCAACTGCAACCATCGCCGCTATCTGCCCAAGCTGGTCGAGCTGGTGCGCACGGGCGCGATCGACCCGGCGGCGGTGCTGTCGGTGCGCGAGCCCATGGCCGCGGCGCTGGACGCCTACCGCGCTTTCGATACGCGCCAGCCCGGGTGGATCAAGGTCAAGCTCGATCCGCAGTCCGGCGACGGCGCGCGTGCACCGGGTGCGTCCCGCGCATGAGCCGCGCACTGCACGATCGCGTCGCGCGTCTGGGGCCGGTGCTGGTGATTTCACCGCACTTTGACGACGCGATCTTCTCGTGCGGCAACCTCCTGGCCGCGCACCATGGCAGCCACACCGCCACGGTGTTCGGCGGCGCGCCCGACACTCCGATGTCCACGGAGTGGGACGCCCAGGCCGGCTTTGCCCATTCCACCGAGGCCATCGCCGTGCGTCGGCAGGAGGATGCCCAGGCCCACGCCCAGGTGAGCGCCACCGTGCATCACCTCGACTTCTGCGACAGCCAGTACGGGCAGACGCCCGCCCTCGATGCGCTGGAGCGCGCACTGTACCGGCTGGTCGCGCGTCACTCCGCCGAGGCGGTGTTCGTGCCGCTCGGGCTGTTCCATAGCGACCACGTCCTCGTGCACGAAGCGGCGCTGCTGATGCTGCCCAAGCTGCCGAAGCGGTTGTGGATCGGCTACGAAGACGCGCTGTACCGGCGCGGGCGCGGCGCCGTGCAGTCGCGCCTGGTCGCCCTGGCCGAGCGCGGCATCGTCACCACGCCGGTCTCGCCGGTCTGCGCCGTGGACGGCCGCCAGAAGCGGCGCGCCGTCGCCTGCTATGCAAGCCAGTTGCGCGCGTTCGGCCCCGGCGGTATCGAAGACGTCTACCAGCCGGAGCGCTTCTGGCTGCTGGAACAAGGAGATTCCGATCATGCAACCACTGGATGACGCCCGCACGGCGCCTGTGCCGTGCTCCATCGTCGTGCTCACGTACAACCGTGCGGCCACCGTGCTGGAAACGCTCGGCAAGCTCACGGCCCTGGCCGAGCCGTGGCCCATCGTCGTGGTCGACAACGGCTCCACCGACGGCACGGCCGACCAGATCGCGGCCCGCTTTCCGGGTGTGACGCTCGTGCGCGCGCCGCGCAACTATGGCGCCGCCGGCCGCAACCTCGGTGTCGCGTCGGTCGACACACCGTACGTGGCGTTCTGCGATGACGACACGGTGTGGCTGCCGGGCTCCATCGCGCGTGCCGTGGACGTCCTGCAGCGGTATCCCTCGGTGGCGGTGGTGGCGGCGCACGTCGTGGTGGGCCCCACGCGGCGGGACGATCCGGCGTGCGAGCCGATGGCGGCCAGCACGCTGCCCTCCGAAGGCCTGCCGGGCCCGGCGCTGCTCGGCTTCATGGCAGGCGCCTGCGTGGTGCGCGCGCGTGCCTTTACCGAGGCAGGGGGGTACCGGCACGACCTCTTCATCGGCGGGGAGGAAAGCGTGCTGGCGCTGGACCTGGTGGATGCCGGCTGGCGCATCGTCTATTGCCGCGAGGTGGTCACGCACCACAACCCCTCGCCGGTGCGCGACGTGATGCAGCGGCGCGCGCTGCTCACGCGCAACGAGTTGCTGGCCGCATGGCTGCGGCTGCCGCAGGATCTCGCCTGGCGCGTCACCGGCCGGGCGCTGCGTGCGATGGCCGAACAGGGTGTGCTGGGCGAGGCGCTGCCAGCGGCGCTCGTGCGCCTGCCGCGCGCGCTGCTGCGCCGGCACACCGTGCAGCCCGCGACGGCCGCGCTGTGGCGGCAGATGGACGCCGACCGCCAGCGCCGCCAGGCCATCCCGACCTTGTCGATCGGCTGACCCGCGCGAGGCCTCAGGCAAGCACGGGGGCCGGCGCCAGGAAGAACTGCTGGCGGAAGTATTCGACCGTGCGCGCGAGCCCCACTTCCAGCGCGGTAGACGGCTCCCAGCCGAGCTTCTCACGCGCGAGCGTGATGTCCGGGCACCGTTGCGTGGGGTCGTCCTGCGGCAGTGGGCGGAAGACGAGTTCCGAATTCGAGCGCGTGCACGCCACGATGTGCCGCGCAATCTCCAGCATGCTCATCTCGACCGGATTGCCGAGGTTGACCGGCCCGGCAAAGTCGGGCGGCGTGTTCATGAGGCGGACGAGGGCGTCGATCAGGTCATCGACGTAACAGAACGCGCGCGTCTGGCGGCCGTCGCCATAGAGCGTGATGGGCTCGCCGGCGAGCGCCTGCATGATGAAGTTGGACACGACGCGCCCGTCGTTCGGGTGCATGCGCGGGCCGTAGGTGTTGAAGATGCGCGCCACCTTCACGTCCAGGCCGTGCTGGCGGCGGTAGTCCATGAACAGCGTCTCTGCGCAGCGTTTGCCCTCGTCGTAGCACGAGCGCACGCCGATCTGGTTGACGTTGCCCCAGTACGCCTCGGTCTGCGGGTGTTCGTGCGGGTCGCCATACACCTCGCTCGTCGATGCCTGCAGGATGCGCGCGCCGACCCGCTTGGCCAGCCCGAGCATGTTGATGGCGCCGTGCACGCTGGTCTTGGTCGTCTGCACCGGGTCGTGCTGATAATGGACGGGCGAGGCCGGGCAGGCGAGGTTGTAGATGTCATCCACTTCCACGTAGAGCGGGAAGGTGACATCGTGGCGCAGCACCTCGAAGCGCGGGTGACCGAGCAGGTGCGCGATGTTGCGTTTGGTGCCGGTATAGAAGTTGTCGACGCACAGCACGTCATGCCCGTCGCGCAGCAGGCGGTCGCACAGGTGCGAGCCGAGGAACCCCGCGCCGCCGGTCACCAGCACGCGACGCTGGTCGCGCCAGTGGTGATGGGGCTCGGGATGGCCGGGATGGTGCGGGTCACCGTGGTGTCTCATGCTGCCTCCTGGCGGTTCGCCATGACCGCATCGAACGCATCGAGCCAGTCCGCCACGAAGCGGTCGATGCCGAAGCGCTGGCGTGCGGTGTCGCGTGCGGCGTCGCCCCAGCGGCGGGCGAGAGCCGGATCGTGCAGCAGCGTGTGCATGGCGTCGGCCAGCGCATCGAGGCGCGTGTCGACATAGCCGTTGTGGCCGCTGTCGATGACGGTGCTCATCTCGGTGGTGGCCAGGCCCACGATGGGCATGCCGATGGTCATGGCCTCCACCACGGCCAGCCCCAGGCTGGTGTAGCGGATGGGGTTGAAGAAGAAGCGGTAGCGCGCGCAGAACGCGGGCAGATGCAGGTTGCCGACCTCGCCGATGCCGCCGGCGTCTTCGGCGCCCATGCCCACCAGGTCGAGCGGCACCTGGCGGCGCAGCGTGTCGAACACGTCGGCGCCGAGCCGGCGCCCGCGCCTGGCCAGGTGGTTGACGACCACGATGCCGCGCGCCAGGTCGCCGCTGTAGCGCGCCGGCACGGGCAGGTGCACGCCGTGCTCGATCACCCGCGTGGGCGTGATGCCGCTGTCCCACATCAGCGCGTTGAACGGCGTCACGTGCACCAGCAGCACGTTCGGATCCTGCACCCAGTGGCGCGTGTTGGTGGGGTGCTCCTGCGGCGGATCGTGTTCGAGATAGATCGTCGGCAGGGCGCGCTGCGCGGGGCTCAGCACCGTGAGGCGGTCCTGCTCCCAGTGCACCCGCGACTGGAACAGCACGGCATCGAACCGCTCGCCCGCCACGGCATCGAACGGCACCTCATGAACGTTGTCGCCCCACGGCAGCGCGCCCACCTTGCCGGCATAACCGGGCGGCACGCAGCCCGATGCGTCAGGCGGACGCGTGACGAGGTAGAAATCGTGCGGCACCTGCGAGAGGTAATACAGGTAGTTGCCGTGCACATGCCACGTCAGAATGCGCAGGCGTCGTGCGGTGGACCGCTTCATGGCGTGGTGCTCCCGAATGTCTTGGATGCGGAGGGCGGGATGGGTGCCGACGCGGCGCGTGTGGGTGCCGGCGGCGACGTGCGCAGTTCCAGCTCGGGGTCGAACAGCGCGCCATAGGCGGCGTCGAGCACCTGCCGCACGCTCACATCGCGCGCGCATTCATGTTGGGTCGGGCACGTCCAGTGCATGCACGGCCGGCACGGCGGCGCGGCCGCCAGCACGCGATGCAGGATGCGGTCTGCCGGGGCCCAGCGCGCCACATCGCTGCCGCACGCGACCACGATGCTCGGCGCGCGCACGGCCGCCGCCACGTGCGAGACGCCCGTATCGTTGCAGATGAGCAGCCGGGCCAGCCGCAGCAACGCCGCCAAGCCGCCCAGCGACGTCTGCCCCACGACCGATGCCGCGCGCTGGCGCATGCGGCTGCGCACGGCGTCCACCAGCTCGGCTTCGGACGGCGCGCCGGTCATCACCACGTGAAACCCGCTGACGATCAAGGTGTCTGCCACCGCGGCAAAGCGCTCGGGCCACCAGCGGCGTGACGGCATGCGGGCGCCGGCATGCAGGCAGACGAGGCGGTCGCGGTCGAGCGCGCGATGGCGCAGCAGCGCAAGCGCCTCGGCGTAGTCCTCGCGCCGCAGGGGAAAGTCCGGGATGGCCGGTACCGCAGGGGCGCCCAGGTAGGTCAGCAACGCCAGCAGGCGCTCGGCCTCGGGCAACTGCGTCGGCCACGGCAGCAGTGCCGGATCGGCCTGGCGCGCGGTCGCCGCATCGGGCTGAAAGCCGAAGACCTGCCGTGCGCCGAAGCGCCGGACGACTTCCGTCGATTGCGGGCCGCTGCCGTGCAGCTGGATGGCCACGTCCAGCCGGCGCGCCTGCATGTCGGCGTAGAACGCCTGCGTGGCATCGGTGTCGGCGGGGCCGGCTTCAGGAAACGCGTTGCCGCCGGGGAAGGGCACGAAGTCGTCCAGCAGATCGGCATATCGCTGCTGGAACTGCCGCGCCCACGGCAGGCCGACGAGCGTGATGTGCGCGTGCGGCGCAGCGGCCCGCAACGCGCGCAGCGCGGGCACCGCGCACAGCATGTCGCCAAGCTGCAAGGCCCGGAACACGGCGATGCGGCGTGCGCCGCGCAGGAGTTCGACAGGCGGCGTCATAGGAACCACACCCGAAAGTGCCACGCACCGCGCAGGCGCCAGTACAGCGCGAGCGGCGGGATGGCGATCGATGTCCACAGCATTTCCAGCACGTGCCGCGGCGAATGCGTGGTGCCCCGCAGGCGCATGGCTGCAAAGCGCAGCGTGAGCGCCAGCCAGAGCAGCGCAGCCCCCGCCGCCACCCACGGCCGTCCCAGCGCGAGCGCCGCAACGGCCACCACCACCGCGGCGCCCATGCCGTAGTAGTGCCATGGCGGCACGGGCCGGATGCGCGTGCGGTAGCGCTGCGGATGCTTCTTGTAGAGCAGCGCGTCGTAGAACACCTTGCGCTGCTGCGACACGCTCACGCCCCACGGCGCCGGCCGCACCGGGTGGTGCATCAGCGCGTTCGGCGCCTGTGCGATGTGCCCGCCCGCATCGAGGATGCGGAACTGCAGGTCGGAGTCTTCGCGCCAGGCCAGCCGGAAGCGTTCGTCAAAGCCACCGATGCGCTCGAGCATCGCGCGCCGCACGAAGCAGTTGGCGGTGACGAACTCGGCGCGCGTGAGGCCGCTGGCGTCGCGTTCGTAATCGGTCGGCTGCGCGGGCAGCGGCATGCGGATGGCGCCCGTGGCGGCATCGGGCGCGGTGCCGCCGTCGGCCGCCGTCATGACGCGCCAGCCTTCGGCCAGCCACGTAGGCGCCGGGATGGTGTCGTCGTCGGTGAAGGCGATGATGTCGCCGCTGGCGGCCTGCCAGCCGCGATTGCGCGCTGCGGCGGGGCCCTGCGTTTCGCGCACGGGCACGTAGTGCACGCGCCAGGCCGGCGCGGCGGCGGCAAAGGCCTCGACGACCGCGCGCGTTTCGTCGTCCGGCCCGTCGTCGGCAACCACGAGCTCCAGCTGGTGCGCATCAAAGGTCTGGGCCAGCAGGCCATCGAGGCAGCGCTGCAGCATCTGCGGTCGCCGCCATGTCGCAATGACGACCGACACGGCGGGCGCACGCCGCCGCAAGGGCACCTGCGACACATCAAACGGCAACGGCTGGTTCATGCGACCCCCGCCAGGCCGGGCACGCGCCGCACGCCGGTAGTGGCGCGGGCCGCGCCGTCCTGCTCTGCGCCGCCTGCGCGCGGTGTCTTGCGCAGCAGGAACGGGCCGATCACCAGCGCATCGAGCGGCGACGTCCAGAACGATTCCACCGCATCGCGCGGGCTGCAGACCATCGGCTCGCCGCGCGTGTTGAACGACGTGTTGACGAGGATCGGCACGCCGGTGCGCTTTTCGAAGGCGGCGAGCAGGTCGTAATACAGCGGATGCTGCCGGCGGTTCACCGTCTGCACGCGCGCGGTGCCATCGACGTGGCGCACGGCCGGGATCTGGGCGGCGCGGTCTTCGCGCACGTCAAAGACGAACAGCATGAAGGGCGCGGGCTGCTGGGCACCGACAAACCAGTCGGCAGCGCGCTCTTCCATCACCACGGGGGCGACAGGGCGGAAGTCTTCACGGTCCTTGATCTCGTTCAGGCGTGCCTGCATGTCGGGCGGGATGGGCGAGGCGAGGATGGAGCGCGCCCCCAGCGCACGCGGGCCGAACTCCATGCGGCCCTGGAACCAGCCGATCACCTGGCCCTGCGCGAGCAGCTCCGCGGTCTGTTCCGCGATGTTGTCCAGGCGCTCGAACGGCAGCTTGGACCACGTGAGGAACTGTTCGATCTCCTCGTCGCTGTAGGCGGGGCCGAGGTAGGCGTGGTCCATCTTCCAGAGCCGCCGCTTGTTGCCGCGCGCCTGGTAGTCGGTCCAGAGCGCCGCACCCAGCGACGTGCCCGCGTCGCCGGCGGCGGGTTGCACCCATACCTGCTCGAACGGGCCGCGGTCACGCACACGCGCATTCATCACGCAGTTGAGCGCCACGCCGCCCGCCATGGCGAGGTTGCGCGCGCCGGTGGCCTGATGCAGCCACTGGGTCATCGTCAGCACGGTTTCTTCCAGCACCTGCTGCAGCGAGCGTGCGATGTCGAAGTGCCGTGCCTCCATCGGGCCGCCACGCTGGCGCGGCGGGCCGAAGCGCGCTTCCAGCCGCAGCGGCGCGACGGTGTAGCGGCCGTCGCCGCTGATCGTCACCATCTCGCGGAAGGCATCGACGTAGCGCGGCTGCCCGTACGAGGCCAGCGCCATCACCTTGTATTCGTCGGACGAGCGCAGGAAGCCGAGGTAGTCCGTCACCTCTTCATAGAGCAGACCGAGCGAGTGCGGCAGGTCCACCTGCTGCAGGCGCGTGTACTCGCCGTTGCGGAACAGGCCGTACGACGTGGTGGCGCGCTCGCCGCGGCCGTCCATGGTGAGCACCGCGCAGTCGTCAAACGGCGCGGCCAGGAAGGCGCTTGCCTCGTGCGCGAGATGGTGCTCGACATACGACCAGCGGAACGGCCCGTCATGCCTGACATTGGCGAAGCGTGCGCGCAGGTGGTGCGGTGCTCCGCCTGCCAGCTGGCGCGGCGCGTTCACCACGTACGACAGGAACAGCGCGTCCCACGGCGCGGTCCCGGGCGCCAGGTCGGTCTGTGCCGACGGCTGCAGCGGCAGGGCGATGTGCGTCTGCCCCTGCAGATCGGCCAGCAGTGCCGGGTCCAGCGAGTAGGCGACGTGGTCGACACGGGCCAGATCGATGCCGGCTTCGGCCAGGCAATAGTCGATGGCGTGATACGGCAGCTGCCAGGTGGAAAACGGCACCGGCCGCTTGGCGTGCTTGACGTGCGTGAAGCGTTCGTCTTCGGCCGCGGCGATCACCACGCCGTCACGCACGAGCGTGGCCGACGAGTCGTGATACGCCGCGTTGATGCCGAGGGTATAGAGCGGTTTGGCTTCCATGCAGGGCTCCGGCAATCGGTGGTGGGACAAGGTAAAGGGCTCAGGCAACCGGTGTGGGTGCGGCCAAGCCCGGTGAGGCAAGTGCGGACCACAAGGCCTGCGCCACGCGCGTCGGCTGCCACAGCGCGTGCGTTGCCGCGATGACTTCGTCTTCCGTCACGCCGGTCAGGCACGCCTGATGGCCGAGCGGGCAGACGCTGCGGTAGCAGTAGCGGCACGGCACGTCGTGCGAGAGCACCGCGTGCGGCACGGCCCACGGCGTGTGCTGCGGGTTGGTGAGGGCGTAGAGGTCGACCACCGGCGTCTGCGTGGCGGCGGCCAGGTGCACCGGCCCGCTGTTGTTGGACACCAGCAGCGCCGCGCCTTCGATGAGCGCCGCCAGCTCGCCGAGCACCAGCGCACCGGCCAGGTTGATCACGCGCCGCCCAGCGGCCTGGCCCGGTGCGCATACCTGCGCCACGAGCTCGGCCTCGCCCGGCGCGCCGGTCACGAGCACCGGGCAGTCGTAGCGCTGCGCCAGCACATTGGCGATGCGGGCAAAGCGTTCGGGCGGATACCGCCGCGATGCCGCGGTCGCCCCGGGATGCAGCACGATCCACGGCGACCGCGGGCCGATGCCATGGGCGGCAAGCTTGGCGCGCACCGCATCGCGGTCGGCCGCACGCACGGTAAAGCGCAGGCGCTGCGGCAGGTGCGCGTGCGTATCGACGACCTGCGCCACGAGGTCCAGCTGGCGGCGCACTTCATGGCGCACGTCGCCGGGGGCCGTGGCGGCGATGCGCGCATCGGCGTCGGCAATCCAGTCGGTCAGCAGGGCATACGGGTTCTCGCGGCAGTGCGCCAGGCGCAGCGGAATGCCCGCCAGGAAGCACAGCATCGCGGCCGGCAGCGGGTTCTGCGTGTGGACCGTAAAGATGACGGCCGCGTCGAACGCACCGTCGCGCAGCGTGCGGATGAGCGAGGTCGTCTGCTCGGCATCGGCGGCGTTGGCATGCTTGGCCCACGGCACGTCGCAGGCGATCACGTCGTCGATGTCGCTCAGGTGCGGCTGGGCGATGGCCCCGGCGTGCGAGGTCAGCAGCGTGAGGTGCCGGTCGGCCGGGCCGCTCGTCTTGAGCGCGTGAAAGGCCGGCGTGGTCATCACCACGTCGCCGAGGTTGTCGGGGCGCACGCACAGGATGCGGGCGGCGTTGGCCCACACGGCGCGGCGCTCGGGGATGCCGGCCACGTTCATGCAACGGCCTCCGCGTGGCGCGCGTGCTGGGCGATGACAATGGCGGCGGCCTCGTCGAAGCGCCCGACGATGTAGTCGGGCACGCGCATCGGCCCGGGCAGCCAGTGCGTTTCGTTGCCGTTGGCGATGAGGATGGTGCGGCAGCCCGCGCGGCGGCCGGCCTCTACGTCGTTGAGGATGTCGCCGATCATCCACGAGTGTTCGAGCGTCACGCCGTGCGAATCGGCAGCCTGCCGCAGCAGCCCGTCGTGCGGCTTGCGGCATGCGCAGCCGGCGCTGCCATCGGGCAGCGGCGCGTGCGGGCAGAAGTAGAAGCCGCCAAGCGTGGCGCCGTGCTGCGCAAACAGCTCGGCCAGGCGTTGCGCCACGGCCTCCAGCGCTTCGATCTGGAAGTAGCCCAGCGCGACGCCGGGCTGGTTGCTGACCACGATCAGCGGCAGGCCGGTGCGGGCCAGCATGCGCAGCCCGTCGCCTGCGCCCGGTGCCAGCGCAATGCGGGCGGGGTCGACGTTGTAGGGCACGTCCTGCAGCAGCGTGCCGTCCTTGTCCAGGAAGACCGCCGCACCCGATGCAGGCAACGTCCGCCGCGCTGGCGCCAGCATCACGGCCATGACGTCTCCCGCATCGGCAGCACCATCACTTCCGGGATCACCGTTTCAGCCGGCTGCAGCAGCACGAAGCGCACGGCCGCCGCCACGTTGGCCGGGTCCTGCAGGTTGTTGACGTCGATGTCGGGAAAGCGGTCCAGCAGGAACGGCGTGCGCATGCCGCCGGCAATCACGGCCGACACCTTGATACCGTGCGGGCGCAGTTCGGCGTGCAGAGCGTGCGACAGCCCGAGCAGCCCCCACTTGGTGGCGTGATAGACCGACGCATTGGGCCACGCGCGGCGTGAGGCGGTGGACGCAATGTTGACGATGGCCCCGCCGGCGCGCTTGCGCATCAGCGCGCTGGCGTGCTTGGCGAGCAGGAAGGGGCCGCGCAGGTTGGTGCGCACCACGCGGTCCCAGTCTTCGACGTTCAGTTCATCGATGGGCAGCGTGATGTCGATGGCCGCGTTGTTGATGACCGCGTCGATACGCCCGAAGCGATCGACCACGTCATCCAGTGCGCCGCGCACGGCCGCTTCGTCGCCCACATCCAGGGCAATGGCGTGCGACTGGCCGCCCTCGGCGATGAGCTCGGTGGCGGTGCGCTCGGCATTGGCGGCGTCCAGGTCGGTGGCCACTACGGTGGCGCCGTCGGCAGACAGCACGCGGCTGATGGCGGCGCCCAGCCCGCGTCCGGCGCCGGTGACGACGATGACGTGGTTGCGCAGCGTGGGCCGTGTATTGGCGTTGGTATTCAAGTCGGTCTGGGTCATGGGAGCGTGTTGCGAAGTGCGAGGAATTGCGAAGTGCGAGGAAGGCGGTTCAGGCGGCAAGCCCCGCCAGCGCCGAGGCATTGGCGACCGAAGGCGTGCCGTTCATCCGGGCGTTGGCGCGGGCGCGCATGTCGATGGCCTTCAGGTAGGCCTTCTCCAGTTGCCCGGCCACCCCGAGCCACGTGTAGAGCATGCGGGCGCGCACCAGGCCGGCCTGGCCGAACTCACGGCACAGCTCGGGCTGTTCCATCAGTTGCAGCAGCCGCGCGGCCAGTGCCTGCGGGTCTTTAGGGGGGACGAGGAAGCCAGTTCGGCCATGGCGCACCGTCGAACGGATGCCGCCCACGTCGGCGCCGATCACCGCGCGGCCGCACGCCATGGCTTCCACCGGCGTGATGCCGAACGGCTCGTACCACGGCGTGCTCACGAAGACATCGCAGGCGCTGTACCACGCGCGCAGGTCGGCACGGCCGCGCTTGCCGACGAATACCGTCTGCTCGGTCACGCCGGCTGCGGCGGCCACGGCCTGCAGCCGGCCGAGTTCCGGCGTGGCGGCCACGTCGGGCGTGACGGTGTTGCCACCCACCACGTACAGGCGCACGCGCTTGCGCGCATCGGGCGGCAGCTTGCCGATGGCCTCGATGACGTTGTCCACGCCCTTGCGCGCCACCATGCGGCCGAGCTGCAGGACGACGAACGCGTCGGCCGGCACGCCGAGCTGGTGCCGGGCCTGAGCGCGGTCGATGGGCGCAAACTCGGCCGCATCGAAGCCGCACGGCACCACGTCGATCCGCTCGGGCCGTGCGTGGTAGAGCGTTTCCAGGTCGGTCTGGTCCTGCGGGCACTCGGCGATGATGCGCTCGGCGCGCTGCACGAGCGTGTCTTCGATCTTGAAGCGCGCATCCGGGAACCCGTCCGCGCTGCCCTGGTGCAGCCGGCGCACGCGGCCCAGCGCGTGGAACGTCATCACGAGCGGCAGCCGCAGCCGCGCCGCGGCGGCCAGCGACGCAAGCCCCGACATGAAGAAGTTGGCATGGATCACGTCATAGCCGTTGCCGGCCGCGTGGGCGCGTGCGCACTGATTCAGCAGGTAGCGGCCAAACGCGTGCATGTGCGGCAGCAGCGCTTCCTTGGGCAGGACGGCGGCGGGGCCGGCCGGCACGTGGATGACGCGGCATCCCGCGTCGAACGGCACGATCTCGGGCTCCGAAGGCCGTTCGCGCCGTGTGAAGACGTCGACCTGGTGGCCCAGCCGGCCCAGCTGCCGCGCCACGTGGCGCACATAGACGTTCTGTCCGCCGCAGTCCACGCCGCCCAGATCGGCGAGTGGCGAAGCGTGTTCACTGACCATGGCGATACGCATGTCGGTTCTCCTCATGTCGTGGCGATGTGGGGGCGATCTGGTGGTCCAGGCCACGTGCGATGCCCTCAGCAGCCCGCGTGCCACGGTCGCCACCTTGTGCTGGTGCGTGCATCGATGCCGGAAGGGAACGGCGAGGAGGAGAACCGCTTTTCGCTTGTCCGGACAAGCGTTTGCAGCGTGCCCCGCGGCGCCGCAGGGGCACGGGCGCGACGCACCGCTGCGGTGTTTGACGCGTGGGGCCGGCGCGCGGTGCTCGTAATTCTTACGCGGCCGACAAGGAGAATCGCAGCGGCGACGGCATCACGCTTGCCAGGTGCAGGGGGGGCTCACGCGAGGCGCAGTGTGCCGGCCGAGGCCGCGGCAGCCTGCTTGGCGATGGCGCGCAGGCACGCGGCCACCACATGCGCGAACGCTTCGTCATAGAACGGCAACGCGCCGCTCACCCCCACCACGATGCCGTCGAGCACCGCGCTGCCCCACAGGTTGGTGTCACCGGCGCGCAGCACATGCGGGCGCAGCGCCTGCAGGGCGTGCGTGCTCATGCCGTGCTGCCACGCCAGGCGCGCCTTGGCCCGCGCGTATGCAGCGTAGTCCGCATCCCAGCGGGTGCGGTCGCCCACCGAGTGTTCGTGCAGCACCGCCTCGTCGAACCTGCAATCGGCGGGCGAGCGTGCCGGGTCCATCACCACGATGTGCAGGAAGCCGCTGTCGCCCACTTCCTGCGGCCGTGTCATGGCCTGCGTGATGAGCGGCAGCGCCATCTCCACGGCGCGGCGTGCCGCGTCGGGTCCGGCAAAGTAAGACGTCTGCGGCTGGGCGCCGGCTGGGGCATCGGCCCGGGTGCCGGAAGCGGTGGAAGGATCAAAATCGGCCAGCATGCTCATGAAGACTCCTGCGTACGATGGGATGAGATGGGGGCATGCGCCACACGCGCGGGTGCGCGGCGCGCACGGACGACACTGAGGATGGCGGTGACCAGTTCGCCGCGCTCCGTCGGCTTGGCCAGGTGAAGCTGGAAGCCGGCCAGCAGCGCGCGCGTGCGGTCTTCGGGCCGCGCATAGCCGGACAGCGCGACGGCAGGCAGCCGTGCATCGAGCGGCATGTCGCGCTGGGTTTCGAGCAGGCGCACCTCGCGCAGCAGGGTGTAGCCGTCCTCGTCGTCGCCCAGGGCGATGTCGGAGACGAGCACGTCGGGCCACGAACTGCTCGGCGCCGCGCGCAGGGCGGAGAGTGCCAGCCTTGCGCTGCCATAAGCGGTGACGGTGGCGCCGTAATCTTCCAGCAGCAGCTGCAGCATCTCGCGCGCGTCTTCCTGGTCGTCGACGATCAGCACGTGCACGCCGGCCAGCGCGTCGGTCGACGGCAGCGGCGCATGTGCGGGCTCGGGCGGGCGCTCCAGCCCCGGTATGACTTCGGCTTCGTCGGGCAGGGCAGGCAGCGGCGCAACGGCGCGGATCGGGAAATCCATCACGTATGTCGTGCCACCGCCATGCGAAAGCGGCACCACCGCAAACCGCCCGCCGTGCTGTTCCACCACCGAGCGAATCCACAGCGGGTCGAGCGTGGGGGTGGCCGTCTTGACGGTGGCTTCGCCGGGTTCGGTGTCGAACGGGCTGGCGGGCTGCCGCAGCGGCGCGAGCGGCTCGACGGGGTCCAGCATGTCGAAGGGCTCGGGGGTGGGCGCAGCGGGCCCGCCCAGGGCGACGCGCGCAGTTTCGGGCTCCGGCACTTCGGGTGGCCCGGGCTGGGACGCGCTCGGGATGGCTGCCTGCGCCGCCGCCGGGACGGGGATCGTGTCGGTCACGCGCAGTTGCGCCATGGCCTCCACGCGTTCGAGCACGATTTCCACACGGCTGCCCGGCTGGCTGGCGAGCACCGCGTGGGTCAGCACATCGCCCACGATGCCCTGCAGCCGGCTCGGGTCGCCGGTGATGCTTGGCGTCTCCGACCGGATGACCGAATACACGGTGATGCGGCGCGCGTCGATGGCTTCGCGCAGCCCGTCGAGCACGCTGACGACCAGCGCCACCAGGTTGATCGGCTGCTGCGCGAGCCGGTGCTGCGCCTGTTCGAGGTCGGACTGTTGGCGCTGCAGCGTCCAGAGCTGCGCGTAGACGCCGCCCGCGGCGAGCAGGTCGGTGTGGCGGCCGCGTTCCACGATGCGGCCCTTCTCGAGCACCACGATCTCGTGCGCGTCCACCACGGTCGACAGCCGGTGCGCGATCACCAGCGTCGTGCGGTGCGCAGACAGCCGGTCGAGCTCGCGCTGGATGGCCCGCTCTGAGCGCGTGTCCAGCGCAGAGGTGGCCTCGTCGAAGATCAGGATCGACGGGTTCTTCAAGAGCGCGCGCGCAATGGCGATGCGCTGCTTTTCACCGCCCGAGAGCTTGAGTCCGCGCTCCCCGACCATGGTCTGGTAGCCCTCGGGCAGCGCGGCGATGAAGTCGTGCACGTAAGCGGCCCGTGCCGCCTCGATCACCTCGGCCATGGTGGCGCCTTCGCGGCCGTAGGCAATGTTGTAGGCGATGGTGTCGTTGAAGAGGATGGTGTCCTGGGGGACGATGCCGATGGCGCGGCGCACGCTCTCCTGCGTGACCACGCGCAGGTCCTGCCCGTCGATCGACACGCGGCCGGACCATGGGTCGTAGAAGCGCAGCAGCAGCCGCGCGAGTGTCGATTTGCCCGAGCCGCTGCCGCCCACCACTGCGACCGTGCGGCCGGCCGGGATGTGCAGCGACAGGTCGTGCAGGATCGGCCGGGCGGCCTCGTAGCCGAATTCCACGTGCTCGAAGTGCACGTCGCCATGCGTCACGCGCAAGGGGGCGGCGTTCGGCATGTCGGCCACGTCGGGGCGCTGGTCGAGCAGGTGGAACAGGCGCTCGGCGTTGATGGCGGCGTCCTTCGCCTCGCGGAACATGAACCCGAGCGCATTGAGCGGCAGGCAGACCTGGATGATGTACGCGTTGATCAGCACGAGGTCGCCCACGGAGAGCACGCCGCGCGTCACGTCCTGCCCGGCGAGCAGCATCACGGTGGCCACCCCGCCCGCGATCACGCCGCTCTGCGATACGTGCAGCAAGGACAGCGCGCGCTGGTTGGCCACGGCCGTGTCGATGCGCTTGCGCAGGATGTCGCGGTAGCGGCGGGCCTCGAAGCGCTCGCTGGTATACACCTTGACCGCCTCGTGGTTGAGCATGCTGTCGAGCAGGCGGCTGCCGGCCATCGAGTCGAACTCGTTCATCTGCCGCTGCAGCCGCACGCGCCGGCGTGTGAGGAGCACGGTGGCGGTGCAGTAGGCCGCGAAGGTCACCAGGATGGTGACGAGGTACCACCCGCTGTAGCGGCTCATCATGATGATGAGCACGGAGCCGATTTCCACCAGCGTGGGCAGGATGGTAAAAAGCGCCACGCCGAGCAGGAATTCAATGCCGGTGGTGCCGCGCTCCACGTCGCGGATCAGCCCGCCGGTCTGCCGGCTCGCATGAAAGCGCGGTCCGAGCTGGTGCAGGTGCTCGAACGCCTGCGCCATGAAGCCCGCCACCGTGGGCTGCGCCACCCGCGAGAAGACCATGTCGCGCAACTCGCCGAACAGCGTGCCGCCAAAGCGCAGCACCGCATAGGCGAGCAGCAGGAAGGCGGGAAACACCCGCGCGCGCGTGGCGTCGCTAAAGCCGTCGACGATCCACTTGAGCACGATGGGCACGCCCACCGCGCAGAGCTTGGCCAGCACCAGCAGCGCCACCGCCGCGAGCACGCGCTTGCGGTAGCGCCAGATGGACCGCCACAGGGCGCCGAAAATGCGCTGCTGCAGGCTGGCGCTCGGCAGGGAGGGGGGCGATGCATTCGTCACCAGTCGTGAGTCTCCGGACACTCTTGCAACGCGAGCGTGCGACGCAAGCCACGTTCCACGCCGCGAGGCCCCGGCGCCCCAGGTGGCCCCCGATTCGCGCGATAATGTCCGACTTTCCGCCTTTTCTGCCGTTTCCTGCTGCCCCCGCCATGACCGGACTGACCACCGCCCTCCTGCACGCCGACCGCGAAGCCGGCGTCGAGCACTACGCCGTCCACAAGCCGCTGCACACGTCGACGACGTACGGCTACTCCACCACGCAAGAGCTGATCGAGGTGTTCCAGGGCAAGCCCGGCTATACCTACGCGCGCCAGGGCAACCCGACCACCGCCGCCCTCGAGGCGAAGATCACGCTGATGGAAGAGGGCCTGGCCACCGCCTGCTTTGCCACCGGCATGGCGGCCATCGCGGCGGTGTTCTCGACGCTGCTGCGCGCGGGCGACCACGTGGTGTCCAGCGCCTTCCTGTTCGGCAACACCAACAGCGTGTTCGAGACATTGCGGAACCTGGGCGTGCAAGTCACGTTTGTCGATGCCACGTCTGCCCAGGCCGTGGCCGACGCCGTGCAACCGAACACGCGCCTCGTCTTCGTGGAAACCATCGCCAACCCGCGCACGCAGGTGGCCGACCTCAAGGGCATCGGCGCGCTCTGCAAGGAGCGGGGTCTGCTGTATGTGGTGGACAGCACGATGACCTCGCCGTGGCTGTTCCGCGGGCGCGATGTGCACGCGAGCCTCGTTGTGCATTCGCTGTCGAAGTACATCGGCGGACACGGCAACGCGCTGGGCGGCGCGGTGGTCGATACGGGGCTGTTCGACTGGGCGGCGTATCCGAACATCTTCCCGGCGTATCGCAAGGTCAAGCCCGAGATGCAGGGCATCCAGCAGATCCGCAAGAAGGGCCTGCGCGACCAGGGCGCCACGCTGATTGCCGATGCGGCGCACCGCATTGCCGTGGGCGCCGAAACGATGGCCCTGCGCGTGGACCGCACCTGCAGCAACGCGCTGGCGTTGGCACGCACGCTGGCGGCCCATCCGAAGGTGGCGCGCGTCTACTACCCCGGCCTGCCTGAGCACCCGGAGCACACCCGCGCCACCGAACTGTTCCGCCGCTATGGCGGCCTGCTCAGCTTCGAACTCGTGGACGGCGCGGATTACATCGACATGCTCAACCGTCTTCGCTATGCCGTGCGCGCCACGCACCTCGGCGATACGCGCACGCTGGTGATCCCCGTGGCGCCGACGATCTACTGGGAAATGGGCGCCGAGCGTCGCGCCTCGATGGGCATTGCCGATTCGCTCGTGCGCGTGTCGGTCGGCATCGAAGACGAGGCCGACCTGCTGGCCGACTTCACGCAGGCGCTGGACGCGACCTCCATCGCCTGACGGCGCCCCGGCTCAGTGGAAGAACAGCAGGCGCGTGCCGAAGGTGTGGCCGGCTTCCGCGGCCATCAGCACCATCAGCACCAGCAGCGCCAGGGGCGGCAGCAGGATGGCGTACACCAGCGCCAGCCGCTCCCACATCATGTGCATGAACACCGAGACGATCAGCCCCGCCTTGGCGATCATCAGCACGACGATGAGCACCCAGCGCGTGAGCCCTGCCACGCGAAAGTAGTCGACCAGGTACGACAGCGTGCTGAGCACGAACAGCAGCCCCCAGATCTTGAGGTACACCCCGATGGAATGATGCTGGCCGTGCGGGGCGTGGGTGCCAGCGGGTTCGGTGTGGTCCATGACATGCCTCACCACAGATAGAACAGCGCAAAGATGAACACCCAGACGAGATCGACGAAGTGCCAGTACAGGCCGGCGATCTCGACGATCTGGAAGTTGCCGTGTTCGGTGAAGCCGGGTTGCACGATCTTGCGCGCAATCACCAGCAGGTAGATCACGCCGCAGGTCACGTGAAAGCCGTGGAAGCCCGTGATCATGAAAAAGCACGCGCCAAACTGCGCCGCGCCAAGCGGGTTGCCCCACGGGCGGATGCCCTCGTGCACGATCAACTTGGTCCATTCGAACGCCTGCATCGACACGAACATCGCGCCCATCAACGCGGTCGCCAGGATCAGCAGGGCGGCCCGCCGCGCGTCGCGCCGGTAGCCGAAGTTCACCGCCATGGCCATCGTGCCGCTGCTGCTGATGAGTACGAACGTCATGATGGCGATCAGCAGCAGCGGCACCTCCACACCGCCCACCGACAGGCCGAACACCTTGGACGGGTCGGGCCACGGCACGGTGGTCGACATGCGCACCGTCATGTAGCCGATCAGGAAGCTGCTGAAGACGAAGGTGTCCGACAGCAGGAAGATCCACATCATGGCCTTGCCCCACGGCACCTTGAAGGCTTCGCGGTCGGCGGACCAGTCGGCGACGATGCCGCGCCAGCCTTGCGGGGCGGCGTCGGCTGAATCGGTGGGGAGCGTGGGCATGCTCATGGCGCGGCTCCATACAGCGGCCCGCAGATCGCGGCGACGAATGCGGGGGTGATCCACCACATCGCTGCGAGCAGCACGAGCCAGACGGCCAGCAGGAAGTGCCAGTACGTGGCACACAGCGTGACGGCGCGGTGGGCGCGCACGCGATGTGCATTCAGGCGCGCGACCGTGATGGCCCATGCGACGAGCCCCCCCAGCACGTGCGCTGCATGCAGGCCGGTGAAGACGTAGAGGAAGCTGCTGGACGGGTTGGCCGTCACGCCTGCGCCATGGGCGGACAGTTGCTGCCACGCCATCCATTGCCCGAAGACGAACAGTGACGCGAGCGCACCGCCGGCCAGCAGCCAGGCGGCCTGGCGGGCCCCGGTGCGCCGCGCCTGCGCCATCGCCAGGCTCGCCAGCACCAGCGCGCCGGTGTTCCACCACAGCAGCATCGGGTGGGGCACGGGCATCCAATCCGGCTCGCGCATGCGCATCGCATAGGCCAGGATCAGCAACGAAAACAACGCCGTCGCCACGGCCATGAAGACGCACAAGCCCACGCGGCCGGCGTTGGGCAGAGCCGGCCCGGTGTCGGGAACGAAGTGGCGGGGCAGGGTCGTCATGCGCGCACCTCATTGCCGTGGGCGACGTCGGCTTCCGTGGGCGGCGCATCGGGCGTACGGGAAGGCGGCTCGTTCTGCGGCACGAAATCATCGCTGCGGCCGGGCGGGCTGTACTCGTAGGCCCAGCGGTGGACCACCGGCAGCACCGGCCCCCAGTTGCCGTGACCGGGCGGCGTCTGCGGCGTCTGCCATTCGAGCGTGGTGGCGCGCCACGGGTTGCTGCCGGCCTGTCTGCCGCGCACGAGGCTCCATGCGAGGTTGAAGAGAAACAGCAGCTGCGCCACCCCCACGATGATGGCGACGGCGGTGATGAACGCATTGAGCGTCTGCGCGGACGGCGGGATGAAGCTGTAGCCCTCGTACGCGTAATACCGGCGCGGCATGCCGAGCACGCCCAGGTAGTGCATCGGAAAGTAGATCAGGTATGTGCCGATGAAGGTGATCCAGAAATGCGCGCGGCCCAGCGTGTCGTTCAGCATGCGGCCCGTCACCTTGGGGTACCAGTGATAGATGCCGCCGAACACCACGAGGATCGGCGACACCCCCATCACCATGTGGAAGTGCGCAACCACGAAGTACGTGTTGGACAGCGGGATGTCCACGCTCACGTTGCCGAGAAAGAGCCCCGTCAGCCCGCCGATGACGAAGGTGCTGATGAACCCGATGGCGAACAGCATCGGCACGCTCAGGTGGATGTCGCCGCGCCACAGCGTGAGCACCCAGTTGTAGACCTTCAGCGCCGTCGGGATGGCGATGATGAGCGTGGTGGTGGCAAAGAAGAACCCGAAGTACGGGTTCATGCCGGCGACGAACATGTGGTGGGCCCACACCACGAAGCTCAGCGCGCCGATGATGAGGATGGCCCACACCATCATCCGGTAGCCGAAGATGTTCTTGCGCGCGTGCGTGCTGATGAGGTCGGACACGATGCCAAAGGCAGGCAGCGCGACGATGTACACCTCCGGGTGGCCGAAGAACCAGAACAGGTGCTGGAACAGCAGCGGGCTGCCGCCGGCGTGCTTGAGCTGCTGCCCCATCGAAACCACGGCCGGCATGAAGAAGCTCGTGCCGAGCGTCTTGTCGAGCAACATCATGAGCGCCGACACGAACAGCGCGGGAAAGGCCAGCAACGCCAGCACCGTGGCCGTGAAGATGCCCCACACGGTGAGCGGCATGCGCATGAGCGTCATGCCGCGCGTGCGCGCCTGCAGCGTGGTGGTCACGTAGTTGAGGCCGCCCATGGTGGCCGCGACGATGAAGATCGCCAGCGACACCAGCATCAGCACGATGCCCCAGTCGGTGCCCGGTGTGCCGGGCAGGATGGCCTGCGGCGGATACAGCGTCCAGCCCGCGCCTGTCGGCCCGCCCGGTACGAAGAAGCTCGCCACCAGCACCAGCACGGCCAGCAGGTAGACCCAGTAGCTGAGCATGTTCAGGAACGGAAACACCATGTCGCGCGCGCCCAGCATCAGCGGGATCAGGTAGTTGCCGAAGCCGCCGAGGAACAGCGCCGTGAGCAGGTAGATCACCATGATCATTCCGTGCATGGTGACGAACTGGTAGTAGTGGTTGGCGTCGATGAAGGCGAACCGGCCCGGAAAGCCGAGCTGCAGCCGCATCAGGTTCGACAGCATGAGGCCCACCAGCCCGATGGCGATGGCCGTGAGCGAATACTGCACCGCGATGACCTTGTGGTCCTGGCTCCAGACGTAGCGCGTCCAGAAGCTTTGCGGTGCATGGCTGGGATCGCCGTGGTGATTGTTGCCGTAGGACATGGCGTCTCCTCGCTACGGTTTCGCCGTGGTGGCTGCGGGCGCGCCGCCTTGCGCCTGGATGTACGCCACCAGTGCGGAGAGCTCCTGCTCGCTGAGGTCGAAGCTCGGCATGATCGGCGCGAAGCCTTTCACCACGCGTGCCTTCGGGTCGCGAATGAATGCCCGCAGGTAGGCCTCGTCGACATGCGCGGTGCTGCCGTCGGCCATGGTTTCGGTCTTGCCGTACAGGCCCTTCCACGTGGGGCCGACGCCGGGGCTGCCGTCCACGCTGTGGCATGCGACGCAGCCCTTGGCCTGCGCCAGCGTCCTGCCCTGCTCGGCCAACGCCTGCGACGGGCCGCCGGCCGATGCCGAAGCGGCCTGGGCCTTGGCTTTCTGGCGTTGCTCGAAGGTGGTCTGCTGTGCCAGCCAGCGGGCGAACGCGGCCTCGTCTTCCACCACGACCACGCCGCGCATGTTGGCGTGGCCGATGCCGCAGAGCTGCGCGCACAGGATGTCGTATCGCCCCGCCTTGGTCGGCGTGAACCAGAAGGTGGTGACCATGCCGGGCACCATGTTCATGCGCGCACGAAATGGCGGCACATAGAAGTCGTGCAGCACATCGCGCGAGCGTGCCAGTACCTGGATCGGGCGGTTGATCGGCAGGTGCAGCTCCGGCGTGTCGATCAGGTAGTTGTCGCGGCCGTTCGGGTCAGCCGGGTTCATGCCGAACGGGTTGTCGTTCGTCATGTAGCGCACGTCGGTCGTGCCGAGCTTGCCGCCGGGGCCGGCAAAGCGGAAGCGCCATTGCCACTGCTGGCCGAGCACCTCCATCTGCAGCGCGTTGGGCGGCGGGCGCACGTAATCGGCATAGACGAAGAGGCCCGGCGCGAGCAGTGCGGCCACGCCCACGGTGGTGACGCCGATCAGCCACCATTCCAGGCGCCTGTTGTGCGGTTCGTAACTGGCGCGGTGGCCGTCCTTGTGCCGGTAGCGCAGCAGCGCGGCCACCACGAAAAGGTTGATGGCGACAAACAGCACCCCGGTGATGACGATGGTGATCGTCAGCGTGTCGTCCATGCGGCCCCAGTTGGACGCGACTGGCGTGATCCACCAGGGGCTGGCAACGTGAAACCCCACCGCCAGCACGACGATCAGAACGAGCGCAATCGCAAGGGCCATGGGCACCTCCCGCGCAGGGACTCCTTCGACCCTAGGCTAGTTCGCGCACCGGGTTCGTGCAAGGCAACGTAAGGACGAGGCGCACCGGGCATGCGGATCGCCTCGATGCGCGCGCAGCCTGTTGCGCTGCAATGCAAAACGGCCGCCTTCGGCACACGTTGCCGCAGGCGGCCGTCTCCTGGTGGTGCCGCTCGACTTGCGGCGCCGCAGGAAAAATGCGGTGCGTCAGCGCATCGTTTCCGGCCCGCGCCGTTCCAGCATGCCGTACGCGATGGCGGCGACCACGCCAAAGAGCAGGTTCGCCAGCAGCGGCCCCGACCCGCGCTCCGACACGAACCACGGGAAGACCGCCGTCATGCCGTAGAAATTGACCACGTACGCGACGATCCCGAACGCCACCCCGATGACCGCGAGCATGCCCGGGCTCGAATCGAAGTGGAACGGCGCGATGATGGCCGCCAGCATCATCCCCATGAGGGCGCCGAGCACGAAGTGCAGCACGAGCGCCACGCCGACGATGCTGAAGCTGAACAGCGCCATGTCTTCCAGCGCCCCGCGGCCCATCACCATGGCCGCGATCTTGTGTGTCGGGCGCCACGGGCTTTCATTGAGCACCATGGTCGACCAGAAGAACTCCAGCACGATGACGAGTGCGCCGCCCACGATCCCTGCCGCGCTCGCGGCGAGCCAGTCGGGCATGCGGCGCTCCCAATGATGCGATTGCATGTGCAGTTCCATACGAACCTCCTGCGGTGTATCAACGTCAGCACTTATGGATCGCACGCGCCACTTTGCGTGCAAGTGCAAATCGTATGGAATTCAGAATGGCAGATACGGGTGCCAACGCAAGGTACAAAAACCCTGCGCATCGCACAGCACCACGGCGTTCTGCTCGAACGTCAGCATCAGCGTGTCGGCGACGGCGGGGTCGTCGATGAACAGCAGCAGGCTCGGCTCCGGCGCCCATGCGTGCGCGGGCATGTCGTCCGGCGGGCCGCCCTCGCCGGGCAGCCAGGCCATGCCGCGTGCGATCACCCAGGCGAGCAGTTCGGCCTGGCGGGCGGTGTTTTCCTCGGCGGACACCGGGCGCGAGAACGGCTGGTGCGCCGTCACGAACACCGCCCACGGCGCGTCGGCCTGCGCGAGCAGCCCCGCAACGCACGGGTTGACGGCATCCAGGCGCAGCAGCACGTCGCCTTGCGGCCCGCGCACGCGATAGCGCGCACGCTGGTAGGCGGCAATGAGTTCAGGCGTGGGTGTGGGTGGAGACCGATGCATTGTTGTGCCGCGCGAACACGGCCATCTGATCTGGCGCAACGAAAAAGGGCTGCCGATGTCACAGAATAGCCTGGGGGCGGACGCTGCTCCAGCGCCGTTCCGACAACCACTCTCCTGCGAGGCTTGAACCATGTACAAGAAGATCCTGGTCGCCGTTGATGGCAGCGACACGAGCAAGCTGGCCCTGGCCGAAGCCATCCGCCTGGCCAAGGCGTTCCAGAGCATCGTGCGCGCCGTCTACATCGTCGACAGCCCGGCGATGCTGTTCGACGTCGGCTATTACGACCCGACGGAGCTGCGCAAGTCGTTCATCGAAGCCGGCACGCTGCTGTTGAAGGAGACCGCGGACGCGCTGGCCGCGGCGGGCCTCGCAAACGAAACCACGCTGGTGGAAACCGAAGGCGTGGGCGAGGATGTGGCCGGTGCCCTGCAGCGCGAAGCCCTGCAGAGCGGCGCCGATGTGGTCGTGATGGGCACGCACGGCCGCCGCGGCCTGGCGCACGCCATGCTGGGCAGCGTGGCCGAAAAGTTCGTCCGCCTGGCGACCACGCCGGTGCTGCTGGTGCGCGGTCCGGCCAAGGGCTGAGCAGCGGTGGTTGCGCGCGCAGGCCGGGTTTGCCCCTGCGCGTGACGGATATCATGTGGGCATCTCGGGTCGCGGGCTGGCAGGCTCGCGGCTTGTTTGCCACAACAGTCTCCGTCGCCACCGCCATGAACGCCAATCCGGACGCCCAGTCACGTCCCCCCATCCGCGCCATCCGGGCGCTCACCGCTCTCGAGGGCCGCGTGCTCGGCGTCCTGGTCGAGAAGCAGCACACGGTGCCCGACACCTATCCGCTCACACTCAACGCGCTGGTTGCCGGCTGCAACCAGAAGACCGCACGCGCGCCGGTGATGAACGTTACTGAAGCGGAAATCCTCACCGCCATCGACGGATTGAAATCGCTGAGCCTCGTGATGGAAGGCAGCAGCAGCCGCGTGCCGCGCTTCGAGCACAACATGGGCCGCGTGCTCGGCGTGCCGAGCCAGTCCGTGGCGCTTCTCACCGCGCTGCTGTTGCGCGGTCCGCAAACGGCCGCCGAGCTGCGCCTGAACGCCGCGCGGTTGCACGCGTTTGCAGACATCTCGTCCGTTGAAGCGTTTCTGGAAGAACTGGCCGAGAACGACCCGCCTTACGTCGTGAAGCTGCCGCGCGCGGCCGGCGAGCGAGAAAGCCGCTGGACGCACCGGCTCTGCGGTGAAGTGGCCCTGAGCGACGTGCGGCCGCGTGATGCGGATGCGCCCGACGAAGCCATTCCGCCTTCCGAATTCGAAGCCCTGAAGGCCGAGCACAAGCAGTTGGCCGACAAGGTGGCAAGGCTTCAGGCGCTGGTCGAGCAGATGGCCGGCGAGCTCGGCATCCCGGTCGACAAGTCCGTGCTGTAAACGCGGCCGGCCTCAGCAGCGAAGACGGCCGCATCGTCATCCGCCTACGCGCCCGGCGACACGAACAGCGTGCAGGCGCCTTCCTCGGCGGCAGACACATTGCGGCGGAAGCCCGAGAACAGGTCGCGCCCGACGCCCGCGTGATAGTGCGAAAGATCCGGCGTGCTGACCTTGCGGGCGTTCCACTCCGCCTCCGGTACGCGCACGGACAGCGTGCCCGCCTCAGCATCCAGCACGACGATGTCGCCATCGCGCACGCGCGCCAGCGGCCCGCCGTTGAGCGCTTCCGGCGTGACGTGGATCGCCGCCGGCACCTTGCCCGATGCCCCCGACATGCGGCCGTCCGTCACGAGCGCCACCTTGAAGCCGCGCTCCTGCAGCACCGACAGCGTCGGCGTGAGCTTGTGGAGCTCGGGCATGCCGTTGGCGGCGGGGCCCTGGTACGGCAGCACGGCGACGAAGTCGCGCTCCAGCTCGCCGGCCTTGAAAGCGTCGATCAGGTCGTCCTGCGCATGGAAGACGCGCGCCGGGGCTTCCACGAAGCGATGCTCCGGCTTGACCGCCGACACCTTGATGACCGAGCGTCCGAGGTTGCCCTCGAGCACGCGCAGGCCGCCGTCCGGCGAGAACGGCTCGGCCACGCCGCGCACGATGTTCGTGTCGAGCGACGCAGCTATGCCGTCGCGCCACACCAGCTTGTCGCCTTCCAGGAAAGGCTCCTGGGTATGGCGGCGCAGGCCCTTGCCCATGATCGTCGTCACGTCCTCGTGCAGCAGGCCGGCGTCGAGCAGTTCGCGGATCACGATCGACAGGCCGCCGGCGGCCTGGAACTCGTTCACGTCGGCCTTGCCGTTCGGGTACACACGCGCCAGCAGCGGAATCACGCCCGACAGGTCGTTGAAGTCGTCCCACGTGAGCAGGATGCCCGCCGCACGCGCCATCGCGATGAGGTGCAGCGTGTGGTTGGTCGAGCCGCCCGTGGCCAGCAGGCCGACGATGCCGTTGACGAACGCGCGCTCGTCGAGCACATCGGCGATGGGCGTGTACTGGTTGCCGCTGTAGACGAGCTTGAGCACCTGGCGCGCGGCCTCGCGCGTGAGCGCCTCGCGCAGCGGCGTGCCCGGGTTGATGAAAGCGGTGCCCGGCAGGTGCAGGCCCATGATCTCCATCAGCATCTGGTTGGAGTTGGCCGTGCCGTAGAACGTGCAGGTGCCGGGGCCGTGGTACGACTTCGATTCGGCTTCGAGCAGGTCGGCGCGCGAGAGCTTGCCTTCGGCGTAGAGCTGGCGCGTGCGGGCCTTCTCGTCGTTGCTGATGCCGGTGGTCATGGGGCCGGCCGGCACGAACACGGCCGGCAGGTGGCCGAACGACAGCGCCCCGATCACCAGCCCCGGCACGATCTTGTCGCACACGCCGAGGTACAGCGCCGCGTCGAACATCTGGTGCGACAGCGCCACGGCCGTCGACAGCGCAATGGTGTCGCGCGAGAAGAGCGACAGCTCCATGCCGTCCTGCCCCTGCGTCACGCCATCGCACATGGCCGGCACGCCGCCGGCAAACTGCGCGGTGCCGCCGGCTTCGAGCGCAGCCTGCTTGATCCACGCCGGAAATGCCTCCAGCGGCTGGTGGGCCGAGAGCATGTCGTTGTACGCCGACACGATGCCGATGTTCGGCCGCTCCAGTGCCTTGAGCCGGATCTTGGTCTCGCCCTCCATGGCCGCGAAGCCGTGGGCGAGGTTCGTGCACGAGAGCAGCGTGCGCTCGACCTTGCGGCCGGCGTTCTTGCGGGTGACGTCCAGATAGGCTTGGCGCGGGCCGCGGCTGCGGTCGATGATGCGCTGGGTGACGTCGGCCACGACGTCATGCAGGCGGTGCTGGGCCATGCGGGTTCTCCAGGAAGTGGGGTCCGGGGTGGGAGGTGTGCTGTAATTTTCCTACAAACACGCCCGTTGTGGGACAGGGTTTTCCACAAGGATGCGTCGTCTCGCAACGGCGTGCACGCGAATTGCGTGCCAGAAGGCGCGCCAGGAGCCACGATCCGCGTCGCAAGTCGGGCAGGAAACCCCTGCTCGGGCAGCGTTGCAGCACCTTGCTCGCGATGTAGTAATACTACAAAATGAGGCCAAAACAGGTGCTGGCCGGACCTGTCGTCCAATCGAGCGGGCGCGCGTTGCCCTGAGCCGGGCCTCTGGGCCGCAACGACGCCATGCGAGCTCAGTGCCCCCTGGCGCATGCCCGTTTCATTGGATGACAGGCTCCAGTCAGCTAGGCTAGCCTAATCGATGGCTCACACACAGGAGATGACGATGTCGGTGCCCGCATTCGACATGGTGTTGTTTGGCGGTACGGGCGATCTGGCCCGCCGCAAGCTGATCCCGGCCTTGTTCGATGCGCACCAGGGCGGCGAACTGCACCCGCGCGGGCGCATCTTCGCCATCGGCACGCAGCCGCTGGAAACCGCCGGTTATCTCGCGCTGCTGGAGCGCGAGACGCGCCCGACCATGCGTCTGTACTCAGGCGCGCCGGTCTCCGATGACGCGTGGGCCTCGTTTGCCGAGCGCATCGTCTATCAGCAGGTCGATGCCCGCAAACCCGAGCAGTTCGATGCGCTGGCCGCGGCCCTCGGCGAAGACCGCGCCCCCGTGACGGTGTGCTACCTCGCCACCGCACCGGGCATCTTTGTCGACATCTGCAAGCAACTGGCCCGTGTCGGGCTGAACACGCCGAACGTGCGCCTCGTGCTGGAAAAGCCGCTGGGCACGGACCTCGCCTCCAACGAGCGCATCAACTCCGCCGTGGCGGAGTACTTTGCCGAAGACCAGATCTACCGCATCGACCACTACCTCGGGAAGGAGTCGGTGCAGAACCTGATGGCGATCCGCTTCGGCAACGCGCTGTTCGAGCCGTTGTGGCGCCGCGAGTGGATCAAGGACGTGCAGATCACCATCGCAGAGCAGCTCGGCGTGGAAAAGCGCGGCGATTTCTACGACGGCGTCGGCGCGCTGCGGGACATGGTGCAGAACCACCTGCTGCAGCTGCTGTGCATCGTGGCCATGGAGCCGCCGTCGAGCCTGTCGCAGGACGCCATCCGCGACGAGAAGCTGAAGATCCTCAAGGCGCTCAAGCCGATCCCGCTGCAGGAGGTGCCCGACAAGACCGTGCGCGGGCAGTACCAGGAGGGCGCCATCGCGGGCCAGCCGGTGCAGGGCTATCTGCAGGAGCAGGGCATTCCGCCGGACAGCCGCACCGAGACCTTCGTCGCCATCAAGGCCGAGATTGCCAACTGGCGCTGGGCCGGCGTGCCGTTCTACCTGCGCACCGGCAAGCGCATGCCGCAGCGGCTGGCGGAGATCGTGGTGCGCTTCCATGACGTGCCACACGCGCTGTTCCCGAAGCCGCTGATCCAGTTTCCGGAGAACAGGCTCGTCATCCGACTGCAGCCGGAAGAGAGCATCCGCCTGCAGTTCCTGACCAAGACGCCGGGCGCGGCGCTGGGCCTGCAGCCGTCCACGCTCGATCTGGATTTCACCGACCACGGCGGCGTGCGCCATGCCGGCGCGTATGAGCGCCTGCTGATGGATGCGGTCAACGGCAAGCTTGGCCTGTTCGTACGCCGCGATGAGCAGGCCGAAGCGTGGCGCTGGGTCGAGCCCATCATCGAAGCGTGGAACGAGGCACGTACGCCGCCCAAGGGGTATACGGCAGGCAGCTGGGGCCCCGCGGCATCGAGCGCCTTGCTCTCGCGCGACAACGCCGCCTGGCACGAGGAGATGTAATGGCAACCCGCTGGCACGCAGCCACCGACGCGGCGGCGCAGGTTCAGGCGCTCGCCACATCCATCGCCAGTACGCTCGCGCATGTGATCGAAGACCAGGGCACCGCGTGCCTGGCGGTGTCGGGCGGGCGATCGCCGATTGCCCTGTTTGCGGCGTTGCGCGTGCTGCCCCTGCGCTGGGCCGATGTGTCGATCACGCTCGTCGACGAACGCGCGGTGCCGCCTGACCATGCCGACAGCAACGCGCGCCTGGTCCGCGAACACCTGCTGCAGGACGCAGCCGCCGCGGCGCGATTCTTTCCGCTTGTGCTGCCGCTGCATGTGCATGGCGGCTCGGTGGACGTCGATGCCTGCGTCGCTACGGCCAACGCGCCGTTCCAGCAGCCCGACGTCGTGATCCTCGGCATGGGCGACGACGGGCACACGGCCTCGCTGTTTCCCGATGCGCCCGAGTTGCCGGACGGCGTGGACCGCACGAAGCCGCCCGGCTACCTGCCCGTGCGGCCGGGCACCGCACCGCACCGGCGCATCAGCCTCAACCTCTCGGCGCTGTGCGCGGCGCGGCGGCTGTTCCTGTCGATCGCGGGGCCGGTCAAGCGCGCGGTGTTCGACACGGCGGCGCAGGACGTGGCACAGCCCGCGCTACCCGTGGGTTATGTCATTCATCAGCGGGAGGTACCGCTCGATGTCTATTGGACTGCATGAAGTGAGCGCGGGCACCGTGGCCGATGTGACGGCCTATCCGCGCCTGGTGGCCGACGTGGGCGGCACCAACGTGCGTTTTGCACTCGAGATGGCGCCCATGCGCCTTGCGCACATCGGCGTCCTCGCCGGCGACGATTACCCCTCGCTCGAGGCGGCCATGCGGGCGTACCTGGCTTCGCTGCCGCCCGAGATTGCCGCAGCGGGTGTGCGCCACGCGGCCATCGGCATCGCCAACCCGGTGCTCGGCGACCAGATCCGCATGACCAACCGCGACTGGGCCTTCTCCATCGAAGCCATGCGGCAGTCGCTGGGCTTCGACACCTTCGTCGTGCTGAACGACTTTGCGGCGCTGGCCCATGCGCTGCCGTTCCTGCCCGCCGAAGAGCTGGAGCAGGTGGGCGGCGGCGCAAGCGTGGCCGATGCACCGCGCGCGCTGCTCGGCGCGGGCACGGGCCTGGGCGTGGCATCGCTGCTGCCGACGGCGGACGGCCGCTACATCGCCGTGGCAGGCGAAGGCGGGCATGTCGCGTTTCCGCCCATGAACGACGAGGAGGTCGCCATCTGGCGCTTCGCGCGCGAGCGCTTCGGGCATGTCTCGGCGGAACGGTTGATTTCGGGGATGGGCCTGGAGCTGATCTACGAAGCGCTGGGCGTGTGCTTCGACCTGTGGCAGCAGGGCCCCGCCGTGCGCCGCGCCGCCGACATCACCGCCATCGCCCTGGGCGAGATGGAAGATGCCGCCGGCGACCACGCGCGCTGCCGCTATGCCGTCGACACGTTCTGCGCGTTCCTTGGCACCATCGCGGCCAACCTGGCTGTCACACTGGGCGCGCGGGGCGGCGTGTATATCGGCGGCGGCATCGTGCCGCGCCTCGGGCCGGCCTTTGCCAATTCGCCCTTCCGGCGGCGCTTTGAAGACAAGGGGCGCTTTTCAGCGTACGTGGCGGCGATGCCGGTGTATGTCATCCACTCGCCGTATCCCGGCCTCATCGGCCTGTGCGCGGCGATGGACCACGCCGTGGCGCAGGGCCACTGACGCCGCGCTATTCCGGCAGCGGATGCCGGGGCGGGACGGCGTTGCCCTTGCGCAGCGCCACCTCGACCACCAGCGCATCGAGCAGCGCAAGGTGCAGCAGCCGCGCCACCATGGAGCGGTCGGTCACGGCATCGTCCACGTCTGCGGGCAGCACCACATCGGCCAGGGCGGCCAGCGGGCTGCCCGGCGCCGTGACGGCAATCACCTGCACACCGAGCTCGCGCACGCGTTCCACTGCCGTCTGCAGCTCGGGCAGCGTGCCGGACTTGGAAATGGCGATCACCACGTCGCCGGCCTGCAGCACGTTCAACGACATCGACACCAGATACGGATCGCTATATGCGTTGGCCGCGATGCCGTAGCGGAAGAACTTGGTCTGCGCGTCGGCAGCGACGACGCCGGAGCTGCCGAAGCCATACAGGTCGATGCGCTGCGCACCGGCGACCAGCGCGACGGCGGCGTCGAGCGCGCGCGCATCGAAACGATCCTGCAACGCGGTGAGCGCGTCGATGGTGTTCTGCAATACGCGCGTGCCGGACGGCGCGGCTGCATGTGCGGCGCGTGCGGCACGGGCGGGCGCCTGGGCCGTGCCTGTGTGGCGTGCGGCCTCGGGGCCGACGTTGCCTTGTGCCAGCCGCAGCTTGAAGTCGGACAGCCCGTGGCAGCCCATCGAGCGGCAGAAGCGGATCACCGTGGGCTGGCTGACGCCGGCCTCGCGCGCAATGGCGGCCACCGGCAGGCTGAGCACCGTGCCCGCTTGGCGCAGCACCCAGTCGGCCACCTGGCGCTCGGCCGGAGACAGCGACGGGCGTGCCGCGCGGATGCGTGCGCGCAGGTCGGTGACGGGTTCGGTGGCGTCGGAGGGCGTGGCTTGCTGGGCGCTCATGTGCGCACGATGTTCGTGACAGGGATCGCGTCACGATAAAGGCAAGCCGTCTGCGGTGCAACCGCGTCATCCAGCGCGCTCCGGCTGCGCCGCGGCGATCGCGCGCGAGGCCGCCGGCCGGGACGTTCGGCCCATGCGGGCATGTGTGACAGCCGTGTCCGGCCAGCATGTCGGCACGCCATGCCGGCAGCGCCGCACAGCCCACCTGCGGGACAGTTCTACAATGAGCCTTTCCCGGCCCCTTATTTCTTCTGCCATGCGGGTGCTTCTCGTAGAAGACGACGACATGATCGGCGAAAGCGTGCGCAAGGGTTTGCGCCACGACGGCTTTGCGATCGATTGGGTGCGCGACGGCGAGGCCGCCGTGCAGGCCGTGACGGCGCCCGGTGCCCACGCCGCGGAGCCAGGCGGTTCCATGTTCGACCTCATGCTGCTCGACCTCGGCCTGCCCAAGCGCGACGGACTGGAGGTGGTGCGCGAGGTCCGTCAGCGCGGCATTGCCATCCCCATCCTGATCCTGACCGCGCGCGATGCCGTGGCAGACCGCGTGGCGGGCCTGAACGCCGGCGCCGATGATTACCTCGTCAAGCCGTTCGACCTCCAGGAGCTTGCCGCGCGCATGCATGCGCTGCTGCGCCGCCAGGGCGGCCGTGCCGATCCGCTCCTGCGCCATGGCGAAGTGCTGCTCAACCCCGTGACGCGCGAGGTGCTGCGCGCCGGGATTCCGGTCAAGCTGTCGGGGCGTGAGTTTGCCGTGCTGCATGCGCTGCTTGCGCGGCCGGGCAAGGTGTGGTCGATCGCGCAGCTGCAGGACAACCTGTACGGCTGGGACGAAGAAGTCGGCAGCAACACGGTCGAGGTCTACATCCACGCGCTGCGCAAGAAGCTTGGCAGCCACTTCATCCAGAACATCCGCGGCGTGGGGTATGTGATCCCGCGCGAGACGCCCACGCCGCCCGCGGAACCTGCCACCGGCGCAGACGCCCAATAGCCCATGCAATCGATCCGAAAAACGCTGCTGTGGTGGCTGGCCGGCGGGCTGCTCGCCGGCATCGTCATTGCCACTGGGCTCATCTATGCGCAGGCGCGCCAGGAGGCCAACGCGCTGTTCGACTACCAGATGCAGCAGGTGGCCGCCGCGTTGCCCAGCCAGTGGATCGACCCGCCCCCGCCCGCGCTGGCGGGCATCGCGCGCGATGACGACGTCGTCATCCGCATCTGGGACGGCTCGGGCCGCAGCCTGTATCTGTCGCATGCGAGGCCGGATCTGCCGGAGCGCGCGGAGCTCGGTTTTTCCGATGTGAACACGCCAGAGGGTGCCTGGCGCGTGTATAGCGTCGCGTTCGGGCCTGCCGTGGTGCAGATCGCGCAGCCCTACAGCGCGCGGCACGAGGTGGCGGCGCGCATGGCGCTGCGGACAGTCGCCCCGCTGCTGATCCTCTTGCCGCTGCTCGCCTGGATCGTATGGCTGGCGGTGGGGCGGGGGCTCGCGCCGCTGGGGACAGTCGCCCAGCAAGTGCAGACGCGCGATGCGGCAGCGCTGTCGCCGCTGCCCACGCATGGGCTGCCTGCCGAGATTCGCCCGCTCACCAACGCGCTGAATGACCTGCTGGTGCGGCTCGGGACAGCGCTCGCGCATCAGCGCGCGTTCGTCGCCGATGCGGCGCATGCGCTGCGCACGCCGCTGGCCGCGCTCAAGCTGCAGCTGCAGGTGGCCGACCGCGCGCAGGACGAGGACGAACGCCGCGCGGCGCACGCCGATCTGCATCGCGGTGTGGAGCGCATGATCCGCCTCGTCGGCCAGCTGCTGACGCTGGCGCGGCAGGAGCCTGGCGCCGCCGATACGCGGCGTGCGCCGGTTGCGATCGATGCGGTGGCGGCCGACGTGGTGGGCGAGCTCTCGGCAACGGCGGTGCAGAAGGGCATCGACCTGGGCATCGCCGTGGAGTCGCAGCCCGCGTCGGTGATCGGCAATGCCGATGCGCTGCGCGTGCTGCTCGTGAATCTCGTCGACAACGCGCTGTGCTATTGCCCACGCGGCGCGCGCGTCGACGTGATCACCGGCCATGCACCCGACGGCGGCGCGCAGCTCGTGGTGGAAGACAACGGCCCCGGCATTCCCGCCGAAGAGCGCGAGCGCGTGCTGGACCGCTTCTACCGCCCCACGCAGGCGCCCACGGGCGGCAGCGGCCTGGGGCTCGCGATCGTGCGCGAGATCGCCCAGGCGCACGACGCCACGCTGGCCCTGGAGGAGCGCGAGGGAGGCGGCCTGCGTGTCGTGCTGCGCTTTCCGTTTCAGGCGCGTGCATAGCCAGGCGGGCGGCATGTGACGCCAGGTGCCGCCCCCGCGTTTAAGTCTCGTTTAAGTCTGGCCGCCTACGATGCCTGCAACCGATGGGCACCGCAGGCGAGTCCGCCCGCCGTGGCCCTCGCACCAGCAAGAGAGGACAAGACAATGACACGTCAAACCCTGGCACGCAGCGCGGCCGGCCTGGCCGCCGTGGTCGCCGTTGCAGGCGGTTATGCGTATCTGCAGAAAGACATGATCACGCGCGCCGTGGCCGCTCCCGTGGCCGCGGTGACAGCCCCCGCCGCTGCAACGGCCCCGGTGGCCGTGCCGGCGCCGATGGACTTTTCCGGCATCGTCGAGCGCTATGGCCCCGCGGTGGTCAACATCAGCACCACCGCGCATGCGCAGCGCACCAGCATGCAGGGGCTGCCGCCCGGCATGAGCCCCGATGATCCGTTCGCCGAATTCTTCAAGCGTTTCATGCCGCAGATGCCGCAGCAGCGCGGTGACCAGATCGTGCGCGGCCTGGGCTCGGGCTTCATCGTCTCGGCCGATGGGCTGATCCTCACCAACGCCCACGTGGTGGATGGCGCGCAAGAAGTGAACGTCAAGCTGACGGACCGCCGCGAATTCAAGGCCAAGGTGCTGGGCGTGGACAAGCAGTCCGACGTGGCCGTGCTGCGCATCTCGGCCAAGAACCTGCCGGTGGTGCAGATCGGCAACCCGGCCAACACCAAGGTCGGTGAGCCGGTGGTGGCGATCGGCTCGCCGTACGGCTTTGAGAACACCGTCACCGCTGGCATCGTGAGCGCCAAGTCGCGCTCGCTGCCCGACGACACCTATGTGCCGTTCATCCAGACCGATGTGGCCGTGAACCCCGGCAACTCGGGCGGCCCGCTGTTCAACCAGCGTGGCGAGGTCATCGGCATCAATTCGCAGATCTACAGCCAGACCGGCGGCTACCAGGGCCTGTCATTCGCCGTGCCGATCGACGTGGCGATGAAGGTGGAGCAGCAACTCGTCGCTACGGGCAAGGTCACGCGCGGGCGCCTGGGCATTGCGGTGCAGGAGGTCGACCAGTCGCTGGCCGATTCCTTCAGGCTGCCCAGGCCCGAGGGCGCGCTCGTCAACTCCGTGGAAGACGGCGGCCCCGCGGCCAAGGCCGGTTTGCAGCCCGGCGACGTCATCCTGCAGATCAACGGCGTGCACATCGATCGATCGGGCGATCTGCCGGAGCAGGTGGCCGACATCAAGCCGGGGACGACGGTACCGCTGCAGGTGATGCGTCAGGGCAAGCCGGTCACGTTGTCGGTGACCGTGGGCGCCGCCAAGGACGCGAAGGTGGCCTCCAGCGACAACGCTGCGCCCAACCAGGGCCGCCTTGGTCTGGCGGTGCGGCCGCTGCAGCCGGAAGAGAAGCGGCAGAGCGGTCTGGCCGGCGGCCTGGTCGTGATGGATGCGACGGGCCCCGCGGCCAAGGTCGGGATCCAGCCGGGCGACGTGATCCTGTCGCTCAACGGTACGCCGGTGTCGTCGGTGCAGGAGCTGCGCACGCTGGTGGATCGCGCCGGCAAGCATGTCGCATTGCTCGTGCAGCGTGACGACACGAAGATCTTCGTGCCGGTGGATCTGGGCTGATTCGGGGCCGATGGGGGCCCGGCCTCTCTCCTGAGCATGCACGTTGCGGCGCGCCCCGCCGAGGGGCCGCGCCGCTGTTTCATGGCGCCGCAGCGCAGCTCAGTGCGCCACGCACAGCCGCGCTGTCGCGCGGTCCAGTGCAATGCGATGCAGCGTGTCGAGCGACTGCTCCCGCGTGACGCGCTCGACTTCCTTTGCCACCTGCACCGGGCAATCCGCGCGGCCGCGTGCCGGGGCCGCGTCGCGCAGCGCTTGCAGGATGGATTTCTGCAAGCCGTCCAGCCTGGGCCGGATGACGTCGCGCAGGCTCCTGCGCTGCGCTTGGGGTGCGGCCCCGGCCCGGCGCCAGTCATTGAGCAGGGCGTACTGCACTTCCTTGTTGGCTTCGATCTGGTCGGCAAACACGCTCCCCACATCGGCGGGGGCCAGCCCGTATGCCGGCGCTTCGCCCGAGACATTGGCAATGACCTGCGCTTCGCGTGCCGCGTCATAGACGGGTTGGCCGCTGTCCCATTTGCTCAGGGCGACCTGGTCTGCGGTGACGAGTCGATCGGCCAGATGGCGGATCAGCGGCGCAAGCGCGCCTTCTTCGGCATGGGCGGGAAGGGCGCACGCGGCAGCCAACAACAGGGCGCACGCGAGTCGGGCGGTTTTGGGAGCGTTGCAGTCGATCTTCATGCGGCTACCGGCCTGAGGGAGGAAGCGGCCATGATACCGAAGCAAGGACGGCCCGCGCGCTGCAACGTTGCGCCGGTGCCCGGCCCGCTTGCGTTTGCACGTGCCGTTGGCCACAAACCCAGGTATCATGCGGGCTACGCGCCGTGAGTGTCTGCAAAGCCAGCGGCGGCGCTAGCTTGAGCGTACGACGATGGATTTCGACCCCGATCTGGAAGGTTTGCCGCTGTTCGCCAAACCCGCATTCGGCTGGGAGGAACCGGTGTCGGCGCCGCCCACCGAAACACCCCCCGCCAAACCAAGTCGCCCGCGCCAATGGCGCGGCCCGATCACGCATTGGGAACGCGGCTATCGCTCCCACTACTACCGCGACAAGCGCGGCAAGAAGCTCGGTGAAATCCACCTCAGCCCGCGCGGTCAGCTGCCGCTGGTCTACCGCTGGCTGGCCGGCACGCTGTCTGGCATCGAGGGTTCGCTGTCGCATGCGCGCATGCGCGTGGAAGAAGCGATCGGGTTCGGGATGCGCCAGATGGCGCTGTTCTGAGTCGCTCACCGGGCACATTGGCGGGCACGGCCGATGCGTCGATGTTCGGGTTCACCAGCCAGGAGAACCCCCATGCCCACCATCGTCCGCATCTTCACAGACTCCGCCGCCGCCGAAGCGGCCCGCCTCGCCGTGCTGAGCACGGGCCTCGCACGCGAGCGCGTGGCGCTGTCGCATCAGGCTGACGAGGCAGGCGCCTTGTGCGGCAACTTCCTCTGCGGCGACTACGAGCCCGGCGGCGAGATTGCCGAGACGTACGAGCGCAAGTTTCAGAACGTCGTGATCGGCGGGCGTTTCCTGCTGACCATCGAAGCCGAGCCTTCGGAGGTGGATGCCGCCGAAGCGGCGCTGCACTCCGCCGGCGGGCGCGCCGTCGACGACTTGGGCCCGGAGCGCTGAAAGCGGGGCGGCGGCGCCGGCGTGCAGCGATGGCACCGCACTGCCGCCAGCGCTGCGGCCGCTGCTACAAGGCCAGCAAATCCTCCGGCCGGCCGAGCAGCGGCGCCCCCGCGTGTTGCTGCAACGCGTCTGGCGCCGTGTATCCCCAGGCCACTCCCCGGAACGCGATGCCTGCGGCGCGCGCCGCATCGGCGTCGCGCATTTCGTCACCCACATACAGCACGTCTTCCGGGCGCACGCGTGTCGAGGCCGCGAGCGCCGCCAGCTTGCGCGCCTTGCCGAATACCGAGATGCCGCAGCTGTAGTGGTGGACCCACCGTGTTGCCGGCCCCAGCACGGCCCGCACGTTGTCCTCGGCGTTGGATGTGGCGATGGCCAGACGCACACCACGCCCTGCGAGTGTTGCGAGCGTGTCCGCGACGCCGTCGAACAGGCGGGTCTGGGCGATGCGCTCACGCATCTGCTGGCGCATCTCGAGGGTGATGGCGGGGGCCTTCCACAACGGCACATCCAGCAGGCGCATGACGTCGCGCGCCGATGCTCCGCGCGCCTGCGCCAGCCGTGCACCTTCGAGCCGGTGGAATCCGTGTTTCGCTGCTGCCGCATTCAGTGCATCGACGAACGCGCCGAAGGAATCGGCCAGTGTGCCGTCAAAGTCGAAGGCGATGAGTCCGTAGGGCATCCGTGCCGGCGTTGGAAAAGGCGGGGCGCCGATTGTAGCGGCCCAGGCATGCGCTGGGGCGACGGCGTCCGTTGCGCCTCAGCCGATCTAAAACTCGCGCGCTGCCGATCCCGTAGCATTGCGGTCCCCCGAACAACAACGAGAGCGCATGCCATGTCCAAGACCCAGTACTACGCCGCCAGCAGCCTCGACGGGTTCATCGCCACGCCCGACGACTCGCTCGATTGGCTGATGCAGTTCGGCTCGCTCGAGGGCACGAGCTACGACGGCTTCATCCGCGAGGTCGGCGCGTTGGCGATGGGCGCCTCCACGTATGAATGGCTGCTGCGAGAGCTCGTCAAGCCGGGCACGGAGCACGCGCAGCCGTGGCCGTATGCGGCGCCGGCGTGGGTCTTCACGTCGCGCACGCTGCCGCGCGTGGAAGGCGCTGACATCCGCTTCGCACACGGCGATGTGGCGCCAGTCCATCGGGACATGCTGGCCGCCGCCAGCGGCCGCACCGTATGGATCGTCGGCGGCGGCGAGCTGGCCGGCCAGTTTCTCGATGCGGGGCTGCTTGACGAGCTGATCGTGCAGGTGATGCCGGTGGTGTTGGGTGGCGGCCTGCCGCTGCTGCCGCGCCGCATCGTCACGCCGCCGCTGAAGCTCACCTCGGCGCTGCCGTACAAGGACACGTTCGTCGAGATGCGGTACGAGGTGGTGCGGGCGTAACGCCAGGGTCCGGGCTGGTTCAGCCGGCAAGGTCATAGGGCCGGGTCATGATTTCCAGAAGGTGCCCGTCGGGATCGTCGAAATACAGGCCGCGCCCGCCGTGGTGCACGTATGTTTCATTGGCCCGGTGCTTGCCGGGGTCGGCCCAGTACGGCAGCCCTTGGGCCTGGATGGAGGCAAACGCGTGGTCGAACTCGGCGTCGCTCACGAGAAAGGCATAGTGCTGCATGGCGATCGGCGAGTCGCTGTCGAAGAAGTCGAGCGACACGCCGTTCGATAGAGGGACGACCAGCATCTGCCCGAACGGAATCGGCTCGGGCAAGTCGAGGATGTCGCGCAGGAAGCGTGTGGAGCGCTCCTTGTTGCGGCACCAGACGATGGTGTGGTTGAGTTCGATGGGCATGCGGCCCCCGCAACGCTGTTCTGACACGATAGGCCATGCAGCCCGGCATGCAAGGCGGTGGGCACGGGGCACCGGCTTGGCCGCGTGCATCGGCCAAAAGGGCATCTGCCCGCACGTTGTGTTCGCGGCTAAGATGGCGGCAGTTCCACTGCCTGCCGATGCCATGTCTTCCTTGCGCGCATTCTTCACGACCGCCTTCCGCTGGCAGCGCGGCCGCCAGGGCACGGGCTACGACAAGATGCTGCTGGCCACCGCGCTGTGGCCGCTCCCGTTCGACAGCTACCTGATCCGCTATCCGGACGGGTCGGAGATTCCGCCACATACCGACCCGGTCGCCGATGGCCGGCACTACCGGCTCAACATCGTGCTGAAATCGCCGCGTTCGGGCGGGGAATTCGTCTGCGCCAGCCCGATCTTCCAGACGCGGCGCATCAAGCTGTTCCGCCCCGATGCATGTGAGCACAGTGTCACGCGGGTGGAGGGCGGCAGCCGCTATGTGCTGTCGGTGGGCTGGGTGCTGGGGCGGCGCCGTGGATAAGGCGGTCTTCTACAGCAACGCCTGGTTCAGCAGCCTGCCGGGCCATGCGGCCGATGCGCTGCTGGAGGCGGCCGTTCCGGTGCCGGTGGCGGCGGGCGGGTTGCTGTTCCGTCAGGGCGATCCGGTCGGCGCGGGTTCACACGCGTTCTTTGGTGTGGCCGGCGGCGTGCTGAAACTGTCGGTCTTCAATGCCGACGGCGATGAGGCCATCCTCGCGCTGGTCGAGCCGGGCAACTGGTTTGGCGGCGTATCGACGCTCGATCAGCAACCGCGCGGCCATTGCGCGATTGCGCTGGAAGACGCCGAAGTGCTGGCCGTCAGCGGGGAGCGCTTCGACGCGTTGATGTGCGATGCCGCCTTTGCCGGCGCGATGGCGCGGCTGGTGGCCACGCGCCTGCGGCTCGCCTATGGTTCGCTCGCCGGTGCGGCGCTGCAGGGCACGCGGGCGCGCGTGGCGAGGCGCATTGCGATGCTCGCCCATGGCGACGTGTCGCAGTCGGCAGAAGGGCGTACGACCATCTCCACTTCGCAGGACGCGCTGGCCATGATGCTCGGCATCAGCCGCCAGACGCTGAGCAAGGAGCTGCAGGCGCTCGTCAAGCTGGGCGCGATCCGCTTGCGCTACGGCCATATCGAAATCGACGACATGGCCTTGTTGGTAAGCGCCACCGCAACGCGCGCCGACTGACGCCGCGCCCTCAGGCCAAGCGCGGCACCTCGTACACCAGCGCGGGCTGCAGCGTGTCGATGGCCTCCACTGGCTCGGGCGGACGCCACATGAACAGCGAGAACGTCATCTTCTCGGGCGTCACGTCGATGATGGTGAAGCCGTTCTTCTCGGTCGGGCGCAGGGCTTCCTGCATGGCGACCGACAACGCCGGCGTCGTCTCGATGCTCCGGAACGCCGACGGAAACGCCAGGTCGCCCGTGCCCAGCGTGCCCGTCATGACCGTGTGGATGGGTTGCGCGAATGCGAGCTCGCCCGAGCGCGACATCGACCCGGCGGCCGATGCGTGGAAGTCTCCCTGCACGATCACGGCGGCGCGGCGCTTCTGCTGCGCCAGCGCAGCGACCAGGCGCTGATGCTGCGCATGCCAGCCGCTCTGCCAGCCGGGCTTGGGCACGTTGCCGACCAGCCGCCCGGTCTTCTTGTCGAGCAGATCCGGATACCAGTCGCCGAGCTTGCCCGATGAATACGCAAACGGCAGCGACGGCACATGGAAGAAATGCGCGGTGTCTTCTGCGCGCGTGCGTGCCACGACCCAGTCTTCCACCCATTGCGGCACCACGCGCGCGTGCATGCCCTTGTTGTCGAGAAAGCGGCGGCAGTCGTACAGCACGGCTTCGAGCAGGGCGCCATAGCGCAGCGTGCCGAAGGCGCTGTTCGTGTCGGCGGGCATGCCGGCCTTGTCGCCGCCGGGCAGCCACACGGGGCGGTTGGCATCGGGCAGGAACTCGGGGTAATAGCGGTGCTGCGTCAGCTCCGCGCCGACCAGGCCGTACGGTTCGGGCGGCAGCGTGGCGACCTTGTCATCGAACTCGTCGTTCTCGAAGGTGTCGTGGTCGTCCGTCAGGAAGTACGCGGGTGTGGAGCGCAGCGTGGTGCCGTACAGACCGGCGATCTGGTAGTCGCACACGCGGGTGAAGATGGCTTCGTTCTTCGGATGCGACATCGGCACCGACATGTCGAGCGCGCCGCCGAACTTTTCCCACATGAGCTCGCGCACCTGGCGCGCGAACGGCTTGTTCTGCGAGGTCTGGAGATCCCAGTAGATGTGGTCGCCGTTGGCGATCACGGTGTCGGGCGCGAACGACATGCCGCGCGCCAGCAGGCGGCGGCGTGCGTTCATGTCGAGCCACGCCGTCTTGCCGGCCAGGGGTGGGCCGTCGTAGCCGCCGGCACACGTGTAGGCCAGGATGCGCAGGCGTGCCGGCGTGGCGCCGGGCGCGGGGAAGGTCTTGAGCGACCAGGCATCGGCCAGCGGTTTGCCGCCGGCATCGACGATGCGCAGCGTGTACGGCGTATCCGCTTGCAGGCTGCGCGCGTCGAAGCGCCAGAAGCGGCCGGCGGTATCAGTCTGCTCGCCGGCGATGCGCTTGCCGTTGACGAGCAGCCACGGCGCACGCGGCAGCGGCGCCTGGAACGATGCCTTGATGAGGAACCGGTTGTGGCTGGCCGCCGGAATCAGGTGCACGAGCTGGCCGGCATGCCAGTTGGCATCGGCAGCGTGCGCGGCTTCCGTCAGGCTCAGGCCCAGGGCGCCCAGGCCCGCGGCGGCGGTGCCCAGCGTCAGGAAGTCGCGCCGGCTGATGCCGTGCGGCGGTGTCGTGTGCGGCGGGGTACGGGAGGGCATCGTCGATCCTCTGGCGGGGTGCGGAGCCGCCATCGTGCCCAGCCCGAGCCGGCCTGAATGTTCAGGTTTTGACAATCTACGGGTTAGCCCTCAACCGCCTGCCCATGACAAACGCCCCGATGGCCGAAGCCACCGGGGCGTTGTCAGGTCAGCGATGCCCGATCTGCGGCTTGCCGATCAGTAGCCCCACACCTGCATCTCGTTCACCGAGTAGCCCCATTGCGTGGCCCGCTGCGTGCCGTACATGCGCACATAGCGGCCGCTGCCCTTCAGGTTGGCCAGCGACGTGTGACCCCAGGACGCCCCGTTCGAGGTCGAGTAGAGGTTGGTCCAGTTCACGCCGTCGTTGGAGGTCTGGATGGAATACACCTTGGCGCCCGCGTCCCAGTACAGGTCGACGCCGGTGATGGTGCGCGTCGTGCCGAGGTCAACCATCAGCCATTGCGTCCCGGCGGCACTGCCTTCGATCGAATCCCAACGTGTGTTGGTGGTGTTGCCGTCAAACGCATAGGCCGGACCCAGGCTCGCGCTGTAGCTCGACGATGCGCTGGCCGGCTTGCCTTGCGAGAGCAGCGTGACGGCCGGTGCCGCCGCCGCGGCGCCGCCGCCGGCGTAGTAGTTCGAGCCGAGCTTCGCCTTGCTGGTATCCGAGTTCACGCCAAACTGCGACAGGCTCCAGCGCTGGCCGGTGGTCACGTCGCCGAGGTAGAGCTGGTAGCCGCCCGCGCTCGTCGACGAGAAGAACACGTAGTTCGTGCCGTTGACGGGGGCCGGGTCGGAGTTGTTGCTGTTGCAGTCGTTGAGCGAGAGCTGGTTCGGCGTGTCGCCCGGGTTGACCTTGGTGTAGATCTGGTCGGCCTGACTGGCAGCGTCGTGCCAGCGTGCGTAGAACACGGTGCCGTCGGCCCGCACGATCGGGTAGTACGTGGCGAGGCCCGCCGGCGTGTCGAAGGCCACCTTCGCGGTGCTGCCCACGGTCTGCTTGTACAGGCCCATGCCCGAGCCGGTGCCCGTGGTGTAGAAGATCGCCGTGCCGTCCGGCGTGGCAAACGGCATCGAGTTTTCCTGCGAAGGCGCCGTGCGGGTCAGGTTCACCACCGAGGTGAACACCGGGCCAGAGCTCGTGTACGACAGCGCGGCCTGCATCACGTCGCCGTTCTGCTTGAAGTACAGCGACTTGCCGTCCGCGCTGAACTTCGGGTCTTCATTGCGCGTCTGGCCGCTGCTGTTGGTCAGGTTGATCGGCATGTTGCTCGTGCCGATCTGCCAGAAGAACAGGTTCCACGCGTTGTTCTTGATGCCCATGAAGGCGAGCCACTTGCCATCCGGGCTGAACACGGCGTTCATCGGATCCTGGATGCCCCAGGTCGCCTTGGAGACTTGCGTGAGCGTGCGCGCAGCGAAGTCGTAGATGAAGATCTGGCTGGTGCCATCGCCGTAGCTCACATAGCTGTGATACGCGAGCTTGCCGGTCAGGCTGGCGGGGAATGTGGCGTTGGATTGCGTGGGCGGATTGGCAACGCAGGACGCTTGGCTGGGCGCCGAAAAAAGCGCAAACGTTGCGCCGGCGATCAAGCCCAGGGAGAACAGACGGGTACGCATGAAACAGGACTTCCTTGCAAGTGGGGCAGTGGCATGGGGGCCACGGCGTTGATCACTCGCCACTTCTCCGGCGTTGGGCAAGGCTCCGCCAATCTCGGGGTGTCCCAAGTTGAAAAAGCGCCACAAGCCGGGGGAGGTGACGAGGCGTGAAGACGCGCCCAAAAAACCCTGTTGCTTCGTACCGTCGTGCTTCTTGTCGGGGTCTCGACTACATCGAAAAGGCGAATCGCGGGCGAGACTGTAAGGGTTTCGCTGACACTCCGAAACCCCAATAAGAAAGCCGTTCTTGGCCTAATTCGCCGGGGTGGGAGCAGGTCGCCACATGGCCGTGTAAATGTGACATGCAGAAAATGCAAAACGTTGAGCGCGCTGCACGTGCATGGACGTTTTTGTCATTTTTACCGCGGCTATTTGCCGCGGCTTCTCGGTGCAAACTTTGCTGACGCTCGCCGGCGCTCTCCTACGCCATGGTGAAGGCCTGTGCAGGGTACATCGCTTCGAGATGGAACCCGCTCTCGCTCTGCTTTGCACGCCGCTTGGCGAGCGCCGCCGCGGTGCCGATGTCGTCGCTGTTGCGCGCCGCGCCGGGATGGACATGCAGGGCCCCCACGGCCATCGTCACAAAGCGGAAGAAGGCGGGAAGGCCCTTGCGGTCTTCTGCGTGAATGCCGCCGGCCGCGCGGTCGGCCTGCGTATACATGGCCAGGGCGTTGGCGTTGAATGCCGCCATCGCCTGCGCGATGCGCGCGCGCCAGTCGGCGCTCTGGAAGAGGATCAGGAAATCGTCGCCGCCCACGTGGCCCAGGAAATCGCGCGTGGGCTCGCACGCGGCGGCCAGCACGGCGGCCATCTTGAGCATCTCGTCGCCCTGCCAGTAGCCGTACTGGTCGTTGAAGGGCTTGAAGTGATTGAGGTCGACGTAGCAGGCGTAGAACTCCGCGCGCGCTTCCAGCAGACGTTCGATGTGCAGGTTCAGCGGGATGTTGCCCGGCAGGAACGTGAGCGGATTAGCGTAGCGCGCGGCCTCGATGCGGATTTCCGTGACGGTGCGCACGAGTTCTTCGCCGGTGCCCAGGCCCAGGTAGCGGCCGTTCTCGGTGATGATGAAGCCGTCGGTCAGGTAGCGCTGGTCTTCGCTCATCAGCAGCGCCGACATGTCTTCGAGCGAGGCCGATTTTTCCACCAGCACCGGCTGCCGGTTGGCAAACGCCAGCGCCGGCTTCTTGCCGTACAGCTCGCGGTGATACGGCATCGCATAGCGGTCGATGAAGGCGCGGCGCGCGATGAGCGCGAGCGGGCGTTCGTCTTCATCGAGGAGCGCCACGGCGTGCAGGTCGGGGTGGCGGTTGAACAGCTGGAGCACGTCGTCATTGCTGCTGCGCAGGGGCAGGGTGGGCGCCACACGCAGCAGCTTGCTGGCCGTGATGGCACGCCACCCCACGCGCACGGCCTGCGGAAACACCGCAATCTGCGAAGACTGGAGCACGCGTGCCGCGTGATTCGACATGTCGCTCGCCGGTGTGTCGTGCGGGCGCGCCAGGAAGAAGCCCTGCCCGAACCGGATGCCTAGGTCGCGCACCACGCCCAGCTCGTCTTCGGTCTCCAGCCCTTCGGCGATGATGCTGGTGGCACCGCCCTTGAGCGTCTGCTGCAAGGAGCGTGCGATGTCGAGCTTGGCGGGATGCTTGGCGATGTCGCGCAGGAAATACTTGTCGAGCTTGATGAAGTCGGGCGTGAGCTCGATGAGCAGGTTGAGGTTGGCATTGCCGGTGCCGAAATCGTCGAGCGCGCATTGCAGGCCGAAGTCCCGCGCCACCGACAGCGCCTGCGCGAAGCTCGGCAGGTCGTCGATGGGCGTCTGCTCGGTCAGCTCGATGACGATGCGCGAGGGGTGGAGGTCGTGGTCGGCAATCGCGTGCAGCAGCCTGGCATGATCTTGCAGCAGCTGCCGCACGCCCTGGGCGCTGAAGTTCAGGAACAGCTTGCCCGGCAGCCGCATGGCCGAGAAGCGGGCGATGGCCAGGCGTGCGGCGGCGGTCTCCAGCGCGATCGCGCCGGCCGTGTCGCGGGCCGCCGCGAACAGCGCCGCGGGTGTCTCCATGGCCGAGCCGACCGGCCCGCGCAGCAGCGCTTCATAACCGAGCACTTCCGCGGTGGCAAGGCGAAAGATCGGCTGGAACACCGTGCGCAGCATCTCGGGAGCGATGCCCGCAGGCAGGGGGAGCGGCGAGGACGTCATGGGTCAGGGCAGCGAGCGCAGGATCGGACATTCTGCTAAACGGTCCCCTGAACATAGTAGAGTTGAATGAACTTTTTGTGACGCCAGCAGCGGCGCGGGCTGGCGGTCCGGATGCCCCACCACGGAGGGGCGTGGCCCAATGACACGTTCTCCGAACGCAAGCGCTTGCGCGCAAAGAAAAACGCCCGCCGGCGAGCCGGTCGGGCGTTGTCTTCGGTGCAGCGGTGAGCCGCCGCTCAGATGCTCTGCGGCACGCCGCGCGGCGCACGTTGGCCGCCGTGCAGCCGGGCCTCTTCGTGCACGCTGTCGACTTCTTCCAGATAGCGCGTGTGCCAGCCGCTGGCCACGCCCCAGTGGTAGAAGACCAGCGAGATGGCCGCCACGATGCCCATGTCCCAGCCGTACGGGATGTAGCCATGGCCGCCGAACTGCGTGCTGCCGCAGTACGACAGCGCGGCGATGGTCGGCAGGTAGGCGATCATCCACCAGGCGCCCTTGAGCTCGGTCTTGAAGTCGGGCCAGCCGGCCTTGGCCTGGTAGTAGAAGTACACGGGCAGGGCCACCAGCATCAGCACGATGATCTCGCCTGTCAGTGGCCACTTGGCCCAGTACAGGATCAGCGACGCACACACGAAGGCGAACGGCGCGATGAGCGACAGGCCCGGCAGGCGCAGCGGACGATGCAGCTGCGGCGAGCTGCGGCGCAGCGACATCACGCTGATCGGCCCCGTCAGGTACGAGATGACCGTCGCCACCGAAATGACAGCCGCCAGCGCACCCCAGCCGCGGAAGAAGAACAGGAAGATGAACGACACCGCGAGGTTGAACCACATGGCCGGGCGCGACACGCCAAACACCGGATGCACGCGGCCGAAGATGGCAGGCATGGTGTTGTTGCGCTCCATGGCGTAGATCATGCGCGTGGTGGTGGCCATGTACGTGCTGCCCGTGCCCGAGGGGCTGACGAACGCGTCGATGTACAGCACCAGCGCAAGCCAGTTCAGGTTCAGCGCGATCGCCAGCTGGGCGAACGGCGAGTGGAAGTTGATGCCGTGCCAGCCGCCGGCCAGCGATTCCGGCGGCACCGCGCCCAGGAAGGCGACCTGCAGCGCCACGTAGATCACCGCCGCCAGCAGGATCGAGCCGATCACCGCGATGGGCACGTTGCGGCCCGGGTTGCGCGCCTCGCCCGCGAGGTTGATCGGGCTCTGGAAGCCGTTGAACGCGAACACGATGCCGCTGGTGGCAATGGCCGTCAGCACGGCAGACCAGCCGTACGGTGCGAAGCCCTGCGCCGTGCCGCTCGCGGCATCGCCCATGCCGAAGTTGCCCGGATGGAAGCCCGCCGCCACCAGCGCCACGGCCGTCGCCGCCGGGATGATGAACTTGAAGATCGTGATGGCGTTGTTGGCCTTGGCAAACACCTTCACGCCCCAGTAGTTCAGCAGGAAGTACACGACGACCAGCACTGCCGAGAGTGCCAGCCCGACCGGCGTCAGCTCACCGTTCTGGAACAGGCCTTGCGCCCACGGCCATGGCCACGAGCTCATGTACTGGATGGAGGCCTCGGCCTCGATGGGGATCACGGTGACGATGGCGATCCAGTTGGCCCAGGCCGCCACGAAGCCGACCAGCGAGCCATGCGAGTAGCGTGCGTAGCGCACCATGCCACCCGACTCGGGGAACATGGCCCCCAGTTCGGCGTACGTCAGGGCGATGGCGAGGATGACGACGGCGCCGATGACCCACGTGAAGATGGCCGCGGGGCCGGCCACCTGCGCGGCATGGCCGGCACCGAAGAGCCAGCCCGAACCGATGATCGAGCCCAGACCGGTCAGCATCAGGGCCCAGGCGCCAAGGTTGCGTTGTACGTTTTTTTCCAAGAGGAGTCTCCACCCCGGCGAGTCGGAGGCTCGACAGGGCATCGCGGTTTGGTGAGGAGTCCGCTTCGTTCTAACGAGGCGATGCGGTTTGGGCATCGCCCACCGTCCCGTGTGGTGGGTGTCACCAGCCTGGGACATGCGGGTGCCGGCTGACGCGAAGCATCAACCGCACCAGTCCGGTCGCGATGAAGGGCGGGGCACGATGCCTGCCCTCCGGGGGGATTCGCGTATAGTCACCGGCGACGTTGTGCGGGGTGCCGCACGTGCCGCTCGATTGCCGGAGCTCGCAATGGGGCGCAATGATAGCGAAATCAAGGGCGGTTGCACCGCTTTTTCACTGTTTCCGCCAGTTTTTTGCCCGCATGGAGTCCTCTTCCGTCACTTCGGTTGCACCTGCATCACCCGCGCAGTGGCACCGGCGCGTGCTGATGCTGGCCTTTCCCATCGTCCTCGCCAACCTGACCCAGCCCATCCTGTCGGCCGTGGATACGGCCGTGGCGGGGCACCTGCCGGGGCCCGAATACATCGGCGGCGTGGCGCTGGGTGGCGTGTTCTTCAACTTCGTATTCTGGGGCTTCGGCTTCCTGCGCATGGGGACGACGGGTCTCGTATCGCAGGCGCACGGCGCCGGCGATACGCGTGCGCTGCGAGCGAGCGTGGTCCGCGCACTGTTGCTGGCGTGGGCCATCGGCGCGGCGCTGCTCGTGCTGCAGGTGCCAGCCATCCGCATCACCCTGGCGCTGCTGGGGGCAAGCGAATCCGTCACGCGCATGGCCGACGTCTATTGCCACGCGCGGATCTGGTCGGCGCCGTTCGCGCTCGCCAACTACGTGGTTCTCGGCACGCTGCTCGGGCGGCAGCAGGTGCGGCGCGCGCTCCTGCTGCAGGTGTTCATCAACGCGGTCAACATGGCTGCGGTGCTGGGTCTGGTGCTTGGGGCCGGCATGGGCGTCGGCGGCATTGGCGCGGCGACGGCGCTGGCCGACATGGCCGGCTTTGCGCTCGGCATGCTGTTGCTGTGGCTGCAGCGGCCGACGGGCTTGCCGCCGCTCACGCGCGCCGAATTGATGGCGCCCGACGCGTGGCGCCGCCTGATGGGCCTGAACACCGACATCTTCCTGCGCACGCTCTGCCTGCTGGCTGCCTTCGGCTGGTTTGCCCACGCGGGCGCCCGGCAGGGCGACGTGGTGCTGGCCGCCAACGCGCTGCTGCTCAACTTCCTGACCTTCATGGCCTATGGCCTGGACGGCTTCGCGCATGCGTCGGAAGCCCTGGTGGGCGCCGCGCTGGGCGCGCGGGATCGGGCTGCGCTGCGCATGGCGATCCGCGTGTCGACGTTCTGGTCCGTGCTCGGGGCGGGCCTCTTCGCGGCCGTGTATGCGCTTGCCGGCGCCGCCATCATCGGCGTGCTGACCGACCAGCCGCCCGTGCGCGAAGCCGCGCGCCATTACCTCGTGTGGGCGGCGCTGCTGCCGGTTGCGTCGGTGTGGGGCTTCCAGTTTGACGGCGTATTCATCGGTGCGACGCGCACGCGCGAACTGCTCGTGACGATGGCCGTGGCGGCGGTGGCGTTCTGGGGGTTGTCGGTCACGCTGCAGCCGTTGTGGGGCAACCACGGGCTGTGGGTCGCCATGCTGGCCTTCATGGCGTTGCGCGGGCTGATGCTCGGGATGCTGCTGCCGCGGGTGTGGCGGGTGCCGCCGCTGCAGGCGGCGTAGCCGGCTCATCTGCGGCGCTACTGCGCATACTCCACCACCAGCAGCGCCGTCGCCACCGTCTTGCCGGCGTTGGAAATCGCGTGCTGCACATCCACCGGATAACGCGCCGATTCCCCATGCCGCACCTTCTTCTCGCTCGGGCCTGACTGCACCGTCAACGTGCCGCTCAGCACGGACAGATGCTCCTTCGCGCCCGCCTCATGCGGTTCGGAGGCCAGCACGCCACCCGGCTGGATCGCGAGTTCATACCATTCAAAGCGCGCGGCCAGCTCCACCGGGCCAAGAATCTTCAATTCGCACTTGCCATCCGGGCTTTTGATGACTGGGATGGAGTGAGCAGGGATGACCGTCACCGCAGGGGCCGCATCCGCCGCGCCGTCTGGCGAGAGGAAATCCGCCAGCCCCACGCCCAGCGCCGTGGCCAGGCGCCACAGCACGGCAACCGTGGGGTTGGCGAGGTTGCGCTCCACCTGCGAGAGCATGGATTTGGAAACGCCGGCGCGGCGCGACAGCTCGTCGAGCGACATCTTGCGCGCCTGGCGCAGCGCTTGCAGCTTGGCGCCCACGGCGGGGGGGCCGTCGGCGAGTACATCGGTGGCAGGGGCTTGTGCCATCGGTGGGTATCTTGTAAATTGAACAAATTATTCGATATATCGAACTTGTTCGATTTATCGATCAGCGCAGTCTACAGGAGGAGCCCCATGGGGACAACGACAGCCAACGCTTGTGCCGACGCCTTCTACACGCACATCCGCCGCGAGCTCGAAGCGATCGAGGAAGCGGGTCTCTACAAGACCGAGCGCATCATCACGTCGCCGCAGGGCAGCGTGATCCGCACGGACGACGGCAAGGAGGTCATCAACCTCTGCGCCAACAACTACCTGGGCCTGTCGTCGCACCCCGAGGTGCTGAAGGCCGCGCATGAGGCGCTGCAGACGCACGGCTTTGGCCTGAGCTCGGTGCGCTTCATCTGCGGCACGCAGGATCTGCACAAGACGCTGGAAGCCCGGCTGGCGAAGTTTCTCGGCACCGAAGACACCATCCTCTACGGCTCGGCGTTCGACGCCAACGGCGGGCTGTTCGAGACGCTGCTCGGCGCGGAGGACGCCGTCATCAGCGATGAACTGAACCATGCGTCCATCATCGACGGCATCCGCCTGTGCAAGGCGCAGCGCTATCGGTACAAGCACAACGATCTGGAGGACCTGCGCGCCCAGTTGCAGGCCGCCGACGCAGCGGGCGCGCGCTTCAAGCTCGTCTTTACCGACGGCGTGTTCTCGATGGACGGCACGATTGCGCGGCTGGATGAAATCCGCACCATCTGCGATGAATTCGGCGCGCTGCTGGGCATCGATGAATGCCATGCCACGGGCTTTCTCGGCAAGCGCGGGCGCGGCTCGCACGAGCACCGCGGCGTGTTCGGCAAGATCGACATCATCACCGGCACGCTGGGCAAGGGCCTGGGCGGGGCGTCGGGCGGTTTCACCAGCGCGCGCAAGGAAGTCGTGGCGCTGCTGCGCCAGCGTTCGCGTCCGTATCTGTTTTCGAATACCGTGGCGCCGTCCATTGTCGGGGCAACGATCAAGGTGCTCGACCTGCTGGAGGCCGATACCGCCCTGCGCGACAAGCTCGAAGCCAGCGCGCTGTATTTCCGCCGCAAGATCGTCGAACTCGGTTTCGACATCAAGCCGGGCGACCACCCCATCGTGCCGATCATGGTGTACGACGCACAAAAGGCGCAGGCCCTGTCCAAGCGCCTGCTGGAACTCGGTGTGTACGTGATCGGTTTCTTCTATCCCGTGGTGCCCAAGGGGCAGGCGCGCATCCGTGTGCAGATCAGCGCGGTGCACGAGCGCGAGCAGCTCGATGCGGCGCTCAAGGCCTTCGAGACAGCCGGCAAGGAACTGGGGATCATCTGATGAGCAGCGGGACTGGAACGAGCGGCACCGCGGGCGCGGCGCCACGCATCCTCATCATCGGCGCGAACGGGCAGCTGGGCACCGAACTGGCGGCCGCGCTGGCCGAGCGCTACGGCAACAACAACGTCGTGACGAGCGACATGGTGCCGCGCGGCCGGCACGCGCAGATCCGCCACGAGACGCTCGACGTGACCGATCGCGGCCAGCTGCGCGAGATCATCGAGCGCCACGGCATCACGCAGATCTATCACCTCGCGGCGGCGCTGTCGGCGGCCGGCGAGCAGTCGCCCACCTGGGCCTGGCAGCTCAACATGAACGGGTTGCTGAACGTGCTCGAGGCCGCGCGCAACCATCAACTCGAGCGGATCTTCTGGCCCAGCTCGATTGCGGCGTTCGGCCCGACCACCCCGCCGGACAACACCCCGCAGAGCACGATCATGGAGCCCAGGACGGTCTACGGCATCTCCAAGCTGGCGGGGGAGGGCTGGTGCCGCTGGTATTTCGAGCACCATGGCGTCGACGTGCGCAGCCTGCGCTATCCGGGGTTGATTTCGTACAAGACCGCACCCGGCGGCGGCACGACCGACTACGCCATCGACATCTTCCATTCCGCCGTGAAGGGCGAGCGCTACACGTGCTTTCTCGACCGCGACGAGGCGCTGCCCATGATGTACATGCCCGACGCGATCCGGGCCACCATCGAGCTGATGGAAGCGCCGGCCGAGCGCATCACCGAGCGCGGCAGCTACAACCTCGCGGGGGTGAGCTTTACGCCGGCGCAGCTGGCGGCGGAAATCCGCAAGCACCGTCCGGCATTCGAAGTGGACTACGCGCCGGACTTCCGCCAGGCGATTGCGGCAAGCTGGCCGAACTCGATCGACGACAGCGTGGCCCGCCGCGACTGGGGCTGGAAGCCGGAATACGGCCTGGCTGAAATCACCACCGACATGCTGCAGAACCTGGCCCCCCTGTCCACGCAATCGGCCTAGGCGATTTCTGTCGGGGGAAATGAACGGCTCGGATGCGGCTGTTCTCGGTTTCGCTTCGGCCGGTTGTGTTCAACAATGCAGCATGGCCATCACTTCTTCCTCCCGCCGCATGTCCTGCCCGACGCCCGACGAACGTGCCAAGAACTCCGAGCCGGCGCCGCGCCATCGCGACGATCCACCGCCCGCGCAGCGGACATGGTGGGTGCCGGTGGTGCGCACCTCGGTCGCGGCGTGTGTGGTGGCGGCCATTCCGCATACGTCGATCCCGCTGCCGTTCCCGGATGGCACGTGGATGCTGCACACCGCCGCGGCGCTGATCTTCATGGTGGGAGCCATCGACAGCCTGTTTCTATTCGTCATGCGCCGCAAGCCGTAACAGCGGCGTCATCCGGCTGTCAACCGGACAGCGCAGGTCCATGCAATGTGGCGTCTGACGGGCGCCTCGGTAAGTTTTAAAACAGGTTGTAAAAACGTTCAGACGACGTCCGCCGGTACGAGCACGCCGACGTCGCACACCGGGCAGACGTAACAGATTCGTTACAGAAACCGGGCGTATTTTCTGCATTGCAGCAATCACTGCATCAGCCCGGCAATCCTTTGCCACTGCGGGTCTCGGCCGCTTTCCCGCCCCCGGCTTTTGTGCCGGAAATGTAAGCAGATGTTGCGCTGCACGCGCCTGGCCCAATGCTTGCTCCATGACGTGCGGTCACTCTGCAAGTGCAGGGCGTATGCATCACACGCGGCACGTGCAGAACACGCTCTTCCTATAAGCGAATCCGGAATCGGATTGTGTCCCCACGGCATTCGCACTTCGCTTTTCCACCGGCGGCTTTGGCCCGGCGCGTGGCAGGGCGCTTTCTCGGACGGTCCCGGGGTTTCGACGGTCATCTGCGCGCGCGCTTGCCGCGGCGGGCGCTTGCGCATGTGTGACCGGAATCGCTTCACAAGAAAACGAGGAAACCATGAAAGCAGTCCTGCTGGAGAATCATCCGTTGTTGCGAGCCGGACTTGCGCAGCTGCTCGCGCATCCCGCCCTGGGCCTGGAAGTCGTTGCTCCCGCACTGCCCGCACGCGCGCTTGGCGAGCTGCAGCCCGTCGATGTGCAGGCCGATCTGCTCGTGATCGGCCTGGAGGAGGCCGAAGCGCCGATCGATGCGACGCTGCTGCGCGAAACCATCGCCCGCAGCGAGGCGCGCCACGTGGTGCTGCTTGCAGCAAGTCTGTCGCCCGAAGAGGCGCACGTTGCCATGACATGCGGGGCAGACGCGTACGCCTCCAAGACGCAATCGCCGGAAGTCCTCCTGGCAACCCTGCAACTCGTGCTGGCCGGCGGCCAGTCGTACCCGCCGCTGATGCCGCGCGCACCGCACGCTGCGGCGCCGCTGGCGCTCGATGCGGCGCAAGCAGCGGAGCGGCTCAATGTGTCGCTGCGGCAGTACGAAGTGCTGGTGCTGCTCTCGCGCGGACATTCGGTCAAGGGTGTCGGGCGCCTGCTCGGCATTTCCGAAGCCACCGTCAAGACGCACGCCTGCACGCTGTACCGCCGCCTGAATGTGCGCAACAAGAGCGAAGCCGTGTACGCAGCCATGCGCCTCGGGATTCCGCTGGAACTGCAGGGCGGCACCTCGCATGAAGCCGCCGCAGGCACGGCGACGCCGCACGTGGCGAGCCGTGTGCCAGAAGACTCTGCCCCGTTTGTCCAGACGGGCGCACCTGCCATTCCCCTTGGCACGCCGGCACGGGATGCCGTGATGGTGTCTTCGTCTGCGCCCGCCGGGGCGCCAGACCTTGGCGCCGAATCGCGCTGGGCTGCCATGACGCGTGCCTTTGGCGGCGTGGCACCCGCCAAGCCGATGCGCGCGCCCCTGCGTGCCGCCAACGGTACGGCCCGCCTGGGCTGACCGGCCGCAGCCGCTTTCCATGCAATGCGGAGAGCGTGCCCATGCACGCGCCGCTTACTGGACACCAGAACAATGACAAACCACGAGCCCACTCTTTGGAGCCTGCCGGCCGAGCGCACGAGCGCGGCCGCGTCATGGCATCCCCGCCGCTGCGCCATTGCCGCCGCCACCGTTGTGGTGGTCGGCACCGCGCCCCTGTTTGCGCACGCAGCGATCGACGACAGCGCCAACGCGGCCACACGCCGCCTGATCGACGCACAACTGAGCAATGCCGCATCGAGCGGCCCCGCCGCGCTGGCCTCCACCACGGTGATGGCCGGTGACGCAGCCTTGCCCGAGCCGCCGGCCGCGGCCTTGCTGGTGGCGCAGCAGCCCGTGCCGCCGGCCGACGCCCCGGCCACGGCAGCGCCCGCCCCCGCGCAGATGCCTGCCGCCGAGGCAGCACCCGCGCCGTCGCCCACGGTGATCCTGCCGCCGGGCGTGCCGTCTCCGGACGCCGCTGCCGCCGCGCCGGCGGGACGGAGTGCCCAGGGCCCCGGCGCGCTCGAACCGCTGCCCGTATCGCCCGAAGCGGCCAATGCCGCCGCCACCCACGCCGCAGGCAACCCGCCGGACAACGCACCGGCCGGCGCCATGCCGACCGACCGGCAAGCCTTTCACGACGAAGTCATGCGCGAGACCCGCGAGGGTGCCGCCACGCTGGCGCAGGAGCACCTGCGCCAGCATCCAGACTGGTTCACGGAGGCCGAGTCCTGGCATGTCGACCATGCCGCCGCCGCGCAGCGCATCCGCTGGGGGCGCCAGCAGCTGAAGGTCATCAACGGGCCGGAGCGTTTCGTCATCATCGATCAGGCCGTGGCCGAGATCGAGGCGCTGATCAAGAAGGTGCCCGACACACCCGAGAACGCCGAATTCCGCCAGGCGATCGTCGCCGACGAGGTGGTGGCGCTGGCCTCGCGCGGGCGCATGAAGGATGCCGTCAAGCGTTATGAGGCGATGTCACAGACGGGCAAGATCCCGGCCTACACGCGTGTGGCCGCCGGCGATGCCTATGCGTACCTGGATACGCCCGACAAGGCTGCCGCCGCATACGCCCAGGCGCTCAAGGATGCCGGCCCCGGCGAGATCGAGACGGGCGACGTGCAGGAAGGCCTGTTCTACGCCTACCTCGACACCGGCCGCTTTGAAGACGCCCGCGCGCTGCTCGACAAGATGAAGGCCGACAACCCGGAGTACGTGCGCCTCGCGCCCGAAGCCGGCACGCCCAACCCCGACTACTCGCGCGTCAAGCGGCTGGAAGCACAGTACCTCGTCCTCACGGGCCGCACGCACGAGGGGATTTCCGAGATGGACAAATGGCGGCACGAAGCGCCGTTTGCGGCCTCGCTGGTCAGCGCGCGCGCCGACGGCGCCATGGTGCAGGCCGAGCCGTACCGCTCGCGCGAGATGTACCGGACCGCGCTCGCCGAACACCCGGACGACCTGAGCGTGGTGGCCGGCTACGGCCGTGCATCGCTGGCGGTGGACGACTTGAAGACCGCCAAGGATGTCGCCAGCGGGCTGGACGAACGCTTTCCCGAGAATGGCTCGGTGCGCGCGCTGCGCAAGGACTTGGACGTCTACCAGAGCCCGCAGCTGATCATCCAGTCGACCGCGGACAAGGGCAACTCGGTGTTCGCCAACAACGAGTTTGGCGTGGACACGAAGGCGTACAGCAGCCCGTTTGCCGATCACTACCGGCTGTTCTTCCACAACTTCTCGGGCCGCGCGAATTTTGACGGCACGTCGCAGAGCCGCGTGCGCAATGGCGCGGGCGTGCAGTGGTTCAACACGGGCGTGGAAGTGAACGGCGAGGTGCACCAGTCGGTCGGCTCGGCCGGCAAGACGGGCGGCACGCTCGATGCCACGTGGATCCCGAGCGACCACTGGAAGGTCTCGGGGATGATTACCAACGACGACCTGGAAGTGCCCTACAAGGCGTACCAGGTCGGCGTGACGGGCAAGACGATCAGCGGCAACGTGCGCTACACATGGGACGAGACGCGCTACGCATCGCTCACGTATGGCGTGTCGCGCTACACCGACGACAACCTGCGCCAGCGCTGGGGCGCGAATTTCTACCAGCAGGTGTTCGTCTCGCCGCGCCACACGCTCGGCGTGCTGTTTGGCGCAGACACCAGCAGCAACACGATGACGGGCCTGAACTACTTCAGCCCCTCGCGCGACTACAGCGGGCAGGCCACCGCCATCTGGTCGTGGACGCCCTGGCGCTACGCCGACAAGTCGTTCACGCAGCGCGTGTACCTGACGGGCGGCGTCTACAACCAGCAGTCGTTCGGCACCAGCCCGATGTATGAAGCGCGGCTGGAGCACGTCTGGCAGATCAATCGCAAGACGCAGGTCTCTTACGGCATCGGCTATGGCCGCCATCGCTACGACGGCCAGCCCGAGAACCGCAAGTTCCTGTATCTGAACCTCAACATTCCGCTGTGATGCCCATGCAAGCTTTCCGACAACCGTCGCTGCGACGACTCTTCGCCTGGATGGCACTGACCGTGGCGCTCGCCCTCATGGCTGCGCGCCCGGCCGCCGCCATCCAGGTGGATTTCCTGCCCAAGCCCGACCCGGACGACGGCAAGACCTTCCGCGTGCTGTGCTTTCACGACATCCGCGACAACCTGCGGGCCAGCTTCGAGACGTTGCCCGACGGGTTCGCCGTCGACACCAAGATGCTGACCAACATGTTCAGCTGGATCCAGGCCAACGGCTATCACCCCGTGACGCTGGCCCAGATCGACGCTGCGCGCAACGGCGGCAAGCCGCTGCCAAAGCGGCCCATCCTGCTGACCTTCGACGATGGCTATGAAAGCCACTACACGAAGGTCTTCCCCCTGCTCAAGCAGTTCCGCTTTCCGGCCGTGTTCGGCCTGGTGACGGAGTGGACCAACGCCCCGGCCGGCGCGAAGATCAAGCTGTCGGACAAGCAGATCGTGTCGCGCGACTTCTTCATGAACTGGAACCAGGTGCGTGAGATGCAGGCCTCGGGCCTGGCCGAATTCGCCACGCACACGCACGACATGCACCACGGCACGCTGGGCAACCCGCAGGGCAACGAAATGCCCGCCGCCAGCACGCACGCCTACCTGCCGAAGCTGGGCCGGTATGAAACCGACGAGGAATACCGCAAGCGCGTGCGCTCCGACCTGCAGCGCAGTGTCGACCTCATCGAGAAGAACATCGGCGCCAAGGTGCAGACCGTGGTGTGGCCGTACGGCGCGCACAACCTGATCCTGGACCAGGAAGCCGCCAACGTCGGCCTGAAGTACATGCTCACGCTGGAGCCGGGCCCGAATACGCCGGACGTGCCGCTCACGGCCATCCGCCGCAGCCTGATGGGCTACGACACCAACACGGGCGACCTCGAGCGTTCGCTGCGCGAGCCCGTCACGCACCACGGCGAGATCAACCCCGTGCAGCGTGTCGTGCAGGTCGACATGGATTACATCTACGACCCGGACCCGAAGCAGCAGGAAGCCAACCTCGGCAAGCTGATCGACCGCATCAAGGACCTCGCCCCGCGCGTGGTCTACCTGCAGGCCTTTGCCGACCCGAAGGGCAACGGCGCGGTGGATGCCGTGTACTTCCCGAACCGCCACATGCCGATGCGCGCAGACCTGTTCTCGCGCGTGTCGTGGCAGCTGAAGACGCGTGCGAAGGTGGAGGTGTATGCGTGGCTGCCGTTGCTGTCTTTCAAGCTGCCGGAGAAGGAACCCGCGGCCACGCACTTCGTGCAGTCGGTGCCGGGCGCACCGCAGCGGCCGGGCACGGTCAAGCCGCCGCGCCTGTCGCCGTTCGATCCGGAAGCGCGCAAGGTGATCCGCGACATCTATGAAGACCTGGCCAAGAACTCGATCATCGACGGCGTGCTGTTCCACGACGATGGCGTGCTCGACGACTACGAAGATGCCAGCCCCGCCGCGCTGAAGGCCTACGAGGCCATGGGCCTGCCCGGCGACATCAACCAGATCCGCCAGTCGCCCGAGCTGATGCAGAAGTGGACGCGCGCCAAGACCAAGGCACTGATCGATTTCTCGCACGAGCTGATCACCGTGGCGCAGGGCTACCAGAACGGCCGCGACATGCTGACCGCGCGCAACATCTTCGCCAGCCCCGTGCTGGACCCGAAGGCCGAGGAGTGGACCGCGCAGAACTTTGACGACTTCCTGCACGCCTACGACTACGTGGCGCTCGAAGCCATGCCGTACATGGAAGAAGCGAAGGACCCGAAGGACTGGATGAAGAAGCTGACCGCCGCCGTGGCCAAGCACAAGGACGGCCTGAAGAAGACCATCTTCGAGCTGCAGGCCGTGGACTGGCGCAACCAGGACAAGCCGATCCCGACGACCGTGCTGCGCGATCAGATGCGCCAGCTGCGTGCCGCCGGTGCGCTCAACTACGGCTACTACCCCGACGACTTCATCGCCGGCCGGCCAGACACCGAGGTGCTGCGCGAGGTGATGTCGCTCAAGACCTACATCGAAACGCGCAAGGCGCAGCCGAGCGCCGAGAAGCTCAACGGCGCGGTGCCGGTGCTGCAGCCCGGCCAGTCCCCTGAGGGCGCGCAGGACCGCAAGCCGGCGGTCACGGAGGCGGCCAACCCGCCGGCAGGCCCCAGCACCAGCACCAGCAACAAGGCGGGAGGCTGACATGTTCGACCCCCTTCTGGTCAAGCGCTGGATCTCCGGCTTCGTCTTCTACTACCCGTTCTTCATGTCGTATTTCTGGATGATCGGCGGGTTGCTGCACTACTTCCTGCTCGAGCGCGGGACGAGCCACGTGCGGCACCCCCTGGCGCTGCTGGGGGTAAAGAGCTACCCCAAGGTGTCGATCATCGTGCCGTGCTACAACGAAGAGGCCAATGTGCGCGAGGTGATCAGCCACCTGGCGCGCATGCGGTATCCGAACTACGACATCATCGCCGTGAACGACGGCAGCTCCGACCGCACCGGCGAGCGGCTGAACGAACTGGCGGCGCAGTACCCGCAGTTGGTCGTGATCCACCAGTCGTCCAACCAGGGCAAGGCCATTGGGCTGACCACCGCCGCGCAGGTGACCGATGCCGAGTACCTGATGTGCATCGACGGCGATTCGATCCTCGACGTGGACGCCATCGCCTGGATGATCCGCCACCTGATCGACAACCCGACCGTGGGCGCCGTCACCGGCAACCCGCGCATCCGCACGCGCTCCACGCTGCTGGGTCGCATGCAGGTGGGCGAGTTCTCGTCGATCGTGGGGCTCATCAAGCGGACGCAGCAGGTGTACGGCCGGCTGCTGACGGTGTCGGGCGTGGTGGTGATGTTCCGCAAGCACGCCATCGAGGAGGTGGGCTACTGGAGCAATGACATGCTCACCGAAGACATCGACATCAGCTGGAAGCTGCAGGTGGGCGGCTGGATCATCCGCTACGAGCCGCGCGCGCTGTCGTGGATCCTGATGCCTGAGACTTTCCGCGGCCTGTACAAGCAGCGTTTGCGCTGGGCCAAGGGCGGCATCCAGGCGCTCATCAAGTACGCCCCCGCCATGCTGAGCCTGCGGCAGTCGATGATGTGGCCGATCTTCTTCGAGTACGCGCTGTCGGTCGTGTGGGCCTACAACATGTTGTTCGTCATCACATGGTCGGTGCTGGGCCTGGTTGTCGACATGCCGCCGGAGTGGCGCATGGAGGCCTTCCCGCGCTGGCACGGCACGTTGCTGTTCATCACGTGCGTGCTGCAGCTGCTGATCGGCTGCTTCATCGACCGCCGCTACGACGACGGCATCCTGCGCTACTTCATCGATACCGTCTGGTACCCGGTCGCGTTCTGGATCCTGAACCTCATCACCACCGTGGTCGGCTTTCCGGCCGTCGCCTTTCAGCGCCAGCGTGCCCGCGCGCGCTGGACAAGCCCTGACCGGGGCATACAACAACAGGGGAATTCGCCATGACCATGCTCGTCATTGATGTCTCGCGCAACTCGATCCGGCAGTCGTTTTCCGACAAGGGGATCGTCGGCACGCTGCACCACGTGCTGTGGTTCCGCATCTTCCGGCCGATCCTGGTGATCTCGATCTGGGGGCTGCTGGGGCTGTACGTCGGGTACTCCATCAGCAGCGTGGGCCCGAGCGGCCTGCCGTTCGAGCAGTTGCGCATGTACGGCAACATCATTGCCGGCATGGGCGGGGTGCTCGTGGTGTGGATGATCCTGTCGCGGCTTGACCGCACCATCCGCCGCAAGATCGCGCGCACCAAGCCGCCGGCGCTCACCCCGAGCGCAGCGGCCTCGCGCGCTGCCATGCAGGCACGCAAGCCGGCCTGGCAACGTCCGCACAACACGCGCCTGCTCGTGGTCGACCACGACGACGACGGCGACATCACGCACGTGCGGACGTGGCAGGAGTGGACCGGCCGCCCGGCGCCGGCAGGCACCGCCACACCGCCGCAGCCGTTCGTGCGCAGCGCGGAATACGACCCCGAGGAGCCCGTGCTCGCCTCCAAGGCGATCGTCGTGCCCGAGAGCGGCGACCGTGCCGAGCCGTCTTTGGCCCGCACCGACGCTCCGCAGCCGCGCGACGTGGCCCCGTCCGCAGACACCGTCACGGCCGATGCTGCGGGCTTCCATCGGTTCGGCTATCGCGGCCGGCTCGGCCGCAGCGACTGGGTGGAGCCCGAGGCCCCTGCGTCGCATGGCCTGCGCCCCGGCATGGCACGCCACTACGGCAGCGTGACGGCCGTCGTGCACGGGCACGCGGCGGCACTGGCGGCAGATCGCGTGACCGAGCACCACCGTGCGCTGCATGCCTTCGGGGTGCACGCGCAGCTCGAAGACCCCTATGCGCGCCTGCCCCGCGCCGAGCGCATCGACACCCTGCATGGGTTCGGCCGCCGAGGCAACGTCGTCGCCGACGACGTCTGACCGCGGGCAACGCCATCTCCGTGCGCTCCGGTGAGTGACCACCGGAGCGCTTTTCTTTTGGCAAACGTTCTAACGCAAACGGGGGAGGCCGAGATTTTCCTGCGACGCACACGTCGCGCAATCGTTGTTGCACATGCGCGCGGCTGCACGGCAAACGTATGTTGCCGCCGTGGCTCGCGCGCAGGTCAAAGATCGCGCCGGAAAGCGCCGAATTGGCGCCTTGAATGGCATGGCGGCTGTGCCTATGCTGGCTTCTCCTGCAAGCCGCCCATGCCCTCTCTCGATGTATCCGGCAGCCCTTGCAGTGCTCATGGTGTCAGTGAACCAAGCCCACCGTCGCGGCGGCGTGCCGTGGCCCACAAACAAGCTGGAGTCAACTGTGCTGAGTCCCCATGAATTTGCCGTGCTGCTTCTCGTCAACGACGGCGTCGCCTCGGACGACCTTGACCGCGCCGATATGGAAGCGCTGATCGAGCAAGAGCTCGTCACGTTGGAGCGCCGCGGCCCGGACCGCTGTTATGCCCGTGTGACTCTGCAGGGCTATGCGTTTCTGAAGGCTTCGGGCCATGGACGCCCGGCGCCGCGCCGCGTGGCGGCTGCGCCGCATTGAGCCGGCCCTGTCATCCGCCCCCGATGCCCTGAATGACCTTGCCGGTGCCCTCGCACGTGGGGCACGGCACGTCGCCGCGCCGGCCGGTGCCATTGCAATCCGGGCAGACGGCTTCGCCGGTGCCGGGAGTGCCGGGCCTGGCTTGATCGCCGGGGGCGGGCTTCGCTGCGGGCGTGGAGTGTTCGTTCGCCATATGTGCTCCTGGATCCGTTGAGGCGGCGCGCGTACTGGCAGACGTACGCACGCTGTGGCAAGCGCCTGTGCGCTTCGCTTCAGGGCTGCGTGGCCGGAATGTTCGGCGGGCTCGCGGGCGGACGTTCACGCCCCTGCGGGCTGCCGCCCGTCGATTGGTCCTTCACCACGTTGCCGTGCTTGTCCTGATGCGAGCTTGAACCCGTGCGCGGCACGTACTCGCCGGAGGGCTTGGTCCCGATGCGGCTGCGGTTGCGGCTGGCGTCGCGGCCTACGGGGTTGTCGGTGTGGCTGGTGCTGCCGCTGGCCGTGGTGCTGTCCGATGTCACCGATGTCCCCTTGCCGCTGCCCGACTGCGCCCCTGTGGCCTGTGCAAAGGCGTTGGTGCTGACGACCGCCGCCGCCATCGCCGCGGCAACGCAGAGTGACCGCACGATGACGCCTCGCGCGCGATGTTGTCGTGATGACCTGATCATGATCGCTCCTGATGGTGTGTCCGCCATGGCGACGCAACTCGCGCGCCCGCGCCGCTACTTGCCCGAGGCCAGCGTGCGTGCGTGCTTGAGCGCGGCGACGATGTCGGCATAAGCGCGCTCCCGGGTGGCCGTATCGGGCGCCCGCAGTGCATAGGACGGATGCCACGTCGCGAGCACCATGCGGCCCGCGTGACGCGAGACCTTGCTGAAGTGCTCCTGCAGCCGCGCATGCGCATCGTCGAGCAGCGCCTTCAGGGCCGTTGCGCCCAGCGCCACGACCACGGCGGGCTGCTCCTGTTCGAGTTCACGCTCGAGCCAGTACATGCACGCTTGCACCTCGCGCTGCCCCGGTGTCTTGTGCAGGCGGCGCTTGCCGCGCAACTCCCATTTGAAATGCTTGACCGCGTTGGTGATGAACACGTCGTCGCGCGGGATGCCGGCGTCGGCCAGCGCCCGGTCGAGCAGCTTGCCGGCGGGCCCGACAAACGGCTTTCCGGCCAGGTCTTCGCCGTCGCCGGGCTGCTCGCCGACAAGCATGATGCGTGCACGCCGCTTGCCTTCGCCAGGGACGGCCTGCGTGGCACGCCGCCACAGGTCGCAGCGCCGGCATGCATCGAGCGATTCGGGTTGCTGGGTCGGGTCCGTCTCGTCCGGCGGGCCGGCAGGGGAAGGGGGCTTCGGTGTCTTCATCGGGAACGCCTTGCAGGATGCGCAGCGCCCAGCAAGCGGGATGCCGCGGCGCAGGCGTGGAACGGACGTTGCGTCGTCGCACAGGTCGATCACAGGCTGGGCCGGCGTGCCGTTGGAGACGCGATGCAGCAGCTCTTCGAGTTGTACCTGATGTATTTCCTGATCCCGCTGTGGGTGGTCGCGGGCGTGGCCGACTGGTGCTGCCATCGCGCCACGCACATCGAGAAGACGGCCGGCGCCAAGGAGTCGGTGCTGCATCTGCTCATGCTCGCCGAGATGGGCGTGCCGGTGCTGGCTGCGCTGTTCCTGCACGTCAACGCGCTCGTGCTGGTGATCATGGCCGTGGCCTACGTGGTGCACGAAGCCACGGCGCTCTGGGATGTCAGCTATGCCGTTTCGCGCCGCAACGTCACGCCGTTCGAGCAGCACGTGCACAGCTTCCTCGAGATGATCCCGCTCATGGCGCTGTCGGTGCTGGCGCTGCTGCATTGGGACGAGGTGCTGGGGCTGTTTGGCGTGGGGTCGGCCACGCCCGACTTCAGTCTGCGCCTGAAGGATCCGCCGCTGCCCTGGGCTTACGTGGGCGGTGTGCTGGCCGTGTTCGTGCTGCTGGAACTCGTGCCGTACGCCGAAGAACTGGTGCGATGCCTGCGCCAGCGCCGGCCTGCGACCGCAGCGGCCGAACGGCACCGGGTTTGAAAAAAGGAGCTCAACTTGAATGCAACATCGAATGGCCCGCAGGACCGCCGCCGCCGGCTGGGCGACTGGCTGCCCGAGGGCGAAGACAAACTTGCCGCGTTTCGCTGCGAACTCGTGGAGCAGGCGTTATCCCGCCGGACCACGACGCCGGCCGTCTCCGCCGTACGCGCGCTGGCAAGCCTGATCGACCGCGAACCGGCGCTGCGCATGCACATGGCCCGCGCGATCGACGAGGCTCGGGACCGCGGCTACGTGCTCGGCTATCGGGACACCCGCGAACTGCTCCTTGCCATCGATCACGTCGTGACCACGGCGCCGCGGTTCAATGAATCGAGCATGGTGGTGTGTCCGATCAACGCGCTGCTCGACTGGCCGATATGCATGCCTTCCGGTTACGCGCTGTTCCGCGACCGGCGCATGAACGACGCGCTCAAGGCCGTGCTCAACGGCTGGAGCGCCTTCCTCAGCGGGCCGCATTCGCGCGCCTACCTGAACACGCATGCGCCCGACGGCTGGTTCTGCCCCGAAGCGACGCGGCGTGTCGGCATGGACCAGTTTCTGTGCGACCCGACGCAGCCGTACTGGGGCTTTGCCTCGTGGAACGATTTCTTCACGCGGCGCTTCCGTGCCGGCATGCGTCCGGTGGCGTGCGAGGACGACCCCAAACTCGTCGTCAGCGCGTGCGAGGCCGCGCCGTACAACATCACGCGCAATGCGCGCTACGAAGATACGTTCTGGATCAAGGCGCAGCCGTATTCGCTGCGCGACATCTTCGGGCCGGGCAAGGCGAACCTGGCGGAGACCTTCGCCGGCGGGAGCGTCTATCAGGCATTCCTGAGCGCGTACAACTACCACCGCTGGCACGCGCCCGTCGGCGGCACGATCGTCGATACGTATCACGTGGAAGGCACGTACTACTCGTGCGTGGAATCGGAGGGCGCCGATCCGGAGGGACTGAACGATTCGCAGGGTTACAGCGCCGCGGTGGCCGCGCGCGCCGTCATCACGATCGCCTGCGATGACCCGGGCATGGGCACCGTGGCGTGCGTGTTCATCGGCATGGGCGAGGTGTCGTCCTGCATGATCGACGTCACGCCCGGCCAGCGCGTGCGCAAGGGCGAGGAGCTCGGCTTCTTCCAGTACGGCGGGTCGACGTACTGCCTCTTCTTCGAGCCCGACGTCATCGAGTCGTTTCTGGTGGAGCCGCCGCCCGCGGGCAGCGGCGAGCCGGTCAAGGTGAACGCTGCACTCGCGCGGGCACGCTAGCAGCAGCGGCGTCAGGCCTTGACGACGTGGATGCGCAGGGCCGGTGCACCCGCCGCGATGGCGAGCAGGCGGTCGACGTTTGGGTGCGCGCCCGGGCGGTTTCGCGCGTCGGCGGTGTGCTCGGCAAACACGGCCAGTCCGTGCTCGGCTGCCTGCGCGTCGAGCTGGCCGAACGTCTGCTGCAGGTAGTGATACACCGCGAGCGACCCCTGCTTGCCGGGCTTGTTCTCGATGTCGGCCACCACGGCGCCCTGGCCGTCGATCAGATCGATGCGCTCGATGCCGTCAATGGCGGGCAGCTGGGCGAGGTTGTCCTTGAAGACGGGGGTGGGCTGGATCACTGCAATGGCTCCGTTGGTTGATCAGGCGGGCCGTATGTTAGCGGCTCGGCCCGGCCAACGCGAGCCTAGCGGCGGGTCTTGGACTGGTTGACCGCAACGGCCGCCAGGATGAGCGCCTTCAGCGCCTTCTCGTTGACCTTGTCGCCCTCCCGGAAGTCGATCGCGCGGCGCGCATTGCCTTCCAGGCTCGCATTGAACAGGCCCGCCGGGTCCGGCACGGACGCGCCCTTCGGAAACGTCATCTTCACCGCCTGCTTGTAGACCTCGCCGGTGCAGATGATGCCGTCGTGCGACCACACGGGCACGCTCCATTTCCATTCTTCGACCACCTCCGGGTCGGCCGCATGGATGAGCGCACGCAGGCGGGCAAGCATCGCCCCGCGCCAGTCGCCGAGCTCCGCGATGCGGGCATCGATCAATTCGGATGCGGGCACGGCGCTGTCGGGCGCGCTGTTCTTGGTCATGACGCTGGCTCCGTAATGGATGTATCCGCAGAGCATTCTGGCAGGAACGCAGCCGGGCGGCCACTGTGCGCGTCTGCGCCGCGCCCGCGTGCAGCCGCCGGTTTCTCCGGAATGGGAAACCTGAGAAATGCATTTTTGCTGGATTTGAAATTCCAGCAATAAAAATCGAGCTTAAAAAGCCGCGCACTTTTAACGGCGGCAACGCGAGAAACTTTAGCTGCTTGCTGAAATTCCCCACGTGAGTAGGGTGCAAGCGCCGGTTTGCCGCCAAGCCAAGCACGGTAAGGATGTCGGTATGCAATGCCTGCGCATTGCAATAGCCGGATGATGAATATGGGAGTCATCGATTGGTCATCTTTCGACTTCAATAATTGCGCCTCCGATGTTCAGGAAATCAACGGGCGTGTACCTCGCTTTCAGGCGGGGCGATTGAATCGAGAGAATTGAAAAATGACTATTCGTCAGCGGATTACGTTGCTGGTCGTGCTGATGTTCATTGCACTGGCGGCCATTGGCGGCTATGCCGTCTACCAGACGCGCAGCGGCGCCGCAGAGGTGCGCAAGGTGACCGAGGGCGTGGTGCCGAGTGCGCTGGCATCGGCCGATCTGGTGGCGCTCGTCAAGGACGTGCAACTGGCCACGATGACGCTCGTGTATGCGCCCGACGGCAACATCGTTGCGCAGGCCCGGGGCGATCTGCAGGCCAAGGAGGCCGCGCTGCGCGCTGCGTTGCAGGTGCAGGCCACACGCGCCAACAGCCATGCCCAGGCAGGCCTGGTTGCACAGGCCAAGGAAGCCGTCGACAGCTATGTCGAGGCAATCGGGCAGACCACCGACATGAAGCTCGCGGGCAAGAACGAGTTGGCGCAGGCCTTCCTGTTTGCCAACGTGGCGAGCTACCGCGACGTGCTGGAGAAGATCGTCGAGACGCTGCGCATCGAGAAGAACCGCGAGAAGGACGCAGCCATCACCGTGCTCAACGGCAAGCTCGCCACCACGGCCACTGCCATTGGCGCGGTGAGCGGCATTGCCATCGTGGTGCTGACGGCCATCGGCATGCTGCTGTACCGGCAGATCACCCGGCCGCTGACGCGCATGCAGGCCGAGATGAGCGAGATCGCCGCCAGCCAGGATTTCACGCGCCGTGTGCCTGTGGGCCGCATGGATGAAATCGGCCATTCGGTCGTCGCATTCAACCGGATGATCGAGAAGATCCAGGAGAACGCCGCGCTGCTCAAGCAGAAGACGGCCGATATCCAGGCGATGCTGCAGAACATGCAGCAGGGCATCCTGACCGTGGTGGGCAGCGGCACGGTGCACGAGGAGTACTCCATCTATCTCGAATCGATCTTCGAGACGCAGGACATTGCCGGGCGCAGCCTCATGGCGCTCGTCTTTGCCGACACCAACCTCGGCACCGATGCGCTGTCGCAGGTGGAGGCGGCCGTGGACGCGTGCCTGGGGCAGGACATCATCAACTTCGCGTTCAACCAGCACTTGCTGGCCACCGAAGTCGAGAAGCGCATGCCCGATGGCCGTGTGAAGACGCTCGACCTGTCGTGGTCGGCCATTACCGACGACAGCGACACGATCCTGCGCCTGATGCTGTGCGTGCGCGACGTGACCGAACTGCGCAAGCTGGCCGCTGAAGCGAGCGAGCAGCGCCGCAACCTGGAGATCATCGGCGAGATCCTCGCGGTCAGCCAGGAGAAGTTCCAGCACTTCATCGAGAGCTCCACGAGCTTCGTGCACGAGAACGAGCGCATCATCCGCCAGTACTCGCAGGCCGACAGCGCCGCCATTGCCGCGCTCTTCCGCAACATGCACACCATCAAGGGCAACGCGCGCACGTACAACCTGCAGTACTTGACCAACGTGGTGCACGAAACGGAGCAGACCTACCATGCGCTGCGCGAGCCGGGCAGCGAGCACGCGTGGGACCAGGATTGGCTGATGGCGGAGCTGACGCGCGTGCGCGAGGCCATCGAGAACTACGCACGCATCAACGAGGTGAAGCTCGGCCGCAAGTCGGAACCGGCACACGGCGCGGCCGCACACGCCGCACCAGCGGTCCTGGCGCGCATTCACGAGAGCCTGCGGGCACTGGAAGCGGCCAACCCGGCCAGCCTCGATGAACTGGCCGCCATGCGCGAGACGGTGTACCAGCAATTGCGCCTGGCAGACAGCGAGACTCTTGGCGAGTTGCTGGGCAGCACGCTGCAGTCGCTGCCCTCGCTTGCGCGCGAGCTTGGCAAGGAGCCCGTCCGCGTGCGCATCGACGACAACGGTTACCGCATGCGGACCGCGGCGCGCGGCGTGTTGCAGAACGTGTTCACCCATCTGCTGCGCAACGCCGTCGACCACGGCATCGAAACCGCCGACGTGCGCATGGCACAAGGCAAGCCCGCCGCCGGCTCCCTCGACATCGAGGTGGGCGTCGACCGGGGCATGCTGCAGATCACGCTGTGCGACGACGGCCGCGGCCTTGCACTCGATCGCATCCGCGCGATTGCCGTGGAGCGCGGCTGGATCGGACCGGACGATCGGCCCAGCGACGAAGACATCGCGCAGTACATCCTCCGCCCGGGGTTCTCCACGGCCGACGAGGTGACGGCTGTGTCGGGCCGGGGGGTCGGCATGGACGCGGTGCAGGAATTCCTGCGCCGCGAGCAGGGCCGCATCGAGTTGCGTTTCACCGACGACCGCAGGGGCGCGGCATTCCGCCCGTTCCAGATGGTCATCTGCCTGCCCGAGCGATTGGCGGTGGACAGCGTGCATGCCGCCGTTGGCCCGGCCGGTGCCACGCGTGTGGCCGAGGATCAGGAAGCATCGTGATGGAATCGACCATGCTGGCCGCGCTGGCGGCGGGGATCGTGCTGGGCGCGGTGACGTGGTTCGTGCAGCAGCGTCGCGTGAACGCGCTGGCGAGCAGCTTGCGCGATGCGCAGCAGCAGGCCTCCGAGTTGTCGGAAGCCGTCGCCAGGCAAACCGCCATCGCGCAGCGGCACGCGAACGAGGTTGCCGCGCTGGAGACCTCCGTCGCGCAGATGCGCGATGCCGCGGCAGACCAGCTGGAAGTCATCGAGCAGTTGCGCACGGAGCTGCAGTCGGCCGCGCACGCCAAGTCGCAGTTGGCCGACCGCGCCCGACGGATTGCGCAGGAGGCAGCGCGCCTGCGCGGCCTGGCGCTCACGTTCGAGCGCTGGCACGAGCAGATGATTTCGCTGATGGAGCAGAACCACGACATGCATGCCAAGAACCAGGAGCTGCAGTCGATCGTGCGGCACGTGGTGATCGTGTCGCTCAATGCGTCCATCGAGGCCGCGCGTGCGGGCCAGGCGGGGCGCGGCTTTGCCGTAGTCGCCAGCGAGGTCCGCACGCTGGCGGCGCGCTCGGAGGAACTCTCGAAGAGCTACCGCGACAGCCTGCACCTGAACGACCTCACCACCACCGCCACGTTCCAGGACATCCAGGCGGGCGGCAAGATGATCACCGCATCGCTGTCGAGCGTCGAGGCGCTGGCCAGCGCGTTTGAATCGTGGACGGACCGCACGTGATCGGCACCAACGCACAGGACAGCCTGGACCGCATCTTCCGCAAGGCGGCGCGCACGCGGCTCGTACTGCACGCAGAAGACGCATGCAGCGTGGCCGTGGCTGCCGCCTCGGATGACGATGCCGTTGCAGGCGAGCAGGCCGTCCTGCTGACCATCTCGTCGGTGGCGTTCCGGTTGCTGCTGGTGCTGCGCTTCGATGCATCGGAGCCCACGCGCCGGTACTTCGCCGGCGAAGGCAACGGGCGCCCGTTTGACGAAGCGTGCATGGAGATCGCCAACCTGTGCTGCGGCGCGATCAACCAGGAGCTGCTGCAGGCGTTTCCGGACCTCGGCATGTCGACGCCGTATGCGGTGAGTGCGCGTTGCGTGTCGTATCTCGATGTGCTCAAACCCGGCTATGTAGCGTCGTATGCGGTCACCATCAACGGCGACGTGCGCGTGGCGGCGACCGTTTGCGTGTGCGCGCATGCACCGCTCGATTTCGTGGCCGACGTACGTGACGAGGTGCAGCCCAGCGGCGAGCTGGAACTGTTCTGACGAAAAAGGAGAGAAGACGATGACAAGGATCCTGGTGGTCGACGATTCGAGCACCGTGCGTGACGAGGTGGCCGGTTTTCTGAGGAAGCACGGCCTCGCCGTGGATACCGCCGTGGACGGCAAGGACGGCCTGGCCAAGATCAAGGCCAACCCCGGCGTGAAGCTCGTCATCAGCGACGTCAACATGCCGAACATGGACGGCCTCACGATGGTGGAAAAGGTGCGCGGTGAACTCGGCAACAACACGGTCAACGTCATCATGCTGACCACCGAAAGCAGCACCGCCATGAAAGACCGCGGCCGGGCGGCCGGGGTGAAAGGCTGGATCGTCAAGCCGTTCAAGGGTGAGGCGGTGCTGGAGACGTTCAAGAAGCTGGCGAGCTGACACGCGGCACCGGGGTGCGCCATCGTCGACTCGATGCCGGCGGGCGTGGCGCGCACGTGTTTTTGGCGCCAAACTTGCTTGACCGAGGCCGTGGGCTGAAGGAGTCGTCATGCAAGAGCTCGCCTTTCGCACCCTGCTGTACCGCTACTTCTTCTTCGGCTGGCTGTTCAAGGACGCCAGCCGCGGCAACCTGTTCGAGCGGTCGGCCGCGTGGCGCTTCAACAAGGCACATGCGCACTGGCTGCTCGCCTACATGCGACGATGGGCGTGGTGCGGGCTGCTGTGCTATGCGCTGGGCGGCGCGCTGGAACTGGGGCTCGGCACGCCGCGCCTGTCGGTGCTGTTCTACGTGCCGAGCGCGCTCAGCGTGCCTGTGAACGTGGTGATCGCGGTGCTGTGGATCGGACTCAAGGCGCTGCCCGGGCCGCTGCGCGATCAGTAGCGCGCGGCGCTCAGTTCTTTGCCACGGGCACCAGGTCGAAGCGGTCGGCCTGATACTGGAACAGCAGGCAGTCCTCCCCCTTTTCGCAGCCGCTGTAATGCGGCATGCCGGCGGGCAGCTGATAGAACGAGCCCGCCGGATACGCCACGCGCTTGCCGTCGATCACGGCGTAGAACGTTCCCTTGAGCACCACCGTCGGCAGGTTCTGCGTATGCACGTGGTACGGATTGCCCTTGCCGGCCGGGAAGATGACGAACGCTTCGTACGGCCCCTTGCCGGTGATGCTGCCGCGCACGTCGGCCACCTGGATGCCGCCGGTGTCCGGCAACTCGCGCCACTGCAGCCTGGCGGTCGGAAACGACACGAGCGGCAGCGGCACGACACGTTGCTCGGCGGCATGGCCCGCCTGGGCGACGAGTGAGCCGAGCAAGGCCGCGGCAACGAGTGCGCCGGTACGTCGGGGGGTCAACATCATGGGTTTCTCCTGAAAGGGCTGTGGAAGTCGGGCCAGTCTAGGAGAGGCGCCCCGCCGCGAGAATCCGCGCACGCACACAGCGCCTGTGCGCGGGCTGCACGGATCAGACCGTTGCGATCAGCAGTTCTTCGGCATTGCGTGGCGGGCGCAGGCCATCGGCGCGGCCGGCAAAGTAGCGCGCCGTCAATGCGTCTGCCGAGATGTGCTGCGCCTCGCGCAAGCCGTTGTCCCGCGCGAGCGCGAGCATCTCGGCCGGGGTGAAGAAGCTGATGAAGGGCGTGCCGCTCGCACGCGCGCCTTTCTCGGCCATCTCAAGCCCTGGGCGGACATCCGGGTCCGCCATCTCCAGCGGCAGCAGGAACGTCATGGCAAAGATCGAGCCCGGCGCCAGCGATGCCACTTGCCGCAGCGTGGCCGCATTCGTTTCCTTGGTCAGGTACATGCTCACGCCGGTCGATACCACGACGGCGGGCTTGCCGGCATCGAAGCCCGCATCGACCAGGGCGTCCTGCCACGATTGCCGCGCCTCGAAATCCACCGGCACGAAGCGCAGCCAGTCCGGAACGCCATAGCCGAGTTCCATCAGGCGCCGGCGCTTCCAGGCCTGCGGGCCGGGCGGGTCCACTTCAAACACCGTCATGCGCGAGGCCACGTCGGGCCGGCGCTGCGCAAAGCTGTCCAGCCCCGCCCCCAGGATCACGTACTGGCGCAACCCGTGCGCCGCGTGTTCGATGACGAGGTCCTCGATGAACCGCGCACGCGCCACGATGGACGCGCGAAACGGCCGCGTGAACTGGGGGTGCATGTCGCCGCGCTGCTGCCAGCCCGGTTCAGGCGCGAGCAGCTTCAGGCCCACCTCGTCTTCCAGCACGTGGGGCGCAGCGTCGCTCTGCACGTGCAACGCGCGCCACAACGCGACGCGGGCGGCGGTGCTGTCGGGGGCGGCATCGTGTGCGTCGTTCATGGCAAGGATCACTCCATCCGGTCGGTCGACGGCTCGTAGTCGGGAAACACCGCGAAGGCCTGCACGGGCTGCTTTGTCATGCACACCGCGAACAGGCGGCTGGCGAGCCACCCGGCCAGCCACGCTTGCACGGTGGGCAGCGGCTGGCCCGCGAACCAATCGGGCTGCACCGCCGCAAACTGCCGCACGAACGGGAAGATCGCCAGGTCGGCCGCACACGGCTGCGCCCCGCCCAGATACCGCTGATGCTGCAAGCGCGATTCCAGCGGCGCCAGCAGGGCCTCAACGGCCTGTGCGCGCACCGTCTCGCGCGGGACGGCTTCGTTTGGATAGCGCTCGGGGTATTTGTAGCGATCGAGCAGGCGCTTGAACTCGCCGTCGTTGGTGCGCAGCAGCGCGAGGTTGTCGTCGGCCTGGGCGCGGCGCCACCAGCCTTGCGCGTCGTCCGGCTCGAAGGCCCAGCGCATGATGTCCAGGCTTTCTTCCAGCACGGTGCCGTCGGGCAGGCGCAGCACCGGCACGGTGCCTTTGGGCGATAGCGCAAGCAGCTCGGCCGGCTTGTCGCGCATCACGATCTCGAAGGTCTGGAACCGGCGGTGGGCTTGCAGCATCGCCAGGCGGGCGCGCATCGCATAGGGGCAGCGGCGATAGCTGTAGAGCAGGGGCAGGGTGGCGTCGGCGGACATCGTGATGGCGGTGCAGGACATTCGGGCGCGTCAGGGTAACGGAATCGGGGCTGCGGCGCTGCTACGCGACCAGGCGCGCATGCCCGGCGCGGCCTGAGCGCCGCACGGACTGCGGCGGCTGGCCGAACACGCGGATGAACGCGCGCCGCATGCGTTCCGGATCAGCAAAGCCGACCGCGCGCGCCACCTGCTCCAGCGATTCGTCGCCCGCCTCTACGCGCGGGCGCGCGGCTTCTGCACGCAGTTTTTCGATGGCCTTGGCGGGCGTCTGTCCCGTCTCGGCCACGAAGGCGCGGTCGAACTGGCGGCGGCTCAGGTGCGCGACCTCTGCCAGGCGGTCGACATCGAGCGCTTCATGCAGGTGCTCGCGTGCATAGCTCAGCGCCCGGGCGATGCGGCTCGATGCCGGATCCAGCTCCAGCAGCGCCGAGAACTGCGATTGCCCGCCCGGGCGCCGGTGATACACCACCAATTCGCGTGCCACCGCGCGCGATACGTCGACACCCAGGTCGTCTTCGATGAGCGCCAGCGCCAGGTCGATGCCCGACGAGATCCCTGCCGACGTCCACACCGGCCCATCGTGGATGAAGATATGGTCGCTCTGCACCTGCACGCGCGGATAGCGCCGCTGCAGCAACGCCGCCATGCGCCAGTGCGTGGTCGCGCGGCGGCCGTCGAGCAGCCCCGCCGCCGCCAGGGCAAACGCGCCGGAGCACACGCTGGTCATGCGCCGCGAGTGCCGCGCCGCTTCCTGCACGAAGGCGATCAGCCGGGCAGAAAACGCATCTTCGCGCGGGCCGTTGCCGCCCGAGATGACCAGCGTGTCGAAGGCCGGGTCGTCCAGCGGCTGCGTCTGCATGACGAGGCCCGGTGCGCTCTGCACTTGCGCGCCCCCTTCGGACACGACATCAATCCGATACGCTGGTTGCGCAGCGAGCCGGTTCGCCACGTCAAAGGCCGTCAGCGGGCCGGTGAAGTCGAGCAGGCTGCAGCCGGGAAACACCAGAAAACCGATTCTGCGCATGATGGCTTGAAATGAGGGAATAACGTCATTCAAGACGGATGTTGCTCCGCCATGCTGGCGCTGTCAAACGCACTCCTGGAGCACACCATGACGACAGCAGTCTGTTCCCCGGCCGCCGAAGGCGAGGTTTCACGCCATCACCGCTGGAAGGTGCTCGGCGTGGGCGTGGCGGCCAACGCGAGTTTTTCGGCGGCGTTCTCAGGCATCCCGACCACGGCCGTGTTCATGCGCTCTGCGTATCACCTGGGCAATGCGGAGCTGGGCGTCGCGCTGGGGGCGCTGGGGCTGGGCATTGCCGTCAGCGAACTGCCATGGGGCCTGCTGACCGACCGCTGGGGCGACCGCACGGTGCTGCTCGCGGGGCTCGGCCTGACCGCGCTGGCGTTGCTCGTGATGGCGTGCTGCGCGGTGCCGCTGCATGGCAGCGCGCCGCCCCTGGCGTGGCTGGTGGCGGGCATGCTGAGCGTCGGGCTGCTGGGCGGCAGCGTGAACGGCTCCAGCGGCCGCGCGGTCATGGGCTGGTTTCGCGAAGGGGAGCGCGGGCTCGCCATGAGCATCCGCCAGACTGCCGTGCCGCTGGGTGGCGGCATTGGCGCGCTGGTGTTGCCGGGCCTGGCCGCGCATGCCGGCTTTGGCGCGGTCTACGGCGGGCTGGCCGCGGCCTGCGCTGTGACGGCGGTGCTGACGTGGCTGTGGGTGCACGAGGCGCCCGGCATCGCGCAGGCCAGCATGGCTGGGGCCGGCGAAGCGGCCGGCGCCGCACCGTTGCGCGATCCGGTGCTGTGGCGCATGGCGCTGGCCATTGGCCTGCTGTGCGTACCGCAGGGCGCGGTGGTGGCGTTTGCCACGGTGTTCCTGCGCGATTTCGCGCATGCCGGCGTCCTCACGCTGAGCCTGACGATGGCCTCGGTGCAGGGCGGTGCGGCCGTCATGCGCGTCTGGAGCGGCCGCTGGACCGATCGGCACGGCAATCGCCGCGCATATCTGCTGACCTGCGCCCGCTGGAGTGCGGCGCTGTTTGTCGCGCTGGCCGGGGTGGCCTGGATGACGTGGGCGTGGTCGATGGACCTGACGGTCATGCGCGTGGCGCTGGTGGCGGTCATCGTGGCCGGCGGCATCTGTGTGTCGGCGTGGCATGGTGTCGGCTACACGGAACTCGCGACGCTGGCCGGCGCGCAGCGGGCGGGCACCGCGCTGGGCCTGGGAAACACGGGGGCGTTTGCGGCGCTCGGCCTCACGTCGTTGTGCCTGCCGCAGCTGCTGGCGTGGTCGTCATGGCCGGTCGTGTGGCTCGTGGCGGCGGGTAGCGCGCTGCTGGCCTGGCGGGTGCTGCCGGCGGTGCAGCCGCGCTCCGCCGGTGGTCGTATGCCGCGCTCGTGATTTCACGCGCCGGTGTTCGGAACCTGCGTGCAGTTCTGAATTTCGTTTCAAGCCAGCCCTTGCGGGGCAAGGCCTTGCGGGGCGCAAGGCCGTGCCCCGCAGGCAGCCAGGGGCCACAGATCGGTTAAAGCTCTCTGAGAATCTGTCGTTAGCTTCGTTTATATCAAACGGGTGCTTCCAGCACACCGGGCAACACCCCCGCTTTCCCATCGAGTAGTGCACGGCAGATATGAAGACGCTTTCCATCAAGGCCCGGCTTGCGCTGGTGCTGTTCGTTCTCGCTGTATTCCTTGCAGGCGTTGGCGCGCTGGGGCTATACGGCAACCTGCGCTCGAACGCGGCGCTCAAGGAAACCTACGCCAACCAGCTCGCGTCCACGCGGGCGCTCGGCCAGGCGGTGTCGCGGCTGGTGCAGGCACGCACGGCGCTCGACCGCGCCGTCTATGAAAGCGACGACGCGAAGATCGCCGACCTGGTGAAGGCCGCTCGCGCGCAGATCGCCGCCAGCGACGAGGGGTGGAAGGCCTACAACGCCCTGCCGTTCGCCACGCCGGAAGAGGAGCAGACCGCCACCGAGGCCAAGCGTCTGCGCGACACGTTCTTTCGCGAAGGCATGGAGCCGGTCCTGGCCGCCTTCGACCGCCACGACTACGCGGCAGCGCGCCCGCTGGTCCTGGACAAGCTGTACGAACTGTTTGTGCCGTATGCGGTGAAGGCGGACCGTCTGAACGCCATCCAGGCCGAGATTGCGGCCTCGGCGTACAACAACGCGCAGTCGTTCTTCAACCGCCTCGTCTGGATGTTCCTGATCGTGATTGCGGTGGGGCTGGCGCTGGCGGCGGGGTGCTATGTCGTGCTCTCGCGTGCCATTTCGCGCCCGCTGGAGGAGATGCTCGCGCATTTCCGCGAGATCTCCAGCGGTAACCTGACGACTGACATCCGCGTCCACTCGCGTGACGAGATGGGCGTGCTGATGGAAGGGCTGCAGCAGATGCAAGCCAAGCTCAAGGAGACCGTGGTGACGGTGCGCCGGGGCAGCGAGTCGATCGCTTCGGCCACCCAGCAGATCGCGGCGGGCAACACGAACCTGTCGCAGCGCACCGAGGAGCAGGCCAGCTCGCTGGAAGAAACCGCGTCGAGCATGGAAGAGCTCACGAGCATCGTCAAGCAGAACGCCGACAACGCCCGCCAGGCCAGCACGCTCGCGGTGAGCGCATCGGAGATCGCCGTGCAGGGCGGTGCCGTGGTGCAGGACGTGGTCAATACGATGGGCGAGATCAGCGAGTCGTCGCGCAAGATCACCGACATCATTGCCGTGATCGAGGGCATCGCGTTCCAGACCAACATCCTGGCGCTGAACGCCGCCGTGGAAGCCGCGCGTGCGGGTGAACAGGGCCGCGGCTTTGCCGTGGTGGCCGGTGAAGTGCGCACGCTCGCCCAGCGCAGCGCGGGCGCGGCGAAGGAGATCAAGTCGTTGATCGAGGATTCCGCCGCGCGCGTGGAGTCGGGCTCCACGCTGGTGGCGCGTGCCGGCAAGACGATGGAAGAGATCGTCGTGGCCGTGAAGCGCGTGACCGACATCATGGGCGAGATCAGCGCGGGCTCGGCCGAACAGAGCAGCGGCATCGAGCAGATCAACGAAGCCGTCACGCAGATGGACGACGTGACGCAGCAGAACGCCGCGCTGGTCGAGCAAGCTGCCGCCGCCGCGCAGGCACTGGAAGAACAGGCCGACGAACTGCGCCGCGCGGTGGCGGTGTTCCGCGTGGCCATGTAGCGCACGGCGGCACAGCACTGCGATTGCTCCGGCAGCGAAGCGGCTGCGGCGGGGCTACACTGCGGGGTCGGCCTTCGGGTCGACCCCGCTTTTTGTTCGATGCGGCCCCCATAACGATTATCCGGAGGTGTCATGCGTTTCCAGTGTCGTCGTGTTCCCGTTCGAGCCTTGGTGTCTGCTGCCGTGCTTGCATGCAGCGCCGGAGCCTTCGCCCAGACCATTCCCGCCAGCAAGCCTGCGCCTACCTCGCTCACGCCCGAGCAGCAGCGCTATCACGACATCTACAAGGAGCTGGTCGAGATCAACACGACGCATTCGGCCGGTGACACCACCCAGGCCGCGCATGCCATGGAAAAGCGCCTGCGCGAGGCCGGCTTTGCGGCCGGCGACATGCAGGTGATCGAGCCCTTCCCGAAGAAGGGCAACCTCGTGCTGCGCTGGAAGGGCACCGGCGCCAAGAAGCCGATGCTGCTGCTCGCTCACATCGACGTGGTGGAGGCCAAGCGTGAAGACTGGAAGACCGATCCGTTCAAGCTGCAGGAAACCGACGGCTACTTCACCGCGCGTGGCGCCATTGACGACAAGGCGATGGCGTCGGCCTTCGTGTCGGTGCTGGGCCAGCTCAAACAGGAAGGCTTCAAGCCCTCGCGCGACATCATCCTCGCGCTGACGACCGACGAGGAGCGCGGCGACGTGCCGAGCAACGGCGCGTACTGGATCGTCAACAACAAGCCCGAGCTGGTGAAGGCGGAGTTCGGCATCAACGAAGGCGGCGGTGGCGAGCTGCGCAACGGCAAACCGGTGCTGCACCGCATCCAGGTGGCCGAGAAGATGTACACGACGTACGAGCTGGAGGTGCGCGACGTAGGAGGACATAGCTCGGTGCCGACCAAGACGAACCCGATCTATGCGCTGTCGGCCGCGCTGGACAGGCTGGGGGCGTATCAGTTTCCCGTCAGGCTGGCAGACGTGACGCAGACCTACTTTGCGCGCAGCGCACCGCTGGCGACGGGGCAACTGGCGCAAGACATGCGTGCCGTCGGCACCGGCAAGCCGGACCAGGCGGCCATCGACCGGCTTTCCGCCAATCCGTTCTACAACGCGCAGCTGCGCACCACGTGCGTGGCCACGATGGTCAACGCGGGCCATGCCGAGAACGCGCTGCCGCAGTCGGCCAAGGCGACGGTCAATTGCCGCATCCTGCCGCACGATGATCCTGCCGATATCGACCGCCAACTCAAGCAGGTGCTGGGCAACGACAAGATCAGCGTGCGCTATGTCAACAAGCCGCTGGCGAGCCCCGCCTCGCCGCTCAATGGCGATCTGGTGAAGACGGTGGAGGCGCTCACGCAGCAGATGTGGGGCGTGCCGGTGATCCCGGCGATGAGCACGGGCGCGACGGACAGCCGCTTCATGCGCAATGCGGGGATTCCGATGTATGGGGTGTCCGGGTTGTTTACGGAGCCGGCGGATCTGCGCACGCACGTGCTGGATGAGCGGATCGAGATTGCGCGGTTGTACGACGGGAGGGAGTTTCTTTATCGGCTGGTGAAGCAGTTGGCTGAGTAAATTGTTGGGCGCGGCTTGTTCGTGCTGGTTTTTGTTGGGTTTCGGCCCCTGGCGGGGCCGACTTACTTTCTTTGTCTTGCCAAAGAAAGCAAGCAAAGAAAGGCGCGCCCGAGATGGCGACTTCCCCTTGGATTTGTGTCACGGGGAGGGAGGGGAGGCAAACTCGCTGCGCTCAGACAGCCTCCCCTCTTTTTCCTCCCCGCGACAAAAATCCAAGGCGCCATCTAGGGCAGGGTACGGCCACACCCTCTGCGTGCGGGAGTTGGCGGCGTTGCACGCGTTTTGGCTGGTTACTTTCTCAGATGAAGCCGCCGTCAGTCATCAGGGTGCGGCCGGTGATCCAGCGGGCGTCGTCCGAGGCCAGGAAGGCGATGGCGTCGGCGATGTCTTCCGGCTCGGCCAGGCGGCCCATCGGGGTTGATTCGCGCATGCGCGCTTTCACTTCATCGGGGATCGGGGCGGTCATGTCGGTGCGCGTCATGGCGGGGGCCACGGCATTGACGGTGATGTTGCGCGGGCCCAGTTCGACCGCAAACGAATGGGTGAGGGCGCCCACGGCGGCCTTGCTTGCCGCATAGACGGACAGCCCTGCGCGCGGCCGGTACACCAGGCTCGACGATACGTTGACGATGCGGCCGCCGCGCGCGGGCACGTGCGGGAGCACGGCCTGCGTCACCAGAATCGTCGACAGCACATTGGTGCGGAACTGCGCGGTGAACGACGCCTCGTCGATGCTGCCCACCGCCTGGCTTTCCAGAATGCCGGCGTTGTTGACGAGGATGTCGATGGCGCCGAAGGCCTCGCGCACGGTGCTCACCATGGCGTTGATGGAACTGGCGTCGGCCACGTCGGCCTGCACGGCAATCGCTTCTGCGCCGGTGTTGCGGATGGATTGCACCACCGCGTCGGCTTCCTTGCTGTTGCTGCGGTAGACGACCGCCACGCGTGCGCCGTCGGCTGCCAGGCGCCGCGCCACGGCGGCGCCGATGCCCCGCGAGCCGCCGGTCACGATGGCGGTGCGTCCGCCCAGTCGGGGCGCAGATGCGGTTGTCTGGGTTTGCGTCATGCTGTTCTCCTGCAATGCAATGTGTCGGGAGAACAGGTTACGAATCGGGCGGCGCGTGCGCAGCGCCCCTCGCTGCGACGCCGCGTTGCAATGCTGGAACGACGGCTCAGCCCGGTAGGCGTTTGCGGTGGGCCGCCACCTTGTGGCGGTTGCCGCAGAGCGCCATGCTGCACCAGCGGCGCGTGTGGGCTTTGGTGCGGTCGTAGAACCATCGGCCGCAGTCGGGGTGCTCGCATTGGCGGATGTGGCGGAAGTCGCCTTCGGCCAGCAGGTGGGCGGCGGCTTCGGCCGGGGCGGCCAGGCGCTGCTCCACGGAATCGGCGGGGCGCACGCGCTCCACACGCGGCGTGCCGGCCGTCCAGATCAGGATCGGGTGGCTCGGCGCTTGTCGGAGGAACGTGTTCAGGGCGTCGGCACTGCAGGGCCGCCCCGCCTTGCGCGCTTCCACCAGCTGCCGGATCACCTCGCGCAGATGCCGCGCCACCGCCAGCAGAACGCCGGGCGGAGATTGGCCGGCGAACGGTTCGGCCCACCAGCCCGCACGCACGAGCCAGTCCGACACATCGTCGTCGGATTGCCAGAAGTCGTGCGGCCGGCCCTGGACGTGGTCCACGGTGTTGAGCATGTCCAGTACGGCGTCGTCGGCAATCAGCGGTGGGGTGTTGGCAGGCATGGCGGCAGCAGCAGATCGAGTGGGCCGATTGTAACCGCGGAATGTGGTTCAATCAGGTTACGAGCGCGGCCGGTACGGTGCCCCTCGGAACGCCGCAGAAGTCCGCCGCATTACCATGGGCGCATCGTCATCATCTTGCTGGAGACCATCATGAGCGCATGGCCCGATGCCCGCATCCTGGAGCTGTTCAACATCGACGTGCCGATCGTGCTGGGGCCAATGGCCGGGGCCGCCGGCGTGGACCTGGCGATTGCGGTGGCGCGTGCCGGGGGCCTCGGTTCGCTGCCGTGCGCGATGCTGAATGCCGAGCAGATCCGCCAGCAGGTCGAGCAGTTTCGTGCCGCCGTGCGCGCGCCCATCAACCTGAACTTCTTCTGCCACACCCCGCCGCAGCCCGACCCCGAGCGTGAAGCCAGGTGGCGCGCCCATCTGGCTCCGTACTACGCCGAGTTCGGCATCGACCCGAACGCGCAGGCACCGGCGGCCAATCGCGCACCGTTTGATGAGTCGACGTGTGCGGTGGTGGAAGACCTCAGGCCAGAGATCGTGAGTTTCCACTTCGGCCTGCCGGCGCCCGAGCTGCTGGCGCGTGTGAAGGCCACGGGGGCCAAGGTGATCTCCGCCGCCACGACGGTGGAAGAGGCGCGCTGGCTGGAGGCCCGCGGCGTGGACGCCGTCATCGCCATGGGCAACGAGGCGGGCGGGCATCGCGGCATGTTTCTCGCGACGACCATCGAATCGCAGGTCGGTACGCTCGCGCTGGTGCCGCAGGTGGTGGACGCGGTAAAGGTGCCCGTCATTGCGGCCGGCGGCATTGGCGACGGGCGCGGCATGGCGGCCGCGTTCGCCCTGGGTGCCTCTGCCGCGCAGATCGGCACGGCGTATCTGCTCTCGCCCGAGGCGAAGACCTCCGCCATCCACCGTGCCGCGCTCAAGCAGGCGACGGATGCCGATACGGCGCTGACGAACCTGTTCACCGGGCGTCCGGCGCGCGGCATCGTCAACCGGCTGATGCGGGAGATCGGCCCGATGAACCCGCTGGCACCGGCCTTCCCGACGGCAGGCGGGGCGCTTGCACCGCTGCGCGCCAAGACCGAGCCGACGGGCTCGGGCGACTTCATCAATTTGTGGTCCGGTCAGGCGGGCCGGTTCGCAGCGGAAGAGCCGGCCGAAGCGATCACGCGTCGCATTGCGGCCCAAGCGCTCGAACGCCTGCGCTGAACGTTGACACCTGCCGTCGCGCACGCATGCGGGCACGCAAGACGGTGTGCCCGTCCTGTTTCGCATCACAGATCGGCATGCGTGCGATGGAAAAATTTCATGTAACTCCGTAAATGTCGATTTACGGGTTTCATCCAACTCGCGCGGCAAGCGGCTTCATGGTCGTTTCCTGCTGGAACCGATCGCGCAGAAATGCCACCAGGGCCTTGACCGACGGCGGCACGCCGGCGCGCGACGGATACAACGCATGCAGGTCGGCCGGCTCGGGCGTCCACTCCCGCAGCACGGTGCGCAGGCGCCCCTCGGTCAGCGCGGCATGGCAACAGTGCAGCGGCAGCACGGCCAGCCCCAGCCCCGCGATGGCCGCTTCGCGCAGGGCGATGATGTTGTCGCTCGCAAAGCGCGGCCGCACCGGCAGCGCCAGGCGGTGTCCGCGCGCGTCGTGCAGCACCCAGTCGCGGCTGCGCGCGAGGGTGCCCTGGCCGAGGCAGGGCAGGTCTTCGAGCGCAGCGGGCGAGGCCGGTTCGCCCAGCCGCGCGATCAGCGCCGGGCTTGCCACCAGCACGCGCGGCGACACGGCCAGGTGCCGCGCCACCACCTCGCGTGACGGCAGCGGCCCGGTAGCCGCGCGGATGGCCACGTCGATGCGCTGCTCGACCAGGTCGACGTAGGTGTTGGATAGATCGAGCTCGACGCGCAGCTTCGGGTGGGCCTCGGCAAACGCTGCCAGCCAGCCGGCCACGAGCGTTTCGGCCAGCAGCGGCGAGGTGCCCACGCGCAGCACACCTGCGGGCTCGCTGCGCGCCGCACCGGCAAGCGCCTCGATGGCGGCCGACGCATCGGCCATGTCGCGCGCATGCCGATACACCGCCTCGCCCACCGGCGTGACCGACACACGATGGCTGGACCGATGCAGCAGCCGCGTGCCGAGCTGCGCCTCGAGCTCGGCAATGCGCCGGCTCAGGCGCGACTTGGGAATGCCCGTGGCCCGCTCGGCGGCGGAAAAGCCGCCGGCTTCCACCACGCGGGTAAAGAGATACAGGTCGTCCAAGCGCTTCATGTTGGGGCGAGGGTGCGTTAGAACCGCGATTGAAGCACAGCTGGGGCCTGTCCCGCGTCGCGCGCCCGGCTGTACAGTGTCGGCTGGACCGGCCCACGCCGCCAACGCTGCCGCGCGCGCCGGAAGCCGTTTCGCAAACGCAAGGAGACCGCATGGACAGGCAAGCCACGCAACCGCACGGGATGTCCCGCGACCGGCTCGCACGGGTCGAACGCTTCATCGACGACGCTTACATCGCCACGGGCAAGCTGCCCGGCGCGCTCACGCAGGTATGGCGGCGTGGCGAGCTCGTCCTCAATTCTGTGCTCGGCCTCGCCGACCGGGAGCGGCAGGTGCCGCTGGCCGAGGACGCGATCTTCCGCATCTATTCGATGACCAAGCCGGTGACCTCGGTGGCGTTCATGATGCTGGTCGAAGCATGCGAGGTCGCGCTCGACGACCCGGTCAGCAAGTTCATCCCGGCATGGAAGGACCTGGGCGTGTTCGCCGGCGGCTTCATGGAGGGCTTCCAGACGCGCCCGGTGAAGCGCCCGATGCTGATGGTCGATCTGCTGCGCCACACATCTGGCCTCACCTACGGCTTTCACCAGAACACGAATGTCGATGCGGCGTATCGGCGGTTGAAGCTCGGCGACGTCACCACGCAGGGCACGCTCGACGAGATGATCGAGAAGCTGGCCGGTGTGCCGCTGGAGTTCTCGCCGGGCGAGGCGTGGAACTACTCCGTGTCGACCGATGTGCTCGGCTACCTCGTCGGCAAGATCAGCGGCATGCCGTTCGAGACGTTTCTGAAGGAGCGCATCTTCGACCCGCTGGGCATGATCGATACGGGCTTCTACGTGCCCGAGGACAAGGCGTCGCGCTTCTGCGCGTGCTATGCCGTGGGGGCGCTCGGTTCGGCGTTGGTGTCCGACCGGCCCGCGCTGCAGGATGATCCGCGCACCAGCCGGTACCTCGCGCCGCCGAGCTTCGTGTCGGGCGGCGGCGGCCTGGTGTCCACGGCGGCCGATTACCTGCGGTTCTCGCGCATGCTGCTGCAAGGCGGTGAACTCGACGGCGTGCGCCTGCTGGGGCCGAAGACGGTGGCGCTGATGACCGCGAACCACCTGCCGGGTGGGGTCGACATCTCGACCTTGTCGCCGCGCTCGATGTTCAGCGAGGCGGCCTACGACGGCGTTGGCTTCGGGCTGGGTTTTGCCACCACGATATCGCCGGCTGCCACGCTCATCCCCGGCAGCGCCGGCGACTTCTTCTGGGGCGGCGCGGCCGGTACCTTCTTCTGGGTGGACCCGCAGGAAGACCTGATCGGGCTCTTCCTCACGCAGGTTCTGCCGTCGTCCGCCTACCCGGTACGCCGACAGCTGCGCACGCTGGTGTACAGCGCGATCACGGAATCGGGTGCGGGCGGGCGTTGAACCCACGCTTGCAGCGGCGTCCAAGCTGTGCCGCCTAGGGGCGCCCGATCAATGCGCGGTGTTCGAGGTGCGCCGCGCGCCCGGCGGCACAACGGCGAGAAGCGCGCGCCGCTGGCGTATCGCCCGGGGGTGGATATGTCCGGGGCGATGACGCTCGAGCGAGGCCAACAGGTGTCTTGCCCATGCCGCAACCCCCGCGCGGTCCAATTCATCGGGTTCCCCATCACTGGGGAGCAAGAGCGAAATCGCAAAGTCGCGGGGGCTCAGCGCGGTGATCTCTTTTCTGCGCGGTTTTAATCGCGCTGTCATAACGTCCTGCTCGAAGGCGTGCCGATTTCGCCGGGGTATTCTGGGGCGAGCAAAGGATAAGCAGACAGTTTTGAGCCTTCAAGTTAATCGGCGCGCATATACGGCAAAATAGTGAAAAGACTTTTATCGAGGGTGTAAGCGGCGTCGTAGGAATCATGTAGGACGAGGACTCGGCTGATTGTGCTACTGAAATTCCTGGCGGTTTTTCGTACGCTTCTGCGTCGGCGCCATGGGCGCAGATTGGCGGGCGTTGAGAATAAGAGCGGGGGAGCGGGGCAGTCGCCTGCCGCCGGCGATGCGCGGCCTAGCAATACAACTGCCCTTGTGTTTTGGATCGCCCTAACGGGCGATATTTTTTTTGTTTTGGCGCGGTGCTAATCTCTCGGCGCACTTCCGGCGGACCGCGAAACAAAGGAAGTGACGAAGAGACAATAACATCATGAGGCGGGCCGTGGGTTTTTCTTGTCGCCCCGATAATGCTCCCTAGAGACAGCCCCATGCTCAGCCACGAAGTTCAATTGCGCCCGGCTTCTCTTGCCGATTGGTGCCAAGTCGCTGCGCTCCTGAAGAGTGCCAGGCTGCCGGCTGACGATATCGATATTCAGGACACCATCGAAGCATTTCACGTTGCACTGGACAAAGGCCGCGTCATTGGCTGCGCTGCTGCTGAGCGTGGAGGGGCATCCATCGTGATTCGTTCGGTCGTGGTCGACCCGATGTATCGCGATCAAGGTATCGCAAGTCGCCTGATTGGCACGCTGCTCGTGCGTGCGCGTGCCAGCGGCGTGCGACAGGCTTACCTGCTTTCTGCGCGGGCGCCGCTTTACTTCGCGCGTTGGGGGTTTTATCTCTTTCCCGTGGAGAACGCGCCGGCCGAGGTCAGGGCATCGGCGGCGTTCAGGGACGCCGGGCAGGCATCGCCGCTTTGCATGCGGTGCGATCTGCGCTGACCGGCGGGCGCGTCCATGGTGCCGGGCGCCGGCTCAGAGGCCCAGGTCGGACAACCCAGGGTGATCGTCGGGGCGGCGGCCCAGCGGCCAGAAGAACTTGCGGTCCTCTTCCTTGATGGGCAGGTCATTGATGCTGGCATGGCGGTGGGTCATCAGGCCGTGCTCGTTGAATGCCCAGTTCTCGTTGCCGTAGCTGCGGTACCACTGGCCGGCGTCGTCGTGCCACTCGTAGGCGAAGCGCACGGCAATACGGTTGCCCTCGAATGCCCACAGCTCCTTGATGAGACGGTAGTCGAGTTCGCGCCGCCACTTGCGCTCCAGGAACGCCTGCGCCTGTTCGCGCCCGAGCGGGAACTCGGCACGGTTGCGCCAGCGGGTATCGGGGCTGTAGGCCAGGACGACGCGGGCCGGGTCGCGCGAATTCCAGGCGTCTTCGGCCAGGCGGATCTTCTGGACGGCGGTGTCGCGATTGAACGGAGGCAGAGGCGGGCGGGTTTCCATGGTCGGTCCAGTGGCGTGGTGGTGTGAAGGTGGATCGGCTGCGGGCAGCGCGCTAGCGGGCCGGCCACGCACCGGTCCCGGCGAGGAACGGCGACGGTTCCGGCGCAGAGAACCGCCAGGGCAAGGCTTGCGGCCGCCGATACATGCGCTCGACATGAAACCGCACGAGGCGCTGCGCGCCTTCGAACGCCTGCACGTCGTGCCCGTCCCATACGATCTCGCAGGTGCCCGCGAGATGGAGCAGGTCGCCCGATTCGAAGTCCGGAAACAGCAGCCCCGCCGAGGGGTTCACATGCAGGTTGCCCAGCGTGTTGAAGAAATTGTTGCCGATAAAGTCGGGCCACAGCAGCGTTGCGTCGTCATCGACACGGACGAACCCCGGCTTGCCGCCGCGGTGCGAGACATCCGCTCCCGTCGCCCTGGCAGGCCCGGCCGTCGCTGCATGCGTAGCGATGAAGAACGTATCGGAAGACCGGATGAGCCGCACCGCCGCATCGTCGAGTGCCGGCACCGATTGCGCCGCGGCAGGCGCCGTTGCCCGCTGGCGCGGCGCGAGGCTGCGCACCTGGATGTACTTCGGGCAGTTGCCGAAGCTCTGCCGCACGCCGATCACCATGCCGGCAGCATCGAGAGACAGCACCGGGCCGTTCAACCGGTTTCTTCGCCGCGTCGTCGTTTCAATGCCGAGCAGGCCGACGTCGCTGCCCACATGAAGCGCGCCTGCCAGCGGATCTTCGGGGTCGGGCAGGGCGCCAATGTGCAGGCTGTAGGCGTCGGGCACACGGATGAAACCGGCGTGGCCCGCCAGCAGGCTGGCACACGGCTTTCCGTCGCCGTCCAGGGCGCCGAGCACGATAAACGGGATCTTTCCGAAGAACTCCTGGTGCTGTTCCAGCAGGTAGGTTCGTATGCCGCGTTGCCCGTGCGCCTCTGCGCGGTCCCGGACGCCCGCCCGGTCCTGCACGGCGCGCTCGCCCCGGTGAAACGGCGAGGCCTGTTCTGGTAACTCCATGGCGTTGCCCCTTGACGTGTCGCCTCAGGCGGCCAGCCCCACGGCGCTCGCCTGCATGGCGACAAAGTTCGGCCATTGCTCGATGCGCGAAAGCCAGGCCCGCACGTGCGCGTAGCTGTCCAGCGAGACGTTGCCTTCCGGTGCATGCGCGATGTAGCTGTAGCACGCGATGTCGGCCAGGGTCGGTGTGGGCCCCAGCAGATAGTCATGCTCGGCCAGTTCCTCGTCGAAGATCGCCAGCAGGGCATGGCTTTGCGCGATCAGCGCCTGCGCATCCAGCGGCGCGCCAAAAACGGTGGCCCGGCGCGCCCCGGCCGGCCCCGTGGCAAGCGGCCCCGCGGCGACCGAAAACCAGCGCTGCACCTGCGCGGCGCCGACCGGGTCGGCGGGCAGCCATCTGCCATCGTCATAGCGCTTGGCCAGGTAGACGAGGATGGCATTGGAGTCGGCGATGACGGTGCCGCCGTCGTCGATCACAGGGACTTGGCCAAAGCGGTTCAACTGCAGGAACGCTGGCGTTTTGTGCTCCCGGGCGCGCAGGTCGATGTCGATCCGTTCATACGGCAGCTCCAGCAGCTTGAGCAGCAATTCGACGCGGTGGCAGTGCCCCGACAGGGCATGGCGGTAGAGCTTGATGGGCTGTGCCGGCTTGCAAGACATGGGGCGGCTCCGTTCAGGAAAGGGAGCCCCATTCTTGATTGATACGGTCGCCGGATAAATGGCTCGACACGAACTTCACTCATCCAAAAAATGGACTAATCTGTCGACCCATGTGCAACCCGCCTGGCAAAGATGGACAAGCTCCGCGCAATGCAGACCTTCGTGGCGATCGTGGACAACGGGACGCTGTCCAAGGCAGCCGCCGCGCTCGGATCGTCGTTGCCGTCCACGGTGCGCACGCTCGCGACGCTCGAAGCCGACCTGGGCGTGCGCCTGCTCAACCGCACAACGCGCCGCCTGTCGTTGACCGACGAGGGACGGATGTATCTGGCGTCGTGCCGGGACATCCTCGGCGCGGTCGACCAGGCCGAGCATCGCCTGCGGGCGCGCCAGGAAGAACCCAGCGGCCTCCTCACCATGACCGCGCCGGTCCTGTTTGGCCAGCGGCATGTGGCGCGCGCGGTGATCCCGTTTCTCGAGCGGTACCCGAAGGTGCAATGCCGTCTGCTACTGCTCGACCGTGTGGTGAACCTGCTGGAAGAGGGCGTCGACGTTGGCATACGCATCGGCCACCTCGACGATTCCAACCTGATCGCGCAGCAAGTCAGCCGTGTCAGCCGGGTCGTCGTGGCGAGCCCCGCGTACCTCCAGCGCCGAGGCATTCCGCAGAAACCGGCGGATCTCGCGCAGGAAAACTGCATCCGGTTCTCCGGGAGCGGCCGCACGACGTGGCTGTTCCAGGAGCGCGGCCGGGAGCAGCGCATCGTGATCGGCGGCAATCTCGAATGCAACCACGGCGCCCCGGCCATCGACGCGTGCGTGGCGGGGCTCGGCGTGGGGCAGTTTCTGCGGTATCAGGTGGCGAGCCAGTTGGCCGGCGGGCAACTGCAGGAAATCCTGCATGCGTACAAGGTGCCCCCGCTGCCCATCAGCGTGGTGTATCCGCATGCCGGTCTGCTGCCGAGTCGCATCAGCGCGTTCGTCGATTGGATCAAAACGGAATTCACGAAATCCGAACATGATTTCGTGGGCGATGCGTAGCTGGGCTCGCACAGCCCGATGTCCGCATGCCGCATCGCGCGGCAAACTGGACATGACGTGCCCGGCGCTGTTCTGTAAAGTGCGTTGATCGAGTCGGGCACCGGTATCCACAAGCCCCGACGCCACAACACACGCTCCAGGCCAACTTCCTGCTCATGTCCATCCAACACGCCTTGCTCACATCGCTGCTTGAAAAGCCCTCGTCGGGCTACGAGCTTGCTCGCCGCTTTGACAAGTCGATGGGCTACTTCTGGAGTGCCACGCATCAGCAGATCTACCGCGAGCTCGGTCGCATGGCAGAAGCCGGCTGGGTGAGCGTGGAAGAAGAGGAAGACAGCCGCAGGAAAACCTACACCGTGCTACCGGCCGGCCGCGACGAACTCGCGCGGTGGGTGCTGGAGCCCACCGTGTCGTCGGACAACCGTGAAGAGGTGCTGGTCAAGCTGCGTGCCGAAGCGGTGATCGGCCCGCTCGGTTTTGCCGACGAGATGCAGCGTCTGATCGAGCAGCACCGCGCGCGCCTGAACACCTTCCGCGAGATCGAGCAGCGCGATTTCGCGCGCCCCGACCTCACGCGCGCGCAGCGGCTGCAGCATGCGGTGCTCCAGCGCGGCATCGTTTACGAAGAAGGCTGGCTCGCTTGGGCAGACGATGTGCTGCCGTTGCTGGAGCCAGCCTCTGTCACCGCTTGAAGGCATCGACGGAACGCTGCGAAGCGGTCCTGGCCAGGCGGCGGAGCGTTTGTCGGCGTCGCCGGGGGCTTAAACCGTCGCCTTGCCCGTCGCCGGGGCGCGCAAGGCCTCGATCGTGTTCAGGCGGCGGCGCGCCACCTCGAACTCCTCGGCAAAGCGCTTGATGAGTTCGGCCGCCGGCACCACCCGCTTGACCGCGCCCACGCCCTGGCCGGCGCCCCAGATGTCCTTCCACGCTTTGGCCTTGGCGCCGCCGCCCGAGCCGAAGTTCATCTTGCTCGGGTCCGATTCGGGCAGCGCGTCCGGGTCCAGACCGGCGTTCTCGATGCTCTTGCGCAGGTAGTTGCCGTGCACGCCCGTGAAGAGGTTTGTGTAGACGATGTCGGTGGCGCTGGATTCGACGATGGCCTGCTTGTAGCCTTCCACCGCGTTGGCCTCTTCCGTGGCAATGAAGGCCGAGCCGACGTAGGCCAGGTCCGCGCCAGCGGCCAGCGCCGCCAGGATGGCGTTGCCGTTGGCGATCGCGCCCGACAGCAGCAGCGGGCCGTCGAACCACTCCCGGATTTCATGGATGAGCGCAAACGGCGAGGTCGTCCCCGCGTGGCCACCCGCGCCCGCTGCCACCGCGATCAGGCCATCCGCGCCTTTCTCGATCGCCTTCTTGGCAAACGTGTTGTTGATCACGTCGTGCAGCACGATGCCGCCGTAGCTGTGCACGGCGCGGTTCACGTCTTCGCGTGCGCCGAGCGACGTGATGACGATGGGCACCTTGTACTTGACGCACAGCTCCAGGTCGTGCTCCAGGCGGTCGTTGGACTTGTGCACGATCTGGTTGACGGCAAACGGCGCCGACGGCTTGTCGGGGTGCTGCGCGTCGTATTCGGCCAGCTCGGTGGTGATGCGCTGCAACCACGTCTCCAGCAGCTCGGCCGGGCGCGCATTGAGCGCCGGGAACGAGCCGACCACGCCCGCCTTGCACTGGGCGATCACGAGATCCGGGTTGGAGATGATGAACAGCGGCGAGCCCACCACGGGCACGGACAGGCGGTTTTGCAGGATCGGCGGCAGCGACATGGCAGTCTCCGTTGGTCTTGGTATGGGAATGGATTCAGGAAACGGTTCAGGCGCCTGCTCTGAGCAGGCCGAGCTTGTCGCCCAGCTTGGCACCCATCGCCGCGCCGAGCGCCTGCAGCCCCGTGGCCGGGCGGACCATGACTTCGAATTCGACGATCTTGCCTTCGGCATTGAAGCGGATCATGTCGATGCCCTTGAGGGCCTTGCCGCTTACATTGGCGCTGAATTCGAGCACCACGCTCAGCCCATCGTCGGTGGCGAAGCTGCGGTGGTATTGGAAGTCTTCAAAAACGGTGTTGACGGTGCGCAGGACCAGCGTGGTCGCGGTGCGGCCCGGATACGCCGTGTGCGCCACGGGCGAGCGGAACACCACGTCTTCGGTGAACAGGTGCTCGAGCGCGTCCATGTTGTTGCGCTCGAGCATGACGTGCCAGGCCTCCAGGGTGGCTTGGGCGGCTGCGTTCAAGGTCTGGGGAATCGGCGGCGGCATGCTGGCTCCTGGGCGGAAAGTGCAACGGATTGCATCAACGTGGGGAGCAACATAGCACAGCGCTCTCAAACTATGCAACAAGTTGCATAGTGAAGGGGTTCAAAAAACGTGTGCCTTCGGTGCCTTCAGTTGGTGGCGTGTTCCGGGTGCTGCGCACGTACCACGATGACGGTGCGGCGCGATAGTTTGGTGGTCCGCTCCGCCACGCTGCCGAGCAGAATGCGCGCGAGCCCATGCTTGCCCTGCGATCCGACGACGATGGTGTCGGCCTGCCAGCGCACGGCGTCGTGCTCCAGCGCGCTGCCGATGTCGTCATCGACGGCGCTTAGCATCAGCACATCGGTTTCGATGGCAACGCCGTCGGCTTGCAGCGCGCGATGCAGTTCGGCCAGGGAGTGGTCTGCCGTCTGGCGTTCGGCCTCGCGGAGTTTATCGACGTCGTAGATCTCCCGCGCCTCGGGCATGCGCGGGCTGCCGATGGCCCATACGACACGCAACCGCCCGCCGAATGCCTTGGCTAGCGCGGCAGCCTGGTCGACGGCGAGTTTGGCTTCGTGGCTGCCGTCAAAGCCGGCAAGGATGCGTTGATACATGATGCGCTCCGGGCGTTCGGGATGCTTTTGACTGTAGCAGCCTGGGTGGCCCAGCGGGATGCGCCTGGTCAAGCTGCCATCACATCCGCGCGGCGGTGTGCGCGGGGTGCGCGAACAACAGGTCCAGCAGCGCCTGGGCCGCTACCGACAGGCTGCGCCCGTCGCGCCGGATCACATACAGGGTGCGTACCAGCCCCGGCAATGGCAGTGGCCGCACCACCAGCTCGGGCAGGCGGAACTGGAACAGCGCCAGCGCGGGAATCACCGTAATGCCGAGGTTGGCCGCCACCAGCGCGGCCGCCGTCGCCAGGTGCTCGACTTCCATGCCGCTGCGCAGCTTGGTCGGGTGCAGGGCTGCATCCAGGTATTGCCGGATGCTCGTGTTGCGCGCGAGGTGGATGAACGGCACATCGACCAGATCGCCGACGCTGAGCGCGGGCTTGCGGGCCAGTGGATGGTCCTGGTGGCAGACGAGGTGGAAGTCGTCTGCGCAGAACGGTTGGGCGGCAAGCCCGGCCATGTCGGCGCCCATGGCGGCGATGGCGAAGTCTGCCGCGCCGCGCCGGACCATGTCGATGCACGGGTCGGACAACTGGTCGTGCAGCGCGAGCTGGATGCCCGGATGCTGCGCCGAGAATACGGCCAGCACGCCCGGGAGGATGCCCGCCGCGATCGACGGCAGCGCGGCCACCGTCACGCGGCCCGTGCGGGCAGCTGCCCGGTCGCGCAGGTCAGCGAACGTGGCTTCGAAATCGGCCAGCAGGCGCAGCGCGGATTCCGCAAAGGCTTCGCCCTCGGGCGTGAGTTCAACGTGGCGCGTGTTGCGGTCGAACAGGCGCACGCCGGCATCGGCCTCCAGGTTCTGGATCAGGGCGCTGAAGGCCGATTGCGACAGGTGGCAGGTCTGCGCGGCCTGCGTGAAGTTCTTGTGCTCGCGCAGCGCGGCAAACGCGCGGAGCTGCTTGACGGAGAGGTTCATGGGCATGCCGACGGATAGGCCGCCAGCTTATCGCGGGACCTACGCCGGAACCTCCAGCGTGAGCAGCGCGCTCGAGAGCGACTTGCCATGCGCATCCAGCGCCAGCGAGCGCGTCACGCCGCCGGCCAGCGCACCGTGCAGCACGAAATTCAGCGCGCCCAACTGCGGCAGCACGTGGCGCTCGACATGGCCGGTGACGAGTTCTGCGAAATGCGCGCGCACGCGCTCGGCCGTCACGTGCTGCTCCAATGCGGCAAAGTCCTCCGCACGATGCGCGATGACGGATATGCAAGAGATGTCGCCCTTGTCGCCGGCGCGGGTGTGGGCGAGGTCGCGAAGCAGTCGGCGCATGTCAGCTCTCCAGGATGTGCACGGCGTGCGGAGCGAGTTCCGCAGGGATCAACGTCGAGGCCACGGCGATGATCTCGCGCGCGCTTTTCGTTGCGCCGCCGCCGCCCGAGGGGCCGCAGGTCAGCAGCGTTTCGACTTCGTTGCCGATGCGCACGGCTTCGGCCATCGATTCGGTGCGCGCGGCCACGCGCACGCGCACCTCGTACGGTTCGGCGTCCGCGCGAGAGAGGGCCGCGCCATGCAGTGCATCCACGCCGATCAGCTCGAAGCGCGTCTGCGTCGTCTGCACGCCTGTGAGCGCCAGGCGCTCGCGCACGATGTCGAGCGCCAGCCGCCCGCGCGCCACGGCGTTGGGGCCGGCATAGCTGATCTGGCCCTCGCCGATGTAGCTGTCGAGATAGCCAATCGACACTTTCAGCTGGCCGGTACGCGGCGTGCCCGTTGCGCCTTCGATGACGACGCGGTCCTGGCCGGCGGTGCGCATGCGGACGTTGGAGAAGTCGGCCACGACGTCGGGCGTGAGGTAGCGCGCCGGGTCGTGGATCTCGTACAGCAACTGCTCCTTGCACGTGGCCTCGGTCACGATGCCGCCCGCCGCGGGCACCTTCGTGATGAGCACCGATCCGTCTTCCCCGACTTCGCCGATGGGGAAGCCCAGGCGCGCGAGACCGGGCACGTCCTTGACGCCCGGGTCGGCGAAGTACCCGCCGGTGATCTGCCCCGCGCACTCGAGCAGGTGGCCGGCCAGCGTGCCGCAGCCGAGGCGGTGCCAGTCGTCCATGCGCCAGCCGAAGGCGTGGATGAGCGGTCCGAGTGCCAGCGCCGGATCGGCCACGCGCCCGGTGACGACAACGTCCGCGCCTTGCGCCAGTGCATCGACGATGCCCTGCGCGCCAAGGTACGCATTGGCCGAGACCATGCGCGCACCGAGCGAGGCGACCGGCGCGCCGCCGTCCATGAGCGTGAAGTCATGGCCGCGTGCCCGCAGCAGGTCCAGCACGTCGTCGCCGGTGACGGCCGCCACGCGCAGCTTGAGGCCAAGCTCGCGGGCGATGTCGAGCGTGCGCCCGGCCGCCGCCTGCGGGTTGGCCGCACCCATGTTGGTGACGATGCGGATGCCGCGCGCCGCGCAGGCCGGCAATACGGCCCGCATGCGCGCTTCGAGCAGCGGGTCGTAGCCGTGCGTCGGGTCTTTGCGGCGCACCTGCTGTGCCAGCGCGATGGTGCGCTCGGCCAGGCATTCGAACATCAGCACGTCGATGTCGCCGTGCTCTGCCAGTTCCAGCGCCGGTTCGATGCGGTCGCCCGAGTATCCGGCGCCGCCGCCGATACGAAGTTTGTTCATGCCATCACCACGGAATCACGCCCAGCACCACGGCCGCAATCGTCATCAGCAGCGTGGCACCGAACAGGAAGGGGATCGAGAATTTCTGGTGGTCGGCCAGCTCGATGCCGCACAGCCCCACCACCAGGAAGGTCGCTGGCGTGAGCGGGCTCACCGGGAAGCCGGTGGTCATCTGGCCGAGCACGGCGGCCTGCGCGACATGCACCGGCGCGACGCCGAGCATCTTCGACGCCTCGGCCACCACCGGCAGCACGCCGAAGTAGAACGAATCCGGATCGAACAGCAGCGACAGCGGCATCGACAGCACGCCCAGCACCACCGGAATGTGATGCGCCATGGCGGGCGGGATGAAGTCCACCGCCGTCCTGGCCATCGCCGTGAGCATGCCCGACTTGCTCATGATGCCGGTGAACACGCCCGCCGCGAGCAGGATGCTGGCCATCATCAGCGCGGCCTTGGCGTGGGCGTCCACCCGCTGGCGTTGCTGGTCGACGTTCGGGTAATTGATGAGCAGCGCGGCCACCACGCCCAGCATGAACATCACCACCGGGTCGACCTTGCCGCTTACCATCACGCCCATCACGACGACCGTGAGGATCAGGTTGATCCAGAAATTGCGCGGGCGGCGCAGCGCCTGCTCGGCGTCCGACAGCGGGCGTGCGACGACCTGCGCGGCGCCATCGTGGTGGGCGAGGCCGAGGCGTTTCTCTTCACGCTTGCCCAGCAGCCACGCACACACGAAGACGAACACCAGCCCAACGGCCTGCACGGGGATCAGCGGATTGAAGATGTCCGTCACCGGCATGTGCAGCGAGGCGGATGCGCGGATCATCGGCCCTGTCCACGGCAGGAAGTTCACGCCGCACGCCATCGACGTCACGCATGCCAGGATGCGCCTGTCCATCCCGAGCCGGTCGTACAGCGGCAGCATGGCGGGAATGGTGATGAGGAACGCCACCGCGCCCGAGCCATCGAGGTGGATCAGCAGCGCCAGCAGCGCCGAGCCCACCACGATGCGCGGCGGACGGCTGCCGACGGTGCGCAGGATGCGGTCGATGATCGGGTCCAGCATGCCGGCGTCCGTGACGATGCCGAAGTACAGGATGGCGAAGATGAACATCCCGGCCACCGGGGCGACATCCTTGATGCCCCCGATGATGAACTTGCTGGTGTTCAGCCCGAAGCCGCCGATGAGCGCGGCAACGATGGGAATGGCGATGAGCGCGACCAGCGGCGACATGCGCTTGGTCAGGATGACGACGAACAGCGCAACGATGGTCAGCAGCCCGAGCAGTGCGAGCATGGTCTCCTCCGCGTTTTGGATTCGGAATCCCTGTTGGCGGGATTTGTCGGCGACTGTAGAAGCTCGCGATCTGCCTGTGAAACGGAATATTTGGATGAATTATGCGGATCCGCCGATGAATCCATCCGACGCGGTCGGCGGATTCGCGGCAGAATGGTGCGTCCAAACTTGCTGCTGGAGTGCCCGTGAGCGCCACCCCCACCGTCCTGATCCTCCCCGGCTGGCAGAACTCCGGCCCCGAGCACTGGCAATCGCGCTGGGAGCGCCTGCATGGGGATCGTCGTGTCGAGCAGCGCGACTGGTTCACGCCCAAGCGTGCGGATTGGGTGGCGGCGCTCGAGGCCGAAGTCAGCGCTGCGCCGGGCGACGTGGTGCTGGTCGCGCACAGCCTGGGCTGCGTGCTGACGGCGCACTGGGCGGCCGCATCGCCGCGCGCGGTGCGCGTGCGCGGGGCGCTGCTGGTTGCGCCGCCGCAGCTCGATCGCGCCGACATGCCAACCGAACTGGCGGACTTCCGCCCCATGCCGCAGCAGCGCCTGCCGTTTCCTTCCGTGCTGATCTTCAGCACCGACGATCCATTCAGCGACGCCGGCTGGAGTGCGCGCCAGGCGTCCGCGTGGGGCGCCGAGCCGATCGACCTGGGCCCGCGCGGCCATATCAATGCCGAGTCCGGCCTGGGTGACTGGCCGGAAGCTCGCGCCATCGTCACCAAGTGGACGAAAGACCTCATCTGAGAGGTGGACTTGACCCTGAAGCTTCTTCAGGGTTTTGAATGGAGGGCATGAAACCCGATCTCGCCTCCACCCTGACTGTCCACGACGCCGCCGCCAAGCCGGAAGCCCCGGCTTGCGGCGGTTGCTGCGGCCACCAGCCGCCGGTCGCAATGGACACTTCCCGCCACGCACACGATCACGGCCACGATCACCACGATCATGGCCACGCGCACGCAGCCGCGGCGCTCGCCGATGACACCGCCCGCGCGGCAGCCACGGGCCGCACCACCGTGCGCATCGAGCAGATGGACTGCCCGACCGAAGAGCGCATGATCCGCGCCAAGCTGGGCAGCGCCGATGGCGTGGTCGCGCTGGATTTCAACCTGCTGGAGCGTCATCTGACGATCCACCACACCGTGGACGACGTGACGCCGTTCCTCGAAGCCCTGCGCGCCATCGGCATGGACGGCGAGGTGCTCGAACAGCACGGTCGCACGGCGACCGCGCAAGTGCCGCCGGCCGGCATTTCGCGCCGCACGTGCTGGCTGGGGGTGGGCGGCGTGGCGGCGTTCGCTGCGGAGGCCATTGCGTGGTCGCTCGGTGACCATGCGTGGCCGGTGCTGGGGCTGGCGCTCGCCTCCATCGCGCTGGCCGGCGGCCCGACGTTGCGCAAGGGCTGGATCGCCCTGCGCGCATTCACGTTCAACATCAACTTCCTGATGGCGGTGGCCGTGATCGGCGCGCTGCTGATCGGCAAGTGGGCCGAAGCGGCCATGGTGATCTTCCTGTTTGCCGTGGCCGAGGCGATCGAAGCGCGCGCGCTCGTACGTGCCCGCGATGCCGTGCGCGCGCTCACCGCCATCGCGCCCGATACCGCGGAACTGGCCGATGGCGCCGGCGGCTGGCGCGACGTCGCCGTCGGGTCGGTCGCCATTGGCGCGCGCCTGCGTGTGCGCACAGGCAGCCGCGTCCCGGTCGATGCGCGCGTCGTGAGCGGCCGTGCGGCGCTCGATGAATCGCCCGTCACCGGCGAGAGCCTGCCCGTCGAGAAGGCCGTCGGCGACACCCTCCTCGCCGGCACCATCGTCACCGACGGCGTGGTGGAGGCGCAGGCCACGGCCGTGGCGGCCGACAGCACGCTCGCCCGCATCGCCGGGGCCATCCAGGAGGCGCAATCGCAGCGCGCGCCCACGCAGCGCTTCGTCGACAGGTTCTCGTCCGTCTACACGCCCGCGGTGATGTTGCTGGCGCTGGCCGTGGCCATCGTCGGCCCGCTGGTGACGGCCGACGGCTGGCTTGCCTGGACGTATCGCGCGCTGGTGCTGCTGGTGATCGCCTGCCCCTGCGCGCTCGTGATCTCGACGCCCGTGACGGTGGTCAGCGGTCTGGCTGCCGCCGCGCGGCGCGGCATCGTCGTCAAGGGCGGCGTCTACCTGGAAAGCGGACGCCGCCTGCGCGCGCTGGCGCTGGACAAGACCGGTACGCTCACCGCCGGCCGGCCGGTGCTCGATGCGGTGGTACTGCCCAACGGCGAACGCCGCGCCGTCGCCGCGCTGCGTGCCGCAACCGACCGCGAACACCTGCAGGCGTTGGCCGTCGCGGCTGCACTGGATGCCAACACCACGCACCCGATCGCCGTGGCCATCGTGCAGGCGGCTGCCCAGCACGGCGGCGTGGACGCGGCTTCCGTCGAGGATCTGTCGGTGCTGCCGGGCCGCGGCGTGGCGGGCACGCTCAACGGCGTGCGCTGGCACCTCGGAAATGCCGCGCTGGTGGCGGATCGCGGCTTGGACACGCCGGCCTGGCGCAGCGCTGCGGAATCGCTGCAAGCCGAAGGCATGTCGGCGGTCACGCTGTGCGATGCGAATGGTGCCGTGGCGCTTTTCGGCGTGCGGGACCGCGAGCGTGCGCAAAGCGCCGAGGCCATCGCCGCACTGCGCGCGCTCGGCGTGACACCGGTCATGCTGACCGGCGACGATCGCCGGGCCGCGTGGGCCATCGCCAGGACAGTCGGCATCGAGAACGTGCACGCCGAACAGCTGCCTGCCGACAAGCAGCGTGTGGTGGGCGGACTCGCCGCGCAGCACGGCTTTGTCGGCATGGTGGGCGACGGCATCAACGACGCCCCGGCCCTCGCGCGCGCCGACATCGGCTTTGCCATGGGAGCGGCCGGCACCGCCACGGCGCTCGAAGCCGCCGACGTTGCCATCATGGACGACGACCCGCGCAAGCTCGCGAGCTTCATCCGCATCAGCCGTCGCACGGTGGCCGTGCTGCGTCAGAACATCGTGCTGGCCCTCGGTATCAAAGCGGTGTTCCTGGCCCTGGCCGTGATGGGCGACGCCACGCTGTGGATGGCGATCTTTGCCGATGTGGGCGCGAGCCTGCTGGTGGTGTTCAACGGCTTGCGGGTGATGCGCGCGCGCGTTTGAAGGCCGGGGGCGCCTTCAGCGATGCACGCCCCGGATGTGCTTGTGCGCGTGCTCGGCTTCGCCATGATCGTGCCCGTGCCCGGCGTGGTGGCCGGCGACCGCTTCCTCGTGCAATGACTGCAACACGCCGCACTCCGCCACCGACGCGGCCCTCGTACAGCGCCGCCCGATCGCCTCGATCTGCCGCTTCAGATCGTTCAACTCGGCAATGCGTGCTTGCACATGGCGCAGATGCTCGTCCAGCAGGCTGTTGATCTCTTCGCACGAGGCCTGCGGGTTGGCTTGCAGCTCCAGCAGCCGGCGGATCTCGGTGTGCGCCATGTCGAGCGACCGGCACTTCGCGATGAAGGCCAGCTGCTCGGCATGCTCGGGCGTATAGACGCGATAGTTGTTGGCAGCACGTGCGGGCGGCGGCAGCAGGCCCTGCGCTTCATAGAAGCGGATGGTCTCGATGCTGATGCCCGTGCGCTGGGCGAGTTCGCCAATTTTCATACGCGTTGAAAGGAATGGTCAGAAGACGGTCGGTTCAGCCGTGACGGATTCCACGCCAGCGACCTTCAGGCAGGCGTCCATGCACGCGCGGCAGGCGGCTGCGCAGTCCACGCAGTGCCCCTGCTCATGATGGTCGCATTCTTCTGCGCACTGGCTGCAGATTTCGGCGCAGTCTTCCAGCAGCAGTTCGGCAAATTCGCTGTTCCGCTCCAGGAACTTGCGGGTGAGCGCGCAGTATTGCCCGCAGTCGGTGCACACGCTGATGCAGCGCGCCATGGCCGCGGCGTGCCCATTCTTGCTGCATTCCGCCGCGCAATGATTGCAAGCGTTTTCGCACGCCTGGAGCGCCTGGATCACACTGGCAAAACGCTTGGCATTCTCTTTCGCGGTCGGACGATTGGTCATGTCGGTTCTCCTTTTGGCAGTGGATGTGCGCGCAGGGGCGCTTCGAAGAGCTGCGCCGGGGAATCGCCCGAACGCACCTCTCCAATTTAGCAACTGGCGCTCCACTGTGTGGGCCGACGTGTGCCTTAAGCGGCTTGTGCCTCGTTCTTGCCGCTGCGCAGCATGCCGCTGCCCGCGTGGGTGATCAGCCGGTTGACGCCGCCCACCACCGCGCGGATCGACGCGGTGGTCAGGTTGGCATCCACGCCCACGCCGAACACGCTGCCGGCCACGCCCGGCGCTGCCACTTCCGCGAAAGCGATCGCGTCGGCATTGGCGCCTTGGCCCAGTGCACGTTCTTCATAGTGGTGGATCGACACGGGTGCCGTCAGCACGTGCGACAGCGCATGCACGAGCGCATCCAGCGGCCCGTTGCCCACGCCTTCGCAGATGTGCTCACGATCGGCAATGTTGACGACCAGGCGGATGTGCTGGCTGCCGTCTTCCTGCTCGGTCAGGCGGTGCGACACGTAGCCGATTGCGCCATCGCTGCGCAGATACGTCTGCTGGAACAGTGCCCAGATGTCGGCGGCGGTCACTTCGCGGCCGCTTTCGTCGGTCAGCTTCTGCACGGTGCTGCTGAACTCCACCTGCAGGCGCCGCGGCATCGCCACGCCATAGCCCGATTCGAGCAGGTATGCGATCCCGCCCTTGCCCGACTGGCTGTTCACGCGAATGATCGAGTCGTACGTGCGGCCCACGTCGGCCGGGTCGATCGGCAGGTACGGCATTTCCCAGATGGCGTCGGGCTTCTGCACGGCAAAGCCCTTCTTGATCGCATCCTGGTGCGAGCCCGAGAACGCCGTGAACACCAGGTCGCCCACGTACGGATGGCGCGGATGCACCGGCAGCTGCGTGCAGTCTTCGCACGTGCGGGCCACGTCGTTGATGTGCGAAAAATCCAGGCCCGGATCGACTCCTTGCGAATACAGGTTCAGCGCGAGTGTGACGAGGTCCACGTTGCCGGTGCGCTCGCCATTGCCGAACAGGCAGCCTTCCACGCGATCGGCGCCGGCCATCACCGCCAGTTCAGCCGCTGCCACGGCCGTGCCGCGGTCATTGTGCGGATGCACGGAGAGGATGATCGAATCGCGGCGCGCCAGGTTGCGATGCATCCATTCGATCTGGTCGGCGTAGATGTTTGGCGTGGCCATCTCCACCGTGGCAGGCAGGTTGAAGATGATCTTGTGCTCGGGCGTCGGCTCCCAGACTTCGGTCACCGCGTTGCAGACCTCCAGCGCAAAATCCAGCTCGGTGCCGCTGAAGACTTCGGGGCTGTACTGATACGTCCACTGCGTCTCGGGCATCGTCTGCGCAATCTCGCGGATCAGCTTGGCGCTTTGCACGGCAATGCGCTTGACGCCTTCGCGGTCGGTGTTGAACACCGTGCGGCGGAACACCGGCGCGGTCGCGTTGTAGACGTGGATGATGGCGCGTTTGGCGCCGCGCAGCGATTCCATCGTGCGGCGGATCAGGTCTTCGCGGGCCTGCGTGAGCACTTCGATGGCCACGCCGTCAGGGATGTGTCCGCCCTCGATCAGCTCGCGGACAAAATCAAAATCGGTTTGGGAGGCAGCGGGGAAAGCGGCTTCGATTTCCTTGAAGCCGATCTGCACGAGCATCTTGAACATGCGCATCTTGCGCTCGGCGTTCATGGGCTCGAACAAGGCCTGGTTGCCGTCGCGCAGGTCCGTGCTCATCCAGATCGGGGCACGGGTGATCGTCTTGTTGGGCCAGGTGCGATCGGCGAGGGCGATGGCGGGGAAGGGGCGGTACTTGGTGGCGGGGTTCTTCAACATGGTGCGTGCGTCCTGTGAGATCGAGATCGGTTTCGTACAACGGGGACGGCCGCGCGGGCAGCGTCCGGGGTGGCCGGAATCGGGTTCGGGAGGTGGCGGCCAGACAGCCACGGGCGCGTGGTCTGGCAACCGGTCGGTAGTCGTAGCGAAAGCGGGATCGAGGCAGACATGAGAAAGCTCCAACGATTCGGCGCACGGACTGCGCCACACACAAGGCCCGTCGCCGCTCAGGGCACGGACCGGTCAAACACCGGAACGAGGGGGAAAGAGAGGTCTACGCGCTTACACGCGTAGTAGAGAAGCGGATAGCAGACCGCGCACGCACGAGAGGGTGCGCGCAGGAGCGGTACGGAGGATGGTCTGCTGAGAATGCATCCGGCGATAGTGATGGGGAGGGCGGGGTGTTGTCAAGCTGCCTGGGCGGATTCCGGACGGCTTTTTTGGGCACATGAACCACCAGATCCAGAGCCGACGAAAACGTGTGCAGCCCGCCAGAAGCCATGTGATGTGGCGCCAGCAGAACCCATCCGAACCTGCTTTAATACACCCCGTCCATACCGCCAGCCCGCTATATCGAAGGCGTCATAACGGTAAGACTCCCCTCACGCCCCACAAGGAGAATCCCCCAATGGTCACGTTGAACATCAACGGCAAACCGGTGGAAGTCGATGCGGATCCGTCGACCCCGCTGCTCTGGGCGTTGCGCGACAACCTGGGCCTGACCGGCACGAAGTTCGGTTGCGGCGTTGCGTCGTGCGGTGCCTGCACGGTGCACCTGAACGGCCAGCCCACGCGCAGCTGCGTGCTGCCGATTTCCGCAGTGGCGGGCCAGCAGATCACCACGTCCGAACACATCGCCGACGACAAGGTCGGCAAGGCCGTGCTCGAGGCGTGGGTCAAGCATGACGTGGCGCAATGCGGCTACTGCCAGAGTGGCCAGATGATGAGCGCGGTCGGCCTGCTGCGCAGCAAGAAGAAGCCGACCGACGCCGATATCGATGCCGCGATGGCCGGCAACCTGTGCCGCTGCGCGACGTATCAGCGGATTCGCGCGGCGATCCACGACGCTGCGAAGTCGCTGGCGTAAGCCCCACCGGAGAACCCACGATGCGTATTCGAAACCTGGAAGCGCTGGCCGGTGGCGGCGCGCAACATCAGCCGGCAACTGCGGATGCCGGCGCTCGGGCTACGGTGGCGCTCGACCGCCGCAGCTTTCTGAAACTCACGACGCTGGCCGGTGGCGGGCTGGCACTCGGGATTGCGCCCGCACTGGCCGGCGCGCAGGACGCGAAGGCCAAGCCGCCTTCGCCGCCGCAAGCGTTCATCATCATCGCGCCGGACAACACCGTGACGGTGGCCGTGAACCGGCTCGAGTTCGGGCAGGGCGTGCATACCGCGCTGCCGATGGCGCTGGCCGAAGAACTCGACGTGGACTGGCGCAACGTGCGCGGCATGCTCGCGCCGGCGGGCGATCCATACAAGGACCCGGGCTTCGGCATCCAGATGACGGGCGGCTCGACCGCGCTGAACCATTCGTTCCAGCAATATCGCGAGCTGGGCGCACGTGCGCGCGCGATGCTGATTGCTGCCGCGGCCGAGCGCTGGAAGGTCGACCCGTCGACCTGCCGCACGGTCAACGGCGTGGTCACGTCGGGTAGCCATCGCGCGACGTACGGCGAGCTCGCGCAGGCCGCGATGGCCCTGCCGGTGCCGGCGCAGGTCACGCTGAAGAACCCGTCGCAGTTCCGCATCGTCGGCAAGCCGACGCCCCGCCTCGATGCGCGCGCGAAGCTCGACAGCTCGCTCAAGTTCGGTCTCGACACGCGCCTGCCGAACATGAAAGTGGCCGTGCTGGCGCGTCCGCCGCGCTTTGGCGGCAAGGTCGCCAAGTACGATGCGGCGGCGGCCAAGGCGGTGAAGGGCGTGGTCGACGTGTTGCAGATCCCGACCGACCGCGGCGGCAGCGGCGTGGCGGTCATTGCCGATGGCTACTGGCCCGCCAAGATGGGCCGCGACGCCCTGCAGGTCACGTGGGAAGACGCCGGCTCGACGGTGTCCACGCCCGCGCTGATGGAGGAATACCGCAAGCTCGCGGGCCAGCCCGGCACGGTCGCCAAGACCGCCGACGTGAGCGGCATTGCATCCGCGCCCACGCGCATCCAGGCCGACTACGAGTTTCCGTACCTGGCGCACGCGCCAATGGAGCCGCTGAACTGCACGATCGACCTGCAGCGCGACGGCGGCAAGACGACCGGTGCCAAGGTGTGGGTCGGCTCGCAGTTCCAGACCATCGACCAGGGCGCGATCGCCAAGGTGCTCGGCGTGGCGCCGGACAAGATCGAGCTCAACACGATGATGGCCGGCGGCGGCTTCGGCCGGCGCGCGATCACCACGTCGGACTATGTCGTGGAAGCTGCCAACGTGGCCAAGGCCTACGCGGCTGCCGGCCACAACGGCCCCGTCAAGGTGATCTGGAGCCGCGAAGACGACATCCGCGGCGGTTACTACCGGCCGATGCACCTGCACCGCGTCAGTGTGGGTGTCGACAACAGCGGCAAGGTGGTTGGCTGGGATCACGTGATCGTCGGCCAGTCGATCCTCAAGGGCACGCCGTTCGAGGCCTTCATGGTCAAGAACGGGGTGGACGAGACCATGGTGGAGGGCGTGATCGAGAACCACTATGGCTTTCCGATGCAGCTGACGGTGCATCACCCCGACGTGAACGTGCCGGTGCTGTGGTGGCGCTCGGTGGGCCACACGCACACGGCCTACGTGATGGAAACCATGGTCGACGAAGTGGCGCACGCCGTCCGGCAGGATCCGGTGGCCTTCCGCATGGCGCGCTTCACAGGCAGGGAACACGAGCGCCATCGCGCGGCGCTGCAGCTGGCTGTCGACAAGTCCGGCTACGGCAAGCGCAAGCTGCCGAAGGGCCAGGCGTGGGGCGTGGCGGTGCACGCGTCGTTCGAGTCGGTCGTGGCGTATGTGGTCGAGGTGTCGATCGACCAAGGCAAGCCGCGCGTGCATCGCGTGACCGCCGGCGTGCACGCCAACCGCGTGGTCAACCCGATGGGCGCCGAAGCGCAGATCCAGGGGGCGTGCGTGTTCGGCCTGGCGATGATCCAGCCTGGGTTTGCCATCGAAATCGAACACGGCGCCACCAAGAACAGCAACTTCACCGACTTCCCGCCCGTGCGCATGCCGGACGCGCCGCCGGTGAACGTGTTCTTCGTGCCGTCGGAAGACAACCCGACCGGCCTGGGCGAACCCGGCACGCCGCCGATCGCGCCGGCGGTGGCCAATGCCGTGTTTGCGCTCACCGGCAAGCGGCTGCGCAAGCTGCCGTTCGATACGGTGTGACCGTCATCCACGCGTGATGTGATTGGCGCCGGCATGCAGCAATGTATGCCGGCGTTTTACTGCGGAGCGTTTCTTGCTGCGCACGCTCTCTCACGAACCGGAGATCATCATGGCACTCAATATCCTGTACACCGCGCACGCCAAGGCCACGGGCGGCCGCAACGGCCACACGCAGACCGAAGACGGCCAGGTGTCGCACGACTTGTCGGTACCGAAATCGATGGGCGGCCCCGGCAAGCCCAATACGACCACCCCCGAAGACCTGTTCGCAGCCGGCTATGCCGCATGCTTCGGCTCGGCGTGCGACTTTGTGGCCAAGACCGTACTCAAGCTCAACCCCACCAGCATCGAGATCCACTGCGACGTCGGCATCGGCACACGGCCCGAAGGCGGCTTCGGCCTGAAGGTCGGCCTGACCGCGCGCATCGGCGGGTTGTCGCAGGGCGATGCGGATGCGCTGGTCGCCAAGGCTCACGAGGTATGCCCGTATTCGAACGCCACACGCAACAACGTGGAAGTCACGCTCAAGACCGAGGTCGTCTGATGTCGCAGCGGCCTGTGGTGGGTGTCCTGCTGGCCGCGGGACGCGGCAGCCGGTTCGATCCGGCCGGCGCGGCCAACAAGCTGCTCGCGCCGCTGCGCGATGGCGTCACCGCCGGTACGCCGGTCGCGTTGCAGGCCGCGCGGCACCTGAAGCAGGCGCTGGACGATGTGGTGGCGGTGGTGCCCGCTGCCGCCACGCATGGGGCCCAGGCTGAGCGGCTGGCCGCGTTGCTGGCTGAGGCGGGCTGCGAGGTGCTGCGATGCGCCGACGCCGCGCGCGGCATGGGCGCCAGCCTGGCCGCCGGGGTGGCGGCCCGACCGCACGCCGGCGGCTGGGTCATCGCCCTGGCCGACATGCCGTGGATCGCCCCCGCCACCATCGCGCAGTTGGCCGGTGCGCTGGACGCGGGCCACTGCGTCGCACCGTTTTACGAGGGGCAGCGCGGGCACCCGATCGGCTTTGGCGCCGATTTCTTCGCGGGCCTGGCGTCGCTCGATGGCGACGAAGGCGCACGGCGGCTGATCACGCCGGGCACGCTCATCCGCATCGATACGGACGATGCCGGCATCCTGCGCGACGTCGATACGCCTGGCGACCTGACGCGTTGATCCACCCTCGGTGCCAGTTCGGCTGGCTGGGGTAACGCCGGCGCTCTCTTGCCAGCCCGGTGCGGCCCAGGGTTTCCTGAACGGAACATCCATGGTTCCAATCATGGAACCACGAAAAAGGGACTGCACATGGGGGGCTGTTGCAGACTGCGTATCCCGAACGGATCGACCGCCGTCTCCAGGCGCAATCGATCCTGCACGGACCACATCACCCCGCCCAGACTTGTCCACAGCAGCAGTCAAACCGGTTGCAAAAGCGTGTGCAACCGCTTGACGCGCAAGGAGTTGTTGCAGGATGTAACACCCCGTCACGATGTGGATAACTTGCGCTTGACACGGCAGCTTCCCGTGCTCGGCACGTTTGTCGAAAACCGTCAAGCCCTTTGTGATTTCGGGACTGGCGGCCATGGCCGGTTATGCACAGAACATGTGGATAACTCTGTGGGAAACCTTACCCGGCCCGCGTGGTGACGCGTTTGTGTCGGCGTTGCCCGCGAATTTGGCAAGGTGCGTCAGCGTTAAGACATCTTCATTGCCGTCGGCGCGTGCAACGTCTGATTACAACTTGAAACAGCACGTTGTGCACTGGCTGGCCAGACTTTCGGTACGCGGTCGGTGATGGCAACCGACGCATTCCAAGGAGAAGAACATGATTCGGGTACTGACGACTCTGCTGGCCGGTGTGATGCTGCTGACGGCAACCGGCTGTGCCAACATGACGGCGCGCCAGCGCAATACAGCCATCGGTGCGGGCGTGGGCGGACTGGCCGGCGCTGCGCTCATCGGCGGTCCGGGGGCAACCTTGGGCGGCGCCGCACTGGGCGGTCTGGTCGGCAACGTGACGACGCGCTGATCGACGCCCGTCCACACAAGAAACGGACCTCCGCGGTCCGTTTTTTTTTATGCCCGCGCGCGGCTGTGCGAGCGTAGAAGCGCCTCCAGCGCCGGCACCTCCAGCGGCCGGCCGAAGAGAAACCCCTGCACTTCATCGCACGCGTGGGCCGCGAGGAAGGCCGACTGCTCGGCCGTCTCAACGCCCTCGGCCGTGACGGTCATGTTCAGCGCGCGGGCCATCGCGATGATGGTCTTGGTCAGGGCCACGCAGTCGGGTACCACCGGTACGCCGCTGATGAACGATCGGTCGATCTTGATGTTGTGGATCGGCAGGCTGCGCAGGTACGACAGCGAGGAAAACCCGATGCCGAAGTCATCCAGCGAGATACGCACCCCGCGCGCAGCGAGGCTCGTGAGCAGCCGCTGCGTCGACGGCCGGTCCGCCAGCAGCACGCTTTCGGTCAATTCAAGCTCCAGGCGCGTGGGCGCCAGGCCGGATGTCCTCAGCGCTTCGTCCACGTCCTGTTCGATGACGCCCGCATCGCACTGCCGCGCCGACACGTTCACCGCGATGCGTCCCGTAAAGCCGAACTCGCGCGCCCACGCCTGGCCTTGCGTGCACGCCTGCATCAGTGCCCAGCGGCCCAGCTCGAGGATGTAGCCAGACTCCTCTGCCACGTCGATGAACTCGGCGGGCGACACCGCGCCGAGCTCCGGATCCGACCAGCGCATCAGCGCCTCGACCGCGACCATCTCGCGCGATGCCAGCGCGTACTTCGGTTGATAGACCAGCCGCACCTGGCCGCGCGCGAGCGCCCTGCGCATGCGTTCGTTCAGGGTGAAGCGGCGCAGCATCTGGGTTTCAAGCGCACGCGAATACCGTGCGACGCGGTTGCGGCCCTGTTCCTTGGCCCGGTACATGGCCGCCTCGGCGTGCATGACGAGCGTGCCCGCGTCGCCGCCGTCTGCCGGAAAGACCGCCACGCCGATGCTGGCAGAGAGGTGCACTTCGCGCTGGTCGCCGGCAAAGGGCTTGGCCAGCGCTTCGAGCACCTGCCGCGCCAGGCCATCGGCTGCGGCCGGGTCTTCAATGGCGACGCAGAACCGGTCCCCGCCCAGGCGGGCCAGCAGCGCGCGCGGGCCGGCTGCGGCCCGCAGGCGCTGCGCCGCGGTGTTCAGGATCTGGTTGCCCGTGTGGTGGCCCATCGCCTCGTTGACCGTCTTGAAGTGGTCCAGGCCGATGTAGAGCAGCGCCAGTTCACCGCTGGCCTGCAATGCCAGCCGCGCATCGAGCCGCTCGACGAATGCGGCGCGATTCGGCAGGCCAGTGAGCGAGTCCTTGGTTTCAAGCAGGCGCAGCTGCTCGTGCGCCGAGCGCTCGGCCGTGATGTCGCTGAAGATGACCAGCACCGCGTGCGGCGAGGCGCTGTCGGGCGAGAACATCGGCAACACCGATTCGCGCAGCCAGACGACTTGCCCGTTGGTCGCCTGCACGCCCACCACGACGTTGCTGACGGCGCGTCCGGTGCGGGCCGCTATGGTCGACGGCCACGCGGCGCGCGGCAGGATGGTGCCGTCTTCGCTGAACATCATGTCGGAGAACGCGGCGCGCGGCCGCCCCTTCCACGACGCGCCGGACAGGCGAAGGATTTCCGCCGCGCTGCGGTTGTAAGACAGGACCCGCCCGTCAATCGACAGCGTCAACACGCCTTCGCTGAGGTGGTTGACCACAAGCCGATACTGGTCGCGCAACTCGCGGGTCTGGCGGTATTCGGTTTCGAGCCGCAGCAGTTTGACCAGTGCGGCGACATAGTGGCCGCAGGCGTCGCGCAAGGCTGCATCGCCGGGCGGTGTTGAATCCGGGGCGGGGTAGAACAGGCAGAGCAGATCTTCACCTGCCGCGATGCCACCGTGTTGGGCGGGAATGCGGCACAGCCAGGCAGGGCGTGCATCGGCCAGCGCGCCAGGCTCCATGTCGTTTCGTGTGGAAAGCAACACTGTCACTGGGGCATCGCCGGCGCGAACGGGCTGGCCGGCAGGTGCTTGAGCTTGGACATGCGCAGGTAGGCGATGGCGATGAAGTTCTGGCTCGTCCTGAAGCCGCGCGCGGCGCGCTTGGCCTGCTGCAGCAGCCCGTTCATCGCCTCGACGAAGGCGTTGCTGCGGTGATCGACCATGCCGCGCACCACCGCGTCGAACCGCTCCTTGAGCGTGGCGGCCAGCTTCTTGAACGGCTCGAGCCGACAGCGCCGCGCCCAGCTCAGCCAGGCCCTGAGGTCGGATGCGGCCTGTTCGATGCTGTTGTGCGCTGTGGCCCGCGCGTACACCTCGCGCAGCGCCATCTTCAGCCGCCACGCCCGCGCGCTTTTGAGCGTCGAGCGCTGCAGCCAGTGCATCGCCTGGATCTGGCGGGCGCTCCAGCTGCTGGGGTTGCGCCGCATGCCCCACAGCAGCTGCCTGAGCGTCTTACGCTGGCCAGTGCCCAGCGCGGCTCGCACCGCCTGCGCGTCGGTGGCCATCTCCGCGCGGCGCACCTGGTCCATCGCCTCGATGGCCATCGAGACGACGTGAAAGCGGTCGTAGCTGATCTGCGCCTCGGGCAGCGCCAGCGCCACGCCCTTGGCGTAGGCCGCGCTCATGTCCATGCACACGTGCCGCACCTGGGCGGGATCGCCGCCATGGGCCTTCAGATCCTCGGCGAACTCCACCACCGTGCGGTGCTCGCGCCCCTCGGTGGCGAACAGCAGCCGCTTGCGATCCAGGTCGTGCACGACGGTGATGTAGTGCTGCCCGCGCCGCAGGCTGGTCTCGTCGATGCCCACCGTGCGCACGCCGGAGAAGTCTTCCAGCGCACGCGCCTGCTCGACGTAGAACTCGATGCGCCGCCACAGCCGCTTGTCCTTGCAGCGCAGCAACTCGGCGGCCTGGCGCACCGGCAGGTCCAGGCACAAGGTCAGCGCCAGCGCTTCGAACGCCGCGGTGAAGCCCGAGCCCGGACGCGCCCAGGGCACGGCCACCTGCGTGGTCTTGCCGCAGGCACCGCAGGCCACGCGCGGCACGTCGCAGTGCAGCCAGGCCTCGAACTGGAAGAAGTCCAGGTGCCGCCAGGATCGGCGCAGCCGGTCGTGCACCGGTTGCGTGGCCGCACCGCATGCCGGGCAGGCGATCCTGCTGGTGTGGCAGCCGATCTCGAAGTCGATACGCCGCTTGGCGGTGTCGAGCCTGACGTCATCGACGACCCACGGCGGCTGCAAGCCCAGCGCGCTGGTGAACAGAGCTTCTACGGCAATGCCCATGGACTCATCCTCCTGCTCAAACCCGCCCGGTGGACATGTGCACAGGCCGACCAGCGGCCTGCACACATGCCCACCGGGCTCGACGACCAGGAGTCATTGTGAGTGTTGTGTTCCACACGAAATGACGAAGGACCGCGCGCCAGCCAATACCTCTCGCAATGCCGCGGGCACATTGGCGTGGCGCACCAGCTCGACCGGGGGCAGATCGTGCAGCAGGGGCGCCAGGCTCGCGAGGTCGGTGTCGAGCGTGTCGGGTGCCGGCGGGGCCGGGCGCGTTGCAGATGCGGGCCGGGATGCCAACTGCGACCGTGCCGTCTGTGTGCCGTATAGCCTGGCACGCCCCGACACCACACGCACCACGACGCAGAGCGAGTTCGGCAACGTCGCTTCGATGGCCCTGAGCACCGCCTGCAGCCGCTCGCCTGGCGAGGTGCTCGACGGCAGTGTCGAGAGCAGGTAATCGAGGTGTTCATAGGGCAATGCTGCGCCAACGGTTTCAGCGCTGAGGATGCGTTCACCGGGTTTGCCCGGCATCTGCGCATCGAGCGGCAAGGGTAGGCCATGCACCACCACCTGCTGGGCCGGCAGGCCTTCGAAGCGGGTCGGGGTGACCGTCAGGCGGACGCGCACGGGGTCGGTCAGGGCGCCAAGCGCGATGGCCGAGACGAGCTGTGCTTGCGGCGCCTGCGGCCCCTCCGGCATGGCGGGGTCGGCGTGGTCTGCGTCCGCAGCGGCAAGCCAGGCCGGAACATCCTGGAAGAAGCGGGAGAACGGCTCGCCCAGCAATTGATCGGCAGATGCCGCGTGCAACATGCAGACCCCCGCCGCATTGGCATACACGATGCGGCCCTCGAGCACGACATAGAGCGGAACGGGCAGGCTTTGCGCCGACAGCGGGTAGGAAAGTTCGTCTTGCATCCCACGCTCCAACCAATGGTATGGCCCACGAGATCTCGCCATGCACGGATCCGCGGCGCTGGGCCGGCGGAAGGGGAGACAACATTCTTCATGATGCGCAAAAGTCGTGCGTGGCGCAAAGTCTCGTTTGTGGCGAATACAACACTTTGATTGGGCTGTGCCCGCAGCCCACCCTTGTATTGCGACGTTCGGCCCGGCCCTGCGAGATCGAGGTCATTTGCGTGGCGTCGGTGTGTTCAATACGGTTTGACGTTTTTTTACCGTGCGGGAAAGTGGATTGATTGATCGCTGCGTAAGCTCCAATTCGCGCGGATATCAATAGGCACGTCTGTCGTCAAGCCGAAATGCGGGTGGAGGATTCCGCAGAACCTTCAAGGCGAAAAGAAGCCCCCTTGGCAAATTCGAGAATGCCGGCACGCCCGGGAATGCAAATCGCGCATGCACGGCACGCTCAAAAAGAACCACACCTGCGCCATTGAAACCACGCCACGAATTCGTATGCGGGAACGCGGTCCGACGATGGCCCTTGAGACAGCATCTGGCGTGCCAAGCCCGGGCGCCCGCGTGAGACGGGTGGTGTTCAACTCTGCTGCTATCGCTGCGGTCGTGGCCGTGCCGTTCTCTTGTACCGGTAAGCGCCGACTCGTGCGCCATGCCGGTTTTGTCGACGGCGCTAAGCCGCATGCTTTGAAGCTTCACAATTGAAACCATTGAAATTTGATTTCAGTTGCGAATACAATTCGCCTAATATTCTGCCCACACCGGACTTCATACCGGTCTTTATCGGGAGCCCATATGGCGACATACAAGGAATTGATTGCACAAAAGGCCAAGCTGGAAGAACAGATTGAAATGGCGCGCGCCAAGGAACTGGAAGCCGTGATTCAGCAGGTTCGCCAGACGGTTGCCGAATATGGCCTGACGGCGGAAGATCTGGGCCTGGTCCCGCGCCGCGGTCGCCGCGCGGGCGCCAAGTCGCCGGTGCCGCCCAAGTATCGCGATCCGAAGACCGGCGCGACATGGTCCGGCCGCGGCCGTGCGCCGGCCTGGATCGGCAAGAACCGCGACAAATTCCTCATCGCCTGATCCGCATCCGGCGTACCGCACGGAGCAAAACGGCTCACCGCTCTGGTGGGCCGTTTTTGTTGGAGCGGGCGCCGCATGTTCCTGTATAACGCTGGCATGACGCCCCGCCTGCCCAAATACCTCGAACTGGCCGACCGCATCCGGCTGGACATCCTGCACGGCAACCTGCCGGCCGGCAGCATCGCCCCCAGCGAGAATGAACTGGCGCAGCGCTACGCCGTATCGCGGCTCACGGCGCGCCGTACGCTCAACGAGCTCGCCGCGCGGGGGCTGCTCAAGCGTGCACGCGGCCAGCGCAGCGTGGTGCTGGATTCCTCGGGGCCGCATCGGCCGGTGCTGTATGCGCGGGGGCAGTCTGATGCCGCGCTCGAATACGTGCCGGGCGCGGTCTACACCGTCAGCGCCTTCCAGCTCCGGCCGGCCGACGAAGCCGTTGCCGCGGCGCTGGAGCTCGAGCCCGGCGCGCAGGTCGCCTTCGTCGAGCGCCGTGCGCGCGTGGACGGGCAGACCATCATGCTGCTGCGCACGTGGCTGACCTCGAGCCTGGCGGCCATGCTCGAAGCACGGGACTTTGAAGACCGTCTTTTCGTGCAGGTGTTCCAGCGTGCCAACCTGACGATCACGCGCTCGCGCGAGGCGACGCTGGCGTGCCTGGCCGATGCCCACCAGGCTGACGCGCTTGGCGTGGCGGCCGGTGTGCCGCTCGTGCGCGTGCGCCGCATCGGCTATAGCGTGTCCGACCTGCCCATCTCCCTGACGTATTGCGATTTTTCGCCGGAGCGCTATCTGCGCGAAGTCGATCTGCGGGTGTTGCAGAACGACGAGCGGGCATGACCATGCTCCATCGCGCACTTGCGCCAGCACGGTGCAGAATCCGCGCCACACACCCCTGCGTTGGGACTTGTCTGCCACGGGTATTCAAGCTAGTCTGCGCCCCTTCCCGCGCAACGCATTGATTTGTGACATCCCGGCCGCCGTCACGGTATTGGCACGGCTGTTGCATTCGATCGCGCCGTCTCAGCGGGGCAGGTTGAGCCGCCTGCCGCGCGAAGTCGATTCAACACAACGGAACCACAAGAGGGAGAAATCAACGATGCAACTCAAGCGACGTTTCAAGGTGGCCGCGGCGGGCCTGACCGCCGCCGCCGGCCTTGCCGCCGGCGCAGCGCAGGCACAGTCGTCCGTCATGCTCTACGGCCAGGTGGACGCCTGGGCCGGCGCAACCAAGAACCTCGGCGCATCCGATCGCGCCTGGGGCGTCAATTCGGGTGGCATGTCGACGTCGTACTGGGGCATGAAGGGCAGCGAAGACCTGGGCAACGGCCTGAAGGCGATCTTCACGCTCGAAGCGTTCTTCCGTCCCGACACCGGCAAGGTCGGTCGCTTTGACGGGGACCACTTCTTTGCCCGCAATGCCTTCGTGGGCCTGCAGTCGAACACGTGGGGCTCGATCAAGCTCGGCCGCAACACCCCGCCGTATTTCGTCTCGACGATTCTCTTCAACCCGTTCATCGATTCGTATACGTTCTCGCCGATGGTGTTCCACACCTACCTCGGCAACGGCCGTACGGGCACCGCCGGTATTTCGGGCCTGGTGGGCGATTCGGGCTGGGACAACTCGATCATGTATTCCACGCCCGATTTCAACGGGCTGACCGGCAACTTCATCTACGGGGCAGGCGAGCAGGCCGGCCACAACGGCCAGAACAAGTGGGGCGGCAACTTCCTGTACTTCCACGGCAACTTCGCGGCCACGGCGGCGTTCCAGCAGGTGCGCTTCGATGCGAGCCCCGGCGACCTGAACGCCCTGGTGACGGGCTTCTCGCGCCAGACGGCTGCGCAGCTGGGGGCGACATACGACTTTGGCGTGGTCAAGCTGTACGGCCAGTACCAGTACATCAAGAACACGATCAACACGGGCGATGCCAAGAGCAACGGCGGCCAGCTCGGCGTGTCGATCCCGGTCGGCCCGGGCAGCATCCTCGCGTCGTACGCGTACACGAAAACCAGCGGTGCAGTGGACGTGAAGCGCAATACGTGGGCGGTGGGGTACGACTACGCGCTGTCCAAGCGCACCGACGTGTATGCCGCGTATTTCCGCGACAAGGTGTCGGACCTGAGCTCGGCCGACACGTTCGGCGTGGGCATCCGCGCGAAGTTCTGAGCGGAGTCGTCTCGCTTTTCTTGTCATCTGCCGCCCGCGTGTCGACAGCGTGGGCGGGATATTCCAGCGGCGCCCCGATGTGGGCGCCGTTTTTTATGCGCGAAGGAAGACGGTGTCAGCCGGTGCGTGCCAGGCGCAGCGGCGTTTCTGCGCCGACCTGCGGACCGTTCAGCAACATGGCGCCGCGCTGCGTGGCGACGAACACGGCTTCGGTACGGCTGCGCACTTCGAGCCGCCGATAAAGCGCATTGATATGCGCTTTCGTGGTCGCCTCCGAGATATTCAGCATGCGGCTGATGGTTTTGACCGGATGGCCGCGGGAAAGCAGAACGAGTATCTCGTATTGGCGCTGCGTGAGTCCGAGCAATGCGCAGTCGTCATGGCCCCGGGGCGCGCCGGCCGCAATGGTTTCGGGCCGGGCCAACACGACGGACGCAGGCACATAACGGCCACCGGCCAGCACGAGTTCGAGTGCCGCCCCGATCAATTTGCCGGAATAGCTTTTCAGCAGATAGGCCGAGACATTCAATTGCATGAGCGCGCGCACGTGCGCAACCGAATCGTTTTCGCTCAGTACGGCGACATGCCGCGGATGCGGCTGCTGGAGCAACCGCGAGAGCGCCGGCAGATCGTCGATGCCCGGCAGCGGCAGGCCGATCAGGGCGAGTTCGGCGTCCGCATGCGCCGCGAGGTTTTCAAAAAGGTCTTCGTCCGGTTCGACGCTGACAACCTCGGAAATGGCCGGCAAGGATTGCAAGACGTGAGTCGCGCCGGCACGCACCAACGGGTGTGCCTCTACTACGATTGATTTCACTGCGCCGCCTGTCTGGTTATGGTTGTTTTTCCCATTTCCCGGAATCGCCGTCGCTGCGCGGATTTGGATCGGTGGGATCCAAAATCAATGCAAACGGGCTTGTGGAAACGCAATGGCGCGCGGCTTCGGTATATTTCCCCGTTCAACCGGCAGTCACCACGCAGCGGTGCCGCCGGGCCGAAACCTTGGCGCGCCAATCAGGCGCAATTTCCCTCCCGGTTTTTTGCTTCTTTATGTCGCCAGGCGCGGAGGATTAACCCCGCCAAAAATCGCAGAATAAATCCCCAGCATGCTTGTTGCACCCATCAATCGGATGTAAACCTTTTTGCTTATCCCGATCGGCGGTGTGCCAGACCCCTTATAGATATCAGGATCGGACGGCGGCAGCCAGCCCCACTTCATGCCCATTGACGTAAACGTCAAGCAGCGTTCGCGGGCCGTCAGGCGAGGAAACGGCAGGCGTGTGGCACCTATTCGGCAACGACCGAGAAGCGCGGCATCGAGAGCGGTTGCTTGCCGTCGCGGCCATAGGGTGTGCCGCCGCCGTTGTTGGCAGCGTGCAGGACTTGCAGCGCGTTCTGCGTGGCACGCAGGCGCAGGTCGATGAGGACGCCGTTGTCGAGGTTGCGCTGGCGCAGCGTGCGGGCCAGGGCCAGGTTTTCGTCGAACAGGCGGCTGGCGGCTTCGTCGGTGCGCAGGTATTTGACCAGCCCGTACGGATCGGCGCCGCCGTGTTGCGCCCACCAGAGGCGGCGTTCACGGTCGGCTGCGCCGAGGGCGGTGAGCTGCTGGTGCTTGGTCTGGGTAATGCGCTCGAGTTCGACCATGTCGCCGTCGCGCAACGCCTGCGCTTCGGCTTCCAGGGTCTGGTTGGCGGCGCGCAGCAGTTCCTGCTCGTCGGCCAGTGTGCGGATCAGCAGTGTGTTGTCCATGGGCGAGGCGACCTCAGCTTGGGCAGCCGCCGGCCGGCACACCGCCCCACCGCGTGCGGCCAGGGGCCGGCGGCGTCTTCAGGGTTGGAGGAGGCGCGACGGGAGTGTCCCGTCAGGCCTTTTTGCTTTGTGCCGAGAGCAGCGACTGGGCGTCGGAAAGCGCCGCATCGGCGATCTTGCCGGCGTCCATCTTCAGCGTGCCGTTCTGGATGGCATGGCGGATCTGCTCGACGCGGGCGGCATCGAAGTCGCCGCTGCCCACCTGGCGCGAGACCTGTTGGACTGACAGCGACGGCGCATCGCCGGTGTGGCGCGCCGTGCCCGCCGCTGCCGTGCTGGCGGCATGCGAGCCAGCGGCACGCGTCGACCCGGACGCAGTGTCCTTGGTCGGCGCAATCGCCGGGGCGTTGTTGACGATATGGTTGATTTTCACGGGTGTCTCCGAAGAGCGCGTTCATCCTAACACCCATATCGGCCAACCCCGCCCCAAACTTTAGCGGGCGTACTGCACGTCGCTTTGCAGTTTCAAAGTGATCGAGCAATCGCAATTCTCGGGTCAGAACTGGATGGCCACCACGCCCGCCGACTGCGCGATGCCCGAAACGACGTTGCCGTTGGCGGTACGCACCTGCGCCACCTGGCCGACTGCGGCCTGGTTCAGCGCCCGGCCGTCGCTCGTGACCTGGAATCCGCCACCCTCGGCAACCAGCTTGACGGTCTGGCCCGCCTGCACGGCGACCGGCAAGCGCAGGCTTTCGGCGCGCAGCGGCTGGCTGGCGGCCACGCTCGTGAGCAGCACGCGGCCGACCACGTCGGCGGGTTGCTGCACGACCGACGGCGGCAGCATCGACAGATCGCCGGTGCGGGCTTCCAGGTCGCTCATGTCGAGGGTCTTGCCCGGGGGCAAGGCGCGGGCGGCCACGTAGTACGTCCCTGTGATCTGGATGGTGGCCGGCACCCACGCCGCCCACGCGTGCGGCGAGCGGCAGCGCACGCCCACTTGTATACGGCCGCGCAGGCGGTTGGCCGCGGGCAGCATCAGGTCGATCTGGTCGCACGGCTGGTTGGCGACGCGCGGGTCGACCGGGCCGACTTCGACCGATGCGCGCGGCGCACCGGTTTCGTTTGTGCCGCCCAGGATGTCCAGTTGCGACTGCAACTGCTGCTGGATCTGCATCTGGATGGCGTTCGGGCCCTGGATTGCGGTGGGCTGGCCGGCTTGCGACGCCCCCGGCATGGCGGCTGCGGCGGGCGCATACCCCACGCGCATCATGCCCTGCCCGTGCGCCGGCATCGGGCGCACGAGGCCGGCCAGCAGCCCCAGCGCGAGGATCACCAGCAGCAGGCGTCGCCCGGCGGCCGGCGGCATGGCCGCGGCCCGCGCGCGCCGCGCCGTCGCGAAAGTCGGGTGATCTGCCTCACGTGCAAACCGCTGTGGCATGGCAAGCCTCCATCAAAAGTCCAGTGGAGTGTAGCCACGCGCGCGGGGGCGCCAAATCCGGAAATGTCGGCCAATCCCCCCCTTATTCAGACGAATGCGGTTGCGCATCGGCCCCTAGACTTTGCAACGTGGTGAAGTCCCTGGCGTTGCGCGGCGGCTGTGCAGCCGGACCGTGCAACCTGCTCCGGTGCCTGGTTTTCCCGGCCGGCGTCGGGCCCGCAGGCAGGCCTTTGCCACTGAGGCTGCATGACGGCAACTCAGCAATACAGCGGTTTGGAGACGGCATCGGCGGTTTTGAAGGGGCTGCCGATGCCGCGTTCTCCATCCCACGGAACACGGAACACACACATGGTCGACAAGCTGGATCAGTTGTTCGGTTTTCAGGAGCAGGCGCTGCGGTTGCGTTCGCAGCGGCACCAGATCCTGGCCTCGAACATCGCCAATGCCGATACGCCCAACTTCAAGGCGCGCGATTTCGATTTTCAGTCTGCGCTGCAGAAGGCGGTCGGCCAGCACAGCGGCAACGCCCTGCCGATGACCGCCACGGCGGCCGGCCACCTGAACGTCAACGGTGCGCCCGCCGGCGAGGTGACACCGATGCAGGCATCGCTGTCGCAACAGACCAAGGCGCTGCAGGGCGAAGTGCAGTACCGCACGTCGCAGCAGCCGTCGATCGACGGCAACACGGTCGACATGGACGGCGAGCGCATGCGCTTTGCCGACAACACCGTGCGTTACGAGGCCGACCTGAGCATCGTGACGCAGAAGATCAAGTCGATGCTGGCCGCCATCCAGAGCAGCTAGCACGGCAACGTTGCGGGACGACCGCGCGGGTTGTGACGCGCGGCGAAAGAGGGGCGGGAGTGATGCGGCGCCCCGGGCCGGCAAGGTGGTGGCCCGGAGAGCGCCCACACAAACAGCGGATCTGATCCGACAACAGTTTCAAAGACAGCGGAATCGACATGTCGCTATTCAAGGTGATGGATGTGGCTGGCAGCGCGCTCACCGCGCAGTCCAAGCGCATGAACGTGGTGGCCTCCAACCTGGCCAACGCCGAGAGCGTGACCGGCCCGAACGGCACACCCTACCGCGCCAAGCAGGTGGTGTTTTCGCCCGCGCAGGAGTCTGACGACTACGCCACCGGCGTGTCGGTCGACCGCGTGGTCGAAGACACCGTCACGCCCATGAAGCGCATGCACCAGCCGGGAAACCCGCTGGCCGATGCCGACGGTTACGTGACCATGCCCAACGTGGACGTGGTGGACGAGATGGTGAACATGATTTCCGCCTCGCGCTCGTACCAGGCCAACGTGGAAGTCGCCAACACCACCAAGACGATGGCCTCCAAGGCCCTCACCCTGGGCCAGTAAGCGCTGTCAACGGGCGCCCGATACACGAGAGACCAACATGACCGTCAACTCCACCAGCAGCACCACAAGCACGACCGGTACCACCACCGGCAACCAGCTGGCCATCACCAACGGCAGCGATCTGCAGAACACGTTCATGAAGCTGCTGGTGGCGCAGCTCCAGAACCAGGATCCGCTCAACCCGATGGACAACTCGCAGATGACCTCGCAGCTGGCGCAGATCAACACGGTCAACGGCATCCAGCAGTTGAACACCACGATGTCGAGCATGCTGACGCAGAACGCGGCCACGCAGGCCTCGTCGATGATCGGCCGCACCGTGCAGGTGCCGACGAGCACCCTGACGCTGTCTTCGGGCGCCGCCAACTTCGGGGTCTCGGTGCCCAACGGCGCGGACGATGTCGTCGTCACCATCACCAACGCCGCCGGCGTGGCGGTGCGCACGGTGGACCTCGGCCAGATGACTGCCGGCAGCGGCAACTACACCTGGAACGGCAAGGACGACAAGGGCAACCAGCTTGCCGACGGTACCTACAGCATCAAGGTGTCGGCGACGCTGGGCGGCAAGACCACCACGGCCAACGCACTGGGCCTGGACAAGGTGGCAGGTGTGACGATCAACAACGGCACGATGCAGCTGGTGCTCGCCTCCGGCGCGACGGCGCGGCTGTCGGACGTTGCTTCCATTCAGTAACGCATCACCGATCAGCGACGGGGACGGCCCCGCGCTTTTCATCTTCCACGGGAGAACACTATGGGATTCCAGCAAGGCCTGAGCGGTCTGGACGCCGCGTCCAAGAACCTCGACGTCATCGGCAGCAACGTGGCCAACGCCAACACCGTCGGCTACAAGAAGTCGACCGCCGAATTCGGCGACGTCTATGCCCGCTCGCTGGTGGGCGCAACCGACAACCAGGTCGGCCAGGGCGTGAACGTGACCAAGGTGTCGCAGTCGTTCACGCAGGGCAACGTGACCATCACCGGCAACCCGCTGGACATCGCCATCAACGGCACGGGCTTCTACCGCCTGGTCGACGCGTCCAGCGGCCAGGTGTCGTACTCGCGTAACGGCCAGTTCCAGACCGACAAGAACGGCTTCATCATCTCGGCCACCGGCCAGAACCTGACGGGCTACGGTGTGGACTCCACCGGCAAGGTCAACACCGCCGTGCTGACCAACCTGCAGATTCCCGTCAACGACCTGGCACCGCTGGCGACCACGAACACCGCGTTCGGCATCAACCTGGACGCCGCCGCCACGCCGCCGACGACCACGCCGTTCTCGCCCACCAACTCGGCCACGTTCAACCATTCCGTTTCGGAGCAGGTGTACGACGGCACGGGCACCGCGCACATGCTGACCAACTACTACGTGCGCACCGCCACCGGCTGGGATGTCTACTCGCAGGTGGACGGCAACAACCCCACCGGCGGCAACCCGGTGACCTCGCTAACCTTCAACGGCAACGGCCAGCTGACCTCCACGCCGAGCAAGATCAGCGTGGCGTTTGCTGGCATGAGCATCGCCAGCATGGATTTCACGGGCACGACGCAATACGGCGGCGGCTATAACGACACCGCCCCGGGCGTGACGCAGGATGGTTACGCCACGGGCCGCCTGGCGAGCTATTCGGTCGGCACGGACGGCGTCATCACGGCGCGCTATTCCAATGGCCGTACGGCCACGCTGGGCCAGGTTGCCATGGCCAACTTCAAGGCCCCGGAAGGCCTGCAGAACATCGGCGGCAACCAGTGGGTGGAAACATCCAACTCGGGCGCCCCGAACCTGGGTACGCCGGGCATGGGCTCGTTCGGCCTGCTGCAGTCGTCGGCGGTGGAGCAATCGAACGTGGACCTGAGCCAGGAGCTGGTGAACATGATCATCGCCCAGCGCTCGTACCAGGCCAACGCGCAGACCATCAAGACGCAGGACACCATCCTGCAGACGCTGGTGAGCATGTAATTAGGAGCCTCGCATGGATCGCTCGATCTACGTATCGATGACCGGCGTGAAGCACCTGTTCGACCAGCAGGCCGCCAGCGCCAACAATCTTGCGAACGCCAGCACTACCGGCTTCAAGGCGCAGATCGATGCGTTCCATACGGTCGGTGTGGAAGGCGACGGCTCGCCGACGCGCGCGTACGTGATGGCTTCTGCCATCGGCACGGACCTCTCGCCCGGTCCCATCGAGACCACGGGCCGCAGCCTGGACGTGGCGATCGACGGCCCCGGCTTCTTTGCCGTACAGACGCCCGACGGCGGCGAGGCCTACACCCGTGCCGGCACGTTCCAGCTCGGCGCGGACGGCACGATCCAGACGCTCTCGGGCCAGCCCGTGCTGGGCGACGGCGGCCCGATCACGTTGCCGCCCGACACCACGGTGCAGTTCGCCAAGGACGGGACCGTCAACGCCATCAGCGCAGACAACCGCACGCCGCCCGTGGCGCTCGGGCGCCTGAAGCTGGTGAGCATCGACCCGTCGAACATCGACCGAGGCGCCGATGGCCTGTTCCGCCAGCGCGACGGCCAGGACGCCGCCGTGGACGAGCGCGTGCGCATCACCGGCGGGGCGCTGGAAGGCAGCAACGTCAACCTGACCGACTCGCTGGTCAACATGATCGAGATTTCGCGCCAGCTCGAGATGCAGATGAAGTCGCTGCACACGAGCGACACGAACGCGCAATCGGCCAACGAACTGCTGCGCCACGCCTGAGCGGCGGCGTATTGAATTGAATCAACCAAGGACTCGAACATGATTCGCTCCCTGTGGATTTCCAAGACCGGGATGGACGCGCAGCAATCGCAGCTGGACGTCATCTCCAACAACCTGGCGAACGTCAACACGACGGGCTTCAAGCGCTCGCGCGCCGTGTTCGAGGACTTGCTGTACCAGAACGTGCGCGAGCCGGGCGCGCAGTCGTCGCAGCAGACGACGCTGCCCTCGGGCATGCAGATCGGCACGGGCGTGCGCATTGTCGCCACCGAGCGCCTGCACACGCAGGGCAACCTGCAGCAGACCGGCAACTCGACCGACGTGGCCATCAACGGCAACGGCTTCTTCCAGGTGCAGATGCCGGACGGCACGCTGGCCTACACGCGTGACGGCAGCTTCCAGATCAACGCGCAAGGCCAGCTCGTGACGTCGAGCGGCTATCCGGTCCAGCCGGCGATTACCGTGCCGCAGAACGCCACCAGCCTGACCATCGGCAAGGATGGCGTGGTGACGGTCACCACGCCGGGCTCGGTCAACAACACACAGGTCGGTACGTTCCAGCTCGCCAACTTCATCAACCCGGCCGGCCTGCGCAGCCTGGGCGAGAACCTGTATGCGGAAACCGAAGCCTCGGGCACGGCCAACCTGGCCAACCCGGGCTCGAACGGCATCGGCGCGCTCAACCAGAACTACGTCGAAACGTCCAACGTGAACGTGGTGGAAGAGATGGTGAACATGATCCAGACGCAGCGCGCGTACGAGATCAACAGCAAGTCTGTGCAGACGTCCGATCAGATGCTGGAAAAGCTGTCGCAGCTCTAAGCTGGACAGTGCCGCTTTAGGAAGTGATGTGATGCGAACCCCCCCGGTTGATCCTCGTGCTGTTGGTGCATTGCCTGTTTCACCCCCTGCCGGGGGCGACGCCCTGTCTTTGTCTTGCCAGCGCAAGGAAGCAGAGAAGGGCGCGCCCGACATGGCGGCCTCCCGCTTGAGTCTGCGGGAGTGGGTTCGTGTTGCGCGCTTGGTTCGCCTCGCTCTGCTTGGCGGCGCTGCTTTGCTGACGACCGCATGCGGCATGCTGCCGCCACCCGCGCCGATCGTGCAGGGTCCGACCACGGCGCGGCCGCCGATGCCGGTGATGGCGCCGCGCCAGAACGGGGCGATCTATCAGGAAGTGGCCTCGGGCAGCGGCGGTTTTCGCGGCATGTTCGAAGACCGTCGCGCGCACATGGTGGGCGACACCATCACCATCGTGATCACCGAGAACACGGCCGCCAGCAAGCAGACCTCGGGCAGCGTCAACCGCACCGGCAGCATGAGCGCTTCGGTGCCCACGCTTGCCGGCATGAACGCCGGTGTGCTGTCGCTGCTGGGCGTGTCGGCCAGCGACGCCAACAAGTTCGACAGCAAGGGCGCCAATGGCGCGCAGAACAACTTCACCGCCACGATCACGGTGACGGTGGTCGAGGTGCTGTCCAACGGCAACCTCGTGGTGAGCGGCGAGAAGCAGATGGCCGTGGGCCAGGGCACCGAGTCGATCAAGTTCTCGGGTGTGGTCAACCCGACCACCGTCAACAACCAGAACACCGTGCTGTCGACCCAGGTGGCGGACGCACGCATGGAATACCGCGGTACCGGCTATGTGGCCGAGGCCCAGCAGATGGGCTGGCTGTCGCGGTTCTTCCTCACTGTGTCGCCGTTCTGAGGGGCCTCGCCATGACATTGCAACGACTCTTTGGCGCCGCGCTGATCGCCCTCGCTTCTCTGGCTGGCACGGCGCACGCCGACCGCATCAAGGATCTGACCACGATTGCCGGCGTGCGCGAGAATGCGCTGATCGGCTATGGCCTCGTCGTCGGCCTGGATGGCAGCGGCGACCAGACCACGCAGACGCCGTTCACGATCCAGAGCTTCAACAACATGCTCACGCAGTTCGGCATCAACGTGCCGCCGGGCGCCAGCATCCAGCTCAAGAACACGGCCGCGGTGGTGGTGACGGCCACGCTGCCGGCCTTCGTGCGGCCTGGCCAGACGATTGACGTGACTGTCTCGTCCATCGGCAACGCCAAGAGCCTGCGCGGCGGCACGCTGCTGCTCACGCCGCTCAAGGGCGTGGACGGCCAGCTCTACGCGCTGGCGCAGGGCAACGTGGTGATCGGTGGCGCGGGCGCGTCGGCCAACGGCAGCAAGGTGCAGATCAACCAGCTCGGCGCCGGCCGCATCGCCAACGGGGCGACGGTCGAGCGCGCCGTGGCGGCCACGGTTGGCGAAGCGGGCAGCATCCAGCTCGACACCGGCACGACGGACTTCGGCACCGTGCAGAACATCGTCAACGCCATCAACAAGCAGTTCGGCGCCGACACGGCCCAGGCCGCGGACGGCCGCACGATCAACGTGCGTGCGCCGGCCCTGGCGTCGGACCGCGTCGGGTTTGTGGCGAAGCTGCAGAACATTGAAGTGACGCCTGCACTGGCAGCGGCCCGCGTGGTCGTCAACGCGCGCACGGGCTCGGTGGTGATGAACCAGCTCGTCAAGCTCGAGCCCTGCGCGGTGGCGCACGGCAACCTGTCGGTCACCATCAGCACCGAGCCGGTGGTGAGCCAGCCGGCGCCGTTCTCGCAAGGGCAGACGGTGGCGGGCGCGCGCTCGAACATCGAGGTCAAGCAGCAGGGCGGCAGCCTCATCAACGTCAAGGGCGGCACCAACCTGGCCGACGTGGTGAAGGCCATCAACGCGATCGGTGCCAACCCGCAGGACCTGATCTCGATCCTGCAGGCAATGAAGGCCGCCAATGCGCTGCGCGCCGACCTGGAAATCATTTAACGCCGGGGTGATGCCATGAACCCGACCGACCTGACTACCCGCCTCGCGCTCGATTCGCGCGGCTTCGAATCGCTCAAGCAGACCGCGCGCACCGACCCGACGGGCGCGGCCAAGACCGTCGCCAAACAGTTCGACGCGATCTTCGTGAACATGATGCTCAAGCAGATGCGCGATGCATCGCCGCAGAACGGGCCGTTCGATTCGTCGTCGACCAAGATGTACACGTCGATGCTCGACCAGCAGCTTTCGCAGACGATGGCCTCGCGCGGCGTGGGCGTGGCCGACCAGCTGCTCAAGCAGATGCTGCGACAGGCCAACCGCGTGGATCCGGATGCGGGCGGCAAGGTCAACACGGCGTTGTCCAGCAGCACGGCCACGAATACCGCGCTGCCGGGCGCCGCGGGTTCGGCCACCGATGCGGCCAAGGCGATCGCGCGCACATCGCTCAACAGCATGGCCGCGTCGGCAGCGTCTGGAGTGGAAGACGACGGCTCGGGCATCAGCACCGTGCCGCGCCCCGGCCTCGAGGCGCGCGTGGAGCGCGCCCTGGCGGCGTTGCGCAAGCAGGCCGAGGCGGAAAGCAAGGCCGCCGACATGCTGCCGGAGGTGGACCTGTCCGGCGTGGCTTCGGAGCCGCGCGGCGACCGCATGGCCAGCTTCTACAACAAGCTGATCGGCCACGCCTCGCAGGCGGCGCAGGAGACCGGCATCCCGGCCAACTTCATGATCGGCCACGCCGCGCTGGAATCGGGCTGGGGCCGCCGCGAAATCAAGGCCAAGGACGGCAGCAACACGCACAACCTTTTCGGCATCAAGGCCGGCGGTTCGTGGACGGGCAAGACCGCCGAGGTGACCACCACCGAGTACATCGGCGGGGTGGCCCGCAAGGTCAAGGAGAAGTTCCGGGCCTACAGCTCGTATGCCGAGGCGTTCAAGGACTACGCCAACCTGCTGGCCAACAACCCGCGCTACAGCCACGTGGTGGCGGCCGGCAACGGCAACGATGCGGCGTCGTTCGCCAAGGGGCTGCAGCGCGCCGGCTATGCCACCGACCCGAACTACGCCCACAAGATCATGGCGGTGCTCAAGCAGATCGTGTGAATGTAATTGAAGCGCCACATTTGGTGGCATCGGCCGGCTCAAGTTTGTCCTTGGCCGGCCGATGTTGTTTCTAGAGCTGATTTCGGCGGCGTCCTGCTGCCCGCACCGAGACAACGATGAGCACCTCCCTCTTGAATATTGGCGCGACCGGCCTGCGGGTTGCCGATATCAACCTGCAGGTGACCGGCAACAACATTGCCAACGCCAACACCCCGGGCTATTCGCGCCAGGAAGCGGTGCAGACGGAAAACGTTCCGCTGTATGCAGGCGTCGGCTATCTGGGGCAGGGGGTCAATGTGACCACCGTCAAGCGGATCTACGACCAGTTCCTGACCGCCCAGGTGCAGAGCGGCCAGGCCGCCACGAGCGCGGCCGACCAGCTCAACAGCCTGGTGTCGGGCCTCAGCAAGTACATGTCCGACCCGAACAGCGGGTTGAGTTCGGCGTTGACGAGCTTCTTCAACGCGGCCGATGGCCTGGCCTCCAAGCCGTCGGACACCACGGCGCGCCAGGTCTTCCTGAACGCAGCCGCCAGCCTGCAAAGCCGCTTCAACTCGATTGCCGGCCAGATGAACGCGCTCAGCGGCCAGGTCAACACGCAGGTGCAGACCCAGATCAGCTCGGTCAACGGCACCGCGCAGCAGATCGCCGCCCTGAACGACCGGATCGCCAAGGCCGAAAGCTCGACCGGCCAGCCGGCCAACGACCTGCGTGACCAGCGCGACCAGCTCGTGCAGACGCTCAACCAGTCGATCAAGGCCAGCGTGGTGCAGACCGGCGACGGTCAGTACAACATCTACGTGGGCAATGGCCAGGCGCTGGTGCAGGGCAACCAGAGCTATCAGTTGACGGCGGTGCCATCGCAGTACGACCCGACGCAGCTGTCGGTGGGCTACAAGAGCCCGGCTGGCGTCGTCAACATCGACGACAGCCAGCTGGGCGGCGGCGCGCTGGGCGGCCTGATGGAGTTCCGCAACAAGACGCTCATCCCGGCGCAGAACAGCCTGGGCCGCCTGGCCACCGCCGTGGCCGCCGACGTGAACGCGCAGAACAAGCTCGGCATGGACGCCAACGGCAAGATGGGCACGGACCTCTTCTCCGTGGCGGGCCCGAGCGTGGCCGCCAGTGCCAACAACACGGGCAGCGCCACGCTGACTGCCAGCATCACCAATGCCAATGCGGGGCAGGGTTACGACTACCAGATCAAGTACCAGGGCGGGGCCTACACCGTCTCGCACTACCCGGACGGCTCCGGTGCCGTGACGGTGACGAGCTGGCCGACCACCATCGACGGCGTCACGCTGAACCTGTCGGGCACGATGAACAGCGGCGATTCGTTCCTCGTGCGCCCGACCGTCCAGGCTGCCTCGACGATGCAGACGCTGACCACGGACTATCACAACGTGGCGGCAGCGTCGCCGGTGGTGCTCACGCAGGGCAGCAACAACACCGGCAATGCGGCGGTGTCGTCCATCGGCGTGGACAGCACGTATGCCGGCGCACCGCTTGCCTCGCCGATCAGCCTGACGTACAGCTCGGCCGTGGGCGGCTCGCTTTCCGGCTTTCCGGGCAGCGTGACGGTGACAGTCAACGGCACGTCGACCACCTATACCGGCGGCACCGCGCCCTATACCCAAGGCGCCACGTACGCGTTCAACGGCGTGCAGCTGACGCTCTCGGGCACGCCTGGCAACGGCGACACGTTCTCCATCTCGGCCAACACCGCCAACAGCACCGACAACGGCAATGCCAGCGCGCTGGCCAAGCTGCGCAATGCGAACCTGCTGGACGGCGGCACCACGTCGCTCGGTTCGGCGTGGAACAACCTCGTCACGCAAGTGGGCGTGCAGGCCAACCAGGCCAGCACGAACCTGACTTCGCAGAAGGCGTTGCTGGCGAGCTCGACGTCGCAGCAGCAGTCGGTCTCGGGGGTGAACCTCGATGACGAGGCGATGAACCTGATGAAGTACCAGCAGGCCTACCAGGCCGCCGCCAAGGTGATGCAGACGGCCAACGCGCTGTTCGATTCGCTGCTGTCGATCGCCAACTGACAGTCGCCGCCGACTGCAGAACCGCCCAGCCCTGCCGATAACGCACTAAAGCCTTCCGCCCGGACCGATCATGCGAGTCAGTACCGCCCAGTTCTTCGCGCTGTCCAGCGCCTCGATGCAGAACACGCAGTCGAACCTGCTCACCTTGCAGCGGCAGATCTCCAGCGGCATCGCACTCGACAGCGCGGGCGACAACCCGACCGCCTATGGCCAGATGGTGCAACTGCAACAGACGCAGGACGCCAACGATCAGTACCAAGCCAACCGCGATGCCACCGATGCGCGCCTGACCAACGTGTCGTCTGCGCTCACCAACCTGGTCACCACGCTGCAGCAGGGCAAGCAGTCGCTGGTGAGCGCCAACACCACGCTGATGACCGATTCGCAGCGCATTGGCGTGCTGGCGCAGGTCAAGCAGCAGTATCAGCAGCTGCTGTCGATCGCCAACCAGCGCGATGCGTCGGGCGTGGCCCTCTTTGGCGGCGCCAACGGCACGACCGACCCGTTTGTCAGCTCCGGCGGCAGCGTGCAGTACGTCGGCACCGGCCAGCCGCCCACCGTCCAGGTGTCGCAGAACATCTCGATGCCCACTTCGGTGTCGGGCGACGCGGTGTTCGTACGCATTGCCAACACGGACCCGGCCAACCCGAATACCAACCAGAGCATCTTCAAAACGTACGAGAACCTGATCGCCGCGCTCTCCACGCCGATCAACCCCGCCACGCAGGCCACCGACGTCGCCAACCTGCAGAAGGCCGTGCAGACCGCACAGGGCAATCTGGACAACGCCTACCAGGTGGCGCTCCAGGCGCAGGTGACCGTGGGCACGCAGCAGGCGCAGATCACCACGCTCAACAGCAGCGGCTCGAATTACGGCGAGCAGTTGAAGGAGCAGATCGCCAAGCTGCAATCGGTGGACTACACCACCGCCATCTCGCAGTTCGCGCAGCAACAGGTGTCATTGCAGGCCGCGCAGAAGACGTTCACGGCGATGCAGGGCATGTCGCTGTTCCAGTACATCAATCCGTAGTCGCCGCCGATGGGCAGGGTGGGGCGCGGCGTATCATGTCGCCTCTCCTGCCGCCAGGATTGGGTATGCCCATCCAGTATCTGCGACGCCTGACCAGCCCCAAGCGCTCCGACGACGCCAACCGGCGCCTCGGGCAATGCCTGGCCTTTGTCGCGGGCGCTGCCAACGCAGGTGGGTTTCTCGCCGTCAAGCAATACACGTCGCACATGTCGGGCATCGTTTCCGCGATGGCGGATGACCTCGTGCTCGGCAACATCGTTCTGGTGCTCGCCGGACTGGCTTCGCTGCTGGCGTTTCTCTGCGGTGCCGCCTGTACGGCTGTGCTGGTGAACTGGGGACGCCGGCGCAGCACCCAAAGCGAGTTTGCCCTGCCCCTGATGCTCGAAGCAGGTCTGCTGCTGCTCTTTGGCCTGATGGGCACGTCGCTTGGGCAATACCGGGTGGTGTTCGTGCCGGCCACCGTGGCCCTGCTGTGCTTCCTGATGGGCTTGCAGAACGCCATCATCACCAAGATCTCGAAGGCGGAGATCCGCACCACGCACGTCACCGGCCTGGCCACCGATATCGGCATCGAGATCGGCAAGGCGCTGTATTGGAACCACGGCCACCACAACCTGCCGGCCGTGGTCGCCAACCGGCCCAAGCTGCGGCTGCTCGCATCGCTGCTGGCAATGTTCTTCGTGGGCGGCGTGGCCGGCGCGCTGGGGTTCAAGCACCTCGGCTATGCGGCAACGATTCCGCTGGCATCGATCCTGATGCTGCTGGCCGTGGTGCCGGTGGTGGACGATCTGGTGGCGCGCGGGCGGTAGGCGCGCCGCTCAGCCCAATACCAGTCCGATCGCAACGGCTCAGCCGAGGACGACCGGCCACGGGATGGCCGTTCCGGCGTAAGCACCCGGTGAACCCGTCTTGAAGGGGACCCGCGTAGCAAGGAGCATCGTGTCCATCTAGTTCTAGGTGGACACGTGGACACTATCGAAGAGAGCGCGCCAATACGGCGCCGACGTCGGCATAGCGCCGAGTTCAAGGCCAAGGCAGTGCAGGAGTGCATGCAGCCGGGTGTTTCGATCGCGGCGATAGCCCTGCACCATCGCCTCAATGCGAATCTGCTGCGGCGCTGGGTCGCCGAGCAGGAAGCAAAGAATGGCGCGCCTGAGGACCGCGAGTTGATGAGGGTGCCGCAAGGCGAGTTCATCCCGTTGCGGATCGGCGAGCCGACCACTGCCGTGCCGGACATCCAGATCGAAGTCCGCCGTGGCGCGACGACGATCAGTCTTCGCTGGCCGGGATCGGCCGCAGCGCAGTGCGCCCAGTGGCTGCAAGGGTGGTTGCGTTGATTCGGGTGGACGCGATCTGGTTGGCCGTGGAGCCGCTGGACATGCGCGCCGGTACCGAAACGATCCTCGCGCGGGTCGTCAAGGTGTTCGGCGCGGCACGCCCCCACCACGCCTACCTGTTTGCCAATAAGAGTTCGACGCGCATGAAGGTGCTGGTCTACGACGGCTTCGGCATCTGGCTGGCCGCGCGGCGCCTCAACAAGGGGCGCTTCATCTGGACGAACGGCGACCAGGCGATCGCCACGGCGCTCAATCCCGAGCAATTGCGTGCGCTGGTGACGGGGCTGCCTTGGCAGACGCTCACCCACGACCACGCGATCACGGTCGTGTAATACCCCCAAAGCCGTAAACTGGCTTCCTTCCAGAGGACTTGGGGTTCTGGCAGACTCGCCGCATGAACCTACCCACCAACCTCGATGCCCTGAGCCCGGACGAACTGCGCACACTGGCTGCGCAGTTGATGGCCCAGGTCGGCGAGAAGGACCGGGAGTTGCGGTACCGGCAAGCCAAGATCGACCAGCTCACACACGAGCTGGCCATCCACAAGCGCTGGAAGTTCGGCAAGCGCAGCGAGCAACTGACATCTGAACAGGCGAGTCTGCTGGACGAAGCCATTGACGCAGACCTCGAGGCGATTGAGACCGAACTGGAAGCGCTCCTGCCGTCGTCCAAATCTGAAGCCAAGAGCAAGCCCAAGCGCCAGGCATTGCCGCCGCAGTTGCCGCGCACCGACATCCACCACGAGCCGGACGCAGAGACCTGCACCTGTGGGTGTGCGCTCAAGCGCATTGGCGAAGACATCAGCGAGAAGCTGGACTACACGCCGGGCACGTTCACCGTGGAGCGTCACATCCGCGGCAAATGGGTGTGCGATCAGTGTGAGACGCTGGTGCAGACGCCGGTGCCACCCCACGTCATCGACAAAGGCATCCCGACGGCCGGACTGCTGGCACATACGCTGGTGTCCAAGTTCGGCGACCACCTTCCCCTGTATCGGCAGGAGCGCATCTATGCGCGCGCCGGTCTGGCCATCCCGCAATCGACACTGGGCGCGTGGGTGGGCATCTGTGGCGTGCGTCTGCAACCGCTGGTGGACGCCCTGCAAGAAGAGGTTCTGAGCCACGGTGTTCTGCACGCCGACGAAACGCCAGTGCAGATGCTCGCGCCCGGCAATGGCAAGACGCACCGCGCCTACCTGTGGGCCTATGCGCCGAGCGAGTTCGAGAAGATGCGCGCGGTGATTTACCAGTTTGCGCCCAGCCGCAGCGGCGAGCACGCTCGCGCGTTCCTGGGGCAGTGGCAAGGCAAGCTGGTATGTGATGACTTCGCCGGCTACAAGGCCAGCTTCGACGGTGGCGTCACTGAGATCGGTTGCATGGCCCATTCGCGGCGCAAGTTCTTTGAACTGCACGACAAGCACAAGAGCGAATTGGCGGGCCAGGCACTGCGCTACATGGTGAGCTTGTACGAGATCGAGGCGCAAGTGCGGGATGCTGAGCCAGACCAGCGCCTGGCAGCGCGGCAACAAAGGGCTGGCCCGATTCTAGAGCGGCTGCACGCCTGGCTCGAGGAACAGCGACGCCGCGTCCCAGACGGCTCGGCGATCGCGCGGGCCATTGACTACAGCCTCAAGCGGTGGCCGGCTCTCGTGCGTTACCTCGACGACCCGACGGTGCCCATCGACAACAACCACGTCGAGCGACAGATCCGGCCGGTTGCCCTGGGTCGCTCCAATTGGTTGTTTGCAGGCTCACTGCGCGCCGGTCAACGCGCGGCTGCCGTCATGAGCCTGATCCAATCGGCCAAGCTCAACGGGCACGATCCCTACGCCTATCTGAAAGACGTCCTCACGCGACTGCCGACCCACAAGGCGGCCGACATCGCCGAACTGCTCCCGCATCGCTGGACGCCCAGCGCCACCTAGCTGGCAAGACGGGTTCACCGGGTGCTTACGTTCCGGCGACCACGGTGCGCAGCCTGTCTGCGTCATCCGCCCGTGGGACGGCCGTTGGCGCGGGCCCGCATCTCAGGCCGCTTCGATTCTGCAGACTTCATGGAGTGTATTGAGCCGCCGTATCGGGTCGGCCACGAACGGATTCGTTTCATCCCACGCATAGCCGGCCAGGATCGCGCTGATCATGCGGCGGATGCCGGGCGAGTGCCGCGGGTGGAAGATGATGTCCTGAAGCTCGCCCGTGTACCAGCGGTCGACGAACGCGCGGAAGGTATTCACGCCCTTGCGCAGCGGCTTGTCGTAGTCGGCGAGCCAGTCCACGGTTTCGCCATCGAGCTGGCGCAGCAGCACGCGCGTGGCGAGTTCTGCCGAGCGCAGCGCGATCGTCACGCCCGAGGAGAACACCGGGTCCAGGAACTCGCCCGCGTTGCCGAGCAGCGCATAGCCGGGCCCATACAGCCGCTCGACGTTGGCCGCATAGCCGCCGATCTGCCGCACCGGCATCAGGAACGGCGCATCGCCGATCAGCGCGGCGATGTTGGGCTCTGCGCGGATGAGGCTGCGCAGCGTTGCTTCGCGCTGGGCTTCCGCCACATCGAGGAAGCCCGCCTCGGCCACGCAGCCGACCGACGAGCGCCCGTTGGCCAGCGGAATCATCCAGTACCAGACGTCGCGGCGCTCAGGGTGGACGGCCACGCAGATCTTGTCGCGGTCGGTGCTGCCGGCGGGCAGGGCGTCGCGCACATGCGTGAAGAGCGCCGCGCGCGTCGGCATGCCGGTCGGGGCTTCGAGGTTCAGCAGTCGTGGCAGCACGCGGCCGAAGCCGCTCGCATCGAGCACGAAACCGGCATGCACGGCATAGGCGTTGCCGGCTTCGTCCTCGACCTCCAGCACGGGAGCGTCGCCCGGCTGCATGGCGCGCACGGTGTGGCCGAAGCGCACTTCAGCGCCCTGGTCCGCCGCGCAGCGGATCAGCGTCTGGTCGAACACCGCGCGTTCGACCTGGTATGTGGTGCCCCAGCCGGCGGAATGCTTGTCGCGAAAGTCGAACGACGCATGCTTGTCGCCACGCACGAAATACGCGCCGTTCTTGTATTGGAATCCGGCCTCGACCACGGCCTGCAGCATGCCCGCCTGCTCGAGGTACGCCATGCTTTGCGGCAACAGGCTTTCGCCGATGGAGAAGCGCGGAAAATGCTGGCGCTCGAGCACCAGCGCGTTGCGCCCGGCCTGCCGCAGCAACGCCGCGGCCACCGCGCCGGACGGGCCCGCGCCGATGATCGCGACGTCAACGTGTTCGTGCTGTTCGATGGGTTGTTGGGTGGAGAGCATTATCGTTGGTGAATATCGCTGTCTTTTGGCCGCTGGCCGCCGGCTAATTAACGGGGGAGCTTACGTCGTACGTTCCGCTTTGAAAACCGGCATGCATTGTCGGTACAATGCGCCAGCCCTGGATACCCGCGCTGATTCAAGATCAACGCCATTTCAATTCCTATGGAAACCGCTTCAACGCCTGCGCATGTGGGTTCTTTTGTGCCCGAGACCGCATTCGGCATCTGGTTTCTGCGCACGTACACGTGGGAGCACCATGTCCTGCGCGTCGCCATTCGGGACCTTCAGCGCCTGATCACCACGCCGCTGCCGGCGGCACCGGTTCTGGTGGATGTCGGTTGCGGCCAGGGCATTTCGTTCCGGCTGCTCGAGCAAGCGTTTGCTCCCGCGCGCATCGTCGGGGTGGATTGCCACGCGCCGTCGCTGGAGGCCGCGCGCCGGGCCGCCGATGCGCTGAGGGTGCCGGTCGATGTGCTCCATGGCGACTGTGCCGCGCTGCCGCTGCCCGATGCGTGCGCCGATATCGTGTTCTGTCATCAGACGTTCCATCATCTCGTCGAGCAGGAGCGCGCGCTCGCTGAATTCCGCCGCATCCTCAAACCGGGTGGCGTGCTGCTGTTTGCCGAATCGACCGACGCGTATATCAAATCGTGGGTGATTCGTTTGTTGTTCCGGCATCCGATGCATGTTCAGAAAAGCGCCGACGGTTATCTGCAAATGCTGCGTGCCGGTGGTTTTGAATTTGAACAGCGCAATATCTCGCTGCCTTATCTGTGGTGGAGCCGGGCCACCGACTTCGGCCTGTTCGAACGCCTCGGCCTGCACCATCCGAAGCCGGGCAAGCGGCGCGAGACGCTCGTCAACGTCGCCGCCACCAAGCCTGCCGCCTGAGCGTTGCGGGCCGAAGGCTTCGGCCTGCAACCGCGGTTGGCGTCTTACTTCTTCAGCGTCACGACCTCGCCCTTGAGGGCCACGCCCGACATGAGGGCGCCCGAGCCGCAGGTGAATTCCGTCGCGCTCTCGGTCAGGTTGTTCTTGTAGTTGCTCTTGATGTTGATGACCGCGTTGCCGCCCATCTGGCGCGCACGCTCCTGCAGCGCCAGCACGGCCGACAGGAACACGTACTGGCATGCGGCTTCATCGCTGCGCCCGACGCCGTTGGTCTTCTTGTTGGTCGCGATCTCGCCCATCGATTTGGCGACCGGCGCGTGATTCTGGCCCGCGAAGACCAGCGCGATGTCGCTGCCGACCTTGTCGGAGCCTTCGCTCTTGAGTGCCGCATCGATCGAATACGTGGCGACATCGTTGCGGGCCAGGGCGCCGCTGCTCATCGTGGCCAGGCACACGGCGGCCAGCATCAGGTGACGTTTCATTCCAGACTCCTTGTTGTCGGTATGGCGGGTTGAGGGAACGGGCGACGCACGATTATTTCGAAGCTTCCACGGTGACCAGCTCGCCGCTCACACGCAGTGCCGCCGACACACCGCTGACGCCGCAGGTGTAGTTGCTCGGGTCGTTGCTCACGGTCGAGTGGAACCACGTCTTGATGTTGATGACCGCATTGGCGCCACGGTCGTGCGCGGCATTGGCGAGCTGGCGCAGCGCGTCGGCCAGCGTGGCGTTGCAGATCTCGACCTCCGTGGCGGTCTTGCGCGCGGGGTGCGACGACTTGGTGACTTCTCCGAACGTGTTCACCACGGCCGGGTGCGGCTGGTTGCCGAAGTACAGCGCCACGCCGGGCGCGAACTGCTGCGATTGCAGCACGGGCTGAAGCGGATACGTCATGACTTCGGTGCGCGCATGGGCAGCCTGGGCAAGCATCGCGGCGCATGCGGCCAGCAGCAGTTGGGTCTTCATGAAGGGCACTCCCTGTGGTTGGTACGTCAAGAATCAAAGGCGCCGTTGACGGCGTCGAACATCAGCCCGGCGCAACTGCCGCCGAACCCGAATGAAATCGACAGCGCCCGCCCGATGCGCGCCGCGCGTGCCTGCCGCACCAGGGGCAGACCCGCGACGGCAGGGTCGGGCGTGTCGATGCCGGCCGAACCGGCGATGAAGCCGTCGCGCATCATCAGCAAGGTATAGATGGCTTCGTGTGCGCCTGCTGCGCCCGGCGGGTGGCCGGTCAGGCCCTTGGTGGACGAGAACGGCGGCACTTCAGCGCCAAACACGGATTGCAGCGCCAGCAGCTCTTCCGCGTCGCCGGCCGGCGTGGACGGGGCATGCGTGTTGATGTAGTCCGGCGGCGCGCCCCCCTCGGCAAGCGTGCTGCGCAGCGCGCGGGCGATGCCGTGCGCCCGCGGCGATACCATCGAGCCGACATCGGTGCTTTGTCCGAAACCCGTCAGCTCGGCATAGATGCGGGCGCCGCGTGCACGCGCATGGGCCAGCGATTCCAGTACCAGCATGCCGGCGCCGGACGCGAGCACGAAGCCGTCGCGCGCCACGTCGTAGGGCCGGGATGCGCGCTCGGGCGCGTCGGCCGTGGCGTGCGAGAGCGCACCCATGGCGTCGAAGAACAGCGCGTAGCTGTCGTGCAGCTCCTCCGCGCCGCCAGCCAGCATGATGTCCTGCTGGCCCGAGCGGATCCACTGCGCCGCCTGGCCGATCGCCAATGCCGACGTGGTGCATGCAGACGACGGCGAGTAGCTGATGCCGCCCAGCTCGAACATCTGCGCAAGGTTGGCCGACACGGTGCTGCTCATGACCTGCGGCACGATGTAGGGCGAGGCGCGTTCCACGCCGCGCGTGCGGGCCACGTCCAGCGCCGCGTCGTAGGCCGCAAGCGCACCCGTGCCCGATCCGGCCACCACACCGGCGCGGCCCGATTGCAGGGCGGCGGCATCCAGACCCGCATCGTCAATGGCCTTGCGCGCCGCGTGACACGCCAGGCGCGCGGTCTGGCCCATGAAGCGATCGAACTTGCGCGCAAACGGCGGTTCGTCGTCAATGGACGCAACACCGGCCACCTGGCTCGACAACCCGAGCGCCTGCCAGGCCGGTACGTGCGAGAGGCCGCAGCGCCCTTCGCGCAGGGCCGCCGAAACCGCGTCGAGCGTATTGCCCAGGCACGACACGATGCCCAGGCCCGTCACGACCACACGTTCCTGCGCAGCGGGGGGGCGCGAAGCACTGGCCATCAGCCGACGCGCTTGAAGATCAGCGACGTGTTGATACCGCCGAACGCGAAGTTGTTGCTCATCACGTAGTCGGCGTCGATGCGGCGTGCGCTGCCGGCGATGTAGTCCAGCGGCGCGCAGGCCGGGTCGACGTGCTCGAGGTTGAGCGTCGGGGCATACCAGTTGCGCTTCATCATCTCGATCGTCCACCACGCCTCGATGGCGCCGCATGCGCCCAGCGTGTGTCCGATGTAGCTCTTGAGCGAGCTGATCGGCATGGTTGGGCGAAACACCTCGGCCGTGGCCTGGCTTTCGGCCACGTCGCCCAGGTCGGTCGAGGTGCCGTGCGCGTTGACGTAGCCGATGGCGTCCTGTGACAGGCGCGCGTCCTGCAACGCGAGCCGCATGGCCTGGCTCATGGTGGCGGCGGTGGGCTGCGTCATGTGCGCGCCGTCGGAGTTGCAGCCGAAGCCGACCACCTCCGCGTGGATGCGCGCGCCGCGCGCAACGGCGTGGTCGTAGTCTTCGAGCACCAGCGTGGCCGCGCCTTCGCCCACGACCAGGCCATCGCGTGCCTTGTCGAACGGGCGCGGCGTGAGGTGCGGTTCATCGTTGCGCGTGCTCGTGGCGTACAGCGTGTCGAACACGGCGACGGCCGGCGCGGACAGCTCTTCGGCGCCGCCGGCCAGCATCATCGTCTGCTTGCCGGTGGCGATGGCTTCGTACGCATAGCCGATGGCCTGGCTGCCCGACGCGCACGCGCACGAAGTAGGGATGATGCGGCCTTTCAGATCCCAGAACAGCGCCACGTTCACGGCCGCCGTGTGCGGCATCATCTGCACGTAGCTGTTCGACGTGACGCCCTGCATCGAGCCCGTATCGAGCATGCTGCCGAACGCGCGGATCGGCTGCACCGAGCCCGACGACGAACCGTATGCGACACCCATGCGGCCATCGGCGATGGAGGTGTCGCCGCTCAGGCCCGCATCGGCCAGCGCCAGCTCGCTTGCGCGCACCGCATACACCGACACCGGCCCCATCGAGCGTGTCTTCTTGCGCGGGTATTCCGGCGGCGTGGTGAAGGCGGGCAGCGGGCACGCCAGGCGCGCATGCAGGGTGTCGAAGTAATCCCACTCGGGCATGCGGCGCACGGCATTGCGTCCCTGCTCGATGGCCGACTGGATCTCGCTCCACTCGGAGCCCAGGGCGGTGACGCCGCCCATGCCGGTCACAACGACGCGCTTCATCAGATCATCCCGCCGTTGACGCCAATGACCTGGCGCGTCACATACGAAGCGGCATCCGACATCAGGAAGCCCACCACCGCCGCCACCTCCGCTGGCTGGCCGATGCGGTTCATCGGCACGGTCTGCAGCGCGTGGTCCAGGTGTTCGACCTGCGACAGCATCTCGGTTTCGATCAGCCCCGGCGCCACGCAATTGACGGTGATGTTGCGCGAGGCCAGTTCCACCGCCAGTGCCTTGGTCGCCCCGATCAGCCCGGCCTTGGCGGCACTGTAGTTGACCTGCCCTCGGTTGCCCATCACGCCCGAGACGGACGCAATGGTGACGATGCGGCCGCCCTTGCGCGCACGCACCATCGGCATGGTCAGCGGGTGCACGACGTTGTAGAAGCCGTCCAGGCCGGTCTCGAGCACGATGTCCCAGTCTTCGTCCGTGAGGGCGGGGAAGGCCGCGTCGCGCGTGACGCCGGCGCACAGGACGATGCCGTAGTAGGCCCCATGCGCCTGCACATCGGCTTCCAGGTGGATGCGGCAGGCGCTGCGGTCGCGCACGTCGAACTGCAGCACGCGGGCCGTGCCGCCCTGCGCCTGGATGCCGGCCACCACGGCGTCGGCCTCGCTGCGGCCGCTGCGGCAATGCACCGAGACGTCGAACCCGTCCGACGCCAGCTGATACGCGATGGCGCGGCCGATGCCGCGGCTCGCACCCGTCACAAGAACACGGCGGCTCATGCTGTGAAACTCCCTTCAATGAATGCTTGGAAATCGGTCGGCTGGTACACCTTGATGACGGCGCTGGCCAAAGGTTCGCCCTCACTGCGGATTGTGCACTCGTAGGCGCCGTGGCCCTCCGCACTGCGCAGCAGTTCACGCGCCTCGATGCGCAGCGGCCGGCCGTGCGGGAAGGCCGGTACGGCCGCTTCGACCCTGCGCGAGCCCAGCAGCACGCCCGGCCGCGCTGGCTGGCCGTTGCGCATCGACAGCAGGCCGACGTGCGCAGCAATGGCCTGCGCCATCAGCTCGATGCCGATCCACGCGGGCATGTTGCCCTCCGCGTCGGCATACCAGGCGGCCGGGTCCACATGGGCCGTCGCCGCGAGCGATTCGTCGTCCCACGCGTCCACCCCCGCGAGCAGCAGCATGGTGCCGCGATGGGGCAGGATGGACTCGATGGGCAGGGCACTCAGTTCGGCATCGGTCATGTTCATCCCCGGCCCAGGATCAGGCTCGCGTTGCTGCCGCCAAACGCGAACGAATTGCTCATCACGTACTGCCCGGCGGCCAGGCGGCGCGTGTCTTGGATCAGGTCCAGTGCGGGCAGCGCGGGGTCGGCCTCGCCGTCCCAGAGGTGGCGCGGCAGGGCGGTGGCATCGTCCGCAAGAGCCAGCCATGCGAAGCCGAGCTCCGTCGCCCCCGCCGCGCCCAGCGTGTGCCCCGTGAAGGGCTTGGTGCCGCTGGTGGGCACACCGTGCGCAAAAACCCGCGCCATGAGGTGGGCTTCCATCTCGTCGTTCTTGCGCGTGGCAGTGGCATGCAGGTTGACGTAGCCGATGGCGTCGGGCCCGATGCCGGCATCGGACAGCGCGGCACGCAAGGCGCGCTCGGCACCGGCGCCGGTCGGGTCGGGCGCGGAAATGTGGTGCGCGTCGCTCGATTCACCCACACCCGCCAGGCGCACGGGGCCGGGCTCGCGGCTCATCAGGAACACCGCCGCCCCTTCGCCGATGTTGATGCCCGCGCGGTTGCGGCTCATCGGGTTGGTGCGTGCGGCACTGGTCGATTCCAATGAGGCGAAGCCCTGCAGCGTCAGTTCGCACAGCGAATCCGCGCCACCCACGATCACCGCATCGCACAGGTTCAGCTGCAGCAGGCGGCGCGCCGAAGCGAACGCCTTGGCACTGGATGTGCACGCGGTCGACACCGTATAGGCGGGGCCCGTGGTGCCGAGCGCGGCAGCGGCGAACGGCGCCAGCGTGCCGATCTCCATCTGCCGATAGTCGAAGGCCGCAGGCAGCGCACCGTGCACCCTGGCATGGCGCAGCGCCGCCTCTGCCGCGTCGATGCCCGACGTGCTGGTGCCGAGCACGATGCCGATGCGGTGCGCGCCGTACCGCGCGCGGGCGGCCTCCAGCGCGGGCCGGATCTGCGCGACTGCGGCAAGCAGCAGACGGTTGTTGCGGCAATCGTAGGCAGCCAGGTGTTCGGGCGGCGCAAGTTCGAGCGCCGCCTGGGCGCGCCCGACGATGGCGGCCGTGCCGTCCGGGCGCTCGGCCGCGATCATGCCCGGCGCGTGTCCGGCTTCCAGGTTGCGGCGGATGGCCGGCACGTCATCGCCGAGCGCGTTGACCATGCCCAGCGCGTGCAGGTAGACGGAAGCTGAAGAAGCAGTCATGAGGATCGATGTTTCGAGTGCGGCAGCCTCGGCGGCATGCCGAGCGGCGCCAGCGCCACCGCAATGACGATGCCCAGGGCCAGCGTCATGCCAAAGCTGCGCAGCACCGGCATGGCGCTCGTGCCCAGCAGGCCAAACGACAGCAGCGTGGTGGCCGCCGAGAGCAGCACGCCCACCCACACGCCGCCAATGTTCGCAGGATCGCGCACGCAGCCCTCGCGCAGGAAGACGGCGTAGTTCGCGCCCACGCCCAGCACCAGCATCAGCGCGAGCCAGTGGAAGAGGTTCAGCGCAATGCCCGCGTAGCCGTACACCGCAAACGTGAGGCCGACGGCGCAGACCACCGGCAGCGTCACGCGCACGCCGGCGGCCACGCCGTAGCGCACGCAGAACAGCGCCAGGATCAGCGTGAGCGCGCCCGCCAGCCACCAGCCGCTGTCCACGCGGTACGCGGCAAACAGCCGTGCCACGCTGGCCGGCTTGTCGACGAAGCGGATGCCGGCATCGGCATCGGCCAGCGCAGCCAGCGCCGGCAGTTGCGACGCCATGGCTCCGACCGGAATGACGATCGCGGCGAAGACCGCAGGCGCCTCCGGGCTTGCCACCTGGCCGAGCCACAGGTGGCGGTACGGCTGCGACCACGGCGTGGCCAGCCACGCATCCACCGTGAGCGGGCTGCCGGTGGCACGCTCGAACGCGTGGATGTAGCCTGCGGCGATGTCGGGGCGGAAACCGGCATCGGTGAGCGTGGCACGCAGGGCTTGCGGGTCGGCAAAGACGCGCTGGGCCAGGCGGGCACGGTCTTCAGCCTGCCGGCGCGCTGACGGCACGAACTGCGTGATGGACTGCACGCCCTTGAGCGCCGCGCCCGCAACGGGCCCTTCCAGCCGGCGCTGCAGGGCCTCGGCACGCTGCAGGACCTGCTCGGCGGAATCGCCCTTCACGACAAAGAACTGCGTGTTGTTTTCCACGCCAATGGCCTCGCGCACCACGGCTTCCTGCCGTGCAAGCTCGGGGTCGCGCTGGATCAGCAGGTGGATGTCGTCGTCACTGGTCAGGCGCAGCCAGCCGGGCACCGCGGCTGCGGCAACGAGGGCCAGGCACAGCCACGTGCCGCGGTGGGCAAGCGCGGTCTGCCAGCCGGACAGCCAGCGTGCCGCGCCGCGGTAAGACCGCTGCGACTGCCGCGGCGCATTCGCCAGCAGCGCCGGCAGCAGCGAAACCACCGACAGGAACGCGGCCCCGATTCCCGCGATGGCAAAGCATGCAATCTGGCGCAGCGCCGGAAACGGCACGCCGACAAGGATCGCGTAGCCCAGCAGGCTGGTGGCCAGCGCAACGACCAGCGCCGGGCGGACGTTGCGCGCGCTGCGCCGCGCATCGTGTCCGGCCTCGGCACCGAGATGGCCGACAAAATACTGGATGGAGTAGTCCACCGCCTCGCCGATCAGGCTGGCACCGAATACCAGCGTGAGCAGATGCAGCTTGCCGAAGACCAGCAGCGTGGCCGCCAGCGCGAACACGATGCCGATACCGGTCGACACAAACCCGAGCACCAGAAAGCGCGGCGAGCGGAACACCCACAGCATCAGCACCGCAATGCCGAGGGCCGAGACGATGCCGATGCGATGCAGCTCCTGCTCCGACGCATGGCGCGCCGCGGCCGCGTAGAACACGGCGCCGGTGCGCGCGAGCGTCACATCCGGGAAGGTGTCCGCCAGCGACTGCTCCGCCTGGGCGACGGCGGCGCGCACCTCGGCCTGCGTTTGTGCGTCGTAAGCAGAGGCCCCGAGCGTGGTGGTGACGAGCACGCTCGTCGTGCCGCCGTGCCGGGCGAGGAGGAAGTTGTCTTCGAGTTCGAGCCGCATGGTGGCCAACGGCAGATCGGCCAGCCAATGGCCAAGCCAGCCGAACGGATCGTCGGCCAGCGGTGCGCTCAGGCCGGTTTCCACCGGTGCATAGAGCCGCTGCGCGAGCAGCGCCGGCAAGGCCGTGCCGCCGGCATCCAGCGCGGCGCGATCGCCGGGCGCGAGCAGCCCGAACCGATAGGGCAGGTAGAACCGCGTGATCTGGCCCGCATCGAACGGTGGCAACTCGGCGATGACGTTGCGAAACGTCGTGCTGCGCTTGAGGTCGGCACCGAGCTGCAGCGCCGCCGCCTTGGCGTGCATGGCGTTGCGGCTGCTGACGAGGAAGACCGTGCGATCGCCCAGCGATGCGGCCAGCGTGTCGACGGCTTTCTCGGCGACGGGGTCGACTTCGGTGGCGGGCAGAAGCGCGAGCAGGTTCGTCTGCAGCGCGGCGCCGCCGTGCAGGCGCACGCCGCAGTAGACCAGCGCGATCAGCACGGCCGCCAGCCAGCCGAGACGAACGGCCCAGGCGGACGGGCTCGAAGTGCGCAGCGCCAGCTCTTGCGCCATCAGGGCGCCCCCAACAGGGTGCGTTCGGCCGCGGAGGGCGCGTCCACGCGCGTGCTGCCGGTGAAGTCGATGCGCGTTTCATCGCCATTGGCCGAGCGGATGCGAATGCTGCGCACATAGGTGTCGCCGGCCAGGTCGAGCCCGCGCAGCGCTTGCGCCAACTGCGGCTGGGCCGGCGTGAGCTTCAGTTGCCAGCGGCTGGCGTTGCCCTGTGCGTTGACGCTGAACTGCGAGTACAGCGCCGACAGGTCGCCCGCCAGCATCGCGCGCATCATCCGCGACACCTGTGCCACGCCGGCGGCGTTGCGGGTGCCGCGTGCCATCGGCTTGTCGTTGGCATCGAGCGTGGTGACGCCGGCGTCGGTCATCACGTACGTCATGCGCGTCGGCTGCTCGATGCGCCAGATCGCGCCCTGGTCGCGCACGAACAGCAGCGTGCCGCTGCTCACCAGCGGCTTCTGCAGGGCTTGCAGGGTCTGCGTCTGCACGAACTGCGCGCGCACGCCCCGGGCTTGTGCGAGCTGCGCCGCCACTTGCGAGACGAGTGCGCTTTCCTGCGGCGCCTCGCTTGGGGCCGCGCCAGCGAGCGCGCTCATGGCCAGGGCCAGGGCGGCCAGGCACGCGCGCATGGTGTCGTTCAGCCCAGCCATGCACGCTCCACACGTTCAATCAACACAGGCGGCGACACGAACTGCAGCTCACCGGTACGCGCGCACACCGCCACCTGCGTGGTGTAGCCCTTGGTCAGGCGTGTGCCCGACGCGCAGTCGACGATCTCGTAGGCGATCTTCAGCCGGTTCTCGTATTCGACCAGCGTGGCGCACACCTCGATCTGCTGGCCGTAAGTGGCCGGCTTGATGTACTTCAGGTGCGCCTCCACCACGGGCCACAGGAAGCCCGACTCGCGCATGTCGCGGTAGTCATAGTGGAAGCGGCGCAGCAGCGCGGCACGGCCGATTTCGAAGTACTTCAGGTAGTGGCCGTGCCAGCAGACGTCCATGGCGTCGACGTCGTGAAAGGGTACCTCCACGCGGGCGCTGGCGGCGAGCGGTGGATGGCCGGGCGGCAGGTCACGGGCGGTCATGGGCGTCCCCTTCGATAAGTTCGCCGCGCTCGATGGCGAGCGTGAGCGCGCGCAGCTCGGCTTCGAGCGGGCGGTCTTCTTCCACGAACCCCGACTGCGCGCCCACGCGGTCGATGAAGGCTTGCACCGGAGCGGGCACCTGCGTCGATGGATTGAGGCGGCAGCGCAGCCGCACGGCCTGCACCGCCGCGAGCGTGTGCGCGGCCGCCACCTGCTCCGTCAGCTCCAGCACACGCAGGCAGTCGCGCGCGGCAATCGTGCCCATGCTGACCTTGTCCTGGTTGTGCGCCTCCGTGGAGCGCGAGAACACGCTGGCCGGCATGGTGTGCTTGAGCGCCTCGGCCGTCCATGCCGACGACGAGATCTGCACGGCCTTGAAGCCGTGGTTGATCGGCGCGCGTTCTGCCGTGGCGCCCGACAGGTTGCGCGGCAGGCCGTTGTTGAACTTGTCGTCCACCAGCAGCGCCATCTGGCGGTCCATCAGGTCGGCCAGGTTGGCAACGGCCGTCTTGAGGGCGTCCATCGCAAACGCGATGTGGCCGCCGTAGAAGTTGCCGCCGTGCAGGACCTCCTGTGCATCCGGGTCGATCAGCGGGTTGTCGTTGGCGCTGTTGAGTTCGTTCTCGATGTCGCGGCGGATCCACGACTGCGCATCGCGTGCGACCCCGATGACGTGCGGCGCACAGCGGATCGAGTAGCGGTCTTGCACCCGGTGCGCGGAGGTGTCGTCCCAGTCGGCCAGGTCGGCGCGAATCCAGGCGGCGACCTCTGCCTGACCGGCATGCGGCTTGGCCGCAAAGATGGTCGGGTGGAAGTGCGCCGCGCGGCCGTCCAGCGCCACGGTGGCCAGGGCCGTCAGCCGGGACGACAGGCGCACCAGCTGCTCGGCGCGCGTGTAGGCCAGGCATGCGAGGCCTGTCATCACCGCCGTGCCGTTCATGAGCGCCAGCCCCTCCTTCGGGGCCAGCGTGATGGGCGGATGGCCGAGCTGCTGCCATACGCCGGCGGCGGGCTGCAGTTCGCCGTTGAAGAGCACCTCGCGCTCGCCAACGAGTGCGGCGGCCACGTATGACAGCGGCGTCAGGTCTCCGCTCGCGCCCACCGAGCCCTCGGCGGGAATGCGCGGCAGGATGCGATGGTTGATCAGGTCGGCCAGGCGCTGCAGCAGCACGTAGCGCACGCCGGAATAACCGTGCGCGAGCGAGTTCAGCCGGGCGGCCACCACGGCCAGCGTTTCGGCGGGCTCGAGATGGCGGCCCATGCCGCAGCCGTGGTAGCGCGTGAGCTGCAGCGGCAGCGCCTCGACCAGCGCCATCGGCACGCTCACCTGGCAGGCATCGCCATAGCCGGTGTTGACGCCATAGATGGTCGCGCCGTCGGCCAGCCGTTCACGCAGGAATCGCGCGCCGCGCTCGATCCGATCGCGCCAGGCGGCATCGGCATTCAGCCGCACCGGCTGCCGGCCATGCGCAATGGCGACCACGTCTTCGATCGTCAGGCGGCGGTTGCCGATCACAACGGGGTGCTCGCCGGCCGCCGCATGCGCTGGCGCGGGTACGTTCAGATCGTGTTCAGCCATGGGCGGCATCCTTCTTGGGGCTCGCCCAAAAATCGAAGAAGTTGAACCATTGGAAAGGGGCCTTGCGGCAGTAGTGCTCCAGCCGCTCGGCGTAGCGTTGGGCCAGGGCGCCAAGATGGCGTGCACGCTCGGCGCGCGGCAGCTCGATGCGCTCGGCGAACGGCTCGAAATACAGCGTGTGGTTCTGCCCGTGCTTCAGGCAGAAAAACAGATAGACCGGGCAACCGAGCGCGTGCGCGAGCACGTACGGCCCCTGCGCAAACTGCGCCGATGCACCGAGGAAGCGCGCCTGCACCGTGCGGCCGGATTCGTGCGCCGGCACGCGGTCGCCCACGATGACGAGCAGCTCGCCTGCGTCGATGCGTTCCTGCATCAGCATGGCCGTAGCGGGGCCGAAATCCGTCACCTGCATCAGGTGCGAGACGACATCGGGATGCGCCTGCGCCAGTACGTGGTTGAAGCGCTGTGCATGCTCGGTGTAGACGACCGCCGTCACCTTGGCGTGGCCGTTGCGGGCGGCCAGCGCGCGCGTCATCTCGAGGTTGCCCAGGTGTGCGCCGATCACGAGCGCGCCACGCCCGCTGGCGACGAGCGCCTCGAACGCGGACGGGTCATCGAAGCGCACGCGCTCGCTCTTGACCTGGCCCGACCACGCGGCGAGCTTGTCGAGCCCCGATTGCGCAAACGCGATCATGTGGCGATACGAGGTCAGCCATCCCGGCTGCGGCAGGCCCGCGCCCGGCATCGACGCATGCAGCCGCGCGAAATACTGCCGCGAGGCCTCCCGCGCGGTGCGCCCCGTCAGCAGGAAGTACGCAACGATCGGGTACAGCCACAGCGAGGTGAAGCGCGTGCCGAACACGCGGCAGCTCAGCGCCAGGAACTGCATGCCCAACCGGCTGCCGCGCTCGGCCATGCGCCACCAGCCTTGCTGTGCGCCGGAGGCGGCGGGATGGCGCCAGCGCGGCAGGAACTTGCCCGCCAGCAGCACGGGCAGGCGCGCCAGCATGCCGGCCACCAGGCGCGTGTGGCTTTTGCTGATGCGGACGTTGTCCCACAGGACATCGAAGTGCGACAGGCCGCCCGGCTCGTACGTCACGCGCGTGGGCAGCGTGACGATGCGCGCGCGGCGCCAGTGCAGGCGTACAAGGATCTCGATGTCGAAATCCATGCGCGTGGGCAGCGCCACGTCGTCGATCAGCTTGCAGGCCAGCGCCAGCGGGTAGATGCGGAAGCCGCACATCGAGTCGCGGATGTCGAACGACAGCGTCTCGATCCATACCCACACGTGCGTGACGTAGCGTCCGTAAAGGCGCGCCTTGGGCACGCTGTCGTCGTAAACGGGGCTGCCGAGGATGACGGCGTCGGGCGAGGCTGCGGCCGCGGCCAGGAAGCGCGGCACGTCGGCCGCATCGTGCTGGCCGTCGGCATCGATCTGCAGCGCGTGCGTGTAGCCGCCGGCGTACGCGGCGCGCAGGCCGGCCATCACGGCGGCGCCCTTGCCGCCGTTCACGGGCAGGCGCAGCAGCGTGACCTGCGATGCATACTGCCGGGCCAGCGCGGTCAGCACGGCTTGCGTGGCCGCATCGCTGCCGTCATCGACGATGAAGATCGGCAGCCCATGCACCGCCAGGTGCGCAACCGTGTTGCCGATGGCGTCCTTGTGGTTGTAGATAGGGATGACGATGGCGGTGCGCGGGTTCACGCGGCCTCCCGATGGGCCTGATGGACGAATGCGCCCGACGCGCACTCCCGCGCGCCCAGACGGGCGGTAAAACGCACGCGGCAGCGCTCCGGCTCGTGCGCAAGACGCAGTGACACCACCGCGCCCGGGGGCACCGGCGCCATGAACTTCAGCTGATCGACCGAGGTGACCGCGCGCACCGCCGGATTGCGGGCCGCTGCCAGGCGTATGGCCCAGTCGATCAGCACCACGCCGGGCAGGATCGGCAGGCCGGGGAAGTGCCCCTCGAAGTGGATCAACGACGGGCTGACGCGCAGTTCGTAGTGGTCGCCCTCGGCGTCGCTCACGTGTGCGAGCGTTTCGAAACCTTCGGCGCCCGGGCGGAACGCGGCAGCCACGGCGGACGCCGGCAGCTTGCCGCGTGCATCCACCGGCAGTGCCATGCAGAAGCGCCAGCGGCGCGGGATCAGGGTGGGCTCGGTGTAGGCAGACAGGTGACGGCGCAAGGTCTTTGCCAGCGCCACGCGGCCCTGCGTACGCAGGGCTTCCACGCCCGCCGGCGTGAGCGCCACCAGTGCGCCCAGCCGTTCGCGCGATGCCCCTGCCAGCAGCGTGGCGGCAGCCCTTGCCACGAACAGATGCGTGCCGAGCCAGTCCTCCATCTCGGGGAGCGAGACGCGCTTGCCGTCTACCTTGACGACGCGATCGAGCCGGCCGCGCAGGATGAAGCGGCCGCTGTCGTCAAAGGCGATGGCGTCGTCGGTGCGGTGCCAATCGTCGTGCGGCAGATGCGGTGAGCGTACGGCCAGCGCGCCGTCGGCTTCCTGCCGGATGGCAACGCTGGCAAACGGCTGCCATGCGAGGGACTGATCCTGGCGGCGCCAGGCGATGCCGCCGGTCTCGGTGCTGCCGAACACTTCGATGGGCGCGCTGCCGTGTGCAGTGGCAAAGGCCGCGGCGGCTGCGGCATCCAGCGGCCCACCGGACGAGAACACCGCCGGCATGGGCGGCAGCCCCTCAAAGCCGGGCAGCTGGGGCCAACGGGCCAGTTGCGCCGGGCTCGAAACCAACGCCGCCACCGGCTGCTCCGCAAGGGCGCGCTGCAGCGCAGCCGGCTCCGAGACGGTCTGCCGGCCGAACGCACGCCCGGCCGCCAGCGGCCAGAACACGCGGAACAGCAGCCCATAGATATGGTGATGCGGCACGCTGGCCATCACGGCGCCGGTACCGATCTGCATGCCCCATTGCTGCTCGAGGGTCACGACTTCGGCGTCGAACTGCGCGAGCGTCTTCTGGATCGGTTTGGGCGTGCCGGTGCTGCCGGACGTGTACAGCGTGATGGGCGCATGCCGGTCGACTGCATCGAACGCGAGGGGGCCGGCGTGCGGGCCGATGGCCGCGAGGTCTGCATCGGTGACGAGCGCATCGTAGGCACCGGCGAGCGACTCCAGGTAGGCCGGTGCGGCACTGGCCGGAATCACGACGTGCCTGCCGCAAGCGAACAGCGCGAACAGCGCGCAGGCAAAGGCGAACGGGTCTTCCACGCACAGCGCCACGCGCGCAGCCGGCTGCGCGGCAAATGCGGCGGCCCAGGCGGCCACGCGGGCACGGAAGGCGCCATGGGCAATGTGTTGCCCGCCATCGACGCACACCAGGGCATCGTCGGGCCGCGCGGCCGACAACAAGGCATGGAGCGGAGTCATGCAGCCTCCGATGGCGGCGCATGCGGGCGCACGACCCAATGACGGAACGCCGCCTCGGCCGCGATGAGGCCACCCACCAGCACGTACGCGATGACGCCGTTGTACAGCGCCCACGCGCCGCGCGACCACGTCAGCGCGGCCACGACGGCCATCAGCCCGTTGAGCGCAAAGAAGCCGCACCAGACCTGCGTGACGCGCCGGGTATAACGAACGGCACGCGGCTGCAGATCGGGCAGGCGCATGCGCGCGAATTTCTCGATCATGGAAGGGCCGGAGCGCAGCGTGGCTGCAAAGCTCAGCAGCAGCCCCGCGTTGACCAGCGCCGGATACAGGCGCAGCAGCCGCTCGCTGTCGGTAATGGCCACCGCGGCCGACGTGCACGTGAGCGTGCCGGCGATCAGCCAATCGAGCGGCGTGAGCTGGCGCAGCAGCGACGACACGCTGCCCGCGCCGATCCACCGCTGCAGCCAGAGCAGCGCCAGCAGCGCGACGCCCGCATAGCGCGGCGTGCCGAAGTGCCAGGCCCCGATCAACACGAGCGGGTATGCGACCTTCAGCGCCGTCTGGGCAGCGGCGCGCGTCCAGTGGGGCAGTGCTGCTGATTGGCGCGCCGGTTGCGTCTGCATCCGCGCTTGCATCGGCTTATGCCGCCAGCAGCGATTCGACCGCGCCGATGACGTCACCCACCGTGCGCACGGTCTTGAACTCTTCCGGCTTGATGCGCCGGCCGGTCATTTCCTGCAGCTTGATGGCCAGGTCGACCGCGTCGATGCTGTCCAGGTCGAGCTCTTCAAACAGATGCGCTTCGGGCGTGACGCGCTCCGGCGCAATGTCGAAGTTCTCTTTGAAAATGGCGCGGATGCGTTCGAGGATCTCGGTGTCCGTCATGGTGTTTTCTCTCCCTGTATCTGCCGTTGCCAATGCCCGGCGGATTATTGTTGGCTCTTGACCAGTGCGGCCAGCGTATTGACCGAGCGAAAATGCTCGCGTGTGTGTTCGTCGTTGGCGGCAATCGTCAATTGATAACGCTTGCGCAATACGATGCCGATTTCCAATGCGTCAATGGAGTCCAGACCGATGCCGTTCGTGTCGAACAGCGGTGCATCGTCGTCGATGTCGGCGGGCGTCATGTCTTCCAGATCGAGCGCCTCGATCAGGAGCTGCTTAATTTCGAGCTTCAAGGAATCCATATTGCAGAAGGTGGTCGGTGATGTGGGTTTCGATGCCGTTGGTGAGAGCCCGGGCCGCGAGCATCGTCGGCGCGCCGGGGGGCACGTACCGTGCGGCGCTGACGGCCGGCAGGACGGCCACCTTCATGCAGAAGGCGCGCGGCGGCACGTCGTACCAGCGCATGGTCTTGGTGAAGGCAGGCGGGTCGCAGTCCATCAGCACTGGCAGGATGGGCGCGCCCACATTGAGCGCCATGTGCGCAAAGCCGCGCGAGAACGGGTGCAGGCGGTCCTTGGCCGGGCTGCGCGTGCCTTCCGGGAAGATGATCATCGTGTAGCCGGCGGCCAGTTGCCGCGCGCCGGCTTCGACAAGCTCGGCCGGATCGGCGTTGCTGATGTATTCGGCGGCGCGCACGATGCCCCAGAAGCACGGGTTGCCCCAGTGCGCATGCTTGACCACGCAGCAGGCGCGCGGCGTCAGCGCCAGCAGCACCATGACGTCAAGGTAGGTCGGGTGGTTGGCCACCACGATGGCCGGGCCGCCGTTGCGCAGCTGCTCGGCACCGTGAACGTCGAGCTTCATCACGCCAAGCCATTGCAGCGCCCGCACCAGCGCGCGGAAAAACCAGTGGATGACCAGGGTGACAGTACGCTGGCGCGACGCCCGGTGCGGCCACAGCCACGCGAGCGGAAACACGACGATCGAGAACAGCAGTCCGCAGATGCCGAAGACGGTGAAGGCCAGCCCCGTGGCCGCCAGGCGCCAGGCCGTGTTCACGCGGGTGGTCAGTGCGGTTGCCATGCACCCTCGCGCCATTGCCATGCCCAGGCGCCGCCGGCATGTTGCCAGGCGCTGGAACTGCGGGATTCCAGGCAATGCAGCACTGCCCGGCTTTGCGTGGCCATGTCGCCTGCGGGCGCTGGCAACGCGCCTGCACACCCATGCGAGCACACCAGTGAGGCCGGCGCCGCGGCATCGAGGAGGATGGCGAGCGCGCACGCGTCCACGTCATCGGCCACGGTGCCGAAGCGCGCATCGGCCGGCTCATCGGCATAGACGAGCAATACCGGCGCACTCGGGTCCGAGACGTATTGCGCATGCGCCTCCAGCAACCCCAGTCCAAGCGTGGCGGGCCCGGCGGATACGGCTATTGCCGCGGAAACGTCGCCGCGTGCAATGCCGAAGACGCCCGTCATGGCATTGAGTACGGACAGGCTGAAGGCGGTGGGGGAGACGGGCTGGCCGTCTTCGATGTCGGCCAGGATGCCGGCCGTGCGGCGCAGCTCGCCATGGCGCGAGGCAAACACGATGCGCGCGTTCGGCACATCCGACACGCAATCGTGTGCGACCTTGAGCGCGCTTTTTGAGAGCGAACTCAGGCGGCGCCGGACCATCGGCTCAATAAAACCGATGTCAGGAGACGATGCCGAATCAGAACCAATGGCAGGCCAGCAGGACCAGCGAGCAACCGGGATTGTCCAGTGCAAATCGGGCATATCGGTGTTCGCGTGCGGAGCACCGCCGTGGCCGCATGCTGCGCGGCGCCCGGCGCGGGGTTGGCGGATCGCGCATGCACGCGACGTTTGCCTTGACCCGATTCGCTCTCGTTGTTGTCGATTGATCTGGGTGAGCGCGCGGGCCGTTATGCCGGCCGGTATTTGTCTTTCGGAACGCTTGCTATTCCCCAACCCCGGGCCGAATCATACTGAAAAATCCCTTAGGAAAACAACCACATGCGGGATTTCGTATGACAGAAGCGACGAATGCGGCAAACGCCCAGGCGCGGTAAAAACACCCCGCCGCATTACGGCGCCATTTAATCGGGCGCCGTTGCTGCCAAATGATTCCGCTCCGCGCGATTGGGGTGATATGAAACGATCGTTTTAGTCTTTTTGAAGCAGCCGGGATGCGGGCATGCTCAGCGGGCCCCGAACTGCCCAAATGCCCGTCCACCGAGTTCCAGCGCGTCCATGACGGAGCGCTCCACCACGGGCGCCAGCGAGGTCATCATCACCATCACGAGCATCAGGCCCACCACCACCGTGGCGGAAATGCCCACGGCAAACGGGTTGAGCGCCTGCGCCGTGCGCGACAGCACGGCAAACGCGAGGTTGACGACCATCATGATCGCGATGATCGGCAGGGCGATGCGCACGGCCAGCGCAAAGACCATCGTTCCTGCGCCGGCCAGCGTCTGCCAGCCCGGATTGGCCAGCGGCGCGGCCGAGACGGGCAGGGCGGTAAAGCTGTCGAACAGCGCATGCATCAGCACCAGGTGGCCGTCGCCGGCAATGAATGCGGTGAGGGCGGTGAGGCCGATGAAGCGGCCCAGCAGCATGCTGCTCTCGGTCTGCTGCGGGTCCAGCAGCGAGGCGAAGCCCAGGCCCATCTGGATCGACATCAACTCGCCCGCGCCGCTGATGGCCGAAAACACGAGCTGCACGCAAAACCCGAGCGACAGCCCGATCGCCACCTGCAGCAGCGTGAGCCACAGCCCCTCGTACGAGCCGACCGACACGCCCGCCGGCACCGGGAGCATGGGCGCCAGCGCGACCGTGATCACCACGCCAAACGCCACCTTGATCGACGTCGGCACTTCGCTGTTGGCAAACGGCGGCGCGATCGCAATGAACGCCAGCACGCGCACCAGCGGCCACCAGTACATGGCGATCCAGCCGTTGAGCTGGGCGGCGGTGAATTGGATCATGGCGGATGCGGCGGCGACGTCAGCGCGGCTGCGTCAGTTCACGTAGTTCGGGATGTTCGTGAGCAGGTCGCGCGTGTAATCGACGATCACGCCCAGGATCCAGGGGCCTGCCAGAACCATGGTGGCAGCCACTGCCAGCAGCTTGGGGATGAACGACAGCGTCTGCTCGTTCAGCTGCGTGGCCGCCTGGAAGACGGCCACCAGCAGGCCGACGACGAGCGAGACCAGCAGCATCGGCGCGCCCACCATCATGGCCACCTGCATGGCCTGGCGGGCCATGTTCAGAACGTACTCGGGTGTCATGGCGGTGCCTCCTTATTGCACAAAGCTCTGGGCCAGCGAGCCCAGCAGCAGGTGCCAGCCATCCACCAGCACGAACAGCATGATCTTGAACGGCAGCGAGAAGATCGACGGCGTGACCATCATCATCCCCATCGACATCAGCACGGCCGCCACCACGATGTCGATCACCAGGAACGGGATGAAGATGGCAAACCCGATCTGGAATGCGCTTTTGAGCTCGCTCGTGACGAAGGCGGGGATGAGTGCGCGCATGGGCGTTTGCTCCGGCGTGGCGATCGGCGGCATGTTGCCCATCTTCACGAAGAGCGCGAGGTCGGGCTCGCGGGTCTGCTTGAGCATGAACTGGCGCAGCGGCGTGGCCGCCGTGTCCATGGCCTGCTCCACGGTGATCTTGTTGTCGCGCAGCGGCACGTAGGCGTCGGTGTAGACCTTGTCGAGCACGGGCGACATGACGAAGAACGTGAGGAACAGCGCCAGCCCGATCAGCACCTGGTTGGGCGGCGTGGTCTGCGTGCCCAGTGCGTGGCGCAGCAAGGACAGCACGATGATGATGCGCGTGAAGCTGCTCATCATCAGGATGATGGCCGGCAGGAAGCCGAGCGACGTCAGGAAGATCAGCGTCTGGACCGGCAGCGAATAGCTCTGGCCGCCGGCCGTGCCGGTCAGCAGCGGCAGGCCGGGCTGGGCCTGCGCGAACACGGCGGGCGCCGCGCCCAGCAGCACCGCTGCGGCGAGGCAACGAAGGACGGCGCGCACGGTCATTCCGGCTTCCCCGTCAGGTGGCGCTTGAGCTGGATGGACAATGCGTCGGCAAAGCGCGGCGGCTTGCCGGTGCCGGTGCCGGGCGTGCCGTCGCCGACAGGGTCGTCCGGTGCATCCGTGGACGCTTGCGCCGGGCGCGGCAGCGTATGCAGCGTCTGCACGTGCTGCTGCGTGACGCCCAGCACGAGCCACGTGCCTTCCACGTCGAGGACCACCACTTTCTCGCGTGCGCCCAGCATCTGCTGCGCAACCACGGTGATGACCTGGGTGCGACGGCCGCCGGGGCCCATGCCCGCGCGCTGCTGCAGGCGCCGTATCAGCCAGCCGGCCGCCACGATCATCGCCAATACTACAAACAGCCCGCCTAGGGTGCGGGCCCAATCCACTGCATGGTTCATTTCAACACCTTGCCCGGGGGGAGCATTGGTTGCTGTCAGGGTGCCGATTGACGGCGCGCTGGTGCGGCTTAACGGTTCAACTTACGGATGCGTTCGGACGGCGTGATGATGTCGGTCAGGCGGATGCCGAACTTCTCGTTGACCACCACCACCTCGCCCTGGGCGATCAGGTAGCCGTTGACGAGCACGTCCATCGGCTCGCCGGCCAGTGCATCGAGTTCCACCACCGAGCCCTGCGCCAGCTGGAGCAGGTTCTTGATGGGCACCTTGGTGCGGCCCAGCTCCACCGTCAGCTGCACGGGGATGTCCAGGATCATGTCGATGTCGTTGCGCTGGGCGGCGCCCAGGCCATCCGGGGTCAGCGGCTTGAAGACCGGGCTCGGGCCGCCGGGGGCCGCGGCGGGTGCGCTGGCCGGCGGGCTGGCCGCGGCACGCTGGGCCGCTTCCAGGGCCATGGCCTCTTCCATCGTCATCTCGACATCGACGTTGTCGTCGGCGTTCATGGTCGGTTCAGTTGTCATCGTCGGACTCCGTGGCAGGCTCGCTGCCGCTCATGTTCAGCATGCGGTTGACCCGCAGCGCGTATTGGCCGTTGAAGGTGCCGTAGTTGCATTCCATGACGGGCACGCCGTCTACCTTGGCGGTCACGAAATCATCCAGTTCGAGCGGGATCACGTCGCCCACTTTCATGTTCAGGATGTCCGAGACCTGCACCCGGGCCGTGGCAAGGTCGGCAATCAGTTCCACCTCGGCGGTCTGCACCTGCTGCGACAGCAGCCGCAGCCAGCGCTTGTCCACTTCCAGCGCCTCGCCCTGGATGGCGGACGTGAGCCGGTCGCGGATCGGCTCGATCATGGTGTAGGGCATGCAGATGTGCACGTCGCCGCCATTGCTGCCCAGCTCGATGCTGAAGCTCGTGGTCACCACCACCTCGTTGGGCGTGGCCACGTTGGCGAACTCGGTGTGCATCTCCATGCGCAGGAATTCGAAATCGATCGGGTAGACCGGTTGCCACGCCTTGGCGTAGTGCTCGAAGACGAGCTGCAGCATGCGCTGGATGATGCGCTGCTCGACGTCGGTGAAGTCGCGGCCTTCCACGCGCATGTGGTAGCGCCCGTCGCCGCCGAACAGGTTGTCGACCACCAGGAAGATCAGGTTGGGGTCGAACACGAACAGCGCCGTACCGCGCAGCGGCTTGACGTGCACGAGGTTCAGCGACGTCGGCACCACCAGGTTGCGGATGAACTCGCTGTACTTCTGCACCTTCACCGGCCCGACGGAGATTTCCGCGTTGCGCCGCATGAAGTTGAACAGCCCGATGCGCCAGTTGCGCGCAAAGCGTTCGTTGATGATTTCCAGCGTGGGCATGCGCCCACGCACGATGCGCTCCTGCGAGCCCAGGTTGTAGACCCGTACACCTGCAGGGTCGGCCTCGGCAGGTTCCTCGTCTACCTCGTCGGAGACGCCCTTGAGGAGCGCATCGATCTCCTCCTGGGAGAGAAACTCTTCCTTGAGCATGTCACTGGATCACAAAGTTGGTGAACAGGACGTCCGCCACCGGCGATTCCTTCCCGACGGCCTTGTAGACCTGCTCGCACTGCTCGACGATGTCCCGGGCGAGCTTGGTCTTGCCTTCGGCCGGATACAGCTCCGCCGGCGTCTTGCTGGCCAGCAGCGTCAGGATGCGGCTGCGCAGCTCGGGCGTGTAAGCCTTGATGTCGTTTTCGGCATGCTTGTCGAAGCTCTTGAACGTGATGCCGATCTGCAGGTAACGGTCGCTGCCTTCTTCGGGCTGCAGGTTGACGGTGATCGTCTCCATGGCGACGAACACGGGCTCCTTCGGCTTGGCCGGCGCGCTGGCCGAAGCGGCGTGGCTGCCGCCGCCCAGGAAGAACCATGCGGCCGCGCCGCCCATGCCGACGAGGACAAGCACGATCAGGATGATCAACAGGAGCTTGGTCGCGCCGCCCTTGGCGGGCGCGGGAGCGGGTGCGGTATTGGCGGCAGCGGCTTCGGCCATGGGGATCACTCGAGAGCTAGGGGGGTGGTCTTGCCCGCTCGCGAACATGCAGAGTCGGGTTCTCGAGTGGCATTCTTCCTCACCTGCGTCCAGCTCATTCCGGCAAGAAAGGCGGTCAATCCGGGCTATCTCGCGGGTTTGCAGTGTCCCCGGCGCAGGCTGTCCCTTCGTATAAGTGATTTTTAGTCCACTTGAAATGCACGAGGCGACGACGCCATGCGATGTTCGCGCCGCCCAGCACGGCGCGCGTGTCACAAAAGTGACGCTGGCCCGAAAGATTTGCCGGGGCGTGCCGTTGTAGTGGGCAGAAGGTGCCGATGTTGCGGCCCGCCCATACTGCGTTGTCCTGCCGGAAGTCGTCGTGAATCCCTTGCCTTTCTCCATCCGCGCCGATCACTCGTCTGCCGATGCTGACGGACTGCCGGACGGCTGCCCTGCGCGTGGCGAGCCGCAAGGGTTCTGCCCGAAGCTGGACCTGCTTTCGATGGTCAATGCGCTGACCGAGGGCATCCTCGTCTGCGATGCCGAGCGCCGCGTCACCTACGCCAACCCCAGCGCCGCACGGCTGCTGGGCTTGCCGGTGGCCGAGCTGGTTGGCCGCGCGCTGCCCGAGGTGGTGCACTCGGCGGTGGACGAGTTCGAGGCGTCCATCCACGCCGCCGACTGGCCGGACCGCGAAGTCATGGCCGACGGCCAGCCGCAGCTGAACCAGATCTTTGGGCTGCATTGCCTGAACGGGCGCACCGTGTGGGTGTCGAGCAACTGGACGCCGCTGTATGCCGATGGCGGCCGGACGGTCAGCGCCGGGCTGGCCGGACCGCCCGTGCCGCCGTATTCGGTACTCGTGTCGCTGGTCGATATCACGCAGATCCGCGAGGCGCAGCAGCGTATCCGGCATCTGGCCACGCACGACACGCTCACGGGGCTGCTCAACCGCTCGGCGCTGGAAGACCGGCTGGAGCACGCACTGGCGCTGGCCCAGCGCAACCGCACGCGGGTCTCGGTCATGTTCCTCGACCTGGACCGCTTCAAGAACGTCAACGACACCCTCGGCCACCAGTTTGGCGACATGCTGCTGCGCGAGGTCGCGGCCCGGCTACAGGCGTGCGCGCGCGAAGCCGACACCGTGGCGCGTCTCGGGGGCGACGAATTCGTCGTCATGCTCGAAGCGCTGGACGGCCTCGGCACGCGGCGCGTGGCCGAGCGGATCCTCTCTGCCATCAGCGCGCCCTTCCATATTGAAGGGCAGGAACTGTACCTGGGCGTGTCGATCGGCATTGCGGTGGCACCGCACGACGGCGACGACGCCAACACCCTGCTGCGCAAGGCCGACGCCGCCATGTACCTGGCGAAGGAGCGCGGCCGCAACAACTTCCAGACCTTCACGCGCGACCTCGACGACCGCGTCTCGCGGCGTTTTCGCATCGAATCGGGCCTGCGCCGCGCGAGCGACCGCAACGAGTTCTATGCCGACTACCAGCCGCGCGTGGACGTCAGGACCGGCCGCATCGTCAGCGTGGAAGCGCTGATCCGCTGGAACTCCGCCGACTTCGGCCGCATGATGCCCGGGCAGTTCATACAGGATGCGGAGGAAACCGGCCTCGTCGTCGAGATCGACCGCTGGATCCTGCGCGCGGCGTGCGACCAGCTCGCGCGCTGGCGCCGCATCGGCCTGCCGCACCTGCGCATGTCGATCAACCTGTCGGGCCAGGCATTCAGCTCCGGCCAGTTGAGCGCGATGGTGCGCAGCGCGCTGTCCACCAGCGGCCTGCCGGGCAACGCGGTCGAGCTGGAGATGACCGAAGGCATCCTCATCCGGGATGACCCGTCACTGCACGCGCTGCTGACCGAGCTGCGGGCGATGGGCGTATCGCTGGCGCTGGACGATTTCGGCACGGGCTACTCCTCGCTGTCGTACCTGCACCGCTTTCCGATCGACACACTGAAGATCGACCGCTCGTTCGTGCAGGACCTGCCGCACGTAGCCGAGCGTGCGGCCATCACGCGGGCCATCATCATGATGGCGCAGGCCATGGGAATGAAGACTGTGGCCGAAGGCGTGGAGACCGAGGGTCAGCTTGAATTCCTGCGCGAAGCCGGTTGCGACGAGTTCCAGGGCTACCTGCTCACGCGCCCGCTGGAACCGGCGGCCGTGCAAGACCTCGTGCGCGAGAACGCCCGGCGCTACGGCGCGTGCATCCCGAGGTTCTATCCGTCTTGAACCCTTGCGTGGGCCCCGGGGCCTAGAGCTGGAGGCCGTTGCTGACGACGTACATCGTCAGCTCCGCGTTGTTGCGCAGCTTCATCTTGGAGAGCACGCGCCCGCGGTACACGCTGACCGTCTTGGCGCTGATCTGCAGCGCCTGGGCAATCTCGCTCAGCGTGCGGCCCGAGCCGAGCATGCGCAGCGTCTGGAATTCACGGTCGGAGAGGATGTCGTGGCGGGGCTTGTCCCAGTCGACGTTCAGGTTGTCGGCCAGCACTTCCACGAGGTCGGAGGGCAGGTACTTCTTGCCCTTGGAGATGGCGTTGACCGCGGCCAGCAATTGCGGCTGGCTGGCATCCATCGGCAGATAGCCGGCGGCGCCGGCCTTGAGGGCGCGCACCGCGAGCAGCGCTTCGGGATGGCGGCCCAGCGCGAGCACGGCCAGGCGGGCGTGTTGCTGGCGGACCATCTTGATGGTCTGGAACTCGTCTCCGGTGGCCGATTCCACCGAAAACAGCATGACGTCCCACTCGCGCTGGGCGAGCACGTCGTTGTTGGCGTCGCGCAGGTCCGGCACGGCCTCGATCTGACGTGCCAGGCGCGAATCCTTGAGGATCTGGCGCAGGCCGACACGGGCAATGTCGTGCGGTTCGACGATCAGGACATTGAGCATGGTGGGTGTTGCGGGTCAAACAGGCTCGCTTCGAGCTCTTATGACCGCCGGCAGGCCGCTGGAGCGCCTGGGCGGGGCTTGCAACTCCCCATCTGTGCGAAGTGGCGCTCTTTGTATGGAGGGATGCGGCGCCGTGATTTATCGGACGAGTATAGCCGAGGCCCTGTACGGCAAGAAGCAGGCGCGCTGCTGCTGTTGGCGGGCCGGCTCAAAAAAACGGGCGCCCGAAACCCGGACCGCCGCCAGCGCACAATTTTGTCAAGGCGACCCTAAACTTTCTTCGACGGCCACCGATAACCTGAGTACAACGCAGACCTGATCCCCTTCAAGTTACAGGTCACGTTGCCCGGCACAGCCGGAACAAGCCGCCAATCGGGCAACAAACCAACGGGAAACTTAGGAGCCGTCATGTCCCTCAGCCTCAATACCAACATTTCGTCCCTGCAAACGCAGCAAGCGCTGTCGCAATCGCAATCCGCGCTGCAAACGTCTCTGCAGCGCCTGTCCACCGGCCTGCGCGTGAACAGCGCCAAGGACGATGCTGCTGCGTACGCTGTCGCTTCGAGCCTGACGACCACGCTGAACTCGCAAACGCAAGGTATCCAGAACGCCAACAACGCACAGTCGTACCTGCAGACGGCCGACTCGTACCTGGGTCAAGTCGAAAACAACCTGCAACGTATGCGCCAACTGGCTGTGGAAGCCAACAACGGCGGTCTGTCGGCAGCTGACCAGGCCAACCTGGACAAGGAATACCAGCAGCTGGCCACGGCCAACAAGAACATCGCGACCAACGCCAACTACAACGGCAACAAGCTGTTCGACGGCACGGTTGCTTCGGTGACGTTCCAGTACGGCCAGAACGCCACGACGGACAGCGCGACCATCACCAACGTCAACCTGTCGGCATACGGTTCGTTCACGGGCGCCGGCACCAGCGTGACGAGCGCTGCCAACGCAACGGCCGCGCAAACGGCAATCGACACCGACCTGACCGCCCTGAAGTCGGCGCGCGCCAGCCTGGGTGCCCAGCAAAGCGGCCTGACCTCGACCATCAACACGCTGACGTCGAACAACACCGCCCTGTCGGCTGCCAAGTCGGCCATGGTCGACACCGACTACGCTGCAGAAACGTCGAACATGACGCGTCAGAACATCCTGCAGCAAGCCGGTACGGCGATGCTGGCGCAAGCCAACTCGGCACCGAACAGCATCCTGAACCTGCTCAAGGGTTAATCGGCAGGCGGATGTCAGCCCGGCGCGTTGCGGCCGGGTCGAAGGCCGGCGCTCCTCGAGGGGGGCGCCGGCCTTTCGTTTTGCTGATCCAATTGTGAAGAGTGGCCCACCTCCGCTAAAGAAGTGGCGAGCGCTGCCGTTGTGAGGAAGGACTCCCGCCAACGCATACGCTGACCGATCCGATCATGGCGACCACGACCAGCAGTTCCTCGAGCAACAACTACGTCCCGCCGATCTCGATTCCCGGTATCGGGACGAGCATCGACGTCAATACGTTGGTCACCAGCCTGATGAAGGTGGAAAGCCAGCCGCTGACCCTGCTGCAGAACCAGCAGACGTCTTACCAGACGCAGCTCTCGGCGGTGGGCAACCTCAAGAGCTCGCTGGCGACATTCCAGACGGCCATGGCGGGACTGAGCTCGGTGTCGAACTTCAGCGCGATGAAGGCGAGCGGCTACGACGCCTCCATCCTCAGTGCCTCGCTCACGGGTTCGGCGCCGGCGGGCTCGTACGCCGTCAACGTGACGCAGCTCGCGCAGTCGCAGGTGCTCGCCGCGCAGGGGCAGGCTTCCGCCACCTCGGCCATCGGCAGCGGGTCGTCGACCACGATTTCGTTCTCGTTCGGCTCGGTGTCGGGCGGCACGTTTGCCAACGGCAAGTATTCGGGCGCCACGTTCACGCAGAACGGCAACCTGCCGGGGGGCTCGATCACGATCGACTCCTCGAACAACACGCTCTCGGGCATCCGCGACGCGATCAACTCGGCCAACCTCGGTGTGTCGGCCAGCATCGTCAACGACGGCAGCGGCAACCCGTACCGGCTGGTGCTGACCTCCACGGCGGGCGGCTCGAACTCCGAGATGAAGATCTCGGTGTCGGGCGATGCGACGCTGCAATCGCTGCTCTCGCAAGACCCGGCCGGCACGCAGAACATGACCGAGGTGACCACGGGCCAGAACGCCCTGGCCACGATCAACGGCATCACCGTGCAGAGCCCGACCAATACGCTGTCGAACGTGGTGGACGGCACGTCGTTTACGCTGTCCAAGACGGGCAGCACCACCGTGACGGTGGCCAACGACCCGACGGCTACCACGAACGCCGTGGTCAATTTCGTCAAGGGCTACAACGCGCTGCGCGTTTCCCTGAACTCGCTGACGAACATCGATACCGCCAACAGCGCCAACAATGGCCCGCTGGCCGGAGATGTCAGCACCAAGGCGCTCATCAACCAGATCACCGACGTGCTTGGCCAGGCCATCGGCAATGGCGCGTACCAGTCGCTGGGCAGCATCGGCGTGACGATGGGTTCGGACGGCACGCTGTCGATCGACAACACCAAGCTGGCCAACGCGATTGCCGCGTCGCCCAGCCAGGTGGCCGGCCTGTTTGCAGGCGCGGGCACCAGTACGGACGCACAACTGAGCGTGCCGAAGTTCGCCGACAGCACGAAGTCGGGCACGTATGCCGTCACCGTGTCGCAGCTGGCCACGCAAGGGTCGCTGAAGGGCGCGGCGGCGGCCAATACGACCATCACCGCGGGCGTGAACGACAGCCTGTCGGTCACGGTCAGCGGCATCGCCACCAACATCACGGTGCCGGCCGGCAGCTACACCGCATCGAGCCTGGCCGCGCAGATCCAGTCGCAGATCAACGGTTCGGCCGCGCTGCAGAACGCGAAGATCAACGTGTCGGTATCGGCGGATGCCAGCGGCGTGCTGACCTTCACCAATAGCCAGTACGGTTCCAACTCGAGCATCTCGATCTCGGGCAACGGCGCGTCGTCGCTGGTCGGCGGCAGCCCGACCGCCGTGACGGGCCAGGACGTGCAGGGCACCATCAACGGCGTGGCGGCGGTCGGTTCCGGCCAGAACCTGTACGGTGCCACGGGCACCGCGGTGGACGGGCTCACGGTGCAGGTGACGGGCGGGGCGCTGGGCAGCCGCGGCAGCGTCACGGTGCAGCGCGGCTATGCAGCGCAGCTCAATACCGTGGCGACGAACCTGCTCTCGACCACGGGCCTGGTGCAGAACGAGACCGATGCCATCAACAGCTCGCTCAGCTCCATCGCCGGCCGCATCACGGCCATGCAGCGCCAGCTCGATGCCAAGCAGGCGCTGTACTACTCGCAGTTCAACGCGCTGTCGGCGCTGGTGGCCAGCATGACCAACACCAGCAACTACCTGACGACGCAGTTGGCCGCATTGCAAAAACAGACCTCAAGCAGCAACAACTGACGCCGTAAGTACTGTCTGAACCGCTTACAAGAACAGACCAGGAAAACTCCATGTACGCAGCACGCCGAGCCATCGGTGCCTACGCGCAAGTCGGCATTGAAACCTCTGTGGTGGACGCCAATCCGCATCGGCTGATCGCCATGCTGTTCGAGGGCGCGCGAGCGGCCATCAACATGGCCACCGCCGCCATCGAACGGGGTGACGTGCCGGCCAAACTGCGCGCGATCGACAAGGCCATCTCGATCATCGGGCAGGGGCTGCAGGCGAGCCTGGACCACCAGCGCGGCGGTGAGATCGCGACCCAGCTCAACAGCCTGTACGACTACATGCTGCGCCGCCTGCTGGTGGCCAACGCCAACAGCGACGTGGCCATCCTCGCCGAGGTCGACAAGCTGCTCGTACCGCTGCAGGACGCGTGGCTTGCCATCGGCAAGCCAGCTGCCACGGCAGGCGCGAGCCACCTGAGCGTGGTCAGCTGAACATCATTTGAGCCAGGCGAACTTTGACTGAATCCGGCCCAACTGGAGCCAACATGCACCGCAACATCCCCATCAAGGACAGCGACAGTCTGTTCGCCTGCTACGAAGCCATCGCGCGCCTGACCGCCGAAATGGTCAGCGCCGCCGAGGTGGGCAACTGGGAAGTCGTCAGCACGCTCGAGCGCGAGAGCGCCATCTATGTCGATGCGCTGCGCCGCTCCGAGCCGCATCCGCCGCTGGCGCATGCCGGCATCGAACGCAAGCGCGCCCTCCTGGTGCGCATCCTGGAAGACGACGCCCGCGTGCGCGCGATGGTGTATCCGCGCCTCGAGCGTCTGCAGAAGCGGATCGATACGGCACGCCGCAGCACCAACGCAAGCAACGCCTACGGCAACATGGCGCGGTACTGAGCCGCAAGAGGGCGGCGCCGCCTCAGCTGCGGTCGTCCGCCGCCGCCAGCGCATCGAGCAGCTTGCGCAGCACGTTGCGCGTCGCGCCGATCTCATCACGCTCCAGCGGAATCCGGCACGCCAGGGCCTCCGGCACCTTGGCGGCGCGCTCGCGCAGAGCACGCCCCGAGTCGGTCAGCTCGATGACCACGCGGCGCTGATCGTCACGATCGCGCGTGCGCGTCACGAGGCCCTGTTCCTCCAACCGCTTGAGCAGCGGCGTCAGCGTGCCCGTGTCCAGATACAGCGTCCGGCCGAGATCGCCGACGGCGCAGGGCGCCTGCTGCCAGCACGCCATCATCACCAGGTATTGCGGATAGGTCAGCCCCAGCTCGTCGAGCAGCGGGCGGTAGAGACGCGTCAGCAGATGACCTGCCGCGTACAGGGGAAAGCACAGTTGCTGATCGAGCGCCAGCACGTCGTTCACGGAAGACTCCCGGGGACGGTCCGGCGCCCGAGCGGCGAGTGCCGCATCGGCCCACACGGGGCTCAGCGCGCGACCGTAGTCAATTGAACGTCAATATTGCCACGGACGGCATGCGAGTAGGGGCACACGCCATGGGCCGCGGCCACAAGCGCTTCGGCCGTCGCCTGGTCCACGCCACCCAGCGTTGCCACCAGTGCCACGGTGAGCGCAAAACCACCGTCTTCACGCGGGCCGATGCCGACCGTGGCCGTGACCGCCGTGGACGCGAGCTTGACCTGCCTCAGGCGTGCCACGTGCAGCACCGCGTTTTCAAAACACGCGGCATAGCCCGCGGCGAACAACTGCTCCGGGTTGGTGGCCGCGCCGCCCGCGCCGCCGAGTTCGCGCGGCAGCGAGAGCGCAAGATCCAGCGTGCCGTCTGCGCTGCGCACGTGGCCGGCGCGGCCGCCTTCTGCGGTGACCTGGGTTTGATACAGCGTCTTCATGGTCGAGTCCTATTGCTTGCCTTTTGCCTTTTGCGGGAAACCCGGTCGGCAACGCGTCGGCCGGGGCATCGATCATAAATCGATGGCGCAATTATATTGCGCACAATATAAATGGCAAGCAGAATCGAACAGGTTCCCCGCAGCGTCCGCGGGGAAGTGCCGTCAGATCGACATGCTCATGATGCTCTGGTAGGCAGACACCAGCTTGTTGCGCACCTGCACCGCCGTCTGCAGGTCGATATTGGCCTTTTGCAGCGACAGCATCACGTCGTGCAGGTCGACGTCGTTGTTGCCCATCTCAAAGCTGCGCGAGATGGATTCCGCCTTCTGCTGCGAGGCGTCGACCTTGTCCAGCGACGACTTGAGCACCGCCCCGAAATCCACGCTGACCTTGGCATCGTCGCCGCCGGCGCCCGAGCCGATGCCGCCGACCTGGCCGGTCGGCGCCAGCACGCTGTTCATCAGCGACACCACGGAATTGGCGTTCGTCATATTCATGTGAAGAAAACTCCCCTTTGCGGGTGGCGTACGACGGCTCTTCTACTTGGCCGCCATTGCGCCACGGTGCAGCAAAGGTAGCAGCGGGGTGCGCCGTTCCAAGCGCCCAAATGAGAGGGAAAAGGCCTTCTTCTTGGCGATTTGTTTGCACAGCGGCTGCCGATAATGCCAATCACGGAGTTCTGCCCGTTGTTCGGCGCAGCCGCTGTAACGCAGTCAGTCAGGAGATTTTGGATGCCAACGACAGCCGATTCGGTTGCTGTCGCCGACACGCTCGGTACGGTCGATATGCCGGCGGGGGGCCATGGCGCGATAGCGCGCCAGAACGCGGGCGCGCTTGGCGCTCTCGGTCCGCTCGGCCGTCTGTCGCCGCGTCTGCTCATGATGATCGGCGCCGCCGCGCTGGTGGCCGTGATCGCTGCCGCAATGCTGTGGAGCCGCGCGCCCGACTACCGTGTCCTGTTCAGCAACGTGAGCGACAGCGATGGCGGGGCCATCATCGCCGCGCTGCAGCAGATGAACGTGCCGTACCGCTTTGCCGATGGCGGCACCGCCATCATGGTGCCCGAAGCCAACGTGCACGAGACGCGCCTGAAGCTGGCGTCGCAGGGGCTGCCCAAGGGCGGCCTGGCTGGCTTCGAGCTGATGGAAAACCAGAAGTTCGGCACCAGCCAGTTTGCCGAGCAGGTCAATTACCAGCGCGCCCTCGAGGGCGAACTGGCCCGCACCATCCAGGCCATGCAGGAGGTGCAGTCCGCCCGCGTGCACCTGGCGCTGTCCAAGCCGTCCGTTTTTGTGCGCGAGCAGGCCAAGCCGAGCGCGTCGGTGCTGCTCAAGCTGTATCCGGGCCGCATGCTCGACCGCTCGCAGGTGCAGGCGATCGGCCACCTCGTTTCGAGCAGCGTGCCGAACCTGCCGCTGGCCAACGTGACCGTGGTCGACCAGTCGGGCCGCCTGCTTTCCACCGCCTTCCAGGACAACGCCTCGGGGCTCGACCCGACGCAGCTGAACTACGTGCGCGAGATCGAGCAGGGCTACATCAAGCGCATCGAAGCCATCCTCGGCCCGGTGGTGGGTGAAGACAACGTGCGCGCGCAGGTGACGGCCGACGTCGACCTCGACAGCACCGAGCAGATGGCGGAAACGTACCGGCCGAACCAGGATCCGGCGACGGCCGCCGTGCGCAGCACGCATACCGCAGAATCGACGCAGAACAAGGCCGACGCCCAGGGCGGCGTGCCCGGCGCGCTGTCGAACCAGCCGCCGACCGCGCCGCGCATGCTGCCGACCGCGCCCGCACCGGCATCGGCTTCGCAGCCCGGAGCCACCGGTCCGAACGGCCAGCCGCAGCAGCCGGCCGTCGCCAACGCGAATGCGGCCACCTCCAACGGCGTGACATCCAGTACGCGTGACACGACGACCAACTACGAAGTCGACAAGACCGTGCGTCGCACGCGCGCCGCGGTGGGTACCGTGCGCCGCCTGTCGGTGGCCGTGGTGGTCAACTATCGCGTCGACGGCAAGACCTGGAAGCCGCTGACCGAAGCCGAGATGACCAAGCTCAACGCGCTGGTCAAGGATGCCGTGGGTTTTGACGCCAAGCGCGGTGATTCCGTCAACGTGGTCAACAGCCAGTTCTCGGGCACGCTGCCGGCGGCCAAGGACGACCTGCCGCTCTGGAAGCAGCCGGAGATGATCCAGTACGGCATCCAGGCCGCGAAGTACGGGGCGCTTGCCATCGGCTTCCTGATCCTGGTGTTCGCGGTGATCCGGCCGCTGATCCGCTCGATCGGCAAGAAGGAGGAGCCCGTCACGCCTACATTCGTTGGTCGCGAAGGCGAAGACCCCAACGCGCCGATCATCACGGGCGCCGCGGCACCCGCCGGGCCCGAGCTCGAAGGCCCGGCAGCCAATGCCGAAGACGGCGAGGATGTGCCCGAGAGCCTGCCGCAGCTCAAGAATGCCGACTTCGAGAAGAAGCTCGAGACCATGCGCCGCGTCGCGCAGAGCAACCCGCGCGCGGTCGCGGCCGTCATCAAGCAATGGGTGAGTAACGAATGAGCGCCGAAGGACTCCAACGCAGCGCCATCCTGCTGATGTCGCTGGGTGAAAACGAAGCCGCCGAGGTGCTCAAGCACCTGGGCCCGCGCGAGGTGCAGAAGCTCGGCGCGACCATGGCAGCGCTGAAGAACGTGTCGCGCGACCGTGTCCTCGACGCCTTTGACGCGTTCTTCGTCGAAGCCGAAGACCTGCCGCTGGACGTCGATTCCAACGAGTACATCCGCACCGTCTTCCGCAAGGCCCTGGGCGACGATCGCGCCGCCAACATCATCGACCGCATCCTCTCGGGCGGCGATACCAGCGGCATCGAAGGCCTGAAGTGGATGGATGCATCGTCGGTGGCGGAGCTGATCCGAAACGAGCACCCGCAGATCATTGCGACCATCCTCGTGCACCTGGACCGCGACCAGGCATCGGAGATCCTGACCTATTTCACCGAGCGCCTGCGCAACGACACGATCCTGCGCATCGCCACGCTCGACGGCATCCAGCCCAGCGCCCTGCGCGAGCTGAACGACGTGCTGACCAAGCTGCTGCAGGGCAACGACCATCGCAAGAAGAGTGCGATGGGCGGCGTGCTCACGGCGGCGGAAATCCTCAACCTGGTGCCGAGCGCGGTGGAGTCTTCCGTGATCGAGGGCGTGCGTTCGCGCGACCCCGAGCTGGCCGACGCCATCGTCGAGAAGATGTTCGTCTTCGACAACCTCATCGACCTGGACAACCGCAGCCTGCAGACGCTGCTGCGCGAAGTCGGCCAGGAGATGCTGGTGGTCGCGCTCAAGGGTGCCAAGCAGGAGTTCCGCGACAAGGTGTTCGCCAACATGTCGCAGCGCGCCGGCATGATGCTCAAGGAAGAGCTGGAAGTGCTGGGCCCCGTCAAGGTGTCGGAGGTGGAGGCGCAGCAGAAGGAAATCCTCGTCATTGCGCGCCGCCTGGCCGACGAAGGCGAGATCACCATCGGCCGCAAGGCAGAGGACGCTTATGTCTGAGCACGCCGGCCGCCATGTGCTGACGGAGCGCTGAGATGCCGCGCCCGCCGATCATTCCGCGCGACACGCTGGTCGAGTACCAGCCTTGGGAGCCGACCGACTTCGTGCGTGAGGCGGAGCGGGCAGCGCTTGAGGCGGCACCGCCCCCGCCCCCGCCCGAGCCGGAAGAGCCGCCCATTTCCGAAGAGGAATGGCAGGCCGCGCTCGATGCCGAACTCGCCAACGCCCGCGACGAGGGCCGGCGCGACGGCTTTGCACAAGGCTTTCAGGATGGCTTTGAGCAGGGCCGCCGCCAGGGCGAAGAAGACGCCAGGCAGATCGCCGCGCTCATGCAATCGGTGCGTGAAGCCGTGGACGAGCTGAACGGCAGCGTGGCCCAGGAACTCGTCGACCTGGCGCTGCAGCTTGCGCAGCAGTTCGTGCGCGGCGCGCTGCATGCGCAGCCCGAGCGCATCCTGCCGCTGGTGCGCGAGGTCCTGGGCGATGCGTCCACCGCACCGGCACCGGCCATGCTGCGCGTGCATGCGGACGATGCAGAGCTGATCCGTCAGACGCTGGGCGCCGAACTGGACGCCGCGGGCTGGACCCTCATCGTGGATGCCGCGATCGAGCGCGGCGGCTGCCGTGTGCAGACCCGCTTTGGCGAAACCGATGCCACGCTGCAGACGCGGTGGGCGGAACTGACCCGCGCGCTCGCCCGCGACACCGCCTGGCTTGCCAGCGAGCGTATCGAAGCCGAACGCGTGGCCGGAGGCGCGCTCCATGTCGCCTGAGACCGTGCAGCCATCGGACCAGCCTGCCGCCAACAACGCCCATGTGCGGCTGTGGCAGACGCATCTGCGCCAGACCGCGCAGCGTGCCCGCCTGGCGCGCCCGGTGGTGACGTGCGGCAAGCTCACGCGCGTGGCGGGGCTCGTCATGGAGGCCGTCGGCCTGAAGCTGCCGGTCGGCAGTGCCTGCCGCGTGGAGTTGCCGCATGGCCGCCACGTGCTGGCCGAAGTGGTCGGGTTTGCCGAAGAGCGCGCCTTTCTGATGCCGCAAACCGATCTGGTGGGCGTGGTGCCCGGCGCGCGCGTTTTCCCGCTGGAGCCGCAGCGCCTGCCCGCAGACGCCGCCGACCCGACGATTTCGCATAGCAAGTTCCTGCCCGTCGGCCCACGCCTGCTCGGCCGCGTGGTCGATGCCAACGGCGAGCCGCTCGATGGCAAGGGGCCGCTCGGCACGCATGAAGAACTCGCCTGGGGTACGCTGAACCCCGCGCCGCTGAACCCGCTCAAGCGCAAGCCGATCGAGCATGTGCTCGACGTGGGCGTGCGCGCCATCAATGGTCTGCTGACCGTTGGCCAGGGCCAGCGCCTGGGCCTGTTTGCCGGCTCCGGCGTGGGCAAGAGCGTGCTGCTGGGCATGATGGCCCGCTACACGCAGGCCGACGTGGTGGTAGTGGGCCTGATCGGCGAGCGCGGCCGCGAAGTGAAGGAATTCATCGACGAGATTCTTGGCGACGAAGGCCTGGCACGTTCAGCCGTGGTGGCTGCGCCGGCCGACACCTCGCCGCTGATGCGCCTGCAGGGCGCCGCTTACGCCCACACGATTGCCGAATACTTCCGCGACCGCGGCTGCAACGTGCTGCTGATCGTCGATTCGCTCACGCGTTATGCGATGGCCCAGCGCGAAATCGCCCTGGCCATCGGCGAGCCGCCGGCCACCAAGGGCTATCCGCCCTCGGCCTTTGCCAAGCTGCCGGCGCTGGTTGAGCGTGCCGGCAACGGCATGGTCGATGCCAACGGCCGCGGCGGCTCCATCACCGCGTTCTACACCGTGCTGGCCGAAGGCGATGACCAGCAGGATCCGATTGCCGATGCGGCGCGCGCCATTCTGGACGGCCACTTCGTGCTCTCGCGCAAGCTGGCGGAGCAGGGCCACTACCCGGCCATCGACATCGAACAGTCGATCAGCCGCGTGATGTCGGCCATCGTGCCGCGCGAGGAGCTCGACGCGGCCCGCCGCTTCAAGCAGCTCTATGCACGCTACCAGCGCAACCGCGACCTGATTGCCGTCGGTGCGTATGCGCGCGGCAGCGACCCGGTCACCGACCAGGCCATCGCCCGCTACCCCGACATGGAAGCCTTCCTGCAGCAGGGCATGTTCGAGAACGAAAGCCGCGAGCACACGCTGCAGAAGATGCTGGGGGTGCTCGCATGAGCCCGGCGCTTGACACTGTGAAGCTGCCAGCGTTGTGCAAGCCCGGGCTCAAGGCCGCGGGCCACCGGCCGATGGATTCATGTCATGGAAAGCAGGAGGTTGAAGGATGACCACTGGAACTGCGCCGTTCCGCCTCGAAACCGTGCTGGAACTGGCCCAAAAGGACACCGAGAAAGCCACCCAGGAAGTCGGGCGCCTGATGAACACGCGCGAGGCCGCCACGCAAAAGCTGGCCCTGCTGGCCGACTATCGCCTGAACTACCACCAGCAGATGCTGGCAACGGCCGAGGGCGGCATCGATGCCACGCGCCTGCGCAACTACGCCGCGTTCATCGATCGGCTCGGCAGCGCGGTGCATCAGCAGAAGGGCACTATCAGCGCGCTGGAGCGCCAGCTTGAAGCGAGCCGCGCGAACTGGCTCGAGAAGCAGCGCCGTGAGCAGTCGTTCGATGTACTGCGGCAGCGCCATCTCGAAGAGCAGCGCCTGCACCAGGAGCGTCGCGCGCAGCGCGAAAACGACGAGCACGCCGCCAAACTGATCCGCATGCGCGCTGCGCAGGGCGGCAACTGAAACTGAATCACCGAACGTGAAGACGGAGTTCCCGTGGGCTTGAGTGCCACCCCCAACGCCGCTGTCAAAGACCTGGGCGCCATGCTTTCGGCCGGCAACGCGCCTGCCGCCAGGGCATCGGCCGCGTCGTCCGGCGCCGATACGTTCGGCAACCTGCTGTCGGATCGCGTGACGCAGGAAGCCGAGCGCCGCCGCGCGACGGCGCAGTCCGCCGCCGATGACGCCGGCCGACGCGCCGATATCGCGCGCAAGGATGCTGCCCGCGCCAACGCTGCGCGTGACGACCAGGATGCCGGACCGGTGGAACGCACCCCGGGCGCGCAGGTTGAAACCACGCCCGCCAGCAGCACCGCTAATGTGCCCAACGCCAAGCCCGCGGCTGCCGAGGATCTCGACACCGCTGCGCAGCAGACCGTTGTCGACCCGGCCGCGCAACTGGCCGCCCAGATCGAAGCCGCCCGCCAGGCCGCGCAGCAGGCAGCTGCCGCGCAGGTGCCGGCGTTGCCCACCGCGGCGCCCTCGGCCAGCGACGCCCATGCCGACGCGATGACGCAGCCGGCAGGCAAACCGGCCACGAACGATGCCGCCACGCTCGCCGCGCTGAACGCGGCTGCCACCAACACGCAAGGCGCGAATACTGACGCAGCGGCGTCCCAGGCGGCGGCACAGGCGCCCAACGATGCCAACGCGAACGCGACGGCCGTGTCCAATGCGCCCACCGCGCCCACTGCTGCATTGCCCGACGGCCATGCGCTCGCACAGACACTGGCCCGCACACGCGCCGTCGGCGACAACACGCCGCCCGGCGTGCGCCAACTGGGCAGCACGTCACAGGCCCAGAACGCAGGCGCCGAACATGGCCTGCCGCGCCGCAGCGACGCAAGCGCGCATGGCGCCGCCGGGTCAACCGCCGCCAGCGTGGCCGATGTCACCAATCGCACCGGCGGTAACGGTACCGGCGCCGACAGCGCAGGCACGCAAGCCGATACATCCGGTGCAGGCGCGCAGTTCGAGGGCATCCTGACGCGCGCCCATGGCGACGCCAGCGCTGCCGCTCCGACCTTTGCCGTCGGCGGTGTGGGCGCCACCGGTGCCGCCGCGGCTGCGTCGATCACGCCGGCGCAAGCGCACGCACTGCCCACCTTTGGCGATGCAGCCTGGCCGCACACGATGGCAAGTCAGCTCGCGTTCATGCAGGTGCACCGCCAGTCCTCGGCGGAACTGCAACTGAACCCGGCCGAGCTGGGCGGTCTGCATGTCAAGCTGGAAGTCGACAACGGGGCGGTGAACGCCAGCTTCGTGTGCCAGCACCAGGCCGTCGCCGAACTTGTGCAAGACGCCATGCCGCGCCTGCGCGATGCCATGCACCAGGGTGGGATGCAACTCGCGCAGACGTCCGTCAGCACGGGAGACTTCAGCCAGCAGCAGGGCGCCTCGCAGGGGTCGTCGGCGCAAGGCAATGGTTCGGGTAACGGGGGCAACGGCAGCCGGTTCGGCAGCGGCGCCACGCCCGAGCGTTCGGACACGGTGGCGACGGTGCCGCGGCGCGCGTCCGCCCACGATGGCGCGATCGATACCTTTGCCTAAAGTTTTACGCGCTCCTGCCGTTACCGCTATGAAGTGCCGTACCAACGGCCGGCCGCAAGGCGACAAAGCAGAAAGAAGGGCGGGAAATCACAACGCGAGCCGGTCGTGCATCCATGGATGAACAGCGGCCGGGAGCGTTGGAAAGAATAACAAGGGGGTCAAGTCCGACCGGCGAAGACGGGATCAAACGGGGATCACTTCGCCACATCCGCCCACGGCGGATGCATAACGGACCGATGCGGTGTGTCCGAGCCGGGGGGCTGGCGCATCGCATGTTTGCCGTACTTACGGGAAAGCGCACTGACAAGGTGCGCTTTTTGTTTTTGCCGGTCGCGTTTTGATGGGTTGACCAAGGGTGGCCTGGTCCGCAAGCTCATGCGCGAGCTTCGGCCGTCTGCAGCGTGGCGGGCGACACCGAGACCACGTGCTCCACGCCGTATCCGCGCTCGACCCACGCATCGATGCCGCCGTGCAGCGGCCGCACGCGCTTGAAGCCGCGGCTCATCAGCGTGCGCGCCAGCATGACGGCAGACGCCTCATTGGGGCACGCGCACTAGACGATGATCTCGCGATCGGGGCCGTCGATCTCGATGGGATGGTCGTTGCTCGACATGTCGTACAGCATCGCACCGGGAATGCGCTGCGGCTGCAGCTGGCGCGAGCTGTCGGCCCGCACGTCGATGATGACCGGCGCGGCGCCCGATTCGATCAGCGCATGCAACTCATCCGGAGAGATGCGCACCATCTCCAGCATCTTGCGAAAACGCCAGCGCTGCAGCCAGCGCACCGCCACGTAGATCGCTGCCAGCACGACGATCAGCACGATCGCACGCGTGCCCAGGATGTCGAGCTGCCGCAGCGCCTGATCGATACTGTCATGCGCGATGCGCCCGAGCATCAGCCAGATCACCGCCCACACCGCCGAGCCGGCCAGGTTGTACAGCGCGAACGTGCTGAACGGCGTGCGCATCGTGCCCAGCAGCGCGGACGACACCGTCGACAGCCCCGGAATGAACTTCGACACCAGCAGCAACGGCGCACCCCAGCGCTCGAACTGCGTGCGCGTGCGCCGCACGCACGAATCGGGCGACAGCGACACGCGGCACAGCAGCGCCATCACATGCCGTCCGTAACGCCTGCCGGCGAAGTACCACAGCCCGTCGCCGAGCAGCGCGCCCGAGACGGCCGCCGGCGCCAGTTCGATCAGGTACAGCGGCCCTTGAAACGTGAGCGCCCCGGCCACCAGCAATGTCGGCACGGCGGGCAGCGGCGCGCCGGCCTGCGTCAGCAGCACATTGAGGAACACGGCAAACGCGCCGTATTCGGCGATCAGGGGGAACAGGTCGTGCATGACGGGGAGGGCGCGCGGCAAAGGCAAGTGCGTCCGCCAAGTTACCGCATTCCGGCGCTGCCCGATAGCCATGTCGCCGTGTCGTGCCGGGTCTCGTGGGGTTGGGACGAATTTGGCGCGACAATGCAGGTTTTCGCGCACCTGCCGATTGTCATGTCTTCTGCACAGCCCTCCGACGTTTCCCCCGCCGCGCACAACGGCGCCATCCGGATCCGCGCCGCCACCACGGCCGATCTGCCCGCCATCGTCGCCATCTACGCGCATCACGTTCGCACCGGCACGGCGAGCTTCGAGATCGATCCGCCCGACGCGGCCGAGATGACGCGCCGCTATCAGACGCTGCACGATGCCGGCATGCCGTACATCGTCGCCGAGGCGGCCGGCGGGGAGGTGCTTGGCTATGCCTACGCCGGCCCTCATCGCGCGCGGCCCGCGTATCGCCACACGGTGGAGGATTCGATCTACCTGCACACCGACGCGCAGGGGCGGGGCGTGGGGACGTTGCTGCTACAGGCGCTCATCGCAGAATGCCAGGCGCGCGGTTTCAAGCAGATGGTGGCCGTCGTGGGCGGCGGCCTTGAGAATGCGGGCTCGGCCAGGCTGCACGCGCGCTGCGGCTTTCGCGAGGTGGGCGTGCTGCAGGCGGTGGGTTACAAGTTCGGGCGCTGGCTCGACTGCCTGCTGATGCAGCGCACGCTGGAAGATCCGCCGCCTAGTCAATGATGTCCGCGCACGCATCCGTCGGCGCGGCGGCCACGTGACCGACCAGCGGCACCATCTTGAGCCCCGCCGAAGCCACGCGGCACGGCGCGGCAACGACACCGCAGCCCGAGAGCAGTGCGGCGCCCAGAACAGTCATGGCCAGGAGGAGGCGTTTCATCGTCGGTCGGTCCAAAGGCGAGCATGAAGCGGCCGGCGAGCGTGCACGGCGCAGAATGTCGCGCAGTGTGACACAGGTGTGCGCCCCCAGCCTGTGTGCGAGTGTCTCCGGACGTTGCGGTCCGTACGCCGCGGTGCCATTGCGCAACGCGAAAAAAACAGCCCGCTCCTCGCGTTCGCGCATCGCACAACGCTGACTTTCAACGAAAAAGTCACATCTTCTGTTTGCGCAAATTCGCGGATGATCCCTTGCCGCAGGCCGCTAAACCAGTGTTGATGCGGGTTTTCCCGCAATTTCACATATCGCAACAATAAATTGCCTGTCGCGACATTTATTGTCGCAACAGGCTCGCCTACGATGGCTTCATCGAATGCGGCGCCGCAGCGAAAAAGTCCGGATACCAGACACTGCCCGACGCGCTGCGCCCCCTCTTGGAGAAGACATCATGAACGCCCAACGCACCCCGATCGTCGCCCTGACCGCCGCCCTGATGGCCCTGGCCAGCGTGCCCGCCCTGGCGGCAGACAAGTTTGACGTGTACACGCAAGGCGCCTCGCAGGTGAGCCAGCGTTTTGACGTGTACTCAGACGGCGCCAAGGCTGGCAGCAAGTTCGACCCGTACACCGAAGGCGCCAAGGTCGGCGACAAGTTCGACCCGTACACCCAGGGCGCCCTGGCCCGCACCGGCAAGTTCGACACCTACACCGAAGGCGCCAAGGCCGGGAGCAAGTTCGATCCGTACACGGAAGGCGCGCTCGCCCGTGCCGGCAAGTTCGACACGTACACCGAAGGTGCCAAGGTCGGTGACAAGTTCAACCCGTACACCGACGGCGCCGTGGCCTGAGCCCGGCTCCTACAGCAAAAACGCCCGCTTCCAGCGGGCGTTTTTGTTTGGCGGCCCGCTTGCATGGTGATTGCGAACCCGGCCGCCCGGGCCGCGTCTGACTACCATCGTAATCAGGACCCCATGATGATCCGTTCACGCCCTGCTATTCGCTTGTTGCCACACATCGCCCTGGCTGTGGCCGCCGCCTTGCTGGCGGGCTGCGCCACCGTCACGCCAGGCCCGTTCCAGATCACCGTGCGTGACGCCGATGACACCGTGCTCGAACGCTTCCAGTTCCAGGCCGGCTCACAGAGCTCGCTGCAGACCGCCCTGATCGGCATGTGTCGGGTCTACCCGGACGCGACCGTCACGGCAGACCAGCTCAATACGCACGAGCGCCTCCAGGAACGCTGCAACCGCTCGTTTGCGTCGATGCTCGCGCCCTCCTGATGTGCGGCTGAAGCGGCTACCATGTCGCCTCATCGGCCGGCGCCGTGCCGGCTGCAAACACCGCATGAACGCGCGCGAGAGGTCACGTGAACCCGCAAGACCCGTCTTCTGAAATCTCCCGGTTTGCCGCGACCCGGCCGCGTCTGCTCACGGCGCTCGCGCTGGGCGCCGTAGCCGGTGCGATGCTGCCCGCGCAAGGCTGGCTGGCACGCATGCTGCTCGGTTGGGATGTCGCCGTGTGGTCGTATCTGATCCTGATTTCGGTGATGATGCTGCGCGCCGATCCGCGCCGCATCCGGGCGGTGGCCCGGCGCGAAGACGAGCGCGCGGCCGCGGTCTTGGCCGTGGTATGTCTTGGCGTGGTCGCCAGCATGGTGGCCATTGCGTTTGAGCTGGCGACGGCAAAGTCAGCGGGGCAGGCGCAGGCGTCGCATTACGCGCTGACCGGCGTGACGGTGGTCGGCGCATGGCTGATGGTGCCGATGATGTTCACCGTGCACTACGCGCATCTGTATTACCGGACGCCGCATCAGCCGCCGCTGCTGTTTCCCGACCGCGAACTTGAGCCGAATTACTGGGACTTTTTGTACTTCTCCTTCACGATCGCCGTTGCCAGCCAGACGGCCGACATCGGTATCCGCTCGCGGGCCATGCGCCGAGCGGTGCTTGGGCAATCACTGCTGTCGTTCTTTTTCAATACGAGCATCCTCGCGCTCTCCATCAACATTGCTGCCGGCCTGTTTTCATGACGATGCTTCCGCCCCACGCCCATACCCGCACCATTGATGCCGTCAGCTACGCGCTGGTGACGGCCATGATTGCGGCGGTGCTATGGCTGCACCTGCTGCCGGCGGCCATTGCGGGCTTCCTGGTGTATTCGCTTGCGCGCAAGCTTGAAGCCCGGCTGCGCGCGCGGCATGCGGTGTCAAAGCGGGCGAAGGCCATCGCGGTGATCGGCGTGGTCCTGATGGCAGCGCTCATCCTCGCCGGGCTGGGCCTTGGAATCGGTCGCCTGGTGGAACACGGGCATGGGCTGGAGGGCATGCTCACGCGTGTGGCCGACGTGCTCGACAACCTGCGGGAATCGCTGCCCGCGGCGGTGGCGGACTATGTGCCGCTGTCGGTGACGGAGCTGCGCACACGCCTGGTCGAGATGCTCAAGGAGCACGGCCACCAGGTATCGACCCTCGGCATCGACGGACTGCGGGCGAGCGCGCTGACGCTCGTGGGCCTCATCCTGGGCGCCATGGTGGCGTGGTCGGACACGCCCGACCCGGCGCGCCACAAGCCGCTTGCGGCCGCGCTGATGACCCGGCTTGCCCGGCTGGCGGAGGCCTTTGACGCCGTAGTCTTTGCGCAGGTGAAAATTTCCGCGCTGAACACTGCGCTCGCGGCGGTCTATCTGCTCGGCGCGGTGCCGCTGTTCGGGCAGCACGTGCCGTATTCCAAGTCGCTGGTCCTGCTGACCTTTGTCGCAGGGCTGATCCCGGTGGCGGGCAACCTGATCTCGAACACCGCCGTGGTGGTGATGAGTGTGACGGCGTCTCTCGAGCTGGCGGTGGCATCGCTGATCTTCCTGGTGGTGGTGCACAAGCTCGAGTACTTCGTGAACGCACGCATCATCGGCAGCCGCATCGATGCGCGGGCCTGGGAGCTGATCCTGGCGCTGATCCTGATGGAGGCGGTGTTTGGCGTGGGCGGCGTGATTGCCGCGCCTGTCTTGTACGCCTACCTGAAGCGCGAGCTGACCGAGGCCGGGCTGATCGGCTGATCCGCACGATAGAGGGTGATGCGCCAGCGCCCCCGCGCTGACGGCATCGGCAGAAAAGGGCGCGCCCTACGGGACGAGGGGCGCGCAATAACCCGCTGACCGAGAGACGTCAGCGAGCCGAGGGTCGGTACACGGGAAGGATGCCGCGGGGGCAGGGCGCATGCCGCTGCCCGTGACATCCACCGCTTCAGAGGTCACGAAGCAGCAGACGACGCGGTCGTCGAGCAAGGCCTGATAGAAGAGGTCTCCCATCGCGTGGCAAAGCGTTCCCGTTAGCAGGATCATCATGGCTCCCCTCCCATGGTGGCCGATGTACGGCATCGTGGCGTGCCGGTCACGGGCTCGGTTTGCGGAGTCCCGTGCGGGCATGTGCGTGCGCAGCGGTTCCGTCTTGGCGTCGGCACTGGCGCATGACGCGTCGTGCAGCGCTCCATGCTGGCGAGTATAGAAAGCGTCTCCTGACGGGCCATGCTCCGAACGGAGTAGCCCCGTGTGCGAAAACGGCTAACAGGCTGGCTGTCTGCCGAGGCAAGCGTGGCGCGGGTTTACAGGCGATCGGTGTGCTGGCGGAGCAGACGGCGTGCGCAGGCCTGACGCTTCTGCTCCGACAATAAATTGTCCGGTTCGCGCTAATCATTGTCGAATGTGCGGTAACGCGCCTGCACCGTTTAGGCGCAAGATTCGAGGTCGCAACGCCTCGTTGCCGTCTCGCTTCCACTCTTCACCGCACATCCATCATGCAAACCACCGCAAACGGCACAGCCGCCTCCGCGCAGGCTGACAAGACCGGCTTTGGCGTGATCGGCGCCATCAGCTTCGCGCACTTCCTCAACGACATGATGCAGTCGTTGATCCTGGCGATCTATCCGCTGCTCAAGAGCAACTTCCAGCTCGACTTCGCCCATATCGGTCTGATCACGCTCGTGTACCAGATCACGGCATCGCTGCTGCAGCCGATGGTCGGGCTGTATACCGACAAGCACCCGAAGCCGTATTCGCTGGCGGTGGGCATGGGCTTCACGCTGGTGGGGCTGCTGCTGATGTCGATGGCGCCCAACTTCGGGATGCTGCTGCTGGCGGCGGCGCTGGTGGGCACGGGTTCGTCGATCTTCCACCCGGAGTCGTCGCGCGTGGCGCGCATGGCGTCGGGCGGGCGGCACGGGCTGGCGCAGTCGCTGTTCCAGGTGGGCGGCAACGTGGGCAGCGCGATGGGGCCGCTGCTGGCCGCGCTCATCATCATGCCGTATGGGCAGCACAGCCTGGCGTGGTTCTCGATTGCGGCGCTCGTCGCCATCTTTGTGCTGTACCACGTGGGCGGCTGGTACAAGCGCGAGCGTGCGGCTGGCCATGGCCGCAAGGCGGGTGCGCGCGCGCATGCGGCCGTGAAGCTGTCGGGCGGGCAGGTGGCGTTTGCGATGACGCTGCTGGTGGTGCTGCTGTTCTCCAAGTACTTCTACCTCGCCAGCCTGAACAGCTATTACACGTTCTACCTGATCACCAAGTTCCAGCTGTCGGCGCAGACGTCGCAGCTGTTCCTGTTCCTCTTCCTGTTCTCGGTGGCGGTGGGCACGATCGTGGGCGGCCCCATCGGCGACCGCGTCGGCCGCAAGCTGGTGATCTGGGTGTCGATCCTGGGTGTGGCGCCGTTCACGCTGCTGCTGCCGTACGCAAACCTGTTCTGGACGGCCGTGCTGACGGTGATCATCGGGCTGGTGCTGGCCTCGGCGTTCTCGGCCATCCTCGTGTATGCGCAGGAGCTGATCCCGGGCAAGGTGGGGATGGTGTCCGGCCTGTTCTTCGGGTTTGCGTTCGGGCTGGGCGGCATTGGCGCGGCCGTGCTCGGCAAGCTGGCCGATGCGACTGACATCTACTACGTCTATCACCTGTGCTCGTTCCTGCCGCTGATCGGCCTGCTGACGGTGTTCCTGCCGGACATCGAGCGCAAGCGCCTGCAGGCCGCCTGAATCCGCACTGAACCTCAGTGGTTGCGCTGCCGCGCATCGGCCAGCAGCGCGATCACTTCACTGTCTTCGGTCTGGTCGAAATTGCGGTAGTACTGGCCGACGGCCTGAAAGCTCGGGTCGGGCGCCGCGATCAGGCAAACGCCGTCATCGACTTCGGCGCGCAGCGCTTGCCATGTGGTGTCGGGCGCGACCGGCACGGCCAGCGCCAGCCGTGCGGGGCGTGCGACCCGTACGGCGCCAAGCGCCGCGCGCACCGTCGCGCCGGTGGCAACGCCATCGTCCGTGACGATGACCGTCGCGCCCGCCAAGGGCGTCGGCGTGACGCCGTAGCGTGCGCGCCGGCGCTCCATCTCGGCCAGCTCCTGCGTCGTCACGGCGTCCAGGTACGCTTGCGTCGGCGCGAGGGTGCGGAGCAGGGCGGTATTCCATTCCACGTGGGGCGGCATCCCGGCGCCGCAGTCTGCCAGCGCCCCGAGCGCCAGTTCCGGCTGCAACGGCGCCCCGAGTTTGCGCACGAGCAGCACGCCGAGCACCGCTTGCACGGCCCGCGCGATCGCGTGGCCGACGGGCACGCCGCCACGGGGCAGCGCCAGCACGACGCGCGGCTCGCCCAGCTTGAGCGAGGCCAGTGCATCGGCCAATTGCCGGCCGGCGTCAAGGCGGTCTCGGAAGGGCGCAGACATGACGGGCGCGGCGTCATGCAAACGCCCGTGCGGATCCGCTGCGTCCCCAGTTGCGCACCCGCAGCGCGGCCAGGATCAGCGCGATGCCCCACACGATGGCCCATGCGCCGATCCACCACAACACGGCCAGCACGCCGGCCTCGGGCCCCCACAGCAGCCAGCCGGCCAGCAGCACGCTGGCGATGCCGCCCAGGATCAGCCACCACTCGCCGGCGAGTTCTTCACGCAGGCGCACTGCCACGACGATCTGCAGTACACCCTGCGCAAGCAGCCATGCGGCGATGTACAGCAACAGGCCCAGCGCCGTCACGGCAGGGTGGATCAGCGTCAGCACACCGACCGCCACGCCAAGGAGCCCCTGCAGCACCAGCGGCCAGCGGTCATGCGATGGTGTGTGGCTGCCAAACGACGTGGCCAGCAGCAGACACCCTTCGACCAGCGCATACGCACCAAACGCCAGCACCAGCGCCGCGAGCGTGGCCGCCGGCACGACAAACGCGCCAACGCCGATCAGCAGCGCACACATGCCGCGCAGCGCGAGCACCCACCACAGCCTGGAAAGCGTATGCAGCATGAATCGCCCCGCGGAAGCCAACCAGAAAGCGACCGCGCGCCGGAGCGCGGCGAGCGATCGCTGGTCTTTCCAAGGTAGAGCAACGGGCTGCCAGGCTCAATCGCGGCGTGCGCAGCGGGTGGAGTGGGCGTCGCAATGCGCCCACGCTGGGTGCGGCGTCAGGCGAGCCGCGCGAGGCCAAGCGCCAACCCGAGCCCGATGAGGATCATGCCGATGATGCGATCCACGGTCCGCTGCCGTGCCACGAGGGAGCGCCGCAACGCGCCAGAGGCAAACACCGTAGCGACCAGCGCAAACCACGCCGCATGCGCCGTCGACATGAACAGCCCATAGCCGAACTGCGCGGCCAGCGGCGTGCCTGGGTGAACCAACTGCGTGTATGTGCTGACGACGAAGAGCGTCGTTTTGGGGTTCAGCGCGTTGGTGAAAAAGCCCAGGCGCAGGGCCGCCACAGTGGATAGCGCACGAGGCGCCGCAGGCCCGGCTGAATTTTCGCCGGGCAAGGGTGCCGTGGCAGACAGCGTCTTCCAGCCGATCCACACCAGATAGGCGGCGCCCACCAGCTTGATGCCATGGAGCAGTGCCGGCGCATGGGCAATCAGCAGCCCCACACCGAACATCGTATAGAACACGTGCACCTGCACGCCGAGCGCAATGCCAAGCGCGCACAGCACGCCGGCACGGCGGCCGTACAGCAGGCTGTTGCGCGTGACCATGGCGAAGTCGGCGCCCGGGCTGATGACGGCCAGAAGTGTGATGACGGCAACGGCAACGAGTTCGGCCATGTTGGGCAGCCTGCGCAGAGTCGGGATGCGCAGATTCTGGCCGCGCCGGTGATCGCTGAAAATCGATTTATGATGCCGTATTTCAGTGATGAAAACTCACAGATGGCACTTCCGCCGCTCAATACCTTGCGTGTGTTCGAAGCCGCCGCGCGGCATGGCAGCTTTGTACGTGCCGCGCAGGAACTGCATGTCACGCATGGAGCTGTCAGCCGCCAGATACGGCTTCTGGAAGACTCGCTGGGCGTGGCGCTGTTCGCGCGGCGCAACCGTGCCGTCTTCCTTACGCCGGCCGGCGAGCAGTTGCGCGCGGCGGCTGCCGATGCGTTCTCGATTCTCACGGATAGCATCGACCGGATCGCGCGCCGCGCGGCGTCTTCCACGCTGGTGGTTTCCTGCGAGCCGACGCTGGCGATGCGCTGGCTGATCCCCCGTCTGTCGCGCTTCCAGGCACGGCACCCGCACGTGCAGGTGCATCTGTTTGCCGCCGGCGGTCCCATTGATTTCAAGCGCACCGGCGTCGACGTGGCGGTGCGCCGCAACGATTTCGCGTGGCCCGCGCATGTGCACGCAGCACCGATCTGCGACGAATGGATCGGCCCCGTGCACGCGCCGTCAACCGACACCGTGGCGCGACGGCGTCTGCTGCATACCGCTACGCGCCCCGACGCCTGGCAGACCTGGTGGCGCGTCAGCGGGCTCGCGCGCCCACGCGGCCGCTTGCCCGAGGCGCGCTATGAACACTTCTACCTGAGTCTGCAGGCGGCCCTGGCTGGGCAGGGCGTTGCGATCGCGTCCAAGCTGATGGCCGGCGACGACCTCAAGGACGGCCGCCTCGTGGCGCCCCAGGGGTTCCGGCGGGACGGTTCCGCATATTGCCTGCTGGCAGACGCACCGATTGCTCCCGACAGCGCTGCCGGCGCCTGGCTGGCGTGGCTGCGCGAGGAAACAGCGGCGACGCTGGCCGCCTAGACTGCCGCGTGGCGGTTTGACCCGCCCAGGATGGCGCGGATGGTCGCGAGATACGACTCGCCCACGGCCCGGTTGAGCGGCCGCGCACGCGTTGCGCGTTTGCGCGGCGGCGGCGTCAGGCTCAGCGTGCGGCACACCTCCGACGCATACGGCCGCCCGCGCCCGCCCATGCGCATCACGACTTCGCACAAGGCTTGATCGCCCAGGCGCTCACGCAGCCATGCCACGGTCTGGCGGTCATACTCGTTTTCGATGCGGATCAGGTCGTCCATGATGGGCTGTACAAATTTACAGTTACTGTAAATATATACAGTTACCCGCGGATTGCAAGGATGCGTTGCACGCGTGCCGCGCCCCTGCAATCGGGGCCCTCAATTGGCGTGATAGCGCCCCTCGTCATCCATCCGCACGCGGCCATCGCGCCCGAGCTCGGCCAAGTGCTGCGAGATCGTGCGCGTCTCGGCGCTCACCACCCACAGGGCCTCGTGGCCCGGCGGATACAGCAGGCGCTGCTCGACCAGTTGCCCCAATGTTTTCGGAGACGAATGCAGCATCGCCAGCAAGCGCTGTTCACGTTCATCGAGCTTGGCGGTGTAGGCGGCGAGGTCGCGCAGGAAATGGTCGCGGTCGGTGTAGATGCCGCGGTGGTGCGACGTCACCCACACCTTGGCCCGAATGTCGGGCAGCCGCTCCAGGCTGCGGCGGAAATCGCGCAGGCTGGAGCAGGCATCGCCGTAATAAGGGCCGAAGCCGGTCAGGTCGATGTCGCCGATAAAGGCCACGCCTTCCGGCTCGACCACCAGGACGGTATGGCCGGCAGTGTGCCCCGGCATGTGGTACGCGCGGATCTGCGCGCGGCCCAGGCCCCACGTGGCGCCATCTGTGTAGCCTTGTGCATCGGGGCGCGGCGCGTAGAAGAAATCCCGCTGGATGTTCGCCAGCATCGCCGGGGCCTGTGCCTCGTCGATGCCGTAGTGGGCGACCATGCCCGCCCAGCTGCGCACTGCAGCCAGGTCGGCTTCGTTCACATGCACGCTGGCGTGCGGAAGGCGATGCAGGCCCGCCATGTGGTCTTCATGCGCGTGGCCCATCACCACCAGTTCCGTCGCGTCGAACTCCGGGCCGATGTGGTTGGAGACGATCGGCGTGTCGAAGGCCGCCAGTGTGTCCGCACCCCGGATGACGACCTGGTTGCCGTCGGGATACTTCCCGCGCTTCTCGCCAAAGAAGACGGACACGCGGCCGAAGTCGGCGCGCTGGATGGCGGTATTCATGGTGCGGCGTCCTGGTGCACGTGCAATCCGTGCATCTTAGACCGTCATGCCGCCATCGACGACGATGCATTCGCCGTTGGTGTAGCTCGCCGCGTCGGAGACGAGATACAGCACCGTGCCGGCCATCTCGCGGGGCTCGGCATGGCGGCGCAGCGGGATCTCGTTGATCCAGCGTTCGTACGTGGCCTTGTCTTCGAACAGAGCACCGGCAAACTTGGTCTTGGTCAGGCCCGGCAGCAGCGCGTTGACGCGGATGCCCAGCGGCCCGCATTCCTTGGCGAAGGCGCGTGTCATGTTGACGACCGCCGCCTTGGTGATGGAGTAGATGCCTTGCTTGTCACCCGGCCGCAGCGCGTTGACCGACGCCGTGTTGACGATCGCACCGCCGCCCTGCGCGCGCATCATCTTGCCGGCCTCGACCGACATGAAGAAATAGCCGCGCACGTTGACCTCCACGGTTTTTTCGTAGGCCGCGAGGTCGGTGTCGAGAATGTGGCCAAAGTAGGGGTTGGCCGCCGCGTTGTTGACCAGGATGTCGAGCCGGCCGTGCGTGTTGCGAATCTGCGCGAAGGCCGCCTCGATGTCTTCCATGCGCCCGACGTGGCAGGCCAGCGCTTCGGCCTTGCCGCCCGATGCGCGGATGCCCTCGGCCACGGCCTCGCAGTCGGCCAGCTTGCGGCTCGAGACGATCACGTAGGCGCCTTGCTGGGCGAGCAGCTTGGCGATTTCTTCGCCAATGCCGCGGCTCGCGCCGGTGACGAGCGCGATTTTTCCGGTCAGATCGAACAGGCTGGTGCTCATGTTGTGCTCCTCCAATGGTGGTCGGGTCGGCCGCCGTTCAGGTGTTCAGCCGTAAGTGTGGAAAGCGCGCCGCTGCGGGTCGTCCAGGTGCGGAATGCCGTTGAACGTGGCAAGCTGGAACGATTCCGCATTGAAGAAGTACTGAGAGACGCTGCTGTTGCGGATCTGCAGGTTGAGCGCGATGGCGCTCGTAGGCGGCGCTTGCAGGACCTGCTGTGCCATCACGGCAATCGGGCCGCCCGAGCTGACGGCAAGCACGCGCTGCCCGCTGCCGCGCTGGATGGCGGCCCGCGCGTCGGCCACGCGCTGCTGGAATGCGGCCCATGTCTCGGGCAGCGGCCCGCGGATCTTGTCGTCCGACCACAGATGCAGCACCTGCTTGAGCGCGCGGTAATGGTCGCGCATCGACCCCGAAGCGAGCTTCGTCAGCTCGGGAAAGTCCTCGCCCAGTGCGGCAAACAGCCCTTGGAAGTCGTATTCGTTCAGGCCGGCATGCTGCTCGTACGCCGTGCCGGCCGCGCCCATGCCGCGCAGGATGCCGTCGACGGTCTGCTCGTGACGGCGCAGCGTCCCGCAGACGATGCGGTCGAATACGATGTCGTGCCGCGCGAAGTACTCGCCGAGCCAGACGCTCTGCTGGTGGCCGAGCTCGGAAAGCTGGTCATAATCGGCCGCGCCGAAGGACGCCTGTCCATGCCGTACGAGATAGAGCTCCGCCATCGCCGTCTGCCAAAACCGAAGGGGATCCAGATTAGCGGCCCCCGCACTATTTTTGAAATTTATTCTTTGAATGACCGGTAATGCATAAAATGAATAGTCCGACGGCCTGAACTGAGACGGGCAGGGCAGCGCCCGGCGTTAGATGTAAACGACCAGACGCGACCGGCCGCCGCGCAGGTCCGATGTGCTATCGTCGCCGCCACCAAAATTTCACAAAAAGCGGGTATGCACGACGTTGTCATCAGCGGGACGGGGCTCTGGGTTGCGCCGGAGGTCATCACCAACGAGGAGCTGGTCGCCTCGTTCAATGCATACGCGCAGCGCTACAACGACGCGCATGCCGCGGCGATTGCAGCAGGAGAGCTGGCGCCGCTGCAACCTTCGTCCGCCGAATTCATCGAGAAGGCCTCGGGCATCCGCCAGCGCTACGTGGTGGAAAAGACCGGCGTGCTGGACCCGGCGCGCATGCGCCCGAAGCTCGCTCCACGCCCGGACGACGTGCTGTCGCTGCAGGCAGAAATTGGCGTGGCCGCCGCCCGCGAGGCGCTGGCCGCTGCCGGGCGCGACGCTGCCGACGTCGACATGCTGATCTGCGCAACGTCGAACTTCCAGCGGCCGTATCCGGCATTGGGCGTGGAAATCCAGAACGGCATTGGCGCGGGCGGCTATGCGTTCGACATGAACGTCGCGTGTTCGTCGGCCACGTTCGGGCTGGAGCAGGCGATCAACGCGGTGCGCAGCGGCACGGCCCGCGCGGCGCTGGTCGTGAGCCCCGAGATCACCTCCGGCCACCTCGACTGGAAAGACCGCGATTGCCATTTCATCTTTGGCGATGTCTGCACGGCCGTGCTGGTGGAACGCGCCCAGGAGACGCGCTCCACCGACGCCTGGCGTGTGCTCGGCACCCAGTGCGCGACGCGCTTTTCCAACAACATCCGCAACAACGCCGGCTACCTCTCACGCAGCGAAGACCGCAACCCCGACGACCGCGACCAGCTCTTCCGCCAGGAGGGCCGCAAGGTCTTCAAGGAAGTCTGCCCGATGGCGGCCGAGCACATCGCCGCGCATCTGCAGGCGCTCGGCCATGCGCCCGCGGATGTGCGGCGCTTCTGGCTGCATCAGGCCAACTTGGCGATGAACCAGCTGATCGGCAAGCGCCTGCTTGGGCACGATGCCTCGGCCGACGAGGCGCCGGTCATTCTGGATGAATTCGCCAACACGGCATCGGCCGGCTCGATCATTGCGTTCCACCGTCATCGCGCCGACTTGAAGACGGGCGACCTGGGCATGATCTGCTCGTTTGGCGCGGGCTATTCGATCGGCAGCGTGGCGGTGCAGAAGCAGTAACGCTCAGCGCGCCGCCGTGGCGCGCAGCGCGGAGGCAAACGTGCGCAGCGCCTTGGTCGCGACCGTGTCGGCCAGCCGCGAATGCAGCACCACGCTGCGCGCAGGCAGCGGCGGCAAGCCCAGCGGCCCCGTCATGTCGACGGTGCCGGGCGGCGCCACCCGGCGGCTCAGCGCCGCGACGGCCAGGCCCGCCGCAGCGGCGGCCCCCACGGTGGCGACCCCGCCGCCGATGAACACCTCCTGCCACGCAATGCCTGCCTGATCGAGCGCGGCCACCGCCATCTGGCGCACGCGGCAGGATTCCGACTGCATGGCGAGCCGGATCGGCTCGCCGGCATGCCGCGTGAAGTCTGGCGCGGCCATCCAGCCGAACGGCTCTTCCATGAGCACATCGCCGTCGGTGCGCCGATTGTCGTGGCGCAGCACGATCGCGGCGTCCAGGCCGCCGTTGTCGAAGGTCTCGAGGATCTCCCAGGAGCTGGCAATGCGGATCTCCAGCGTCAGCGACGGTTCGGCCAACCCCATCTGGCGCAGCAGGCGCGGCAGCTCCGCGCCAACGATGTGGTGGCTGATACCGACCGACAGCCGCCGCCGTTCCACTCCAAACGCCCCAAGCGCGCCTTCGTGCGCTGCGACGAGCTCGCGCGCCGCGCCCAGGAAGGCAGCCCCATCCTGCGAGAGCCGCACCACGCGTGGCGTGCGCTCCAGCAGGCGACGGCCGAGCGCATCCTCCAGCCGCTTGATCTTCAAGCTCACGGCCGATTGTGTGGAGTCCATGGCCTCCGCGGCGCGGGTGAAGCTCTTCAGGTCGGCCGTCAGCACGAAGGCCTGCACGGCCTCCAGATCGAGCATCTTCATCGTTCAATCATTAAGAACTGCAATGACTGAAATATCTTAGGATGGCTTTTTGAAATGAACAATTCGGAGCATGCTGTGCGCATCCTCACCCCGGAGCCCACCATGCCTCTCGTTCAAGTGTCGTTGCGGCGGGGCAAGCCTGCCGCGTATCACCAGGCCATTTTCGACGGCGTCTATCGCGCGATGCGGGAGACGTTCAACGTGCCGGAGGACGACCGCTTCATGACGCTCACCGAGCACGACGCCAGCACCTTCAGCGTCAGCCCAACGTACTTCGGCATCGCGCGCAGCGACGACGTTGTGATCCTCCAGATCACCGCCAACAACACGCGCAATCTTGAGCAGAAGCAGGCGCTCTATCGCCGCATCGTCGAGCTGCTGGGCGACAAGCCTGGCATACGGCCCGAAGACGTCTTCATCAACCTCGTGGAGGTGCTGCCCGAGAACTGGTCGTTCGGCCATGGCCTCGCGCAGTATGCAAAATGACGCCGCGCCAGGCGCTTCTGGCGCACCTGGGCGGCGTGCTATGGGCGGCGGTGCTGATCGTGGGCGCGGCCTTCACGTTGGCGGTGATCGCGGGCGACGTATTGCAGAGGCTCAGTCCTTGAGCGAATTGCCCAGCATGTCGAGCAGGAACTGCGTGCCGCGCTCGCGCGATCCGGCATCGTCGTAGCCGTCGAGGAAGGCGCCTTGCTCGGTCATGACGAGGCGTGTGCCAGCGCCATCGTTGGCGGGCTTCAGCTCGAGCGTGGCGAGTGAGGCGGAGATCTTGCGATCGTCCAGGTGCATCACGTACGAGTAGACGACGCGCTCGTCCGGAATGACGTCGTGGTACGTGGCCTCGAAGCTGGACACCACACCGCTGTCCCACCGGCCCTTGAGCACTTCGCGGCCGCCGGGGCGGGCGTCCATTTCGCGCACGAGCTGCGTGTAGCCGTTGCCGCCGGCAAACCACTTGGCCTTGGCCGACGGGTCGGTGAGCGCCTTGAAGACGCGCGAGCGCGGTGCGTCATACGTGCGCTCCACGGTGAACGTCGCATGCACGACCGAGCGCTGGACGCCATCGGCCAACGGCACGCGCGCGGCTTCGCGCTCCAGCTTGTCCAGCGTCTGCTTCCAGCCTTCGGACGCACCCTTGATCATCATCTCGGCAATCGGAGCCAGCGGCGTGTGGGTCTGCGTGACCTCCATGCGCGTGCCGCCGCAGTCTTCGGCAAACGTGACGACGGTGTGGGCGTTCATCAGCGGGCGGTTGTCGGCGTCCACCACGTTCATGTCGATGACCAGGCGCGCGTTGGGCACGATCTCCAGGAAGTGCCCGCGCGACCAGTGGTCTTGCCCTTCGGGCGAGCGCATGCACACGTCAAACTTGCCGCCCACGCGAAACTCGACCGTCGCATCGGGCACCGTGAAATGCATCGGGCAGAACCAGCGCTTGATGTGTTCAGCGGTGCTCCAGGCCTGGAAGACCCAGTCGCGCGAGACGGGGAAGGTGCGCGACATCACGAGTGGGGGCAGCGCAGTGCCTGCGGGCTGGTCAACGGTCGTCGTCATGCGTGTCTCCTTGGGTCTTGAGTGTTTCGAGGTAAGCGCCCAGGCGGTCGAAGTGCTGCTCCCACTCCAGGCGTCGTTGGTTGATCCACTGCTCAGCGAGGCTCAGCGCCCCGGGTTCGATACGGCACGTGCGCACGCGGCCCACCTTTTCCGATCGCACGAGACCGGAGTTTTCCAGCACCGCCAGGTGTTGCATCACGGCCGGCAGCGAGATGTCGAGCGGCTCGGCCAGCTCGCTCACGGAAGCCGGCCCGCGAACGAGCTGCACCAGCATCGCGCGCCGGTTGCCATCGGCCAGCGCCTGGAAGGCGAGATCGAGAGAAGTGTCATGGTTAAGCATGTTGTTAACTATAGTGGCCCCGGATAGTTAAGCAAGGACTTCATTGTTTGAAGGTTGACGGCGGCATTTACTTCGCATACAAAGTAAAAACTTCGCATACGAAATAATCGATCCGATGGACGGCACGCCGCACACCATTCCCGCCGGAGACGGCTACCCGCTCGGCGCCATGCTCTGGCAGGCGGCCGGAACACCGCAGGGCGTGGTGGTCATGCACCCGGCCACCGGTGTGCCGCAGCGCATCTACCAGGCGTTCGCCACGTTCCTGGCATCGCGCGGCTTTCACGCCATCACGTACGACTACCGAGGCATCGGCGCGTCGCGGCCCAGCAGCCTGCGTCGCTTTGCCGCCCGCATGCGCGACTGGGCGTTGCTCGACGCAGACGGCGTGATGCGCTGGGCGCGGGCGCGGTATCCGCAGCTGCCGCAACTGGCGATCGGGCATTCGGTCGGCGGCCACGCCATCGGCCTGTGCTGTGCGGATTGGGACGTCGCCGGCGTTGTGCAGGTGGCCTCGCATACGGGCAACTCGCGCTTCATCCGCAGCCGGGCGGAGCGCTGGCGTGTCGAGCTCATCCTGCGCGGCGTGGGCCCGCTGTTTGCCCGGCTGATCGGCTATGTGCCCGGCAAGCGCCTGGGCCTGGGCGAAGACCTCCCGGGTGGCGTGGCGATCGAGTGGGGCGCCTGGGCCAGCATGCCGCGCTATTTCTTCGACGACCCGACGCTCGGCGCCATCGGGCGCTTCAACCGCGTCACGCATCCAGTGCTCGTCTACGGCTTTGACGACGACCCCTGGGCCACGCCCGCCGCCATCCATGCGCTCACGATGCACTTCACGAACACCCGGGTCGAGCGCCGGCAGATCGCGCCTGCGCAGGCCGGCGGGCCGGTCGGGCACATGGGCTTCTTCCGCCCGCAGTTTTCCGCCACGCTCTGGCCCGGCCTGGCGGACTGGCTGAGCGAGCGCGCCGCAGCATATCGCGCTGAGGTGCAAGCCGCATGACCGCACCCGATCGCCGCCTCGTCTATCTCATCAACGTCGGGCAGCGCCGCCTGCAGCGCTGGATCCAGACGCGCACCGGCGAGGGCGTGACCGCTGCCCAGTCCGGCCTGCTGTTCTTCCTGGAGAAGAACGACGGAGCGCTGATGCGCGAAGCCGGTGCCGCGCTGGACCTCGGCCCCTCCGCCATGAGCGGCCTCGTGGACCGCACCGCCGACGCCGGCCTCATCGAGCGCCGCCCCGACGCCAGGGACGGCCGCGCGTGGCAGCTCTGGCTCACGCCGGCCGGCCGCGCCGCACTCGTCGAAACGCGCAAGGGCCTGACCGAACTGAACGCGCGCCTGACCGAAGGTTTTACCGACGCCGAGATCGACGTTGTCGCCCGCTGGCTCGCCAGCCTGCAAACCAAGTTCCCCACCGGAGACGAGCAATGACCGAACACATCCAGCGGCAGCACGCCGATGGCATCTTGACCCTCACCCTGGCCCGCGCCGACAAGAAGAACGCCATCACCGATGCGATGTACGGGGCGCTGGCCGACGCGCTGGAGGCGGCCGAGCACAACAGCGCCGTCCGCGTGGTGCTGCTGCGCGCCGAGGGCGACATGTTCTCGGCCGGCAACGACATCGGCGAGTTTGCTTCGATTGCCGTGTCCGCCGGCAGCGGCAGCGGTGAGCGCAACGTCATCCGCTTTCTGCATGCGCTTGCGCGCGCCACGCGCCCGCTGGTGGCGGCGGTGCAGGGGCGTGCGGTGGGCATCGGCACAACGATGCTGCTGCATTGCGACTTCGTGCTGCTGGCCGACGACGCGCAGCTCTCCACGCCGTTCGTCAACCTGGCGCTGGTGCCGGAGGCTGCATCGAGCCTGCTGATGCCGGCGCGCCTTGGTCATGTGCGCGCATTCGAGATGTTCGCCCTGGGCGATGCGGTGAGCGCGCAGTCGGCGCTTGCGTGGGGCCTGGCCAACCGCGTGGTGCCGCTATACCAGCTCGGCACCGAGGCGAGGGCGATTGCCGAGCGACTGGCGCGCCAGCCGCTGGGCGCACTCACCGAAACCAAGCGCCTGATGCGCAACGCCGAGCTGCTCAAGCAGCAGATGGACGCGGAGAGCGCCTGCTTTGCGCGGCGCCTGAAATCGCCCGAGGCGCATGAGGCGTTCCGGGCGTTCGTCGATCGGCGGCCGCCCAATTTCAACGCTGTCGCGCACTGAGCGCGGTGGTGTCTCCTTCGGCAGCCCTGGTCCGGCTGCCTTTTTTGTTTTCACACGGCCAGGCGCCCCTGCGTGGCCGCCGCAGATCGTCGCCTTCACGCCGGCGCTGTCATTCCGGTCGGGGCTCCCCCTCATCGTCTTCCAGCGAGAAACGCCGCGCGGCGCGCGTGCCATTGCGCACCGTCTCGTCGACGACGCCCTTGTGCACGACCTTGTGTCCGGCCGCCGCAGCCACGGTCGGCTGCCCCTGACTGGGCCGGCTGTCGATGCCGGCAATGGGCGAGTCGGGGTCGTCCGGGTGGGCATTGGTGAGCGACGCGTTCGAATAGATGACGTTGTCTTGCCACTGCGATGGGTCCTTGGCGGCTTCCAGGCTCTTGCCGTCGGTATCCACGGTATTGTCGGACGCCTCGGTGCCGGCCGTATCGACCGAGCGGATGCGCTGTGAAGCCTGCTGCACCGGGTCCGTCGGTACCGGGCCGGCGACGTAGGTGCTGTCTGCGGGCAGCGGCGGGCGGGCAGAGCGGAATTTGTCGGAGTGCATGACGGGGCTCCTGAGTGGACGGCGGACGGCTACCGTGCCGCAACGGTCATGCCCGCGCGTATTCAGGGGCGCTTGCGCGTCGCCCGTTTGCCGGCCTCCCGCAGGAAGGCAAGCGCGCGCGGTTCGGTGGCATACGCGCTGTTGATGCGCACCCACGGCGACACCTCCATGTTGGGCCGGAAGTAATGGCCGGGGGCGAGCGTCACACCGTGCTTTTCCGCCATGGCGGCAAGGTCGCGCGAATCGTCGACATGCGGCACGCGCGCCCACAGGAAGTTGCCGCCCGACGGATGGTGAAACACCTCCCAGCCCGCGTCGGCCAGCGCATCGAGCGAGGCGATGACCGAATCCCCCGCGCGCTGGCGCAGCCGTTCGACGTACTTGCGATACGCGCCTCGCTCCAGCAGCGTGGCGACCACGGCTTCGGCAAAGCGCGAACCGCCTACGCTGGTGAGCATCTTCACGTTGGTCAGGTCGTGCACCAGCTCGCGCTTGGCGATCAGGTAGCCGACCGGCAATGACGCCGACACGGTCTTGGAAAAACCGCCCACGTAGATCACGTGCTCCATCTGGTCCAGCGTGGCGAGGCGGGCGGTCGGCTCGGCCTGCAGGTCGGCAAAGATGTCGTCTTCCAGGAACACGAAGCCGTGGCGCCGCGCGAGTTCCAGCAGCCGGAATGCCACCGGCGGCGACACCGTGGAACCGGTGGGGTTCTGCAGCACGCTGTTGATGAAGAACAGCTTGGGGCGATGCTCGCGCAGCATGGCTTCGGCCACCTCGACGTCCGGCCCGTCGGCCTTGCGCGGAATGCCGACCAGCTTCACGCCCAGCAGCCGCAGCAGGCCGAACACGGTGTAGTAGCCGGGGTCTTCCACGAAGACGGTGTCCCCGGGCTTGAGCATGTGGCGGATGACGAGGTCGATGGCCTGGCTCGTGCCCGCGGTGATGAGCACATTGGCGGGCTCGGCGTGGATGCCGAGCTGACGCGCACGCATCATGACCTGGTGGCGTAGCGTGGTGTTGCCAAGCGGCGTGGAGTAGTCGATGACGGCGTGCGTGTCCGTGCGCGAGACCTGGCGGATGGCCTGCGTGAGGCCATCGACGTCGCGCCAGTCGGCCGGCACGAAACCACCGCCGAGCTTGAGCATGCCGTCGGGATAGCTGAACTGCTCGAAGATGTGCTTGGACTCGGCCTCCGCGCGGCGCGGGTCTGACCAGCCCCGTCCGTCGCGCCCGGTCAGCCCGCTTTCGGCCACGTAGAAGCCCGAGCCGTGGCGCGAGTCCAGCAGGCCCAGCGACACGAGCCGGTCATACGCTTCGATCACCGGGAAGCGGCTGATGCCGTACTCTGCCGCCATGTGCCGGATGGACGGCAGCCTGGCGCCGGGCCGGACGTCGTTGTCGCGGATCCACGCCTGCACGCCGGCCACGATCTGGTCGGCGATGGGCACGCCTGTGGTGGCGTCGATCTGGAGTTTCATGGCGGGGGAGGGTTGCCGGAAGCTGCCGAACACATCGGCAAGACTGTTCACAAGTGTTCGCTGCATTGTAATCCTGGGAAACCCGCCCCTCGGCGTGATGGCCACTGCACCGGGTTGCAGTGATACTTGTCATCCGGAGGCGGTGCGAAGAGGCCCGCAGGGCAGTTCACCATGAGGAGCGGATTCCCAATGAATGCATGGACGAAGCGTCGCGGCGCAGTGGTCGGGCGGCTGCTGTTGGCGGTGGTTGCGGTGGTGGTCGTGCTGGCGCTGTGCGTGGCCGTCAATACGTGGCGGCACGGCTCGCGCCAGCTCGATGTGCCGCCCGTGACGCCGGTGGCGGTGGACGGTGCTGCGGCAGCGGCGCACCTGGCCGAAGCCGTGCGCGCCCGCACGGTCTCCAGCGTCACCGACGCGCAGTTGAACGCCGACCAGTTCCGCCAGCTGCACGCCATGCTGCAGGCGCGTTACCCCAGGGCCCACGCAGTGCTCCAGCGCGAACTCGTGGGCGATTTCGCCTTGCTTTACACGTGGAAGGGCTCCGACCCGTCGTTGAAGCCCATCATGCTGATGGCGCACCAGGACGTCGTGCCCATCGCCCCCGGCACCGAGGGCGACTGGACGGAGCCGCCCTTTGCCGGCGTGGTGAAGGACGGCATGGTCTGGGGCCGCGGCGCGTGGGACGACAAGGGCAACCTGATCTCGCAGATGGAAGCCATCGAGCTGCTGGCCGCCGGCGGTTTCCAGCCGCGCCGCACCATCCACCTGGCCTTTGGCGCCGACGAGGAAGTGGGCGGCGACCGGGGCGCCCGGCAGATCGCCGCGCTGCTCAAGTCGCGTGGCGAGCGGCTCGATTTCGTGATCGACGAAGGGCTGCTGATTACCGAGGGCGTGCTGCCGGGCCTGACCAAGCCGGCCGCGCTGATCGGGGTGGCGGAAAAGGGTTTTCTCTCGGTGCAGCTGAAGGTGGCGGCAACGCCGGGGCATTCGTCGATGCCGCCGCCGCCCGGCCAGAGCGCCATCGCCATGATGAGCGCCACGCTCAAGCGGCTGGACGACGATCAGCTGCCCGCCGGCATCCGCGGCGTTGCGCAGGAGATGTTTGCCACGCTGGCACCCGAAATGCACGGTTTCAGCCGCGTCGCGCTGTCGAACCTGTGGCTGTTCGGGCCGATGGTGCAGAAGCAGCTGGAAGCGTCCGGCAGCTCCAACGCCATGCTGCGCACCACCACAGCGCTGACCATCGTGCAGGCCGGCAACAAAGACAACGTCCTGCCGGGCCGCGCCGAGGCCACGGTCAATTTCCGCCTGCTGCCCGGCGACACCATTGCGTCCGTCACCGCGCACGTGGAAGACGCCGCCAAGACCGCCGCGCCGCAGGGCAAGTTCGAACTGATCAAGCTGCCCGGCTCAAGCGAGGCGTCGCCCGTGTCGCCCACGCAGTCGGCGTCGTATCAGCTGATCAACAAGACGGTGCGTGAGCTGTTTCCGGGCACGGTGGTGGCGCCGGGCCTGATGATCGGTGCCACGGATTCGCGCCACATGACCGGGATTGCCGACCATGTGTATCGCTTTTCGCCGGTGCGCGCGCGGCCCGAAGACCTGCCGCGCTTTCATGGCACCAACGAACGCATCACCGAGGCCAACCTGGTGGAGCTGATCCGCTTCTACCACCGGCTGGTGCAGCAGGCGGCCGGCTGAACTCAGTGCGCGGCGGCCACCAGTGCGTCGATGTGCGCATCGTTGGTAGCCTCGGGGCGGCGCAGTTGCGTGCTGCGTGTGCCGTCCACGGAGATGGCCGTGTCGCCGTGCACCGTCACGCGGCGCACCACGCGCGGCTGGTTGCCGTAATCGTTGATGGCGTAGTGCTGCGTGGCACGGTTGTCCCAGATGGCGACGTCGTCCTGCCGCCATTGCCAGCGCACGGTGTTCTCCAGCCGCGTCACGCGCTGCTGCAGCAGCTCGAACAGCCGCGCAGACTCGCTGCCCGACACGCCGGCAAAGCGTTTGACGAAATGGCCCAGCAGCAGGGCGCGTTCGCTCGTCTCGGGATGGACATGCACAACCGGATGCGACGCCTCGTACACGGCGGCGGTGAATACGTCGCGGTGATGCCGCAGGCGCGCCTCGTTGATCTGCGTGCGTTCGGCACCGTAGTCGTAGTCGTTGGTATGGACGGCCCAGAGCTGCTCGGCGAGCTGCTTGAGCGTGTCGGGCAGCTGCTCGTAGGCGCGCGCGGTGTTGGCCCACACCGTGTCGCCGCCGTAGGCCGGAATCGTCACGGCCCGCAGGATCGACACCTTCGGAAACGCATCGAGAAACGTCACGTCGGTGTGCCAGGAATCGGCCCGGCCGCCGCCCTTTGAAGCATCGAGTTCGAACAGCTGCGTGCCGGTCGGCGCGGGCACCGTCGGGTGCGCGACGATGCGGCCAAAACGCTTGCCGAACGCCTGGTGCTGCTCGTCGTCCAGATGCCGCTGGTCGCGAAAGAACAACACCTTGTACTTGAGCAGGGCGGCGTACAGGCTGGCGAACGTGTCTTCGGGCAGGTCCGCGCCCAGCTTGACGTCAAGCACCTCGCCGCCGATATGTCCGGCCACCCGGCGCACCCGCAGGGTTCCGAACGCTGTGTCGATGGCGCTGTCGTGGTTCTGGCTGGGGTCGTGCGGCATGGGCGGCTCCGGCAAATAGGGCAATGGCCCATGCTAGCCAGCCGCCGCCGCGCACAGAACGAACGGATTGACATATCCAAATGCAGTTCTGTCTGTCGTCGCACGGAACTGTTCGAGAAAGATGCTGAACAGTCCTGTCAAACTGTTCGCAACTGTTCATGTCCAATCCCCACCCTGCCGCGCAAGATGGAGTCGTGCCGATCTGCAGTGCCATAACAATCCACCACGAACCCCCGGCACAGGAGTCTCCATCATGCGCGAAATCAGGATCTTCGAACTTGACCGGCAGGGCGTGCCGGTAAGCTGGCGATCGGCGCGGGCCCAGACCATCGCCGCACAGGCCGGGTTGTTGTGGGTCACGCAGGAGCATCAGCGGCAGGACATCTGGCTCAGGCCGGGGCAGTCGATCGACGTGCCGGCGGGCGTGCGCTTCTGGCTCTCCGGCGAGACGGTGGACGGTACGCCCGCGCGCTTTTCCGTGACCGAAGACGTCAACGCCCCGCGCCGCCTGCTGCGCTTCGTCGGCCTGCTGGTGGCCGCCGCGTACCGCCGGATCGTGCGCGATGACGGCCAGGACGCCACGCGCACGCCCTCGGCGCTGCGCATCGGCACATGACGAAGCCGCGCGCCTAGTTGGGAAACACGAGCCGGAACTCGGTCCGCCCGTGCGGCGGGCTGCTGGCTTCCACGCTGCCGCCGTGCAGGTCCATGATGGTCTTCACGATCGCCAGCCCCAAGCCCGTCGACTGGCTCGACCGCGCGCCGGATTGTGCACGCGAAGGGTCGCCGCGGTAGAACCGCTCGAACAGCAGCGGCAGGATCGCCGCCGGAATGCCGGGCCCGGGGTTGCGCACGCGGATCGCGGTGGCGTGCGGCAGCGTCTCGATGGCCACGTCGATGCGCTCGCCGGTGGGGGTGTGGCGCAGCGCGTTGTCGAGCAGGTTGTTCAGCGCCCGGCGCAGCAGCGTAGCATCGGCACGGACGAGGCCATCCCCGGTGACGTCGATGACGATGTCGCGGTCGGCGGCCACGGCTTCGAAGTAGTCCACCAGTACCTGAACCTCGTGGCGTGCCTCGAGCATGGCGGTGGCGACCGCCACGCGCGTGTGGTCGGCGCGCGCGAGAAACAGCATGTCTTCGATCATGTGCGACAGGCGCGCGTACTCCTCCAGGTTCGATTCGAGCACGCTGCGGTACTCGTCGGCCGCGCGCGGGTGGGCCAGCGTGACTTCGGTCTGCCCGACCAGGTTCGCCAGCGGTGTGCGGAAATCGTGCGCCAGGTCTGCGGAGAACTGCGACAGGCGTGCGAAGCCGTCCTGCAGCCGCGCGAGCATGGCATTGAGCGAGGCGAGCAGGTCGGCCAGTTCACGCGGCGCACCCTCCAACGCCAGGCGCGTCTCGAGCTGACTCGGGACCACGGCCGCTGCCTGCCTGCCGATGCGCGCCAGCCCGCGCAGCGTGCCGCGCACCAGCAGCAGGCTCAGCAGCGCCACGGCGGCCACACCGCCGACGACCGCAAACACGATGTGACGCTGGTACTTCGCCAGCAACGCTGCACGGCTGTCGCCGTCCTGCGCGACCAGCACGATCACCTTCGTACCGCGCTCGCCCAGCGGCGCCTCGGCCGCCACAGCACGCGACACCATGCCTGCCATCGATGTCCATGTCTGTACCGCAGGCTCTGAAGGGGCCACGCCGGCCGGCACAATGGCCGGCATCCCGACCGCCTCGCCTTCGGGGTTCACCTCCACCAGCGTGCGGCCGTCCGGGGCGGCAATGCGCAGGATCAGGCCGTCATGGCCGGACACCACGTCGGTGTAACGGTGGGCGTTGCGTGCCAGGTCGTCGACGCCCGCGGCCTCGCTGGTCAGATGCCGCAACTGCGCGATCTTGCCGAGCAGCATCGCATCGTCGGCGGCACGCAATTGCGCATTCAGCGCGTAATACAGGTACGTGCCCGCTGCGGTGAGCGTGACCGACGCCACCACCACGAACGCCAGGACCAGGCGGCCGGCAAGCGAAGCGGGCCAGCGCATCAGCGGGCTGCCTCGTCGAGCACGTACCCCATGCCGCGCAATGTGTGGATCAGCTTGTGCTCGAATGGGTCGTCGACCTTGGCGCGCAGGCGGCGGATCGACACGTCCACCACGTTGGTGTTGCTGTCAAAGTTCACGTCCCACACCTGCGACGCTATCAGCGAGCGCGAAAGCACCTCGCCTGCGCGGCGCGCCAGCAGGTGCAGCAGTGCGTATTCCTTGGCGGTCAGGTCGATGCGTTGGCCCGCGCGCGTGACGCGGCGCCTGATGGTGTCGATGGTCAGGTCCGCAATTTCGAGGATCTCGCTCTCGCGCATCGGGCCGCGCCGCAGGATGGTGCGTATGCGCGCCACGAGCTCGGCAAAGGCGAACGGCTTGACGAGGTAATCGTCGGCGCCGAGTTCCAGCCCCTTGAGCCGGTCGGGCAGTTCGTCGCGCGCGGTCAGGAACAGCACCGGCGTGCTCTTGTGCCGGCGCAGTTCCTGGATGAGCTGCCAGCCGTCCATGCCGGGCAGCATGACGTCCAGCACGATCAGGTCGTAGTCATGCTCCATGGCCTGAAAGAGGCCGTCGGGGCCGGTGCGGGCAAGGTCGGCCACGAAGCCGGATTCGGTCAGGCCCTTGCGGAGGTAGTCGCCCGCCTTGGGCTCGTCTTCAACGATGAGCAGTCGCATGGTGAGAAAGGCGCGGGCGCTGGTGGCCCGCCGTGCTGCCAATGCCGCCACGATAGGCCAAAACCCCCGTGGAGGCGACAAAGATGACAACTTTGTCATCTTCGGGTCATGCCCGCGTGGCGCGCCCCTCCGTAGACTGGCCGCACCGACATCGCCCCTTCCTGCTGCTGGTGTCGGCATTTTTCGAAGGAGATGATCATGGCGATCCGATTCCCACGTGCGCTCTGGCTGGCCGCCCTGGCGGCAACCCTGGCAACCGGCACCGCCCTTGCCGCCCAAGACCTGCGCGGCGACTGCTGCGAGCCGCAGGCCAAGCCGATGGCTGCCCCACTGGCCAAGACCGGCACGCGAGACGCCTATACCGACGGCGCCCGAACGGGCGCGCGCGACCCGTACACCGACGGTGCTGCGCAAGCCGTGCTCGAGGCCCGCGTCGGGGCGCGTGATCCGTACACCGACGGCGGCTTGAGCGGCCCCCGCGCACGCGATCCGTACGCAGCCGGTGCGCACGCGTGATGCCCTGGCTGCCGCCTGTTGCAGCCGCCATCGCCGGTTGCGCGGCTCTGATGCCGGCCGCGGCGATGGCGCTCGACCTTACCGCGCCGACGGCCGCATCGGCATCCGGCGAACCGGCCGTGGCCCAGGGCCAAGCCGGCCGGGTGACCTTGCAGCAGGCCATCGACCGTGCCATGCAGACGCACCCGGCGATCGCGGCGGCCGGTTACGAGATCGCCGCCAGCGAAGGCGCGCTCGACCAGGCGCGCCGCTGGCGCAATCCCGAGGCCGCCTTCACGACCGAGGACGTGCGCCGCGATCGCGCCACGATGACGGCGCAATTGAACATTCCGCTCGAACTTGGCGGCAAGCGCGGCGCCCGGACGCGCGCCGCAGAAGCCGCGCGTGACGCGACGGCGCAAGATGCCGCGGTGCTGCGCGCCGAACTGCGTGCCGACGTCACGCGCGCGTTCTTCGACCTGCTGATCGCGCAGGAGCGCCTGTCGCTGGCGCAGGCGTCGGACACCTTGGCCGCCGAGGCCGAATCGGCCGCCGCACGGCGCGTGCAGGCGGGCAAGGTGTCCCCCGTGGAGCAGACCAAGGCTGGTGTGGTGCGGGCCAGCGCCGCCATCGAGTTGCGCGATGCCCAGGCGGAACTGCAGGTTGCGCAGCGCGCGCTGGCCGCGTTCTGGGGCGGTACGCCCTTCGCCCCGGAAGCCGACGGCAGCGTCGAGACCCTGCCCATCGTGCCGCCGGAAGCCCGCGCGGCGGCCGGGGCGCTGGAGGCCACGCCGCGTGCCGTCCGCGCCCGGCTCGAGATCGAACGCCGCCAGGCACTCGCCAATGTGGAGCGCGCCAAGCGCGTGCCCGACGTCACGCTCACCGTGGGGGCCAAGCGCGACAGCGCGGCGAACAACAACATGGCCGTCGTCGGCATTGCCGTGCCGCTGCCGTTGTTTGACCGCAACCAGGGCAGCCTGCTCGAGGCGCAGCGCCGGGCTGACAAGGCGTTCGAAGACTACCGCGCATTGCAGCTCGAACAGGGCGCCGCGCTCGCGCAGGATGTCGCGCGGCTCGAGGCCGCCCGCGCGACCGTGCAATCGCTGCGCGCCAATGTGCTGCCCGGCGCGCAGCGCGCGTACGATGCCGCCCGCATCGGCTTTGATGCCGGCAAGTTCAACTTTCTCGATGTGCTGGACGCGCAGCGCACGCTGTTCCAGGCGCGAGCCCAATACCTCGCCGCACTGTCGCGCGCGCATCAGGCCGCTGGCGGCATCGATCGCATCCTGGGCCGCTAGCGCCCGCTTCCTTTCCTGCTGACATGACACTTCCCCCGCAACAACGGCGCGCCATCGCGCTGATCGTCGTGCTCGGTGCGCTGGCCGCGACCGGCCTGTGGTTCGGCATGGGCGCCCGGCCATCGCCAACGGCCGAGCCGGAAGCCGGCGCTGCCGCAACGGACACCGCCGAGGGCCATCACGCCGAACTGCTGGCCATGACGCCGGGCGCCATGGCCAATGCAAACATCGGCGTGGAGACGGCCGGCCCCGCCGAGCTGCGCACCGAAGTCGTCTTGCCGGGTGAGATCCGCCTGAACGAAGACCGCACCGCGCATGTGGTGCCGCGCGTGGCCGGCGTGGCCGAGAAGGTCGCCGTGGAACTGGGCCAGGCCGTCAATCGTGGTCACCTGCTGGCCGTGCTGTCGAGCCCCGCGCTGTCGGACCAGCGCAGCGAGCTGCAGGCTGCCCAGCAGCGTCTCGCGCTCGCACAGCAGGCGCATGCACGCGAGAAGCGGCTGTGGGAGCAGGGCATCGCTGCCGAGCAGGATTACCAGCAGGCCCGCACCGCATTGCAGGAAGCGCGCATCGCGGCCGACAACGCGCGCCAGAAGCTGGCGGCCATCGGTGCCGCGCCCGGCGGTTCGGCGTTGAACCGCTTCGAGTTGCGGGCGCCGTTCGACGGTGTCGTCGTGGCGAGGCATCTTTCGCAGGGCGAGGCCGTGCAGGCAGAAACGGCCGTCTTTACCGTGGCTGACCTGCGGACCGTGTGGGCCGATTTTTCCGTCACGGCCAAGGACCTGGAGGCGGTGACGACCGGCGCTGCGGCAACGGTGCGCGCCACCGCCACCGGCACCGCGGTCGACGGCAAGGTGTCATACGTGGGCGCATTGCTGGGCGAGCAGACGCGCACCGCGCCCGCCCGCGTGACGCTCGACAACCCGAAGCTGGCGTGGCGGCCCGGCATGTTCGTCAACGTGTCGGTGGAGTCGGGCCGGGCGCGTGTGCCCGTGGCCGTGCGTGCCGAAGCCTTGCAGACCGTCGATGACAAGCCCTCCGTGTTCGTGCCCGTGGAGGGCGGCTTTGAAGTGCGCCCCGTCAAGACCGGCCGCACCGACGGCACGTGGACGGAAATCGTCGAAGGGCTGGCCGCCGGCACGCGCTATGCCGCCGCCAACAGCTACGTGCTCAAAGCCGAGGCCGGCAAGTCCGCCGACCACGGCCACTGACGGAGGCGCCATGTTCGAACGCCTGTTGCGCACCGTCATTGCCCAACGCTGGCTCGTGCTGCTGGCCGTGCTGGCCGCCGCCGCTTTCGGTGCGTATAGCTACACGCGCCTGTCGATCGATGCGGTTCCGGACATTACCAACGTGCAGGTGCAGATCAACACGCCTGCGCCCGGCTACTCGCCGCTGGAGACGGAGCAGCGCATCACCTATGCGCTGGAGACCGCAATGGCGGGGCTGCCGAAGCTCGAGCAGACGCGCTCGCTGTCGCGCTACGGGCTGTCGCAGGTGACCGTCATCTTCAAGGAAGGCACCGACATCTACTTTGCGCGCCAGCTCGTGAGCGAGCGCCTGCAGGCCGCCAAGGAACAGCTGCCCGACGGCATCTCGCCGAGCATGGGGCCGGTCTCCACGGGGCTGGGCGAGATCTACCTGTGGACGGTCGAGGCAGACGCGAATGCGCGCAAGCCCGATGGCACGGCTTACACACCAGCGGACCTGCGTGAGCTGCAGGACTGGGTGATCCGTCCGCAGATCCGCAACGTGCCGGGCGTGACGGAGGTCAATACCATCGGTGGATTCGCCAAGGAATTCCTGGTGGCGACGAGCCCGGAGCGGCTGGCGTCGTACAGGCTGACGCTGGCCGACGTGGTGTCGGCGCTTGAGCGCAACAACGCCAACGTCGGCGCGGGCTATATCGAGCGCAAGGGCGAGCAATACCTCGTGCGTGCGCCCGGCCAGCTGCGTGATGCGGCCGACATCGGCAACGTCGTGCTCGCCAGCCCCAACGGCACGCCGGTGCGCCTGCGCGATGTCGCCACGATCGACAGCGGCAGCGAGCTGCGCACGGGCGCGGCCACCAGCAACGGGCGTGAGGTCGTGCTCGGCACGGCGTTCCTGCTGATCGGCGAAAACAGCCGCACGGTGTCGCAGGCGGTGGACAAGCGCATGCAGGACATCCGCAAGACGTTGCCGGCCGGCATTCGCGTCGAACCGGTGTATGACCGCACGGTACTCGTTGACAAGGCCATCGCCACCGTCAAGAAGAACCTGGTGGAAGGCGCCATCCTGGTGATGGCGGTCCTGTTCGTCTTCCTCGGCAATCTGCGCGCGGCGGTGCTGACGGCGCTGGTGATTCCGCTGTCGATGCTGATGACCTTCAGCGGCATGGTGTCGGCCAAGGTCAGTGCGAACCTGATGAGCCTGGGCGCACTCGACTTCGGCATCATCGTCGACGGCGCGGTGGTGATCGTCGAAAACTGCGTGCGGCGCCTCGCGCATGCGCAGCAGGTGCGGGGCCGGCCACTGAGCCGCGCCGAGCGCCTTGACGAAGTGTTCGAAGCCGCCCGCGAAGCGCGCCGCCCGCTGCTGTACGGCCAGTTGATCATCATGGTCGTGTACCTGCCGATCTTCGCGCTGTCGGGCGTGGAAGGAAAGATGTTCCACCCGATGGCGACCACCGTCGTGCTGGCGCTCGCGGCGGCCATGGTGCTGTCCATCACGTTCGTGCCAGCAGCGGTGGCCCTGTTCATCGGCGAGCGCGTGTCGGAGAAGGAAAACCGCCTGATGGGCTGGGCGCGCCGCACGTACGCGCCGCTGCTCGAGCGCGTGCTGGCAGCGCCTGCCGTGGTGATGACGTTTGCCGTGGTGGCCGTGGCGGTCTCGCTGGTCGCGGCCACGCGCCTGGGTGCGGAATTCGTGCCGAGCCTGAACGAAGGCGACTTCGCCATGCAGGCGATGCGTGTGCCGGGCACGGGCCTGGCGCAATCGCTGGAGATGCAGAAGCAGATCGAGCGCACGCTCAAGGCCAAGTTTCCGGAGATCGAGCGCGTGTTCGCGCGTACCGGTACCGCGGAGGTCGCCACTGACGTGATGCCGCCCAGCATTTCCGACGGCTACATCATGCTCAGGCCCGAGCAGGACTGGCCGGCCGGCCCAGCGGGCACGCGCCGCACGCGCGACCAGTTGCTTGCCGATATCCGCGCCGTGGTGCAGGCGCTGCCGGGCAACGCATACGAGTTCTCGCAGCCGATTCAGCTGCGCTTCAACGAGCTGATCTCTGGCGTGCGCAGCGATGTGGCGGTCAAGCTGTTTGGCGACGACATGGCCGTGCTGGAGGCGCAGGCCAGGACCATCGCCGCGCAGCTGGGCAAGCTGGCCGGCGCAACGGAAGTGAAGATCGAGCAGACCGGCGGCCTGCCGTTTTTGAACGTCGACATCGACCGGGAGAAGGCCGCGCGCTACGGCCTGTCGGTCGGCGCGATCCAGGACACGGTGTCCGCAGCCATCGGCGGCAAGGACGCCGGTACGGTGTTCCAGGGGGACCGCCGCTTCGGCATCGTGGTGCGTCTGCCGGAAACGTCGCGCAGCGATCCGGCCTCGCTGGGCCGCCTGCCGTTGGCATTGCCCAACGGGCAGGGCTACGTGCCGTTGTCCGACGTGGCCACGCTCAACGAGGTGAGCGGCCCCAACCAGGTCAGCCGCGAAGACGGCAAGCGGCGGATCGTCGTCAGCGCGAATGTGCGCGGCCGCGACATCGCCTCGTTCGTCGAAGAGGCGCAGGCCGTGCTCGATGCGCAGGTGCGCCTGCCCGCGGGGTACTGGATGGCCTGGGGCGGGCAGTTCGAGCAGTTGCAGTCGGCCACGCAACGCCTGCAGTTCGTGGTGCCGCTGGCGCTGAGCCTCGTGCTCACGCTGCTGTTCATGATGTTCGGCAATCTCAAGGACGGCTTGCTCGTGTTCTCCGGCATTCCGTTTGCGCTGTCGGGCGGCATCCTGGCGCTGGCGTTGCGCGGCATTCCGCTGTCGATCTCGGCCGCCGTGGGCTTCATCGCCCTGTCCGGCGTGGCGGTGCTCAACGGGCTGGTGATGCTCACCTTCATCCGCAGCCTGCGCGAAGCCGGCAAGTCTGTGGACGAGGCCGTGCGCGAGGGCGCGCTCACGCGCCTGCGGCCGGTGCTCATGACGGCCCTGGTGGCTTCGCTCGGCTTCGTGCCGATGGCGCTGGCCACCGGCACGGGCGCCGAGGTGCAGCGTCCGCTCGCCACGGTGGTGATCGGGGGGATCCTGTCGTCGACGGCGCTCACGCTGCTGGTGCTGCCGGTGCTGTACCGGCTGGCGTATCGACGGGCGGCGCCGGCCGCGCGGGCAGACGCTCTTGCGCCGTCTGCCGCGCCGTAGTGCAACGCTTACTGCGCGTTCAGCGCCGCGATGATCTTGTCTGCGTGGGCCTTCAGCGTCTCGGGCGCGGCCTGCACGCGGGCGTGCGGATGCAGCTCCTTGCCGGGATAGCGCGGCAGCACGTGGAAATGCACGTGCGGCACCGTCTGGCCGGCGGCAGCGCCGTTGAGCTGGAACACGGCGATGCCCGGGGCGGAGAAGGCATCGCGCACCGCACGTGCGAGCTTGCGCGTCGTGACGATTGCCGCGGCTGCAGCTTCGTCCGACAGGTAGAACAGTTCCGTGGCGCCTTCCTTGGGCAGCACCAGCACGTGGCCGTCGGCCTGCGGCATGATGTCCATGAAGGCCAGGGTGTGCTCGTCTTCATACACCTTGGTGCAGGGCAGCTCGCCGCGCAGGATCTTGGCGAAGATGTTCTGGTTGTCGTAGGTCGCGTCAGGCATGGGTGTCTCCGGCAAACAAAAAAATGGCAGCGGGCAGTATATATGCGACGTACGGCGCCGCGCCGGGCGCCCAAGCTCGGGGCGACGCGTCAAGCCTAGCCATCGTCCATCGACAGCGGTGCGGCGACGTGCTCGAGCGGCTTGCGTTCGGCTGCCGTGCCCCAGCGCGCCTGCACCCCGGCGGCGAGCAGCATCAGTGCCGCGCCCAACGCGTAGCCGGCAAACACGGCGCCGCGCGAATGGGTATCGATGAGCCAGCCGAACAGCGCCGGCCCCGCCACACCGCCCAGCCCTGTACCGACGGCGTAGAACAGCGCAATGGCGAGCGCGCGCACCTCGAGCGGGAACGTCTCGCTCACCGTCAGGTACGCTGAACTGGCGGCAGCCGAAGCGAAGAAGAACACCACGGTCCATGCGAGCGTCTGTGTGGCGCCGTCCAGCACGCCGGCCTTGAACAGCGCACCGCTGGCAAGCAGCAGCACGCCGCTGGCTGCATACGTGGCGGCAATCATCGCGCGCCGGCCCACGACGTCGAACAGCCGCCCCAGCAGCAGGGGCCCGAGAAAATTGCCGAGCGCAAACGGCAGCAGATACGTGCCGACCTTCGTGGCCGGCACGTCGTAGAAGTCCGTCAGCACGAGCGCGTAGGTAAAGAAGATGGCGTTGTAGAAGAACGCCTGCGCCGCCATCAAGGCAAGCCCCACCAGTGCGCGCTGCCGGTGCTGCACGAACAGCACGCGCGCCACTTCCAGCAGGCTAGGATGGCCGCGGCTGCGCAGGCGCAGGGTTGGCACCGGTGCACCGTCGAAGCAATGGCCCCGCGCCGCGATCTCGTTTTCGATCGTGCAGACGATGGCCTGTGCTTCTTCATGGCGGCCGCGGGTGAGCAGCCAGCGCGGGCTTTCCGGAATCCAGAAGCGCATCACCAGGATGACGAGCCCCAGCGCCGCGCCAATGAAGAAGCACAGCCGCCAGCCGATATCGACGCGCATGTGCGCAGGGTCCAGCAGCCACAGCGATGCGCCGGCGCCCACGGCCGCACCGACCCAGAACGTGCCGTTGATGGCGAGGTCCGTCCAGCCGCGCACGCGCGCCGGTGTGAGCTCCTGGATGGTCGAGTTGATGGCCGCGTATTCCCCGCCGATGCCCGCGCCCGTGAGCGCACGGAACACGACGAGGCTGGCGAAGTTCCACGAAAACGCCGTCGCCAGCGTGGCCGAGATGTACACGCCCAGCGTGATGAAGAACAGCTTGCGGCGGCCGAGCCGGTCCGTCAGCCAGCCGAAGAGCAGCGCGCCGAGCACCGCGCCGGCCAGGTACGCGCTGCTGGCCATGCCGACCTGCGCATTGGTGAGCCGCAACGCCGGGCTTTGCTTGAGCGCACCGGCCACCGCGCCCGCCAGCGTCACCTCGAGCCCATCGAGCAGCCACGTGATGCCCAACGCGATGACCACGCGCGTGTGGAAGCGGCTCCAGGGCAGGCGGTCGAGCCGGCCGGGCAGGTCCGAGGTGTGAGGGGCTGGCGATCCGGGCATCGCGGCGCACTCCGGCTGATGGAATGCGCACGATGCAGCACGATTTATTCCTGCGAGGCTTTGCGCGGGCGCTCGAGGGGGGCGCCGGCCAGCAGCGTGTCTTCGAAGAAGCGGCGGCGCGCGTCCTTGTCGGGCTTGCTGCCCTGGTTCCAGAGCAGTGCCTCGGAAAGCTGATACGCGTACAGCATGAATGCGCGTGTCTTCGCGTCCTTGCGCGCAAAGCCCATCGCCTGGAAGTGCTTCACGTAGTAGTCCATGCGGTGCTCGTCGACCGCGTCGACTGCCTCCTGCGCCATGGGGTCGCGGCGTGCCCACGCACGGATGGCGAATTCGATCATGGCGGTGCGGCGCGCGCTGCGTCCGCGAAACGGCAGGGCGAGCAGATCGCGCACCAGCCCCTGCACCGACGCGTTCTGCCGCTCCAGCTTGGGGCCGATGCGCGTGCGTTCGCTCCAGTCCTGCAGCACCTGGTGGAGCAGGTCGTCGCGGTTCTTGAAGTGCCAGTAGAAGCTGCCGCGCGTGACATCCAGCTGCTTGGCGAGCACGTCCACGCGCACGGCGTCGATGCTCTTGGTCACCAGCAGATCCGTGGCGGCGCGCACCCAGTCGTGGGGCGTGAGCTGTGTACGGGGCGTGGGGCTGGCGGATGCGGTGTCGACGGGTGCGTCGTGTTCGTCGATCAGCGGGGAGGTCATGCGCACCTCGGCGGCGTGGACATGAAGGCGGATTCTATCGACGCCGGCACGGCTGTCCAGCGCTTCAATCGGGCTGGCGCCCCCAGGTTTGCGCGGGTTGACACGTCAACAAACGCACTTCTACCATGCACATACGTTTGTGTATGGAAGGAACGAGCTGCCGCAAGCCTCGGTTTGCGGTTTTGTGAAGGTGCCATGCTCGACGATGCCTTCTGCACGGCGTCCACCGATAAAAGACAAGACATCAGGAGACATTTGCATGAAGGCATTTCGAGTCGCACTGTGCGCGGCCGCCGTGGCAGGCGCATTCTGCGCAGGGGCTGTACACGCCGAGACCGTCAAGATCGCCTGGATCGATCCGCTGTCCGGGCTGATGGGCGCGCTGGGCCAGAACCAGCTGCGCAGCTGGCAATACGCGGCGGACCTCGCCAACCAGCAGAACTGGAGCGGCAACGGCACCAGGTTTGAAGTCGTCGGCTTTGACAACAAGGTCTCGCCGCAAGAGAGCCTGACCATCCTCAAGCAGATCACCGACCAGGGCATCCGCTATGTCGCGCAGGGCGACGGATCGAGCGTGGGCATGGCGCTGCAGGATGCCATCGCCAAATACAACGACCGCAACCCGGGCAAGGAGATCATCTACCTGAACTACGCCGCGGTCGATCCGGACATGACGAACAGCAAGTGCAACTACTGGCACTTCCGCCTGGACGCCAACTCCGACATGAAGATGGAGGCGCTGACGACGTATCTGGCGAAGGATCCGAACATCAAGAAGGTGTACCTGCTGAACCAGAACTACTCGTTCGGCCACCAGGTGGCGCGCGCGGCCAAGGAATACCTCAAGCGCAAGCGTCCGGACATCCAGGTCGTTGGCGAAGACCTGCATCCGCTCGCGCAGGTGAAGGACTTCTCGCCGTACGTCGCCAAGATCCGCGCATCGGGGGCCGACACCGTCATCACCGGCAACTGGGGGAGCGATCTCGCGCTGCTGATCCGCGCATCGAAGGATGCGGGCCTGAACACGAACTTCTATACGTACTACGCCGGCACCACCGGCGTGCCGACGGCGATGGGCGCCTCGGGTGCCGACCGCGTGAAGGTGATCAGCTACTTTGCGCCGAACGACGGCAACCCGAAGACGAACGCCGTGCTCGACGGCTTCAAGAAGAAGTACAACGACGACTTCTTCAACGCCGATGTCTATACCGGCATCGCGTTCCTCGCCAAGGCCATCAAGACGACGGGCTCGGCCGAGCCCGCCAAGGTGGCCAAGGCGATGGAAGGCATGACGGTGGAAAGCCTCAACGGCCCGGTCGAGATGCGCAAGACCGACCACCAGGCCCAGCAGACGCTGTACGTGACCACCTGGGTCAAGGCCGACGGCAAGAAGATCAAGTACGACCAGGAAAACACCGGCTACGGCTGGCGCACCGACGTCACGCTCGAGCCGCACCTGGGCGCGCAACCGACGTCGTGCCAGATGAAGCGGCCGACCTCGTGATTGCGTGATCGCGTAGCAACCGTTCCCGGCCGGGGCTGCGGCTCAGACCGGGGATACCACGCCCGTGCCGGCCAGGTGCCCGCGGGCGTTCTCCAGGAAGCGGTCGACCGTCGCCTGCACCGATTCCGGCGACCAGCCCGCAATGTGCGGCGTCAGCACGACCTGCTCCAGGTCCAGCAGCCCGGCCGGCGGCGCTGGCTCGCTCTCATAGACATCCAGGCCCGCGCCACCCAGCCTGCCGGCGCGGATGGCGGCTTCCAGCGCGGCCGTGTCGACCACGCTGCCGCGCGCGATGTTCACCACGTAGCCATTCGGGCCCAGCGCTTCCAGGATCGTCTGGTTGACGAGGTGCCGCGTCTGCGCACCGCCCGGTGTGGCGACGATCAGGAAATCCGCCCATTCGGCCATGTCCTTGAGCGCATCGAAGTAGCGGTAGCCGGCCCCTTCGCGCGGCTTGCGGTTGTGATAGCCGATCTGCATGTCGAAGCCGGCTGCGCGGCGCGCGATCTGCAGGCCGATGGTGCCCAGGCCCACGATGCCCAGGCGCTTGCCCCACACGCCGGGCTGCAGCGGAATGTCGTCGCGCCAGACGCCGTTGCGCGTGGTGCGATCCAGCTTGGGGATGCCGCGCACCGTGGCCAGCAGCAGGCCCATGGCATGGTCGGCCACGCAGGCGTCATTGGTGCCGGCGCCATTGGCCACCACCACGCCGCGCTCGCGGGCCGCCTGCACGTCGATATTCTCGTAACCGGCGCCCAGTGCGCACGCGAGTTCCAGCCGCGGCATGGCGTCCATCTCCGCTGCCGTCAGCCCCGTCGAGCCGTTGGTGAGAACGATGCGCACGTGGTGCCCGTCGCGGGCGATGGCCGCATCGCGTTCGGCCCGGGTCGGTGCGTGGATGACGTGGAAGTGTGGCGCGATCTGCGCCACGTTCTCGGGCGTCATCGCAATGAGGATCAGCAGCGTCGCTTGCATGGTGAGGAGGACAGGGCTGGCCGCGTCTTGTCGGCTGGCAGTGCCGCGCGCGGCGCCCGGCGATGATAGCGCGCCGCCGGGCGGCATGCCGAAGCCCTGTCCGCGACGCGGTTACACCGCGTTACCGATGAGCAGGTTTGGTTGCACGGGCCGGTCCGGCCACGGCATAGACTTTGCGGCACCAGGCGCATCGCCACGCCGGAGCGTATGGCCCCGGCCGGCCAAGACGCCTTGTCCACAAGACGGGATTCATCATGCGAGCAACGAACAAGTCCGACCGTGCAGGGCGTGCAGCACGCTGGGTGGCGCTGGCCACGTTGACTGCCATGGCAGCAGGTCTGGCCGGGTGCGTCACGGCACCGCCGTACAGCAGCTACGGCGCGGGTTATGGCGCCGGCTATGCGGCCGGCAGCAACGCGTACGGCAGCACGTCATACGCCAGCAGCTATACCAGCGGGTACGGCAACACGTACGGCAACGGCTACGGCAGCTACGACCCGAACGCGCCGCAGCCGTATGGGCCGCAGCCGGCGCCTGCCTATTCGCAGCCGAATTACTCGCCGTATCCGAGCACGTATCCGAATAGCGGCGACCAAGCCTACCAGGCGCCTGCCGACAACCGCTACGGCGTCGTCGAGTATGTCGAGGCCGTGCCGGTGCGCGGCCAGCCGAGCGGCGTGGGCGCCGTGCTCGGCGGTGTGGTGGGCGGACTGCTTGGCCACCAGGTCGGCGGCGGCCGCGGCAATACCGTGGCGACCATCGGCGGCGCAGTGGCCGGGGCCATGGCGGGCAATGCGGTGGAAGGCAATACCGTGGTCGGCCAGACCTACCGCGTGACCTTGCGCCTGAACGACAACTCGCGCGTGACGCTGACGCAGAACAATCCCAACGGCCTGCGCGCCGGGGACCGGGCCCGCATCGAAAACAACATGGCGGTGCCGTACTAGGCACTTTCGTTCGCCTCACGTCTGGCATGGGAGTCAGCCCGCTTCAGAAACCACGCGGGCTGGCCGATATAGCGGGAGCGACAACCCGCTGTGACTCTCATGCTGAATCGACTTTCCATCCGCTTCCGACTCAACGCGGCCCTGGCGCTGCTTGCCGTGCTGCTGGCCGCCATTGGCGCCATCGGCGTGGTAGGGATGCGTGCGTCCGAGGCGAACATCAAGGACATCTACACCAACCAGCTGGCCTCGACGTCGCTGCTCGGCAAGGCACAGTTGAATGCGGCCATTGTGCGCACGACGCTTGACCGCGCGGTGTTCCATCCGGACGCCGCGGATGTGCCGGCCATCCTCGACAAGGCCAACGGCTACCGCGCCAAGTCCGACGATGCCTGGAAGCAATACAAATCGCTGCCGATGGGCGCCGAGGAGGCGCGCCTGGCCGCCGACGTGGAGGCCAAGCGCAACGCGCTCTTCCGCGATGGCATCGAGCCGCTGATGAACGCATTGCGCGCACGCGATGCCGCTGCCGCCGACCACGTGGTGATGAACACGATCCCGCCGCTGTCGGTGGCGCTGTCCGCCGCCGCCGATGCGCTGGACCGCAGCCAGGTGGAGCAGGCCAAGGCCGCTTACGAGGGCGCGGTGGCGCGCTCGCGGGCCTTCCTGATGCTGGTGGTCGGCGCCATCGCGCTGGGCATCGCGGCGGCGCTCGGTTGCGCGTTCGGCCTGCATCGTGCGATCTCGGTGCCGCTGTCGAACATGCTGGGGCACTTCGGCGAGATCGCGCGTGGCAACCTGACCGAGCGCATCACCGTGCGCAGCCAGGACGAGATGGGCGCGCTCACCCAGGGCCTCATCGACATGCAGCGCGGGCTGATCCGCACGATCGAGACGATGCGCCGCGGCAGCGAGTCGATCGCCAGCGCCACCAAGCAGATTGCCGCCGGCAACATGGATCTGTCGCAGCGCACCGAGGAACAGGCCAGCTCGCTGGAAGAGACGGCATCGAGCATGGAAGAGCTCACGAGCATCGTCAAGCAGAACGCCGACAACGCCCGTCAGGCCAGCCAGCTTGCCGGCAACGCGTCGGACATTGCCGTCAAGGGCGGCGAGGTCGTCGGCCGTGTCATTGAAACGATGTCCGGCATCAATGAAAGCAGCAAGAAGATCGCCGACATCATCGGCGTGATCGAGGGGATTGCGTTCCAGACCAACATCCTCGCGTTGAACGCTGCGGTCGAGGCTGCGCGTGCGGGCGAGCAGGGGCGCGGGTTTGCGGTGGTGGCGGGCGAGGTGCGCAGTCTCGCGCAGCGCTCGGCCACGGCGGCCAAGGAGATCAAGGCGCTGATCAGCGATTCGGTGGGCCGTGTGGAGAACGGCTCGACGCTGGTGAGCGAGGCCGGCGCCGTCATCGACGAGGTGGTGGTGGCCGTCAAGCGCGTGACCGACATCATGGGCGAGATCTCCGCTGCGTCGGACGAGCAGAGCGCCGGCATCGAGCAGGTCAACCAGGCCGTGACGCAAATGGACGAGGTCACGCAGCAGAACGCGGCGCTGGTCGAGCAGGCTGCCGCGGCAGCACAGTCGCTGGAGGAACAGGCCGGCGTGCTGCGCGAGGCGGTGGCTTCGTTCCGCCTGCCGCCGGCCGGCACGCATGTCGCGCCGCAGGCCGTGGTAGCCGTGCAGCCAGCACCGCCAGCCGCCTCGGCAGCCGCTGCGAAGCCGGCGGTGCGCAAGCCCGCCACGACGGCGCCGCGCGTCGCCCGCCCGCGTGCGGCTACGCCGGCCAAGCGTCCGATGCCGACGCCAGTGCCGGCAGCAGCGCCCAGTACGCCTGCCGCGGCAGCCGAGCCCAAGCCCGGCAAGCTTGCCCTGGCTGCCGCTTCAAGCGACGCAGACGACTGGGAACAGTTCTGACGCCCACCCGCCGATCCGCATTTCGACAAGCCGCGCCCGGTGCGCGGCTTTATGTTTCAGCCATGCAACCAATTGGCCCGATTGCGCGGGCGGATGTTGCCGATGCGGTCGACAGACGGCGTGGCGGGCCTCGCGCGGGCCCGACTCCATGTGCGCGCCGCTCGCGCTTGAAGCGCGCTGTCGCGCGTGAACCGTTTGCCGGCAAGGCACGGCGCCCCCAATCGGCCGGGGTGCTGCTTTTCGGGCAGCACGGCGCGTGCTGCCGCCGCCGCGGCGGTCACCGGCCCACCTAACCCGAACACCCTGCACCGGAGCGGACCTCGCCTCCGTCGTTCGTACGGCGGCGCTGTCCGCTGCCTGGACGACGGTTTCGACTTGCCCACTGTGGCTGGGCTTCGCTGCGATACCGGCCCCGCTCTCGCCCGCCGCGATGTGCGTTCATCCATGCAACAACCCGGCGCGTTCGGCAGCGGCTGCGCGGGGGTGCGGCGCAGGACACCGCATAACCGCGCGCCCTCGCGGGTCTTGGTATGGTCCTCGCGTTCCCCCGGCGGAAGCGGGCAGGAGAGCGACGCATGCCACACGATCCGAGCCGATCGACGGCATGCCACCGCGTAAGCGGTCGCCCCGCACATCGATAAGACCTTGGGGGAATCAATGGCGGCGCAAAGCGGGGGAGTGTCCGGGCACGGGCAATGTGCCGGCATGGAGGAGCGGCCATGACCGACGTGCCATGGGAGCTCTATCTGGCGTTGCTCAACACGCTGACGATGGCGACCACGCTCGTCATCCTGATCAGCACGGCCGACGATTTCTTTCTCGACGCGTTCTATTGGCTGCGCGAGCTGTGGCTCTGGCCGCAGCGCGGCCGCACGCCCGTCACGATCGCGGCTGAAGAACTGCGCCAGCGCGAGGAGCAATGGCTCGCCATCATGGTGCCGGCATGGAAGGAGTACGACGTCATCGCCAAGATGGTGGAGAACACGCTGGCGACGATGGAGTACACGCGCTTCATCATCTTTGCCGGCGCCTATCGCAACGATGCCGAGACCACCGCCGAGGTCGAACGCATGGTTCGGCGCTATCCCGGCCGTGTGGTGCGCGCGGCCGTCACGCACGATGGCCCGACGTGCAAGGCCGACTGTCTGAACACCATTGTCCAGACGATCCTGCGCTACGAGGCCGGGCACGGCATCCGCTTTGCCGGCGTGATCATGCACGACTGCGAAGACGTGATTCACCCGCTGGAGCTGAAGTACTTCAACTACTTCATCCGCGATCAGGACCTCGTGCAGTTGCCGGTGCTCTCGCTGGAGCGCAAGTGGTACGAGTGGGTGGCCGGCACCTACATGGACGACTTTTCCGAGACGCACCAGAAAGACCTGGTGGCCCGCCAGGCGCTTACCGGCACGGTCCCGGGCGCCGGCGTGGCGCTGTGCTACAGCCGGCGCGCCATCGAGGCGGTGATGAAGGCGCGCGGCGATGCGCCGTTCAACACCAGCACGCTCACCGAAGACTACGACTTCAGCTTCCGGCTGCGCGAGCTCGGCATGCGCGAAGCGTTTGTGCACTTCCCGATCTGCGAAACCACGCCCCCGCAGGAAGACGCGCAGGGCAAGGCGCATGCACGCTGGCATCTCGGGCGGCGCAAGCCGCGGCGCGTGCAGCTGCTCGCCACGCGTGAGTATTTCCCGAGCACGTTCCGCACGGCCTACCGGCAGCGTGCGCGCTGGGTGCTCGGCATCGCGTTCCAGGGCTGGCTGCAGATGGGGTGGGACGGCAACCTTGTCACCAAGTACATGTTCTTCCGCGACCGCAAGGGCGTGGTGACGGCGCTGTTCTCCATCCTCGCGTATGTGCTCTTGCTCAACTACCTGGTGCTGGGCGTGCTGCTCGCCAAGGGCTGGGCCGCGATACCGGCCGGCACCCTGGCGGTGAACAGTCCATGGATGCACCAGCTGCTCGCCATCAACGCCGTGCTGCTCGCCAACCGGCTCGCGCAGCGCGTGTACTTCGTGGGCCGGCTCAATGGCCCGCTGCAAGGCGTGCTGTGCCTGCCGAGGCTGGTGGTGAACAACTTCATCAACTTCTTCTCGGTGTGCCGTGCCTGGAAGATCTTTCTGATCTACTGCCTGACCGGCAAGCCCATCGCGTGGGACAAGACCCAACACATCTACCTGTCGAATGACGCGCTGGGCCGCACGCGCGGCAGGCTTGGCGAGACGCTCGTCAAATGGGAAGTCATCACGCAGGAGCAGCTTGACGCGGCGCTGGCCATCCATCGGGAGACGGGGCAGCGGCTTGGGCAGGTGCTCCTGCGGCAAGGCCTGGTCACGCCCGACACGTTGGCCGATGCACTGGCCGAGCAGGCCGACCTGCCGCGCGTGAGCCTGACCAACGTCGTGCTCGGGGCGCTGGCAGATTGCCTGCCGCGCGACCTGGCGGTGCGGCATCACGTCGTGCCGTTCTCGATCGGCGAAGACGGCTCGCTCAACATTGCCGTGTCGGAGTTGCCCAACGGCGAAGCGCTCGAAGAGCTGGCCCGCGCGGCCGGCCGCAAGGTGGCGTGCTTCATGGCGTGCGACCACGAAATGTCGGCCGAACTCGCGCTCTTGGCCGACCTCAACCGCCGCGCCACGGTCGTCTTCGGCCCCGCGGCGTACTCGGCCACACTGGCCATCGAATCCATGACGGGCGCCGGCCCAAACCTGTCCGCAGGCACGGCACCCGCGCCCGAGGCTCCCAACATCCCCCCGATACCCGTGCCGCCGGACCCGCCACCGGGACCCGAGGCGCGTCCCAATCCATCCGTCGCGGGAGGTGTGGCATGAACACTGGACGAAAGAACGTTTCGGCATTGCGCAGGCCGCGCTGGCCCATCGCGGCGGCGGTGTGGGCGCTGTGCCACGGGGTGTCGGTTGCCGAGCCCGCAGCGCAGCCGCTGCAGCCCGACGCCTATTTCCGCGCCGACCGTGCCTACCGCGCCATCGACGCGAGCCGGCTCGACGATGCCGAAGCCGCCACACGCGCCGCGCTCGCCGTGCAGCCCGACAGCCTGCAGCTCAACCTGCTGCTGCTCGACGTGCTGACGCGCGAGGGGCGCATCGATGCCGCGCGCGCGCTGGCCGATGGGCTGCTGCAGAAGTATCCGAACGAGCCGCGCGTGTATGCGCAGCACGGCTTCCTTGCTCAGAAGGCCGGTGCGCCGGCAGTGGCCGAGCAGGACTTTGCCCGCGCCGTGCAGGGCGCTGAGTGGACGCCGCAGGAACAGCGCAACCTGCATCTGGCCTGGTCGGACAATGCGTACTCCGCCCGGCATCCGCGGGCAGCGCTCGAGGCGCTTGCCCCGTTGCAGGATCAGCCGGATGCCGCCGTGCAGCTGCGGCTCGCGCAATCGCGCCTGCAGCTCGGGGACCGCGATGGTGCGGCGCAGGCTGCCTCGCTGGCTTCCGAACACGCGACCGACCCGGCGCAGCAACAGTACGCAAAGGCGCTGCTTGCCCAGGCGATGGCACCCGAGGCCCAGCCGGAAAGCGCTGCCGCGGACGATGCGCGCGCGGCGGGGCAGCGTGCGTTGAACGAAGCCTACGAACACCTGCGCGCCCGTGACGACCGCGCTGCGCTCGCCGCATTCCAGAGCGGCTTCTCGGTCGGGCAGGGCAACTGGAGCCATTACGCGGATGCGGCGTACGCCGCCAAGCGCCTCGGCGACAACCCGACCGCCATCGAGCTGTTCCGTCAAACGCTGGACCGCGCCGATGCCGATGCCAGGACCGAGGGCGGCAGCAACGGTGACGACCGCCTGAGCGCGGACCGGCGTTTCGGGTACCGGCGCGAAGTTGAACAGATGCAGCGCACGGTCGGCATGGTGCTCTCAGGTGCGTACCAGACCTCGGCGTTCGGCTTGCCCAACACCGTGAGCATCGCGCAGGCCGGCACGGAGGTGTACTGGCAACCGCCTGGCATCGGCTACCGCGACGGCAGCATCTTCCAGGTCTTCGCGCGCGGTTACGACAGCGTGTACGACCGCAACGGCACCACCGGCCTGCCGACGGTGCAGGGTTCCGTCGGCGCGCGCTACAAGCCGATCAAGGACATCAACCTTGTCTTCACCGCAGAGCGCCTGTTCCGCATCGGCCGGCTCACCAGCAACGACACCCTGCTGCGCATCGGCTTCTCGACCGACCAGGGCATCGACCTGCAGGTGACGAAGCCGCGCTGGCAGACGTGGCAGGTGTATGGCGAGGGCGCCTACTTCATCAACGCGGGCCGCATGATCGTGAGCACCGAGGCGCGCTACGGGCACACCTGGCGCATGGCTTCCATCAGCGATCGCCTGACGGTGTATCCGCACATCGTGCTGGCGGGCGACCACGATAACAAGGCAGTGGGCCAGCGCCTCGCACTGGGCGTTGGCCCAGGCATCAATCTGCGGTACTGGTTTCGCGAGACGCCGTACAGCGCTCCGGCCAGCTGGCTGGATCTGACCGTGCAGTACCGCCTGCCGCTGACCCATGCGGACCGGGCAAAGGGGGTGGTGGCGCGCGCCGTCTTGTGGTTCTGAGCTGGTGGACGTTGCGTACGTGCGTTCCATCAAGGAACGGCCGCGGGCCACGCATCAAGCAGACCCCACAGAGGTGTCGCGAATGAAACGTTTCTGACAGTTGCCGCAAGTGGATCACGAAGAGGGACGGGCAATGGCGCCTGCAGGATGGCGCCGTACCGCCACGGTGGGGACAAAACAGCATGGATGGCACGACCTTCGCTCCATTGGCAGAGTCTGCGCCAGATCGGAAGCGACGCGGTCGTCGTCGCGCGTTGTCGCGCATGGAGCAGATCATTGGGGGGCAGTCATGAAGGAAAGAATCCTGACCGTGTTCGGCACACGGCCCGAGGCGATCAAGATGGCGCCGCTGGTGCAGGCATTGCGCGCCGAGGCAGGCTTCGACTCGGCGGTGTGCGTGAGCGCGCAGCATCGGCAGATGCTCGATCAGGTGCTGGAATTGTTCGGCATCGTGCCCGAGTTCGACCTGAACCTGATGCGGCCTGGGCAGACGTTGTCCGACATCACGTCCAACGTGCTGGGCGGCATCGACCGCGTGCTGGATGCGTACGCCCCCGACGCCGTGCTGGTCCATGGCGATACCACGACCACGCTCGCTGCGAGCCTTGCAGCGTTCTACCGGCGCATTCCCGTCGGTCATGTCGAGGCAGGGTTGCGCACAGGAAACATCTGGTCGCCGTGGCCGGAAGAGCTGAACCGCCGCGTGACCGACGCCGTCACCACGTGGCATTTCGCGCCGACGGCCGAGTCGCGTCAGAACCTGCTCGACGAGGGCATCGACCCTGCGCAGGTGACGCTCACCGGCAACACCGTCATCGACGCGCTGCTGGCGGTCAAGCGGCGGCTGGACACCGACGCCGGGCTCTCGACCGAGATGCTGGCGCGCTATCCGTTCCTGGATGCGGGCCGGCGGATGATCCTGGTGACGGGCCACCGGCGCGAGAACTTCGGCGAGCCGTTCGAGCATTTCTGCGTGGCGCTGCGCCTGCTTGCTGCCAGGCATCCGGATGTGCAGATCGTGTATCCGGTGCATCTGAACCCGAACGTCCAGGAGCCCGTCAACGCCATTCTTTCGGGCCACGGCAACGTTTATCTGATCGCGCCGCAGGACTACCTGCCCTTCGTCTACCTGATGGACCGCGCCCACCTGATCATCACTGATTCGGGCGGCATCCAGGAGGAAGCGCCGGCACTCGGCAAGCCGGTGCTCGTCACGCGCGACACGACGGAGCGCCCCGAGGCCGTTGCGTCTGGCACCGCGCGGCTTGTGGGTACCGATACGCAGCGCATCGTCGATGAAACCGAGCGCCTGCTGCATGACAGCGCCGAATACCAGCGCATGGCGCAGGCCCATAACCCCTACGGCGACGGGCAGGCCTGCTTGCGCATCGTCGATGCGCTGAAGGCCGCGTTTGCCGGGCAGCCGCAACAGGCTGCCCGCGGCCCCCAGCTCGTTCGCAAGCCGGTTGCCGAGGCCGAGATCATCGATCTGGACGTGGCGCGCGCGATCGCGCAAGGATCATCCACGCAACACCGCCTGAACGGTTAGGAGGGTTTGATGAATGCGAAACAGATCGGGGGCGGTGCGTTGCTCGCCTCGGCATTGGTGGCCGGCTGGCTGATCGTCGCGCCACCCGGCGCAGAGAAAGCCGGTGTGCTGGCTGTCGCGCCTGAGGCTGCCCAGAACGACCCGGTTGGCGGAGGCGACAGCAACGACAGGAAAGCCCCCGCACCCACGCCTTCAAAAGGCACGGCCACGGCCGCGCAGCCCGCCCAGCCCGCCGTGATGGCCGCGACGACACACAGGGCCGCGACCGGCGGCCCGCGCGCCTATGGCTACGGCGTCATGGACGAGAACGGACAGGTTGTTCCACCGCCTCGCCCGGCGGTCATGACAGAAGTCCGCCCCGGCATGCCGGAAAACGAGACGACAGGTACCGAACGCGGCCACGACCGTGGCCCTAACTTCAACCTCGGGCTCTACCGCCAAGCGGATGGCTCGGTGTATCGCCCATGAGTCGGAGCGCATCATGAAGACAGTCTTTCGGAAGTTTCTCTGTGCAGTGGTGCTGGCCGGCGGCATGCTCGGCATTTCATTGACGGGGCCAGCGCAGGGCGCCAGCTGCACCATCGGGCTCGGCCCCGTCTGCGTGACGGTCGGAGGTTCGGCCTCTGCACAGACCACACCGGCGAAGATGCTGGTGCTGTACGACGCGCCCGCCAATGATCCGTACACCAACCTTGGCAAGGCGTACGCGATCATGCTGTACAACCTGCTCGCGCACTTCAACACCACCATCACGATGCTGCCGGTGCAGAACTACACGGCAGGCATGACCGAGCAGTACACCGCCACGTTCTATATGGGGAGCTACTACAACAACCCCATACCGGCGGCATTCCTCTCCGACGTGACCACCACGCAGAAGACCGTCGTCTGGTTCAAATACAACCTGTGGGAACTGGCCTGGAACCCGGCGTATCCGTTCACCGCGCGCTACGGCATCAACTTCGTGAACCTGCGCGGCATGAACGCCACGCCTTCGGCCAGCGCTCCGAACCCGGGCTTCTTCGATAACGTGAGTTACAAGAGCCTGTCGATGCAGAAGTACTACGCGTTCAATTCGACGACGGGCGCCGTCACGGCCGACCCGGACATCGGCGTGACCTCCGTGGCCGACGCCACCAAGGCCTCCAGCCTGGTGACGATCACCAACACGGCCACGAATGAGACCGCGCCGTACGTCATGCGCTCGGGCAACTTCTGGTACTTCGCCGACATGCCGTTCTCGTTCATCGGCCCGCGCGATCGCTACCTCGTGATCTGCGACTTGCTGCATGACATCCTCGGCACGAATGCGCCCACGTCGCACCGCGCCCTTGTGCGCCTGGAAGACGTGAATGCCACGACGTCCGTGGCCGCCATGAAGACGCTGACCGACTACATGCAGAGCAAGAGCATTCCGTTCTCGATCGCGACCATCCCGCTGTATACCGACCCGAACGGCGTATACAACGGCGGCGTGGCGCAGACCATCCATCTGGTCAACGCAACGGGGCTGAAACAGGCGCTGAACTACGCCAAGGCACGCGGCGGAAAGATCCTGATGCATGGCTATACGCACCAGTACAGCAACATTCCGAACCTCATTAACGCCGTGAGCGCCAACGACTTCGAGTTCTGGCTTGCCACGCAGAACCGGCCGGTGAATGAGGATTCGACGCAGTGGGCCGCCAATCGGCTGTCTGCCGGCCTGCTGGAGTTCCAGCTCAACGGCTACAACCCGTTTGCCTGGGAGGCGCCGCACTACCAATCGTCGCCGCTGTCGATCCAGGCGGTGCCCAAGTACTTCAAGAACACCTATCAGCGCGTGGTGTACTACACCTCGGACAATCCGCAGACGCTGAACGCGACCACGCCCGGGCATGACTTCTCGGTGGGCCAGTTCTTCCCCTACATCATCCAGAAGGACTACTACAACCAGCGCATCATTCCGGAGAACCTGGGCAATGTGGAATACAACATCTGCAATATCGACCCATCGTCCTGCCTGTCGTACACGGCGCAGGACATCCTGACCAACGCCAACTACGCGCTGGCGGTGCGCGACGGCTTTGCGTCGTTCTTCTTTCACCCGTTCTGGCTGGAACCCGAAGTCGGCACGCCCGGCTTTGCCGACTTCCAGACCATCATCACCGGCATCACGGCGCTGGGCTTTACCTGGGCCGACGCCAGCGTGGTGCAGTGACCATGCCGGCGGTGCGGGCGATACTGGCAATGGCGATGCTGGTATCGGCCGCATCTGCACAGGCCGCGGGGCCGGCGGACGCAATGCCCGTCGGCCCCGCGCCGCTGTATGGCGTGACGATCGATGCGGTGGACGACGTGCCGGCGGTGGTCGATGCGCTTGCGCATCTGCCGCATCGGCCCACCGCCCGCGTCGTCTTTGACGAGGGCATGCGCGCCTCGCACTATGCCGCTCCGGTCGCTGCCATCCGGCGTGTGGCCTACGTGATGGGAGAGCTCGCGGATTCGTCCACGCTCAAGCAATACACGCCACCCGAATTGCGCGAGCGCGCCAGCGCATACCTGCGTACGCTGGGCAGCCAGGTCGACATCTGGGAAATCGGCAACGAGGTCAACGGCGAGTGGGCCGGCCACCCGCGGGACGTGGTCGACAAGACGCTGGCGGCTTACGACGTCATCCGCCAAGGCGGCGGCCGGACCGCGCTGACGCTGTACTACAACGAAGGCTGCGCGGAGCAACCGTCACACGCGATGTTCGGCTGGGTCGAGCGCAAGCTGCCAGCGCGGCTTCGCGAGGGCGTGGACTATGTCTTCATCAGCTTCTATGAAGACGATTGCAGGATCGCCACGCCGCCGTGGAGCGCGGTGTTCCAGCGCCTGGGCGAGCTGTTTCCGCATGCCGCGCTCGGCTTTGGCGAGGTGGGCACCCGCCGCGCCGCGGGCAAGCCGGCGCTCATCGCGCATTACTACGGGTTGGCGGTCGACCACCCTCGCTACGTGGGCGGCTATTTCTGGTGGTATTTCCGGCAGGACATGGTGCCGCGCTCGCGGCCGCTGTGGCGCGACCTCGACGCGGCATTCCGGGCGCAGTCCGCCGCGCTCACCCGCTAGCGCGCGCGTTGACGCGCTGCCTCTGCGGTGCGCCGGGCCTGCCGGTCACGAGGTCTTCCGGGCTGACCGGTTCACCGTCGCGGCGCACGAGCTGGATCGTGCGGGTGGGCAGGGCGAAGGCCGTGCCGAGGTTTTCGAGCCCCTCGAGGATCGTCAGGTTGATGCGCTGCTGGATATCCATGTACAGGTTGAAATCGGGGTCGGTCACGAAGTACACCACCTCGAAGTTCAGTGCGTTCTCGCCAAATTCCTTGAAGTGCGCGCGGTCGAAGCGCGTGTTGCCCGCGGTTTCAACGGCACGGCGCACGATCTCCGGAATCTTCTGCAGCTGCGAGGCCCGTGCGTCGTATGTCACGCCGAACGTAAAGACCACACGCCGTTCCGACATGCGTTTGTAATTGTGAATCGTGCTCTTGAGCAGCGCCGTGTTCGAGGTCACGATCTCCTCGCCGGACAGGCTGCGGATGCGCGTGGTCTTGAGCCCCACGTGCTGCACCGTCCCGGCGATCGATTCGAACACGATGAAGTCGCCGATCTCGAACGGCTTGTCGAGCCCGATGGCAAGCGACGCGAACAGGTCGCTCAGGATGCTCTGCACCGCCAGCGCCACCGCCACGCCGCCCACGCCCAGGCTGGCGACAAAGGCCGTGATGTTCACGCCCACATTGGCGAGGATGCCCAGCACGAGCATCGACCACAGCGCGAAGCGCAGCACCCACGCCATCATCGACGTGATCACGGGGTTATGGGTCGTGCGCCCCTGCGCGGAGAGCTTCTCGCGCGTCCAGAGCGTGACGCCGCGGTTCAGCCATAGCGCAATCTGGAACCCGATGATGACGAACCAGACGTGGTCCGCCTTGTTGGCAATGCGCGTCGGCAGGTCGATGAAATACGAACCCGCCAGCAAGGCCGCCAGCGCGATGAACAGCGGATGCGTGTCGTGCAGTACCGCCGCGCTGAGAATGTCGAACCGGTGGCCGGTGCGCCGGGCCCGGGCCTCGAGCCGGTTGCCGATGAACCGGATGAAGTTGGACAGCACCGCATAGGCGGCGATGGCCGTCAGTGCCGCCGCCAGCCAGTCGCGGATCGGCACGCGCAGAAAAGTGTGGGCGTTGAGCCACTCCATAGGCATCTCCGTGCAATAACACGGATGCTGCGCCGCACAGAACGTGCCAGCGGCACGGGGCAGCGGCCCGGGTTTGGCCCCTCGTGCGCCGTTTCAGCCGGCCAGCACCTGCCAGACCAGCCACACGTTCGCCACGCTGATGATCCCGAACAGCGCCCACGCCAGCAGGGAAGTGACGCGCGTGTTGACGAATGCGCCCATCAGCGTGCGGTCGTCCGTCATCCGGATCAACGGAAACATGGCGAACGGCAGCTGCAGGCCCAGCACCACCTGGCTGATGACGAGCAGCTTGGCGATGGCGTGCTCGCCCAGCATGGCCACGCCGATGAATGCGGGAATCAACGCCAGCGCACGGGTGATGAGGCGTCGCTGCCAGCACGGGATGCGCAGATCGAGGAAGCCTTCCATCAGGATCTGTCCGGCGATCGTCCCGGTGAAGGTGGAGCTTTGCCCGGCCGCCAGCAGCGCGAAGCCGAACAGCAGGCCCGCCAGCGCCGTTCCCACCATGGGCTCCAGCAGGCGGTAGGCGTCCTGGATATCGGCCACGTCGCGGTAGCCGTTGGCATGGAAGGCCGCAGCGGCCAGCACGAGGATGGCGCCATTCACCAGCAGCGCGAGGCTCAACGAGACGATGGTGTCCAGCCGCGAGAGCCCGATCGCTTCGCGCTTGGCCGCGTCCGTGGCGGCCGTCATGCGCGTCTGCACGACCGACGAATGCAGATACAGGTTGTGCGGCATCACCGTCGCGCCCAGGATCCCGATGGCGAGGTACAGCGGCTCGCGTTGGCTCACGGCCTGCCACGACGGCATCAGGCCCGCCGCGACGGAGGGCCAGTACGGCTTGATGAGGACCAGTTCGACGAAGTAGCACAGCCCGATGGTCAGGATCAGCCCGAGCACGATGGCTTCGAGCTGGCGGAAGTTCTTGCCCTTCAGGCCCAGGACGATCAGCGTATCGAGCGCGGTCAGTGCAACGCCCATCAGGATCGGCACGCCCAGCAGCAGGTGGAAGGCCAGCGCACAACCGAGCACCTCGGCGAGGTCGCACGCGATGATCGACAGTTCGGCCAGCAGCCATTGCACCCGCAGCGCACCGGGGCGGTAGCGGTTGCGCGAGGCACGCGCGAGGTCCATCCCGGTGACGATGCCCAGCCGCGCCGACAGGCACTGCAGCACCATCGCCGCCAGGCTGGAAAGCACGACCACGAACAGCAGCGCATAACCGTAGCGGGACCCCGCTTCGATATCGGTGGCCCAGTTGCCCGGGTCCATGTAGCCGACGCAGACCAGCAGCCCCGGCCCCGCAAAGCGCAGCAGCTTCCTCCACAACGGCAGGCCGGGCGGGATGGCAACGGTGCCGCGGACTTCGGATGGGCAGAACGGCGCGGTGGCGGTGGTTGGCAGGCGGAGCATGCGCGCGGCAGAGGAAGAGGCAATCGGAACGGCCCCATGATAGCCAGGCGCCGTCGGCGGCGCGTGGTGCGTGCACGACGCCCCCCACTTCGTGGCATGCCGCTCGAGGCCGGCTTTGGGTAAGCTGCGCGGCAGCTTCGGCTTGCCGCTGCCCAGGCATTCCTGCATGCCAGCGGCCCATGTCCATCCTTCCTTCTTCCTGACCATCGTGATTGTCGGCATCGACCTTGGAACCACCAACAGCCTCGTCGCCGTATGGCGCGACGGCGGCGCCAGCATTGTCCCCAACGCGCTCGGGCACGCGCTGACGCCGTCGTGCGTGGGCTTTCTGGACGACGGCTCTCTTGTCGTGGGCGAAGCCGCGCGCGAACGCCTGCAGACCCATCCGCAGCTGACGGCGGCGCTCTTCAAGCGGTACATGGGCACCGACCGCAAGATCACGCTGGGCCGGCAAACCTTCCGGCCCGAAGAGTTGTCGTCGTTCGTGCTGCGCGCACTCAAGGCAGATGCCGAGGCCCTGCTCGGCGAGCCCGTGACGGAAGCGGTCATTACCGTGCCGGCATACTTCAGCGACGCGCAGCGCAAGGCCACGCGCGTGGCAGGAGAGCTGGCGGGGCTGAAGGTCGAGCGCCTGCTCAACGAGCCGACGGCGGCGGCCCTGGCCTACGGCCTGCAGAGTCAGGACGAGAGCAAATTCCTTGTATTCGACCTGGGCGGCGGTACCTTCGACGTGTCGATCCTGGAATTGTTCGAAGGCGTGATGGAGGTGCGTGCCTCGGCCGGCGACAACTTCCTCGGCGGCGAGGATTTCGCCACGCTGCTCATGCAGTCCTTCCTGCAGAAGACCGCGCTGGGCGAGCGCGTGGGCACCGATATCGGCAGCTTGCCCCCGGCACTGGCCGAGCGCCTGCGTGCAGCCGCCGAGCGCACCAAGCGCACGCTGACGGACGCCGTCTCCACCACGCTGCGCATCGAATACGAGGGCGAAACCTACAACTGGGAAGTCAGCGCCGATGCCTTTGTCTCGCTGGCCGAGCCGCTGCTCGAACGTTTGCGCTCGCCCGTCGAGCGCGCCCTGCGTGACGCGCGCATCCGCCCGGCCGAGCTCGATCGCATCGTGCTGGCCGGCGGCGCCACGCGCATGCCGATGGTGCGCCGGCTCGTGAGCCGCATGTTCGGCCGCTTTCCGGTGGTCGACCTGAATCCTGACGAGGTGGTGGCGCTTGGCGCAGCCGTACAGGCCGGCCTGAAGATGCGCGATGCGGCCCTCGATGAAGTCGTGATGACCGATGTGGCGCCGTATTCGATGGGCGTGGACGTCGTGCAGCGCGTGTCGATGCAGCGCATGACCGAGGGCCATTTCCTGCCGATCATCGAGCGCAACACCGTGGTGCCCGTCAGCCGCGTCGAGCGTCTGCACACCGTGTCGGACAACCAGGCCGAGATCCACCTGCGCATCTTCCAGGGCGAGTCTGCGCGCGTGGTCGACAACATCTTCCTGGGCGAGCTGCGCATCCCGGTGCCGCCCAAGCCGGCGGGAACGGTGCACATCGACGTGCGCTTCACGTACGACGTCAACGGCATTCTCGAATGCGAGGGTACGGTGGCCGACACGGGCGAAAAGCACGTGCTGGTCATCGAAGAAAACCCCGGTGTGATGACACCCGACGAAGTGCAGGCACGCCTGGCAGCACTGGCGGCCATCAAGATCCACCCGCGCGACCAGACCGAGAACCGTGCCGTGATGTCCCGCGCGGAACGCGTGTTCGAACAGCTGCTCGGCGCCCAGCGTGGTGCGGTCGGGCATGCCATCGGCGTGTTCCAGGGTGCGCTCGATACGCAGGATCCGGATCGCATTCGCGAGGTGCGGACCAGCATCAAGCGCCTGCTCGACCAGGTCGAGTCCGGCGCAATGTTCGACTGAAGGCGCCCATGTCGACCGAACTGTTTGGACCGTGGGCGGTGCTGGGCATTGAACCCACACACGATGCCCGCCAGATCAAGCGCGCCTACGCGGCCCGCCTGAAGGTGGTGCGCCCCGACGACGATGCTGCCGGATTCCAGGCGTTGCGCGAGGCCTATGACACGGCCCTCGCGCAATGCGACGATGGCGCGCCGCCGCCGGTTGTCGTGCACCTGGAGACCCGGCACGCTGATCCTGAAGCCGCGGCCCAACTGCCCGACGATGCGCCAGGACGCCCCGCGCCGCTGACGTTTCGGCCGGCACCGCAGCGCGAGCTTGGCCCGGCGCCGGGCGTTGTCGGCGTGCAGCACTGGCAGGCGTTCCTGGCCGAGGTGCCGCAACAGGACCCGGACGACGTGTCCGATGCGCGCGTGGAAGCGATCGAAACGTTGCTGCGCGCTCGCCTCCAGCATCCGGACCTGATCCATTTCGAGGCCCGCGAAGCGTTCCAGCACGCCGCGCTGCGTGCCTGCGCCGATCGGGCAATGCTCGGCACCGTCCGCATGGCGTGCGACAACGTGTTCGAATGGACCGGCGCCCCCATGCCGCTGGACCCGCATGAGCGCCGGCTGTGGCAAATCGCCATTGACCGTGCGGCCGGCGACGTGCAATACCAGGGCGTGCAGCACCGCGCCAAGCACTCCGCCACCGTGCGGCGCATGTTGCAGCCCGGGCCCGCCAGGATTCCGACGCTGCGCCTGTTCATGCCGTACTTCCTGTCGGACGTGCGCAAGTTCCTCGAGCAACTGAGGACGAAGTGGCCGCAGGCGCTCGAATATCGGCTCGACCACGCCTCGATGCAGGCCTGGGACGAGGCGGCGCGCCGCCCATGGCCGTCGTTTTCGGGGCTGGCGGCGCTGGCGGCGCTCAGTGCATTCGGTGCGCTGATGTTCTGGGCGGGCGGCCACCGCTGGGATGCGCCGGATTGGTACCAGCAACTTGGCACGTTCTTCGTGTGGCTGGTGACCGTTTGCATTCTGGTGCTGCCCGTGACGCTGCGCGTGGCCTATCCCGTGTGGATCGCGCCCGCGCTGGAGCGGCGACGCGCGCGCGGCCAGCTGCGGGCGCTGCATCCGGCAGTCTGGTACGGCATTCGCATTGCGCCGCCGACGCTGGCGCTGTGCGTGCTGCATCCGTCCGACTGGTACACCGGTGTCGTGACTGCGGCCATTGTGGGTGTCGCCTTCGTGCACGTGCTGGTGCTGCTTGCCCAGGAACGCGCCCGCGTGCTGGCGCTGCTGGTGCCGGCGGGCATGTTCTACGGCTTCAGCCTGGTGAGCGCCTTCGAGCCATTCTTCGGCAACGGCCTGCTGGTGCTGGCGTTGTCCGATACGTTGTTCCTGGGGCTGCGCGAGGTGCTGCTGCGTGGTTTTGGGCAGGACTGGCAGACCACCCGGGCGCGACTCGTCCTGCTGGCGGTTGGCATTGCCGCCGTGCCGCTGCAGCTGTTGCTGGCGCAGGATCTGCCCGCGGTGGCTGCAACGCTGGGGTGGGCATGGTTCCTGGCCGGCCTCGCGGCCGTCGACCCATTCTGGTCAAAGCTCGCGGAGCGCAAGGGCCTGGGCGGGACGTACGTCTGGATGTTCGCCATGGCGCTGACGCTCGGCGCGGGACTGCTGTTGAGCGACGTGCTCGTGCCGAAGGGGCACGTCCTGCGCGGGATGCTGATCCTGCAAGGCTCGGTCGCCTGGCTGGTATTGACGGCCTTGCTGCGCACCGCATGGCACGCGGTGCTGGACGGCATGCGCAGCCGTCGCCAGCGGGCGTGAGATCCCGCCGTTCATCGCAAACGAGGCGCGCAATTGTGCGCCGACGTGCATATTGCCCGGGCACATTTAAGGCAAAGCTCAGTCCGTTGCGGTAGATTTCAGCGTTTGCCGGCACCTGCACCCAGGTGCCGGCTATTCGTTTACGTCTTGACCGCCGAATTCCGGATTTCCGCGCATGAACGCCATCCTCCTCATCGAAGACGATTTGCCACTGGGTACGGCGCTGGCCCGCGCGCTGCGCCAGGCCGGCTACAACGCGACCTGGGTGCGCCGCCTGGTCGATGCGCAGAAATGGATGACCACCAACACGTTCGAGGCCATCGTGCTCGACCTGGGCCTGCCCGACGGCGAGGGGCATGTCTTCTTGGAGGAACTGCGTGCCGCGCATTGCGATGTGCCGGTCATCATCGCCAGCGCGCGCGATGCGCTGGACGAGCGCCTCAAGGGCCTGGACGCCGGCGCCGACGACTTTCTCGTCAAGCCGTTTCCCGTGGATGAGCTCATCGCCCGCCTGCGCGCGGTGCTGCGCCGCCATGCGGGGCAGAGCACGAACCAGTGGAGCGTCGGCAACCTCGTGGTGGAGCCCTCCCAGAAGCGCGTGACGCAGGACGGCCAGGTCATCGAACTGACGCCGCGCGAGTACCAGCTTCTGCTCGAACTGGTGCGCCGGGCCCATCGCTGGGTGCCGCGCGAAACGCTGATGGACGCGCTCTACCGCGAGGGCGACAGCGTGAGCGCCAACGCGCTCGAAGTCGTCATCCACCACCTGCGCCGCAAGCTCGGCAATGAAACCATCCAGACCATCCGCGGTGTCGGCTACATGATCGGGGGCGACCGGTGAAGTTTGCGGTCCCGGCCATCCTGCGGGTCCGCTCGCTGTCGTTCCGGCTGTATGTCCTGATCCTGCTAGCACTGGTGCTGATGCTGCTGGTGCAGCTTATCATCGCCCACCTCGAAATCTCGCGCACCAACAGCCGCCAGGTGGTGAGCGATCTGCGCATGTCGGCGCAGGCGTATGCCGACCTCACTGCGCTCAACATGGACGATGTGCCGCGCCGCGAAGAATTCCTGCGACGGCTCACCGATATCAAGCTGGGCCTGTCGCTGCCCAACATCCTGCCCGGCGAGTTCCGCTACGTGCTGTGCGATCGCAGCGGCAATGTCATCACCGCATTCCCGGGCGCACCGACCATGCCGTGCGGCAGGGCGCACGATGCGGTTGTCGAGATCAACCTCGAAGGCAAGCCGTGGCGCAGCTATACGGTCGACAGCGTAGACGGCCGGATCTCCGCCACCGTGGCGCAGCCGCTTTCGGCCTACGAGCGCGCCATTCGCGACCTGTTCCAGGAGGTGGCGATTGCGCTGGCCATCCTTGCCGTTGCGCTGATGGTGATGGTGGGCTGGGCCGCCCACCAGGGCCTCAAGCCGCTGCGCACGCTGACGCGGCAGGTGGAAGCGCGCGACTCGGCCGACCTCGAACCCGTGCAGAGCGTCGAGCATGCGGAGCTGAAACCGCTGGTCGACGCACTCAACGCGCTGTTCGCGCGCGTGCGCCGCGGCATTGAAGCCGACCGCCGCTTCTTCGCCGATGCCGCGCACGAATTGCGCACGCCGCTGGCCGCCATTCAGGCGCAGGCGTACGTGGTGTCGCACTCCGACAGCGAAGAGGATCGCTCCACCGCATTGCGCGAGTTCGACCGCGGCATCTCGCGCGCAACGCAGTCGCTGTCCAAGCTGCTGGCCATCGCCCGGCTCGATGCGCGCCGTGTCGAGGCGCAACTGGCGCAGGGCGCGTTGTCCGATCTGGCCGGTTGCGCGCGCAGCGGCGTGATCCAGCAGGCTTCGCGGGCGGAGCGGCGCAACATCACGCTGTCGTACGAGGGGGCCAACCAGGCGTGGGTCTCGGTGTCGCACGAAGATGCCGCCACGCTCGTCGAGAACGTGCTCGACAACGCCGTGCGTGAAACGCCCAACGGCGGCGAAGTGCGCGTCGCCGTGACACGTCTCGGCGCGGGCAAGGGCGGCAACGCCGTACCGATGATCGAACTGCGCATCGAAGATTCCGGCCCCGGCATTCCCCCCGACGAGCGTGAGCGCGTGTTCGAGCGCTTCTATCGTCCGCGCGGTAGTCAGTCGCAGGGCAGCGGCCTTGGGCTGGCCATCGTGCGCCGCATCGTCGAGCTCGGGAACGGTTCGGTTGCCATTGAAGACGGCATTGGCGGCAAGGGCTGCGCGGTGGTCATCCGCCTGCCGGCGCTGGACGCCGTGCCCGAACCGATCGAGCCCGACGATGTTCCCCCTGGCATGGCCGATACGCCGCGCCACTGATTGGCGAGCCTCCCGGTGGATGATTCTGGCGCTTGTGCTGCTGGGCCATCTGGTTCTGCTGGCCGAGTGGCGTGCGCGCCCGATGCCAGCCGTGCGGGAAGAACGGCCCCTGCTGCTCGGGCGCCTGCTTCACGATCAGGCGCCGCGCGCAACGGCTCCCGTATCCCGTCCCGCGCCGCGCCCGCAAAGTCCGCCGGCCCCATCGACTGCCGCATCACGGCGCGCATCGCTTCCACAACCCGAAGCGGCCGGCCCAGCCGCGACTGAAGAGCGCATGACTGCAGCCACCATTCAGGCGCGCCAGCTCGATCTCGGCATGGCTGCGGCGCCCGCCCGGCCCGCACGGTCTTCGGCGGAAAACAATGTCGCACGCAGCGCCGCCCAAGGGGCTGGCCACGCGTTCGGGCCGCATGCGGCATCCGCGCCGTACGCGAGCGGGCCCGTGCAGGAATCGCGCGGTGCCGCCGGCCGCTGGCAAGCCCGTGTGGACGTCGGCGGCGCCGCCTACTGCCTGCAGGCGCAGGACCCAAGCCAGCGGCGCGATCCGTTCGAGAGGGCGCTGGCCGTGCCGTCCACGTGCCGCTGATCAGTAGCCGACAGTGAACCGCTGACGCGCGTGCGCGGGCTTCTCGGCTTCGTCGAGGAACGCGATCGCGAAGTCCTCCATCGACACCCAACTCTTGCCGTTCGCGTCGACGAGCAGCGTGTCCTTGCCGATGCGGAAGTGCCCCGTGCGCTCGCCCGGCTCAAACAGGGCCGACGGCGACACGAACGTCCAGTTCAGCTCGGTTTCGTTGCGCAGCGCGTTGAGGAAGTCCCGCCCGGCCGAGGCTTCGGCAAAGTACGCCTTCGGGAACTCAGGCGTATCGATGAGCGCCTTGCCGGGTGCCACCTCGAGGCTGCCCGCGCCGCCCACCACCAGCAGGCGCGGTACGCCGGCCTTCTTGACGCCACCAACGATCTGGTCCGCGCTTGCCTGCAGAAAGCGCACGGTGCTGAACGCCACGTCGTTGCCGGCCAGTGCCGCAGCAAGCCCGGCCGCGTCTGCCACGTCGACGTCCTTGGCGGTCAGGCCTGGGCGGGCCGGCAGCTTCGATGCCGTGCGCGCAATGGCGGTGACCTGGTGGCCGCGGCGCAGGGCCTCGTCGATCAGGCGGGTGCCTACGCGCCCGGTGGCGCCGATGATTGCAATCTTCATAGTCAACTCCTTATGGAATGGCTCAAGCGGTTGAGAGGTGATATGTAATCAAATTGGTTGCATATCAGGACAAAAAAAACACGCCGGCGGTCAGGCCCGGCGGCGGCGTTGCGCGTGGCTCACCTCGTCGAGGATACCGGCGATGGTCTGCGCGGCAAGTTCGGCTTCCAGCGCGGCCTGCGCGCGTTCGGTCATGCGTTCCAGCACGCCGGTGATCTCGCGGCCCACGGCGCACGCAGGATTGGGCGCGTTGGGCGGCAGCGCAATGAGCACCGGAGACTCCACCACGTGAAAGACGTCCAGCAGCGTGATGCGGTCGGCCGGCCGCGCCAGCGTGGCGCCGCCCGCTGCGCCCATCTGCGAGACAACCAGACCGGCATCGGCCAGTTGCGCCACCAGCCGCCGGATCAGCGCCGGGTTGGTCCCCACGCTGCCCGCGATCAGCGACGACGGCACCGGCCCGTCCGCGCTGGCGAGCAGGGTCAGGATATGCACGGCGACGGCGAAGCGGCTGCTGGTGGACATGGATTCAACGCAAAGTGTAATCAGTGTAGATACACATAAAACTCGCGTCAAGCTGCCCAGCGCAGCGCTATGCGCCGTTGAAGAAATTCAGGCCGACCGTGCCTGCGATCACCAGCGCAATGCAGGCCAGCCGCGCGGGCTGCATGCTTTCGCCAAAGAAGACGATGCCAAGCACGGTCACACCCACCGAGCCGATGCCCGTCCAGACGGCATAGGCCGTGCCGGCGGGCAGGCCGCGCATGGCATGCGTGAGCAGGAAGACGCTGCCCAGCGCCGTCACGATGCCGAGCACGCTCGGGATGGGGCGCGTCCACCCGTGCGCGAACTTGAGCGAAATGGCCATGGCGATCTCCACGGCGCCCGCGGCCAACAGCCAGAGCCAAGCGGTTTGCATCACATTGAACCTCCGTCGATGCCGGCGCCAGCCGCGGCCCGGCGCGTTGCAGTGGCGCCAGATTAGGCGTACGGTCGCTTGCCAACAAGTACGCACCCGGAGGTAACCATGACGCAGAACGTGGGCATTGCCGAAGCCGGCCCGGCGGCTGTCGAGCCCTGTCCATCGGTACAGGCGCTCGAATTGATCGCAGGCAAGTGGGCGCTGCGCATCCTCCCCGCACTGGAAAACGGTCCCGTACGCAACAACGCGCTGCTGCGCCGCGTGGGCGGGGGCATCTCGCAGAAGATGCTGACGCAGACGCTGCGCGCGCTGGAAGCCAACGGCCTCGTCCTGCGCACCGTCTACGACGCGGTTGCGCCGCACGTGGAATACCGCCTCAGCCCCCTGGGCGAATCGCTGAACCGCACCCTGGTGGGGCTGGACGACTGGGTGAAGGCGCATTGGGCCGAGATGGAACGGATCCGCAAAATGCAGGTCGATTCCGAATGACATCTGCACATGGCGGCCGGTCGCCGCCATGTGCAGATGCAGCAATTTTCCTGCTAGTATCGGGCCCCATGTCTGTGACCGCACTCCGATCCGCCTTGCCGACGCTGTGCCGCGCCAATGCGCGTGGCACGCTCTCGCGCACGCGCGGCGTGCGGTGGCTGCTCACTGTCTGGTGCCTGCTGTTCACCGTCTCGGTCTTCTCGGCCACGCACTTCCCCGACGGCCAAGCCGCTGACGAGGCGCTGGAGGCCATCGAGGCCGTGGTGGACGATGCCCTTGCCGATACACCGGCCGTCGCGCAGCCCAGCAAGGGTTTCGAGCGCGCAATCCAGGCGGCGCTTGGCAAGGTGGTCAAGCAGCCCAGCCAGTGCTTCAGTACCGAACACTGGGTTGCGCAGGCGCATGACGCGCCCGCCCTACCTGACACGAATGCGGCCACGCCCGACCATCCGAGCGATGCGCCGGAACTCTGGCTGCCGCCGCCGCCCATGGCGCTGACGCCCGGCCTGCGTGTCGCGCGCGTCCGTGCCGCACTCCCGCCTTTCCAGCCCGGCCCCGCGCCGGCGCCCATGCTGCGCCCGCCCGCGCACGCCTGATCTCCGGCATTGGCCGGAGCCATCCCTCTTGAGTTCGTAGTGCAGCGCCAGCCGTTCGTCTGACCGGCTGGGCGTTCGCGCTCGCCTGTTCCTCTTTTTCAGGATGATTTCGGATGTTGTCCAATCAGGACGCGGCCCGACCTCGCCCCGCGCAATCGCGCGCGGGCGCGCGGGCATCGCAACATTTGCTTCTTGCCGCCGTGCTGGCCGCCTTGTCGGCCCCGGCGTTTTCCGCTCCCTCGGCTGCGGCCGTACCGGCGCCCGCCAAGGCCGCGACGGCCGATTCCAGCACCCCGCGTGACGAAGCGCTTCCGCAGCCGCGCTACACGCTGGCGCAACTGCTCGAGCTTGCGCACACCCACCACCCGGCGCTCGCGGCCTCGCGGGCGCAGGTGCAGGCCGCACAGGCCGGCATGACGACCGCGCGCGCATGGCCCAATCCCGAGATCGAAGCCATGACGGGCCGCCAGCGCGCGCGCATGCCTGGTGCGGCAGAAGGCCGCACGAACAGCGTGTCGATCACGCAGAAGCTCGATCTGCCGTGGCAGCGCGCCGCCCGCACGCGCGCCGCCGACGCGGCCTACGAGGGCTCCCAGGCCACCGCCCAGTCGTATGCCCGCGACGTGGAGGCCGAGCTCAAGCTGCGCTTCTACGACGTCGTGCGCCGCGAGGCCGAGCAGCGCAACGCGCGTGAGGACGTGGCGCTGGTCGAGCAGATCCGCCGCCGCGTGGCCGTGCGCGTCGAGACAGGCGAGGCACCGCGCTATGAGCTCATCCGCGGCGACGCCGAACTGCTCAACGCGCAGCGCACCGAGCAGGCGGCCGCCCTGCGCGTGCAGCAGGCGCTGGCGGAGCTGCGCCGCGCCGTGGGCGCCGACCTGCCGCAGACCTTCGATGTGGCGGCCGATGCCGAGACACCGCCGGTGGCGCACCTCCCGCCGCTGGCCGACCTGGTCAGCATGGTTCTTGCCACGCATCCCGATCTCGAGGCCGACCGCGCCGCCGTGCGCGAGGCCGAAGCGCAGCTCGCCCACGAGCGCAGCCAGCGCTGGCCGTCGCTCGCGCTGCGCGGGTCCGTTGACCGCGCGCCCGACCTGCAGGACAGCCGCGTGGGCCTCGTGATGTCGATTCCGCTGTTCGACCGTCGCGAGGGGCCTGTCGGCGAAGCGGTCGCCGTGCTCGAGCGCGCGCGTGCGCGGCTGCGCGACCGCGAACTCAAGACGCGTCAGGCCGTGGAATCGGCCTATCGCCAATACGAGATCGCCGAGTCGCAGGTGAGCGCGCTCGAGTCTGGCGTGGTCAAGCAGGCCGAATCTGCCCTGCGCGTGGCCGAAGCCGCGTACCGCCACGGCGAGCGCGGGATTCTCGACTACCTGGATGCGCAGCGCGTGTTCCGCCAGGCCCGCAACGACCTGATCGCCGCCCGCGCCGACCTGCGTACTGCCGCGGTCGAACTCGACCGCCTGCGCCCGGAGGCCCAATGAGCCGCCGCAACGCATTCCGAATCCACATGACACGACCGACCATGCAACCACGTTCTTCCCGTTCCTTCTCGCTGCGCATGGCCGGTATGGCCGTGGCCGCCGTGCTGGCGCTGAGCGCCTGCGGCAAGGACACCGCCAGCGATGCGAAGGCCGCACAGGCCGCCACCGACCCGAACCTGGTCGTTGCGCCGCCCACGCTCGTGCAGCGCCTGAAGGTGGCGCCGGCTGGCAAGCAGCCGATTTCGGAGCGCCTGCGCGTGCCGGGCCAGATCGCGTTCGACGAGCAGCGCGTGGCGCGCATCGGCGCGACCGTCACTGGCCGCGTGACCGAGCTCATTGCCACGCCTGGCCAGAACGTCAAGGCGGGCGACATCCTCGCGCAACTGCACAGCACCGAACTCGGCGCCGCGCAACTCGCGTATCAGAAGGCCGCCGCACAGCGCGACCTGCAGGCGCGCGCACTGGAGCGCGCCAAGCTGCTGCTGGCCGCCGACGTGATCGGCTCGGCCGAACTGCAGAAGCGCCAGAGCGAGCTGGCCATGGCCGATGCCGAAGTGCGCGCGGCGGTGGACCAGCTGCGCGTGATGGGCGTATCGCCGGCCACGCTCGCCAGGATGCGCACGGGCGGCATGTCGTCCATCTCGCCGGTGGTGGCGAGCATCAGCGGTACGGTGGTGGAGCGCAAGGTCACGCGCGGGCAGGTCGTGCAGCCGGCCGACGAGCTCTTCACCGTGGCGGACCTCTCGCGCGTCTGGGTGGTGGGCGAGGTGCCCGAAAGTGCCGCCGCCGCCGTGCGCGCAGGCCAGGCGGTGGAGATCGACACCGGCGCTGGCGAGCGCATTGTCGGCAAGCTGATCTGGGTGTCCGACATCGTCGACCCGCAGACACGCACGGTGACGGTGCGCACGGAGGTGGACAACGCCGAACGCACGCTCAAGCCGTCGATGCTGGCGACGCTGCTGATCCAGTCGCGCCCCGAAGACAGGCTCGTGGTGCCGACCTCCGCCGTGGTGCGCGAGGACAATCGCGACTACGTCTTCGTGCGCGCCAGCGAAACGGACTACCGCCTGACGCCGGTCAAGCTGGGCGATGAATCGAATGGCGTGCGGCCCGTGATCTCGGGTCTGCAGGCCGGCCAGCAGATCGTCGTGGAAGGCGGCTTCCACCTGAACAACGAGCGCAAGCGCGCCGAGATGGAGGGCGCATGATCGACGCATTGATTCGCGGCGCGCTCAAGCAGCGGCTGGTGGTTGCCGTGGTGGCCGCCGTGCTGCTGTTCTTCGGGCTCGATGCCGCGCGCAAGCTCTCGCTCGACGCGTTTCCCGACGTGACCAACGTGCAGGTGCAGATCGCCACCGAGGCGCCTGGCCGCTCGCCGGAGGAGGTCGAGCGCTTCGTGACCGTTCCGGTGGAAATGGCGATGACCGGCCTGCCTGCGCTGACCGAGATGCGCTCGCTGAACAAGCCCGGCCTGTCGCTCATCACTCTCGTCTTTACCGACGAGACCGACGTGTACTTCGCGCGCCAGCTTGTGATGGAGCGCTTGATCGAGGTGCAGTCGCGCATGCCGGCGGGTGTGACGCCTGTGCTCGGCCCCGTATCCACGGGCCTGGGCGAGGTGTATCAGTACACGCTCGACAAGCCGGACGATGGCGACAAGGAGCTCTCCGTGGAGGAGCTCACGCAGCGTCGCATCGCGCAGGACTGGGTGGTGCGCCCGCTGCTGCGCTCCATCCCGGGCGTGGCTGAAATCAACTCGCAGGGCGGCTACGAGAAGCAGTACCAGGTGCTGGTCAACCCTGAGCGCCTGCGCCATCACAACGTGACGGTCAAGCAGGTGTTCGAGGCGCTGGCCGCCAACAATGCCAACTCGGGCGGCGGCGTGCTGCCGCACTTTGCCGAGCAGTACCTGATCCGCGGCGTCGGCCTCGTGCGCGATACCAACGACATCGGCGCCATCGTGCTTAAGGAGGTCAACGGCACGCCGCTCACCATCCGCGATGTGGCCGAGGTGAAGATCGGCACGGCGGTGCGCGCCGGCGCGGTGGTCAAGAACGGCGTGACCGAATCCGTGGGCGGCGTGGTGATGATGATGCGCGGCGGCAACGCCAAGGAGGTCGTCGCGCGCATCCAGGAGCGCGTGAAGGCGATCAACGACAACGGCATGCTGCCAGACGGCCTGAAGATCGTGCCGTACTACGAGCGCTCAGACCTCGTCGATTCGGCCCTCAATACCGTCATCAAGGTGCTGGCCGAAGGTGTGGTGCTGGTGGTGATCGTGCTGCTGCTGTTCCTGGGCGATATCCGCTCATCGCTCATCGTGGTGGGCACCTTGGTGCTTACGCCGCTGCTGACCTTCATGGCGATGAACAAGCTCGGCATCTCGGCCAATTTGATGTCGCTGGGCGGGCTGGCGATCGCGATCGGCCTGATGGTCGACGGCTCGGTGGTGGTAGTGGAAAACGCGTTCGCCCACCTGGCCAAGCCGCGCGATCCGAACGAGAGCCGTGCACGCATCATCCTGCACGCGGTGACTGAGGTGGCGACGCCTGTGATCTTCGGTGTGGGCATCATCATCCTGGTGTTCCTGCCGCTGATGACGCTGCAAGGCATGGAGGGCAAGATGTTCGCGCCGCTGGCCTTCACGATTGCGATTGCGCTGTTCATCTCGCTGGTGCTGTCGCTCACGCTCACGCCGGTGCTGTCATCGTATCTGCTCAAGCCGAAGGCGCACCCGCACGTAGAGGGCGAACACGGCGACCATGCACACGACAAGCACGCCGAGCATGACGCCCACGATACGTGGCTCATCCGCAAGCTGAAGAAGCCGTACCTGCGCCTGCTCGAGCTGAGCCTGAACAATGGCCGGAAGACGGTGGTCGTGGCCGTGGCGGTGTTCTTTGCCACCGGCGCGCTGATGCCGTTCCTGGGCACGGCGTTCATTCCGGAGATGAAGGAAGGCTCGGTGGTGCCCGGCATCAACCGCGCGCCGAACATCTCGCTGGAAGAGTCGATCCGCATGGAAATGGAAGCCATGCGCCTGGTGATGCAGGTGCCGGGTGTGAAATCGGCGGTGTCTGGCGTGGGCCGTGGCGAGTCTCCGGCCGACCCGCAGGGCCAGAACGAATCGACCCCGATCGTCTCGCTCAAGCCGCGCGATGAATGGCCGAAGGGCTGGAACCAGGACGACATTGCCGAGGCGATGCGCAAGGCGCTGCAGGTGCTGCCCGGCGTGCAGATCGTCATGGCGCAGCCGATTTCCGATCGCGTGGACGAGATGGTCACGGGCGTGCGTTCGGACGTCGCCATCAAGGTGTTCGGTGACGACCTCAACACGCTGCGCGAGAAGGCCGAGGCGATTGCCAAGGTGGCGCAGGGTATCCACGGTGCGCAGGACATGCGCGTGGAACGCATCACCGGTCAGCAGTATCTGCAGATCGCGATCGACCGCCAGGCCATCGCACGCCACGGCCTGAACGCCGCCGACGTGCACAACGTGATCGAGACCGCCATCGGCGGCAAGGAAGCCACGGAAATCTTCGAGGGCGAACGCCGCTTCAGCGCGGTGGTGCGCCTGCCGGACGCATATCGCGGCAGCGTGGAGGCCATCCGCAACCTGATCGTGGCGGCACCGAACGGCGCCCAGGTGCCGATGGAGAGCATCGCGCGCATCGAGGTGACTGACGGCCCCGCGCAGATCAGCCGCGAGCTTGGCAAGCGCCGTGTGGTGGTGGGCGTGAACGTGCGTGATCGTGACCTCGGCGGCTTCGTGGCCGAGCTGCAATCGGCCGTGGCGCAGAAGGTGAAGCTGCCCGAGGGCTATTACCTCGAGTGGGGCGGCCAGTTCCAGAACATGGAGCGCGCCATGGGCCACCTGCAGGTGATCGTGCCGATCACGGTGGCGGCCATCTTCTTCCTGCTGTTCCTGCTCTTCAACTCCGTGCGCTACGCCACGCTGATCATCCTCGTGCTGCCGTTCGCGTCGGTGGGCGGGATCATCGGGTTGTTCGTCACCGGCGAGTATCTGTCGGTGCCGGCGTCCGTGGGCTTTGTCGCGCTGTGGGGCATCGCGGTGCTCAACGGCGTGGTGCTGGTCAGCACGATCCGCAGCCTGCGCGAGCAGGGGATGTCGGTGGCGGAGTCCGTCCGTCTCGGCGCGCGCATGCGCTTCCGCCCCGTGATGATGACGGCGACCGTCGCCATGCTGGGTTTGATCCCGTTCCTGTTCGCGACGGGACCGGGTTCGGAAGTGCAGCGGCCGCTGGCCATCGTGGTGATCGGCGGCCTGCTGACCTGCACGCTGCTCACGCTGGTGATGCTGCCCACGCTGTACAAATGGTTTGATGAGGAGGCCAAGGCATGAAGCAAATCCACATCGTAGTGCGCCCGCAGTTGCTCGAGCGCGTGCATGAGGCACTGCGCGCCTGTCCTGGGTTTCCGGGCATGACGGTGGGCGAGGTGGATGCGTACCCGCCGGTCGCGTCCCAGGCGGGCGCGCATTCCATCAAGGAGGACCTGACCGAGTTCGTACCGCGCGTGCGGATCGAGATCGTGGCGTCCGACACGGTGGCGGGCCTGCTGTTCGACAGCGCCGTGAAGGTGCTCGAGCACGGCCAGACCGGTGACAGCGCGGTGTGGATGACGGACGTGCTGCAGGCAACGTTCCTGCACCGCACGGGCTGACGCCGCGCTGAAACGGAAAAAGGCGGACAACGTCCGCCAGTCCATCGAAGCCCATGTTGCAACGGGCCGCTTCGGGTGAAGCGGCCCGTTTGCCTTGGTGCTTACCGCTGGATGTCGGTCAGGTGCTTCATGACGCCTTCGTAGCGGAACTTGTGGATCGGGCGATCCATCGACTGCATCTGGTTCAGCTGCACCGCCTGCGGACGCAGCGACCCCGTCGGCGTGACGGACTGCGCCGCCAGCGTGGCCACGGCAGGCTGCATGTTCTGGATGCCCACAATCTGGTCGTACAGCGCCTTGTCGATGATCTGCGCGTTGTACAACTGCGTGGCGTCGCCCGCGATGTTGGTCGTCGTTGCCTTGTTGCTGATGGAACCGGCCTGCGCCAGCAGCGCGCTCCACAGCGTCGGGCTGTAGTTGGTCACGTAGTAGTCGAGGCCCGTCGGGTTGGCCAGCACGGCCGAGCACGTCGGCAGCGTCACCTGCGCGGTCTGCTGATCCAGCACCACGGTCTGCGTCTGCGCGAAGCCGTCGCCGTACGCCAGCGTGAGCGGAATGTTCCACTGGTAGCCGGAGTACACGTTCTTGTTCGGGAACGCCTTCTGCGTGATGGTCAGCACGTTCTTGTCGGTGGCCGGGTTGCACTGCGCGTCAATGGTGACGAGCGGTACGCCGGTCTGCCGCACGAAGCTGTCGCCGACCTTGCCCACCGGCTTGCCGCTGGCGGCCTCCAGTTCTGCCCACAGGCGCGGCGGCGTGCCGTTGCCGAACTTGTACTTGTTCAGGTAGCTCTGCAGCCCGCGGCGCATGGCGTCCTTGCCGACGTAGTTCTCGATCATCTGCAGGACATGGCCGCCCTTGTTGTAGGCAAAGCGGTCCAGGAAGTCCATCGAACCTGCGTCGCTGAGGTTGTGCTGGACCGGCACGGCCGTCGGCTGCAGGTCAAGCGTGTAGACGCGTTGCTTGACCGCCGCGTAGTCCGCCCATGTGTTGCCCTGGAACTCCGGGTGCAGCGTGATCTTGGTGACGTTTTCGAACCAGTTGGCGAAGGATTCGTTGAGCCAGATGTCGTCCCACCAGTCGAGCGTGACGAGGTCGCCAAACCATTGGTGCGCCAGCTCGTGCGACACCACCACGAACGAGCGCGCCTTGCCCATCGTGTGGACCGAGGTGGGCGCGCCCTCGGGCGGTACGAGCACCTGGTCGGCAAACTCGAAGATGGCCCCCCAGTTCTCCATGCCGCCAAAGCCGGCGTTCTTGTTGTTGTAGCTGTCGTTGGCCGCGATGGTGTCCATCTTGTCGAACGGCAGCGGGATCTGGAAGTAGTTGTAGTAGTGGTTCAGCGCTTCCTTGGTGAACTGCATGCCGGCCACCGCGGAGTGCGCCTCGCCGGGCGGCACCCACCAGCGCAGGCGCATGTTGCTGCCGTCGAGCGGGCTCGTGAACTGGTCTTCCAGGATGTCGAACTTGCCGCCGCCGAAGAAGAGCAGGTAGGCGGGCATCGGCGGCGTCTTCGCAAAGGTGACCTGCTGGTAGCCGTCCGGGAGCTTGGTTGCGCCGGTCTGCTTGCCGTTGGCCACGGCCTTCCAGTCGCCCGGGATCTCGGCCGTCACCTCAAAGGTGTTGCGGAAGGCGGGCTCGTCCCAGCTCGGGAACCACTCGCGCGCGAAGTTCGATTCGCCCTGCGTGACGATGGCGTCGGAGCTCTCGCCCGTGGCGGCCTGCAGCCCGAGCTTGAAGATGCCTTCCGCCTTTGTGAAGTTGATCGTGCCCGTCCATTCCATGTGCAGCACGTAGTTGCCGGGCTTGATGTCGCCGGTGGGGTCGCGCAGGTCGTAGAACGCGCCCTGCGATTGCGGGATCGGCACCAGCACGCGCGACGGGCCATTGCCGGAGGTGGGCGTGAGCGTCAGCCGCGAGGCGTCGAACTTGAGGTCGCGCACGGCCAGCGTGACGGCGCCCGTCTGTTTCGTGACCTTGATCTCCACGTCGGCGCGGCCCGAGAAGCTGTTCAGGTCTGCACTGGGGCGGAACCACAGCTTGTAGTTGACGGGCTTGATGTAGTCGGGAAGCTCGACCGGTGGCACCGATGCGTCGACCGCCGGTGCCTGGGCGTTGCCATTGCCGTTGCTGGTGTTGCCCTGCTGCTGCGATCCGTTGGCGTCCAGCTTGCCGCCGGCCGGCGTGAGCGCATCGTCTGCGCCGCCGCCGCACGCGGCGAGAATCAGCGCCGCCACGGCTTGCGCGGCAAGTGCCAGCTTGAACGAGCGTGTCGTCGGCGTACGACGACGGGTGGTCGAATCCCGCATTGCATTTCTCCTGAGATGGAAACGAATCGGCGGCCCGGGGTCCGAAAGCAGGTCCGGTGGTGAGTCGCCGAATCGGGACAAGGAATTTCCCGTTTCTTGCGCGGTACACATCACTGGCCGCGCACGGGATGCACGGATTCTGGATGAAACGTTGTGCGAATCGAGACGAAGTTTTTTAATTCACACCCGCACAAAACCCGCGCCAGGATTGCAGTTTTGGCACCACGCAGCGTGAAGACAGCTGCGGTGATGACGGGGGTCGGGTAGGTTTTTCAAATCGCGTTGAAAGAAAAGTACCGGCATGCTGTTTTGTGAAAGCGATTTAAAAATCGGCATGGTGATTTTTACAACACCGGTTAAAGAGACATTGAATGCGGCGGCCGATGACAAAGAACCAGTGGGGAACTTTCCTGCATGCCGAGCCCTAGCTGCGCCGCAGCAATGGAAAGGGCGCCGCCCACGGGGGTAATCCTTCCGGATGAGGGGGGCGTCATGCGCGGTATGGCGCAAAGCCGGTACGCTTCGAGGTTGTCCTGTTTTCTGTTAAGCAACGCATGCAATCCGCGCCCGGAAGTGTCAGCAGCCCGGCGGCTGTGGGGGTCGACCTGATCGACTTTTTTGACGTCACGCCGACCTCGCTGTGGTTGGAGGACTACAGCGACCTGCACCAGCTCTTTGCCCAGTGGCGCGCCGCGGGCGTGACGGATCTGCGGCGGTTCCTTGAAGAGGATGCTGCGCGGGTGGCGGCCTGCTCCGCATGCATCAAGGTGCTGCGCGTGAACCGGCGCACGCTGGCGATGTACGGCGCACCCGATGCCGCCACCCTGACCGCGCGCCTGGCCGACGTGCTGCGCGACGACATGCTCGAAGCCCACGTCGGCGAGCTGGTGCAGCTGTGGGCCGGCGAGCGCGCGTTCGAGAGCCGCAGCGTCAACTACACGCTGGGCGGCCGCCGGCTCGACATCCTGCTCAAGGGCGTGCTGTTGCCCGATCACGCGCAGCCGTGGGACCGCGTGCTGGTGGCGGTGGACGACATCACGGAGCTGGAAGACGCGCGCCGCCGCGCCGCGGCCAGCCAGATGTATGCGCGCGGCGTGTTCGAGCACGCGCCGGTGTCGCTGTGGGTGGAGAACTTCAGCGCCATCAAGTCGCTGCTGGATGAGGTCCGCATGCAGGGCATCACCGACTTCCGCACCTTTACCGATGTGCATCCTGAATTCGTCGAGCGCTGCATGCAGGAAATCCAGGTGCTCGATGTGAACGGCTTCACGCTCGAGATGTTCAAGGCGCGCAGCCGCAACGATCTGCTGGGCCGGCTGCCCGAGGTGTTTCGCGACGACATGCGCCCGCATTTCCGCGAGCAGCTGATCGACCTGTGGGACGGCAAGCTCTTCCAGCAGCGCGAAGTGGTCAACTACGGGCTCGACGGCAATCCGGTCAATATCCACCTGCAGTTCTCGGTGTTCCCCGGCCGCGAGCAGGACTGGGACATGGTGCTGCTGGCGCTGACCGACATCACCGCGCGCAAGAAGGCCGAGTCGTATCTCGAATACCTGGGCAAGCACGACGTGCTCACCAAGCTGAAGAACCGGTCGTTCTATGTGGAGGAGATCAACCGGCTCGAGCGCAAGGGGCCGTTCCCCGTGACGGTCATCATGATCGACCTCAACGGCTTGCAGACGGTCAACGACCAGCTCGGCCATGCGGCGGGCGACGCGTTGCTGCGCCGCGCGGGTGAGGTGCTCGGCAAGGCCATCGACAAGCCCGCGCATGCAGCCCGCATCGGCGGCGACGAGTTTGCGGTGCTGATGCCCGGGGCCGACGAGAAAGCCGGCGAGACGCTGATGGAAAGCCTGCGCACGCTGGTTGAGCTCAACAACCAGTTCTACTCCGGCCCGGCGCTGGCCTTCTCGATGGGGGCGGCCACCTGCCACGAGGGCGGCCGCCTCGAAGAGGCCTTGCGCGACGCCGACGCGGCGATGTACGAAGACAAGCGCTTGCAACAGGTAAGCGAGCGCCTGGCATAGACGCCGATGCATCGATCTGTGCACGCAATGCACAGAGCCTGTCGCCGGGCAGCGCTGGCTGTGTGGCGCACGCCCTGACAGACTGTGCTCCTGACCGTTTCTTCAGGAGCCGATATGTCCAAGCCAACCCTGCGCAGCATCCTCGGTGCAAGCGCGCCGGCATCGCTTCCCGCCCGGCGCACGGCGCTGCTCGTGATCGATTTCCAGGATGAGTACTTCACCGGCGCGCTGCCCGTTCCCGACGGCGTGCAGGCGCTGGCCCATGCGAACGCGTTGATCGACGTTGCCGACCGGCGGGGCTGGCAGGTCGTGCACGTCCAGCACGTGGCGCCGGCTCAGGCGCCCATCTTCTCGCGGCATGCCGCCATGCATGCGGACGTCCGCCAGCGGCCCGGCCACCGCCTCGTGCAGAAGAGCGCGGTCAGCGTGTTTGCCGGCACCGGCCTGGCCGATGAACTGAAGCGCGACGGCATGACGCATCTGGTCATATGCGGCCTCATGACGCACGCCTGCGTGGCCGGCGCCGCGCGCGATGCCGTGCCGGCCGGGTTCGAGGTGATCGTCGTGGACGATGCCTGCGCCACGCGCGATATCGTGGTCGACGAACGGATCAGCGTGTCGCACGATGAGCTGCATCGTGCTGCGCTGGCGGAGATTGCCGACACATTCGGCACGGTCATGCGCACGCGCGAGGTGATGGCGCTTCAGGCGGCGTAGGGCGCGGGCGCGCGTGATAGCATCCGACGCCTCGGCTACACGGGCGGCCAGGCACACGGTGCCTGCCGAGCCCATTCGACCATGGACCAGTTGCTTGCCATGCGTGTGTTCTGCGCCATCGTGGAGGCGCAAGGGTTTTCCGCTGCGGCGGAGCGCCTGGACAGCACGCATTCCTCAGTGTCCCGCCAGCTCAAGCGGCTCGAAGCCGAACTGGGCGTACAGCTGCTCAATCGCACGACGCGCCGCTTCTCGCTCACCGCGGCCGGACAGCGCTATCACGAAGCCTGCGTCGACATCCTCGCGCGCGTGGACGCTGCCTCGCAGGCCATGGCAAACGAGCATCAGCGCGTTGCCGGCACCCTGCGCGTGAGCGTACCGCTGGCCATCGGCACGCTCGAGCTCGACGATTGGCTGCCGGCCTTCCAGCAGCGTTACCCCGATATCCGCCTCGATCTGTCCTGCAGCGACGAGATGGTCGACCTCGTTGCGGAAGGCGTTGACGTGGCTCTGCGGATCAGCCGGCCCCTGGGCGACAGCAGCCTGATGGCGAAGCCGCTGGCCGAATCCAGCATCGTGCTGGTGGCATCGCCGGTATATCTCGCCAGGCGCGGGCTGCCCACGACGCCGCAAGCCCTCGGCCAGCACGAGCTGATCGCGTTCTCGGGCTCGCGGACGGCCGCCGAATGGTCGATTGAAACCGCGCAGGGCACCACCGTGTCCGTTTCCGTGGGAGGGCGGCTGACGACGGATGCGATTACCGCCGCCTATGCCGCCGCGCTCTCGGGCGTCGGCATTGCCGCCTTCACATGGAATACCGTGCGGCCGGCGATGGCGCGTGGGCACCTCGTGCACGTGCTGCCGGGCTGCACGCTCGGCCGCCGCATCTACTACGCGCTCTATCCGCATACCCGCCATGTAGCGCCCAAGGTCCGGGCCTTCGTCGACTACATGAGCGAGCACTATCGCGCCCGTTAGCAGGCGCCTTGCGGGCGCGGCAGCACGGACGCGGCCTGTGTCAGGCAGGCGTAAAGAACCGCTCGTGCAGCTCTTCCAGCCCCAGCGTGCTGATCACCTCGTTCAGGCGCTCGGTGGCGCGGCGGCGCGGCAGGTTCTTGTACTGCGCGATGATCAGTTCGTTCTTCATCGAGTGCTCCCAGCCGACGAGCTCGGTCACGCTCACCTGATAGCCGTGCGCTTCGAGCTGCAGGCAGCGCAGCACGTTCGTGACCTGGCTGCCGAATTCGCGCGTGTGCAGCGGGTGGCGCCAGATTTCGGTAAGCGCGTTGCCAAGCGACTTGCTCTTGTTCTTGCGCAGCACGCCCGCCACCTCGGCCTGGCAGCAGGGCACGAGCACGATGTATTTGGCCTTCTTTTCGAGTGCGAAGCGGATCGCATCGTCCGTGGCGGTGTTGCAGGCATGCAGCGCGGTGACGATGTCCACCGTGGCGGGCAGCTGGTCCGATGTGATCGACTCCGCCACCGACAGGTTCAGGAACGACATTCCCTTGAACCCGAGCCGCGCGGCCAGCTCGGTCGATTTGGCGACCAGCTCTTCGCGCGTTTCGATGCCGTAGATGTGCGAGGTGCCGTCACCGGGGTGTTCCTTGCAGAACAGGTCGTACAGGATGAAGCCGAGGTACGACTTGCCGGCGCCGTGATCGACCAGCGAGACGTGGCCCTTGGCCTGTTGCACATCGGCCATCAGCGGTTCGATGAACTGGAACAGGTGGTAGACCTGCTTGAGCTTGCGCCGGCTGTCCTGGTTCATCTTGCCGTCGCGCGTGAGGATGTGCAGTTCCTTGAGCAGCTCGATGGACTGGTTGGGGCGGATTTCGTGGGTCTTGTTGGACATCGTGGGACAGCCTGGCGGCATGCGGCGCCATGGGCGCAGGCGCAGTGCCTGAAGGAATGCGCGGGTGAAGGCGTGAGTTTACCGAAAAGCAGCTCACCGCACGGGAGCCGGCCCGCACGCGGACGATGGGGCACGTCGATTGCAGGCCATCGCGACAGGATGGGACAATGGCGCCCCCCCGCTTGCCCGCGGTGCTCCGGACCTTTCTTCGCATGCCCGAATCGCAAAACGCTCCGCAAGTCGCCATCATCGGCGCCGGCCCCGCCGGCCTGATGGCGGCAGAAGTCCTGTCTCGCCAAGGCGTGCGCGTCGACGTGTTCGATGCCATGCCGTCGGCTGGGCGCAAGTTCCTGCTGGCGGGCATCGGCGGGATGAACATCACGCACTCCGAACCGCTCGACGCGTTTGTCGGCCGGTATCGCGCACGGCAGGATGTGCTCGCGCCGCTCATCCAGCGCCTGAGCCCGGACGCGCTGCGCGCGTGGATCCACGGACTGGGCATCGACACGTTCGTGGGCACCTCGGGCCGCGTGTTCCCGACCGAGATGAAGGCCGCGCCGTTGCTGCGTGCCTGGCTGCATCGGTTGCGCGAGGCCGGCGTGAAGCTGCACATGCGGCATCGCTGGACGGGCTGGGCAGAGCCCTCGCAGCACGCGCACGTGCTGCGTTTCGATACGTCTGACGGCGAACGGTTCGTACCGGCCGACGCCGTGGTGCTGGCCACGGGCGGCGGAAGCTGGCCGCGCCTCGGTTCAGACGGTGCATGGGTGCCGTTGCTGCAGGCGCGCGGCGTGCACGTGGTGCCGCTGCAGCCGGCCAATTGCGGGTTCGACGCCGATTGGAGCCCGTTCTTTCAGGAGCGCTTTGCGGGCCAGCCGGTCAAGTCCGTGGCGATCGGGCTGCCGTCCGGTGATGACGGCGCGATGCAGTTTCGCCAGGGCGAGTTCGTTGTCACGCAGACGGGCATTGAAGGCAGCCTCGTCTATGCACTGGCGGCACCGATCCGCGAGGTGTTGTCAGCGCATGGCGAAGCGACGATCTGGCTGGACCTCGCGCCCGGGTGGAGCGCGCAGCGCGTCCTGGATGCGGTGAAGCACCCGCGCGGCTCCCGCTCGATGTCGAGCCATCTGCAGAGCAAGCTGAACATCACCGGCGTGAAGCTCGGCCTGCTGCGCGAGTGCCTGTCGAAAGAGGCCTTTGCCGACCTTGCCCAATTGGCAAACGCCATCAAGGCGCTGCCGCTGCGGCTCACCCGCGCCCGGCCCATCGACGAGGCGATCAGCAGCGCCGGAGGCGTGGCCTTCGAGGCGCTGAACGCCAGTCTGATGATCGAGCGTCTGCCCGGCGTGTTCTGCGCAGGCGAGATGCTCGACTGGGAAGCGCCGACGGGCGGCTATCTGCTGACAGCGTGCTTTGCGACGGGTGCCGCAGCCGGCCAGGGCGTGCTCGACTACCTGGCAACGCCGCGCTGAAGGCCTAGCGCGCTTTCAGCCGCCACAACGACGTGACCTCGGCAACGCGCGCCTGATGAAGCGGGTCTGCCGGGTCGGAAGCCTTGGGGTGCCTGGGTTTGATGTCGTCGCGGCCGATGACCTGCAGGCCGGCCGCGTCGATCATCGCGAACAGGGCATCGCGCGTGCGCAGGCCGAGGTGTTCGGCAAAGTCCGAGAGGATCAGCCAGCCTTCGCCATCGGGCTCCAGATGCGCGGTGAGCCCTTCCAGGAAACCGCGCAGCATGCGGTTGTCCGGGTCATATACGGCGCGCTCGACCGGAGAGCTCGGCCGCGCCGGCAGCCACGGCGGGTTGCAGACGATGAGCGGCGCCCGGCCTTCGGGAAAAAGGTCCGCTTCCACCACCTCTACCTGGCCCTGCAGGCCGAGGCGCGCCACATTCTCGCGCGCGCAGGCCAGGGCTCGCGCGTCCTGATCGGTACCGACCACGCGCTTCACGCCGCGCTTGGCCAGCACCGCTGCCAGCACACCCGTGCCTGTGCCAATGTCGAATGCAAGTGCCCTTGATGGAAGCGGCGCCCGCGCTACCAGGTCGATGTATTCGCCGCGCACCGGCGAGAACACGCCGTAATGCGGGTGAACGCGTTCACCGCCCAGCGCGGGAATCTCGACACCCTTCTTGCGCCATTCATGCGCGCCGATCAGCCCCAGCAGCTCGCGCAGCGAGACGACGGAAGCCGCGTCGCTCGTGCCGTAGGCCTCGGTGCAGGCCTCGCGCACGTCGGGGGCACGCCGCAGCGGGACCGCGTAGTCCGCCTCCAGCGGGATCAGCAGCATGCCCAGCGTGCGCGCTCGTTGCGACTGCGCTTGCCGGTGCAGGTTGAAAGCGTCGATGGGCGAGGTGGCCTGCTTGCGCGGCTTGCGTTCGGTGCGGCGCGCCATCGCCTGCAGCAGCTGCCGCGCGTTGTGGAAGTCGCCTCGCCAGAGCAGCGCCGTGCCTTCGCAGGCCAGGCGGTAGGCCGCATCGGCGGTGGTGCGGTCATCGGCAATGACGACGCGCCTGGGCGGCGGGTTGCCGGCTTCGGAGCGCCACAGGGTGGTATGGACGGCGCCGGTTTCAGCGTCGGTCCAGGAAAGGGTGGGGAGGTCGGTCACGGGAATTGCCAGGTACGGTGCGCAGGCGCGCGCGGGGGAGTCGGCATCGCGCCGGATTGGGCGACACGATACCGCTCATGGTGCAAACGCACAATGCGCACGGCAGTCGCCTGCAGATGCGGCATGACGGCCTGGCCCGAGACGGTTTGATCGACATCAGACCGGCTGGCCGCTTCACGCCTACATCGATCGGGCGAACCATTTCCTATACTGCCCATTCTGTCTTCTACCCCGAACAGTGAAACCGTGAACGCTGCGCCAGCCGATATCCTGCGGGCCGTCGTCAACGGCAAATATGGGCAAGCCGATGCCGATCTGGTCGGCGACGATGCCGAGTCGGTTCGCATGGCCTACTACCGCTATTGGTCGGATTGTGGAAAACCCCATTCCGAATTCCACCGCTGCCTTGCGCGTGCAATTTTTGCCAATGATGGGATCCAGCTGTGGTTCGTTCGACCGGCGCTGGCCGCGATGCTGGGTGCATTGGACCGACCCGTCGAAGTGAACGATGCGCCCACTTCCCGGCCTGCCCGCACGCCCCCGCCCGCGATTGAGGTCCCACGCCTTCTTTCCTGGAACGGGGCGTCAGCGGCGCCGGAGTGGGCCGGGTTCGGGCGGTATGGAGGTTGCTCCCCGAATCGTCGCGATGGTCTCGCAATGACTATGGAAACCACATCCCAGCTAGACGGCTATCTCGTCACCTGCGATTCCGAACTGTTGGAATCGCCTTATTTCCGTGTCTCCTGGAGTGCCATTCCGGAAGGGAAGTTTGCGCCGGGCAGGCCCCTGGGCGAGTCGTACATCTGTCGCGCGAAAACCGACGAGGAGGCGCTGGCGACGGTGCGGCAGCGCGCGCGCCTGATGATCCGCAAGGTGCACGCGGAAATGACCGAGGAGTAACCGTTCGACGCCTGCGGGAGGCCTTGGCGGAAAGGGACCGCGGAGGCGCGCTGTTCCCTTGGGCGCGGACCGTGGGCGCGGCGTCCCTTCCGGTGACGCCAGGCCGCTGCTGGAGACAGGAGCGAACAATGGCCACGTCCTCTGACAAAGCCCTTGAGGCGCTGTGCAGGCAGATCGAACAGCATTACAAGAGCGGCGCGCATATCGTCACGGGCGCCGACGCCGAAGCCATCCGGAGCGGTTATTACCGATACTGGGTCGGATGCGGCAAGCCGGAGACGAAGCTGCATTCGAGAATCGCGAGGTCCGTGTATGCGCAGGACGGCGTTCATCTGGCACTGCTGCGTCCCGCGCTAGCGGAGCTGAGGGGGATAGCGCAGCACGTTCGGTGAGCGGTGTGGTGCCTATTCTGCGAACGGCAGTTCGCTTGCTGCCGTCCTGCTGGGATAGGGGCACCACGAGCGGCGGGCCGGCGAGGGGCGGGCCCCCGCGTTCCGCCTGCGTCCGGCGCCGCCCCGCAACACCACTGCGGCTCGCCGGCTGGCGCCCTACGCCGGAGGGTCAGCAGGGCCGATCGCGGCATTCGCCAACGCAAAGCTCACGGCTTGGGCGGTGGTGGCGACGCCCAAACGGTGGCGCGCCTTTCGCAGATGGTTCTCTACGGTTCGTTCGGACAGCCCCAAAGCAGCCGCAATTTCGGCTTGACGCCGACCCGCGGCAATCCACTGGAGGATTTCACGCTCGCGACGTGAAAGGCCCGGAGAAAGGAGCGGAGTCGGGTGGCCGTCTATGCGTTTTCGAGCAGCGCGGAAAGCGGCCGCGCCGACCTGGCTCAGAAGGATGCGCGCTTCGGGGCTGCTATCAATGTGCTTGCCGCCAAGGCTCACCGCACCTTCAAGGCCGGTTGGGCCGAAGACTGGTATCTGGAGGCCGTGGACACCGTCGCCGCGCGGGTGCCTGACGACGCTATAGCGTTCTTCACGAGCGTTCTCGTGCTTCGTCCAGAAGAAGGGCTCGTTTAGATCGAGAAAATGCCGGGTCACTGGGCAGACTTACCGGGTTGCGGTGACTTCCGTCCCGTCGCCAACCCAGTCTTGTCCGGGTTGCCGGATAGCGTTGCAACATCGAACTCGAACCCTGCCTGGTCGAGGTGATACATCGGCAAGAGCGTTTCAACCGGATGGTTGCCCGTAGAGAAAAAGGTGCCGTTTGCGGTCAGCAGGTAGCGCTCGTCGGCCGCGATCAGTAGCACTTTCCGACGGCCTCCTCGATACGCTTCCGGATACACCGCATCCGAGAGGTTCGATTTTGGCGACGTGAATTGCGAGAGCCAATAGGGTGACGGAAAGAAATGCGTGGCGTTCCGCGGGATCAGGTGTGGGCTGCTTGCTGTCTGGCTGAAGAGTCATGATGAGCTTCCTTCTCAGGTAGAGCGGTCCTGCAGCTTAGATTTCTCGTGTCGTTACCCCAAATGAGGGGCATCCCCCAACAAAGGCAGTGGGCGTATTTCCCGTCCAGAACTGAAATCATGTCCCGCTGGCTGAAAAGACGGCGAGGTCTTTGGCGCGTCCTCCGGCAGGATGGACGGCGAGAAGGAAAGGATTGCGATATCCGCTCGTGACATTTGGGGGCAACTCATCTTGGATGACCAAAGTTGCCCCGCGATTGGCCGGCTGCCAATGAACGGCAGCGGAAGAGAACAGACGACAATCGCCCGCAAAGCCTTGTAATACCGCGATTATTGAGTTTTGTTGTTCCTCAATAAATCTTCAGATGGTGGGGCGTACAGGATTTGAACCTGCCTGCCTGCGCCGGTAAACCGCCGCCGCTCGACCCATGAGCTACCGCCCCGTGTTCACTATATCGGCCTTGTGCGGGCAGACCCGAGTCGGGACATTTCCCTAGCCGGATCGATCCATGCAGCGCGCGAGCGCAGGCATCCGGACGCACTAGCCCGGAATGATCCTGCGCCGGCGCAGGTCGTCGAAGATGCGCATGAACATCGCCTCGGTCTCCACATATTCGTGAAAGCCGAAGCGGCGCGCCTTGGTGCCGTCGCCGAACATGTCGTAGTCCCACGAGAAGACGAAGTCGGCAAAGCGCCACGAAGACACATCGCTGTAGGGCGTGTCGGCCAGACCATGCCTGGCGATCATGCTTTGCCAGAGCGGTTCCTTGTCGGCCATGACGGTGTCTAGCGACAGCGGCAGCGGCGGGGCGACTTCCAGGTCGAAGTAGTGCGCGATCTTGGGCCACATCTCGCTCCAGCGGAACAGGTCGCCGTTGTTGATGTTGAAGGCCTGGTTGGCGCAGCGCGGGTTGGTGGCGGCCCACACGGTGGCGCGGGCCAGCAGGCCTGCGTCGGTCATCTCCAGCAGGTGATCGTACGCACCGGGTTTGCCGGGAAAGCGCAGCGGCAGGCCCAGTTCTTTGGAGATCGACGCATACACGGCAATGGCCACGGCCAGGTTCATCGGGTTGCCCAGCGCAAAGCCGCCCACCACCGCCGGGCGGATGGCCGACCACGTCCACGCCTTGCCCTGCTGGCGCGCTTGCAGGAACGTCTGCTGGTCGAACATGAACTCGGGCGGCATGAAATGCGCGTCGGTTTCGCGGGCCGGCGTCTTGAACGGGCCGAGGTGTCCGCCGTAGACCTTGTAGCCCTGCATCAGGCTCACGTGCGCAAGGTTGGGCGACGCGTCTTCGATGGCGTCGACCACGTTGGTCAGCATGGCCAGGTTGGGCGGCACGAGTTCGGCCCACGTAGGCCGGTCCTGGTAGGCGGCGTAGAAGATGTGGGTGACGTTGCTCAATGTGTGCAGCCTGGCACGCGTGTCTGCGGCATCGAGCAGGTCGACGGCAATGTGGCGGATGCGCCCGTTCGACTCGCCGCCGCGCCGCGACAGGCCCACGATGTGCCAGTCGCCGAGCGTGGCAAGGTGGTCGATCAGGTTGCGGCCGATCACGCCCTGTGCGCCCACGACGAGCGCGACTTTGTTCTGTGCAGTCATGGTGATATTGCGTATGGGTTGAAACGAAGGGGGAGACGTCGGATCAGGCGCCCTGCGGACACTGCGCGGTCGTTTCTCCAGAGCCATGCAGGCGCAGCCCGATGAGGATGAGCGCGAGCGCACTCACAGGAGCGAGGGCGGCCACCCACGGCAGCGCCGTCAGCCCGGGGCCATGCGAGATGACCACGCCGCCCGCCCACGCGCCTAGCGCATTGCCGAGGTTGAACGCGGCAATGTTGAAGCTCGACGCGATGCTCTGGCCCGCACCGTGCGCTTTCTCCAGCACCCACATCTGCAGCGGCGGCACGGTCGAGAACGCCACCGCGCCCAGCAGTGCCACGAACACCACGACCCACACCTTGTCGTGCACGGCAAACGTCATCAGGGCAAGCGTCACGGCCAGCGCCACCAGCGTGCCGACGAGCGTGCCGCGCAGGTGGCGGTCGGCGAGCCGTCCGCCGACGAGGTTGCCGACGATGAGCCCGCCGCCGAACACGAGCATCACCGGTGAGACCGCCGCGCTTGTGTAGCCCGTCACTTCCGTGATGAGCGGCGCGATGTACGTGAACACCGCAAGCACGCCCGCATAGCCGAGCACGGTTGTGAGGAGGCCAAGCAGCACGGGGCCGCGCATCAGCACGCGTATGTCCTGACGCCAGTCTCCCGCGTCGGCCGGCGCAGCTTCGTGCGGCACGAAGCGGGCGATGACGCCCAGCGCGACCACGCCGATGACCACGATCGCCCAGAACGTAGCGCGCCAGCCGTACGCCTGGCCAAGCCACGTGCCGAGCGGCACACCGAGGATGGAGGCGACCGTCAGCCCCGTGAACATGATGGCGATGGCCGAGGCGCGGCGGTTGGGCGGCACGAGGCCCGTGGCCACCACCGACCCGACGCCGAAGAAGGTGCCGTGCGCAAAGGCCGTCAACACGCGTGCGGCCATCAGCAGGGCGTAGCCGGGCGCCAGCGCGCACGCCGCGTTGCCGATCGTGAAAATGACCATCAGCCCGACCAGCACGGCCTTGCGTGGCCAGCGCGCCGTCAGCGCGGTCAACACCGGCGCGCCGAGCACCACGCCGAACGCGTAGCCGGAAATCAGCAGCCCCGCCTGGGCGACGGTCACGTGCAGGTCTGTGCCGACTTCGAGCAGCAGCCCCATCAAGACGAATTCGGTGACGCCGATGCCGAATGCACCGGCTGTCAGGGCAAGTAAAGCGACGGGCATGATCCGTAATCTCCAAACGCCGAGGGCCACGCGGGAAACGCGCCGCAGTGGCGGAACGGAGGCCAGTATGTCGAAGCGGCAGCCTGTGCGATAGACTGCCTGCAAGAACAACATCTATGAATTCAAATCACAATGGCGCGGCTCGATGTCAATCGCTTCAACGAGATGGAAGTCTTCGTGCGGGTGGTGGAGCAGGGCGGTTTCTCGGCGGCGGCGCGGGCGTGCCGGATGACGCCGTCGGCGGTGAGCAAGCTGGTCGCGCGGCTGGAAGCCCGGCTGGGCGCGCGACTCGTGAACCGCTCGACGCGGCGCTTTCAGCTCACGCCCGAGGGCGCCGCGTTCTATGAGCGCAGCGTGGCGGTGCTGGCCGATCTCGACGAGGCCGAGCGCGCAGCATCCGCCGGGGCGCAGCCTTCGGGGCGTTTGCGGATCAACGCGAATGTGCCGGTCGGCACGCATTTGCTGCTGCCGATCGTGCCGGCCTTCCTGGCGTGCCATCCACAGGTGTCGCTCGACATTGCCCTGACCGACCGCGTGGTCGACCTGCTGGAAGACCGCACCGACGTGGCGTTGCGCAGCGGCCCGCTGAAGAACTCCCGGCTGGTGGCGCGCAAGCTGGGCCAGACGCGCCTGCTCGTGGTGGCCTCGCCGGCGTACCTCGCGCGCGCCGGTACGCCGCGCACGCCGGCGGATCTCGCCCACCACAATTGCCTGGCGTTCAGCTACGTGCGGGCGGTCAACGGCTGGCCCTTCCTCAAGCGCGGCCGCCGCACCGAAATCATGCCGCAGGGCAATGCACAGATCAGCGACGGCGAGGCGCTGCGCGCGGTGGCCGTGGCGGGCCTGGGCCTTGCGCGGCTGGCGGAGTTCCAGGTGCGCGCCGATCTCGATGCCGGCCGGCTGGTGCCCGTGCTGGAGGACTACAACCCCGGCGAGACGGAGGACATCCACGCCGTCTATGTCGGCCAGGGCGCGCATTTGCCGGCGCGCGTGCGTGCATTCCTCGACTTTCTGGTCACGCACGTGAAGGTTGCCTAGGCGGCGGCCTCCCCACGCTGGAAGGGCAGCGCGGCGGGATTCGCAAATCCCTTCAAGTTGCGCGGCGCCCTGCCGTTTACCGCTCACATATGTGTGCTTGAACGGGGGAGACGCGATGTCACAGCATTCGCAGCACGAAGTCGATGAACGGACCAATCTGACCAACAACAACCGCTTCGAGCTGTTGCTGTTCCGCCTGGGCGAGTCTGCGCGCTCGAACCAGCGCGAGTTGTTCGGTATCAACGTGTTCAAGGTGCGCGAGATCATGGTCATGCCGCCCGTGACGCACGTGGCGGACGCCGGCGCGCACATCCTCGGCGCCGTGAACGTGCGCGGCCAGATCATCCCGGTCATTGACCTCGCCAGCGTGATCGGCACCCGCAACGGCAACGCCAACATCCTCTTGATTACCGAATACGCGCGCTCCACGCAGGGCTTTGCCGTGGAAGAGGTGGACGAGATCGTGCGCCTGGAATGGAGCCAGATCTTTCCGGCCGAGGCGAGCGTGGGCAGCAGCAACATCACCAGCCTTGCCCGACTGGATGGCAGCGCCGACAACTCGCGCCTCGCGCAGGTCATCGACGTCGAACAGATCCTGGTGGACGTGTTCCCGACCCGCCGTACCGACCTCGCGCCCGACAACGACGAGCGTCCGATCAGGCTTCCGGCGGGTGCGAAGCTGCTCGTGGCCGATGACTCGGGCCTTGCGCGTTCGCTGATCGCCAACGGCCTCGAGGCGATGGGCGCGCCGTATGTGATGACCAAGAGCGGGCAGGAGGCGTGGGACACGCTGCAGAACATCGCGCGCGATGCCGCCCGCGAAGGCAAGACCGTACGCGACAAGATCGCCCTCGTGCTGACCGATCTCGAGATGCCCGAGATGGACGGTTTCACGCTCACGCGCAAGATCAAATCCGAGCCGGCGTTCCAGTCGATCCCGGTGGTGATCCACTCCTCGCTGTCGGGCTCGGCGAATGAAGACCACGTGCGCCGCGTTGGCGCCAACGGCTACGTCGCCAAGTTCGAGGCCAACGAGCTCGCGCAGGCAATTGCTTCGGCGCTGGGCTGACGTCTATTTGCTGCGCGCATCATGGTCGCCGCCAAGCGGGTCGACGATGATCATGGTGCGATCGAGCACGCCGTTGTCGTCAAAGTAGGCGCTGAAGTGCGCCTGCTGATAGCCGTTGGTGAGCATCCGGTATGACCACGCTTCGCGCCTCATGAGCGGGTAATACTGCGTGGGCTCGCGCGGCGTGCCGAAACGCTCGAGCACGTCGCGCTTGGTCCACGTGCCGGGGCGGGCTTCGAAGATTTCCTTCTCCGTCAGCATCTGGCGAAAGCGCGTGAGCCTGCCGCCGGCATCGAAGTCGGCCGCATAGACTTCGTGGCCCATGGGTTGTTTCGAATAGATCCAGCGGTGCGTCCCATCGGCGAGCGCGTAGGTCTCGGTGGGCGTGCCGAAGGTCTCGCGCACGGCACTTTCCGGCTGGCCGATCATCTTCTGCGCCATCTGCACCGGCGTGAACGCCGCACACGCGCTCAACACCAGCGCAGCCGCGCCAGTCCATTTGCCCAATCGCATCTGCATGGTGGTTCTCCAAAGTCGCCTGGCTTGATGGTAAACACACCAGGCGCAAGCACTATTCCATCGCTCGCCGGGGCCGCAGGCTCTACAGGCCGTTTTCCACCATCTCGACCACGCGCAGTGCGATGGCGCCGGTCTGCTCCGGCGGGCGTCCGCGCAGCGGCCCGTCGATGATGAGCAGCGCCAGGCCGTGCACGGCAGACCACGCGAGGTACTCCGCACCCGGGCGGCGCTCGGCGGGCAACACGCCGGCTGCCGTCATGCGGTCCAGGGCCCGGCCCAGCAACTGGAACGGGTTCAGGCCGCTGTTGCCCGCCTTGTCCGGATCCACGTCGTTTTCGACTTCATCCGGCACGGCAAATGCGGTGCGGAACAGGCCCGTCTCCATTTGCGCAAATCGCAGGTATCCCACGCCGATGGCACGCAGCGACGCGCGCGCCTGCACGTCTTGCGGCCAGTTCGGGTCGATGGTGTCGAGTTCGGCTTCCATCGCGCGGGCCAGAGCCGCCAGCGCCGCGGCCCGCACCGCCTGAAGCAGGTCCATCCGCCCGGCAAAGTGCCGGTACGCCGCATTCGGCACCACGCCGGCGCGGCGCGTGGCTTCGCGCAGCACGATGGCCTCGGGGCCGCCGGCACGCGCGAGTTCGATGCCGGCGTCCAGCAGCGCCCGGCGCAGGTCGCCATGGCGGTACGTCGTGCGTGCGGGCGGTCGGGGTGGCTCCTGGGACATGCAGTCAATCTCCGAAAATTCGATGTGGACACCGTCCATTATGTCTGCTATCGTTTGTGGACAGTGTTCACAAATCAACCCTAGACGCTGTTGTGCACCTTTCCAAGCCTGGAATGCGGCAGAAGTTCAGGAGGCCTACATGACGGATGCCACAAGCCAGGCAGACGATGAAGCGCAACTGCGTGCACTGATCGGCGAGTGGGCGGCCGCCGTGCGCGACAAGGACATCGATGCCGTGATGCGGCATTACGCACCCGATGTGGTCGTGTTTGACGTGATGCCGCCGCTGTTCGTAAAGGGCGCGCAGGCATACCGCCGCAACTGGCAGGGCTGGTTTGATGCGCTGGTGGACAAGGCCGATTTCCAGTTCATCGAGTTGCATCTTGAGGTGGGTGGTGATCTGGCCTATTGCTTTAGCACGAACCGTTTGCGCGCGCGCTATCGCGATGGCACGCAGCACGATGCGCAGACGCGCGCCACGGTGTGCTTTCGCAAGATCGACGGCCGCTGGTGGGTCGTGCACGAGCATGCCTCGGTACCGATGCCCGTGTCCGGCCAGCACGCGACGGATGACGTTCTTCACTGAGATGTAACCCCTGACCGCGCGATGCGATGCGCGGGTTTGCGGTCCCTACTAACCCAAGGAGTTGTGATGCAAGTTCAACCGTATCTGTTCTTCGAAGGCCGTTGTGAAGAAGCGCTCGAGTTCTACAAGAAGACGCTCGATGCCAAGGTCGACATGCTGATGCGTTTCAAGGACGCGCCCCCGGGAGCCGAGCCCAAGGCCGACCAGTGCGGCGGCGTTGCACCGCCTGCCGACAAGGTCATGCACGCGGCCTTCCGCGTTGGCGACACCGTCGTGATGGCGTCGGACGGCATGGCTTCGGGCAAGGCCGATTTCAAGGGCTTCGGCCTTTCGGTGAGCGTGCCCGACACGGCCGCCGCCGAGCGCACGTTCCGGGCGCTCAGCGACGGCGGCCAGGTCACGATGCCGATGGCCGAGACGTTTTTCGCCAACGCATTCGGCATGGCCATCGACCGCTTCGGCGTCACGTGGATGGTGATTGCGCCCAAGCCGATGTAACGTTGCGCACTTGCCGCAGACGGCCACCGCGAGGTGGCCGTTCTTTGTTTGAGACATCCCGATCGCAACGAGGAGTGCATTCATGACGCACGGCATCGACGAACGCAAACGCTGGCTTGCTCTCATCGTGCTCTGCCTGGGCGTGCTGATGATCGTGCTGGATACGACCATCGTCAATGTGGCACTGCCGTCCATCCGGGCGGATCTGGGTTTTACCGAAACGTCGCTGGTGTGGGTCGTCAACGCCTATATGCTGACCTTCGGCGGCTTCCTGCTGCTCGGCGGCCGGCTGGGCGACCTGTTCGGCCATCGCAAGATGTTCCTGCTCGGCATCACGTTGTTCACGCTGGCCTCGGCTGCATGCGGGCTGGCGAATTCGCAAGGTCTGCTCATCACGGCACGCGCGGTGCAAGGGCTGGGCGGGGCCGTGGTGTCGGCGGTGTCGCTGTCGCTCATCATGAACCTGTTCACCTCGCCGGCAGATCGCGCCAAGGCGATGGGGATCTACGGTTTTGTATGCGCCGGCGGCGGCAGCATCGGCGTCCTGCTGGGCGGGCTGCTGACGAGTGCACTGAGCTGGCACTGGATCTTCCTGGTGAACCTGCCGATCGGCGTGGCCGTCTACGCGGCGTGCGTGGCGCTCCTGCCGGCCGGCCGGCCGCTGGCTGACCGCACCAGGCTGGACGTGGCGGGCGCCATTACCGTGACCGCATCGCTGATGCTGGCGGTGTACGCGGTGGTGCACGGCAACGAAGCGGGCTGGACTTCCACGCAAACGCTGACGCAGCTGGGCATTGCCGTGGCATTGATGGCCGCGTTCCTGATCATCGAATCGCGGGTGTCGCATCCGCTCATGCCGCTGCACATGTTTGCACTGCGCAACGTGGCCACGGCCAATGTGGTGGGCGTGCTGTGGGCGGCTGCAATGTTCGCGTGGTTCTTCATCTCGGCGCTGTACATGCAGCGCGTGCTGGGCTACAGCGCGATGCAGGTCGGGCTGGCGTTCCTGCCGGCCAACGTCATCATGGCGGTGTTCTCGCTGGGGCTGTCGGCCAAGCTGGTGATGCGCTTTGGGATCCGTGCGCCGCTGTCGCTCGGCCTGCTGGTGGCGGCGGTCGGCCTCGTGCTGTTTGCACGCGCGCCGGCCGGCGGCAGCTTTGTGCTCGATGTGCTGCCCGGCATGCTGCTGCTGGGGCTGGGTGCGGGCGTCGCGTTCAACCCTGTGCTGCTGGCCGCCATGAGCGATGTTGCGCCCGACGAATCGGGCCTGGCGTCGGGCGTGGTCAACACGTCGTTCATGATGGGCGGTGCACTGGGCCTGGCCATCCTGGCGAGCCTGGCGGCAGGGCGCACGGATGGGTTGGCCGCGGCCGGCGCGGATGCGGCGACGGCGCTCAATGGCGGCTATCACCTCGCGTTTCTGCTGGGCGCCATTGCGGCGGTGCTGGCGTCTGCATTGGCCGGCGCGTTCGTGCGCACGCGGCCGCATGCCGCGCACGGCGAGGCCTCTTCCGCCGCGTCGATCTAGTTTTCGTCCGCACAAACAGGTTCACCGCATGTCTGTATCAAGGCATGCGGTGAAACCTGTTATTGACCGACCGGTCGGACGGTTTATAATCGATCCAGCCCCAGCGCGGCATCGGATGATGCGTCGTGCACATCCGCGTTCCGGTGTGTGCCCGGCACGCGCGCGGCCCGGAGGATCGCATGTACACCCAAAGCCTGGACCAGCCCGGCGGGCTGCCGACCGAACAGGAACTGGCCAACGTGCCGCAGGACGAGGCTGCGCTGCAGGCGCGCTTCGATGCGCGCATCGGCGCCGACCAGAAAATCGAGCCGCAGGACTGGATGCCTGCGCCATACCGCAAGACGCTGCTGCGGCAGATCTCGCAGCACGCGCATTCGGAAGTGGTGGGCATGCTGCCCGAGGGCAACTGGATCAGCCGCGCGCCGTCGCTCAAGCGCAAGGCCATCCTGCTGGCCAAGGTGCAGGATGAAGCGGGCCATGGCCTGTATCTCTATTCCGCTGCGGAAACGCTCGGCAGCTCGCGCGACGAGATGATCGACGCACTGCACGAGGGCCGTGCGAAATACTCGTCGATCTTCAATTACCCGACGCTGTCATGGGCAGATGTGGGCGTGATCGGCTGGCTGGTCGATGGCGCGGCGATCATGAACCAGGTACCGCTGTGCCGCTGCTCGTACGGCCCCTATGCGCGCGCGATGATCCGCATCTGCAAGGAGGAGTCGTTCCATCAGCGCCAGGGCTTTGAATCGCTGCTGACGATGATGCGCGGCACACAGGCGCAGCGCGACATGGTGCAGGAGGCCGTCAACCGCTGGTGGTTCCCGGTGCTGATGATGTTCGGCCCGCCGGATACCGCCTCGCCCAACAGCGCGCAGACGATGGCCTGGGGCATCAAGCGCATCTCGAACGACGACCTGCGCCAGCGCTTCGTCGATGCCACGGTCGAGCAGGCGCGCGTGCTCGGCGTGACGCTGCCCGACCCAGGGCTCAAATGGAATGAAGCGCGCGGCCACTATGATTTTTCGCCGCTCGACTGGTCCGAATTCAAGCGCGTGCTCGACGGCCACGGCCCATGCAACCGCGAGCGCCTCGCCACGCGCCGGCGTGCACACGAAGAGGGCGAATGGGTGCGAGAGGCCGCGCTCGCCTATGCACGCAAGCAGGCCGAGCGCGCGGCCGCCAACCAGCAAGCCGCCTGAGGAGTACACCATGCATCAACACGAATGGCCGCTGTGGGAAGTGTTCATCCGCAGCAAGCAGGGCCTGGAGCACAAGCACTGCGGGAGCCTGCATGCCGTGGACGCCAAGCAGGCGCTGCAGATGGCGCGCGATGTGTATACGCGCCGGCAGGAAGGCATCTCGATCTGGGTCGTGCCGTCGTCTGCCATCACCGCGAGCGAGCCTGACGACAAGCCGATGCTGTTCGACCCGATGGCCGACAAGATCTACCGGCATCCGACGTTCTATCGGCTGCCCGATGAAGTCAACCACATGTGAGCGGCGCGATGAGTTCTGACGCGCATCTGCAATACATCCTTCGCCTTGCTGACAACGCGCTCATTCTTGGCCAGCGCAATGCGGAGTGGACGGGTCACGGGCCTGTGCTGGAAGAAGACATCGCCTTGTCCAACCTCAGCCTCGACCTGATTGGCCAGGCGCGGCTGCTGTACACGCACGCGGGGCAGCTCGAAGGCGCGCTGACCGGCCAGCCTCGCACGGAAGACGACTACGCCTACTGGCGCGCCGAGCAGGCCTTTCGCAACTACACGCTGCTCGAGCTGCCGCATGCCGGACCGATGGTGGCAACGTCGTCGGCCGCGCGCGACTATGCCGTCACGATCGTCCGCCACTTCCTGTATGCCGCGCTGATGGTACCGATGTGGCAGGCGCTTACGGCGTCGTCCGACAGCGAGCTGGCCGCGATTGCCGCCAAGTCGGTCAAGGAGATGCGCTACCACCTCGCCCACACGCGCGACTGGCTCGTGCGCTTTGGCGACGGCACCGAGACATCGCATGCGCGCGCGCAGGCCGCGCTCGACTGGCTGATGCCGTACACCAACGAGTTCTTTGCCACCGACGCGGTGGAGGACGCCGTAGCGGACGCTGGCATCGGGGTACGGCCCGCCGACCTGCGCGACACATGGGAGGCGACGGTGCGCGATGCAGTGGACGAGGCCAGGCTCGCGTGGCCGGAGTCCGGCCCGTACGTCAGCACGGGCAAGCAGGGCGTGCATTCCGAACACATGGGCTACCTGCTGGCCGAGATGCAAGGGCTCGCGCGCCAGTTCCCGGGGGCATCGTGGTAGCGCAACCGAGCGCTTCTGCTGACATGGACGCACGGCTGCGCCGCGCGCGGGCCGCCTTGGAAGCCGTGACGGACCCGGAAATCCCGGTGATCACGATCGCCGAACTCGGCATCCTGCGCGATGTGCAGGTCGACGAAACCGGGACGTTGGTCGCAACGATCACGCCCACGTATTCCGGGTGCCCCGCGATGGACCAGATTGCCGATGACGTCGGCCATGCGCTGCAGGCAGCGGACGTGGGCCCGTATCGCGTGCGTTCGGTCCTGTCACCGGCGTGGACCACCGACTGGATGACCGCGCAAGGGCGGCGCAAGCTGCGCGAATTCGGGATCGCCCCGCCCATGCATTGGGCGGGTGCGGGCGATGCGCGCGCCATCCACCTCGTACGGCCGGCCCACGCCGAGCACGTGCCCTGCCCGCAATGCGGATCGCAGGACACGGTGCTCGTGTCCGCTTTCGGCTCGACCGCGTGCAAGGCGCTATACCGCTGCCGCGCCTGCCGCGAGCCGTTCGATTACTTCAAGCCGTACTGAGCCGAGCGACCGCCATGACTCCGCAATTCCACCCGCTGCGCGTTGCCGAGGTGCGCAGCGAGACTGCCGACACGATCTCCGTGCGCTTCGATGTGCCGGAGCCTCTGCGTGACGCCTATCGGTTCAAGCAAGGGCAGTTTCTGACGCTGCGTGTGCCGCCGGGGCAGTTGCCGGGGCAGGACGAGCTGCGCCGCTCGTATTCGATCTGCTGCGCGGTGCAGGACTATGACCAGCACGGCGAGCTGCGCGTGGCCGTCAAGCGCGTCGATGCGGGTGTGTTCTCCAACCATCTGCACGACCGCATCCGTGTGGGGCAGAGCCTCGACGTGCTGCCGCCCGATGGACGCTTCTATGTGCCGCTGGCTCCCGAGAACGCGCGGCACTACGTCGCCTTTGCAGCGGGCAGCGGCATCACCCCGATCCTCTCGCTCATCAAGACCACGCTGGCTGCCGAGCCGCAAAGCCGCTTCACGCTGGTCTACGGCAATCGCAGCGTCGACAGCATCATCTTTGGCGAGGCACTGGAAGACCTGAAAGATCGCTACCTCGATCGGTTCGCGCTGTACCACGTGCTGTCGCGCCAGGCGCAGGAGATTGCGCTGTTCAACGGCCGGCTCGATGGCGCCAAGACGCATGCGTTCCTCGATGCGCTGATCCCGCCGGACGACATCGATGCCGCCTTCATCTGCGGCCCGTCAACGATGATCGATGCGGTGGAAGCCGCGCTGCTCGAGCGCGGCGTGCCGCGCGAGCGCGTGCATGCGGAGCGCTTTGGCGTGCCGGTGGGCGATGCTTCTGCCAAGCCGCGCAAGCACGCCGCCGTGGGGGGCGATGTGGCATTGACGGTTGTGCTCGACGGCAAATCGCATGAGGTGCCGATGGCGGGCGACGCCAAGGTACTCGACAGCGCGTTGAGCGCGGGGCTCGATCTGCCTTATGCCTGCAAGGGCGGGGTGTGCTGTACGTGCCGCGCCAAGGTGCTCGAAGGGCGCGTGGAGATGGAAAAGAACTTCACGCTGGAAGACTGGGAAATCCAGCAGGGCTTTGTGCTGACCTGCCAGGCGCGGCCGCTGACGCAGCGTGTGGTGGTCAGCTACGACGAGCGCTAGGCGCGGCAGACAACACTGCCGCGGTGACGCGTGCCGACGCCGACGGTCCAACCGGTACCGAGTGCTCGTTACTGCGGGAGGCGCAACGACGCCATGGCCGGTTTGCTTGCGGCTCTGAAGCTCACGGTCGCGTCTTGCCGCCCAGGCCGTTCTCGAGCATGTCGATGACCATCTCGGCATAGCCTTCGTAGGAGAGCGGCCCGTCGGGTTTGAGCCAGGTGAACGTCCAGTTCATCATGCCGAACAGCATCATGGTGATGGGCGTGCGGTTGGCGTCGTCCACCTTGTCCGGGTACGCCGCGCCGAGTTGCCGCCCCACGGCGGCCACGACGTCGCGTTCGCGTGCGAGCACGATGTCGCGCTGCTCGGGCGAGAGGTATTTCACATCGTTGAGCAAGGCCACGTGCCGCGTGCGCGAGGTCGCGTATTCGGCCAGGAACGTGCGCACCAGCAGGTGCAGCGTGGCGCGCGCCGACAGCTTGGCGTGGCGCGCATCGCTCTTTGCGCGTTCGACGAGATCCACCAGCCGGCGCGTGTAGCGATCGAGCAGATCGAACAGGATCGCTTCCTTGCCCTCGTAGTAGTGGTACAGGCGCGACTTCGATCCGCCGCACGCCGCGGCAAGCTGGTTCATCGACACGCTCGGGTAGCTGTCGGCCGCAAAGGCCTCGGCGGCGGTGTCGAGCACGCTTTCGCGGCGCAGTTCGAATTCGTCTTCGTTCTTGACGCGGGACATGTGTGGCGGCACATCGGTTGGATGGCCGCCATGTTAACCGGGCGCGTTGCCGCGTGTCGATGCATTAGACCGTTTCCTGCACCGCGAGGAAATCCAGCACGGCTTCCAGGAAGGCATCCGGCTGTTCCACGTTGGCAAGGTGGACGGTGTCCAGCACGCGCAGTTGCGCGCCGGGGATGGCTGCCGCGATTTCCTCGCCATGCTGCAAGGAGGTAACCGTGTCGTGCCGGCCCGCGATGACGAGCGTCGGATGCGTGATCAGCGTGATCGTGCGGCGCAGGTCGGCATCGCGCACCGCCGCCCAGCCGCCGAGGATGCCCTCGCGCGGGGTGGCCAGCAGCGTGCGGCGGAACGGCGCCACGGCGGGGTCGTTCGCTTCCAGCAGGCGGGCGGGAAACCAGTTGCGCGACGGCGGATGATGCAAGCGCCGGCAGCTTGAGGACGCCGCTCAGGGCCTCTGCATGCCGAGGCGCGCGCGCCACGCCTGGCGGCGGCCGCGCATCCATTCCACCGTGCGGCGGCCCAGCGCAATGGACGGCTGTTCGACGTAACGATGCAGCAGCGCAGCCAGCGCCACCGTGAGGCCGAGATTGATGGCAAAGAGCATCAGCTGCGTGCCGATCCACTCCGGTGCCAGTACGCCCACCACGCGGTGCGTGGACTCGATGACGCTTGGATGCACGAGATACAGCGCATAGGAAATCTCACCAAGCCAGACGGCCATGCGCGGTACGCGCAGTGTGCCGCAGTGCTCCATTGCCACCATGCCGACGAGCAGCGCACCGGCGGGGAGTCCCCGTCCAACCAGGTCGAACTTGGGAACGGGCCCGATCACCGACAGCACGAAGGTGGTCACACCCAAGACCATCAGCACACGAGCCAGCGCGGGCGTTAGCCGATGCCGATGCGCCGCATACAGCCACCCCAGTCCCGCGCCGAGCAGGAACTCGAGCACCAGCGGGTTGGCCGCCATGGCCTGCAGCGGCGTGGCCCAGTCATACAGCGCTTCCGGGTTGCGTTGCACGAGACCGTCGTGCCAGAACGGCATGATGACCGTGGTCGTGAACAACCCGAGCGCGACGACGGCAAGCGCGCGCCGGCCGAACAGCGCCAGCCCCACCGCGCACAGTGCGTAGAAGAAGACTTCGTAGTTGAGCGACCAGCCGACATACAGCGCCGGATAGCCGAAATACGGCGCGTCCGTGTTGGCTTGGGGCAGGAACGCCAGTGACGTCAACAACACGCCTGTCGAGACCGGGTTCAGCCATGTCGAGTGGAGCACCGACATCAGCCAGTAAGGCGGCACAAGCCGGAACGCCCGCTTCACCAGGAACTCGCCGGGCGGCTCGGGCCCCTTCGGGCCCAGGATGGCGACCCAGGCGATGATGAAGCCGCTGATGACGAAGAACACGTCCACGCCGACATGCCCACGCTTGATCACGTGCGTGGTGAGCCACGCCAGTGCAGGAATGTCGGCATGGGCGAGGGCGAGGCCCGAGTGGAATACCACCACGTAGAGGGCGGCAAAGCCCCGCAGCGCCTGGATGCTGAGGAGAGACGACGTTGAACGGTTCACGCACGATGGACGACCTTGCGCAACCGAGGTTCCGCAGCCGTCTCGTTGTCGAAACTCAACCTGCCGAGCAAGCGACGTGCCGACCGCTCAACCGATACGGCCGCAGCGGGCCGCACGCTCCAGCAGCAGCGCGCGCTCCTGCCCATTGCGGGCGAGGGCGGCGGCACGTTCGTACTCCGCGCGGGCCTCGTCCAGCCGGTCGAGACGCGCAAGAAGATCTGCGCGCACGCTGGGCAGCAGGTGATAGCCGCGCAGGGCTGGTTCCGTCAGCAGCGTATCGGCAATCTCGAGCCCTGCCGCTGGGCCATAGGCCATGGCGACGGCCACAGCGCGATTCAGTTCCACGACCGGAGACGGCGTGAGCTGGGCGAGCGCATCGTACAGCGCGGCAATGCGCATCCAGTCGGTCTGGTCGGCAGTGCGTGCGCTGGCATGGCATGCCGCGATGGCGGCCTGCAAGCCGTACGACCCCAGCCCCTTGCCGCACGCCTGCGCTTGGGCCAGTGCCGCAAAGCCGCGCCGGACGAGCAGGTAGTCCCACCGGCTGCGGTCCTGATCCATGAGCAGGATCGGTCGGCCGCCCGGTCCTACGCGTGCACGCAGCCGCGAGGCCTGCAGTTCCATCAAGGCCAGCAGGCCGTGCACTTCCGGCTCGTTGGGCATGAGCCCGGCCAGGATGCGGCCCAGGCGCTGCGCTTCTTCGCACAGGGTGGGGCGCGTCCAGTCGTCGCCGGCGGTAGCGGCATAGCCTTCGTTGAAGATGAGATAGACGACCTGCAGCACGGCCGAAAGCCGCTCCGGCAACTGGCCCGCCTCGGGCAGCTCGAACGGCACGCGCGCGGCGGACAGCGTCTTCTTCGCACGCACGATGCGTTGTGCGATGGTGGGCTCCGGCACCAGGAAGGCGCGGGCGATCTCATCGGTTGTCAGGCCGCCCAACATGCGCAGCGTGAGCGCCACGCGACCCTCGTGCGGCAGCACCGGATGGCACGCGATGAAGAGCAGGCGCAGCAGGTCGTCGCCGACGGCCTCGTCGCGCGCGGTTTCGGCATCGGCATGGGCCAGTTCCTGCTCGACCTCCAGCTCGATGGCGAGCAGTGCACGCTTCTGCTCGGCAAGCGTGTGATGGCGCAGCCGGTCGATGGCGCGGTGCTTGGCAGTGGCCGTGAGCCACGCCGCCGGGTTATCCCGAATGCCCGATGCCGGCCATTGTTCGAGCGCGGCAACGAGCGCATCCTGCGCCAGCTCTTCGGCCAGGCCCACATCGCGCAGCAGCCGCGCGAGCCCGGCGATGATCCTGGCCGACTCGATGCGCCACACCGCCTCGATGGTGCGGTGGATGGCCTGCGATGCCTGCGTTGAGTCGGCCATGGACGGCATGCGGGACGGGCTTACGGCTGCTTCGCTGCGAGCTCCGCGCGCAGGCGTTCTTCACGCTCGCGCGCTTCCGGCGTGAACTCCGCACCAAAATCTTCCGCCTCGAAAACGCGCCGCACTTCGAGGCGCACATTGCCGCCGCCGTCGAGCCCGGGCCAGCGCTTGACCCATTCGAGCGCTTCTTCTTCCGACTTCACCTGCAGCATCGTGTAGCCGGCGATGAGCTCCTTGGCCTCGGCAAACGGGCCGTCGATGACGGTCGGCTTGCCGCCGCGGAACTCCACGCGCGCGCCGCGCGAACTTGGGTGCAGGCCTTCGCCGCCCAGCAGCACGCCGGCCTTGGCGAGCTCTTCCATGTAGTTGCCCATGGCGTTGAGCAGTTCTTCGCTGGGCATCACGCCGGCTTCGGTGTCCTTGTCGGCCATTCGCAGGACCATGAATCGCATGGGGTTCTCCTTGGGGGTTGGGTCGGGAGGAGGCGCGAGCGTTTCGCGCCCCTACCTGCACGTCGAATGAAGGGTGGCCGGAATCGACACGTCCCGTTGTCAAAAGTGTAACGAGATGTAAATGGCGGGCGGTGTCACTGCCGCAAGGCGGCGGCCGTTGCGGCCGGGGAGCCGGTGGCGCATGGTGCCGGGGCCGCGTCGCCCAGCTCGTTGGCGCGATAGGACTCGCCCCATTCCCGCAGGCTGATGAGCACGGGCGCCAGCGATTCGCCGAGCGGCGTCAGGGCGTATTCCACCTTGGGCGGCACCTGCGGATAGACGTGCCGCTCGATCACGCCGTCGGCCTCCAGTTCGCGCAACTGCAGCGTGAGCATGCGCTGCGTGGCATTGGGGATGAGCCGCGTCAGCTCCATGAAGCGCTTCTTCCCCGGCAGCAGGTGAAACAGGATCACCGGCTTCCACACGCCACCGATCACGGAAAGGGTGACTTCGACCGCGCAGCCGCTCTTGCCATCCAGACGTTTCAGACGCATGAGTTGATACCTACAAAAATGATAGTACTGGTCAAAATTGTGCGTTCTTGCGAGCTTCGATGTACGCCACGACAATGCCTGCATCGCAGCCGTTGCGCAAGTGTTTGCAAGGCTGTCGTCTGCCCACCGTTCTGCTGAGGACCCTTCACCATGAAAGGCATCACACTGCGCCAGCCCGCTGGCCTCGACCAACTTCAATACGTCGATTTGCCCGATCCCGGCCAGCCCCGCGCCGGAGAAATCCGCGTGCGTGTGCACGCCAGCTCCCTGAACTTTCACGACCTGGGCGTCGTGACCGGCAAGATGCCGAGCGCCGACGGCCGCATCCCGATGTCCGACGGCGCCGGCGTGGTCGAGGCGGTCGGCGAGGGCGTCGAGGAATTTGCCGTGGGCGATTCGGTGGTGTCGACGTTCTTCCCGACGTGGCTGGACGGTGGCCCCACCATCAGCGATTTCCAGACGGTGCCCGGCGACGGCGTGGACGGGTACGCACGCGAATACGTCGTCCGCCCCGCGCACTGGTTCACCCACGCACCGCGCGGCTACACCCACGCAGAAGCCGCCACACTGACCACGGCCGGGCTCACCGCGTGGCGGGCGCTGGTCGTCGACGCGCGGCTGAAGGCGGGCGACACCGTACTGGTGCTCGGTACGGGCGGCGTGTCGATCTTCGCGCTGCAGTTTGCCAAGCTGATGGGCGCCAGCGTGATCGCAACGTCGTCGTCGGATGAAAAGCTCGAGCGCGTGCGCGCACTCGGCGCAGACCACACGATCAACTATCGGCGCGATACCGACTGGGCCGCCAAGGTGCTCGAATACACCAACGGCCGTGGCGTCGATCAGGTGATCGAAGTCGGCGGGCCGGATACGCTGGCGCAATCCATCCAGGCGTGCCGCACGGGGGGCCACATCTCATTGATCGGGGTGCTGACCGGCATTGCCGGCCCGGTGCCGACGGTCGAGCTGATGCGCCGCCACCAGACGCTGCAGGGCCTGATCGTGGGCAGCCGCAGCCAGCAGCGCGACATGGTCCGCGCGATTGAGGCCACGGGGATGAAGCCCGTGATCGACCGCACGTTCGCGCTGCCGGACATTGGCGAGGCGTTTGCGCATCAGGCCGCCGGCAAGCATTTCGGCAAGCTTTGCCTGTCGATCTGAACGTGGGGTTGGTGGCGTGCCCGCCCCACAGCGGAGGTGCCGGGCCCAGACCATTGGGCCGGGCACATACCGGCGCTAGACCGTGAAGAACTCCGGACGCTGGCGGCGCGTGATTTCAAGCACGGGAAGCACGCGGTCCAGATGCTCGCGCATGGCGCGCACGGCCTGCTTCGGGTTGCTCGAGGCCAGCGCGTCGATCACGGCGCGGTGCTCCGCGAGCACCTCGCTCATGCGCCCTTCCAGCGGAAGCGTCAGCAACCGGTAGCGGTCGATCTGCGTCTTGACGTCCAGGATGATCTGCCACACACCGGGGTAACCCGACAGCTCGGCCAGCGTGGCGTGAAACGCTTCGTCGGTGCGGAAGAAACCGCGGCGGTTGCCTTCTCGCGCGCATTGGGCCTGGCGCTCGAGCACGACGTTGAGCTTGTGGATGCCCTCGGGCGTCATGCGCTCGGCTGCCTTCTCGATGATGGCGGCCTCCAGCGCGCTACGCACGAGCATGGCTTCTTCGAGCGTATTGAGCGGGATGCGCGAGACGAACGTACCGACGCGCGCCTGGACATCGATGAGCCCCTCTTCAGCGAGCCGCTGCACAGCCTCGTGAACGGGCGTGCGGCTGGTGCCGAACTCTTCCGCCAGCGCTTTCTCGACGATGCGCGTGCCCGGCAGCAGTTCCATCTCGACGATGCGCTCGCGCAGGCTCAGATACACGCGGCGGGACGCGGTCATGGTGGCCGGATCCTCAGACGGCGAGGGGCGTTGGCGCGAAGTCATATGGCTCGCAACAGGATTCGGGGTGGCAAGGGAAAGGTCGGCAACGCACTGCCTGAGGCTGTCGGCATGGGCCGGTCGGATGGCGTTGCGGGCATCATGATAGCGGCAAAGCTCACGCGCCCGAATGGAAGGCAGACAGGTGCAGCGTGTGCAAACCGTGCCCGGCAGGCCGGGCGCTCAGCACCGGTGGACCATGCCGATGGGGTGCCGAAGATGGCCTGGGCAGCGCACCTGCAGTAGCCCCGGCGGTGTACTGCATGCTGGTGTTAGACACCGCAACGTCGAACTGCGGCGGGGGCGTGTGCGAACCCGGCGGCGCCGACGGGTAGCCAGCGTTGAGGGCCGATGCGGGCACTCGAAACCCAATGCGTCAGCGGCGGCTTCAATACCGCTACGGAGCTCGGACCGCGCTCAGGCTGCCTGCCTGGTCGCGCTCATGTAGTTGCGGTTGTAGTTCAGCACACGCCCGGTGGCGAGATCGAAACCGATGCGGCCCGTGAGTGTTTCGAGGGCGCGGCCGTACAGGTGGAAGTGCCGGGTCGGAGTGTTGCCGACGACGTGGATGCTGTGGATGTCGTCGTCCAGGAAGGTGATGGGCGTGCCCGGCTGCACCACCACCTCCCGCGCCAGGCTCAGCGTGGCCCGTTCCGGATCACGGCCGTCATCGGTGCGCGTGTAGACGCGGTTCACCTCTTCGCCTTCCAGCGCGACGATCACCGCCCATGTGGTGTGGTTGTGCGGTGGCGTCGCCTTGCCGGGGTTGATGGAGTTCAGGTACAGCGCGAAAGTCTTGTCCGCCTCTTCATGCAGGAGGTAGCGGCTGGAGGCATCGGCATCGTCCGCAGGGGGCGGCGGAAAGGCGTCGAACGGAAACAGCGACTCCTGCGCGGCCAGTTCCTGGAGCCGCTCTGCAATGCGTGCAAGCGATGCGCGCGTGATGCCGTCCTGCGCTGCTATCGCACGGACGGCGACGAGGGTTTGACGGATGGCGTGGTCGCGTTGCTCGGCGAGGCTCATGGCAGATCAGGTCAGAGGAAAGACACCGGAGTGTAGAACGCTGAACCGGCGCCACCAAGGCATGATCCTGCATATGGATAGATGCATCGCTTCGTTCTCGCGTGCGTGCCGGCGTGCCTACCATGGCTGCCTCCAGCAACCGCAGAATACGCATCCACGCGAGGCCCGCATGTCCGTTCCATCCATCCACGCCACCACGCTCAAGACCTGGTTGCATGACGGTGCCGAGATCGCGCTGTTCGACGTGCGCGAAGCCGGCGAGTTTGGTGAAGGGCACCTGTTTCTGGCCACGCCCGTGCCCTACAGCCGGCTGGAGGTGGAAGCCGTGCGGCTGGCACCCCGGCGCGCCGTGCGCCTCGTCGTGACCGATGCCGATGGCGGCGCCCTCGCCACACTGGCTGCGCGGCGCCTGACCGATCTCGGTTACACCAGCGTGCACGTGCTGGAAGGCGGCAATGCGGCTTGGCAGGCCGCGGGGTATGCGCTGTTCCAGGGTGTCAACGTGCCGTCCAAGACGTTCGGCGAGCTCGCGGAACTGGCTTACCAGACGCCGCATATCACGGCGGGCGAGCTCGCCGCCTGGCAACGTGAACACAAGCGGCACATCTTGCTCGATGGGCGCACCGTCGCCGAATACCGCCGCATGACGATTCCCGGTGCGGTGTCGTGCCCGAACGGTGAACTGGCGCTGCGTGCGCCTGCGCTCATCCCGGATGACGACACGCCCGTCGTCGTCAATTGCGCGGGCCGCACGCGCAGCATCATCGGTGCGCAGACGCTGCGCAACCTCGGCCTGCGCAACCCGATCTATGCCCTGGAAAACGGTACGCAGGGCTGGCAACTGCATGGCCTCGCGCTCGAGCACGGCGCAGACCGTCGCTACCCCGACACGATCGACGTGCCTGCGCGCCGCCGTGCGCAGGAAGCCGTCACCGAGCTGTCGCGCCGGTTTGCCGTACCCAGCGTCACCGCCGCCGATGTCCGGGCCGAGCGGCAGCGCGACGCGCGCACGGTCTTCCTGCTCGATGTGCGCCCTGCCGAGGCGTTTGCACGCGGCAGCCTTCCAGGGGCGGTGCATGCGCCGGGCGGCCAGCTGCTGCAGGCGACGGACCAATACGTTGGCGTGCGCGGGGCTCGGCTGATCGTCTTCGACGACGATGGCATCCGCGCGCCGGTGATCGTCAGCTGGCTGCGGCAGATGGGCCACGATGCCATCGTGCTCGACGGTGGCCTGAGCGAGGCGAATGCCGCCGCACTCGTGCAAAGCGACGCGGCGTGGCAGCCGCCCGCGCTCTCTGGCATCGCTGCCGCAGCGCTGCACAATGGCCTCCCGCATGGGCAGACGCAGGTGTTCGATCTGCGCAGCAGCGCGGCCTATCGCGCGGGCCACATCCCCGGCGCACGCTGGGCGACACGGCGCCAGTTGGCTGGTGTGCGTGGCGTGCATGTGGTGCTCGTCGATGACGATCCCGCTGTCAGCGCGCTGGCCGCGGTGGACGTGCGCGAGCACGGCGCCGCGTCCGTGCAGCGCCTGGATGGCGGCATCCCTGCCTGGCACGCCGCCGGATATCCGCTCGAAGCCACGCCCGCAATGCCGACCGACCCCGAGCGCATCGATTACCTCTTCTTCGTGCACGACCGCCACGACGGCAATCTCGAGGCGGCGCGCGGCTACCTGGCCTGGGAAGTCGGCCTCGTGGCGCAACTCGATGCGCTGGAACGCGCCGCCTTCAAGCCCGGCTTGCCCGCGCACGCGCGTGCCGCATCCGAAGCCAACGAAGTGGAGGCCCAATGACGCACGACGTCCGCCAAGCCTCCGGAGCGCTGGCCACCCGCATCGTCCACGCAGGCAGTCCGCCGTTTGTGAATGGCACCGCGCCCGTCAACGTGCCTGTCGAGCGCACGAGCACCGTGCGCCATGCCAGCACGGCGGCCCAGCACGATGTGCATGCGCGCCGCAAGGCCGGCGAGAACGTCGCAAGCTACGGCCGCCATGGCTCACAGACGCACCGCGCCCTGGAAGACGCATTGCTGGCGCTTGAAGGCGGCGTGCGCGCGTTCCTGGTGCCCTCCGGCCTGTCAGCGATTTCGCTGACCTTTCTCGCGCTGCTTTCGCCCGGCGACCACGTCATCGTGACGGATAGCATCTACGCCCCCGTGCGACGGCTCGATGCGGCGCTGTTGCAGCGGCTTGGCATCGAGCTGTCGTACGTGGACCTGGCTGACGGACAGCTCGAAGCGGCCATCCGGCCGCATACGCGGCTGATCTATACGGAATCGCCCGGGTCACTGCTGTACGAAATCTATGACCTGCCCGCCATTGCGAGCGTGGCGCGGCGCCATGACATTGTGCTGGCGACGGACAACACCTGGGCGTCGGGCATCCTGTTTCGTCCGCTGGATGCAGGGGCGGATATTTCTGTGCTGGCCGCCACCAAGTACGTGGCGGGGCATTCTGATGTGATGCTGGGCGCGGTCATCGCCCGCACGGATGCCGTGGCCGCACGCCTAGCAGCCGCGCACGATGTGCTCGGCCTCACCATCGGGGCAGACGACGCCTACCTCGCCCTGCGCGGCGTGCGTACGCTGCCCGTGCGCATGGCGCAGCACCAGCACAATGCCACGCGCGTCGCCCGCTGGCTGCAATCGCAGCCCGGTGTCGGCCGGGTGTATTACCCCGCGCTGCCGGATGACCCGGGCCACGCGCTGTGGAAGCGCGATTTCAAGGGCGCGAACGGCCTGGTTTCGTTCGTGCTCGAAGGTGCCGACGTGCAGGCAGCCGAGCACGTAGCCGATGCGCTGCGCTTGTTCGCCATTGGCGCATCGTGGGGCGGCTACGAAAGCCTCGTCACCGTCGTGGCACCGGAGCGTCTGGATGACCACGCGCAGTGGAACCGGGCCGGCGCCGTGCTCCGCCTGCACGTCGGGCTGGAAGACGCGGACGATCTGATAGCCGATCTGGCGCAGGCGTTGCAGCGCGTGCCTGCGGCGGCGTTGCATGCCATTGGTGGGTGAGTTTCAGGCGGTCAGACCGCAAACGCCGCGCTGCTGAAGGCGGCGTGCCACGGTGCGTGCGGGGCCGGCGCTGCACCGGCATGCCCGGACAGCGCACGCCGCAGGAACGCACGCGTGCGTCCGCTGGCCGGGGACGCGAACAACTGTGCCGCAGGCCCGCGCTCCACCACCACGCCGTGTTCTGTGAATACCACCTCATCACTGATCGCGCGCGCGAAGGCCATCTCGTGCGTGACGAGCACGCAGGTGAGCCCATCGTCTACCAGCGCTTCGATCACGTTGAGCACTTCGCCCACGGTTTCGGGGTCGAGCGCGGACGTGACTTCATCAAACAGGATCAGCTCCGGGCGCATCGCCAACGCACGCGCAATCGCCACGCGCTGCTGCTGGCCGCCGGAGAGCTGGCCAGGGTAGGCGCGGGCCTTGTCGGCCAGGCCCACCTTGCTGAGCAGCGCGTGCGCGTCGGACTCCGCCTCCTGGCGGCTGCGGCCGAGCACGCGCACGGGCGCTGCGGTGAGGTTGTCCAGCACGCTCAGATGCGGAAACAGGTTGTACTGCTGGAACACGAAACCAATGCGCTTGCGCAGGGCAGTCGTTTCGGCTTCCGTGGCAAGCTGGTCAACGCGAATGCCATCCACCGCGATGCTGCCGCGCTGTGGGCGCAGCAATCCGCTGATGCAGCGCAGGAGCGTCGACTTGCCCGACCCCGACGGGCCGATGATGGACACGGCCTGGCCTCGCCGAACATCGAGATCGATACCGCGCAGGACGTGCGTGGTGCCGAAGCTCAGGTGCACGTCGCGCAATGCGACCAGTGGCCCGGCGGCGTAGGCATCGGGCGACGCGTCGAGAGGCAGGAGATCAGGCGACGACATGGGCGCGCTCCAGGCGCCGGGTCAGGCGCGAAATGGGGTAGCAGTAAACGAAGAACAGGGCGAGCACGGTGAAATACGTCAGCACCGTAAACGGCGTGCGGTTGACGGTGTTGCTCGCGATCTGCGCGGTGTCGAGCAGGTCGTGAACGCCCACCAGCGACGCCATTGCCGTGCCCATGGTGATGACCGCATACAGGTTCATCCACGAGGGCAGCATGCGGCGCACGCATTGCGGCAGCACGATGCGCCAGAGGATGTCGCGGCGCGTGAAGGCGAGCGATGCGGCTGCCTCCCATTGCGTGGACGGAATGGAGAGCACCGCGCCCCGGAAGATCTCGGCCACGTGTGCGCTGGCGGGCAACGCGAGCGCCAGCGTCACCTTGAACCAGTCGGGAAACGGCACGACATGGCCGCGCACGACAACCTCGAATGGCACGGCATACGCAATCCCGTAGACCAGCACAAGCCACGGCGCATTGCGAAAGGCCACAACGTAGGTCCCGGCCACGCGTTGCCAGCCGCGTGCGGGCGACAGATGCAGCGCGCCCACCGCAAGCCCCGCCAGCGAACCGAGGCCAACCGCCAGCACGCTGATGCCGATGTTGATGCTCAGTCCGCGCAGCAGGGCGGGTGACCAGTGCAGCAAGGTCGCAAACAGGGTCTCAGGCATGCGCGGCTCCTGCGATGGCCTTGGCCTGGCCGGCTGTGCCGTAACCCGGCATGCGCAGGCGCCGTTCCAGCCACAGCCCGATGGCGTGCACGGCATAGGTGACCACGCCGTAGAACAGCAGCAACAGCACCATGCATTCGAGCACGTTGTCACGTTGCGTCCAGATCATCAGCGCGCTGTAGGTGAGGTCGCCCACCGCGATGGCCGATGCCAGCGATGACGCTTTCACCAGCTCCACTGTGTTGTTCATCAGCGAGGGCAGTGCGGCGCGAAACGCCAGCGGAAGCTGCACGCGCCACAGCCGTTCCCGCGCGCTGAAGCCGAGCGACGCGGCGGCTTCGAGCATGGCGGGCGGCACGGCTTCGATGCCGGCGCGCAGTGCTTCTGCGTGGAAGGCTGCCTTGTGCAGCGAGAGCAGCGTTACCGCCCAGAAGAACGGCGTGAGCGGATTGGTCAACTGCCACTGCGCCAACGCCTGCGTGATGAGCGTGTTGACGACCAGGAACGCGCAGCACAACTGCACCAGCGTGGGCGTGTTGCGCGTGAGTTCGACAAAGCCCTGCGCAAGCCGCGTCACACGCCTGTGCGGCGACACCAGCAGGCGTGCCAGCCCCACGCCAAAGACAAGGCTCAGCACCACGGTGCTCAACATCACCAGCAGCGACGTCTTCGCACCCTGCAGGAGCGAGTTGCGCTCGTAGGCTTCAGCCAGGAACCCGTAGTCGAGGCCGGTGTGGCGGACCAGCGCAATCGCGCGCAGAAGCAGGTCGTCGGTCAACGGCAGATCCTCGGTCAGCTGCGATTGGCGCGCAGCTTGTCATGCCACTCCACCAGCGCGGGCGAGGGCGGCTGGATGCCATGCTTCTTCTCGGTTTCGATCAGCCAGCCGGTGCGGTGCCAGCCCTGCACGATGCGATCGAGCGCGGCCACCGTGTCGTTCTCGCCCTTGCGTGCCCAGATGACGGTGGGCGCGGGAATGAGGTCGGGGCCGACGACGCGGTAGTCCTTCCATTCCGGGTTGGTGCGCGGCAGCGGCTGCAGCAGCGTAGCGTCGTGTACGGCCGCGGCGCAGTTGGCGCCGCGCAGGGCCAGCAGCGATTCGGCGGGGCTCTTGAAGCCCTTGGGCGTGGCGCCGATGTCGGCGGCCAGCGGCTTGGTGTAGCTGCTGCCTTGCGACAGGCACACGTCCTTGCCCTTGAGGTCGCTCCACTGGTGCACGGGGCTGTCTTTAGGGACGAGCGCCACGCCACCCACGCGGTAGTAGGGGGTCGGCACGTGCGCCAGGAGTTCCGCGCGTTCCGCATTCAGTTCCATCGATGCCACGAGCACATCGACGCGCCCCTGCTGCAGAAACTGCACGCGGTTGGACGGCTGCACCTGCACGGTCTCGACTTCGACGCCCAGCCCGCGCCCCAGCGCCTGTGCAAGGTCAACGTTGAAGCCGGTCGCCCGCTGCGTGGCGGGGTCGATGGAGCCAAACGGGCCGCCTGACAGCACGACGCCCACTACCAGCTTCTTGCGCTGCTGGATCTTGTCGAGCGTGGCATCGGCATGGGCCGTAGCGGCCACCAGCAGTGAGGCGGCAGCCACCGCGGCTGAAAAAAAACGGAACCCAGCAGAACGAGCGGACATTGCATGCAGCCCATGGTTTTGGAGGCAGCCATTGTCGAAGAAGCCCATCGTGCGGGGAACGAATAAAAACTGGAAACGTTATGCGCTCCTGATGCCTTCGCGCCGCGTGTGCGAGCGTTGTTCCATATTTCCAGTCCGCGCGCGCAGAAGACCATGTCATTTCCTTCGTTGGCGCATACGGACGATTCTTCAATACTCGGCAGTCGCATCCGATGATGGCGTTGCCGTAGTGGCTCGCCGTCCGCTGCGTGGCCAATCCGATAGCGCGTCCAGGCTAGCCTTCAGTTCTGCGTCAGCGGATTCAGCGTTGTGCAGAGGAACCCACTGCAGTTGCTGGCCTTGAAGTAGTAGGACGCCGACGTGCCGATCATGAGGTCCCCAAGGTATGCGTTGCTTTGCGCGCCAAGGTCGTTCAGTTGCTGGATGTACGCTGCGCTCGCCGTCTGCATGGTCGCCGGCTGGTACGTGAACGAGGACGATTGCGTCTGATCCTTGACGTAGACCCAGGCGGAGTCGGTGCCGAACCCCAGCGCCCCCTTGGCACGGTAGCCATTGGCACCTTCGCTGTTCGCCTGCGCAATGAAATCGCTCGACGTTGCCGGCAGCGTCAACGCATGGTAGGTGTAGGTCGCGTTCGAGGCATTGTCCTTCATGTACAGGCTCGTGCTCCCCGGGCCCAGCATGATCGGGCCGACCAGCCAGTAGCCCGACTGTCCTTGCCCGTTGGCCTGCGTGAGGAACGCGGCCTGGCTTGCTGGCCAGGCCAGGGCAGCGTAGGTATAGGTCGCAGACGACCCACCGTCCTTGCGATACAGGTTTCCATACGTCAGCGGACCTTCAAAGCGATAGCCGCGCGCGCCCTCCGCATTGGCCTGCGCGAGGAAGGCCGACGCGCTGCTCTGTGCGCCAGCCAGTTCGTACGTGTACGTTTGCGCGGTGCCGTCGTTGACGAAGACCGAAGTCGTCGTGGTCCCCGATGCGTTGAACCGATCGCTCAGGTAGCGGAAGCCTTTTGCGCCTTCGCTGTTCAGGAGCGCCAGGAAACTCGCCGCATCTGCAGCGGGCGACAGGGCTTCATAGCGCAGCGTCAGCGTGCTCCCGCCGTTGGAGCCCGAGCCTGTACCCGGTCCATTTCCAGTGCCCGTTCCCGTTCCCGTGTTCGGGCCGGTCGAAGCCGTTGAGGAGTCGTCACCGCCGCCACAGGCAGTGAGTACAACACAAGTCATTGCGATCAGCGCTGCGGTTTTCATGAGCTCACCTGGGAAAAATGCAAACGGAAACGTGCGTGCACGGGCCCGCCGTGCGCGGGGCGATTGGCAATCAAGCCGTGCGACCTGCCTTCAACCGATGATGGGCTGCCTCCGCCGGGGTGGGCGACTGACATACGCCGACGCCGCTTGCGAGTGCAGCCGCGAAATAACTATACCGGTCTATCTCATTTCAAATGGTGAGCGTTTGGTAACAGACGCAGTCTCATTGGATATGCGCGAGAACAGGCGTCCGGAGGGTGGGACTTTCGCAGTACTGCGTGGACGAAAGGCGCGCCGTTCGTCGTACCAGTCAGGATTTGGCTGATGCGTGCGCGGGAATACGACCCGCTTCACATACGCTTTTCCAGCGGACTCTTGTTTCATCCCGATCAACGGCCAGCAGGCGAAACGCGATTTCGCTACACTATTGATTGACGAAGCAATCGTTGATGCATCATTTGTATCCTGCCCCTGCTGCCATGGCCGTCCATACCGCGCTCCCGCACTCGCATACCCAGGTCCTGCCGTTCAAGGAATCGCTGCTGGCGATGATCGGCATCTGCTTTGTTGTCGTTCTGGTGGCGTTCGACCAGACCGTGGTCGGCACCGCCCTGCCGACGGTGGTGGCGGAACTGAAGGGGTTTGAACTGTATGCGTGGGTGGCCACGTCGTACCTGCTCACCTCCGTGGTGACGGTGCCGATCTTCGGGCGGCTGGGGGATTTCTACGGGCGCAAGCCTTTCGTCATCGCATCGATCGTGGTCTTCACGCTGGCGTCGGTCATGTGCGGCATGGCGGGCAGCATGTCGTTCCTGGTGTGGTCGCGGGCGCTGCAAGGCGTGGGTGGCGGCATGCTCGTTGGCACGGCCTACGCCTGTATCCCGGACCTCTTTCCCGATGCGCGCGTACGATTGCGCTGGCAGGTCATGCTCAGTGCGTCGTTCGGCATTGCCAACGCCATCGGCCCGACGCTGGGCGGATGGATGACGCAGGCGTTCGGCTGGCGCTCGGTGTTCTACGTCAACATTCCGTTTGGTGTGCTGGGGCTGTGGTTTGCGTGGCGCTTCTTGCCGCATCTGCGCCAGAACACGCACACCGGGCGCGTCCGGCTGGATTGGCAAGGCGCACTGCTGATTACGGTGGCGCTCGGCGCGCTGCAGCTGTTCGTCGAGTGGTTGCCGCGGCACGGCCTGTCATTGCCGATGCTGGGCTGGCTGGCGTTGTCGGCCGCGGCTTTTGCGGGGCTGTGGTGGTGGGAGCAGCGTGCCGAGCAGCCGCTGCTGCCGTCCGACATGGTGCGCAATCCCGCGCTCGCTGCGCTGTTCGTGCTCGCACTGCTGTCGGGGTTTTCGATGTTCGCGGTGCTCTTCTATGCGCCGCTGCTGTTCCAGGGCGGCTTCGGCATGTCGCCGCAGCAGGCCGGGCTGGTGATTACGCCGCTGGTCGTCTGCATCACGCTGGGCAGCATCATCAACGGGCGCATCGTCACGCGCATCCCTGAGCCGAATGCCATGCTGTATGCCGGCTTCGCGTTGTTGACCGCGGCGTTGGCCGGCATGTCGCTGTCCTCGAGGGACATGCCGCACGCGGTGCTTACGCTGCTGATGCTGCTGGCGGGGCTGGGCCTCGGCTTCGTGCTGCCCAACCTCACCGTGTTTGCGCAGCAGACGGCGGGGCGCGCACACCTGGGTATCGCGACCGCGCTGCTGCAATCGCTTCGCATGGTCGGCGGGATGGTCGGGACGGCGCTGGTCGGCACGCTGGTGACCGAACGCTATGCCGCCGGCGTTCGCGATGCGCTGAGCGCCGACAACGCAACGCACTGGCTGCGCCCGTTGGCCGACCCGAAGATCCTCATCGATCAGGAGGCGCAGGCCGCCCTGCTTGCGCACCTGCATGCCGCCGGCCACGATGGTGCGGCGCTGCTCGAGGCTGCGCGCCACGTGCTGGTGGGCGCCATCCACATCGGCCTTGTGGCAGCCACGGTGGCGGCGCTCGTGGGCCTGTGGCGGGTACGGCGCGTGCCGCCGGTGGTGCTCCATCACGTCGAACCGGTGCAACACACAGACTAGCCCGAGTACGCCACACCGGCCGACAGCGGTTAGCATGCGGGGTTTCAGCACTTTCACGCTTGATCCATGACCTCTGAACGCGAACGCTTCGCCGTCATGCACCAGTTTGGCCGGACCTACCGCGCCTTCATGGCCGCTTTCGAGGCGCATGTCGGCCAGCCGATGCCGCGCTGGCGCATCCTGCTCGCGCTGCACGACCACACCGGTGGCGGCATGGCCCAGAAGCAGCTGGCCGAGCGCCTGCAGATGGACCCCGGTGCGCTGACGCGCCAGCTCAAGGTGCTCGAGCAGCTCGGCTGGATCGAACGCACCACCGATGCCCGCGACAACCGCCTGACCAACGTATCTCTGTCCGACGCCGGTCTGGCCGTCGTGCTCGACTGCATGCCGCGACGCATCGCCTTCATCAATGCCACGCTCGACGGGCTGCCCGACGATCTCGTCCACGCGCTGTCCGAAGCGCTGGCGCAGATCGAAGCGCGCATCGCAGAGGTGCCCTTGCTGCCGGGCACGTCCGCTTCCAAGACCGCCAGTCAGCCAGAAGACCGATAACGCGCGCAGAATGCGCCCGGAGACAACCATGTCCATGGTGATCAACAGCGCGCTGTACCGCAACGGCAAGCGCGAGCGCGATCTTTCCGTCGAAGCCATCAGCGACGTCCTGCACACGCCGGGCTCGTTTGTCTGGCTCGGCCTGCACGAGCCGGACGACGCGATGCTCAAGCGCGTGCAGGAAGAGTTCGGCCTGCACGACCTCGCCATTGAGGACGCCCGCAACGCGCACCAGCGCCCCAAGCTCGAAACGTACGGCGACACGCTGTTCATCGTGCTCAACACCGCGCAGATGGACGACGGCAACGTCGTCTTTGGCGAGACGCACCTGTTTGTCGGGCGCGATTTTCTTGTCTCGGTGCGGCATGGACCGTCGGCGTCGTATTCACCGGTGCGCGAGCGCTGCGAACGCACGCCGCAACTGCTCGCCAAGGGCGCGCCGTTTGCGCTGTATGCAGTGATGGACTTCGTGGTCGACAACTATCAGCCCGTGCTGCATCGCATGCAGGACGAGTTCGAGCAGATCGAAAGCCAGATCTTTGGCGATACGTTCGACCGCGGGGCCATCGAGCGGCTTTATACGCTCAAGCGCCAGCTCCTGCGGTTGCGCAACGCCGCGCTGCCGGTGGAAGACATCGCCGGGCAACTCATCCGCCTGCACGAAGAGGTGGTCCCGAAGGAATTGCGCGCCTACTTCCGTGACATTGCCGACCATGCACACCGCGTGGTGGGCGCGCTCGACGTGATCCGCGAAATGCTGACCACGGCCATCTCCGTGAACGTCGCGCTGGTGTCGGTCACGCAGAACGACATCGTCAAGCGGCTGGCGGGGTGGGGCGCTATCCTTGCCATCCCGACCGTGGTGTTCAGCAACTACGGCATGAACTTCAAGGGCATGCCGGAGCTGGAGCACCCCGCCGGCTACCCGATCGTGCTGGCATGTACGGCCGCCGCCTGCGTGTGGCTGTATCGCAAGCTGCGCAGGTCCGGCTGGATCTAGGAGACAAGAGATGGCGCGTTGCTGCTGGGTTGGCGAAGACCCGCTGATGATCGAGTACCACGACACTGAATGGGGCTCACCTTCGCACGATGATCGTCACCTCTACGAGATGCTCGTGCTCGAAGGCGCCCAGGCCGGGTTGTCGTGGCAGACCATTCTGCGCAAGCGGGCGCGCTACCAGGAAGTGTTCGAGGGGTTTGACCCGGCGCGCGTCGCGCGTTTCACGCCCGCGCGCATCGAGAAGCTGCTGGCAGACCCGGGCATCGTCCGCAACCGGGCCAAGGTGGAAGGCGCCGTCGTCAACGCGCGCAAGGTGCTGGAGCTGCAGGAAGAAGCGGGTTCGCTCGATGCGTTCCTGTGGGCATTCGTCGATGGCAAGACCATCGTCAACCGCTGGGACAGCTACCGCGACGCCCCCGCCGCCACCGATGTCTCCAAGGCGATGAGCAAGGCGCTGGTGGCGCGCGGCTTCAAGTTTGTCGGCCCTACCATCTGCTATGCCTTCATGCAGGCCACGGGCATGGTGGACGACCACGAAGCCGGCTGTTTCCGCGCCGGCAAGCGCTAGCTGGACCGCTCGGCGTGCAGCGTGCGGTTGCGTCCGGCCAGCATGCCCGCCACGATGGACGCCAGCGCAATCGCGCTGAACAGCCAGCCCATCACGGCCCAGTTGCCGGTCAGGTCGTGCAGCACACCCATGAGGTACGGGCCGGCTGCCGCCATCGTATAGCCGATGCCCTGCGTCATGGCCGACAGGCTGGCTGCCACGCGCGCATCGGCCGAGCGCAGCACGATCAATGAAAGCGCCACGCTGAAGTTGCCGCCCTGACCGAGGCCCAGCAGCACCGCCCACCACCACAGCGTGGACAGCGGCGCATAGAGGCAGCCGAGCAGGCCCGCCCAGCACATCAGCATCATCAGCAGCACGGCCGGGCGCTGGTCGCGGCCGAGCCGCGCTACGAACGGGCCGCCCAGCGCGGTGATGAGCTGCATCAGGATCGACACCGCCACCACAACGCCTGATTGCACCGCAGACAGCCCCCGGTCCTGCAGGATCACGGGCAGCCATCCGAACACGCAGTACGCGAGCGACGATTGCAGACCCATGTGCAGCGTCACCTGCCAGGCAATCGGCTTGTTCCACAGCGAGACGCGTTCGAGGCGCGTGGCGGCGTGCTTGCCATGCGCATGCCGCATGTGCGGCCACCAGCCGATGAAAGCCAGCAACGCGGGCAGCGCCCAGAACGCGAGCGCCGGCTGCCAGCCGCCAAGCCATGCCGACAGCGGCGCCGTCGCGCCGGCGGCAACGGCCGCACCGAAGCACAGCGCCATCGTATAGACGCCGGTCATCAGGTCGGCCTGGCGGCCGAAATCGCGTTTGACGATGCCCGGCAGCAGAATGCCGGTCACGCCGATGCACGCGCCTGCCGCCAGCGTGCCGACGAAGAGCGGCGCGACACCCCCCGCGCTGCGCAACGCAATGCCCGCTGCCAGTGCGACGAGCAGGCCGCCAACGGCACGTTCCGCACCGAAGCGCCGCGCGAGCACCGCTGCGGCCGGCGCGAAGAGTCCCAGGCACAGCACCGGCAGCGTCGTCAGCAGACCCGCCGTGGCGCCCGACAGCCCCGTGCCGGCCGTCACCTGCTTGAGCACCGGCGACAGGCTCGACAGCGCCGGCCGCAGGTTCACGCCCACCAGCACCAGGCCGATCACCAGGAGGATCAGCGCGCCGGTCGAGCGGCGTTCAGCGTGCGGGGTGGCAGACGAGGACGGTGTGGAGGACATGGTAGAGCGGGGCGTCGAGGCAGGGTGCCGATTGTAAGCAAGGCCCTGGATTGGTGCATGCCTGCGGCCCAATCCCTATGACGCCGATGCAGTTATTGCGGCGGATCGAGGCGCCGCGCGAGACTCGCCAGCACGTCGGCAGGCGGTGCACCGCGTTCTGCCGCCAACGCGAGCGCGCGCCGGGTGAGCGCCGTATACAGCGCAGCGTGATCCGCGCCCAGCGTATCGAGCGCGTGCAGGTGTTTGTCGATGACGCCGCCGTCGCCTCGAGAGACGGGGCCTGACAGCGCGCCCGCCAAGCCGCGTGCGCGGGCCGCGGCCAATGTGCCGTCCACCAGAGGCCACATGGCGGCCACTGCGGCGTTGCGATCGATGCCCGCCGCTTCCCACAACGTCGCCGCTTCGTGCAGCGCGCACAGCAGAAAGCTGGCGGCGTAGTTGGCCCCGGCGTGGTACAGCGCACGCTGGCCGGCGCGCACCTTCAGCGGCGTGCAGCCGAGGCGCTGCGCAAAGCCGGCGAGCGCGGCGTCGTGTGGAGCGTCGGCGTCGATGGCGACGGAGGCGCCCCCCAGCCGCTCGGCATCATCCGGCAGGCCGGCAAAGAGAAACAGCGGATGAAAGCTGGCGGTGTCGGCCCCGGCACGTCGCGCGGCGGCAAGCAGCTCGCGCTCCCCAGCGCCACTGCAGTGGATGACGAGCTGCCCGGGGCGCCAGCGGACGCGTTGCGCCACGGTGGCGATCGCGTCATCCGGCACGGTGATGAAGACCCAGTCCGCCGCATCGGCCACCCCTTGGGCGTCGAGCGCGTCGGCGCCGGTGGCTTGTGCCAGCCATGCCGCATGGGCAGGAGTACGGCTGGCCACCGCAACGGTCTGCGCCCCAGCGTCGCGCGCCCGGGCGGCAACGGCGCGAGCGAGGCGGCCGGCCCCGATCCAGCCGAGCGAAGCCGGCGACTCCATCGAAATGGAAGACATACGCAACCCCTTGATCAGAACGGCCGGATCATAAGCCGCGCGATGCATGGTGCATGCAATTAACCGCCAGCAATTTTCTGCGCCAGGCCAGGCAGCCGGCAATGGGAACGAGGCGTGCTAGGTGACGAACAAGACCGTCGCTCGCCCCCGGGTGACGGCATACCAACACGAAATCAGGAGGCATCATGCTGGGTACCATCCTCATCATTGTTCTGATCCTGCTGCTGATCGGCGCGCTGCCGTCCTGGCCGTACAGCCGCGGCTGGGGCTACGGGCCCACGGGCGGGCTCGGTCTGATCGTCGTCATCGTGATCATCCTGGTGCTGCTCGGCTACATCTGACGGGCATGTGCGTCTTTCTGAGCATCGCCTGACCCTTACCTGCGGTTGAACGGCCGCCGTCGCGGCGCAGGTGTCTTGCGAACGCTTGACTGGGCATAATTCCGGCTGCGTTCCCGAAGGACACTTTCTCCATGACGACAGGTCGATGCGCCGGCCGCCCAGCGCACGGCGGGCGGGCGCGATATGCCGCGCTGCTGGCGGCGCTCGCGCTGGCCGCCTGCGCGGTCGGGCCCGATTACCGTGCGCCGCAACTCGGCGGCACCGAAGCTCCGCAAGGCTGGCACGCCACGCTGCCGCACCACGGCAGCCGTATGGCGCTGGCGCGCTGGTGGGAGCAGTTTCGCGATCCGGTGCTGACCCGGCTCGTCGAGCAGGCCGACGCGACGAGCCCGACGCTGGCCCAGGCGGTCGGTCGCGTGCGCGAGGCGCGGGCAAGCGTTTCAAGCAGCCAGGCGGCACTGTTGCCGCAGCTCAAAGGCACCGGCTCGGCAACGCGTCAGGGCGGGTTTGGCAGCAGCCAGTTTGGCGGGGCGTCCGGCTTTGGCGGGGTGCCCGCCGGCACGCTCGGGCCGACGCCCGGCCTGGGCACCATCACGACGCTGGCCGCCCAGTCCGACGCCTCCTGGGAGATCGACCTCTTTGGCGGCAAGCAGCGCAGCCTGGAAGGCGCAGACGCTCGCTTGAGCGCGGCCGAGGCAGATTGGCACGACGCGCGCGTATCGCTTGCCGCAGAAGTCGCCAACACCTACCTTCAGCAGCGCGAGTGCGAGGCGCTCGTCGAGATCGGCGCTGCGACGCTCGCTTCACGGCAGGAGACGCTGCAACTCACCGAGCGGAAATTTCACGCGGGCTTCGTCACCCCCGCCGATCACGCACAGGCGCAAGCCACCGTGGGCGATGCCATCAACGCCCTGGAAGCGCAGCGCGCGCAATGCGCCCAGGGTATCGACAAGCTCGTCACCCTGACTGGCGTCGACCACGACACGTTGAACGGCCTGCTCGCCCAGGCCGGTGCGCAGATTCCCGCCCCGCCCGATGCCGGCGTGCCGGAGGTTCCGGCGCGGGTGCTGTCGCAACGGCCCGATGTGTCGTCCGCCGAGCGCGCGCTGACCGGTGCCAGCGCAGACATTGGCGTGGCGGTCGCCAGCCGGTTGCCGTCGATCACGCTGGCCGGTTCCATCGGCATCAATTCCTTTCGCTTCAGCGGCCAGTCGGTGACGACGAAATCGTGGTCGTTCGGGCCGTCGGTGTCGCTGCCCATCTTTGATGGCGGTGCCGGCGCCGCGCGCGTCGAAACCGCCCGTGCCCGCTACGACCAGGCGCTGGCAAGCTACCGCGCCAAGGTCCGCCAGGCGGTGCAGGAAGTGGAAGACGCGCTGGTGCGCCTGGATGCCGCCGAGCGCCGCCTCGATGCCGCCACGAAGGCCGATGCGCAATACGCGAAGGTGCTCGAGGCCGCCAATGCCCGCTATCGGCTGGGCGCGGGCAGCCTGCTGCAGCTGGAGGATGTGCGCCGCATGGCGTTGCAGGCTTCGCAATCGCTGGCGGCCGTCAGGCTTGAGCGCGCGCAGGCGTGGGTCGCGCTCTACAAGGCCGTGGGCGGCGGCTGGCGCGAAGACGACGTCGCCGGCGCGCTACCTGATTCCACTCATGCTCCCGCGTCTGCCGCACAGGGCGGCGCGCCCACCGGAAACGCTTCATGACAGGACAACGTGTTTGGATGGCCGGCCTCGCCATGGTGCTGGCCAGCATGCTGGCGGCATGCGGAAAGCCCGCGGCGCAGCACCAGAACAAGCAGCAGGCCGCCAAGCCCGCGCTGGCCGTCAACGTGGTGCATCTGGTGCAGCGCGTGTGGCCACGTATCGCCACGGCCAGCGGGGCGGTCCAACCGTGGCAGGAGGCCAGTGTCGGCGCCGAGGTCAACGGGCTGAAGCTGGCCGAAGTGCTCGTCAACGTCGGGGATGTGGTCAAGCAGGGCCAGTTGCTCGCTCGCCTGTCGGATGAGACCGTGCGCGCCGATGTGGCCGCGCAACGCGCCACGCTCGTCGAGGCCGAAGCGTCGGCCGCACAGGCGGCCGGTGAGGCGCGCCGTGCGCATGAGCTCGACAAGAGCGGCGCCATCAGCCAGCAGGATCTGATCCAGTACGACACGCAGGCCAAGACGGCGGCCGCCAAGCTGGCTGCCGCACGCGCGCAGTTCGACAGCCAGCAACTGCGCCTGCGTTACACGCGCGTGGTGGCGCCCGACGATGGCGTGATCAGCGCGCGCTCTGCCACCGTGGGCGCGGTGGTGTCGTCGGGTACGGAACTGTTCAAGCTGATCCGCAAGAACCGCCTCGAATGGCGCGCCGAGATGCATGGCGAGGTGCTGCCGCGCATCCAGCCCGGCCAGGCCGTGCGGCTGCGCCGCATGGACGGCGGTGTGGTCGAGGGGCGTGTGCGCCAGGTTGCGCCCACGGTGGATGCCAGCACGCGCAATGGCCTCGTCTACGTCGACCTGCCCGCGCAGGCCGCGGCGTCTGGCGTCAAGGCTGGCATGTACCTGTCGGGCGACGTGCTGCTGGGCGACGCGCCGGCTGCGACGCTGCCGGAGTCGGCCGTGTTCTCGCGCGACGGCTACGACTACGTGATGGCGCTTGTTGCACAAAACCGCGTCCGCCAGACCAAGGTGACGGTGGGCCGCCGCCAGGACGGGCAGGTCGAGATCGTGCAGGGCATTGGGCCGAACGATGGCGTGGTGGCCGCAGGCGCCGCCTTCCTGAGCGATGGCGACACGGTGCGTGTGGCGGACGCCAGTGCTGCGGCGTCCGCGGCATCGGCGCCCGCAGGAGCCCGGCGATGAACTTTTCCGCGTGGGCGATCCGCAAGCCGATTCCGTCGATCCTGCTGTTCATCCTGATCACGGTGGCGGGGCTGGTGTCGTTCAAGATGCTGTCGATCCAGAATTTTCCGGACATCGACTTCCCAGCCGTGTCGGTCACGGCCACGCTGCCGGGCGCCACGCCCACGCAGATGGAGACCGAGGTCACGCGCAAGATCGAGGACAGCATCGCCAGCATCGGCGCCATCAAGCACATCACTTCGACCATCAACGATGGCAGCTCGACCACGATGGTCGAGTTCCAGCTCGAAAAGGATGTGCAGGAGGCCGTGAACGACGTGCGCGATGCGGTGAGCCGCATCCGCGCGCAGTTGCCGTCCGACGTGCAGGAACCCGTCATCTCGCGGGTGACGTTTGCCAGCCTGCCCGTGCTGACCTACGCCGTGAATGCGCCGGACATGGACCCGGAAGACCTCTCCTGGTTCGTCGACAACACGGTCAACAAGCGCCTGCTGTCGGTGCATGGCGTGGCGAAGGTCACGCGCCAGGGCGGCGTGGACCGCGAAGTGCGCGTACAGCTCGACCCCGTGCGCCTGCAGGCCCTGAACGTGACGGCCGCCGAGGTCAGCACGCAGGTGCGCGGCATGCAGCAGGAGGCGCCGGGTGGGCGCGGCAACATCGGCGGGCAGGAGCAGGCCGTGCGCACGCTGGGCACTGTGAAGAGCGCCCGCGAGCTCGCGCAGATGGACATCCCGCTGTCCGACGGCCGGCGCATTCGCCTCTCGGATGTGGCCGACGTGCGCGACACCGCCGCCGAGCCGCGCCAGATGGCCCTGCTCGACGGCAAGCCGGTGGTGAGCTTCCAGGTGTTCCGCTCGCGCGGCGCGAGCGAGATCTCGGTCGCCAAGGGCGTACGCGACGCACTGGCCAGGCTGCAGGCCGAACGCCCCAACGTGCAGGTGACTGAGGTCTACAACATGGTCAAGCCGGTGTCCGATGCGTACACCGCATCGATGCACGCGCTGTACGAAGGCGCCATCCTGGCCGTGCTGGTGGTGTGGCTGTTCCTGCGCGACTGGCGCGCGACGTTCGTGTCGGCGGTGGCGCTGCCGCTGTCGATCATCCCGACGTTCGCCGCCATGGACATGCTGGGCTTCACGCTCAACGGCATCACGCTGCTCGCGCTGACGCTGGTCGTCGGCATTCTGGTCGACGATGCCATCGTGGAGGTCGAAAACATCGTGCGCCACCTGCGCAACGGCAAGAAGCCCCTCGAAGCGGCCATGGAGGCGGCGCAGGAAATCGGCCTGGCGGTGATTGCGACCTCGCTCACGCTGGTGGCGGTGTTCCTGCCGACGGCCTTCATGGGCGGCATCTCGGGCAAATTCTTCAAGCAGTTCGGATGGACGGCGTCGCTGGCGGTGCTGGCCTCGCTGCTGGTGGCGCGGCTGCTCACCCCGATGATGGCCGCCTACCTGCTCAAGCCGCAGGCCGAGCCGAACCGCGATGGCTGGATCATGACGCGCTATCTGCGCGCGGCGCGCTGGTGCCTCGTCCACCCGTGGAAGACGGGCGGCATGGCGGCGGCGTTCTTCGTTGTGTCGGTCGCCATCATCGGGCTGATTCCAGCGACGTTCCTGCCGCCCGAAGACTGGGCGCAGCTGCAGATGACGGTGGAAAGCCCGCCCGGCAGCACCATCGCACAAACGCGCGACAACACCGAACGCGTACGCAGGATCATCATGCAGCACAAGGAAGTGCGACGCGTGTACACCGCCATCGGCTCCGGCGTGATGGCCGGTGTGCCGGGCTCGAGCGGCGGCGAAGTCCGCACCGGCACGCTGACGATCTCGCTGACGGACCGGCACGAGCGCCACATCAGGCAGCAGGGCGTGCAGCGCCAGCTGCGCGAGATGCTCGAGGGCGTACCCGGCATGCGTATCTCATTCGGCGCGGTCGGTTCCGGCGAACAGCTGCAGGTCGTGCTGGCCGGCGACGACCCGGTCACGCTGCAGCGGGCCGCGCGCGATGTCATGCGCGACTTGCGCACCGTGCCGGGGCTGGGTGCCGTCACCTCATCCGCGAGCCTGCTGCGGCCCGAAATCGTCATCCGCCCCGACTTTGCGCGCGCGGCACAGCAAGGCGTGACCGCCGCGGCGATTGGCCAGGCCGTGCGCGTGGCCACCGCCGGCGACTACGACGTCAACCTGCCCAAGCTGAACCTGCCAGAGCGGCAGGTGTACATCCGCGTGGAGCTCGACCCGAAGGCGCGCAACCAGATCGATACGATCCGGCAGTTGCGCGTGCCGGGGCGCAACGGCGCGGTGCCGCTGGAGAACATCGCCGACATTTCCATCGCCAGCGGCCCCGCGCAGATCGACCGCTACGACCGCAGCCGCAATGTCACCATCAACGTGGGGCTGGAGGGGCGCGCGCTCGGCGACACCAACGAGGCCGTGGAGGCGCTGCCCTCCATCAAGAACCTGCCCGCAGGCGTGCACCGCATTGCCGCCGGCGATGTCGAGGGCATGCAGGAGCTGTTCGGCAGCTTCTTCCTCGCCATGTTTGCCGGCGTGCTGTGCGTGTATGCGGTGCTGGTGCTGCTGTTCCACGACTTCACGCAGCCGGTGACGATCCTGGCGGCGCTGCCGCTGTCGGTGGGCGGAGCGTTCGGGCTCTTGGCGCTGTTCGGTTTCAGCTTGTCGTTGCCGGCGTTGATCGGCTTGCTGATGCTGATGGGCATCGTCACCAAGAACTCGATCCTGCTGGTCGAATACGCCATCGTTGCGCGGCGCGATCTCGGCATGTCGCGCACCGAGGCGATCATCGACGCCTGCCACAAGCGCGCCCGCCCCATCGTCATGACCACGGTGGCCATGACGGCGGGCATGGTGCCGATGGCGCTCGGCCTGGAGGGCGATGCCGGCTTCCGCTCACCGATGGCCGTGGCGGTGATCGGCGGTCTGCTGACTTCCACGCTGCTGAGCCTGCTCGTGGTGCCGGTGGTGTTCGAGAAGGTGGACGACTTTAAAGAGTGGGCCTTGCACAAGTTCCGCGGCGTGCGCCATCACGGGAACCGGGCGGAGGGCGCGTCCGAGCATGGCCCGCGCTAGGTGTAGCATCGGGCGGTCTGCCAACGTACCGCGCTGCGGAGACCGCCCATGCCCGATGCTGTGCTCTTCCAGACCGATGGCCCGGTCTGCACCATCCTGCTCAACCGGCCCGAATGCCGCAACGCGGTGGACGGGCCGACTGCTGCCGCGCTGCTCAATGCGTTCGAGCGTTTCGAAGCCGATGACGCGCTGCGTGTTGCCGTGCTTGGCGGCACTGGCGGCCACTTCTGTGCCGGCGCCGACCTGACGGCCGTCGGCGACCCTTCCAGACGCAATCATCTCGATCCTGACGGCGGCATGCCCGGCCCGATGGGCCCTTCGCGCATGGCGCTGTCCAAGCCGCTCATCGCTGCGGTAAGCGGCTATGCCGTGGCGGGCGGGCTGGAACTTGCGCTGTTGGCCGACCTGCGCGTCATGGAGCGCGACGCCGTATTCGGCGTGTTCTGCCGCCGCTGGGGTGTGCCCCTTATCGACGGCGGTACGGTGCGCTTGCCGCGCATCATCGGCATGGGCCGAGCGTTGGACATGATCCTGACCGGCCGCGCCGTGTCTGCCGATGAAGCGCTGGCCATGGGTCTCGCCAATCGAGTGGTCGAGCCCGGGGGCGCGCTCGCTGCCGCCCAACAGCTCGCGCGGGACATCGCCGCCTTTCCGCAGCAGTGCATGTTGGCCGACCGGGCATCGGTATATGCGCAATGGGATCTGCCGCTGGCCGACGCATTGCGGCAGGAGGGCGTGCGCGGCGTACCGGTCGTGTTTGCCGAAGGCGTTGCGGGCGCCGCGCGCTTTGCGGGTGGCGCGGGCCGGCATGGCCGAGCAGAGCCTCCCATGTGAGTGAGTGCACAAGGCAAAACGCCAACCGGCGCAAGCCGGTTGGCGCTTTTTTTTTTTTGAGCCTTGCTGACGTTCAGGCCGTAGCGGTTTCGCCTTGGTCGGCCCTGCTGCCGGCATGCAGCACATTGGCATGCTTGGCGCGCAAGCGGCGCGTGGCTTCCACCATGCCTTGCAGTGCCGCTTCCACTTCCGGCCAGCCGCGCGTCTTCAGGCCGCAGTCGGGGTTGACCCACAGGCGTTGCACCGGCACAACCTGGGCGGCTTTGTCGAGCAACGCTTCCATTTCTTCCACACGCGGCACGCGGGGCGAGTGAATGTCGTACACGCCGGGGCCGATCTCGTTCGGGTACGCAAACTCGCCAAACGCGTCGAGCAGCTCCATGTTCGAGCGCGACGTTTCGATGGTGATCACGTCGGCATCCATCGACGCGATGGCCGGCAGGATGTCGTTGAACTCCGAGTAGCACATGTGCGTGTGGATCTGCGTGTCGTTGCGCACGCCCGAGGCTGAGACGCGGAACGCGCGCGCCGCCCATTCCAGGTAGCCCGGCACATCCGATGCGCGCAGCGGCAGCCCTTCGCGGAAGGCCGGCTCGTCGATCTGGATGGCGGCAATGCCGGCGGCTTCAAGGTCGCACACCTCGTCGCGCAGGGCCAGCGCGATCTGCAGCGCGGTCTGCTCGCGCGGCTGGTCGTCGCGCACGAACGACCATTGCAGCATCGTCACCGGGCCGGTCAGCATGCCCTTCATCGGTTTGGCCGTGAGGCTTTGCGCATACTTGCTCCATTCGACCGTCATCGGCTCGGGGCGATAGACGTCGCCATAGATGACGGGTGGCTTCACGCAGCGCGAGCCGTAGCTCTGCACCCAGCCGTTGGCTGTGAAGGCGTAGCCCCAGAGGAGCTCGCCGAAGTACTCGACCATGTCGTTGCGCTCGGCTTCGCCGTGCACGAGCATGTCGAGCCCCAGCGCTTCCTGGCGGCGCACGACGTCGGCAATCTCGGCGCGCATGCGTTCGAGGTAGTCCAGGGCGGGCAGTTCGCCGCGCTTGTGTTGCGCGCGTGCGTGGCGGATCTCCGGCGTCTGCGGGAACGAGCCGATCGTGGTGGTGGGCAGCAGCGGCAGCTTCAGGCGGGCCTGCTGGGCTTGAGCGCGAGCCGGGTAGGGTGCGCCGCGCTCGGCATCTTCGGGGCGGATGGCGGCCACGCGCTTCTTGACGCCGGCGTTGTGCACGCGGCGCGATTGGGCACGCGAGGCGATGGCGGCGCGGTTCTCGTCGAGCGCCGTCTGCACGGCCGCGGGCCCTTCAACCAGGGCGCGCTTGAGCACCGCCAGTTCATCCAGCTTCTGGCGCGCAAAGGCGAGCCAGCCCTTGAGCTCGTCGTCGAGCTTGGTTTCGGCCGACAGGTCGACCGGCACGTGCAGCAGCGAGCAGCTCGGGGCAATCCACAGGCGATCGCCAAACGCTTCGGCCAGCGGCGTCAGGCGCTCGAGCACGCGTGCGAGGTCGGTACGCCAGATGTTGCGGCCGTCCACCACGCCCACCGACAGGATCTTGTCGGCGGGCCACGGCGCGAAGCTGCCCAACTGTTCCGGTGCACGCACGAGGTCCAGGTGCACGCCGGCCACGGGCAGCGACTTGATGAGCGCAGCATGATGCGAAGCGGCTTCGAAGTACGTGGCGAGCAGCAGCTTGGGGCCATGGGCGGCGGCCAGCGCCTTGTATGCCGGGCCAAATGCTTCCACCCAGGCATTCGGCAGGTCCAGCACGAGCGCGGGTTCGTCGATCTGCACCCACTCCACGTTCAGTGCGGCCAGGCGCTTGAGCGCGGCCGTGTAGGCCTGCAGCAGTTGCGGCAGCAGCGCGAGCTTGTCGGTCAGGCCATTGCGCGCCTTGGCCAGATGCAGGAACGTCACCGGGCCGATCAGCGCGACCTTCACGCGATGGCCGGCGGCCTGCGCCTCACGCACTTCGTCGAACAGCCATTCGGTGCCGGAGCCCCATTGCCGATCAAGCAGGTCGGGCGTGAGTTCCGGCACGAGGTAGTGGTAGTTGGTATCGAACCACTTGGTCATTTCCATGGCCGCGTGGTCGGCATTGCCGCGTGCAAGCACGAACGATTGCGCCAGCGTCAGCTGTGCCGCGTCAAAGCCATAGCGCGTGGGAAGGGCGCCCAGCAGGGCCGCCGTCTGCAGCACCTGGTCGTACCAGGCGAAATCGCCCACGGTCACGTAGTCGAGGCCGGCGTCGCGCTGGGCAGCCCAGTGGCGCTCACGCAGCGCACGGCCGGTGGCGCGCAGGTCGTCTTCGGACGAAGCGCCTTTCCAGAACGATTCGAGCGCGAATTTCAGTTCGCGTTGCGCGCCGATGCGCGGGTAGCCGAGGGTGTGGATGGTCGTCATGTTGATCGCACAGAGAGGCAATGTGTTGCAGTCCTGCGATGATGGGCGACCCTCGATCATGAATCAAATGATATTATTTTCGGTATCTTTGAATAGGATTCATATTTTGAGGCGCCTCGGAACATGCTCGAAATCCGTCACCTCCGCACGCTGATCGCCCTGGCCGATGGCGGCTCTGTGTCGCGCGCAGCCGAGCGGCTGCATCTGACGCAATCGGCGCTGTCGCACCAGTTGCGCGCGCTGGAATCGCACTACGGGCTGCCGGTCGTGCGCCGCAAGGGCCAGACGGTCGAGCTGACCGAAGCCGGCGAGCGCCTGCTCGAACTCGCGCAAAAGGTCGTCGCCGACATCCAGACCGCCGAGCGCGACCTCGAGCGCATCAAGGGCCGGGCGGCCGGCACGCTGCGTATCGCGCTGGAATGCCACACGTGCTTCGACTGGCTGATGCCTGTGATGGACGCCTTCCGCCAGCGCTGGCCCGAGGTGGAGATGGATCTCGTCTCCGGCTTCCATACCGATCCGCTGGCGCTGCTCAAGGACGGCCGCGCCGACGTGGTCATCGGCTCCGATGCCAAGATGCGCCGGGGCGTGGTGTTCGCGCCGCTGTTCCGCTTCGAGATCCTGGCCGTGCTGCCGGTCGACCACCCGCTGCGCAACAGGAAATGGATGGAGGCGAAGGACTTTGCCGACCAGACGCTCATCACGTATCCCGTGCCGGAAGAGCGTATCGATCTGATCCGGCAGGTCCTGACGCCTGCCGGCATTGCGTTCAACCGCCGCACGGCGGAACTCACGATTGCCGTGCTGCAGCTCGTCGCGAGCCGCCGCGGGCTGGCCGCGCTGCCGAGCTGGGGCATCAAGAACTACGTCGATTACGAATACGTGATCGCCAAGCGTGTCGGCAAGGAAGGCCTGTGGAGCGATCTCTACGCCGCCATGACGCGCGACTACGCGCAGGCGCCGTTTGCGCAGGACTTCATCGAGACGGCCAAGGCGATCTGCTTTGCGCAGTTGCCGGGGCTGATGCCGCTGGAGGCCTGATCAGGCACGCGCCTTCTGGGGCAGCCGCGGCAGCTTGCCCTGCAGCCCCTCCTTGAGGAAATCCAGCAAATGCCGCGTCGCCAGCGTCCGATACCGGCTCGGCATCGCCAGCATGTACAGGCGGCTGCCGAAGACGCTGAACCGATAGCCGGGCAAGACGCGCTTGACGTGCCCGTCGCGCAAATCGTCGGCCGCGGCGTAGTAAGGCAGGATGCCCAGCCCGTTGCCGGCGCGCACGGCCGCTTGCAGGAACAGGTAGTTGTCTGACGAGACGCCCGGGTCCAGCGTGACGAGGGTGCGTTCCTCCCCCGCTTGCGCCGACAGCCGCAGCGGCTGCCCCACGGCCGGCGCGCTGACGATGGTGTGGCCGGCCAGCGCATCGAGCGTTTCCGGCACCCCGCGCGCGGCCAGGTAATCGGGCGCCGCGCACAGCACCCAGTCGACCTCGTCGAGCAGGGTGGCGACGAGCGACTCCGGCGGGTTCGACACGATGCGCAGCGCCACATCGACGTCTTCGCCGATCAGGTCGGATACACGGTTGTCGAACCGCACGTCGAGGCGGATGTCCGGATAGGCGCGCTTGAATGCCACCAGCAGCGGCGACACCAGCAGGTGCCCCAACCCCGTCGGAACCGACAGCCGCACGCTGCCCTGCAGCGATTTGCCGAGTGACGAGACCAGCGCGTCGGCCGCCGCCATTTCACGCAGGATGCTGCGTCCATGCTCATAGATGCCGGCGCCGACCTCCGTGGGCTCCACGCGGCGCGTCGTCCGGCGCAGCAATTGCACCCCGAGTGCGCGCTCGAACGCCTTGAGCCGGTGGCTGACGTTCGAGCGCGTGGTCTGCAGCCGCCGCGCCGCCGCCGACAGGTTGCCCGCGTCGACGATTTCCACGAACAGCTTGAGCGCGTTGAGGTCCATGTGGGGGCCGCAATTGGTGAAGGCGATTCGACATTCTGTTGATGCAAGCCAGGATTGTCAAAGCATCGCAGCCCGGTAACATCACCCGCAACACCCCTATGGAGCCAAGCCACATGGCGCTCGACGACGAATCCTTCGGCCTGCTGCAGCAATCGGTGCAGCGCTTCATCGCAGAACGGCTGGTGCCGGCGGAGAACATCCTCGAGGAAGAGGACGACGTGCCCGCTGACATCGTTGCCGACATGAAGGAAATGGGCCTGTTCGGCCTGTCCATTCCCGAGCAATACGGCGGCATCGGCCTGTCGATGGCGCAGGAATGCGAGGTCGGATACGACCTCGGGCATACGGCGCTGGCGTTCCGGTCAGTGTTCGGCACCAACGTGGGCATCGGCTCGCAGGGCATCCTGATGGACGGCACCGAGGCGCAGAGGGCCAGCTACCTGCCGCGCATCGCCAGTGGCGAGCTCATCATCTCGTTTGCGCTGACGGAGCCGAATGCAGGCTCGGACGCCGCATCGCTGCAGACGCGCGCCGTGCTCGAGGGCGACCACTATGTCATCAACGGCACCAAACGCTTCATCACCAACGCGCCGCGCGCAGGCGCCTTTACGCTGATGGCGCGCACTGGCGGCGAGGGTGCCGGCGGCATCTCCGCCTTCATCGTGCCGGCCGACACGCCGGGCATCACGCTCGGCAAGCCGGACAAGAAGATGGGTCAGCGCGGCACCAAGACGTGCGACGTGGTGCTCGACAACGTGCGCGTGCCGACGGCGAACATCATCGGCGGCGTGGCAGGGCAGGGCTTCAAGACGGCGATGAAGGTGCTCGATCGCGGGCGCCTGCATATCTCCTCGCTCGCATGCGGCATGGCGCATCGGCTCATTACCGATGCGGTGGCGTATGCCAAGGAGCGCAGGCAGTTCGGCCAGCCGATCGCCGATTTCCAGCTGATCCAGGCCATGCTGGCCGACAGCCAGGCCGAGCTGTATGCCGGCATGTCGATGGTGCGCGACTGCGCCCGCCGCTATGACGCCAAGCCCGTCGGCAAGCAAGACCACGAGGTGAGCATGCTGGCCTCCTGCACGAAGATGTTCTGCACCGAGATGGTGGGCCGCGTGGCAGACCGCGCGGTGCAGATCCACGGCGGCGCCGGCTACATTGCCGAATACAAGGCCGAGCGCTTCTACCGCGACGTGCGCCTGCTGCGCCTGTACGAAGGCACGACGCAGATCCAGCAGCTCATCATCGCCAAGCACCTGCTGCGCGATTAGGCTGGCCCTAAACATTCGCACAAAGTTGGCTCTGTTTTGGGGCCACGCATGCGCGCACAATGGGGGGTTCGTCCGCTGCGCCGGACTTTTCGGAGCCGCCATGTACGTCCCCGCCCACTTCGAAGAATCACGCACCGAAGCGCTGCATGCGCTGATCGCGCAGAACCCGTTCGGCTCGCTTGTCACGCACGGCAGGAACGGGCTCGATGCGAACCACCTCCCGTTTCTGCTGCTGCCCGAGGACGGGCCGCTCGGCACGCTGCATGCGCACGTGGCGCGCGCCAACCCGGTGTGGCAGGACGTGGCCGGCGGCGATGAAGTGCTCGTCATCTTCCGTGCGGGCGATGCGTATATCTCGCCGACGTGGTACCCGAGCAAGCACGAGGCGCACAGGCAGGTGCCGACGTGGAACTACCGCGTGGTGCACGCCCATGGCCGCATCACCGTGCGTGACGACGAGCGCTTCGTGCGCGGTGTGGTGGCGCGCCTGACGCGCACGCACGAGGCATCGCAGCCGACGCCGTGGAAGATGTCGGACGCCCCCGCCGACTACACCGATGCCCTGCTCAAGATGATCGTCGGCATCGAGATCGAGATCACGCGCCTCGACGGCAAGCTCAAGCTGAGCCAGAACAAGGAGACGCGCGACATGGCGGGCGCCGGCGAGGCACTCAAGGCCAGCGGCCAGCACGTGATGGGTGACGCGATGCTGGCCTGCGCCGCAGCCAAAACCAAGCAGGCAGAGCGCAACGGACCGTGAATCCGTTGCACAACCCAGCCTTACTTCGCGCCGCGCGCCGGCAGGATTTCGCCGCGCACCTCACCGAAGCCCACGCGGTAGCCATCGCCCTGGCACCAGCCGGTCATGATTACTTCGTCGCCGTCTTCCAGGAACGCGCGTTTGAGGCCATTGCCGAGTTCCAGCGGCTGCTTGCCGTTGAACGTCAGCTCCAGCAGGCTGCCGGACGAATCCGGGGTGGTGCCGCTGATGGTGCCGGAGCCCATCAGGTCGCCCACGCGCACGTTGCAGCCCGACACCGTGTGGTGCGCAAGCTGCTGCGCCATCGTCCAGTACATCGCGCGGAAGTTCGTCCGCGCGATGGTGGTGCGCTCGCCGCCGTGCGGACGCAGCGCGGTTTCCAGCGCAATGTCGTAGGCGTTCGGCCGGCTTTGCCGCAGGTACTCCAGCGGCTCGGGCGATTGCGCCGGATTGGCCACGCGGAACGGCTCCAGCGCTTCCATCGTCACGATCCACGGCGAGATCGATGTGCCGAACCCCTTCGAGTTGAACGGGCCGAGTGGCACGTATTCCCATTGCTGGATGTCGCGCGCGCTCCAGTCGTTGAGCAGCACGACGCCGAACATGTAGTCCGGTGCGGCGTCCACGGAAACCGGCTCACCGAGCACGCTGGGCTTGCCGACCACAAACGCCATCTCTAGCTCGTAGTCCAGCTTGCGGCAGGCCGTGAAGATCGGGCGCGGCTGGTCGGGCAGCTTGATCTGGCCCATCGGGCGGTGCAGCGGTGTGCCGCTCACCACCACGGAGCTGGCGCGGCCGTTGTAGCCGATCGGGATTTCCAGCCAGTTGGGCAGCAGCGCGTTCTCGGGATCTCGGAACATGCGGCCGACGTTGGTGGCGTGTTCTTTCGATGAATAGAAATCCGTGTAGCCGGGGATGTCGATCGGCAGATGCATCACGGCATGCGCTTGCGGCACCAGCGCGCGAGCGTGCAGTGTGGCGTTGTCGCGCACGTGCGTGTCGGCCACGCTGAACAGCGCTTGCAGTTTCTTGCGCGTTTCTGCCCAGACGGGCTTGCCGAGGGCGATGAAGGTGTTGAGTTTGCCGGTGCGGAACGTGCCGCGTGTTGCTGCGGGGAGCAGGCCGGCATCATCCAGCACGCCGAGGTCGATCACGTGGTCGCCCAGGGCCACGCCTGCGCGCGGGGATGGGTTGTCCTTCGTGGAGAAGATGCCGAAGGGCAGGTTTTCCAGGGGGAAATGGGTGTCGGGGGTGTTGGCGGATTCTAGCCAGCTTAGTTGGCGGGTGGTCATGATGGGGCGGTGATTTGTTTGTTGAGTCGGTTATTGCTTGACGTTGCTGGTGCATCCCTTGTTTCACCCCCTGCCGGGGGCGACTCACTTTCTTTGTCTTGCCAAAGAAAGTAAGCAAAGAAAGGCGCGCCCGAGATGGCGAAAGACTCCTTGAATTTCCGTAACCGGGCGGAGAAGGACCGAAACTCGCTGCGCTCAGACAGCGGTCCTTCTTTTTTCCGCCCGCTTACGAAAATTCAAGGCGCCATCTAGGGCAAGGTACGGCCACACCTTCTGGATGCTCGCGTTGGCGCCAAGGCGAAGTTCTTAGGGCTTGGTCGGGTCGAAATGCTTTTTCAGGCCTTGCCAGCATTCGAAGTACTTGGCTTGCAGTTGCGCGGATTCCGCTGCGAAGCGCGTGGGGCGGATCACGGCTGGCGTTTCGAACATGAAGGCCATCGTTGCGTCGACCTTGTGCGGCTTGGTGGTGTCGCCGTTGCTGGCTTTTTCGAACGTGTCGGCGTCGGGGCCGTGGCCGCTCATGCAGTTGTGCAGGCTGGCGCCGCCGGGCACGAAGCCTTCGGCCTTGGCGTCGTACACGCCCTGAATCAGGCCCATGAATTCGCTGGCGACGTTGCGGTGGAACCAGGGCGGGCGGAACGTGTTTTCGGCGGCCAGCCAGCGCGGCGGGAAGATCACGAAGTCGATCGTGTCCACGCCTGGTGTGGCGGAGGGGCTTTGCAGCACCAGGAAGATCGACGGGTCCGGATGGTCGTAGCTGATCGAGCCGATGGTGTTGAACAGGCGCAGGTCGTACTTGTACGGCGCGAGGTTGCCGTGCCAGGCCACCACGTCCAGCGGCGAGTGGCCGATCTTCGCGGTCCACAGGCTGCCCTGGAATTTTGCGACGAGTTCGAAGTCGCCCTCGCGGTCTTCGTACCACGCGTGCGGGGTGAGGAAGTCGCGCGGGTTGGCCAGGCCGTTCGAGCCGATGACGCCGAGGTCGGGCAAGCGGAAGAGCGCGCCGAAGTTCTCGCAGATGTAGCCGCGCGCGTCGCCATCCGGCAGTTCGACGCGGAAGCGCACGCCGCGTGGGACGACCACAATCTCCAGCGGTTCGACATCGACCACGCCCATCTCCGTCAGCAGGCGCAGGCGGCCTTGCTGCGGCACGATCAGCAGTTCGCCGTCGGCGTTGTAGAAGAAGCGGTCGGTCATGTCGGCGTTGGCGGCGTACAGGTGGATGCCGCAGCCGGTCTGTGCGTCCGGCCCGCCATTGCCGGCGAAGGTGACGATGCCGTCGATGAAGTCCGTGCCGGGCGCCGGTGCGGGCAGCGGATCCCAGCGCAACTGGTTCGGCGAGGGCGGCACCTCGTTGAAGTTGCTGTGCAGGCGCGCTTGCGCAACGGCTTCGAACGGCAGGTGCACGGCGGCCGGCCGGATGCGGTACAGCCACGAGCGGCGGTTGTGCGCGCGCGGCGCGGTGAACGCCGTGCCGGAAATCTGCTCCGCATACAGCCCATACGGCGCCTTCTGGGGGGAGTTCTGGCCGTGCGGCAGCGCGCCGGGCAGGGCTTCGGTGGCGAACTCGTTGCCGAAGCCGCTCTGGTAGGCGGGCCGGTCCAGCGACGCGGGGGTGAATGCGTTCTTGACCGTCGGGGCGAGCATATTCATGGTGAAGTCCTTGGAGAAAAAGTCAGGAGCGTCTTCAGGAAAGCGTAGTCGTTACCGGGCCATCAGGCGGGTTTGCCGGTTGTGCGACCTGAGGCAAAGCGGGCGGCGTCGGTGCCACTGGCGGCCAGCGTCAACGCCAGCACCATGCCGAAGGACACCAGCGCCGGCACCGCTGCCGCCTGGAACAGCGCCGGCCCGCTCCACTGCATGGCAATCAGTTGTCCGCCGATGACCGGGCCGATGACCGAGCCGATGCGCCCGACGCCCAGACTCCAGCCGATGCCGGTGGCGCGCAGTGTGGTCGGGTAATACGTGGCGGCCAGCGCATTCACGGCAGGCTGCCCGCCGACGATGCAGAAGCCGGCAATGAACACCACCGCCACCAGCATCGGCAGCGCCGCCGCCACGTGGCCGATCAGCGCCACGGTGGCGCAGGCGACGAGGAAGCACACGGCCAGCACGCGCACGAAGCCCAGGCGGTCGATCAGCCGGCCCAGCGTCAACGTGCCGATCACGCCGCCCACCTGCAGCGCGGTCGCCACCAGCACGGAGGTGTCGGTCGGATAGCCGGCATCCCGGATCAGCGTGGGCAGCCAGTTCGACAGGAAGTACAGGTCGATCAGGTTCATGAAGTTGATGACCCACAGCACGAGCGTGACCTTGGCGCGGCCTTCCGTGAACAGCGCGGAGACCGGCATGCCGCGCGCCGGTGCTTCCGGCACCACGAATTGTGTTTGCGCATCGACATGCAGCGTCGGATCAAGCTTGCCCAGCCAGCGTGCCAGCCGTCGATGGCGCGTTTGCGGATCGCCCTTGAGCGCCAGGTATTGCAGGGATTCGGGCAGCCACAGCACCATCATCACGGCAATGACGAGCGGCACCAGGCCGCCCACCAGGAACACCGCCTGCCACCCGAAGCGCGACAGCAGCGCCGCGCTCACGAAGCCGCCCAGCGCCGCGCCCACGGTAAAGCCGCAAGACACCAGCATCATCCACGTCACGCGCGTGCGCGCGGGGCTGAACTCGCCGGCCAGCGCCATCGCATTCGGCATGATGCAGCCCAGGCCCAGGCCGGTGATGAAGCGCAGCACCAGCAGCGCCCGCACCGTTTCCACCTGCGTGGTGGCCAGCATGCAGGCGGCAAAGAAGAACGTCGCAACGATCAGCACCGGACGCCGGCCGAAGCGGTCGCCCAGCACGCCGAACACCAGCGAGCCGACCAGCATGCCGAAGAGGCCCGCGCCGAACACGGGCCCCAGGCTCGCCTTGGTGATGTTCCAGTCCTTGATGATGGCCGGCGCCACGTAGCCCATGGCCTGCACGTCAAAGCCGTCGATGATGAGGCACAGCCCGCAGATGGCGAGCAGCAGGATCTGGAAGCCGCCGACCTTGCCCTGGTCGATGAGGCGGGCAAGGTCGATCGAGGCTGACGATGCAGCGGGGGCAGGGCGCATGGTGGTCTCCGGTGGCGGCGGCGTCTGGCCGCTCTGTTGTTCTGGCTTGGGTCTGCCGTATTGTCCGGATTCGGTGAAAATTTGGAATATCAATGCGAGAATGCATAACATTGATAATCTGAATAATAAGGCCAGGCCATGCTGAACCTGCGGGATGTCGACCTGAACCTGCTGGTGCTGTTCCAGGAAATCCTGCGCGAGAAGCGCATTTCTGTCGTGGCGGAGCGGCTGGGCCTGTCGCAGCCGGCGGTGAGCAACGCGCTGGCGCGCCTGCGCCAGACGTTCGACGACGAGCTGTTTGTGCGCACCCCACGCGGCATGATGCCGACCGCACTTGCCGAGCAACTCTCCGAACCGGTGGCGATGGCGCTGGACACGCTGCAGCGTGCCTTCGGCCAGCGCGCACATTTCGATGCCGCCACATCCACGCGCAGCTTCACCGTGGCCATGAGCGACGTCGGCGAGGTGTACTTCATGCCGGTGCTGGCGCAACTTTGTGCGGAGCAGGCGCCCGGCGTGCGCATCCACACCGTGCGCGCGGGCGGGTTCGACATGAAGGCAGAGATGGAGGCCGGCGCCATCGACCTGGCCATCGGCGCGTTCGATGACCTGTCGGGCGAGAGCGTGTTCCAGCGCCGGCTGTTTCAGCAGGATTACGTGACGATGTTCCGGCGCGGCCACGCGCTGGCAGATGGGGCACTGACGCTCGAACGCTTTCGCGCCGCATCGCACCTCGTGGTGGCGAGCTCGGCCAGCCCGTACAACGCCATCGGGCCGCTGCTCGACAAGGCGGGGATCACACAATCGGCGCGCTTTTCGGTGCCGCACTTCGTGGCGGTGCCGTACATCATCAGCACGACCGATCTCGTGGTGACGGTGCCGCGCAAGCTGGCCGAGCGGGCAGCGCCGCCGTTCGGGCTGGAATTTGCAGCGCCGCCGCTCAAGCTGCCGGCGCTGCAGACCAACGTGTTCTGGCACCGGCGCTTTCATCAGGACGCCGGCAACCAGTGGCTGCGCAACCTCGTCGCGCAGCGCTTTGCCGAGCTGGACGGCTGATCCTTACGGTGCGGCGACGGTGCGCTGCAACTGCTCGCCGAGGCCGGCGATGCCCAATCGCATGGTCTGCCCGGGCTTGAGATAGACCGGGTTCGGCTTGATGCCCAGCCCCACGCCCGGCGGCGTGCCCGTCGAGATGACGTCGCCCGGCTGCAGGCTCATGCAGCGGCTCAGATACGCGACCAGCTTCGCCACGCCAAACACCATCGTCCGCGTATTGCCGTTCTGGTAGCGGTGGCCGTCCACCTCCAGCCAGAGGTCCAGTGCCTGCGGGTCGGGCACCTCGTCGCGCGTGACCAGCCACGGCCCGAGCGGGCCGAACGTGTCGAAGCCCTTGCCCTTGTCCCACTGGCCGCCGCGCTCGATCTGCCATTCGCGCTCGGAAACGTCGTTGACGATGCAATAGCCGGCCACGTAGTCGAGCGCGTTGGCTTCGTCGATGTACTTGGCGGGCTTGCCGATGACCACGCCCAGTTCGACTTCCCAGTCGGTCTTGACGGAGCCGCGCGGGATTTCGATGTCGTCATTCGGGCCGCAGATGGCGCTGGTCCATTTGTTGAAGACGACCGGTTCGGACGGTACCGGCAGGCCGGACTCTGCGGCGTGGTCGGCGTAGTTCAACCCGATGCAGATGAACTTGCCGACACGCCCGACGCACGGGCCAATGCGGGGTTGGCCGCTGACGGCCGGCAGCGTGGCAGGGTCCACCTCGCGTAGCCGGGCGAGCGATGCGTCCGACAGCACGTTGCCCGCAATGTCGTCGACGATGCCCGACAGATCACGGAGAGTGCCGGTGGCATCGAGCAGGCCGGGTTTTTCTTGGCCCTGGGGGCCGAAGCGCAGCAGTTTCATGAAAAGCTCAAATCGGTTGGGGGGAAAGGCATCAAGGTATCAATTTGACCTGCCGCCGTCGATCAGGTGGACTTGCCCCGTCGTAAAGGCGGCCTCGTCAGAAGCCAGATACGCCGCCAGCGCGGCAATCTCTTCCGGCTGCCCGAGGCGCCCCATCGGCTGGCGTGCGACGAACACCGCTTCGACTTCCGCGCGCGGCTTGCCTTGCGTGCGGGCTTGCTCATCGATGCGCTGGACGAGGGATGGCGATACCACCGTGCCGGGGCAGACCGCATTGCAGCGGATGCCGCGCGCCACAAAGTCTGCCGCCACGGATTTGGTCAACCCGATCACCGCCGCCTTCGATGCGCCATACACAAAGCGGTTCGGCACGCCCTTGATGCTCGACGCGGCGGACGACATGTTGATGACACTGCCGCCGCCGCGTTCCAGCCTGCCTGGCAGGAACGTGCGGAGGGTGCGGTACATCGACTTGACGTTGTGGTCGAACGAGAAATCCCATGCATCCTCATCGCATTCCAGCACCGAGCCGGCGTGTACGAAGCCCGCGCAGTTGAAGAGGATGTCGATGCCGCCAAGCTCGGCAGCGAGCGCATTGACCTGCCCGGTATCGCGCACGTCGAGGCGGTGGACCTCGAACGGCACATCGTTCAATGCATCGATGCGCAGGTCGGTGGCGATCACGCGCGCACCTTCGCGGGCAAAGCGCTCGGCGCAGGCGCGGCCGATGCCCTGCGCCTCGCGCTTTCACATCATGGACGGCGTCAAGGCGAGCCTGAAGCGCCTGCAGCTCGACCACATCGATCTCTACCAGATCCACGGCTTCGACCCGGCCACGCCCACCGAGGAGACCGTGCGTGCGCTCTACACGCTCGTGCAGCACGGGCACGTCCGCTACGTGGGCGTATCGGACTGGGCCGCATGGCAGATCGTCAAGGCGTTGGGCATTGCCGAGCGCCTCGGTTGCGCGCGCTTCGAAAGCCTGCAGGCCTACTACACCATTGCCGGCCGTGATCTCGAGCGCGAACTCGTGCCGATGCTGAAGGGCTGGGGCTGATGGTGTGGAGCCCGCTGGCCGGCGGCCTGCTCAGCGGCAAGTACACGCGCGAACAGCATGGCGAACAGGACAGCCGCCGCAACAAGTTCGACTTCCCGCCCGTGGACCAGGCGCGGGCGTATACCTGTATCGACGCGATGCGTGTCATGGCCCGTGCGCGCGGTGTGTCCGTGGCGCAGATCGCCTTGGCGTGGCTGCTGCACCAGCGCGTGGTGACGAGCGTGATCGTCGGTGCCAAGAAGGTCGATCAGCTTGACGACAACATCGCCGCGACCCAGGTGGAACTGACAACGGAAGAATTGGCGCAGCTCGATGAGGTCAGCAGGCTGCCCGCCGAGTACCCGGGCTGGATGCTGGAGCGCCAGGGTGAGTATCGCCGTGGTCAGCTCGCCGGGACGCGGCAGGGTGGGTGCTAATCCGCTGCGCCCGCCGGCAGGGCCAGTCGCGCAGCCGCCAGCGCCTCCCGCAGCACCGCCATGTCGCCGATATGGTTCGCGAGCAGCAGGATCAGCTGCGCGTTGAGCATCGCGCTGTGCGCGTCGCTCAGCCCGCGGTGCGTGTCGATCAGCGCCTCATAGAAGTCGTCCGGGCGCGGCAGGTTGGGCTGGGTGTTCAACGGCATGGCGGTCAGGCGGTGGCTGTAGCGGGCGATGGCGTGGTGGCGTCGGCATGGCCCATGGCGCGGCGCATGGCGGCCGCGAGCTTGGCGGTATCGACGCTGCGCCAGCGTGCGCAGACGTGCTGGTCCGGGCGGATGAGGTACAACGTGCCGGGCCGTGCGTCATAGCGTTGGGCGACCAGGCCGTCGATGTCTTCGAGCGCCGTGACGCCCGCCGACACCGTACCTGCGCCGCCGGCGGGAAAGATCGCCAGCGTGGGTACCGGCAACGCGTCGATGTGTTCTCCCGCGCGGCAGAAACGCAATGCCATGAAGCCGTCGCGCAGATGGCTGAGCAGCCACGCGGCACGCCCGTCGCGCGTTCGCACCGGCGCGTCGAGCGCGACACTGCCGGGTACCAGCGCACATCCGAAGTCGGCGTCGTCGGGCGTGCTGAGCGGGGAGCCTTCCAGCACCGTTGGCGTTGAAAGCCGCCCGCTGTTGACCAGCGTGCGCGCAAACGGATAGTGCTTGGCCAGGCGCAGCGCGGCATCGCGAAAGAGGCGGCTGACGGCGCTCTTGGGCGTGATGAAATCGGTCGAGCGGGTGGAGTGGCGGATGTTGTCGTCGGCGGCGAATTCGCGCTCGGTGGCGTAGGTGTCGAGCAGCGTATCGGGCGCATCGCCGGCCAGCACCATGCGCAGTTTCCAGGCGAGGTTTTCGGCGTCCTGCAGGCCGCTGTTGGCGCCGCGCGCGCCGAATGGCGAGACGCGATGCGCCGCGTCGCCGATGAACAGCACGCGGCCGTGGCGGAAGCGGTCCATGCGCTCGCATGAGAACGTGTAGACGCTCACCCACTCGAGTTCGAAGTCGACGCCCTCGCCAAGCAGCGCGCGCACGCGCGGAATGACGCGCTCCGGCTGCTTCTCGGCCACCGGGTCGGCGTCCCAGCCGAGCTGGAAGTCGATGCGCCAGACGTTGTCGGGCTGGTGGTGCAGCAGCACCGACTGGTTCGGGTGGAACGGTGGGTCAAACCAGAACCAGCGCTCGCTCGGGAAGGGCGCTTCCATGCGCACGTCGGCGATCAGGAAGCGGTCTTTGAAGGTCTGGCCGTGGGCTTCGAGGCCCATCATGCGGCGCACCGGGCTGCGCGAGCCGTCGGCGGCGACCACGTATTGGGCGCGCTGGGTATAGGCGCCGTCGGGCGTCTCCACGGTGAGCGTCACGCCGTCCGCATCCTGCGTGAGGCCCGTCACCTTGTTCTTCCAGCGCAGCTCGATGTTCGGCAGCGCCAGTGCCCGCTCGACGAGGAACCCCTCGACGTAGTACTGCTGCAGGTTGATGAACGCCGGACGGCGGTGGCCGGTTTCCGGCAGCAGGTCGAAACTGTAGAGCAGCTCGTTCTTCAGGTAGACCTTGCCGACGTTCCAGCTCACGCCTTTGTCGACCATGCAGTCGCCGCAGCCCAGCCGGTCGAAGATCTCCAGGGAGCGTTTGGAGAAGCAGATCGCCCGCGAGCCGGTCGACAGCGTGCAATCGTCATCCAGCACAACGACGGCCACGCCTTGCTGCGCGAGGTCGATGGCCGTGGCCAGGCCCACCGGCCCTGCGCCGACGATGACGACGGGGCGGGCCCCGGCCGTGCAGCCGGGCTGCTGCTCCGCGCAAGGCGCGTACGTGAAGACGCGGTTCTGGAAATCGGGGTTCATGTCTCGCTCGCACCTGCGGCAGTCGTGGCCGCCGCTTTGTCGGTGGATATCGTGGTCGAAGAAAGACGCCTGGGCGGATCAGCCCTGCAGCGCGGCCCACATCTCCTTGTCGCGCTCGGCCGTCCAGATGCGCGGGTGCTTGATGCCGCTGGCTTCGTCGTAGGCGCGCGTCACGTCAAACGGCAGGCAGTGCTCGTAGATGAAGACGTGGCCGAACTTCGGGTCCATGGCGGCGCGGGTGTGGGCCATGGCGGCTTTCAGGTCCATCTTCTGGGCGACGGCTTCCTTGCCGCGCTGGAGCAGCGTCGACACGAAGTCGCGCGTGTAGGCGAGGCCCTTGGCGACTTCCTGCGGGTTCAGCAGCGCCGGGCCGCGGCCGGGCACGAGTTTTTCGGCGCCCAGCGCACGCAGGGCGTCGAGCGTGGCGGGCCATTCTTCGAGTTGGGCATCGCCGCAGTAGCAGGCGGCGTCGTATTCGACCAGGTCGCCCGAGAACAGCACCTTTTGCGATGGAATCCACACGACCGTGTCGCCCTTCGTGTGGCCCGGGCCCAGGTGCAGGATTTTGACCTCGAGCTTGCCCAGGAACAGCGTGAGTTCGCGCTCGAACACCAGCGTCGGCCAGGTCAGGCCCGGCACGGTTTCAACGCCCGCGAACAGGCGCGGAAAGCGCTCGATCTCCGACTTCATATCGGCCTCGCCACGCTCGACGATCATCTCGTACGTGCCGCGGCTGGCGATGATGTTCTGCGCGCCCTCGGCAAAGTAGGCCGAGGCGCCCAGCACGCGCACCGCGTGGTAATGCGACAGCACGACGTGCTTGATCGGCTTGTCTGTGATGCCGCGGATGCGGGCGATCAGGTCTTGCGCCATCGCCGGCGTGGCGGTGGTGTCGACGATCAGCACCGCGTCGTCGCCGATGATGACGCCGGAGTTCGGGTCGCCCTCGGCGGTGTAGGCGTAGGCGTTGGGAGAGAGCTGCGTGAAGGTGACTTGTTTGGCCTCGAGGTCGGCCTGCGAGGCGAAGGCTTTGGCCATTCTGTCACTCCTGGTGTAGTGAATTACGGTGGGTGGAATTTCTTCTGCGGCCGGCTGGTGCCTGCCGTGTACGGTGCAGCGCACGCCATGCAGCAAGGGCCGCGTGCAGCGAATCATAGACCGGGCGGTCGGCAGTCGCGCCTAGGGTATACGAGAATTATGATTAGATTCATGATTTCTACAATGCGTAAGAACGACTGCGCGCCGCCAGGCGTGCGCGGCGTGCTACGCTCGCAGCACTTTGCCGGCCCGCCACGACGCCAAGAACATGGAGACCACTGAAGCAGCGAACGCCCCCCAACCCGATGGCGATGCGGATGACGCTCCGGCCAGCCGCGACCGCTCCGGCATCCAGTCCATCGAGGTCGGCTCCCATCTGCTGGTGGCGCTCACGCGGGCGATGCGCGCGATGGCCCTGGGTGATCTGGCGCGCGCCGCCGGCATGCATCCGTCCAAGGCGCACCGCTACCTGGTCAGCCTGCAGCGCGTCGGCGCGGTTTCGCAGGATCCGCTGACCGGCCGCTATGAGCTCGGCCCCTTTGCACTGCGCCTGGGCCTGGCAAGCCTGAACCGAAGAGAAGCCATTGCGCTTGCACGGCCGCTGCTGGGGGGCCTTCGGGACCAGACCGGCCACACCATCGGCATTGCCGTCTGGAGCGATCGCGGGCCGACCGTGGTGCACTGGGAAAAGGCGGGCGGCGCGCCCGGTGTGAACCTGCGCATCGGCGATGTCATGCCGATGCTCAACTCCGCCACCGGCCGCCTGTTTGGCGCTTACCTGCCGATCGAGCAGACCTTGCCGCTGGTCGAGCGCGAACTCCACGAGCGCGCCGCCGACGATCTGCCGGACCTGCCGCGCTCGCTCACCGACTACTACCGGCTGTGCGAAGAGATCCGTACCGAGGGCGCTTCATGGGTATCCGGTAGCCTGCTGCCTGGCGTGAGCGCGCTGTCGCTGCCGGTGTTCGGCATGCGGGGGCAACTGGCCCTGGTGCTGATCGCATTGAATCTGCATCCGCTGTTTCACGCGCAGCGCGGCGGCGAACTGGAGGCCACCCTGCGCGCGTTCGTCACGCGGCTGTCCACCTTGCTGCAGACGCCGCAGCCAGCGCGCACCAAGGCCAGCGGGCGGCGCGAAAAGGCGGCGCGTTAGGGTTGTCGCCAATTTCACCCTGTCGTAAAAGATTTACCCTCTCGTAACTCGTGGCGCGCCACGACCATCAGAGCAAGGAGACTCATGGACTTGTCGATTGCCGCCATCCTGGCGCAAGACGGCGTGACATCGGGCGCGATCTACGCGCTGCTGGCGCTGGCGCTCGTGCTGGTGTTTTCCGTCACGCGCGTGATCTTCATCCCGCAGGGCGAATTCGTCGCGTATGGCGCGCTCACGCTGGCGGCCATCCAGGCGAACAAGGCGCCGCTGTCTGCGAGCATGCTCGTGACGCTCGGCGTGCTCACCTTCCTCGTCGAGATGGGCCGCACGCTGCTGCAGCCGGAGCTGCGTCTGCACGCGCTGCGCACGGGCGCCGTCTACGCGGGTAAGTATCTGGTCTTCCCGATCGCGGTGTATGCGGCGGCCGGCATGCTTGCGCCGATGCAGCTGCCGCAGGTCGTGCAGGTGGCGCTGGCGCTGCTGATCGTCATTCCGATGGGCCCGATGATCTACCGCCTGGCCTATGAGCCGCTGGCCGAGGCGAGCACGCTGGTGCTGCTGATCGTCTCGGTGGGGGTGCACTTCGCGATGGTGGGCCTGGGCCTCGTGATGTTCGGCGCAGAGGGCTCGCGCACGGATGCGTTTTCCGATGCGCGATTCGATCTGGGCGCGCTGTCGGTATCGGGCCAGAGCCTGTGGGTGGTGGCGGTATCGGCGCTGATGATCGCGGCGCTGTATTTCTATTTTGGCCGCACGGTGTCGGGCAAGGCGCTGCGCGCGACGGCGGTGAACCGGCTCGGCGCCCGGCTCGTCGGCATCGGCACCACGCAGGCGGGGCGCCTGGCCTTCACGCTGGCCGCGGCGCTGGGCGCGCTGTGCGGCATCCTCATCGCACCCATCACGACGGTGTACTACGAGTCGGGCTTCCTGATCGGCCTGAAGGGTTTCGTGGGTGCCATCGTGGGCGGGCTGGTGAGCTATCCGGTGGCGGCGCTGGGCGCGCTGCTGGTGGGGCTGCTGGAGTCGTATTCATCGTTCTGGGCGTCGGCGTTCAAGGAGGTGATCGTGTTCACGCTCATCATCCCGGTGCTGCTGTGGCGATCGCTCACCACCAAGCATGTCGAGGAAGAGGAGTAAGCCGATGAACACGCTCGCCAAATCTTCCGGGAACGCCGCGCAGCGCGGCTGGTTCTCGCGCAACCGCGTGCTGACGGCGCTCTTCGTGATCGTGCTGGCGCTGATCCCGGTCGTGCCGACGCCCGAGTTCTGGATCACGCTGCTCAATTACATCGGGCTGTACAGCCTCGTCGCGCTGGGCCTCGTGCTGCTCACGGGCGTCGGCGGGCTGACGTCGTTCGGCCAAGCCGCGTTTGTGGGGCTGGGCGCGTACAGCACGGCGTATCTCACCACGCAGTACGGCGTATCGCCGTGGGTCGGCCTGCTGGCGGGGCTTGTGATCACGATGGTGTCGGCATACGTGATCGGGCTGATCACGATGCGGATGTCCGGTCACTACCTGCCGCTGGCGACGATTGCGTGGGGCCTGTCGCTGTTCTTCCTGTTCGGCAACCTGGAGTTCCTGGGCAAGTACGACGGCCTCAACGGCATCCCGGTGCTGAACGTGCTCGGCAAACAGCTGAACACCGGCCGCGAGATGTTCTATCTCATCTGGGCCGTCGTGGTGGTGGCCGTGCTGGCGGTGCAGAACCTTCTGAACTCGCGCCCGGGCCGCGCCATCCGCGCGCTCAAGGGCGGTGGCACGATGGCCGAGGCGATGGGCGTGAACACCGCGTGGATGAAGGTCGTGATCTTCGTGTTTGCGGCGGTGCTGGCCTGCATCTCGGGCTTTCTCTACGCGCACCTGCAGCGCGCGGTGAACCCCACGCCGTTCGGCCTGAACTACGGCATCGAATATCTGTTCATGGCGGTGGTCGGCGGCGTGGGCCACGTGTGGGGCGCCGTGCTCGGCGCGGGTTTGTTGACCATCCTGAAAGACAGCCTGCAAAGCATCCTGCCCAGGCTGCTGGGCTCCAACGGCAACTTCGAGATCATCGTGTTCGGCGTGCTGCTGGTGCTGTTGCTGCAATACGCGCGCGATGGCGTGTGGCCGTTCATCCGCAAGCTGTTCCCTTCTGCGCCGACAGCGCGCGCGCCGGAAGATGCACCTGCGCTCAGGCAGCGCGAGAAACCGCAGGCAGGCGAGCTGATTCTGGACGTGCGCGCCGCGCGCAAGGAGTTCGGCGGCCTCGTCGCCGTCAACGATGTCAGCTTCCAGGTGAGGGCTGGAGAGATCGTGGGCCTGATCGGCCCGAACGGCGCCGGCAAGTCCACCACGTTCAACCTTGTCACCGGCGTACTGCCGGTCACGCGCGGCGAGGTGCTGTATCGCGGCGAGCGCATCAGCGACAAGCCCTCGCGCGAGATCGTCAGGCGCGGCATCGGCCGCACGTTCCAGCACGTGCAATTGCTCTCGGGCATGACGGTGCTCGAGAACGTGGCGCTGGGCGCGCACCTGCGTGGCGACTTCGCGGCGCAAGGCGGCGTGCTGGCCAGCGTGGTGCGCATGAACCAGGCGGAAGAGCAGAAGCTGCTGTTTGAAGCGCGGCGCCAGCTCGAGCGCGTCGGCCTGGCCGATTGCATGTATCAGGAAGCCGGCAGCCTGGCGCTCGGCCAGCAGCGGATCCTGGAGATCGCCCGCGCGCTGTGCTGCGACCCGGCGCTGCTGCTGCTCGACGAGCCTGCTGCCGGCCTGCGCTACAAGGAAAAGCAGGCCCTGGCCGCGCTGCTCACCAAGCTCAAAGCCGAAGGGATGAGCGTGCTGCTGGTCGAGCACGACATGGACTTCGTCATGAACCTGACCGACCGTCTTGTCGTGATGGAATTCGGTACCAAGATCGCCGAGGGCGTGCCGCAAGAGGTGCAGCAGAACCCCGCCGTGCTCGAGGCCTATCTGGGCGGCGTGGAATAAACCTGCACGGTCCAACCTCGGGCAGCCCCCAGCGGAGCGTGAACAGGTTTGGAGAAGGAGAACAACATGTCAGTCATCCTCGAAGTGAAAGACCTGCACGTCCGCTACGGCAAGGTAGAGGCCCTGCACGGCGCAAACCTGAAGGTGGAGGCCGGGCAGATCGTCACCGTCATCGGCCCGAACGGCGCAGGCAAGTCGACCATGCTCGCCGCCATCATGGGCGCGCTGCCGACCACGGGTTCGGCCAACGGCGTGGTCTCCTATCTCGGCCACAACCTGACGGGGCTCCCGGTGGAAAAGCGCGTGGCGCGCGGCATGTGCCTGGTGCCCGAAAAGCGCGAGCTGTTCGCCACCATGAGCGTGGAAGACAACCTGGTGCTCGGTGCCTACCGCCGCAAGCGCGCGGGCGAGCGCAACTATCTGGACCAGATGGACGTCGTCTACGAGCTGTTCCCGCGGCTCAAGGAGCGTCGCGTGCAGGAAGCCGGCACGCTCTCCGGCGGCGAGCGCCAGATGCTCGCCGTCGGCCGCGCGTTGATGGCCAAGCCGCAACTGCTGATGCTCGACGAGCCGAGCCTGGGCCTCGCGCCGCTGATCGTGAAGGAGATCTTCCACATCATCAGCGACCTGCGCAAAACCGGCGTGGCAACCTTGCTGATCGAGCAGAATGCGCGTGCCGCCCTGCAGGTGGCCGATTACGGTTGCGTCTTGGAAACGGGCGACATGACGCTCGAAGGCCCGGCGCAGGAACTGGCCGTGAACCCGCGCGTGATCGAAACCTACCTGGGGCTGGCGAAGAAGGCGGCCTGACGATCAATCGTCGTCATCGTCGTGGCGGCGGTGCTTCCAGTATTTGCGTTCCCATTTGCGCTGCTCGCGCCACTGCTTTTCCTGCCATTTGCGGGCACGCCAGTCGTCGTAGTAGCCGGGGGCGACCACGACGGGCTGCGGCTCAACGTAAACCGGAGCGGGCGCGTAGACGGGCGCCGGCGCATAGACCGGAGCCGGCGCCACATAGACCGGCGCCGGGATTCCGATACCGATCCCAACGTCGACGCCTGCCTGCGCGGCCTGGGACGATAATGCCGCGATGGCGGCCAGGGCGCACAGCGCCAGATGCTTTTGCATGGTGGAGTTCCTCGACACGGCCGCACTGTAGTCGAGTGGCGCGCCGGCGGTCTTGCGAAACCTATACGAACGTTACGAGATGTAACGGCCTGCCGTCAGACCAGCGCGCGCTCCATCAGCAGGGCGTCATTGCCGTACATCTCACGCAGCGGGTCGAGCGCCTGTGGGGCCATCGCCGCGGGGCGATAGCCGAGCCGACGCCAGAAGGCATCCGCACCTTGCACGGCGACGAGCCGCGAGTGCAGCAAGCCCTGTGCTTGCGCGACCGCGCAGGCCATCGCGTAAAGGCGTTCGCCCAGGCGCTGCCCGCGTCCCGACGGCGCAATGGCCATGTCATGGACAAACCAGAGCAGGTCGGCTGCATCCGAGGCAGGCAGCGGCACATGCAGTTTCGGCGGCGTCCATGCATGCCACGCATGCGAGAGCAGGTAGCCCACCACCTCGTCACCGCGCACTGCCGCCAGGCACAGGGTCGGGCTGCGCGCCCAGCGGCTGACGAGCGCCTCCGCCGGCTCCAGGAAGCCATCGCCATAACAGGCTTGTTGCACGGCCAGGATGCCGGGCAGGTCGTCTGCAGAAATGGGGCGAATGGTCAGCTCGGACATGGTCGCGCAGGCGTGGACAAGCCGCCGAGTTTACCCGACGCCAACCGGCCCTCATGCCGTTTTCGCATAACCTGGGCAGACATCGGCAGTCGCGGCGCAGCGCCCGTATCCTATGCAGGCGTCCACGGGGCAGTTCCGCTCCGGCGTTGAATTCTCTCCCTCTCCAGCATGTCTCGAATCGTCTTTCTGAACGGCCAATACGTGCCGGCCGCCGAGGCCACTGTCTCAATCATGGACCGCGGCTTCACCTTTGCCGATGGCATTTACGAAGTGACCGCCGTGGCGCGCGGCAAGCTCGTCGACAACGACGCGCACCTCGCCCGCCTGACGCGTTCGCTGTCCGAGATCGGCATCGATAACCCATACACCGCCGCCGAATGGACGCGTGTGTGCGAAGAGCTGGTGGTGCGCAACGGGCTGGAAGAGGGCGTGGTCTACATGCAGGTCACGCGCGGCGTGGCTGAGCGTGATTTCGGCATCCCGGCCGACATCACGCCGACGGCCGTGGCGTTCACCCAGGTCAAGTCCATCGTCAACAGCCCGCTGGCCAAGAAGGGCGCAACCGTGGTGACGGTACCCGACCTGCGCTGGAAGCGTTGCGACATCAAGAGCGTCGGCTTGCTGCCGCAGGTGATGGCCAAGCAGATCGCCGCGCGCGCCGGTGCGCATGAAGCCTGGATGACCGACGGCGACCGCGTGACCGAAGGCGCGTCGTCGACCGCGTTCATCATCACCGCCGATAAGCGCCTGATCACGCGTCCGCTGTCGAACGCCGTGCTGCCGGGCATCACGCGTGTGTCGATCCTGGCGCTGGCGCGTGAACATGGCCTGACGTTGGAGGAGCGCACCTTTACCGTCGCCGAAGCCCAGCAAGCCGCCGAAGCGTTCTACACGAGCGCGTCGACGTTTGTGATGCCGGTGGTGTCCATCGACGGCGTGCAGATCGGCAGCGGTCAGCCGGGCCCGCTCACGCAGGCGCTGCGCACGCTGTATCTGCGGTTTGCCGGCGTGGACGTGGCCGAGCCCGTCGACCCGATGTGACGTAAGCGGTTGCGCCAGCGCGGTAGAATCGCCCGCTGAGTTTTTTGCAGCAAGGCGAGACACCCCATGAAGACAGGAGGCTGGCGCTGGCAAAGCGCCATCGCGGCGACCGCTCTGGTTGCCGCGCAGTGGGCAGCGATGCCCGTATCCGCACAAACCATTTCTGCGTCGGCCGCTGTGCCGACGGGGGCCGCGCAAGCCGTTTCGGGCGATGCGGCACCCGCCCTCGAATCCGCCAGCGCCGATTCCCGGTGGCGCCGGTTCGAGAGCATCAACGGCATCGTTTCGTACATCGACCGGCAATCGGTCAAGCCGCAGCCCGGCGCCGCGGCGGATGCCAATTCGCCCACCGTGCACTTCCGGCTGCTGCGCAACGTGCTGCCCGACTTCACGATCAAGACAGCCGATGGGCAGCCCATCCGCTCGTCGGTCAAACAGGTCGTGCTCGATTGCGCGCGACACAGCTATACGGTGATTGCGCAAACGCTCTATCGCGCGCGCAACGCCACCGGCAAGCCGCTCTACCAGATCCACTACGGCGACGAAGCGCAAAGCCGCTCGCTGCGCGAAGGCAGCGTGTTCGAGTGGATCGCCGGGCGCTTTTGCGGCGCGGGCCACTAACGCCTGGGTCGGCAGGGGCGGCGTAAATGCCGCCCGGGGCGTTCCCGTTCAGATGGGCGCAGCTTCGCGGCTGTCGCTTCCGTTCTCGCTTTCTTCGCGGCCCCGCGCGTAGGGCTGCCGCTCCTGCTCAAGCTCCGGATAACGGCGTGAGGCGAAGCCCATGGCGGCTTCGTACGAGCCAAACTGGTTCGATTCGGCGGCCACACCGTCGTTGACCAGGATTGCGTACCACTTCCCGTAGAGCGGGCCGTACACCACGACCTTGCTTTTCATTGTCTTGTCCCTGTTTCTTGTATCGATGGCCGGCAATGCGGTTTGCGCGAAGCGGCGGCTCGAGCCGTCCGGGCGCCAGGTCATGGCGCGCCGTCAGCGTGGTGGCGGACGATGATTACAGTGTGTTACACGCGCGTCAACGTTTGCGTTGGGCGCAATCTTCTAATGCGGAGCGTTGAATATGTGCTCCAGCAGTTAAATTTTGTGAAATTGACATCACCGATGTGTCGCTTCTAACGTCCACGGGCGTGTTGCGCACACATGGCGTGGCGCCTTACGCGATGTCTGTTTGTCTGCTCAACCAGACAAGCCTTTAAGACTTTCCGGAGAGTCGCTGCCCATGGATTGGATTCACACCGTGTTCAAAAGCGTGCCGGAGACGGCGCTCTTTCTGTCGCTTGCCATTGGCTACGCAGTCGGCAAGATCAATTTCGGCAAATTTCAAATCGGCGGCGTTGGCGGATCGCTGATTGCCGCGGTGCTGATCAGCCAGTTTGGCGTGACGATCGATTCCGGTGTGAAGAGCATCATGTTCGCGCTCTTCATCTACGCGGTCGGCTACGAAAGCGGGCCGCAATTCTTTAGCTCCCTCAATCGCAGCACACTGCGCGAGATCGCCATGGCGGTGTTTCTGGCGGTGAGTGGCCTGGTCACCATTCTCGTGTGCGGCAAGCTGTTCGGCTTCGACAAGGGCTTGACCGCCGGCATTGCGGCGGGCGGCATGACACAGTCGGCAGTCATTGGCACCGCGGGCGATGCCCTCTCACGCATGGGCCTGCCGGCCGACGAGGTGGCGCATCTGCAGTCGAATGTGGCCATCGGCTATGCAGTGACGTACGTGTTCGGCAGCCTGGGCGCCATCATCATGTGCGTGAACATCCTGCCGCGCCTGATGGGCCGTGAGCTGCGCGATGATGCCAAGAAGGCCGAGCTGGAAATGGCCGGAGGCAAGCGCCCGCTGGAGCAGGGCGAGGTGGCCTCTCTGCCGGCACTGGTCGGACGCGTGTATGACGTGACCACGGGCGCAGGCAAGACCGTGGAGGAAGTCGAGACCACGCTGGACGACGGCATCACCATCGAGCGCATCTTGCGCAACGGCGAGGAAATCGCCATTGAGCCGAAGTCGAAATTGCAGCGCGCCGATCGCGTTTTGCTGATCGGCCGTCGCGAAGCCGCTGCCAAGGCCTGGACGCTGCTGGGCGACGAGTCCACCGTGTCTTCCGACATGGATCAGCCGCTGCAAGTGCGCGATGTCGTGTTCACGCGCAAGGGCGCAAGTCATAAGACGTTGGGCGAGCTGAAGGCACAGGCCACACGCGACATGAAGCACGGCGTGTACATCGCACGCATCACCCGCATGGGCAAAGCCGTGCCGCTGTTGGACGGCACGGTCATGCTGCACGGTGATGTCGTCACCCTGCACGGCGCACCTTCCGATGTCAAACGCGCGGCCGCCGAAGTCGGCTATCCCGTGCCGCCGGGCGACAAGACGGACTTCGTCTACCTCGGGCTGGGCGTGCTGGTCGGTCTGCTGATCGGTACGCTGGTGGCAAAGGTGGGCGGCATACCGCTGACGCTGGGCAGTGGGGGCGGGGCGCTACTTTCCGGGCTCGTGTTTGGCTGGCTGCGCGGCAAGCACCCCACCTTCGGCCAGTTGCCGAATGCAGCGTCGCAAATCCTCAAGGACATGGGCTTGGCCGCCTTTGTCGCCTGCGTGGGCCTGGGTTCTGGCGCGCAGGCGTGGGCGACTCTGCAAAAGAGCGGCGTGTCGATCTTCATTGCGGGCGTGATCGTCACGATGGTGCCGTTGATCCTGACTTACCTGTTCGGCCGCTATGTGCTCCGCTACGACAACGTTGCCGTGCTGGCGGGCGCGCTGTCTGGCGCCCGTTCGGCCAACCCCGCGTTTGGCGGCGTGTTGGAGAAAGCCGAGAGCAGTGTGCCGACCATTCCCTTTGCCATTACCTACGCGCTCGCGAACGTGCTGCTGACCCTGCTCGGTCCGCTTGTGATCGCCTTCGCCTGAGCGTCTCCTCAGCCTGCTACTCGCGTGGCGGGCTCTTCTTCGCCAACGCTGCATCCACGGGAATCTGCGATGACCACCAATCCGACGCAAAAATCCAAGGAACTGGAAGCCCTTGGGCAACTGAGCCCGTTTGAACTGAAGGACGTGCTGATCCAGCTCGCGCAGAGCGACTCGCAACGCATCATGCTCAATGCCGGGCGCGGCAATCCGAACTTCCTCGCTTTGGAGCCGCGTCATGGTTTCTTCCAACTGGGCCTGTTCGCACTGGAGGAGTCCGAGCGCTCGTTTTCCTATCTGGCCGAGAGGATTGGCGGCATCCCGACCAAGCAAGGTTTTGAGGCGCGCTTTGAGAGCTTTGTACGCCGTAACGCAGATGTGCCCGGCGTGAAGTTCTTGCACCACGCGGTGTCGTACGTACGCGATCAACTTGGCCTTTCCGCCGAAGACTTTCTGGCGGAGATGGTGAACGGCATTCTCGGTTGCAACTATCCGGTACCAGACCGTATGCTGAAGATCAGCGAGCAGATTGCCGCGCGCTATCTGAAGCAGGAAATGATCGGCAGTGCGCCGTTTGTCGGCCAGTTTGATCTGTTTGCCGTCGAGGGCGGTACGGCGGCGATGACGTATCTGTTCAGCACGCTCCGGGAGAACTTCCTGCTCAATGCCGGCGACAAGATTGCGCTGGGCATGCCGATTTTCACGCCGTACATCGAGATCCCGGAACTCAACAGCTTCCAGCTCGTCGAGGTCAAGCTGAATGCAGACCCATTCAACGGCTGGCAATACACCGACGAAGAACTCGACAAGCTGCGCGATCCGAGCGTGAAGGCGTTCTTCCTGGTCAACCCCAGCAACCCGCCGTCGGTCAAGATTTCCAAAGACGGCTTGAAGAAGCTCAAAGCCATCGTGGACGAGCGCCACGAGGCCGGCAACGATCTCATCATCCTGACCGATGATGTGTACGGCACGTTTGCGGACGACTTTGTCTCGCTGTTTGCGGTGGCGCCGTACAACACGATCCTGGTGTATTCGTACTCCAAGTACTTCGGGGCGACGGGTTGGCGCCTGGGCACCATCGCCACGCATGAAAACAACGTGCTGGACGATAAGCTGGCCGCGCTGCCCGAAGACAAGCGCAAGATCCTGCACCAGCGCTATGCGTCGATCACGACCGAGCCGGACCAACTCAAGTTCATCGATCGTCTGGTTGCGGATAGTCGAACCGTGGCGCTGAACCACACGGCAGGTCTGTCGACGCCGCAACAGGTGCAGATGGCGCTGTTCTCGCTGTACGCGCTCATGGATCAGCCGAATGCCTACAAGGCGGCGGTCAAGCGCCTGGTGCGCGGGCGCAAGGCCGCCCTGTACCAAGCCATCGGTATCGACTGTGAGGCAGATGAGAATGACGTCGCCTACTACAACATCCTTGATGCCGAAGTGGTTGGCCGCAAGACCTATGGCGAGGCGTTCGTGCAGTGGTTCAAGACGAAGACCAAACCGGCGGATGTGCTATTCCGCCTGGCCAAGGAGAGTGGCGTCGTGCTGCTGCCCGGCAATGGCTTTGGTGCACTCAACCCGTCGGTGCGCGTGTCGCTGGCCAACCTGAACGAGCCGGACTACATCCGCATCGGTGCAACGCTGCAGCGCTTGCTGGAGGAGTATCACCAGCGCTGGCTGGACGAAGGCGGAAAGTAACGCGCTGACAAGATCAGGCCGGCACCCGCGTACCGGCCACGCGGGCCCGCTGCAGTTCAGCGGGCTCCTGGCCGGATTCGACATAGTCGGCGAAGCGGCGGATGTAGTCGGCCACCCACTCGGGGCGACGCAGGGGCAGCCAGTGGCCGGCGTCGACCTCGTGGCGCCAGTAATGCGACACCCAGGCCTCCACAGCGCGCGTCACGGCGGGGCTGACGTAGCGATCGCGCGTTGGCACGATGAGCTGCACGGGCGCATGCGGCGCACGCGCCTGCGGGCGGGCGAGGCGGTCACGAAAATTTGCGCGGTACATTCGCACGCCGTTGCAGGCATCGCGCACAAGCGTCGGTCGCTGGGTTTCGATGCGGATGCCTTCCGTTTTGCGCAGCCACCACGGCCAGGCGCGCGCGACCCACAGCCGCCACGACCATTCCGGCACCAGCGGCAAGTGGAAATACCCCACATACCAGGATTGCAGCCGCTGTTTCCACACCGCACGTTTGGCGGCCCATGTGCCGGTATCGAGCTGTGCGCGCATCCAGTGGCCGACGTGGTCCAGGCACGGGCCCGAGATTGACGTGTAGGACGCGATGCGCCCGCGCAGCCGATCGGTCGTCACCGATTCCCAGCTGTGGATGGAGCCCCAGTCATGCCCGACCAGATGAAAGCGCTCGCCGGGCAGCAGCGCGTCGGCCACGGCGGCCAGGTCGTCGACAAACTGCGGGATGCGATAACCGGTGGTGTCTGCGGGCGCATCTGACAGGCCGGCACCGCGCACGTCGAATGTGAGCACGCGGCGGTCGCGCGCCAGGGTATCGCGCACGCCGTGCCAGACGGAACTGTCGTCCGGATAGCCATGCACAAGCACGATGGCGGGGCGCCGTCGCGCAGAGGCGTCGGCGGGCAGGGTCATGCGGGCATGCAGGCGGAGGTCGCCGGAGCGCACCACGTGGCTGCTGTGCATCGGGTCTCCAGTGAAATGGGCGCGGGAATCTCCAGCCTACGGGCTGATGGGCTGACGCGGCAACGCGTGTTTTTACCCGTTTCAAGCAGTGCCTGAGGCACTCGGGGCGGGTTCGGCCTGCAGCAGCGGCGTGGCTGCCGTGAAGGCTGCCAGATGCTCCAGCAACGTCCGCACCTTGCGTGGCAGCTGTTGCTGCGGCCACACCGCATAGATGGGCCGCTGCGGTGTCCGCCATGCCGGCAGCAGGCGTATCAGCCGGCCCGCCTCCAGCGCCTGGTGGCAGAGCGTGTGCGGACAGTAGAGCAGGCCGAGGCCCGTTTCAGCCAGCGTCACGCCCAGTTCGATGTCGTTCAGGTCGCAGCGTCCATGGGGCTGCAGTTCGATGGTTTCCTCACCGTCGGGTGAGGTGAAGCGCCATGTCGAGAGCGGCGACGACACCAACAAGCGATGCGCTTGCAGGTCATGCGGATGGGTCGGCGCGCCATGCGCGGCCACATACGCCGGCGACCCCACCAGCACCATCCCGATCACGCCGAGCCGCCGCTGCCGCAGCTTCGGGTCGTCTTGCTGGCCGACGCGGATGGCCAGATCGGCGCCATGCCGCCACACGTCTTCATTGCGGTTGCTGAGCGAGAGCTCCAGCCGGATCTCCGGCCATGTCGCCATGAAGCTCGCATAGGCGGGCGCCAGCAGCCCGCGCGACAGGTTCAGCGGTGCCAGCACGCGCAGGGTGCCCTTGACCTGGTTGAGATCGTCGTCCAGCGTGGCCGTGGTTTGCGCAAGCGCGGTCAAGAGCGGGCGGCACTGCTCGTAGTAGAGCTGGCCCTCCGGCGTCGGTTTCAGGCTGCGTGCGCTGCGCAGCAGAAGCTGGCAGCCCAGCGAAGCCTCCAGCTTCTGCAGGCGTCGCGTCAGCGTGGCGGGCGGCAGGTTGGCGTGGCGTGCCGCGGCCTGCAGGCTGCCGTGATCCACGATGGAAACGAAGAGGGCCAGATCGTCAAGCATGATTCCATTTTTGGAATTTAAGTTTCAGTATACGTCTATAGTTTCTGGAAAAGCGGTTGTCTAGTATGCCGTCCATCACATCGATGGCTTTGTCAGGAGAACCGCCATGTCGTTGCCCACTCGCCTTCGTGTCACGTTTGCGTGGTTGATGTCCGGCCTCATGTCGTTGCTGATGACGGGCTGGATCGGCTGGATCAACGCCGGCATCAGCGCCGACTTCCTCGCCCGCTGGGCACACGCCTTCGCGCTGGCGTGGCCGGCCGCCTTCACCATCGTCCTGATTGCCGGGCCTGCGGTGCAGCGGCTGACGCAAGCGCTGGTGACGGCCAACACGGTGCAGCCCTGAAAAGAAAGACGGCCCACCAGGAGGGCCGGCGGGCCGCAAGGTTGACAGCAGGAAAGACCGACGTAGACGGCGCGCGGGATGGATATCGCATCCCGGCGCCGGGGCTGAAACACCCGACCCTTCATCATGATGGCGGCAGCGGCCGCATTGCCCGATGCGGGGTCGCAGCCGGGCCATGGCGCGCACTGTAGAGGGCGCCGGCTTTCAGCAAACTTTCTTCGCCTGCCGAGTCGCATCCGGACTAATCCCAGGAGCGGCTGGGCCCCAAGGCGCCGCATGGCGCGACTGGCACAATGCCAGCTCGCCGATACGGACCGCCATCATGCCCGCCGACCTGCTCATCCGCCCCATCCACCCAGACGACTTTGCCGCCTGGAAACCGCTCTGGGACGGCTACAACGCCTTCTATGGCCGCGCAGGGGATACGGCGTTGCCCGACATCGTCACGCAGACGACGTGGCGGCGCTTCTTCGACGCGTACGAACCGGTCCATGCCATGGTGGCCGAGCGCGATGGGGCATTGCTCGGCATCGTGCATTTCCTCTTCCACCGCAGCACGACGCAGATCCAGCCGACCTGTTACCTCCAGGATCTCTTTACCGCCGGGGTAGCGCGCGGGCAGGGCGTGGGCCGTGCCCTCATTGAAGCGGTGTACCGGCGGGCCGCCGCAGCAGGCGTGCCGCGCGTGTACTGGCAGACACACGAAACCAACGCGACGGCCATGAAGCTGTACGACACCGTGGCCGAAAAGTCCGGCTTCGTCGTCTATCGGAAGTTTTTATAAGCCCCGGAGCGCAGAGCGTCTGACGCCAGGGTGGCCCGAAGACCCGCGCCGGATGGGCGATCCGGCCGCATGCCGCCTGAGCGGGTGGCGCTTTTGTACCGCACCATAGGGTAATCCCGCATCTTCGATTTCGAGGACGCGGTCTATAGTGCTACCTGTGTTCCAGATATTAACAGACGTTTCATATGTAAAACAAGCGAAACGTGATGGAGTCGACAACCATGCAGCCGCAATACAACCCCGACCTGGCTCCCTGGGAGCCGGTTTCTCCGAACAACGTGGCCGGCAAGGGCCGCATCGAGCGCCCGGACCACGTTGCCAATCTGGTCTGGCAGACGCGCGCCGCCGAGCCCACCGCCTATGAGAACCAGCTTGGCGATTCACTCGAGGCTGCGTTTCTGGCCGGTGCGCAAACGCCCGCAGACATCGTCGCCGTGTTGAACGAACGCGGCCCGCGCCTGCCCTCCGGGCAAGGCTGGACGGAAGACGCGTTCCTGGCCGAGATGCGCCGCCTGGGCGCGTAAGCCGCAGGGCTGCTCAACACCGATTCGACGCCGCATCGCCCGCAGAAGCGTTCGGCGCAACCCCATCAGACGAGGCAAGCAATGGAAGGCAACAAGGAAGCGCAGAAAGAAGCGCGCATCAATACCGGTCTGCGCAACTACTGGTATCCGGTGGCCGCATCGTGGAATGTGAAGAACGCCCCGGTGGGCATCACGCGCCTGAGCCAGAACATCGTGCTGTGGCGCGATACCGAAGGCCAGGTGCACGCGCTGGAAGACCGCTGCCCGCACCGCGGCGCGCGCCTGTCGATGGGCTGGAACCTGGGCGACCACGTTGCGTGCTGGTACCACGGCGTCGAGGTGAACGGCGAGGGCACCGTGACGAGCGTGCCCGCGGTCGACAACTGCCCGATGGAAGGCAAGACCTGCGTGCGCAGCTACCCGGTGCAGGAACGCGCCGGTGCGATCTTCCTGTGGTTTGGCGACAAGGCCCCGTCGGAGTTTGACGATGCCGTCGGCACGCTGCGCCTGCCCGAAGAGCTGACCAGCGAGGAGCACAGCCACTTCCTCTGCTACGCACACTGGAACGTCAACTACCGCTACGCCATCGACAACGTCATGGACCCGATGCACGGGGCTTATCTGCATGCCGTATCGCACTCGATGGCCAGCGGCGAGAAGAAGGCCGTGATGGAAGTGGTTGAAACCGAGCACGGCATCCTGTTCCAGAAGACCGGCCAGCGCGGCGTGAACTTCGACTGGACCGAGTTTGGCGAGACCGGAACGATGTGGCTGCGCCTGTCGATCCCGTATCAGCCGAAGGTGGGCCCCGGTGGCCCGTTCACCATCATCGGCATCGTCACGCCGGTGGATGAGGCGCACTGCATCGTCTACTTCTGGCGCACGCGCCACGTGCAGGGTTGGCAGCGCGACGTCTGGCGCTTTCTGTATCGCAATCGCCTGGAAGGGCTGCACTGGGACGTGCTGGAGCAGGACCGAGTGGTGCTGGAGTCGATGGCACCCGAGGCGCGCGACCACGAGACGCTGTATCAGCACGACATCGGCATCACGCGCATCCGCCGCATTCTCGCGCGCCGCGCCGCCGCCGAACTGGCCGATGCGCCGGTCGCCATGCTCAAGCCCGTTGCCGCGGAAGCCCAACATGCCTGAGCGTCAATCCACCGCCGCACTGCTGGGCGGCCGCAAGGTGCTCGTCACGGGCGCGGCGCGCGGGCTGGGGTTGGCCTTCGCCAAGGCCATCGCTCAAGCGGGCGGTGCGGTGGCGATGGCCGACATCCTCGGCGAGCGCGTGCAGGAAGAGGCCGCAGCACTGCGCGCGGCAGGCTTCGATGCGCATGGCTTCACGCTTGATCTTGGCGATCCGGCATCCATCCAGGCATGCGCGGCGGCGTCCGTGCAGGCGCTGGGCGGGCTCGACGGGCTGGTCAACAACGCGGCCATCACGAACTCGGGCGGGCGCGACGCCTCGTCGATCGACATCGAGACCTGGGACCGCGTGATGAACGTCAACGTGCGCGGCACCTGGCTGATGACGACGGCCTGCCTGCCCGCGCTGAAGGCGTCCGGCCGTGGGGCCATCGTCAATCTGTCGTCGGACACCCCGCTGTGGGGCGCGCCGAACCTGCTGGCGTATGTGGCGAGCAAGAGCGCCGTCATCGGCATGACCAAGTCTCTGGCGCGCGAATGCGGCGCAGACGGCATCACCGTCAACGCCATCGCGCCGGGCCTGACGCTCGTGGAGGCGACCGAATACGTGCCGGCGCATCGCCATGCGCTGTATCGCGACCAGCGCGCCATTTCGCGCGACCAGTTGCCCGACGACGTCTGCGGCGCCGTGCTGTTCGCGCTGTCGGACCTTTCCCGATTCGTGACGGGCCAGACGCTGGCCGTCAACGGCGGTTTCGTCATGCAGTAATGCACTGACCGCCTCCATCCAGCAACCACACCATTGAGAAGAGGACTTCGATGAGCGATCTCTCCGAACAACAGCAAGTGCAACGCACGTGGGACCGCCCAGAAGGCGCATCGTTTGAAGCGTGGATGAACAGCCGCGTGGCACGTTTCTCCACCCGCCGTTACGACTGGGATGCCCTCAAGTTCCAGGCCGACTACGACCCGAAGTACCGCCGCGCGCAGATGCGCTACCTCGGCACGGGCGGCACGGGCGTCGCCGCTGACACCAATACGGTGCCGGCCGAGCATTTCACGTTCTCCACGATGATCATCCCGGCCGGCCACGAGGGCCCGTCGCATGTGCACACCGACGTGGAGGAGGTGTTCTTCATCCTGCGCGGCAAGATCAAGCTGATCCTCGAGAAGGACGGCGAGCGCTACGAAACCGTGCTGACCGACCGCGATCTCGTTTCCGTGCCGCCCGGCGTGTACCGCGAAGAAATCAACATCGGCGAGGAAGACGCGCTGATGTGCGTGATGCTCGGCGCCAAGAAGCCGGTCACGCCGACGTATCCGCCCGAGCATCCGCTGTCGAAGATCAAGCGTTGATGCCATGAGCGCGCAGGCTGCCATGTCTTCCCGTCCGTTTCGCGTGGCCGATGCACTGGCCGTGCTCGAGGCCGAGTTTGCCGAACGCAGCGTCACGATCAACGCCCAGCGCGATCGCATCGGCTATCGGCAGTGGGGCGGTCGCGGGCCGGTGGTGGTGCTGTTGCACGGCATCAGCTCCAGCGCCGCGTCGTGGCTGCCTTGCGCGCAGGTTCTCTCCCACACCATGCGCGTGTTCGCGTGGGATGCGCCGGGCTATGGCCGATCCACGCCGCTCGAACAAGCCGAGCCGCGCGCTGCCGATTACGCGGTGCGCCTGCAGGCATGGCTGGACGCGCTGCAGGTGAAGCCGGACGTGATCGTCGGACATTCGCTGGGCGCGCTGATGGCTGCGGCCTATGTGGCGCAGGCGCCGGAAGCGCTGCAACCCGGCTGCGTGCTGCTGCTGAATCCCGCGCAGGGTTACGGGCAGCCCGGTCACGAAGACCAGTCCCGCAGTGTGCGGGCCCAGCGCCTTGCCACGCTCGACCGGCTTGGTATCGAGGGCATGGCGGAATCGCGCCACGCGCATCTGCTGCGCCCGGATGCCGGCAGCGAAGAGCGCGCCTGGGTGCGCTGGAACATGCTGCGCCTGAACGACGCCGGTTACCGCCAGGCCGTGGTCATGCTCAGCGGCGACGACATCGGCGCGTATCTGCGCAAGCGCCCCGCCTCAACGCCCGCTCGCGTGGCCTGTGGCGATGTCGACGGCATCACGCCCCCGCAGGGCTGCGAAGCGTTGGCCGACGCCTTCGGCCTGCCTTTCGCGCGGGTGACCGCCGCCGGGCACGCGTCGTACATCGATGCGCCGGATGCCGTTGCCGGCTGGATCGCGCAAGCCGCTTTCTCCCCACTCCAAAACGCCTAAAGCGCCAAGACGTATGAGCAACGACCTCATTCCCGAAGACGTGCAGGAAAAGTACATCGTGCCCGGGCTCGAACGCGGCCTGCGCCTGCTGTGCGAGTTCAGCCACAAAGACCGCGTGCTGTCTGCGCCGGAACTGGCGCGCCGGCTGAAGGTGCCGCGCTCCACGGTGTTCCGCCTGCTGACCACGCTCGAGGTGATGGGCTTCATCGAACGCGTGGACGGCGGCCGGGATTTCCGCCTCGGCATGGCCGTGCTGCGCCTCGGGTTCGAATATCTCGCCTCGCTCGAGTTGACCGAACTTGGCCGTCCGCTGCTCGACCGCCTGCGCGACGACATTCACTATCCGTGCAACCTTGTCGTGCGCGATGGCCGCTCGATCGTCTACGTGGCGAAATCGGTGGCGCCGACGCCGTTCACGAGTTCGGTCAACGTCGGTACGCGCCTGCCCGCGCACGCCACGGTGCTGGGGCGCGTGCTGCTGGCAGACCTGTCGCTGGCCGAGCTGCGCCAGCTGTATCCGGAGCCGCAGCTGGAGGCATTCACCGCCAACACGCCGCGCACCGTGGAAGACCTGTTCGAGATGGTGCAGCGCGACCGCGAACACGGCTACGTGCTCGAAGAGGGCTTCTTCGAGGCCAACATCTCGACGATCGCGGCGCCGGTGCTCGACCGCGCCGGCAAGATCGTCGCCGCCCTCGGTACGACGATCCCGTCGCCGCGCATCGACCCCGCGCAGCTCGATCCCATGATCGACAAGGTGCGCGCCGCCGCAGACGAGCTCTCTTACCTGCTCGACTACCGCCCGGCCAGCGGCAAGGTTGTCAACCTGTTCGGGGAGTGACCATGCCGATGATCGACCTGACCGGCAAGACGGCCGTGGTGACGGGGGGCTCCTCCGGCATCGGCCTTGCCACCGTCGAGCTGCTGCTGGAAGCCGGCGCCGCCGTGGCGTTGTGCGGACGCAATGCCGAGCGATTGGCCGCGGCCGAAGACACGCTGCGCAGCCGCTTTCCCGCCGCCCGGCTGCTTGCCGCCGCGTGCAACGTGCTCGACGCCGCGCAGACGGCTGCCTTTGCGCGGTCGGTCGAGCAGGAACTCGGTCCCGTCGACATGCTCGTCAACAACGCCGGCCAGGGCCGCGTCTCGACCTTTGCCGACACCGACGACGCAGCGTGGACGCAAGAGCTGCACCTGAAGTTCTTCTCCGTCATTCATCCGACGCGCGCATTCCTGCCGCAACTGGAGCGCTCGCCTCACGGCGCGATCGTCTGCGTGAATTCGCTGCTGGCGCAGCAGCCCGAGCCGCACATGGTGGCCACGTCGGCCGCGCGCGCGGGTGTGCTGAACCTCGTGCGCTCCATGGCGACCGAGTTTGCGCCCAAGGGCGTGCGCGTCAACGGCATCCTCATCGGGCTGGTGGAGTCCGGCCAATGGCGGCGCCGCTTCGAGGCGCGCCCTGAAGAAGACCGCCACCTCGACTGGGCCGCGTGGACGCGCCGCCTGGCCGTGCAGAAACACATTCCCCTCGGCCGCCTGGGCCTGCCCGAAGAGGCAGCCCGCGCCATTCTGTTCCTTGCCTCGCCGTTGTCTTCGTACACCACGGGCACCCATATCGATATCTCCGGAGGACACTCCCGTCATGCGTAACGAACAACAACTGGTCACGGTGGGCTGCGCGATTGCCGCCTTCCTGGAAGCCTGCGAGGTCAAGGCCGCCTTCGGCGTGATCTCGATCCACAACATGCCCATCCTCGACGCGATGGGCGAGCGCGGCAAGATCCGCTTCATCCCGGCGCGTGGCGAGGCGGGCGGCACCAACATGGCCGATGCCTATGCCCGCACCACGGGCGGTCTGGGTGTGTGCCTGACCAGCACCGGCACGGCCGCGGGCAACGCGGCCGGCGCGATGGTGGAAGCGCTGACCGCGGGCACGCCGCTGCTGCACATCACCGGCCAGATCGAAACGCCGTACCTGGACCAGAGCCTGGCCTACATCCACGAGGCGCCGGATCAGCTCACCATGCTCAAGGCCGTGTCGAAGGCGGCGTTCCGCGTGCGCAGCGCCGACACCGCGATCAGCACGATGAAGCTCGCCGTGCAGACCGCGCTGACGGCCCCGACCGGCCCCGTGAGCGTGGAGATTCCGATCGACATCCAGGCCGCGCTGATCCCGATGCCGGACGACCTGCGTCCGCTGCAGGTGCCGCAGCACGTGCCGTCGGCGCATGCGCTGGATGAGCTCGCCGAGCGCCTGTCGCGCGCGCGCCGCCCGATGTTGTGGCTGGGCGGCGGCGCCCGCCATGCCGCCAGGCAGGTCAAGCGCCTGCTGGACCTCGGCTTCGGCGTAGTGACCAGCACGCAGGGCCGCGGCATCGTGCCGGAAGACGACCCGCGCTCGCTGGGCGCCTTCAACCTGCACAAGCCGGTCGAAGCGTTCTATCAGACCTGCGACGCCATGCTCGTCGTCGGCTCGCGTCTGCGCGGCAACGAAACGCTCAAGTACGAGCTGAAGCTGCCGCGCCCGCTGTACCGCATCGATGCCGATGCTTCGGCGGAAGGCCGCTGCTATGCCAGCGACTACTTCGTCTGCGGCGACTCCGCCCTCGCACTGGACGGGCTGGCCGACCGGCTCGAACAGAAGATGCAGATCGACGCCGCGTTTGCAGGCGACCTGCGCGCGGCGCACGACCAGGCGGTGGGCGCGCTGGTCGATGGTCTCGGTCCGTATGCCGCGCTGGTGGAATCCTTGCAGGCCGCGGTGGGCCGCGAGTTCAACTGGGTGCGCGACGTGACGGTGTCGAACAGCACGTGGGGCAATCGCCAGCTGCGCATCTTCGACTCGCGTGCGGGCGTGCATGCGTTGGGCGGCGGCATCGGCCAGGGTCTGGCGATGGGCATCGGCGCGGCCATCGGTGCGGCCGCCACCGGATCGGGCAAGAAGACCTTCTGCCTCGCGGGCGATGGCGGTTTCATCCTGAACCTCGGTGAGCTGGCAACGGCCGTGCAGGAGCGCGCCGACCTCGTCATCGTGCTCATGAACGACAAGGGCTACGGCGTCATCAAGAACATCCAGGACGCGCAGTACGGCGGCCGCCGCCATTACGTCGATCTGCACACGCCCGACTACGCGGAGCTCGCCAGGTCGTTGCGGCTGCGCCATCGCCGCGTGTCGAACCTCGCAGACGTGGGCGCTGCGCTGAACGAGGCCACGACGGGGGAGGGCCCGTTCCTGCTCGAGATCGACATGCTCTCCATCGGCAGCTTCAAGACAGCGTTTGCCGGCCCGCCGGTCAACCAGCAGGCACCGAGCGGCCAGGGCGAACGCGCCGCCGAACGCATCACGGTGGTGGCGTGAGCCCGCAAGCGAGCCGAACCAAGGAGCCGGACATGCTGCATGTATCGATGGTCGGTTGCGGCGCGATCGGGCAGAGCGTGCTGGAGCTGCTCAAGAGCGATCCGGACGTCTGCTTTGACGCGGTCATCGTGCCCGAGCACGCGATGGACAAGGCGCGCGAGGCCATCGCTCCGTTTGCGCCTCATGCACGCGTGACGACGCACCTGGGCGCCGATGCGCATCCCGACCTGCTGGTGGAGTGTGCGGGGCACGATGCGCTCGAAGAGCACGTGTTGCCGGCGCTGGAGCAGGGCATCGACTGCCTCGTGGTATCGGTGGGCGCGCTGTCGGAACCGGGGCTGGCGGAACGTCTCGAGGCTGCGGCGCGGCGCGGCCACGCGCAGGTGCAGTTGCTGTCGGGTGCCATCGGCGCCATCGATGCGCTGGCCGCCGCACGCGTGGGCGGGCTGGACGCCGTCACCTACACCGGCCGCAAGCCCCCGCGCGCGTGGAAGGACACGCCGGCCGAGGGCGAGTTCGACCTCGATGCGCTGCGCGAGCCTACCGTGATCTTCGAAGGCAACGCCCGTGAGGCCGCGCGGCTGTTCCCGAAGAACGCCAATGTGGCGGCCACGCTGTCGCTGGCGGGCCTCGGGCTCGAGCACACGCACGTGAAGCTGCTGGCCGATCCCACCGTCGACGAAAACATCCATCACGTCGAGGCGCGCGGCGCCTTTGGCGGCTTCGAGCTGACCATGCGCGGCAAGCCGCTGGCGGCCAACCCCAAGACTTCCGCGCTGACGGTGTTCAGCGTGGTGCGTGCGCTGGGCAACCGTGCGCACGCCGTTTCGATCTGAGCCCCATCATGAACGCAATCACAACGACGTTGCTTCCCATCTGCATCGCAGGCGAATGGCGCCTCGGCACGGGCGAGCGCTACGCGACGCGCTATCCGGCCACGGGTGAAGTCGTGGCCGAGCTGAACGCAGCCAGCGTGGCCGATGTGGAAGAGGCCGTCGCCGGCGCCTACCGCGCATTCCTCTCGAGCGGCTGGGCGCAGCGCAAGCCCCACGAGCGTGCGGCCGTGCTGTACCGCGTGGCTGAACTGATCCGCTCGCGCAGCGAAGCCCTGGCCCAGCGCCAGCGGCTGGACAACGGCAAGCCGATCAACGAGACGCGTGCGCTGGTGGCCAGCGCGGCCGGTACGTTCCAGTTCTTTGCCGCGGCATGCGAGACGCTCGAAGAATCGCTCACCCCGCCGCGCGGCGACTGCCTGACGATGAGCGTGCACGAGCCCATGGGCGTGGTGGCCGCCATCACGCCGTGGAATTCGCCCATCGCCAGCGAGGCGCAGAAGATGGCGCCCGCGCTGGCAGCCGGCAACGCCGTCGTCGTGAAGCCGGCCGAGGTGACGCCGCTGATGGCGCTGGAGCTCGCCGCGATCTGCGAAGAGGCCGGCGTGCCCAAGGGCCTGATCAGCGTGCTGCCGGGCAAAGGTTCGGTCATCGGCGATGCGATCACGAAGCATCCGCTGGTGCGCCGCGTGTCGTTCACGGGCGGCACGACCACGGGCAAGCACATCGCGCACATCGCCGCCGACAAGATGATGCCGGTGTCGCTGGAGCTGGGCGGGAAGTCTCCGACGATGGTGTTTGAAGACGCCGATCTGGACCACGCCGTCAACGGGGTGCTGTACGGCATCTTCAGTTCGTCGGGCGAGTCGTGCATCGCGGGCTCGCGCCTGTTCGTGGCGCGTTCGCTGTACGAGCCGTTCATGGACCGCCTGGCTGCCGCCACCGCACGCCTGCGCGTGGGCAACCCCGCCGACGAGGCCACGCAGATGGGGCCGCTGATCACTGAGCGCCATCGCCAGACCATCGAATCGTACGTGGCGATGGGCGTGGAAGAGGGTGGCCATCTGCGCACGGGCGGGCTGCGTCCGCAGGTTGCCGGCTGCGAGTCGGGCTATTTCTACATGCCGACCATCATCGAAGGCCTCACCAACCGCGCACGCATCTGCCAGGAAGAGATCTTCGGCCCCGTGCTCGTGGCCATGCCGTTTGAAGACGAGGACGAACTGATCGAGCAGGCCAACGACAGCGTCTACGCGCTGGCCGCGGGCGTCTGGACGCGCGACTACAAGCGCGCCTGGCGCATCGGCCGCGCCGTGCAGGCCGGCAACGTGTGGATCAACACGTACAAGCAGTTCTCGATTTCCACGCCGTTTGGCGGCTGGCGCGACAGCGGCCTCGGCCGCGAGAAGGGGCGCCTGGGCATCCTGCAATACATGGAGCAGAAGAGCCTCTACTGGGGCCTGAACGAAGAACCGCTGGCCTGGGCCAACTGACGCCCGGCAGTGTGGAGGAGACCAAGATGAAAACGATTCTGACGCAAGCATCGGTCACGCAAGGGAGCGTGCAATGAACTCGAACGCGCAACGCTGGCTCGGTGTGATCACGCTGTTCCTGGTGGTCGCCATTTCATATGTCGACCGCATCAACATCGCCGTGCTCATCACGCAGCACGACTTTCTGCAGCACATGGGCATCGCCGCCAATGACCGCAGCAGCCAGGGCCTGCTGGCCACGGCATTCATGGCCGGTTACGGGTTGTCTGCCATTGTGTTCACGCCTTTCTGCGCCGCGCTGTTCGGCGTGCGCCGCAGCCTGATCTACGGGCTGACCCTGTGGGGCGTGATCACCATCGCGTCGCCGTGGTTCCACAGCTATATGGAACTTCTCGCGTCGCGCTTCATTCTCGGCTTCGCCGAAGGACCGTTGTTCTCGCTGGGTGCGTCCTACATCAAGGCCCATTTCGACAGCAAGGAAAGCGGCAAGCCGAATGCGATCTTCAACATGGGCACGGGTATCGGCCTGGCGGTCGGGTATCCGCTGGTCGGCTACGCCATTGCCAGCGCTGACTGGGAGTCCTCGTTCCACCTGCTGGGCCTGTGCAACCTGGTGCTCGGCATTCCGCTGGTGCTGGCCTTTGTTCGCATGCCGGCGCGCTATGCGGCGCTGCCGCGGCCGGAGTCGTTTCCGGCGGCGCTGAGCACGGTGGGCGACATGTTCCGCGGGGCCTTCCACACGCGGCATATCTTCACGATGACGGTGCTCACTGCGGCCTTCCTGGCGTACCTGTGGGGCAGCAGCAACTGGCTGCCGACGTATCTGAAGGAAGCGCGCGGCTTTTCGCTGCGCGAGATGGGGTGGATGGCGTCGATGCCGCAGTACGCGGCGGTGCTCGGCGTGCTGCTCGGCGGCCTGTTGCTGGATGTCATTCCGCGCCGGCGTGTGCCCCTGGTGTTCGTGCTGGGCAGCCTGGGCGTGGCGGTGGCAGTGCTGCTGGCCATCAACAGTACCGACCGCTATGCCGCGGCCTATTGGCTGACCGCCGCCAGCCTGTTCTGGGGCCTGCAGAGCCCAGCCATTCCGAGCACGGTGCAGTTCAACGCCGCGCCGCAGCACGTTGCCTGCGCCTTCGGTGTCGTCAACGGCGTGGGCAGCCTCGTGGCAGGGTTCATGCCGGCCGTCATGGGCGTCGTGATCGGGCTTGGCAGCGGCGGCGGCCTTGCCGCCGGCTTTGGCAGCCTGGTGGGCACGCAGCTGATCGTGCTGCTCTGCGGTCTGGCCCTGCTGCGCGGCGGAGCGCAGGCCGCACCGGCCGTTCCGGGCGCCGTGCATCCCGTCACCGGCAAGTGACGCGATCCGGCTTCGCATGGGGCGCGTTGCGCCATCGCAGTGCGGAGCTCGGCGCACCCATTGAATCACAGTCACTGGTGGCCGCTGAAGGCCATGCGGTGCACAGCAGGAGATGAAGATGAACACCATTCGTGGCATCGACGAGATCGTCTACGGTGCAGACGACCTCGCCGCATGCAAGCAGTTCTTTCTCGATTGGGGCCTCGCGCTGCAATCCGAAGACGCCAGCGGGCTGCTGTTCGAAACGCTCAATGGTTGCCGCGTGCGCGTCAAGCGCAGCGATGACGCCGCATTGCCGCCCGCCATGGAAGCCGGCCCGACGCTGCGCGAAGTGGTGTGGGGTGCCGATTCGCAAGCCGTGCTCGACCGCCTGGCCGACGCACTTGCAGATCAGCCCGGCTACGTCCATGCCGACGGCCGCGTCGGCTGCACCGACCCGAACGGCCTGGCGGTGCGTGTGCAGGTCAGCATCAAGCGCGACGTCGACGTGCAATGCGCGGCGATGAACACCTGGAACGACAAACCGCGCCGCAACCAGCCGAGCCCGATCTACGAACGCGCCACGCCCATCGAGGTCGGCCACGTGGTGTTCTTCGTCAAGGACGTGGCGGCCACCGAGCGCTTCTACATCGACAAGCTCGGGTTCGTGCCGTCAGACCACTACCCGGGGCGCGGCGCGTTCCTGCGCTGCGAGCCGGAAGGCGGCCATCACGATCTGTTCCTGCTGCAGACGCCGCAGGCCAGGAGCGGGCTCAACCACGTCGCGTTTACGGTGCGCGACATCCACGAAGTGTTCGGCGGCGGCATGCAGATGTCCCGCTGCGGATGGGATACGCAGCTCGGCCCGGGCCGGCACCCGATTTCTTCCGCGTACTTCTGGTACTTCAAGAACCCGGCCGGCGGCCTGATCGAGTACTACGCCGACGAAGACCAGCTCGACGCCGAATGGCAGCCGCGCGATTTCGAGCCGGGCCCCACCGTCTTTGCCGAGTGGGCCATCGAAGGCGGTATCGACGGCAACACGCGCCGGCAGAAGAACGCCGCCGGCCCGGAGGGCAAGTTCCTCACGGAAAAGCGCTGAACTGGAAGCAGAGAGACGTGCCATGAGTACCCATCCTCCCCTTACGTTGCGCGTGCAGGCCATGCGCCACGAAGCCCAGGGCATCGTCAGCGTGGAGCTGCGCGATGTCGATGGCAGGACGCTGCCGGAATATGCGCCCGGTGCGCATATCGACCTGCACCTGGGCAACGGCCTGGTGCGCAGCTATTCGCTGTGCGGCGCGCCGGAAGTGCGCGACCGCTATGTGGTCGGCGTGCTGCTCGATCGCAACAGCCGTGGCGGTTCGCGCTACGTGCACGAACAATTGCGCGTGGGGTCGACGCTGAAGATCGGCGGTCCGCGCAACCACTTTGAACTCGATGAGAGCGCACCCCGCACGGTGCTGGTGGCAGGCGGCATCGGCGTCACGCCGATCGTCTGCATGGCGCGGCGCCTGGCCGAGCACGGCAGGCCGTTCTCGATGCTGTACTGCGCGCGCTCGCGCGCCGAGGCCGCGTTTGCCGATGAACTGGCCGCGCACGGCGATGCGGTGCGCTTCCATTTCGACGCCGATGCCGGCGGCCCGCCTGACCTGAAGGCGCTGCTGACAGGCCACCCGGCCGACACGCATTTTTACTGCTGCGGCCCGGGCCCGATGTTGCGCGCCTTTGAAGCTGCGTGCGAGGCGCTCGGCTACACCAACGTCCACATCGAACGCTTTGCGGCTGACGCGTCCGTCTCTTCGGTGCAAGAAGGTGAATACGCGGTCAAGCTCGCCCGCACGGGCACCGAGCTGCACGTGCCGGCCGGCAAGTCGCTGCTCGATGCGCTGCTGGAGATTGGCGTGGAAGTGGAGCACAGCTGCAAGGAGGGCGTGTGCGGCTCGTGCGAGACGCGCGTGCTGGAAGGCGAGCCCGACCACCGCGACAGCGTGCTCTCCAAGAGCGAGCGCGAATCGAACCAGACGATGATGGTTTGCGTTTCCGGCTGCAAGGGCAAGCGGCTGGTGATTGATCTGTAACCGTTGGGGCGCCGGCCTGACCAGCCGAGCGCTCTTTTTTTTTGCTCACGGTCTTTTCTTAAACAACGTTTCATATACGAAACAACCACAACCAGCTCGTCCACCAAGACGGCAACAACGGGTGGGGCCGGTACCCCAGCCACCGGAGGAAACAACATGAGGAAGACACTGTTTGTCATGGCCGCAATGGGCCTGGCCGGCACGGCAGCCGCGCAGGGCAGCGTGACGCTGTACGGCAGCATCGATGAGGGCGTGGCCTACATCAACAGCTTGAAGAGCGGCACCACCAGCGGGTCGGCCATGCGCCTTGATCCGGGCACGATGCAGCCGGACCGCTTCGGCTTGCGCGGTACGGAAGACCTGGGTGGCGGCACGCAGGCCATCTTCCAGCTGGAATCGGGCTTCCTGGGCGACAGCGGCAACAGCGTGGTGGCAGGCAAGCTGTTCAACCGCACCGCGTGGGTGGGGCTGAGCAACGAGCGACTGGGCAACATCCAGCTCGGCCATCAGGCAGACTTCATGTTCGATTACCTCGGGCGCCTGAGCAACGGCTTCCAGCTGACCAACTTCTATCTGTTCCACCCGGGCAACTTCGACAACCTGGCCAACCAGTTCCAGATCGATAACGCCGTGCGCTATGTCTCGCCCATCTTTGGCGGTCTGCAGCTCGGGGGCATGTACGGCTTTGGCGAGGTGCCGGGCTCCGCGTCCAGGAGCCGCAGCTACAGCCTGGGGGCGTACTACAGCAACGGCGGCTTCCGCGCGGCGGCGGCTTACACGGCCTCCAACGATCGCGCGCTGGACATCGCAGGGCGCCTGGGCATCACGAATACACTCGGCACGACGCTGGCGCCGGGCATGACACCGATGAGCTCGGTCAAGTCGTTCGGCGGTGGCGCGCTGTACCAGCTCAGCGGCCTGCCGCTGCAGGTCAACGCGGTGTACACGCAGACGCGCATCACGCTCGGCGGCGCCAACGCCCGCGCCCAGAACGTCGACCTCGGTACCGCGTGGCACTACAGCGCGGCCAACACGCTCAACGTGGGCTACACCTTCAGCAAGTACGAAGGCGCCCGCTGGAACCAGTTCAGCGTGGGTAACGTGTACGCGTTCTCCAAGCGTACGCAGGTGTATCTGCAGGGCACGTACCAGCGCGCATCGGGCGATGCCCAGTACGCGACCATCAACGGAGCAGGCGTTTCGGGCCGGCGCAACCAGCTCGTCGTCAGCACGGGGGTGCACCACTCGTTCTGATCCGCACCGCATGCGCCGTCGGCAAGTTATCCGGCGGCGCATTGCATTGGCGCACAGGCGCGCGCGATCAGGCGACGCTGTGATTGGCCATCAGTTCCAGCGCACGCACCATGGCGGAGTGGTCCCATGCCTTGCCGCCGTTCGCTGCGCATACGCTGAAGAGCTGTTGCGCGCTGGCCGTGTTCGGCAGCGCGATGCCGAGCTTGCGCGCGCCTTCCAGGGCAAGGTTCAGGTCCTTCTGATGAAGCTCGATGCGAAAGCCCGGGTCGAACGTGCGCTTGATCATGCGCTCGCCATGCACTTCAAGAATGCGCGACGAGGCAAAGCCGCCCATCAGTGCCTCGCGCACGCGTGCCGGATCGGCGCCGGCCTTGGATGCAAACACGAGCGCTTCGCCCACCGCTTCGATCGTCAGCGCGACGATGATCTGGTTGGCGACCTTGCACGTTTGGCCGGCCCCCGATTCGCCCACATGCGTGATGTTCTTGCCCATCAGCGCGAACAGCGGCCTGGCGCGCTCGAACGCCGCGGCCTTGCCGCCGACCATGATGGTGAGCGTGGCGTCGCGTGCGCCCACCTCGCCGCCGGAAACGGGCGCATCGAGGTAGTCGGCGCCGAGCGCCTCGATGCGCTTGGCAAAGGCCTGCGTCTCGATGGGCGAGATGGAACTCATGTCGATGAAGAGCTTGCCGGCCGTGAGGCCCCGGGCGACGCCGTCTTCGGCAAACAGCACGTTCGCCACGTCGGCCGTGTCCGGCACCATGGCGATGACGATGTCGGCCGCCTGCGCAACCGCGGCCGAGCTCTCGACGACGGTGGCGCGTGCGCGCAGGTCGTCGGGCACGGAACGTCTGCCGCTCACGACAAGCGTGTGGTCGCCCTTGAGCAGGTTGCGGGCCATGTGGGCGCCCATGATGCCCAGTCCGATGAATCCGATGGTTGCCATGATGTGTTTCCGAGTGAGGACGTCTGCGAGTCAATGTGGATGCGAACGCATGGCAAGCATAGTGCGTCACCCCGTTCCCCACGATCAAGCGGCGCACGATGCCCACCCGCCGGCCCGCGCCGTGAATAGCGCCCCAGAAGGGGTCGTGCTCGTGCAATGGCTGCGCGCACTTGCCTCATAGACTGGAAATGCGCCGATCGCACCCGAGCGGCGCGGCCGGGATGGGAGGGAGAGATGTCCACCACAGCAGCCAACTGGATCGTCGTGCTCAGCTGCGCGTACATGGAGTACAGCACCTGGCGCGGCATGAGCGTTTATCGCCGCACGGTCGACTATGACAACGTGGTCTGGTGCTGATCAGCGCACGGGCCGCGGCAGCAGCCTCCGGATCAACCCGTCATGCGCCGAATGATCTGCCAGCAGCACATGGCCTGTCGCGTGATCGGCCAGCTCGAACTCACTGAACTCGAAGCCCGGGGCCACCGTGCAGCTGACCAGGGCATAGCCGTGTTCGCCCGGTACCCGCTCGGCGGCAAACCAGCGGCGCGCCGGCACCACCGCGTGGTACACCGCCACCTCGTCCTCGGCCGCATGGCCCAGGCGATGCGTGCGCACCGTACCGTCGTCTTCCAACACATGCACATTGAGCGAGTCACCCGCATGGAAGTACCACACCTCATCCGACTGGATCCGATGCCAGGCGGAATATGCATCATCGGCCAGCAGGTAATGGATGACGGTGGCAGCCGCACGTTCGACGGCAGGGATGCCTCGCTGGACGCGCTCCTGACTGCGATAGGTTTCGCGATAGAAGCCACCTTCCGGGTGCGGTTCGAGACCGAGGCGGGCGATGAGGCGTTGGGCGGCGGGCGTGAGGGGCATGGTGAAGTGAGGCTGTCCTGAAGGCAGAAAACGGCCACTGCAGTATTGCAGAAGACGGTCGGCCCGCGCGGCGCTCCCGGCCACCCGATCCGTTGGACAATTGCATCGCGGGCGTTGCCTTTGCGCACGAGTCGATGCATTGTGTCGCGCACGCCCGACGGGCCGCATGACAATGCCAGAACCGAAAAAAAGGGGAGCCAACATGTCCGAAGGATTCCATGTGCATGGGGCGCACGATCACGTGCTCGAACACGCCGCCGAGACCGGCCACGCCGACAGCTTTGCCGGCCGCATTGCCGTCATGACGGCGATTCTCTCAACGGCCGGCGCCATCTTCGGCTACCAGGGCGGCGCCACGCAGAATGCCGCGCTGCTGGCCAAGAACGAGGCAGCCATCCACAAGACCGAAGCCGCCAACCGATGGGCCTACTACCAGGCCAAGGGGCAGAAGCAGGCCATCGCCGAGCTGACTGCGCAATTGCCGGGGGCTGACCAGGCCGCCGCCCGGCGCGAGGCGCAGCGCTATGCCACCGAGAAGGAAGACATCCGCCGCCAGGCCGAAGACCAGGAGCGCCTCGCCAGGGAAGCCGACGAGGCGAGCGAGCGTGCCGTGCACCATCACCACCGGTGGGCGCAGGCGGTGGTCGCCATCCAGGTGTCGATTGCGCTGGCCGCCATCACACTGCTGTCGCGCCGACGCTGGATGCAGGTGCTTTCGTATGGCGTGGGCGCGGTCGGGGGCGTCCTGGCGGTGCTGGCGCTCCTGCATATCTAGGGCCTCAGCCAGCCGAGCAGTCTGCAACCGCGCTACCGGGCCCGGGCCGTGCGCTGGATGCTGCAAAATGCTCCGCATCTGAAATGCGGAGCACGCTCGTGGGGATCAACTTTGACTTGACGGACTTACAGGCGTTTCGCGCGGTCGTCGAGCTGGGGAGCTTTCGCAAGGCGGCGGAGGCCGTCAGCATTTCCCAGCCCGCGTTGAGCCGCCGGATCGACAAGCTTGAGAGCGCGCTCGGCGTGCCGCTGTTCGAGCGCACCACACGCAGCGTGACGCTCACCACCGTCGGCCGCGTGTTCGCCCGCAGCGCTGAACAGCTGCTCGACGATCTCGACGCAGCGCTATTGGGGATCCGCGATGTGGCATCGAGCCGCCTGGGCCACGTGACCATCGCGTGTGTGCCTTCGGTGGCCTATTACTTCCTGCCGAGCCTCATTGCGAGCTATCACCGCCGGTTTCCGCGCATCCGGGTGAAGCTGCTGGATGCGAGTGCGAATGAGGTGCTTGGGGCTGTCATCAGCGGCGAGGCCGACTTTGGCGTGAGCTTCATGGGCAGCCAGGAGCCGGGGATCGAGTTCAAGCTGCTGCTGCAGGAGCGCTTCGTGGCGGCATGCCGTCGCGATCATCCTCTCGCGCGCAAGAAGCGCGTGACGTGGAGCGAACTCTACGAGCACGACTACGTGTCGGTCGACAAGACCTCCGGCAACCGCCTGTTGCTCGACCAGGCGCTTTCTGCGGTGGTGCCGCATGCGTCCAGCGTTTGCGAGACGCGGCACGTCACCACTTTGCTCGGGTTGGTGGAAGCGGGGCTCGGCGTTGCCGCGGTACCGTCGATGGCCATGCCCGGGCGCGATCATCCCATCCTCACGAGCGTCCCGCTTGTCGAGCCGGCCGTGCAGCGGCGCGTGGGCATCATCAAGCGCCGCGGGCGCCCGCTCACACCGGCGGCGCAAGCGTTCTACCGCACCATCGTCGAAGCCCGGCGCAGTACCGCCGCGAGACGCGACGCGTAGCAAGATCGCCCGGCCGGCGAGGGTGGGCCTTCTCAATGCGCGGGCACGGAATCGAGCCCCGTCGATTTCACCTCCGCCTGCACAGCGGGCGAGGCGAGATAGTCGAGCAGCGCCTTGGCTTCCTTCGGATGCTGCGCGCCCACCGGGATGCCGGCGGCAAAGCGCGTGACGGACTGCAGCGGCTCCGGAATCTTCCCGACGAAGCTCACCCCCTGCACGGGCAGCAGTTCGCTCACCTGCTGAAAGCCGATTTCGTAGTCGCCGCTGGCTACCACCGAGGCCACCGGAATGCGCGGAATCATCTTGGCCTTCGTTTTGACCTGCGCTTCAATGCCGAGCTTCCTGAACAGCTCGCGCTCGATATAGACGCCGCTGGCGCTGTCCGAATAGGCGATCGACTTGGCGTGCAGCAGCGCTTGCCGCAGGGCCTCGGGTGAGCTGATGTCGGGCTTTGCCGCGCCTTCGCGCACGACCATGCCGATGCGCGAGTCGGCCAGTTCCACGCGCGAATCCGGGATGACCTTGCCTTGCTTGATCAGCTCGTCAAGCGCGTAGCCCACCATGATGACGGCGTCGGCGGGCTCGCCGCGCGCGAGCCGGTTCGGAATGGCTTCGGGCGATTTGCCCATCGACGGGCCGAGTTCGGTGTGCAGCGTGTTGCCGGTCTGGGAGGCAAACTTCGGCCCAGCAGCTTGTAGGCGGCGGTGAAGCCGCCGGAGGTCATGACGTGCAGATCGGCGGCCTGCACGTTTGCCGTCGCGGCCGAGGTGGCGAGGAGCGCGGTTGCGCAGAGCTTCAGAAGCAGGTGTTTCATGGTGGCGTCGTGCGGGTCGTATCGATGGTGAGCCAGCAAGGCAGGGCTGGGCGTTGGCAATGTTCGCCGGGAAGGCCGCAGACGATAAGTGCAATTTTGGAAACGATTGATGTTCTGGGGTTATCAATCGGCAGACGCCGATGGGGCGGCGGCGGTGGCCTGGAGGAATCGGTCGGCGGCGGGAAAAAGTTGTGCTTCTGTATATCCAAGCGGTCGTTACCGGCCCTGTGACGTATGCGGATGTAGTGAACCGGACCGAGACGGTGTAGCATACGAATACTGTATATCCATCCAGTTATCCTGGGCTGGTGGAGCTAAGTGGATACCCCACCTATCCATACAGTATTTAAGCGATTCGCCTTGCCGTCCGCCATGTTTGCGTCCTCCCCGTCTCTTTCCTTTGCCGAAGCCGTGGCAGAACGTCCGCCCGCGATGGGGCCCGTGACGTGCGGGCCACGCCGGCCCGCATCGAATGGCCGGGCCATCCCGGCACCCGAGACGCTGCACCCGGCCCTGTGGCGCGCGGGCAGCCTCGCTCGGGGCGGCGGTCGCGTGCTGGCCACCGGTTATGACGCGCTCAATGCCGAGCTGCCCGGTGGCGGCTGGCCGCTTGGCGGCATGACAGAGCTGCTGTGCCCGCAACCCGGTATCGGTGAATGCCGATTGCTGCGCCCGGCCTTGTCTACGTTATGCAGCGGGGCAGGCCGCATCGCCCTGGTCGGACCGCCGTATCTGCCCAACGCGGTGCGGCTGGTGGGGTGGGGTTTCTCTCCCGAACAGATCGTCTGGGTGCGTGCCGACAAGCCTGCCGACCTGCTGTGGGCCACGGAACAGATCGTGCGCAGCCAGGCGTTTGGAGGCGTGCTGATCTGGCTGAACCAGGTGCGTCCCGGGGCGCTGCGCCGGCTGCAGGTGCTGGCCCAGGCGGGCGAGAGTGCCATCTGGGTATTCCGGCCCGTGCAGGCGTTGCGCGAGTCGTCGCCGGCAGTGCTGCGGCTGGGGCTGGAACCTGCGGGCGGCGATGCCCTGGCGGTCCATTTTCACAAGCGACGCGGGCCGGTGCGTGAGACGCCGCTGCTGCTGCCGCTGGCCGATCCGCTGCGTGCCGGCCGCGCTTCCGTGCGCCCTGTGCCTGCGCTGCCTGCCGAAACGTTCACCATGGATCCGGCCACGGCCGCGTTGCTGGCCGCACTGTCGTCTCCATCGTCTTCCGCCGCGTTCGATGCCTTGTCGGACGCTTCTGATCAGGACACCTCCGATCATGCCGTTCTGGATCGCGGTGCATCTGCCCCGTCTGCCGCTCGACGCACTTCGGCCCCGGTGGTCTGACCCGGCTGCGTTGCCCTTGCCCGTGATGGTGCTGGAGCAGGAGCGCGTGGTGTCGGCCAACCGCCTGGCGATGCGCGAGGGCATTCGGCCCGGATTGCGCCGGGCTGGCGCGCAGGCGCTGGTGCCGCACGCGGTGCAGCTGGAGCGCGATCTGGCGGCCGAGGCACGGCTGCTGCAATCGCTGGCGCTGGCGCTGCTGGCTTTCACTCCGCATGTCACGCTGGATGTGGCGGACGAATCCACGGTGCTGCTGGAGGTGGAGGCCAGCTTGCGGCTGTTTGGCGGCCATCGGGCGTTGTGCCGGGCGGTGAAGTATTGCGCGTTCCGGCTGGGCGCGATGCCGCAGCTGGGCACCGGCCCCACGGCGCGCGGCGCGGCGTGGCTTGCCAGCACGCGTCCCGCGTCGGTGCGCGGGCGTCGCCGCATGGCCATGCGTTCGGGCTGGGCGCGGCGGGCGGTGCGGCTGGAACGCATGTCTGCACTGCTGGATCGATTGTCGGTCGATGCGGTGGCGCGCCTGACGCGGCCTGATTGGCTCGAGGGGCTCGGCTGCCGCACGTTGGCCGATTTGCGCGATTTGCCGCGCAGCGGCCTGCGCCGCCGTTGCGGGCCGCGGCTGGTCGACGCGCTCGATGCCGCATACGGCACCGGACACGAGAGTTTCACGTGGTTTGCCGCACCGCTGCGCTTTGACGTGCCGCTGGAACTGCCGGGCCGCATCGACAGTGCGGAAGGCGTGCTGGCGGCTTCTGAGCAACTGTTGCTGCAACTGGTCGGCTGGCTGTCGGCGCATCAGCTGGGCGCCAAGACATATCGCCTGACGCTGGAACACGAACGCCGGCGCGGCCGGGACAGCGCGGATGCCGACGCCTCCACGCCCATCGAGATCGCGCTGGCACAGCCGGTTCGCACGCTGGCGCACCTGTCGCGCGTTCTGCACGAGCGCGTGCACCGGCTGACGCTGATCGCCCCGGTGGTCGAGCTGCGTCTGACGGTGATCGACGCCACACCGCTCGCAGCGCCCACGGCATCGCTGTTTCCCGAGCCGGGCGGGCGCGCCGAAGACGCCGCTCGCCTGATCGACACGCTCATCGCGCGGTTGGGCGCTGGCAACGTCCGCCACCCGCAGCCGTGTGCCGACCACCGTCCCGAGCGCGCCAACCACTGGGTCGAGGTGAACGCCGCCACCACCGCGCAGAGCCGTGCCGCCGCGCGCCAGGCGCTGGCGCAATGGCATGCCCAGCAGCCCGAGCGGCCGCTGTGGTTGCTGCAGACGCCGATCCCGCTGCTCACGCGCAAGCACTATCCGTATTACCGCGGACGGCTGCGGCTGGTATCGATGCCCGAGCGCATTGAATCCGGCTGGTGGGACGACGGCCTCATCAAGCGTGATTACTTCATCGCCGAAGGGGAGGGCGGCGTGCGGTATTGGCTCTACCGCGAACGTGTTTCTGCCGCCCAGACCAGCGAGGAGGACGCCCGCTGGTATCTGCACGGCCTGTTCGGCTAGGTTTGCCATGGCTGCTTCCTCGTCTGTTCCCATCGGCCTGCCCGACTATGCAGAGCTGCATTGCATCAGCAACTTCACGTTCCTGACCGGCGCCTCGCACCCGCAGGAACTGGTGGAGCGGGCCCAGGAGTTCGGCTACCAGGCGCTTGCGCTGACGGACGAATGCTCCGTGGCCGGCACGGTGCGCGCGCACATGGAAGCCAAGGAGCGCGGGTTCAAGCTCATCATCGGCAGCCGGTTCACCGTGCGTGATGCGCAAGGCCAACCCTGGCTGCGGCTGGTGCTGCTGGCGCAGGACATCGAAGGCTACGGCAACCTGTGCGAAGTCATTACGCAGGCCCGGCTGGCTGCGCCCAAAGGCGAATACCGCCTGTATGCCGACGACCTGGCCGCACCGAAGGGCGACCTGGCCCACTTGCGCGGCGTACCGCATTGCCTGGCCATCCTGCTGCCTGACTACGACCCCGACCCGCAGCACCTGCTGGCCCAGACGCTGTGGTGCCAGCGCGTGTTCGGCGACCGGCTGTCGCTTGCGCTGGAGATGCCGCTGCGCCACGCCGACGACCGCCATCGCGGCACGGTGGCTGCGGTGTCGGAGCAGACCGACGTGCCGATGGTGGCCACCGGCGGCGTGCAGATGCACACGCGCCGGCGCAAGCCGCTGCATGACGTGCTGACCGCCATCCGCCTGTCCAAGCCGCTGGCCGAATGCGGGCTCGAGCTCGCGCCCAGTGCCGAGCAAGCCATGCGCACGCGCATGCAGCTCGGCTTTTTCTATCGGGACGAACGCGGCGAGCGGGCGTTGCAGCGTTCAGTGGAGCTGGCGCGTCTGTGCACGTTCGCCCTCGACGAAATCGAATACGAATACCCCAGCGAGGTCGTGCCAGAAGGCATGACGCCGGCGCAATACCTGCGGGCCGAAGTGGAGGCGGGCGCCGTCTCGCGTTATCCGAAGGGCATTCCGGGCAAGGTGCGCGAACAGATCGAGGAAGAGCTCGGGCTGATTTCGGAGCTGCGCTACGAGCCGTTCTTCCTCACTGTCTATGACGTGGTGAAGTTTGCCCGCAGCCAGGGCATTCTTTGCCAGGGACGCGGCTCGGCGGCCAACTCGGCGGTGTGCTACTGCTTGGGCATTACCGAGGTCAACCCGGAAAGCGGCAACACGCTGTTTGCGCGTTTTCTCTCACGTGCACGCAACGAACCGCCCGACATCGACGTCGACTTCGAACACCAGCGCCGCGAAGAAGTCATCCAGTACATCTACGAAAAATACGGCGTGACGCGCACCGCGCTGGCGGCCGCGCTCATCACGTACCGCACGCGCAGTGCGTTGCGCGACGTGGGCCGGGCGCTCGGCATCGATCTGGGCATCATCGAGCAGGTGGCCAAGGGGCAGGCGTGGTGGGACAGCCGCAAGGAATTCGCCCAGCGGGCGGGGCAGCAGGGGTTGGATCCGGAATCGCCGCTGGTGCAGCGCTGGGCCGAGCTTGTGAGCCAGCTGTACGGGTTTCCGCGGCACCTGTCGCAGCACGTGGGCGGATTCGTGATTGCGCAGGGCAAGCTTTCGCGCCTGGTGCCGATCGAGAACGCGGCCATGGAAAACCGCCGCGTCATCCAGTGGGACAAAAACGACCTTGAATCGCTGCGCCTGCTGAAGGTGGATGTGCTGGCGCTGGGCATGCTGACCGCCATCCGCCGCACGCTCGACATGCTCGATGCGCTGCCGGGCAGGCGCGAGCGTTATGGCGCAACGGGCAAGCTCGCCATGCAGAACATCCGCGATGAGGACAAAAAAACCTACGAGATGATCTGCCGCGCCGACACCATCGGCGTGTTCCAGATCGAGTCGCGCGCGCAGCAGTCGATGCTGCCGCGCTTGCGCCCGCAGACGTACTACGACCTGGTGATCCAGGTGGCCATCGTGCGCCCGGGGCCGATCCAGGGCGGCATGGTGCATCCGTACCTGCAACGGCGCGAAGCCATGCGCAACGGGCAGACCGACTGCGTGACGTACCCGGGCAAGGAGGTGGAGGGGGTGCTCAAGCGCACCCTCGGGGTGCCGATCTTCCAGGAACAGGTCATGCAGATCGCCATCGACGCCGCCGATTTCACCCCCGATGAGGCCGATCGCCTGCGCCGCGACATGGCGGCCTGGAAGCGCAAGGGCAATCTCACGCAACATCAGGAGCGGCTGCTCAGGGTGATGGTGGAAGAGAAGGGCTATGACCGCGCGTTCGTCAAATCGCTGTGCGATCAGATGGAGGGCTTTGCCGAATACGGCTTTCCTGAAAGCCATGCGGCGGGTTTCGCCAAGCTGGCTTACCTCAGCAGCTATCTGAAGTGCCACGAGCCGGCGGCGTTCTTTGCCGCGCTGCTCAACAGCCAGCCGATGGGGTTCTATTCGCCGTCGCAACTGGTGCAGGCAGCGCGCCGCAGCCATGTGCGCGTACTGCCGGTGGACGTCACGGCCAGCGTGTGGGACAGCACCTTGCACCCCCGCGCCGATGGCGATGGCAGCGGGCAGCCCGACATCCGCCTGGGCTTGAACCGCATCCGCGGCATGCGCAAGCCGGCCGCCGAACGTATCGAAGCCGCGCGCGCCCAGGCCCCATTCACCAGCGTGGAGGATCTGGCCCACCGTGCGGCGCTGGATCGCCACGACCTGAACGTGCTGGCTGCGGCGAACGCGCTCAAGCCGCTGGCCGGGCATCGCCGCCAGGCGCTGTGGCAGACGCTCGCGCTGCAAGAGCCCGGCCGCGATCACGCGCTGCTGCGCCAGGCCCGCCCCGTGGAGGCGCCGCTCGTGCTGCCCGCGCCGCCCATTGGGGAGGAGGTGATGGCCGATTACGGCAGCCTGGGCTTGTCTTTGCAAAGCCATCCCCTGAGCCTGCTGCGCGAGCGGTTGACGCGCATGCGCTTTGCCACCGCCGCCACGCTGGCCGGTTACCGCAACGGGCAGCTCGCGCGCGCCTGCGGCCTCGTCACCGTGCGCCAGCGGCCGGGCACCGCCAACGGCACGATCTTCGTCTCCATCGAGGACGAAACCGGCGCCATCAACGTCATCCTCTGGCCACACCTGATCGAGCGGCAGCGCCGCGAAGTGCTGCATGCCCAGCTGCTCGGGGTGTACGGCAAATGGCAATGCGAGCGCGAGACCCGGCATCTCGTCGCCCAGCATCTTGTGGATCTGACCCCACTTCTCGGGCGCTTGGCCACCTCCAGCCGCGATTTCCACTGAGCCGGCACCTCGTCGGCCGCCGGGTTCCATTCCAACTGGCCGCAGCGTCACCTCCGGCACGGCAATTGCGTGACGGAAGACGCGCGCAGCCCTCCGGCCGTGACGCAGGCGGCGCAGGCGGTCATCTATCGCCCCGCCCCTCCAATTGGCGGATAGGGCAAGCGCGGATCGACGAATTGCGGTGTAGGTGCAAGGATTTGCGCTGGAAACGTCACAAAAGCGGCAGGCCAAGCGCAGTCCGCAGCATCTTCCGGGGAACCGACACTCCCGGCGCCTTGTCACCATAAGCACGGGCGGCGAGATGCGCTTTCATCACGCGTCGATGTTGGGTGCAGTCGAAATTACGTCTACTCTGTAGAAAACACATCACGGAGGCTGCCACCGGAAACGTGTGCAACGGCGTGCATACGCAACATTGCCGCTGCTGCCATGCTGTAGACCGCGGACAAAGGTGACCCACCCGGCCCGCATATTTTTTTCAGCCCATCGTTCGGGGGTCCAACCCGGCGGTGTTTCCCATCTCAGGTGCAGGAGCGAACAGATGGAACAGCCCTTCAAGCAGTTGCACAGTCTGCGCAAGTCGCGCAAGCTCAAACAGGAAGATGTCGCCAAGATGGCCGGTATCTCCCGCGAAGCGTATCTGCGCGCGGAATCCGGCCGTGCCGATCCCCGCCTGTCGACGCTGATGGCCGTGGCGGGCGCGCTGGGGCTGGAAGTCGTTCTGGCGCCGCGCGAGGCCGTGGCTGAGATCGAACGCGTGATCGCCAGCCACCCGACCCAGCCGCTGCAAGGCAGCGGCGCGGGCGATGCCGGCCAGGATCGCTCCGAGCATGGCTCGATGGGCGGCACCGGCGGTGGGCATGGCCTCGCGGGGCAGTATCGCGGGCCGGAGCGCCATCCGCAGTCGGCCTATCATCCGGGTGCCTCGCACAGTCAGGCCGGCCAGCAGGGCGCGCCGCATGCGGGCAGCATGGAAGACCGCTCGCGCATGACTACGTCCACTTCCGACCGGCCGGGTGCCGGCGGGGCGTCGGGCAGTTCGGACCGTCCGGGATCGGGTTCGGGCTCGCGCGAATCGTAAGCCCGCTCCCCAGCACGGGGCCGGCGCGCATGTACGCCGGCCCCGTGCGCTTGAGCGCCCTAGGCGAGCGCACGTAGAATCGGTGCGGCAAGCCGCGCCCGGCGGCTTGTGTCCTGTTGCGCCAACGTTTTCTTCCTACTGCATGCACGGCGATTCCTTCCGCACGCCTACCGCGTCACACCATCCGCCGTTCTGGCATACCCTCAAGCAAGACGTTTTCTTCTGGTGGCTGCTGGCCATCTGCGGCGTGCTGACGCTCGCCGCGCCGCGCCGCATTGTCGAGTATCCGGCGCTGGTCGACTGGCACACCATCGCCGCCCTGGGCGGGCTGCTCATCCTGACCAAGGCCGTGGAAGCCAGCGGCATGCTGCAACTGCTCGGCCGGCGTCTCGTCGATGTGGCCAGCAGCGAGCGGGTGCTGGCGCTCAGTCTGGTCGGCGCATCCGCCGTGCTGTCGACGGTGCTGACCAACGACGTGGCGTTGTTCGTGATCGTGCCGCTCACCGTCGGGTTGCGGCAAGTGGCGACGCTGCCGGTGACGCGGCTGGTGATTTTCGAGGCGCTGGCCGTCAACGCCGGCTCGGCCCTCACGCCGATCGGCAATCCGCAGAACCTGTTCCTGTGGCACCAGTCGGGCTTGTCATTTGGCGCCTTCGTCTGGCAAATGGCGCCCATGGTGGCGTTGCTTACGGTGCTGCTGCTCGCGGCCACGTGGCTGGCGTTTGCCCCGCACACGATCCGTCTGCACGCCGGGGCCGGCGACGTCGATGTGCACAGGCGCCTGCTGCTGCCCGCACTCGTGCTGTACGTGCCGTTTCTGGTCTTGACCGATCTCGGCTACCCGGTTGTGGCGCTGGCCGGGCTCGTGGTGCTGTATCTGCTCGGCGCGCGCTATGTGCTGGCCCGCGTGGACTGGGGGCTGCTCCTGGTGTTCGTGCTGATGTTCATCGACCTGCGGCTGGTGGCGCAACTCGGCGTGGTGCGGCAGGGCCTCGATGCGCTGGCACTCGGCAACCCGATGCACCTGTACTGGGCCGGCATCGGCGTGTCGCAACTCATCAGCAACGTGCCGGCGGCGATCCTGCTGGCCGAGTATTCGCACGACTGGCCGATCATCGCGTTTGCCGTGAGCGTGGGCGGCTTCGGCACGCTGATCGGGTCGCTGGCAAACGTGATTGCCCTGCGCATGCTGGGCGAGCGGCGCGCGTGGTGGTTGTTCCACGCGTATTCGATGCCGTTCCTGGCGGTGGCGGCCGGCGCGGTGTACGCGTGGCTCACCTGGGTGCGCTGACACGCCGCAATGAAAGCGCGCAAGGAAAACGGCCACCCGAAGGTGGCCGTTTCTTTTCGGATGGCGCAGACGTGAGGTGTTACACCTTCTTGGCCGCCATCACCGCTTCGGACACATTGCGCGGCGCCTCGGCGTAGTGCTTGAACTCCATCGTGTAGGTCGCGCGGCCTTGCGAGAGCGAGCGCAGGTTCGTCGAGTAGCCGAACATCTCCGCCAGCGGCACCTCGGCGTGGACGACCTTGCCGCCGCCGCCCGGAATGTCTTCCGTGCCCTGCACCATGCCGCGACGCGACGACAGATCGCCGATGACGTTGCCCATGTAGTCTTCGGGCGTTTCCACTTCCACGGCCATCATCGGCTCCAGCAGCACCGGGCCCGCCTTGCGCATCGCTTCCTTGAACGCCATGGAGCCGGCCATGCGGAACGCGTTTTCGTTCGAATCGACGTCGTGGTACGAGCCGAAGGTCAGGCGCACCTTCACGTCCACCACCGGGTAGCCGGCCAGCACGCCGGTGTTGAGCGTGTCGCGAATGCCCTTGTCCACGGCCGGGATGAACTCGCGCGGAATCACGCCGCCCTTGATCTCGTCGACGAACTCGTAGCCCTTGCCCGGGTTCGGCTCCAGCGTGATGACCGCGTGGCCGTACTGGCCGCGCCCGCCCGACTGCTTGACGAACTTGCCTTCGACGTCCTCCGCCGTCTTGGTGATGGTCTCGCGGTACGCCACCTGCGGCTTGCCGACGGTAGCCTCCACGCCAAACTCGCGCTTCATGCGGTCGACCAGGATTTCGAGGTGCAGCTCGCCCATGCCCGAGATGATGGTCTGGCCGGATTCCTCATCGGTCTTCACGCGGAACGACGGGTCTTCCTGCGCCAGGCGGTTCAGCGCCAGGCTCATCTTTTCCTGGTCGCCCTTGGTCTTGGGCTCCACGGCCTGGCTGATGACGGGCTCGGGGAATTCCATGCGTTCGAGCACGATGATGTGCTCGGGATCGCAGAGGGTTTCTCCGGTGGTCACGTCCTTCAGGCCGACGGCGGCGGCGATGTCGCCGGCCAGCACTTCCTTGATCTCTTCGCGCTGGTTGGCGTGCATCTGCAGGATGCGACCGAGGCGCTCCTTCTTCTGCTTGACGGAGTTGTAGACCGTGTCCCCCGAGTTGATCTTGCCCGAATAGACGCGGAAGAACGCCAACTGGCCGACGAACGGGTCGGTCATGATCTTGAAGGCCAGCGCGGAGAACGGCTCGTTGTCGCTGGCATGGCGCTCAAGCTCTTCATCCTTCTCGCCGTGGCCCTTGATGGCGGGAATGTCCACCGGCGAGGGCAGGTAGTCGACCACCGCGTCGAGCATGGCCTGCACGCCCTTGTTCTTGAACGCGGAGCCGCACAGCATCGGCTGGATTTCGCCGGCGATGGTGCGCTTGCGCAGCGCACGCTTGATCTCTTCTTCGGTGAGCTCTTCGCCGCCCAGGTATTTGTTCAGCAGCTCTTCATCGGCCTCGGCGGCGGCCTCGACCATTTTTTCGCGCCATTCCTGCGCAACGGGCAGCAGTGCCGGGTCGATGTCGGTGTACTCGAACTTCACCCCCTGCGAGGCGTCGTCCCACAGGATCTCCTTCATCTTCACGAGGTCGACCACGCCGCGGAAACCGTCTTCCGCCCCCACGGGAATCTGGATGGGCACGGGGTTGCCTTTCAGGCGCTCGCGCATCTGCCGCTCGACGCGGAAGAAATCTGCACCGATGCGGTCCATCTTGTTGACGAACGCGATGCGCGGCACCTTGTACTTGTTGGCCTGGCGCCAGACGGTTTCGGACTGCGGCTGCACCCCGCCCACTGAGTCGTAGACCATGCAGGCGCCGTCGAGCACGCGCATGGAACGCTCCACCTCGATGGTGAAGTCGACGTGGCCCGGGGTGTCGATGATGTTGATGCGGTGTTCGGGGTAGTTGCCGGCCATGCCGCGCCACATGCAGTGCGTGGCCGCCGACGTGATCGTGATGCCGCGCTCCTGCTCCTGCTCCATCCAGTCCATGGTGGCGGCGCCGTCATGCACCTCGCCTATCTTGTGGTTGACCCCCGTGTAGAACAGGATGCGCTCGGTGGTGGTGGTTTTGCCGGCGTCGATGTGCGCCGAGATGCCGATGTTGCGATAGCGCTCGATGGGGGTCTGGCGGGGCATGATGGTTCTCTTCGAGAAAGGCTCGCATCGCCGATTCCGCACCATGCAGAACGGCGATGTGCGAGTGGGAACACATTATAGGAGGGGTCCTATCCCACCGCATGTAGGGGCATTGGGCGAAATTTCAGCCCCTCGCCCATTCGTAGGACAGCGCGCGCAGGCCGGCCGGATCGAGCAGTTCGATGCCGCCATAGGCGACGTGGATGAGGCCCCGCGCCTGGAAATCCTTCAGGACCTGGTTGACCGTCTGGCGTGACAGCGCCAGCAGTTGCGCCAGTTGCTCCTGTGGCACATGCAGCACGCGGCGCGTGCCCAGGCGCAGGTCGCCGTAGCCCTCGGCCATCAGCAGCAGGCGGCGGGCCACGCGGACGGGTGCCGGGAGCAGGGCGGTCTCCTCGAGCACGGTGAAGGTCAGGCGCAGCTTGTGGGTCAGCAGTAGCGCGAATGCCTGCAGCAGCGCAGGCATGCTGTCCAGCAGCGCCGTCAGCGGGGCCTGCGGCATGTGGAGCAACGTCGTGTTGGCGTCGGCCCGGGCGTCGTGCGTGCGCGGCTGGCGGTCGAACACGCCGATCTCGCCAAACCAGTTGACGGGTTCCAGCACCGCCAGCAGCGCTTCGCGGCCATCCGGGCTCGTCGCGCCGATGTGGATGGTGCCTTCCACCACGCAGTACAGGCCGTCGGGCGGGTCGCCGCGCCGGAAGAGCGGGGTGCCGGCGGCCAGGCGCCGCACGGTCGCCACACGCAGCAGCGCGTCCTGTGCCGGCGCGCCGAGTCCGCCAAACCAGCTGCTCGCCTGCAGGCGTTCACGGTACGAGGCGGCATCCGGGGTGGAGGGGGCGCAGGGCGCGGCGGAGCGGTCCATGCGGGCCAGCATTAGAGGGGCGTTTCAGGAACGCGGATTTGTCGGCTACGTGACAGAGTGCCGCCGCCTCCGCTGACTAAGATGAAACGATCATAACGAGGGCGCAATTGCGGCGTCCATGCTGCAAACGCACAAAACGGAGACCATCATGCGCAGCCTGTCCGACCATCTTTCCAACTACGCGGCGTATCACCAGGACAGCCGCAATATCGCCACCCACTTCGTTGGCATTCCGGCGATCGTGCTCGCGGTGGCGGTGTTGCTCTCGCGCCCGGCTTTTGCCGAATGGGCGGGCGTGGCCGTGACGCCGGCGCTCATCCTGCTGGCGCTCGTGACGGTGTTCTATCTGCGCCTGGATGCGGCGTTTGGCGTGGTCATGTTCGTGCTGATCGGCGCGTGTGTCTGGGTGGGCGGCCACGTGGCGGCGCATTCGACAGCGGCGTGGCTGTCGGTGGGTATCGGCCTGTTCGTGATCGGCTGGATCATCCAGTTTGTCGGCCACTACTACGAGGGGCGCAAGCCGGCATTCGTCGACGACCTGGCCGGCCTGGTGATCGGCCCGCTGTTCCTGGTGGCCGAGACGGCGTTTGCGATGGGTTGGCGTGCGCCGTTGCGCGACGAGGTGGTCAGCCGCTCGCGTGCGATGCGGGCGGCGTTGGGCGGCAAGCACGCCGCCGCCTGAGCGCTTCAGCCCCGTTTATTGGCCTTCGGGCACCGCGGCCGGTTGGAAGACCGGTGCGCGCTGCTCCATGCCCGCTCGCACGGCTTCGCGCTGGTTCGCGCCCCCGATCAGCCGATCCTGTTCCGCCGATTCCGCCAACAGGATGGCAGCCGTGTCGCCGTCTTCGGCCACGCGCATGAGGCGCTTGGCAGCGCGGATGGCGTCGGGGCTCTTCTGCGCAATCTCCCGTGCGGCCGCCAGCGCGGCAGCACGCGGATCGTCCACGACGTGCGTCGCCAGGCCCAGCGCGCATGCTTCTTCGCCGTTGACGATGCGGCCGCTGTAGATCAGCTCGCGCAGGCGGTCGGGCCGTACCAGGCCGCGCGTGAGTGCCATGCCGCCCATGTCGGGCACCAGGCCCCATTTGATCTCCATGATGGACAGCCGCGTGTCGGCCGCCACGTAGCGCACGTCGGCACCCAGCGCGATCTGCAGCCCGCCTCCATACGCGACACCATGGACCGCGGCCAGCACGGGCACCGGCAGGTCGCGCCACACGGTGCAGGCGTACTGCGGCAGATTGGCCGCGCCGTGTGTGCGTCTGGCGAGGCGGCCATCGCTGCTGACACCGGCGTCGCCGCTGCCGAGGCTCGCCATGCTGCCCATGTCGAGGCCTGCGCAAAATGCACGCCCTTCGCCGGACAGCACCACGGCGCGCACGTCCCGCGCGTTCAGCAGGCGCTGCCCCGTGGCGACCAGCGCCTCGAACATGGCCGGATCGATGGCGTTCATCTTCTCCGGCCGATTCAGGCGGACTTCCGCCACGCCGGCCTCGATGGTGAGCAGGATGCGTTCAGTCATGAAGTGGTTCTCGTGCAGGATCAGCGTTGAACATGTTCGGGGTCGATGACGAGCGCGTCGCGCTTGTCCTTGATCTGCGCCCAATGGGCGTGGCCGGGCAAGGGGGCCTGCACCTTCGTCAGGCGCGGCCAATCGGCGCGTTGCGACAGTTCGGCATTCAATGCGATGAACGCCTGCTGGTCGGCCGGCACCTCGGCCTGCGGATAGATGGCGCCGACGGGGCATTCCGGCGCGCAGATCGAGCAGTCGATGCACTCGTCCGGGTCGATCACCAGAAAGTTGGGGCCGGCGTGAAAGCAGTCCATCGGGCAGACGGCCACGCAATCGGTGTACTTGCACTGGATGCAGGATTCGGTGACGACGTAAGGCATGACAGCGGGGGTGTGTAAGACCGGTTCGAGAGCGGCCCAAAATTATGCAGCATCGCGACATCGCGACCGTGCCTCCGCGCCGATCCCGCGCCCCGCACGCGAGAACGACGAACGCGCGGCGCTCGACCGCCCCCTTTGAAAGAGAGAAGCCCAAAGCGCTCGTACCCCCCGCAAGTGGGGTGTGTTTCCTCCGCTTTCGCTCGATAAACGAGAAGAACAAAAACCCGCTCCAGACGATGGTTTTTGGGCGCACATCAGGGCAGTGCGCGCTTGTTTGCCGTCCTCGCTTTTTTTTTCTGGGCATCGCGTGGTTTGTGCTGCCGCGACAAACCGACCTTCCGGACTGGAATAGCTCGACGAAGCATCGCCCCAAGACGTACACCCCCACCGGCCAGGTGTGGCCAAATGGAACGGAAGACATGCAATTCATCAGCAACATGAGAATCGGCAAGCGCCTCGCCCTGGGCTTTGCCGTCGTCCTTGCATTCTCCATCGTCATCACGGCCATCGCGATCTGGCGTCTCGACAGTGCCTCCACGGCAACGCGCGAGATGATGAATGAGCCGCTGCTCAAGGAACGCCTGATGGGCGACTGGTATGCCAATCTGGCCGCCGGAATCCGTCGCACCATCGCCATTGCAAAGAGCTCCGACCCCGCATTGGGACCATATTTCGCGGTGGAGGTGGCTGCCTCGTCAAAGAGCTCGGGGGAGTACCAGAAGAAGGTGGAAGCCCTGCTGTCCAGCGACGAAGAGAAAAGGCTCTTTGCCCGGATCGGTGAACTGCGAAAGGTCTACCTGAGCGCCCGTGATTCGATCAACAAGGCCAAGGCCGGGGGCGACGCCGAAGAGGCGCAGCGCATTCTCGACCAGGTCTTCGTGCCGGGCGCCAACGCGTATCAAGACACCATGCGCCAGCTTGTCGAGGTGCAGCGGCGCACCATCGACGATGCCGCGAAGAAGATCGACGCTGACTCGGCAAGGAGCCGGACCCTGCTGATGGTGCTGGAAGGGTTGATCCTGACGATGGGCATCGCCTTTGCGTATTTCCTGACGCTCAGCATCACGCGGCCGTTGCATGCGGCGGTGGGCATCGCCAGCCGGGTGGCAGAAGGCGATCTCTCGACTGTGGTCGCAGCCAAGTCGACGGATGAAACCGGCAGGCTGCTCCAGGCCTTGGCAGACATGACGGCACAGCTGGTCGGCACGGTCGGGAGTATCCGCGTGGCCAGCGAGTCGGTTGCAGGGGCGGCTGGCCAGATTGCGGCGGGCAATATGGATCTGTCCACGCGCACTGAGGAACAGGCGGCTTCGATCGAAGAGACCGCCGCCAGCACGACGGAACTCACCGAAGCCGTCAAGCGGAATGCCGACAACGCGCGTGAAGCGACGTCGCTCGCGGCCAGCGCAAGAGGCATGACGGAAACCGGGCGCGCCGAAGTGGCCGCGATGGTGAAGACGGTCGAAGAGGTGAACGCGGCCTCAAAGAAGATTGCCGAGATCACCGGAATGATTGAGGGCATTGCATTCCAGACGAACATCCTCGCACTCAACGCAGCCGTGGAGGCGGCGCGCGCAGGCGAACAGGGCAGGGGGTTTGCAGTGGTGGCCGGCGAAGTCCGGTCGCTCGCGCAGCGGGCATCTGGCGCCGCGAAGGAGGTCAAGGCGTTGATCGAGGCATCGACGGGCAAGGTTCAGCTCAGCGCAGAGCAGGCCGCTGGCGTGAACGCAGCGATGACTCGCGTCAGCACCGCGATCGAAGGGGTATCGAGCATCATTGCCGAGATCGCGGCGGCGTCCGACGAGCAAAGCAGAAACCTGGCGCAAGTGAGCCAGGCCATCAGCCAGATCGATCAGGTGACACAGCAGAATGCTGCGCTGGTCGAGGAGTCCGCTGCAGCCGCACAGGCGATGCAGGAACAGTCTGGCAACCTCCGGCGTGCTGTGAGCGTCTTCAGGTTGGGGGCTGGGCAGGGCTGAACTCTCACAGCGCGGTCTGGGCACCGTTCCTGCATGGCTGGATCGGTCTTCTTGGGCGCTGGCGCACGCGGCTCATGTCGGCGCGCGCTGCGAGCGCCGTGGTCCTACCACCGTGCCTCGATCCAGTCCGACATCTGGGCCCACTCCGCGCTGAACTGGACGGCGCGGCACGGTGCCCGGCTTGACGGTCTCTCGGCAGAGCAGGGCGCTGTACCCAACGAAGCCACGTCACGGCTCGCGCAACGGGCACACCAGGGACGCCAGCAACAGCGCGGCAGCAGCCAGGAGCAGCGCTCTCACGCCGGCGCCCGTTTGGCCGCCCGTCACTGCCCACGCCAGGAACGACAGGCATGCCGCGCCGGCCACAGCCATCGACACGGCAAAAGGCGTGCTTTGCCGCCATGTCACCGCGCGAGTGCGAATCTGGCGGAGGGTGTCCGCCGTGGCGCGATAGAAAAGCCACCCCATGCCGAGGAAGAGGAAGGTGGCGCAACTCCATAAAGGCAGGTTGTTTGTCACCGTCATACCGGCAGGCTCAATGTGAGACCGGAACCGGGCCGGCTGCGTGCGCGCCGCTGGAGGGCGGCTGCGGGGGCGGCCGGCCCCGCGTCAATACACACTGCGGCGGTAGATGGGGAGGGGGAGGGCGTTTTTCAAGTCTTCCGTGCCTTCAGGTAAAACGTCCGCCACCGTCCACCTGCAGGGTTTCAGCGCACCCGTAGCGATTGTCCAATGGAAACGCGATGGCGACTCCGACCCGTTCCGGTTGCCCACCCCCTGTCGCCCAGAGGCCGGCAGCAACGGGGACGCGTATTCCCATTCCGGCGCGCCGAGGTGCGTGAATCCGCGTTCACGGCTACAGCGTCGGCGGACGTAGGCCTTCGTCGAGCCCGGATTCGCTGCAACGTGTACCGGTGCCAGGGCCGAACACCACGGCGCTGAGCAGTGCCAGCGCGGCAGCGCCGATGGCGCCGTACAGCATCACCAGGCCAAAACCGTGCCTGACCGGACGGTGGACCTGGTGGAAGAACACATCGATCTCGCCGTGCGCATCGGCGAACTGCCCGGCAGCACGACGCTCGTGGCACGACGCCTCGGCGTTCAGGATCTGAGCATCGGCGCCGCGCCGTCATACCTGGCACGGCACGGTACGCCCGTCGCGTTCGATGATTTTGCGCAGCACGTGGGCATTGCGTATTTGCGCGACGGTGTGGTGTCACCGAGGCGCGTGCGGGACGCGGACGGCGTCGAGCGCGAGCTGCCGGTCAAACGGCAGTTGAGCCTCGATGATGTCCAGGCGATCGCGGGTGCCGGCGTCGCCGGCCTGGGGCTCGTGCAGTTGCCGTGCTGGCTGCTGACGCACTATGTGGACACGGGCCAGCTCGTAACCGTGAGGGAGCGCTGCGGCGTGCGGCCGATGGACGTCCACGCGGTATGGCCCAGGACGCCCTATCTTCCGCTGAAGACGCGTTGCGCGATCGATGCGCTGGCTGCGGACATTCCCCGGATGATTCACCCACGAGCGGGCCCGGGCAACGGGCTGCGCGCCATGCAATGAACGCGCGTGCTCTGTCCCCGGTCGACGGCTTTCGCCGCGAATCCGTTATGAATCCACCCCCAACTGATCGACGGTGATCACGAGCGTCCGGTCTCCGTGGTCGGTCTGGGCAAGCAGGCCGAGCTGCGTCCGCAGAACACGATCGAGCATGCACTGGAGTTGGCAGAGATCCTGCCGATCGGCGCACGTCAGCCGGTTCATGACATCGTGCGTGAATGCGATCGTGAGCGTTCTCACACGCCAGATGCGGCTGCCGAGTTCAGGCACCTGCCAGTTTGCCGCCAGCACACCGGGGCTGGTGTTCCAGGTCTGCACGTCCTGCCCGGTAATTTCATCGAGCACGGGTTTGGTGAAGGCGACAAGGTCGAGCATCACGGATCTCCATGGCTGACATCGCGAGCCGGCGCATCAGTGGCGGGCGTTGATATGTGGAACTGGCAAGGAGGGCGGCGAGGGGCCCGAACCCGCGAGGGGCCGCCGAAGCCGGCGGATCACCCGTGTCGCGCGAACATGCTGTCGTGCGACGCAGGCGTGGCCGGGCGCGCCGGGTCGCTGTCCCACTCTACTCCCATCCGTGCATCGCGGCGTGATGGTGTTCGCATGTGCAGAGGCGCGCCGCATGCGCAAGCGCGCAAGTGCGCCCGTGTGCGCAGACGAAAAAAAACCCCGCGTGGCGGGGTTTCTTATCGGTGTGCGCGACGGATCAGATCACTTCGATCTTGGTCGCCACCGGGCCTTTCTGGCCTGCGCCTTGCACGAAGCGCACTTTCTGCCCTTCTTGAAGCGACTTGAAGCCGCTGCCCTGAACTTCGGAGAAGTGCGCGAACAGATCGTTGCCGCCCGCATCCGGGGAGATGAAGCCGAAGCCCTTCGAGTCGTTGAACCACTTGACGATACCGGTTTCCATGTTGGATATCCTTAAATGTTCTGGATGAGCCCGTGCTCACCAGGCATGACGATCAAGGAAGGAACAAAGAGAAACAGGTGCCGCTTGCGTGACAACCCAGAACATCGGAGTAACTGCTTGAAAAGCCTGCGAGGGCAAGATGTACCGCTATCGCGCGGCTCTGTCAACAAAAAACGCAGATTCAACGCGAAAAGATGTACGAATGTGGATATGGGGGCGCTTTGCCGCTGCTGCATGTTGCCCAGGCACCGCGGCCGTTGCACACCGGGGAACGGCATCGTTCGATCGCTACGGACCGGGCTAGCCTGGCTGAACCGGCTGGAGGCGGTGGCTGCCAGAAGCTGTTATGATGCGCAACCTTTTCCCGCTTCTGGAATCGAGCGGGCCGGGGGCCGGGCAAGACAAGACGACGTGGCCCTGGCCGTCCGTCGGGCGTACACCCGAATCGTCCTGGGCGACGCAGCCCACCAACCACCAGACCGGCGGTGAATCCGCTCCGTATCCGGCGCGCATGTACTAGGCGCCCGCATGCGCAGGTACGGTCATCTCGCCGCCAATGGCCGACGGTCTGCACCCGCGTGCATGACACACCGGCATTGGCCCCACCCATCGTGGCGTACGTCATCGGCAAGACGTGGTCCGCCTAGCCGCACCACGCGTGCCTTGAACGTTCGCCCGAAACCCGGCAGTGCATTGAACAAAGTCCTTTCCCCCTACACGGTATCCGTGTACCCCATTGAGCAAGAACCAGGCGTCTGGTTTGCCACCTACCTCATCAGTGAATACAGCGACGGCATGGAGCGCATCCTCGCCAACGTCTCGATGCGCCACAACGTCCACGGCACCGAAGCCCTCGCAAGACATGCGGCCCGGACTGCAGGAAGAGCAGCCGTTGCACGGCTGACGCCCCGTCGCACGATTTGAGCGCGAGCGCCGCCAGCCGGCAGGCGCCCCACCAACGAAGTCAACGAGAAGGAAATCCCCATGTCTGTCAGCGATGAATGGGAAGAACTGCATCTGACGCCCGACGGCTGGAAAGCGGGCAGCTACCGACACGAGCCGGGCGATGCCGTCATCGTCGAGCCGCCGGTCAACGATGTGCTGACCGTGCGCAGGCATGTGGCTGCCGTGTATGGCGGCCCGTCGCGCGTGACCGAAGACAGAACGCCGCGCACCGATGACATGCCCGTGATCGAGCAACTGTTGCTGAAGTACGGTGCGCCCGCCTTTAGCGTCTGAACCAAAGGCGATGTGGACCAACATGTTCGCATCCGATACCCGGGCGCAGCTGCCACCCCTCGCGGCGGCGGCACTGCGTCATTTGAGAGACACATTGGCATGACACTCTGCCGCGCTTGCCGCGCCATTGAAATCCATCGGGCCGGTGCGTCAGGCCATGCCTTCCTGACGATCACCGATACCCAGCGCATCAAACCATCCAAGGCAGCGGCCGTCACGGTGAGCACGTTTACATGCCGCACGTGCGGCGCGTGCTGGACGTATCGCGAAGGCAAGAACGCCGCCGAACCGGGATGGTCGCTCGATCAGTAGCGGCGTTCATTGACCCGCGGCCCTTTGCCGACCTGGCCGAGGTCTCGACCCACGCTTGGCGATGCGTCAGGCTGCCCACTCCAGGAGTGCTTCACCATGCTTGACCGCTCCCAGTTCAGCCAGCGCGCATTGCCTGTGCTCTTGCGGCTGTTCTCGTCGCTGCCGCTGCCCGTGGTTCACGGCATCGGACGCGCGGTCGGCCGCATGATCTATGCCGTGCCGGGCGGATATCGCCGCCACGTGCAGCGCAATGCCGCCCAGGCGGGCTTCCGTGAGCCCCGCTTTGCACGGCAGGCCGCCGCAGAAACCGGCGCGATGATGAGCGAGCTTGCGCGCGTCTGGTTCCAGAGCGATGCATGCATGGCCCAGGTGGTCTGCGAGGACTGGAGCGTCATCGAACAAGCCCTGGCCGAGCGCAACGGGCTCATCATGCTCACGCCCCATCTTGGCTGCTTTGAGCTTGCTGCACGCTATGCGGCGCAACGCATTCCGTTGACGGTCATGTTCCGCCCGCACCGCAAGGCCATGCTGCGCGGCCTGCTCGACGCCGTGCGCGCAACGTCGAACCTGACCACGGTGCCGGCAACATCGCAAGGCGTGCGCTCGTTCGTGCGCGCATTGCGCCAGGGCAACGCGGTCGGCCTTCTTCCGGATCAGGCCCCGAAAGGCGAGGGCGTATGGGTGCCGTTCTTCGGTAGGCCTGCGTACACCATGACGCTGCCGGGCAAGCTTGCGCAGCAGACAAACGCCGCCCTGATCATCGCCGCCGGCGAGCGCCTGCCCGGCGGGCGCGGATGGCGGATGCACGTCCGGCGACTGACCGGGCCGCTGCCCGAGGATGCCGAGGCCCAGGCCGCGTGGATCAATGCGGAAATGGAAGAGATGGTCAGGCGTTTTCCGCAGCAATACCTGTGGGGCTACAACCGCTATAAGGTGCCCGCGGGCGCGCCAGCTGTTCCCGCCGGCACGGCATAGGCGGATCGCGCCATTCACGCATGGCGGGCCGCCGCAAGCGGCCGGAACCGTCGGGCAAGCAGTCTGCGCACCGCAGGAATTCGGTCACTCTTATATAAGATATAAGACATTTGACCGTGTAGGGGTAGTGCCATTAGAATCGCGCCTACGTGGCATCCGCGATGGCCTCGGATGCCGGAAAAAGCCTTTCCTGTAACGCAAATCAGCAGACCCCACCATGCTTGAAAACTATCGTGCTCACGTGGCCGCCCGCGCCGCGCTCGGTATTCCCCCGTTGCCGCTGACGGCTCAACAGACCGCCGAACTGGTGGAACTGCTGACGAATCCGCCCGCTGGTGAAGAGCAGACGCTGCTTGACCTGATCACCCATCGCGTGCCCGCCGGCGTGGACGAAGCCGCCCGCGTGAAGGCCGGCTTCCTGGCTGCCGTGGCCAAGGGCGAGACCGCCTGCCCGCTGATCTCGCGCGCGCACGCCACCGAACTGCTCGGCACGATGCTGGGCGGCTACAACATCGCCCCGCTGATCGAGCTGCTGTCCGACGCCGAGGTTGGCGCCGTCGCCGCCGACGCGCTGAAGAAAACCCTGCTGATGTTCGACCAGTTCCACGACGTGAAGGAACTCGCCGACAAGGGCAATGCGAATGCCAAGGCCGTCCTGCAGAGCTGGGCCGACGCCGAATGGTTCACGAGCCGCCCGGAAGTGCCGCAAAGCCTGACGATCACCGTGTTCAAGGTCCCGGGCGAAACCAACACCGACGACCTGTCGCCGGCACCCGACGCCACGACCCGCCCGGACATCCCGCTGCACGCGCTGGCGATGCTGAAGAACGCGCGCCCCGGCATCACGCCCGAAGAAGACGGCAAGCGCGGCCCCGTCAAGTTCATCGAATCGCTGAAGGAAAAGGGTCACCTGGTCGCTTACGTGGGCGACGTGGTCGGCACGGGCTCCTCGCGCAAGTCGGCCACCAACTCGGTGCTGTGGTTCACGGGTGAGGACATCCCGTACGTCCCGAACAAGCGTTTTGGCGGCGTGTGCCTCGGCGGCAAGATCGCCCCGATCTTCTACAACACGATGGAAGACGCCGGCGCGCTGCCGATCGAACTCGACGTGTCGCAGATGAACATGGGCGACGTGGTGGAACTGCGCCCGTACGAAGGCAAGGCGCTGAAGGACGGCAAGGTCATCGCCGAATTCCAGGTCAAGTCCGACGTGCTGTTCGACGAAGTGCGCGCCGGCGGCCGCATTCCGCTGATCATCGGCCGCGGCCTGACCGCCAAGGCGCGTGAAGCGCTGGGCCTGCCGCCGTCGACGCTGTTCCGCCTGCCGCACCAGCCGGCCAACAGCGGCAAGGGCTTCTCGCTCGCGCAGAAGATGGTCGGCCGCGCGTGCGGTCTGCCGGAAGGCCAGGGCGTGCGCCCGGGCACGTACTGCGAACCGAAGATGACCTCCGTCGGCTCGCAGGACACCACCGGCCCGATGACCCGTGACGAACTGAAGGACCTGGCGTGCCTGGGCTTCTCGGCCGACCTCGTGATGCAGTCGTTCTGCCACACCGCCGCGTATCCGAAGCCGGTGGACGTGAAGACGCACCAGACGCTGCCGAACTTCATCAGCACGCGCGGCGGCATCGCGCTGCGCCCGGGCGACGGCGTGATCCACTCGTGGCTGAACCGCATGCTGCTGCCCGACACCGTCGGCACCGGTGGCGATTCGCACACGCGCTTCCCGATCGGCATCAGCTTCCCCGCAGGCTCGGGCCTGGTCGCTTTCGCGGCCGCCACCGGCACGATGCCGCTGGACATGCCGGAATCGGTGCTGGTCCGCTTCAAGGGCCAAATGCAGCCGGGCGTCACGCTGCGTGACCTCGTCAACGCGATCCCGCTGTACGCCATCAAGCAAGGCATGCTGACGGTCGCCAAGCAGGGCAAGAAGAACATCTTCTCGGGCCGCATCCTCGAAATCGAAGGCCTGCCTGACCTGAAGGTCGAGCAGGCGTTCGAGCTGTCGGATGCATCTGCCGAGCGTTCGGCCGCAGGCTGCACGGTGCGCCTGAACAAGGAACCGATCATCGAATACCTGAACAGCAACATCACGCTGCTCAAGTGGATGATTGCGGAGGGCTACCAGGATGCGCGCAGCCTCCAGCGCCGCATCAAGGCGATGGAAGCATGGCTGGCCGATCCGAAGCTGCTGGAGCCGGATGCCGATGCCGAATACGCTGCCGTCATCGAGATCGACCTGGCCGACATCCACGAGCCGATCGTCGCGTGCCCGAACGATCCGGACGACGTGAAGACGCTGTCGGATGTGGCCGGCGCCAAGATCGACGAGGTGTTCATCGGCTCCTGCATGACCAACATCGGTCACTTCCGCGCCGCGTCGAAGCTGCTCGAAGGCAAGCGCGACATTCCCGTCAAGCTGTGGGTGGCGCCGCCGACCAAGATGGACCAGAAGCAGCTGACCGAAGAAGGCCACTACGGTGTGTTTGGCACGGCCGGCGCGCGTACCGAAATGCCGGGCTGCTCGCTGTGCATGGGCAACCAGGCACAGGTGCGCGAAGGCGCGACCGTCATGTCGACGTCCACGCGTAACTTCCCGAACCGTCTGGGCAAGAACACGAACGTGTATCTGGGCTCGGCGGAACTGGCGGCGATCTGCTCACGCCTGGGCCGTATCCCGACGAAGGAAGAGTACATGGCCGACATCGGCGTGATCAACGCGAACGGCGACAAGATCTACAAGTACATGAACTTCGACCAGATCCAGGACTTCAAGGAAGTGGCCGACACCGTGCAGGTCTAAACGGGCCGTCGGTATGCGGCCGGTCGTGCTGGCCGCAGCGGATGCGATGACGCCGCAGGTGGAATGCCTGCGGCGTTTCTTTTTGGGGGGCGGGGCACCTGGCCGACGCCGCTACGGCATCTCGACGAGCGTCATGGCGTCGATGATTCGCGGCTGGCTCGGTTGAGCCGCAACCGCCAAGGGTGCACACGAAATGCACCCTTGGTGTTTTCGGGCCGGCTCCTCAGGCGTTGTTCGCCATGACGTGCGCGACGGCTTCGGCCACCGGGCCGACGTTGCGCTGGTTGAGCCCTGCCACGCACATCCGCCCCGAGCGCAGGATGTACACGCCGTGCTGCTCGCGCAAGCGGTCGACCTGCTCGGCACTCAAACCGGTGTACGTGAACATGCCGCGCTGCTTGATGTAGCGCGACAGCGCTTCGCCGCTCAGGTGCCGGCTCAGCCGGTCATGGATGGCCGTGCGCATGCCCGCGATGCGCTGGCACATGGCCGACAGTTCGCTGCGCCATGCCTGGTCCAGCTCGGGCGTGGTGAGGATCCGGGTGACGATCCTGGCGCCGTGCGTGGGCGGGTTGCTGTAGTTCGAGCGGACGGCGCTGGTCAACTGGCCGAGCACGCGGTCCGCCTCGGCGGCGCTGTCGCAGATGAGGCTGAGGCCGCCGCAGCGCTCGCCGTACAGCGAGAAGTTCTTGGAGAACGAGTTCGCCACCAGTGCCGGCACGCCGCGGCGCGCGAGCTCGCGAATGGCGAATGCATCGTCATCGAGGCCGGCGCCAAAGCCCTGGTACGCCATGTCGACGAAGGGCAGCAGCTTGCGCTTTTGCAGCACGTCGATCAGTTGCAGCCACTGCGCGTTGTCCAGGTCCACGCCGGTAGGGTTGTGGCAGCACGCATGCAGGACGACGATGCTGTGCTTGTCCAGCGCGTCGATGGCCGCGAGCATGGCATCAAACCTGAGGCCGCCGGTGGCCTCGTCGTAGTACGGATACGTGTTCACCGTAAAGCCGGCGCGCTCGAAGATGAAGCGGTGGTTTTCCCACGTCGGGTCGCTCACCCACACCTGGGCCTGGGGGAAATAGCGCTTGAGAAAATCGGCGCCGATCTTCAGCGCGCCCGATCCGCCCAGCGTCTGCACCGTGGCGATGCGGCCTTCGGTGCGGGCGGCGCAGTCCTGCCCGAACACGAGCTTCTGCACGGCATCCCGGTACTGCGCGAAACCGGCCATCGGCAGATAGGGCTTGGGGCCCGGCTCGTGGAGGATGGCGGCTTCGGCTTCGCGCACGGCCTTCATGATGGGCAGGCGCCCATCGTCGTCAAAGTAGATGCCGATGCTCAGGTTGACCTTGTCCTGGCGCGGATCCTTCTGGAAGTTCTCGTTCAAGGTCAGGATGGGGTCGCCTGGGTATGCGTCAACGTGTTCGAACATGATGGTGTTGCCTGGAAGTGGAAGGGGTCGATTGTGCCGGATCGCGCGCCGGCCGTGTCGGCTGCGCGCAATCCGGCGAAGGCGTTACAGCGCCTCGGCGCGTGCCTGGGATGCCAGCGTGGCGTTCTTCTGGCGGAACAGGTAGCTGATGCCCAGCACGGCCATCCAGACCGGGATCAGGTACACCGAGATCCGCAGGTCCGGCGTCAGATACATCACCACCAGCACGCCAGCCAGGAAGGCCAGGCACAGGTAGTTGGTGAGCGGATACCCGAAGCTGCGGAAGGCCGTCGACTGGCCAGCCTTGCGCTTGTCGTGGCGGAACTTCAGGTGGATCACGCTGATCATCGCCCAGTTGATGATGAGTGCCGAGACCACGAGGCCCATCAGAAGCTCGAACGCCTTGCCGGGCATGAAGTAGTTGAGCGCCACGCACGCCAGCGTGGCGATGGCCGATACGCCCAGCGCCGCCAGCGGAATGCCGCGCTGGCTGACCTTGAGCAGCGCCCTGGGGGCGTTGCCCTGCCTGGCCAGGCCGTACAGCATGCGGCTGTTGCAGTACACGCCGCTGTTGTAGACCGACAGCGCGGCCGTCAGCACCACAACGTTCAGCACGTTCGCCACGAGGTTGCTGTTCATCGCGTGGAAGATGAGCACGAAGGGGCTGCCGCCGGTGACGACCTTCTCCCACGGATACAGCGACAGCAGCACACCGAGCGCGCCCACGTAGAAGATCAGGATGCGGTAGATGACCTGGTTCGTTGCCCGCGGGATCGTGACCGACGGGTTGTCCGCCTCCGCCGCCGTAATGCCCACCAGCTCCAGCCCGCCAAACGAGAACATGATGACAGCCATGGCCATCACGAGGCCGCCGATGCCGTTGGGGAAGAACCCGCCGTGCGCCCACAGGTTGGTGACGCTTGCCGCGGGACCGGCACCGCCGGTGAGCAGCAGATAGCCGCCAAATCCGATCATGCCGACAATGGCGAGCACCTTGACGATGGCGAACCAGAACTCCATCTCGCCGTACGACTTCACGCTCGTCAGGTTGATGCCGTTGATGATCACGAAGAACGCCAGCGCGGCCACCCACGTCGGCACGCCCGGCCACCAGTACTGGACGTAGATGCCGACGGCCGACAGCTCCGCCATGCCGACGAGGATGTACAGCACCCAGTAGTTCCAGCCCGACATGAAGCCGGCAAAGTGCCCGCAGTACTTGTCGGCAAAGTAGCTGAACGAGCCGGCCACGGGCTCATCGACGACCATCTCACCGAGCTGGCGCATGATGAAGAACGCCACCATGCCCGCCAGCGCGTAGCCGAGCAGCACCGAAGGGCCCGCCAGCTTGATCGTCTGCGCGATGCCGAGGAACAGCCCCGTACCGATGGCGCCGCCCAGCGCGATGAGCTGGATGTGGCGATTCTTCAGGCCGCGCTTGAGCCCGCCTTCCTTGTCATGGGAAATCATGTCTTCCTGTCTCCTGCCTTGGATGGAAGCGGCATGCGCCATGGATGTCGGCGCGCCGCGTCAACGCTGCCCGGCGCTTTTGGCGCCGGACGGTGTCCTTGTATTTCGTAGGGGAATGGGGGCTCAGACCTTGAGCGTGCCACGCTCGATCTGATCGCGTTCCAGCGATTCGAACAGCGCCTTGAAGTTGCCTTCGCCAAAGCCGTCGTCGCCCTTGCGCTGGATGAACTCGAAGAACACGGGCCCGAGCAGCGTCTTGGAAAAGATCTGCAGCAACAGGCGCGGCGAGCCGTCTTCCGTCGTGCCGTCGAGCAGGATGCCGCGCTTCTGCAGCTCTGCCACCGGCTGGCCGTGGCCCGGCAGGCGCTTCTCGAGGTTTTCGTAGTAACGGCTGTTCGGCGCCGTCATCAGCGGCACGCCGGCGGCCTGCAGCTTGTCGATGACCTCGATGAGGTTGTCGGTGAGAAAGGCGATGTGCTGGATGCCTTCGCCGTTGAAGGCCATCAGGAATTCTTCGATCTGCCCGCTGCCGCCGGCGGACTCCTCGTTGAGCGGAATGCGGATCTTGCCGTCCGGTGCCGTCATCGCCTTGGAGGTGAGGCCGGTGTATTCGCCCTTGATGTCGAAGTAGCGGATCTCGCGGAAGTTGAACAGCTTCTCGTAGAAGTTGGCCCAGTACGCCATGCGGCCGCGATAGACGTTGTGCGTCAGGTGGTCGACCAGGCGCAGGCCGTGGCCCACCGGGCGGCGTTCGACGCCCTCGATGAACTCGAAGTCGATGTCGTAGATCGATTTGCCGTCTTCGAAGCGGTCGATCAGGTACAGCGGCGCACCGCCGATGCCCTTGATGGCCGGCAGGCGCAGCTCCATCGGGCCCGTCGCGATCTCGATGGGCTGGGCGCCCAGCTCCAGGGCGCGCGCATAGGCCTGGTGAGAGTCCTTCACGCGGAACGCCATGCCGCATGCGCTCGGGCCGTGCTCGGCCGCAAAGTACGCGGCCTGGCTGTTCGGCTCACGGTTGACGATGAAGTTGATGTCGCCCTGGCGATACAGCAGCACATCTTTCGAACGATGGCGTGCGACCAGCGAGAAGCCCATCTGCTCGAACAGCGGTTCCAGCACGTTGGGCGTCGGCGAGGCGAATTCGACAAACTCGAAGCCCATCAGCTTCATCGGGTTTTCAAAGAGATCGGTCATGGCGGGGGCGTTGTTGAGAAGTGAAGCGAAAGGGGCGGTCGCGGGGCACACAATGCGCGCAGGGAATGGTGGTGCCTGGCGAAATAAAGTTGCGGGTCACATTGTGCGCGGGGCGGCGCTCGGGCCTTGGGGCGGGGCGCGTGCCAGTCGCACTCCGGCCGTCTACCGGCGCGTCGTTTGTGGAGAAGTGTATATTTCCGCCTGAGAAATAGGATTTCGTGCGGTGGCCAGGGAAACCCTCGGTTCTGAAACGAAATTTCCCTTTGACAGGGGTTCAGGAAATGGAAGTGCAGACAATCACGTTCGATCGCATCGACCTGCGGCTGCTGGGGGCGTTGCAGGAGCACGGCCGGATCTCGAATCTCGAGCTGGCCGAAACGATCAAGCTTTCACCGGCGCAAACGCTGCGGCGGCACCGGCGGCTTGAAGAGCTTGGCGTGATCCGCCGTTACGAGGCGCGGCTCGACCCGAAGAGCCTCGGCTTTGGCGTGGTCGCGTTCATCCAGGTCACCATGGAGCGCGGCCACATCCGTGATCTCGCCAAGTTCAAGGAGCTTGTCGCCAAGCTCGCGCAGATCCAGGAGTGCTATTCCGTGACTGGCGATATCGACTACGTGCTGAAAGTCGTCGCGCGCGACCTGAAGGCGCTGTCGGACTTCCTGCTGGACACGCTGATGCGCATTCCGGGCGTGAGCCGCGTGCAGTCCATCGTCTGCCTGGACGAGATCAAGGGAACGACCGCGATGCCGCTGGAGGCGTGATGGCGGCCCGCAGTGTGCCGCCGCGGTCGGATGCCGCGAGGGCGTCATCGCGCGTGGTCGGTGATCGGCACCACCGGCGCGCGCCGGTTTGGCGTGCAGACGGCGAGGCCCATGAGCTGGGCCGGGCGCGCTGCACCGACGTGTGGCCCTCGCCCGGCAAGCCGCGCGAGAGCCACACGCCCTCAATGCACGATGATTGATACCGTTGAGTTTGCGGGCACCGTGAGCGTCTCGCTGTACGTGCCGGCCTTCAGCCCGCGCGAGACCGGGAACTGTCCGAAGCCCTGCAGCGTGGCCGGCACGGAGGTCGGCATGGTGCGCTGGCTGCTGTAGTTCGGGCCGTTGAGCGCCGGGATGGAGAAGCCGCTGTCCGAGCGCGCCGGATACGCAAAGCCCGACGGGCTGCCCGGCACCGGCAGCAGGGCGACGGCTGTACCCCAGCGGCTGACCGCATCGCCCAGGCCCGCGCCGCCGCCCGCGCGGATGGCGTTGTCGAGCACCGTGGCGGAATCGGTCGACGAGAAGTTGTGCAGCAGGTTGGTGTAGTACGCAACGCCGTACTGGCGCAGCAGGAAGCCACCGAGGCTACCCGAGATCGGGTACCCCGGGCATGGCGACGACAGCGAGGGGTCGAAGGCCGTCAGCGCGCAGTCATATGCGCTTTGCAGCCAGGCCGGGAAGCGGCTGTCGCGCACGTTGTTGAAGCTCGGATCGATCTGGCTGGAGAGCACGTCTTCCATGGTCATGGCGGTCATTTCTTCGAGCCACGTGCCGTACATGTACTGCGAGCCGTGCAGCACGCCGCGCTGGTAGAAATTGGCCATGTGCGTGAACTCGTGGCCGAGCGTCGAGATGACCGTGTTCAGCCCGCTGGTGCCGCCCAGGTACACGGTTTCCGAATCCACATACAACGACAGCGACTGGTTCGACAGCGGCTGTGCGCTGGTGGTGAAGTTGTTGCGCGCCCAGAAGTAGCCGACGCGGCCATAGGGCTGGCCATCCGGCTGGATGTTCAGCACGACGATGTCGAGTGCCTGGTTCGGGTCGATCAGGCTGGCCGAGCTGGAGTAGCTGCCCCACGGCTGCCCGACGAGCGACGTCGCCAGCGTGTAGATCGACTGGTTGCCCGAGGCAAACTTGTTGGCCAGCGTGCCGATGACGCCGTCGGAGATCTTGCTGCTGCCGTACTCCGAGTCCTGCACCCACACGTTGACGATGCGGCCGTCCGTGGCGGTGGCCTGCTGCCGCAGCGTGGCCGAGACGACCACGGCCGTGCCGTCGGGCTGCTGGTGGTTCCACGTGCGCTGCGCGCCCACGGCTGCCACCGATTGCGGGCGCAGCACCGTGTTGCCGGAGCCGGATGCGCTCTGCGTCTTGAGCGGGCCCGCGCCGCTGGCATAGCCGTCCAGTGCATGCGCGTTGAAGTCGGAAAGCTGGCGGTCAAAGGCCGCGTTGGCATCGTTGCCCACCACGTCGGCCGCTGCCTTTGGTGCAGCCGTACCGGTGGTGTCGAGCAGCCCCAGGCTGGTGATCGGGACAGACGGCATCGGCTGGGCCGCCGCGCCCTGGTTGGTGTAGACGAGCGTCACGTTCTGCCCCGTGAGCCCCGCGATCGACACGGACACCGTTCCGGCCGAGCCGCCTGCATTGGTTGCCTGCCATACGCCCACGCCGGAGCCGGCATACGTGGTGCCGAGCGCGCCGCAGTTCGTACCGCTGCAGGCTGGCGCCACGGTAATGTTGGCGGTGGTGCTCTGCGGCGTGTTCGAGGCTCCCTCGCTCGCACCGCCTCCGCCGCCTCCGCAAGCGGCCAGGGTGCCTGCGGCTGCCACCATCATCGTGAGGGCCCATTGCTTCGTGCCGCGCACGGTCGTGCTGCTACGTTCCATCCACTTCTCTCCCAATCCGAATCCTTGCGCGCTGTCGGCTCGTGACTGTGGCGCGCGGACGGATTCTCAGGTGGAAGTGGCGGAGCCGATCCGTGGAAATAACGGGCCGTGAGCGCCCAATTCCCCCCGATATGGGGGTGCGGAACCCACCGCCTTGTCGGAAAGGATGAAAAAGTCGTAGCGCGAGGATGAGGAAGCGGAAAACGGACGAGGGCAGCCGGCACCGTTTTTGCCCATCCGCTGCTCCGCTAGAATGGTCCGCTCCCTTTTTCAGGCGCCGTACAAAGCGCCGGATACGCCACCCACCGATGCTCGTTGCGCAGCTCAAATCGTTCTTCATGGTCGCCCGCCTGGGCAGCATCACGCTGGCCGCCAAGCAGCTCGGGCTGTCGCAGCCGACCGTGACCTCGCAGATCCGCGCGCTGGAAGAGGCCTACGGGGTCGAACTGTTCTACCGGGGCGGGCGGCGCCTTGCGCTGTCCGATGCCGGCGTGCGGCTGATGCCGCTGGTCGACCAGCTCGTGCGCCAGGAAACCGAGATCGATTTCTTCCTGCGCAACTCCGGCGACATGGGCACGGGCCACCTGCGCATCGGCGCCACGGCGCCGTACTACGTGCTCGACATCGTTGACCGCTTCTGCAAGAGCCACCCCGGCATCGACGTGAGCATCGAAGCCGGCAACTCGGTGCAGATGCTCGAAGCGCTGCAGGAATACCGCGTGGACGTGGCATCGTCGTCGCAGCGCGTGGACGACGCGCGCTTCCTGCGCATCGAGCTGGCACGCGATCCGCTGGTGCTGGTCGTGCATCGCAGCCACCCGCTGGCTGCGCAGACCAGCGTGCCGGTGAGCGTGCTGTCGCAATGCCGGCTGCTCGTGCGCGAGGTCGGGTCCACCACGCGCGCCATGACGGAAACGATGATGGCGCAGGCGGGCGTGACGCCGGCGTCCACGGTCGAGATCGGCAGCCGGGAGTCCATCCGCGAGGCGATCACCCGCAACCTTGGTGTGAGCGTGATCGCGCGGCAGGAGGTGCCCAGCCATGCCGACCTGCGCGTGCTGCCGTTTGAGGGCATCGAAGGCGGTGCCCCGGAGCTGAGCGAATACCTGTACTGCCTGCAGGACCGCAAGGATGCACGGCTGATTGCCGCGTTCCTGGGGGAAGTCCGCCCGGTGGCGTAGTCGGCCATCCCCCAACCAAAATCCGGAAATGCGCACATTGGCGTTTTTGGGGTAACTGCCACATGGGCTACATGTCGGCTGGCTACAGTGGCGACCGTTTTCGCTACCGGCCCCGACGATGCCTCAGTCCGCTTCCCACCCGACCACGGGTCTGGCCACGCCGTTTCTCTCGGTGCGGCAGGTCACGCGCCGCTTCGGCACCGGCGCGGCTGCATTCACCGCGCTCGAAGGCGTATCGCTGGACGTGGCGCGGGGCGAATTCGTCTGCCTGCTCGGGCCCTCCGGCTGCGGTAAGACCACGCTGCTGCGTATCATCGCCGGGCTCGAGGCGCAGGATGCCGGCCAGATCGTTGCCGGCGGCCGCGATATCTCGAACCTGCCGCCGCGTGAACGCGACTACGGCATCGTCTTCCAGTCGTACGCGCTGTTTCCGAACCTGACGGTCGCGCAGAACGTTGCCTACGGGCTCGACACGCGCAACGGCAACCGGGCGCGTCTGCACGAGCGTGTGTCCGAGATGCTGGCGCTGGTGGGTCTGTCCGGGAGCGAGGCGAAATATCCGTCGCAGCTCTCCGGCGGCCAACAGCAGCGCGTGGCGCTGGCCCGCGCGCTGGCGCCCGCGCCGTCGCTGCTGCTGCTCGACGAGCCGATGTCGGCGCTGGACGCCCAGGTGCGCGAACACCTGCGCATCGAACTGCGCCGCCTGCAGCGCAAGTTGAACGTGACCACGCTCATGGTCACGCACGATCAGGACGAGGCCATGGCGATGGCCGATCGCATTGCCGTGATGTCCAACGGCCGCATCGAGCAGACCGGCTCGCCCGCCGAAATCTATTCGCGCCCGGCCACCGGTTTTGTCGCCGGGTTTGTCGGGCAGGCCAACTGGCTGCCGCTCGAGCGCGCGGAAGACGGCACGCCCACGCTGGCCGGCCAGCCGCTGCTGCTCGATCCGGCGTTTTCCGACGGCGCCGGCGACAACGGCCGCCTGTTCTGCCGTCCCGAATCCGTCACGCTGCATCCCGACGACGACGCCCCGAACCGTCACCTGGCCCGCGTGGTCGACCAGATCTATCTGGGCAGCCGCACGCGGGTGATGCTCGCCATCGACGGTCTGGCCGATGTGCCGCTGGTGGCGGAAGTCGCATCCGGCGTGCTGCGCCACGGGCTGGGCGACAGCAAGTTGTGGATTGCCCTCGAGCGCGATGGGCTGCGCCTGTATCCGTACGACCGTGCCTGAGGCTGCCATGTCGATGCTGCCGCCTGAGGCCAACGTCATCACGGCCCCGCCATCCGAAGCCGCCCGCCCGACACGCACGCCCTTCTGGCGTACGGATGTGCCGGTGCTCACCGGCATGAAGCTCGGCTGGCTGCTGTTGCTCTGCATCGGCTTGTTGCTGCCAACGGCGATGATGCTGCTGCAGGCGACAGGCCTCGTCACCAGCGCGCGCAGTTCAGACGAGCATGGCCTGGCGCTGGTGCTGCACGTCGTGCGCGGGCCGAACTTCCTCGACATGGTGGGCCGCACGCTGGCGGTGTCCGGCGCGGTCGCCGCCCTGGTGGTGCCGCTTGCGTTTGCGCTGGCCTACGCAGTGCAGCGCACGCGCATGCCGTTGCGCGGCACGCTGCGCACGCTGGCGATGCTGCCGCTGTTTGCGCCGTCGCTGCTGCCGGGCATTGCACTGGTCTACCTGTTCGGTAACCAGGGCCTGCTCAAGGCGTGGCTGCACGGCGGCAGCATCTACGGCTTCTGGGGCATCGTGCTGGGCGAGGTGTTCTACACGTTTCCGTATGCGCTGATGCTGCTGCTGGCCACGCTCACGCTGGCCGACGGCCGCCTGTATGACGCGGCCCGCGCGATGGGAGCGGGGCCGTGGCGCACGTTCCGCACGGTGACGCTGCCGGGCGCCCGCTATGGGCTGTTCGGTGCCTTTGCGCTGGTCTTCACGCTGGTCGCCACGGACTTCGGCGTGCCGACCGTGGTGGGCGGCAGCTACCAGGTGCTGGCCGTAGAGGCCTACAAGGCGGTGGTGGGGCAGCAGCAGTTTGCACGCGGCGCCGTGATCGGCCTGATGCTGTTGCTGCCGGCCCTGCTGACGTTTGCCGTGGAGCGCCTCGTACAGCGCCGCCAGCACGCCGCGCTGGCCAGCCGCGCACAACCGTATCACCCGCAGCCGGACCGCCTGCGCGACGGTGTCTTCCTGCTGCTGAGCGTGCTCGTGGTCGGCGGGATCCTGCTGATGCTCGCCACGGCGGTGGGTGCGTCGCTGGTGAAGCTCTGGCCGTACAACCTCGAGCTGTCGCTGCGCAATTACGACTTCGACAACATGGACGGTGGCGGCTGGCTTGCGTATCGCAACAGCCTGAAGCTGGCTGCGCTCACCACCGTGTTCGGTACGGCGCTGATCTTTACCGGCGCGTGGCTGGTCGAGAAAACGCGCACGGCGGCGTGGCTGCACTCGGCCATCCGGTTTGCCGTGCTGCTGCCGATGGCGGTGCCGGGCCTGGTGCTTGGCCTGGGCTACGTGTTCTTCTTCAACCATCCGGCCAATCCGCTCAACGGCCTGTACGGCGGCATGGCGCTGATGGTGCTGTGCACCATCATGCATTGCGCCACGGCCGCGCACCTCACGTCGGTGGCGGCGCTGGGGCAGCTTGATCCGGTGTTCGAGGCGGTGTCGGCTTCGCTCAAGGTGTCGGCGCTGCGCACCTACTGGCGCGTGACGCTGCCGATGTGCCTGCCCGCCGTGCTGTCGTGCGCGCGCTATCTGTTCGTGTCGGCCATGACCACCGTGTCGGCGGTGATCTTCCTCTACAGCCCCGACACCGTGCTCGCCTCCGTGGCCGTGCTGAACATGGACGACGCTGGCGACATCGGCCCGGCGGCGGCCATGTCCACGCTCATTCTTGCCACGTCGATCGTCGTATCGCTGCTTCTTGAGCTGGCCACACGCGGCATCGTGCGGCGCACGCAGGCATGGCGAGCGGCCCCCCATTGAATTCGTAGCCAAGACAAGGAAAGCAAGACATGGGTGATGTTTCCCCGATGATGGGCCGTGCCTCGGGCGCTGCCCGCCCCACGCCGCTGCGCCTCGAGGCCGCCGTGCTCGACTGGGCCGGTACCGTGGTCGATTTCGGCTCCTTTGCGCCCACGCAGATCTTTGTGGAAGCGTTTGCCGAGTTCGGCGTGGCCATCACGCTGGACGAAGCGCGCGGCCCGATGGGCCTGGGCAAGTGGGACCACATCCGTACGCTGTGCAACGACGGCGCGATCGCCGCGCGCTTCTCGCTCGCGCACGGCCGCATGCCGACCGATGACGACGTCACCGCCATCTACAACCGCTTCATGCCGCTGCAGATCGAAAAGGTCGGGGCGCATTCGGCGCTGATTCCCGGCGCGCTGGAGACCGTGGCCGCGCTGCGCGAAGCCGGCCTGAAGATCGGCACATGCTCGGGCTACCCGCGCGTGGTGATGGACCGCGTGGTCGACCTGGCCGCCCAGGCCGGCTACACGCCCGACTGCGTCGTCGCGTGCGACGAGGTGCCGCGCGCGCGCCCGTGGCCGGCCCAGGCGCTGCGCTGCGTGGTCGATCTCGCCATTGGCGACGTGGCAGCCTGCGTGAAGGTGGATGACACCGTGCCCGGCATCGAGGAAGGCCGCCGCGCAGGCATGTGGACCGTCGCATTGCTGATGTCGGGCAACGCGCTCGGCTTGCCGTACGCGCAATACGCAGCGCTGTCTGCCGACGAGCGCGCACGCCATCGCGTGGCCATCTCGGCTGGCTTTGCCGCCTGCCGCCCGCATTACGAGATCGACACCATCGCCGATCTGCCTGCCGTCGTGGCCGATATCAACCACCGCCTGGCGCGCGGTGAACGCCCGCAGGGCGCCTGATTACCGTAGTCCCATCCGTTGCATCACACCTACCGAGGAAACCATGACTGCACGTCTTTCTCTCTTTGCGACGGCGGCTGCTGCAGCCGCCATGGCCTTCGCCACGTCGGCCTTCGCCAAGACCACGCTGACGGTGTACACCGCGCTGGAAGCCGACCAGGTGAAGGCGTATCAGGATGCCTTCGAGAAGGCCAATCCGGACATCGACATCAAGTGGGTGCGCGACTCCACCGGCGTCGTCACCGCCAAGCTGCTGGCCGAGAAGAACAACCCGCGCGCCGACGTGGTGTGGGGCCTGGCCGCATCGAGCCTGGCCATCCTCGACAAGGAAGGCATGCTGACGCCGTACGCGCCGGCCGACCTGGCCAAGATCGGTGCGACGTACCGCGACAAGGCCAACCCGCCGGCATGGGTGGGCATGGATGCCTGGGGCGCCGCCATCTGCTTCAACACCGTCGAAGCGCAGAAGCAGAACCTGCCAAAGCCGACGTCGTGGGCGGACCTCACCAAGCCGGTGTACGCCGGCAAGATCGTCATGCCGAACCCGGCATCGTCGGGCACGGGCTACCTGGACGTGAGCGCCTGGCTGCAGACGATGGGCGAGCAGAAGGGCTGGGCTTACATGGATGCGCTGCACCAGAACATCGGCCAGTACACGCACTCGGGTTCAAAGCCTTGCAAGATGGCGGCGTCGGGCGAATTCCCGATCGGCATTGCGTTTGAATACCGCGCGGTGAAGTCGAAGAAGGAAGGCGCGCCGATCGACATCGTGCTGCCCTCCGAAGGCCTGGGCTGGGATGTGGAAGCGACCGCCATCATGAAGGGCACCAAGAACCTGGAGGCCGCCAAGAAGCTGGCCGACTTCTCCGCCAGCCCCACTGCCATGGCGCTGTACGAGAAGAACTTTGCCGTGGTGGCAACCCCGGGCTTCTCCAAGCCCGATCCGCTCCTGCCGGCCGACTACGAGAAACGCCTGATCAAGAACGACTTCACGTGGGCCAGCGCCAACCGCGACCGCATCCTGGCCGAGTGGACCAAGCGCTACGACGGCAAGTCGGAGAAGAAGTAAGTGACCGACGCTCCCGTATCCCCAGGGAGCCTGGATGCCAGCACCGACGTCGCCATCGTCGGGGCTGGCATTCTGGGCTTGGCGCACGCAGCCGCCGCCGTCAAACGCGGCCTGCGCGTGACGGTATTCGAGCGCAGCGAAATCGCGCTCGGTGCATCGATCCGCAACTTCGGGCAGATGCTCGTGACGGGGCAGCCGCCCGGCATCATGCTCGACCTCGCGCGCGAAAGCCGCCGGCTGTATCTCGACTGGGCCGACAAGGCCGGCATCTTTGCGCGCGCGAACGGTGCCCTGCTGTTTGCCCGCAATGCCGCAGAAGAGGCCGCGCTGGACGAGTTCATGGCGACGCGCGCACAGGCCTTCGGCTACCACGTCAAGCTGCTGCGCGGTGCAGACCTGGCGAATCTCTACGATGGCCGCTTCATGCGCCACCGTGCGGCGCTGCAGGGCTTCGACGATGTCCAGCTCTATTCGCGCGAAGCGATTCCGGCGCTGGCCTCGTGGCTTGCCGCGCAGGGCGTGCGTTTCCACTTCGGTACGCTCGTGCGCCACGTGGAAGGCGGCCGGCTGGAGACCACCGCCGGCGTGTGCAACGCCCAGCGAGTGGTCGTCTGTAGCGGTCACGATTACCAGACGCTGTGCGCCGATCAGCTTCGCGTACTGCAGCCGCAGGTTTGCCGCCTGCAGATGCTGCGTGTCACACCCGACGACGCCTTCCGGCTGGAGCACGCCGTGCTGACCGGCCTGTCATGCACGCACTACGGCGCGTTTGCGGACTTGCCGACTGCCCAGGCGCTGGCCATGCAGATCGAGCATGAGCGCCCCGAGCTGGCGCGCCACGGCATTCACCTGCTGGTGAGCCCCACGCCGTATGGCGACTGGATCGTGGGCGATTCGCACGACTACCGCCAGGACGCCGTCCCGTTCAACGCCGAATCGGTCGACAACCTCCTGCTGGACCTCGCCCGCGACACGTTCGGCAGCAAGCTGCGAGTGGTGGAGCGCTGGCAGGGCGTCTATGGCGCCAAATGCCGCGTGCCGGGCAGCGGCGCGTTCTCGATCACGCGCGTCGATGACCGTACGACCGTCGCGCTGATGCACAGCGGGATCGGCATGAGCGTGGGGCCTGCGCTCGCGCATCGCCATATCGATGCGCTGGTGGATGGCACGGCGCTGCCGCGCTGGACGCCGCCCGCGACGGAGCGGGTGGCCGCGGCTGCCTGAATCGGCGCGTGCGCAAATCCCGCCCGCAGGGCTGGCGCCGTGCGGGCGTTTTTCCGCTTACGCGGCGAACAGTTCGATGACCGGCCAGCCTCGCGATTCGGCCACGGCCCGCAAGGTCGCATCCGGGCTCACGGCCACCGGGTGCGACACCGCTTCGAGCAGCGGCAGGTCGTTGCGTGAATCGCTGTAGAACACGGTGCGTGAGAAATCCGCCATGCGCTGGCCGCGCTGCGCCAGCCATTCCGTGACGCGTGCGATTTTGCCCGCGCCAAAGCTGGGCGTACCCAGCAGGTTGCCCGTGAATTCGCCATCGGGCGTGCCACCCACGGTTTCGCCTTCCACTGCCAGCAGGTGCGGCACGTTGAAGGCGTCGGCGATCGGCTCTGTCAGGAAGCGGTGCGTGGCGGTGACGATGCAGCAGAGATCGCCGGCGCGCAGGTGTGCATCCACGAGCTCCCTGGCAGGCCGCCGGATGGCAGGCATGACGACCTCGCGCAGGAACATCGTGCGCCATGCATCGAGCAGCGTGCGCGGGTGGTGCGCCAGCAAGCCGAGCGAGAAGCGCGCGTGCCGCGCAAAGTCGAGCGTGCCTTCGCGGTAATCACGCATCCACCGCTCGTTGGCCTGTTCGAAGACGTGGCGATCGACAGCGCCCTGGGCAACGAGGAAGCGGCCCCATTCGTATTCGCTGTCGATGGGCAGCAGCGTGTGGTCCAGGTCGAACAGGGCGAGCGATTGCATACAACAGGGGCGGCGGTTGGAAAACCGCGAGCTTAAGGTCCTAGCGCGTCGCGGCCGTGTCCATCGCCATAACTTTGGCGATGAGCGCATCGGTCTTTTTCCGGGGGGCGTGTGCGTGCAGCGGGGTCAGGCAATCGAGGAACGCGCGCACGAGCCGCGCATCCTTGCGCTCCTTCAGGAAGTACAGGTACTCATGGATGACGGGCGCGTGCGCGGCAAAGGGCAGCACGCGCACGTCGGGCCGGCGTGGCGCCTCGCGCGCGGGAACGATGCTGCATCCGAGGCCGAGGCTGATCGCCTCGTAGATCGCCTCGCGGCTGCCGATGATGCTCATGCCCGCCGGCTCGACACCGGCGGCGGCCAACGCCTCTTCGGTCACGCGGCGGGTGATCGAGCCCGGCTCGCGCATCAGCAGCTGGCAGCAGGCGATGTCGGCGAGCGCCACGTGGGAGCACCGCGCCAGCGGGTCGTCCGCCGGCACGGCCAGTACCATGGCGTCTTCGGCCAGCGTGATGCGGTGCAGCCGCTCGTCGTCCACGGCGTGCGACGAGACGGCCAGGTCGATGCGGACCTCCGAGAGCGCCTCGAGCATCTGCTGCGAGTTGCCGAACTCGATGGTGATCTCGATGGTCGGGTGACGGGTGCGGAAGGCCGCCACGCTTGGCAGGATGTAGTAGGGGCCGGTGGCGCCCACGCGCAGGTTGCCGGTGCGCAGGTCGCCAGCGTTGCGCAGGAGGAAGTCCACGTCGCCTTCCTGCTGGGCAAGCCGCTCGACGATGGGCATGAGGCTCACGCCGAGGTCTGACAGGTCGAGCCGGCTACCGCGGCGGTGGAACAGCTCGACGCCGTACATCTCTTCCAGCTGGCGGATGCGCCCGGTCACCGTCGGCTGCGACAGGCGCAATTGCTTGGCGGCCGCCGTGACGCTGCCCTGGCGGGCCACTTCAAAGAACGACATCAACAGATCGCCCAGCATGCTCGTGTTTCCGTTTCGTGTTTGGAAGCGCAGTCTAGGCAGCGTTTGTGACGCCACATGCGGTGAAACCTTACGGTGTGCCACGCGTGCCGGAGCGGAAGCCATGTTCCGAGACGGGCATCCGAAGGGAGGGCCGCTGGCGCCGCTCGTGCTACCTTGTCAGCCAACGCGTGCAACACAGGAGACACCATGCCGGTGCTGAAGGTCGACGTCGTCACGGCAGAAGAGCGGCTGTACGAAGGCCGCGCCAAGTTCGTGGTCATTCCCGGTACCGAAGGGGAACTGGGCATCCTCCCTGGCCACGAACGCCTGCTCACGCGCATGCGCCCCGGCACCGTGCGCGTGACGCTGGAAAACGATGAAGAGGTGATCCTGTTCGTGGCCGGCGGCTTTGCCGACGTGCAGCCCGAACAGGTGATCGTGCTGGCCGATACCGCCGTGCGCGCGCACGACCTCGACGAAGCCAAGGCCCAGCAGGCGCGCAGAGCGGCTCAAGAGCACATGCAGAACAGCCACAGCAAGTTCGACTACGCCCGCGCCCAGGCCGAACTGGCGGAGGCCGTGGCCCAGTTGGCCGCCATCGAACGTTTGCGCAAACGTCGCTGAGCCGTCCACCACAATCGCATCACGCTGTCGCCCCACCCACTGTGGGGTAAAGAACCGCGCCGGGCCTCCGTTTTAAAGCAGAACACCCGAAACCCGCCGAACGCCCGAGCAGACACGCTCGGTTCTGCTGATGCCGCCCCATGTAGTGATTGCCCGTGCCCTTGCACGGTATTGCCGGACCCGCCTGGCCGTGACGCCGTTCGCGCCCGGCTGGCGCAGGGGCCACGCGCAAATGTTTGCGGTGCTGTGTACGTTGCTTTGCTCAACCAGCCACGCGGAAACCGATCTGACGGAGCTGCCTATCGAGCAGCTGATGCAGGTACAGGTCGTGACCGGTGCTTCCAAGTACGCGCAGGCGTCCGACGATGCGCCGGCCAATGTCTCCGTCATCACCGCAGACGACATCAAGGCGCACGGCTGGCGCACCCTGGCCGACATCCTGCGCAGCCTGCCGGGGCTTTACACCAATTACGACCGCAACTACACAACGCTTGGCGCGCGGGGCTTTCTGCGGGCGGGCGATTACGACACGCGCTTCCTGCTGCTGATCGACGGCTTCCGCGCGAACGACCCCATCTTCGACCAGGCCGCCGTCGGCACCGATGCGCAGCTCAACGTCGACCTTATCGAGCGCGTGGAATACGTGCCCGGGGCGGGGTCCGCGGTGTATGGCTCGAATGCGCTGTTTGGCGTCATCAACGTCATCACCAAGCGCGGGCGCGACATCGGCGGCGTGCAGGTCAGCGGCTTCACGGGCAGCCCCAATGCGCCCAATGGACGCGAAGGCCGCGTGACCTGGGGCCAGCGCGCGGACAACGGCGCTGAATGGCTGCTCTCTGCCAGCATGAACGACGCGCCGGGCCGCAACCTGTACTTCGGCGAGTTCAACCAGCCCGGCGTGAGCGACGGCGTGGCACGCGGCATGGATTTCGACCGTGCCAGGCGGCTGTTCGCCAAGGGCGGCTTTGGCGAGTTCGGCCTGAGCTTCGGTTACGCCGATCGCACGAAGGGCGTGCCCACCGCGCCTTACGATCAGAGCTTCAACGACCCGCGCTCGCGCACCGTCGACACGCGATACATGGTCAACGGCACCTGGCAGCACGCGCTGGACGAGCTGACCGATGTATCGGCGCGGCTGTACTGGGGCCGCTATGTGTCGGAGGGTGACTACGCATACAACCCGCCGCCGGCCGGCATCAACCGCGACGCGTTCGACACCGCGTGGTACGGCACCGAGCTGAAGCTGGTGACCCGGCGCATCGAGCGGCATACGGTGGTCGTGGGCGCCGAGCTGCAGCGCGACTATCGCGACGCCATGCGCAATTTCGACACGGTGCCGTATGTCAGCTACCTTGACGACCACCGCAGCAACCACCGCATGGGTTTGTACCTGCAGGACCAGTTCGCGTTCCACCCGGACTGGCTGCTGGATTCGGGCCTGCGCTACGACCACACCAGCTTTGCGCCGGGCATGCTGAGCCCGCGCGTGGGCCTGATCTGGCACGCCACGCCGTCGACCACCGTCAAGGCGATCTACGGCATGGCCTACCGCGCGCCCAACGACTATGAGCTGCACTACCAGACGAGCGCGCCCGGTGGAGAGCAGTTGAACTCGCGCCTTTCGGCCGAGCGCATCCGCACGTATGAGGCTGTGCTTGAACAGCGCGTGGCGGCAGGCGGCAAGGCGACCGTGTCGGTGTTTCAGAACAACGTGTCGGACCTGATCAGCCAGAGCGTAGACCCCAACACCGGCCTGCTGTTTTTCAGCAACGTGGCCCGCGTGCGGACGCGCGGCGTGGAACTCGGCTACGAGCAGCGCTGGCCGGGCGGCACGCGCCTGCGCACGAGCTACAGCTTCCAGCATTCGGAGGACATCGATACCGGCCAGACGCTGTCGAACTCGCCGCGCCACATGTTCAAGCTCAATGCCACCGTGCCAGTGTGGCGCGAAGGCTGGCGTGCGGGCGTGGAGGCGCAGTACATCAGCAGCCGGCTCACGACGTCGGACGCGCCGCTGGGCCGCGTGGGCGGCTACTGGATCGCCAACCTGACCGTGGCGGCGGCGCGGCTGCTGCCCAACCTCGAGATGTCGGCCAGCATCTACAACGTGTTCGGCCGGCGCTATGCCGATCCGGCCGGGCCGGAGCTGGTGCAGCCGTCCATCCGGCAGGACGGCCGCAGCCTGGGCGTGAAGTTCACGTACACCTTCCGATGACCGTCCGGCACGACCTCGCACGAAGCGCCCGATGGCCGAGCGCGCGCAAGCTCTGTACGGCGCTGGGGATCGTGCTGGCCGGCGCGGCGGGCATGCACACCGCCTGCGCGCAGAAGCAGGCCAGCGAGACGCAGGTCAAGGCGGCGTTCGTCTACAACTTTGCGCTGTTCACCACCTGGCCGCCCGACGCCATGCCGCCCGACGGGCCCATGGTGGTCTGTGTGAAACCCGATCACCCGCTGCAGGCGGCGCTGGAAAAACTGACAGGAAAACCCGTGCGAGGACACCGCCTGGAAATCCGCAGACTCAACGACAGTACGGCCACCGGCTGCCATGTGCTCGTCATCGACGCGCGGGCGGCCAACGGTGTCCGGGTCGATCCGGCTGCCGCCGTGCTCGTCATCTCCGACCAGCCCCGGACCCCACGCGGCAGCGGCCCGGACCCGGTGATCTCGCTGGCGCTGGACGGGGATCGCGTGGTCTTCGACATCGATGCGGCGGCTGCGCGCCAGGCTCGTCTGGAGCTCAGTTCGCAGTTGCTGCGGCTGGCAAGGAGCGTGCAATGAGCGAAGCGTTGACGACATCGCGCCCGCGCCTTGGGCATTCCGTGGTGCGCGCCAACATGGCCGGCGCGGGCGCGGCCCTGACCATCGCGGGTTTCCTGCTGATCGTGTTCCAGTTCATCGCGCTGCACGCCGCCCTGGTGCGCGATGTGCATGTGCAGGCGCGCATCATCGGCGCCAACAGCGTGGCGGCGCTGCTGTTCAATGACCGGCGCGCGGCCGAAGAGACGCTCGCCGCGCTGGAGGCTTCGCCGTCGCTGCGTGCGGCTGGCATCTTCAGCGCGCTGCGCAAGCCGCTCGCGCTGTACCAGCACGGCAATGCCGCACCGGTGGCCGCGCCCGATGCCGCCATGCTGCGCGAGTCCGATGTGTCGACGCTGACCACGCTTCAGGTGGTCGAGCCGGTGGAATCCGAGCGGCGCGTGATCGGCTACGTGGTCATCCGCTCCAGCCTCGCAGAGCTTTACATGCAGTTGCTCGGCTACGCCGTGCTCACGGTATCGGTGGGCATCGGCGCGATGGGGCTCGCGTACCTCGTCATCGCCCGCATGCGCCGTGCCGTGCTGCAGGCCGAGGCACACCTCGACTACCTCGCCCACATCGATTCGGTGACGGAGCTGCCGAACCGGCACGCGTTCAACGAACGCCTGCACGTGTCGCTCAAGCGCGCGGGGCAGGTGGGCGCCGTGGGGCTGCTTCTGCTCGACCTCGACAACTTCAAGGTGGTGAACGACACACTCGGCCACAACAACGGTGACCGTCTGCTGCGCCAGGTTGCTCGCCGGCTGAACGACGTGATCGAGCAAGCCAACCTGCGCGCCGTGCTGTGCCGCATCGGCGGGGACGAGTTTGCCGTCATCGCCGAACTCTCGGGGCGCGCGCAGATCACGCAAGCCGATGCGGCCGCGCTGGCCGATGGGCTGGCCAAGCGCGTGCTGGCGGCCCTCGCGGCGCCGTTTGCGCTCGATCTGCACCAGATCTACGTGACGGCCAGCGTGGGCGTGAGCCTGTATCCGCATGACGCGCGCGACGTGCAGGTGCTCACGCGCAATGCCGACACGGCGATGTACCACGCCAAGAACCACGGCAAGAACGCCGCCGCCAGCTTCACGTCGGAGATGGACCAGCAGGCCCGCCGCCGCCTTCGTGTGGAGGCCGACCTGCGCCGCGCACTGGACCGCGACGAGCTGCTGCTGGCCTATCAGCCTCAACTGCGCCTGCGCACCGACGGCGCGCACGACGCTGCGATCGCCGCATCGAACGTCCACGGTGTGGAGGCGCTGGTGCGCTGGCGCCATCCGGAGATCGGCGTGATCGGCCCCGGCGAGTTCATCGCCGTGGCCGAGGAAACGGGCCTGATCGTGCCGCTCGGCATGTGGGTGCTGCGCACCGCGTGCGCGCAAGTGGCCCGCTGGATGCGCGAAGACGGCGTCACGCTGCGTGTATCGGTCAACCTGTCGGCGCGGCAGACGCGCGATCCGAGCCTCGTGCAAAGCGTGATGGACGTGCTGCGCGACACCGGCCTGCCGCCGCATCTGCTCGAACTCGAGATCACCGAAAGCGTGCTGATGGAAGATATCGAGACCAACATCACGCTGCTCGAATCGCTGCACGCGGCCGGTATCAGCCTGTCGATCGACGACTTCGGCACAGGGTATTCATCGTTGGCGTATCTGCAGCGCTTCCCGATCCAGAAGCTGAAGATCGACCGCAGCTTCGTCCAGCGCATGCCGGGCGACGGCGAAGCGATTGCCAGCGCCGTCATCGCCATGGCGCACAGCCTGAACATGCAGGTGGTGGCCGAAGGCGTGGAAGGCGCCGACCAGCTCGCACTGCTGCGCCGGGCCGGATGCGATCTGGGGCAGGGCTATCTGTTTTCGCGGCCGCTGGACGCGCCATCGCTGATAGCGTGGGTCAGGCGGCTCGGCAATGAGGCGCAGGACAGCAGCCGTGCCGAGCCGCAAGACGGCGGGGTGCCGCTTGGGGCCTTGCCGTCTTCCCTGGCCGGATAGGGCTCACGCTGCGGCGCGGCGCGCCGCTCGCGTTGCGCCGGCCGTCAGGACCACCACCGCCGCCAGGATGATGGCCGTTGCGCCGAGCGTTTGCGGCGCGACCTGCTCATCGGCCAGCCATGCGCCCATCAGCAGGGCGATGGGCGGGTTCACGTACACATAGCTCGTCGCCATGACGGTGGACACGCGCTCGACCAGCGCCATGTAGGCCGTGAAGGCAACCGCCGAGCCGAACACCACGAGATAACCCCACGCCAGCGCGGACTGCATGCCGACATGCCGTGGCCAGCTCTCGCCCGTCAGGAGGCTCAGCAGCACCAGCGCCACGCCGCCAAAGGCCATTTCGAGTACGAAGGCCGTCATGCCCTTGGGCATGTCGATGCGCTTGGAGAGTTGCGAGCCGAACGACCACGAAGCAATGGCGGCCGTGAGCGCCAGCACGCCGACGGTGCTGGCCTGGAACTCCGCCCCGCGAAACAGCACCGCAATGCCGACGGTGCCCAGCGCGATGGCGCCGATCTCATACGCACGCAGGCGGCCGCCCGCGAGCAGCGTCCACAGCGTCGAGAACAGCGGCATCGACGCAATCATGACCGTTGTGGCCCCTGACGAGATCGTCTGCTCGGCCACGGCCGTCATGCCCATGCCGCCCACCAGCATGAACGCGCCGATCAGCGCGCAGTTGCGCACTTGCCGCCCGCTCGGCCGCTCGTGCTGGCGCAGGATGACGACAGGTGCAAGCAGCAGCGCCGCAGCCAGAAACCGCGAACCCATCATCAGGAAGGGCGGCAGATCGGTCAGCGCAAAGCGGATGGCGAGATAGGTCGTGCCCCACACCACGTACGTGATGAGCAGGCACAGAGCGATAAACGGCGACATGGCGGGACCTCGGCGAGGAAGCCCCGATGCTACTCAAGGCACGCTTATGCGCAAAACGAGTTTTGTTATCGCTCGTTGTGAGCGGGGTTAGCAAGCACGTGAGCGCGCGCGGCGCTCGTGCCCGGTCAGATCACACGGAAGCCATGCGTTCCATCCCGTGCGAGCTGCCCAACCAGGCCGAACTCCCAGTCGAGATACGCCTGCATGGCCGCGCGCGGCGCGCTCGTGCCTTCGTACGGGCGGCGGTAGCGGTCGATGCGCTCGGAGGCGAGGCGCGTTTCGCCGGTTTCGACGGGCAGGCCGGCGGCAACCCACGCAGCGGTGCCTCCATCGAGCACCCAGACCTCGGCCTGGGTGAGCCCCGCCAGGTCGGCAGCGGCAAAGCGCGCGAGCTGGCTCGAGCCGCAGGTCAGGACGTACCGCCGCGCGGGCGGAATGCGCTGCAGCGCGGCGGCCAGATCCGAACGCACGGCAAACCAGGCGCCCGGGATGTGCCGCGCCACGTAATTGGCGCTGCGGGTGACGTCGATGACGGCGGTATCGCCGGCCTCCAGCCAGCCCGCCAGCGCGTGCGCATCGACGGTACGCACGGCCGGTGACGCCGGCACGGCGGGCTGCCATGCGCCAGTGACGTTGCGTTGGCTGGCGTCGACCGGATCCACCACATAGACTTCCCAGCCCATCTGCGCGAGCCACGAGGCGGTCATGTCGGCGCGCACGCCGTCGTCGTCTGCCAGCACGATGCGCGCGCCGCGCACGGCGGCGGTGTGGTCGGTTTCCTGCACGAGCTGGCCGCCCGGCGCGCTGGCGAAGCCGGGCAGGTGGCCGGCGGCGTACTCCTCGGGCGTGCGCACGTCGAGCTTGTACAGCGTCCGGTCGGGCACCTCAAGCGCGGCAACGTCGGCCAGTGCGATGCGCGGCACGTTCGCGCGTTCGGCCACGGCGCGTGCATCGGCCTGCGCCTGCGCGCGTGTTGCCTCGGACACGGTCTGCGGATGCCGGCGGCTGGCGCCGTGATCCAGCACCTGATCGGCCAGCAACCAGCCGATGGTGCCGTTGCGCAGCGCCGCCACCGGGTTCGGAATGCCGGCGTTCACCAGCGATTGCGTGCCGATGATGCTGCGCGTACGGCCGGCGCAGTTGACGATGATCTGCGTGTTCGGGTCTGGCGCCAGCTCACGGATGCGCAGCACGAGTTCGGCCCCCGGCACGCTCGTCGCGGTGGGAATGCTCATGGTCTGGAACTCGTCATAGCGGCGCGCATCGACGATGACCACATCGCGCTTGTCGTCGATCAGCGCCTTGACTTCCTGTGCGCTGAAGGACGGCGTGTGCCGCTGGGCCTCCACGTATTCGCCGAAGGCCTTGCTTGGCACGTTCACGTCCTGGAAGACCTCGCCGCCGGCGGCACGCCAGCCGTCGAGCCCGCCTTCGAGCAGGTAGACGCGCGTGTAGCCGAGTTCGGCCAGCCTCGCGGCGGCGCGCGTGGCGAGGTCGACGCCGTCGTGCTCGCCGTACAGCACGATCAGCGTATCGCGGCGCGGAATGCGCGACCACGCCTCCAGCTCCAGGCGCGAGAGCGGCAGGTTCACCGCCCATAGCGGGTGCCCCTGCGCGTAGGGGTCTTCTTCACGCACGTCGAGCAGCGCGATCTCCTTGCGGGCGAGCAGGGCGGCGCGCACCTCGGCGTAGGTCAGCGTGGGCACGTGGGTCTCCGCGAGCGGGGCGGCCACGGGGGATTCAGTCGTGTCGATGACGATGCTCATGATGCAGACGTGTCCTTGGAACGATCCCAGAGATTGGGCAGGTGAGTGTTCGAATAGCCCGAGACGAACGGCTTGCGCTCGCCCTCTTCGGTATAGACCGAGCGGTGGATGCCGCCGATGTTGCCGCCGTACACATGGATGCTGATCGACGTGCGGTCGTCAAACGCGTTGTGCACGCGGTGGATGTCGCCAACGCGCGGCGAGACGCGTTCAACGTCGCCGGGCTCCAGCCGGACGGCGGCGCCATGCGGCTGCGGTACGCCGCGCGCGTCGAGCGTGAACGGCTGCGAGTATTCAGCGCCGCGCAGCATGCCGATCAGGCCCCATGTGGTGTGGTCGTGAATCGGCGTGCGCTGGCCGGGGCCCCACACAAAGCTGACGATGGAAAAGCGCTCGCCCGAGTCGGCATGCAGCAGGTATTGCTGGAAGTGCTCGGGGTGCGGTTGCGCGTATTCGGCGGGCAGCCAGTCGTCGCGGGCGACAAGCGCGCCGAGCAGGCTCCCCGCGCGCGACAGGATCTCGGCCTCGGTCGGCTGCTGCTCGAGCAGGCGCGACAGCGCGATCACGAAATCACGCAGCGGCGCGATGGACTGCGCTGGCGGCGGCACAGCGGCAAGGGCGGGTGGGCTCATGATCCGGTTCTGGCGATGGAAGCGGAACGATCTTGCTGGAGTTGGCGCGCGCCGTCCAGTGAAACCCCAAGCGCGGCGCGGCCGGCGGCCACCAGGATCGAATCATTCTGCGGCGTGTGGATGCGGCTGCACAGCACGTCGCGGTAGTGGCGCTCCAGCGGATTGTGGCGCGACAGGCCGTGGTTGCCGGAAAGCTGCAGGGCGAGCTCCACCGCGCGAATGGCATGGGTGGTGACGGTGTACTTGAGCAACCCGCTGTCTGTGATGGACAGCGGTGCCCCGGCATCTGCGGCCTCTGCGGCGTGGTCGAGCAGCACGCGGTTCGTGCGCAGCGCGGCGGCGATGTCGCCCGCGGTTTCCTGGACGCGCGGCAACGTTGCCAGTGGCGCGCCCAGGTTGGCCGGCGCGCGCGTGTTCAGGAACTGTGCGAGCCAATCCCACGCGGACTGCGCGACGGCGTCGTACAGGCTGCCAAGCAGCACGGTCATCCATGCCTGCTGGTCGAGCTGCGCACCGGTGTCCGTGGTGTGGGCCTGTTGTGCGCCGTGCGCCGTCCACTGCGCGGGCGGGCGGATGTCGACAGCGTGGTCGAGCGGGATCTCCACGTCTTCGAGCACGACGTCGTGGCTGCCCGAGGCACGCAGGCCGAGGTGGTTCCATGTCTGTTCGATGCGGATGCCGGGCGTGTCGGCCGAGGGGCGCGGCACGAGAAAGAAGCCGACGCGCGGCTCTGGTTCGTCGGTGCGCCCCCACACGGCCAGCCAGCGCAGGGCAGGGCTGCCGGTGCTGTAGAGCTTGCGGCCACGGATGCGCCAGCTGTTGCCCACCCTCGTGGCCACCGTGGCCGGCAAGCCGCCGCGCGCCGGCGAGCCGAGATCGGGCTCCACCCGCAGCGAGTTGATGAGTGCGCCTTCGTTCAATGCGGTGGCAAACACCTGCTGCCGCACGTGCTCGGGCCAGCGCGAATCCGTGCGGCTGATGGCGCGGTGCTGCAGGTACGTCATGGTCAGCACGAGGGCGGTGGCCGCATCGGCGCGGGCGATGCTGGAGACGATCTGCCGCGCGGTCTTCAGGTCGGCACCGCCGCCACCATGCGATTGCGGAATGACCTGCGCAATGAGACCCGACGCGTGCAGTGCTGCAAAGTTCTCGTGCGCAAACGTGCCGTGCAGATCGTGTTCGGCCGCGGAAGCAGCAAGCTGCGGCGTGACTCCGGCCAGCACTTCGGCAAGCCGCTCGGGCGGTGTGGGCAGGCGATGCAAGGGGACGGACGACATGGCAACACAGCGAAGTAAGCAAGTGACATGGCGCACAGCGTATCGGCGTTGCCCGATGCGGCGAACGACCGATGCCGAATATGCAGCGTTGAAATTATTCGTTCTGGCAGCGCAGGCGGTGGCGTAACTTCGTTCGCATTCACGGCAGGGCGCGGCATGCCCGCCGGCCTTCTAACGATATGCGGAAACGGAGCCACCATGAGCGTCGATTTCATCGGCATGATCCAGACCCAGAAGCAGTCGGAAATCCATCCGCCCGATCCCAACGGGCCGGTGGTCGACCGCGACTATGTGCGGGCCTTTGCCCAGGCCCACGAGCAGGCCGGCTTTGATCGCATCCTGGTGCCGCATCATTCGACCGGGCCTTCCGCCACGCTCACGATCTCGTATGCGGCCGCGCTGACGGAGCGCATCCACTTCATGCTCGCGCACCGGCCGGGCTTCACCAACCCGACGCTGGCCGCGCGACAGATCGCCACGCTCGATCAGTTCACCGGCGGACGCCTGGGCGTGCACTTCATCTCGGGCGGCTCCGACAGCGAGCAGCGCCGCGATGGCGATTACCTCGACCACGACCAACGCTACGCACGCACGGACGAATACCTCGGCATCCTGCGGCGCATCTGGACGGAAGCCAAACCGTTCGACCATGAAGGCCAGTTCTATCGCTTCGAGCAGGGCTTCTCGGAGGTCAAGCCTGCCCAGAAGCCTCATGTGCCGATCTACTTCGGCGGGGCATCGGATGTGGCGATCGAAGTGGCCGGCAAGCACGCCGATGTCTATGCGCTGTGGGGCGAGTCGCTCGACCAGGTGCGTGAGCTGACCACGCGGGTGCGTGCGGAGGCCGCGCGGCATGGGCGCAGCATTCGCTTCTCGGTATCGTTCCGCCCGATCCTGGCAGAGACGGAAGACGCTGCGTGGAAGCGTGCGGAGGGCATCCTCGAACGCACGCGCGCGCTGCGCGTGCAGCAGGGCTACAGCCGTGGCGGCCCGCAGCAGAGCGAGGGCGCCCGGCGCCTGCTCGCTGCAGCAGACAAGGGCGAGCGCGTCGACAAGCGCTTGTGGACGGCCATCGCCAAGGAAACCGGCGGGCGCTCCAACTCCACCGCGCTGGTCGGCACGCCCGAGCAGGTGGCCGACGCGCTGCTCGATTACTACGACCTGGGCGTCACGACGTTCCTCATCCGTGGCTTCGATCCGCTGGAAGACGTGGTGGACTACGGCCGCACGCTGATCCCGCGCGTGCGCGAGCTGGTTGCGCAGCGCGATGCGCAACGCAAGGCGGCGTAATCATGAGCGCCGTTCTGTGCATCGACCGGCCGGCGCCGGGCGCCCTCAAGCTGAACGCCGTTCCGCAGCAGAAGTTCTGGTTTGATCCGCCCGCCACACGGCCGACGCTGGAGGCGGAGCGGCGCCACCGGCAGGAACGGCTGGCCGGCGCCTTCCGCATCTTTGCGCGGCATGGCTTCGATCTTGGCCTGGCCGGCCACATCACCGCGCGCGATCCGGAGTTGACGGACCACTTCTGGGTCAACCCGCTCGGCGTGCATTTCTCGCGCATCAAGGTCTCGGACCTGTTGCTCGTCAATGCGCGCGGAGAGACGGTTATCGGCAGCCGCCCGCTCAACAAGGCGGCGTTTGCGATCCACGCGGCGATCCACGAAGCGCATCCGCACATCGTGGCCGCGGCGCATACGCACTCGACGTACGGCAAGGCGTGGTCTGCACTGGGCCGGCTGCTCGATCCGCTCACGCAGGACGCGTGCTCGTTCTACGAAGACCACGCGCTCTTTGACGACTTCACCGGCATGGTGGTCGACACGAGCGAAGGGGACCGCATCGCCCACGCGCTGCGCAAGCCGGACGGCGGCACGCACAAGGGCGTCATCCTGAAGAACCACGGCATCCTCACCGCCGGGCCGACGGTGGAAGCCGCAGCGTGGTGGTACATCGCGCTGGACAACGCTGCGCATACGCAGTTGCTGGCCGAAGCGGCCGGCAGGACGCACGCGCCGCAGCCCATCGATGCCGCCACGGCGCGCCGCACGCACAGCCAGGTGGGCGGACAGGAGGGCGCACTGCACGCCTTCGAGAGCCTCTACGCCGGCCTCGTCGCCGCCGAGCCGGACCTGCTCGATTGAACCTGCACAGAAGACACCAAACGCATCATCACGGGGAGCATTCATGAGCCAAGACACAGCGGATCTGTCTCGCCGCAAGGTATTGCATGCGGCGGCGGCCACGGCGCTGGCGGGGCCGGCATTGATCCTGGGCCGCAAGGCCTACTCGCAGCCGCGCAAGCTGACGTTTGCGTGGAACCAGAATTCGTTCTGCCTGACGCCGATCGTGGTGGCCCAGGAGCGGGGCTTCTTCGAGAAGAACGGCCTGCAGGTCGACCTGATCAACTACAGCGGCTCGACCGACCAGCTGCTCGAATCCATTGCCACCGGCAAGGCCGATGCTGCCGTGGGCATGATCCACCGCTGGCTCAAGCCGCTGGAGGCCGGTTTTGACGTGAAGATCATCGGCAGTTCGCACGGCGGATGCGTGCGTCTGGTCGGGGCCAAGGCGGCGGGCGTGACGAGCCTGCAGGCGCTCAAGGGCAAGACTGTAGGCGTGAGCGACCTGGCCGCGCCGGGCAAGCATTTCTTCACCATCCTCCTGGCCAAGAACGGCATTGATCCCGACCGCGACATCACGTGGCGCCAATACCCGGCCGACCTGCTGGGCGTGGCCGTCGACAAGGGTGAGATCCAGGCCATTGCCGACGGCGACCCGAACCTCTACCTGCTCGAGAAGCGGACCCATGGCGCCTATGTGGAGCTGGCAACCAACCTTTCCGGCGAATACGCCCGCAAGGTCTGCTGCGTGATCGGCGCGCGCGGCGAGCTCGTGCGCAACGACCGGCCGACGGCCTCCGCACTGGCCCGCGCCATTGTGCAGGCCACCGACTTCGTCAACGAAAACCCGAACGAGGCGGCCAAGGTGTTTGCCAAGTACTCGCCCAAGGTGGCGCTGGACGACCTGCGCAAGCTCTACGCCACGCTCACCTACACGCATCACCCCACGGGCGTCGACCTGCGCGACGAGATCGCCTTCTATGCGGAAGACTTCCGCCGCATTGGCGTCATCAAGAAGACGACCGACCCGCAGCGCCTGGCGCAGCACGTGTACGTCAACGTGCTGGCCTGAGCCGGCCCTGCGCACATGAGGAGCACATCGACATGAGCACGATCCCCCAAACCTTGGAGGCACCGGGCGCGCTGGCCCATCCGCTGGCGGGCGCCGCAGCCGGCGGCCGTGTCTGGCGCACGGGCGTGGCGGCGGCCATCGCGTGGGCGGCATTCGGGCTGGTGACGTGGCGCTGGCCAAACCACGTGGTGGGCTTCAGCGATTGGGCGTTCACGACCGAGCTTGGCATGACGGCGCTGGCGGCCGGCATTGCGCTGCTCGTGCTTGCGGTGGCCGGGGCGTATGTCGTGCCGCTGCGCGCCGTGCAGGAGGCAGTGCAGCCGGCGGGTCCATGGCTGGTTGCGGTGGCCGCTGTGCTGGCATTGTGGGAGGCGTTGACGGCCAAGTCGGGCGTGTTGCCCACGCCGTTCTTCGCGCCGCCCCAGGCGCTGATCGAGGTCTATACCGAAGACTGGCCGCGCCTGGGCAGCAGCGTGGTCAACACGCTCAAGCTGCTGGGCATCGGCTACTTCCTCGGCGCACTCACGGGCTTCCTGGTGGGCGTGTCGATCGGATGGTCGCGTGCCGTGGGCTACTGGGTGCATCCGGTCTTGCGCGTTCTGGGGCCGCTGCCTGCCACGGCGCTGCTGCCGATCACGTTCTACTTCTTTCCGTCGAGCTATTCGGCGGCGGCGTTCCTCATTGCGCTGGCGTCGGGCTTTCCCGTGGCGGTGCTGACGTGGTCGGGCGTGGCGGGCGTGGGCAAGCGGTATTACGACGTCGCGCGCACGCTGGGGGCATCCAACGCCTTCCTGGTGCTGCGCGTGGCGATTCCGGCGGCGCTGCCGCAGGTGTTCGTGGGCCTGTTCATGGGCCTGGGTGCGTCGTTCACCGTGCTGGTGACCGCCGAGATGATGGGCGTGAAATCGGGCCTGGGCTGGTACCTGACGTGGGCACAGGGCTGGGCCTCGTACGTGAACATGTATGCCGCACTGATCGTCATGGCGCTGCTCTTCTCGAGCATCATCACGCTGCTGTTCAAGGTGCGGGACCGCGCCCTGGTCTGGCAGCAGGGGACGCTGAAATGGTAGCCGTGCTCGAACGCGAGGCGACGATCGAGGCGCCGGTGCCATCGTCGAAGAACGGGGCGCGGATCGACGTGCAGGACGTGAGCCACTGGTTCGGCAGCCAGGCCAATCCGTTGCAGGTGCTCGACAACGTGAGCCTGACCGTGCAGCCCGGCGAGTTCGTCGCGCTGCTCGGGCCGAGCGGTTGCGGCAAGTCGACGCTGCTGCGGCTGATTGCCGGGCTGGAGCCGCCCACGCGCGGCCGCATCCTGCAGGACGATGTGCCGATCACCGCGCCGGACCCATCGCGCATCGTCGTCTTCCAGGATCCGACGCTGTACCCGTGGCGGCGCGTGTGGGACAACGTGGCCCTCGGGTTGCAGGCGCGCGGCGTGCTCAAGGCCGAGCGCGACCGCGTGGACGATGCGCTCGAGCGCGTTGGCCTCGGCGGCTTCCACCGCGCGTTTCCGCACGAGCTGTCGGGCGGCATGGCGCAGCGTGTGGCGCTGGCCCGTGCGCTCGTCAACGATCCGCAGCTGCTGGTGTTGGATGAGCCGCTGGGCAAGCTGGACTCGCTCACGCGGCTGGCCATGCAGAGCGAGCTCGTGTCGCTCTGGCAGCGCGCGCGGTTTTCGACGGTGCTGGTCACGCACGATGTGGAAGAGGCGCTGTTCCTGGCGCAGCGCGTCGTCATCTTCAGCCCGCGCCCGGCGCGCATCGCGGCGGAGCTGACGGTCGACCTGCCGTATCCGCGCCACCGTGGCGATCCGAGGCTCGGCGCATTGCGGCATGAGGCGCTCCGCCATCTCGGGCTGGCCGAGAGCTGGTAGATGACCGAAGCATCATGAGCGGCCCGCCGCCAACGGTGTGGCTCAACGCGCTGCTCGTCTTCCTGCAATGGGCGCAGCACAGTGTGCTCACCGTCTGGCGCGCGTTGGGACTGACAGGCGACGTGCATGGCCAGCCCGCGTGGCCCTGGGCCGTCCGCATTGCCGGCGAGACGTTGCTGATCGACCTCGGGCAGGCACGGCAACTCGGGCTCACGCTGATCGTTGTGGTACTTGCCTTGTTGGCTGTGTGCACGGCCTTGCTCGTGCGTCGCTGGCGCGCGGTGTCGTTTGGTGTGGCGGCGGGCTTGCTCGTGGTGGCGCCCTGGCCCTCGGCGGTGGTGTTTTCGGCCGCCGTGCCGACGAGCTTCCATGTGAGCCCGACCGCGTTCTCGCTGGCGTCGATCACGCAGGGCGCACACGTCTACCACGCCGCATGCGCAAGCTGCCACGGCACAGACGGCCGCGGCGAAGGGCCGCTGGCCGCCACGCTCACACGCTGGCCGCCCACGGTCGTGGGCCCGCTCCTCGGTCGCCGTGCCGATGGCGAGCTGTTCTGGCATATCGCGCACGGCATGCACGATGCGCACGGCAACGCCACCATGCCGGCCTTTGCCAATCGACTGAGCGACGCAGACCTCTGGGCCGCGCTCGACTACATGAACGTGCTGGCTGCCAGCGGCGGCGTGCGTGCCGGCGGATGGCCGGTGCCGGTGGCGATTCCCGCGCTGCCCGTACGTTGCGGCGACGCGCCGCCCACGCCGCTGGCTGCATGGCGCAACGGCCAGCGCGTGCGCGTGGTGGCCGTCGACACGGCGGACCGGATTCCCCTGGAAGACCCGCGCTTCCAGACGCTCCTCGTCACGCCAGACGGCAAGCTTCCCGCGCCGGTGCGTCCGTTCCAGGTGCGCTGCGTGGCGGCGAGCCCCGAGGCGTGGCCGGTCTTCGCCGCCATTGCCGGCACCGCGCCGCAGGCGTTTGCCGGCACGCAACTGCTGGCCGATCGCGACGGCTGGCTGCGTGCGCGCGGGCAGCCTGGCACCGCGTGGTCCGATGCGGATTTCCTGTGCACCTCCACCCACCGTGAAACCGTCGGATCGCCCACCGGCGGCCTCGACGCCCTGATCGCCCGCATGGATGCCGAACCCGTGCGCTACGTGAAGGGCGGCTTCATTCATTGATTGACCCACACATCAGACCGACAGGCCATCGACATGTCCACTTCCCGACGACGTTTGCTCCAATCCGGCCTGGCGCTGGCCGCCGCGCCTGCGCTGTCCTTCGCGCAATCGCTGCAGTCACGCCCCGTCCTCAAGGCCGGCGACCAGAAAGGCGGCCTGCGTGCGCTGCTTGAGGCCGCAGATGCGCTCAAGGGCGTGCCGTACGAGATCCAGTGGACGGAGTTTCCGGCTGCGGCACCGCTGGCCGAAGCGCTCAATGCCGGGGCCGTGGACCTGGGGCCGATCGGCGATGCACCGGCCATCTTTGCGCTGGCCGCCGGCACGCGCATCAAGCTGATCGGCGCCAACCGGTCGGACCCATACGGCACCGCCGTGCTCGTGCGGCCCGATTCCGCGCTGAAGACGGCGGCTGATCTGAAGGGCAAATCAATCGGCACCAATCGCGGGTCGATCGGGCATTTCGTGGCGCTCAAGGCGCTGGAATCTGCCGGGCTGGGGCCGGACGACGCCAACTTCCGTTTTCTGCCGCCCGCCGATGCCAAGCTGGCGCTCGTCAACGGTTCGATCGATGCGTGGTCGACCTGGGAGCCCTACACGGCGATGGCCGAGACCGCCCGCCACGCGCGCGTGCTGGTGAGCGGGCGGGGGCTGTGGTCGGGCCTGAGCTACCTGGCCGCCACCGACGCGGCGCTGGCTGCCAAGCGCGAGGTGCTGCGCGATTTCCTGCAGCGTGTGGTACGTGCGCAGGCGTGGTCGTACCAGCATGTCGACAGCTTCTCGGCCACGCTGGCGCGCATCATCGGTATTGCCCCGGAGGCCGCACGGCTGCAGTTTGCGCGGCGTCAGACGGTGTGGCGCCCCATCGATGCATCGATCATTGCCGAGCAGCAGCGCACGGCCGATTTCTACGTCAAGGTCGGGCTGCTCAAACAGCGGCTGGACGTGGCGTCCACGTTTGACGCGGGGTTTCCGCTGACGGCCTAGCGTGCGCTGCCCGAGTGCGATTCTGCGCTCGGTCGCGACCCGCCATGCGGCCCGGTGGAGCCTGGGGCCTCTGCCACCGCCTTGGGCAGTTCGGTGGTCGATGTCACGGCATCGGGAGCCTGGTTGCCGCTCTTGCCGAAGCGGGCCGCCAGGCGGTCCTGTACCTCGGTCAGCTTGGCCTGTTCCTGGGCTTTCTGGGCGCGTTCGGTCTCGGCCTGCTGCGCTGCGGCCGCCTGCTCGACAGGGGACGGCGGCGGCAGCTTGCCCTGCGCGGGGTGAGACAGCACGGCTGCAAGCCCGGCCGTCAGGGCGAGCGCCCACAAGGTTGGGCGTCGAAGAGAAAGGGATGCGTCAATCATGGCGTCTCCACACGAGTGGGAATCGCCATCGGGTGCAGCAAGCGCAGTGCCGCGTGAGCTCAGCGCCGCTCAGACAGCGCCGCGTGCAGCACGCCCTTGAGCAGGTTGAACACCGGGTTGTCGTTGTCCTTGCGATAGGCCATCCACAGTTCGACGGGCTTGGCGGGCGTGGTGCGGACGGGGCGATAGACCACGCCTTCGAAATGCAGCATCGAGGCGGCGGCGGGGATGAGCGCCACGCCAATGCCCGCACGCACCAGCGCCAGCATCGAATGGATCTGGCTGACGTACTCGACGATGTCGGGCAGCACCTCCGCGCGTTCGAACAGGCCGCTCACCATCTGGTGGAAATAGCGCGCCTCGTACGGTGAATACATCAGCAGCGGCTGGCCCTCGCAATCGCGCAGGCTGGGGCGCTGCGGCCATCGGTCGGCCACGGCTTCCGGCAGTGCAATGACCAGCGCTTCCTGCGAGCACGGCGTCGCAACCAGCTCGCCATGCTCCACCGGCGGGCGCAGCAGGCCCACGTCGATTTCCCGCGCATCGAGCGCGGCCAGCTGCGCGCCGCTCACCATTTCCTTCAGCGTCAATCGCACGCCGGGCGAAGCGGCCCGCACCGCGCTGACCAGCGACGGCAGCTTTCCATACCCTACCGATGCCGTGAAACCGATCGCCAGTGCGCCTGCGGCCCCCGTGGCCACGCGCCGTGCCGTGGCTGCCGCTTCGTCTGCCAGGCGCAGGATGCGCGACGCATCCGGCAGAAAGCTGCGCCCGGCCGCCGTCAGCTTGACCGAGCGGCTGTTGCGCTCGAGCAGCTCGGTGCCGACCTGGTGTTCGAGCAGGCGCACCTGGCGTGAGAGCGGCGGCTGCGTCATGTGCAGGCGCTCCGCCGCGCGCCCGAAGTGCAGTTCTTCGGCCACGGCGACGAAGCAGCGGAGTTGGCTCAGTTCAAACATCGATTCAAAACGGGTATGGATTGAGTCAGACCTTATCTTGAAGCGGAAAGATTGGCGGTGCAAGAATCGGCTCGCCCTTGGAACAGGAGGGCTGACGACAACTCTGGAGACAAGCATGTCCATGGAAAGCACGGAAGTCGGTCGCCGCACGTTTCTCAAACGCATGGCGGGCGCGGGCCTGGCGGCGGCCAGCGGCCTGGCGGCTGCGCAGAAGATCGAAGGCTTCAAGCCGAACGCGCGCTACCCCGATGTGGCGGTCGAGGTGCTGGATCCGAGCTTCCTCAAGTACCGGCTCTACAGCAGCTCGGTCGAGCAGCTCGCCACGGGCATGCGCTGGGCCGAAGGGCCGGTGTACTTTCCGGCCGGCCGCTACCTGCTGGTGAGCGACATCCCGAACAACAGGATCATGAAGTACGACGAGACGAACGGCGCGTTCAGCGTGTTCCGCGAGCCGTCGAACTACGCCAACGGCAATACGCGCGACCGGCAGGGGCGGCTCGTCACTTGCGAGCACTCCGTCACGCGCCGCGTCACCCGCACCGAGCACGACGGCCGCATCACCGTGCTGGCGGACCAGTACCAGGGCAAGCGCCTGAACGCGCCGAACGACGTGGTGGTCAAGTCCGATGACAGCGTGTGGTTCACCGACCCGACGTTCGGCATCAACGGCAACTGGGAGGGCTTCAAGGCCCAGCCCGAACAGGCCACCACCAACGTCTATCGCATCGACCCGAACGGCAGCATTCGCGCGGTCATCACGGACCTCGTCAACCCGAACGGCCTCGCGTTCTCTCCGGACGAGAAGAAGCTGTACGTCGTGGAGTGGAAGGGCACGCCGTCGCGCAGCATCTGGAGCTACGACATCGCGCCCGACGGCACGGCCAGCAACAAGACCAAGCTCATCGATGCCAACGGCCCCGGCGCGCTGGACGGCTTTCGTGTCGACAAGGACGGCAACCTGTGGTGCGGCTGGGGCTCCGATGGGCGCGTGGGCGTGAACTCGGCCGATCACGACGGCGTGAAGGTCTTCAACGCGCACGGCAAGCCGATCGGCTTCATCCACCTGCCCGAGCGCTGCCCCAACCTGACCTTCGGCGGCCCCAAGAAGGGGTCGCCTCAGAAAACGGAAAATAAAGCACGCTAAGCCGGTTGCAACGGTCGTAGCGGCCTGAACTTGAAGGTCAGGCTTTCCTTGACGAACTCGATGCGCACGCCGCGCTTGGTCAGCTTTTGTACGAGGCGGCGCAAGTCATCGAGGTTGGTAGTGCAGCTCAAGCTGCCCGCGCTCGACCGCCTGCGCCAGTTGCGCCACTGTCCATTCAATTGGCTGGGAAGCGCTCATGATCGACCTCTGAAGGCCCGCAGCAGCCGCGTCACAGACAGGACAAACAAGCCGGTCAGCGTGAGGGCTGCAATACCCCAGTGCTCGCCGATGAACGCGCCGGCCGTCGTGCCGGCCAGCACAATGGCGAGAATCGGCAAATGACAGGGACAGGTGAGCACCGCCAGCGCACCCCACAGGTAGCCGGTGAACGGCTTGTGTGTCTCGGTCGGCAAGCGCTCGGGGTTGTTCATGGCAGACTCTCCGCGTGCTGTGCCGGCTCGGTCGGCAGGGTGGCCAACTGCACTTCCAGATCGGCCAACGCTTCGCGCCGACGCTCGACGAACTGACGCAGCAGGGCAAGCTGCGCGGCCGCTTCGTCGCCGTCCGCCGCATCCAGCGCCCGGCACAGCCGCGCCAGCGCGTCGAGGCCGATGCCCGCCTCGAAGGCCGCCCGCACGAAGCACAGCCGTTGCAAGGCGGGGTCATCGAACAAGCCGTAGCCGCCTGGTGTGCACGCCACCGGGCGCAGCAATCCGCGCAGCAGGTAGTCGCGCACGATATGCACGCTCACCCCGGCATCAAGAGCCAGCCGGGACACCGTGTAGGCGTTCATTGAACACCTCCTTTTTCTCACCCGGCGCAGCAGGAAAGCTGCTTCACATCCTTGTTGAAGGTCTGCGCCGCGAGCTTCAACCCCTCGACCATCGTCAGGTAGGGGAACAACTGGTCGGCCAGTTCCTGCACCGTCATGCGGTTGCGAATGGCCAGAGCCGCCGTCTGGATCAGTTCACCCGCTTCCGGCGCGACCGCCTGTACGCCGATCAGCCGATGGCTGCCTTCCTCGATAACCAACTTGATGAAGCCGCGTGTGTCGAAGTTGGCGAGCGCACGCGGCACGTTGTCCAAGGTCAAGGTGCGGCTGTCGGTCTCGATCCCGTCGTGGTGGGCTTCCGCCTCGCTGTAGCCCACGGTCGCCACTTGCGGATCGGTGAACACCACGGCCGGCATTGCGGTCAGGTCGAGCGCCGCATCGCCGCCGGTCATGTTGATCGCGGCACGGGTGCCGGCCGCTGCCGCCACATAGACGAACTGCGGCTGGTCGGTGCAGTCGCCGGCCGCGTAGATGTTCGGGTTGCTCGTGCGCATGCCTTGGTCGATGACGATGGCACCTTGCGCATTGACAGTGACCCCCGCTGCGTCCAGCGCGAGGCTGCGCGTGTTCGGTGTCCGACCGGTGGCAACCAGCAGTTTGTCGGCGCGCAATTCACCGTGCGCCGTGGTGAGCACGAATTCGCCGTCCCCTTCACCATTGATATAGGCGACCTGGCTGGCTTGCGTGTGCTCCAGCACCTCGATGCCCTCGGCACGGAAAGCGGCTGTCACCGCCTCGCCGATGGCCGGGTCTTCACGGAAGAACAAGGTATTGCGCGCCAGGACCGTGACCTTGCTGCCCAGCCGGGCAAAGGCTTGCGCCAGCTCCAGCGCCACCACCGACGAGCCGATTACGGCAAGGCGTTCGGGAATGGTGTCGCTCGCCAGGGCCTCGGTGGAAGTCCAGTAGGGTGACTCTTTCAAGCCCGGAATCGGCGGGACCGCCGGGCTGGCACCCGTGGCGACCAGGCAGCGGTCGAACATCACGACGCGCTCGCCACCCTCGTTCAAACGGACGGTAAGGCTCTGGTCGTCCTTGAAGCGCGCCTCACCGTGCACAACGGTGATGGCTGAATTGCCGTCCAGGATGCCTTCGTACTTGGCATGACGGAGTTCTTCGACACGGGCCTGCTGCTGGGCCAGCAGCCGCTCGCGCAAGATCGTCGGCGGTGTGGGTGGCATGCCGCCGTCGAATGGGCTTTCCCGGCGCAGATGGGCGATGTGGGCGGCGCGGATCATGATCTTGGACGGCACACAACCGACGTTGACGCAGGTGCCGCCGATGGTGCCGCGCTCAATCAGCGTGACCTGCGCGCCTTGCTCGACGGCCTTCAGTGCTGCCGCCATCGCGGCTCCACCGCTGCCGATCACGGCGACTTGCAACGGGCGCTCGCCGCCGCTGCCCTTGTCGGCGGCACCCATCCAGCCGCGCACCTTGTCGAACAGCCCAGTGCGGTTGTCGGTCGGCGGGGCATCGGCGAGCATCGCTTTGTAGCCCAGGCCAGCCACGGCGGCAGTCAGCGCGTCCGGTGACGTGCCCGGCAGAGTGGCGAGTTGCGCTGTGCCCTTCGGATAGGACACCAACGCCGACTGCACGCCGGGCACTTTCTCCAGCGCGTCCTTGACGTGCGCCGCGCACGAGTCGCAGGTCATACCGGTGATTTTTAGATGGGTCATGCGACAAATCCTTTATCGTTTGTGGCGCCAGCCAATGGCGTCAGATGTGCTGCGGTGCCGTTTTCAGTGACTTACTGCTTGACGCTGGACGGATAGCCCGCGTCTCCGGTTGCCTTGGTCAGCTTCTGCACGCTGGTCTTGGCATCATCAAAGGTGACAACCGCTTCGCGTGGCTCGAAGGTCACGTCAACTTTGCTGACGCCTTCGACCTTGGAAATCGCCTTTTTGACGGTGATCGGGCAGGTGGAGCAGGTCATGCCCGGTACGGACAGCGTGACGGTCTGGGTGGCGGCCCACACGGGGGCAACAACGGCAGCGATGGCGAGAGAGGCAAACAGTTTTTTCATGATGAACTCCTGTGATTAATAGAAAAATGGCATGACGTAGGGAAATCCGAGCGCGACCAGGACCAGCGCGGCCACGATCCAGAAAATGAGCTTGTAAGTAGCTCGCACTTGGGGAATCGCGCAGACCTCACCCGGTTTGCAGGCTTGCGCCGGGCGGTAGATGCGCCGCCAGGCGAAAAACAGCGCGACCAGCGCTGCGCCGATGAAGATCGGGCGATAGGGTTCCAGCACCGTCAGGTTGCCGATCCATGCCCCGCTGAACCCCAAGGCGATCAAAACCAGCGGCCCCAGGCAGCAGGCCGACGCAAGAATGGCGGCCAGCCCACCGGCGAAGAGCGCGCCGCGCCCGTTTTGTGGTTCAGACATACGCTTGTCCTTTCAAATCTGGATTGGATAGCTTAAGCTTACTTCCGTACCAATGTACGGAGTCAAGCGATATGGAAAAAAATTTGGAGAATCTGACTATTGGCGTTTTCGCCAAGGCGGCCGGGGTCAACGTGGAAACAATCCGGTTCTATCAGCGCAAGGGCTTGTTGCCGGAGCCGGACAAGCCCTATGGCAGCATCCGCCGCTATGGCGAGGCGGATGTGATGCGGGTGCGCTTCGTGAAATCAGCCCAGCGGCTCGGATTCAGCCTCGACGAGATCGCAGAGCTGCTGAGGCTGGATGACGGCACCCACTGCGAGGAAGCCAGCAGCCTGGCCGAGCACAAGCTCAAGGACGTGCGCGAAAAAATGACCGACCTGGCGCGCATGGAAACCGTGCTATCCGAACTTGTGTTCGCCTGCCATGCGCGGCAAGGGAACGTTTCTTGCCCGCTGATTGCTTCGCTGCAAGGGGAGAAAGAGCCGCGTGGTGCCGACGCGGTGTAGCCGAGGGTAGTTACGCCTTAGCGTGCTTTATTTTCCGTTTTCTGAGACGACCCCCTGATGACTGGCGAGTATCCTGCACTCGGTCTATTCTTTCCAATGCCAAGTTGACTCAAGTCAATTCAAAATCGATATGAACCACAGACAGATAGAGGCGTTCCGCGCGATCATGTTGACGGGCACGACTGCCCGCGCGGCTCAGTACATGCATACCTCGCAACCCGCGGTCAGCCGGTTGCTCGCCCAGCTCGAAGCAAGCCTGCAGATGCGCTTGTTTGAGCGAGAGCGTTCGCGGTTGCGAGCGACGCCGGAAGCGAAGCTGTGGTTTGCGGAAATTGAGCGTGCCTATGCCGGCCTGGATCATCTGCAGCAGTACGCGACTCAACTGCGCTCTGGATCAGGCGGAAGCATTGCCGTGGCTTGTTTGCCTGCTCTCGGCCTGGGTCTGATGCCAAGAATCATTGCCGCCTTGCGCAAGGACTTTCCTGATGTGCTGGTCCGATTCGAGATTGGCAGCTCCGTGCAGGTGCGTGATCAGGTCGCGCGAGGCCAGTGCGATATCGGCTTCGCCGCTGATGAGGTCGAACTCGAAGGATTGACCGCCACACCCATCGTGACAACCAACGCGGTGGTCGCGATGCCGGTCAACCATCCATTGGCACGCCAACGACGCGTGAAGCTCTCCGATCTATGCGATCACCCGTTCATCGCCCTGTCACGCCGGGATACGACGCGCCGTCAACTCGACGAGTTGCTGGCAGTGGACGGACGGACGTTGCGCTTGGCCTGCGAGACCCCCTACTCGATCACCGTCGCGTCGCTGGCGAAGAATGGCGTCGGCATTGGCCTTGTGAACCCGCTCGCATTGAGCGAGCTGGACGCGCGAGGCGCGGCGTTTCGCCCCTTGGACAAGAAGATCCGTTTCCGGACGCTGGCGTTGCAGGCGGCCAGTGTGCCTCTTTCGCTACCGGCACAGGCGTTTATGGCGCACGCTAGACGTATTCTCGCGGCGGCGGCAAAGGAGGCAGGCTCTTGAGGATTCACCCGGCCCAACTCGGACTGACGACGCTACCCCGTGAGCGCGCAGCCTATGGAGTAGTTGCGGATGCGGGAACAGCCGCTTGGTTGCAATCCTGGAGATTTATGTAGACGCGCGCGCCTTCGTGCAGCCCACCCCCTTGCGGCAGCGGCACGATGACATGGCGTTGGTGTGGTCCGCTGTAAAGAAACTTGCCGTGGGTCGGCCCAAAGATGAACTGCACATAGGCAAAGCGTGCCGTGCTGCTCTGGTCTGCAAGCGAGCACATTGCCTCCACAGGGGCCATGTCGGCGAGCGTGCCGGTTCTTACGATCACGCCTAGCCGCCAGCCTTCGGCGTACTCATATTTGCCTTCGTAAGCAGTTGTGCAGCCACTGACCATCGCCGCCAGTGCCAGCGCGCTGCACGCCCGCAAAACGTACCCGCCTTCAGTAATCACGGGATATCTGATTGACATTACGCGCTCCGCTTCAGCTCATCACCGACGATCAAGCTTGAAGACCGGGATCTGCACGCCTAGCCGCCCCGTCCGAAAGAAAGCTTGGTCTTCGCTGTGCCCCCTCTTTCTCGAGCGGATTTTCTCCCAGCGCAACTGGCGAGCTTCAACCAGCACGCGTCTCATTGCAATTGATGTTGCCCCTGCTGATGGGTAACTGCCGATCGACGGGCGAGTGTTCCAAGATCTATCATTGATGCCACGGGCCGAGTTTTTGTCGCCAAGCCAACGCGATTCGGTAGAGGCGGGCCCCGTTTTGGCGAACGGCTTCCGCCCACCCCGCGGCAACGTCGAGCCGCACCAAGTATTTCAACCGCTTTCCAAAAGGGAGAGGCTCATGAACAGGTTTTCTCGCTCCATCCTAGCACTGAGTTTTGCGCCCCTAGCCGCCTTTGGTGCGGCGAATCAACTCGAAGGTCTCGGTTCCAATTCCAGCGAACCCGCGCCGAAGGCAGGCCAGCCTGGAGATCCTCAAAAGGTGACGCGTACCATCAATGTGACTATGAGCGATGACATGCGTTTCCAACCGACCACGCTCACCGTCAAAGTGGGGGAGACTGTGCGCTTCGTTGTCGAGAACATTGGCAAAGTACACCATGAACTGGTGATCGGCACCGCTGCCGACTTAAAGGAGCATGCCGAGATGATGCGCAAGATGCCGGAGATGAGCCACCACACTATTGGAAAGCATCTCGCGCTCGAGCCTGGCCAACAAGGAGCACTCATTTGGCGATTCGATGAACCCGGCATGGTTGATTTTGCTTGCCTTGTACCAGGGCATTACGAAGCCGGAATGATCGGAAAGATTGTGGTCAAGTAGGGGAAAGCGACAACATTCGATACTCGTCAATCGAGGTCTCGCTCTCGTCAAGCTAAAATCGGCATGTCATCCCAAGAATGTGAACCACATGAAGCGGAGGTTGTAGCCGCGCGCCATCTTGCGGCGCTTCGCCTTTCCCATCGCGACCGATTATCCTGCCCTGTAAAGATTGCTCCGCTCAATAAAAATCGCGATGCCCTTTGCCTCAGGAATATCAGGAAAGATCGAGCCCATATCGATTGGTTGGCCACCTCCGATTGTTGGGGCCGTGAACATCCAGCCAATTTCCTTTTCCCCAATCCGGAAAGCAACTGTTTCACCAGTGTACACATGCACGTATCTGATGCGTGGAGTCAAAATAATTGTTCGGCTCGCATGTGCAATTGCGACTGGATGCCCAAACTGCGCTGGCGTCGTAGCGACGGATGTACACCCAGACGCGAAACCTAGCAGCAAGAGCATGAGGGCGCTTTGGAGGGCCCGCATGAGGTTCATGACGTGCTCCGCACAAATGCTGAGAATGCATCCATGCTGCTAAATTCTACGTTGTAGACGACGACAGCACCCTGTCGCTGCGATTACAGTTTTGTTAACAAGCACTGCGTTTGTCGCAATCCTGGCACCTTTTTTTCGTGGATGGCACGCGGAGATTGGCGGTGAATAGGTCGCTTTAACTCTGTCGAATCAGCATTGAAACGGTGCCGGAAAGTACATACACTGTCCCGATCGGACAGTGCCACGATAAAAATAGTGGATTTTGCATGACCGATTTAACAAGAACGCTCATTGAGCGATGGAAGCCTGACAGAGACGGAACTTTCCAGACGTGGTTTCTCTGGCCCGAGCGCCTCAAGAATTTCCGCTCCATCCGGCGTGGCATTAGTACGGTGGTCAACGAGATCCAGGCTGGGACATTTGGCAACGCCTATCGCGGATCCTCTCTCGAAACCGTGGTCTCCGCGATTGCCGAGCAGCGCCAAATCTTCAAGGGGGCGGACCACGCATTCCTCTGGAAACCCAAGTTGCGTATTCCGGACATCTACGAGAACGCAGATCATCAGCGAGCGTTCGCCAGACTGCTGCATACGTGCAATTGCTGCGATACCGAGCAAGAGGTAGTTCAAGCGATTCAGCAGTTGAACCGGCACGGCATCAAGGGGCTGGGCCCAGCCGTTGCCAACCTGCTGTATTTCATCCACCCAACTTTGGCGGTTCCCTTCAACACTGCGATCGTCAATGGATACAACGCGCTGACGGGCTCTCGTGTCAAGCTCGGCAAATGGGACCACTACTTGGCCATGCGCGAGGGCGTGCTGTCCCTGAATGGACGCTACCGCGACCTGCTGTCCAATGACCTGGGTGCGATTGCCGGACTGCTGTTCGATATCGGAATGGAGCGCTATCCAGCTCCGCCGCAAGAGGGTGGCGCTACCACGATTGCTGAGTGGGAGAAGGATCTGGCTAAGGCCCGCGAGGAAGCAGCCTCCTTCGCCAAGCAACTTCAAGCAGGCCGAACCGACGATGCCTCTCATACAGAGGTGCAAGGCTGGTTGCGCGATCTTGGCAAGGCATTGGGCTTCGCGGTCTGGGTGGCGACCAACGACCGCAGCCGCCCCTACAATGGCGGCGTGCTCAGCGAGGGCTGCCTGGCAACATTGCCGAATTCACTTTTGGTTTCAGGCGCTGACACCGTGCCTCTCATCGATGTCGTCTGGCTGAACGCTGTCTCGCTGGAAGTGGAAGCTGCCTTCGAGGTCGAACACACCACATCCATCTACTCGGGCATCGTACGACTGCTAGATCTGGCTTTGGGCACAGATCAAGCGACAAGGAAACACCTATTCCTGGTGGCTCCAGATGCCAGAGAGGCGGACGTGCGCGCCCAACTCGCACGTCCCGCTTTCCGCAGGGTTGCAGAACTAGGCATTCGCTATGTTCCCTATACCAGTCTCACCGAACACCGAGATAGCATTGCGCGTTTTGGCGTGGGGATCAAGCCGATCGAAGCTATCGCTCGAACGCTGTAGTCAGCGGCGAGAAACACGGCGAATTCCTAGCGGTGCGTGACACAAGGCACCCTGGAACCTGCGGCAGATCATGGGTTCCCAGAGCTTCGTCGCAAAGCGCGTCGACGTGGTTTCTTACTACGGCGGCCATGAATAGCGGCACGCGCGTCTGCGTGCCGTCTTACGCCATGTTTGCGGCGCAGGTACCAAGCGAAACCCACTAGGAGAACAATCCATGTGACGAAGACGAGAGCCATTGCCGCGAGTACATCGGCAGGCAGGTCGGCCACCGACATGTTCCTCATGACCGCTCCTGGTGAGCCAACCAGTGATTGCGTCGGTGTATCGCCAGATTTGTTGGCCACATACATGGTGAACCCATCGTTTTCACGGCCAACGTCTTCTATTCGTTCAGCTGTACGCTTGGAACACAGTGGATGTCCCATCCAAACCGATCAGTAATACGTTGTACGGCATACGTCGATTACCGTACGCCGGACCGTCCATGCCAGGCGCACCGATGGGCATGCTGGGGACCGCCAGCCCGATTGCCTTAGGGCGTTCCCGCAATAGGCGCTTGATCTCGCGCGCAGGCACATGGCCTTCCACGGCATAGCCCTGCACGGCTGCCGTATGGCACGAGGCGTAGCGATCGGGAATGCCTGTCTTGCGTCGAGCCTCGACGGTGTCTTCGACGTCGTGTGTGACTACATCGAATCCGTTGTCCCGCAGGTGGGACAACCAATCCTTGCAGCATCCACAACCCGGCGTCTTCCAAACTTGGAATGTAGGCTTTGGCTCAGACTTCTGCGCCAAAGCTATGGCAGGCAAGAGAGCCAGGCCGACCATCAGAGATCGCCTAGACGCGGATATAGACTGCGAGTTCAATGGCGTTGTCATGGAGCGTTGAATGGCTACACGAAAATGACGGAATTAGGTCCCAGGCGGAGAAAGCACCCCGAGCCACGCAACCAAAGCAAGTATCACGACGGCGAGGCTGGCCTCCGTGAGCAGGCTGCGGCGCAGTGTCATGACTGCGCCAGCGTGGTCGCCGCTGCGCATTGCGATTTCAAGTTGCGGACTCAACAGGTAACGGTTGGCTGCCGCCAGCCCGAGCATAAGCCCAAACAGTGCCAACTTGGCCAACAACAGGACGCCGTATGCCGAAGTGGCCAACCCGTCGATTGTTGGGCCCACGATCAACAGATAGTTGACGACGCCCGTTGCGAGCAGCGTGGCGACAATCAATGTCCCAAGACGGGCGAAGCCGTTGGACGTGTGGTTGAGGATTTCCACCGACTCCAATGAAGCCGCCTGCTGCGCCCGCGCAAGCAACACAAACGCTGTCAGCGATCCAACCCATGCACCCGCGGCTAACAAGTGGGCGATGTCGGCCGTGATGTGGACGTATCCACGCGAACCGTCGTGCATCGCGCCATGCCCTGCCCAGGCCACTGTTGCCAGCGCTACCGCCCCCAGAACAGCAAAGATATCAAAGTGCAGAGTTGGCATCCTACGCACACACATGACGATGATTAAACAAGCCGCCAGGGCTGCGATACGAACCAACCACCCAATGCCAACCGCAGTGCTACTCAGCATCATGCCGAAGACGTGGCTGCTCAACTCCGCGTATTCGGCGGCACCGGTCATCGCTTTGGCCGTCACTACGATACTCCAGAGAGACAGCACAATACCGGAAGCTGCGGCGACGCCAATGGCGCAGACATACCGGCGCGCAATCGCTGAGCTCCGATGATCGGGGCGCAAGGCGTAAGCACCGAACAGCGAGACTCCAAACAGGATCGTCAGATCCACGTACAGCGCAAAGCGCAGGGCGATATTGAGCCAGTCGTCTGCCATAACTTTACTTCACCTTGAACGAGAAGTTTCCCGTCATCGGGTGCGTATCCGACGAGACAGCACGCCATTCGACCTTGTAGGTTCCCGTCATCAGCGGCTGTGCGGGCGTGATGACCATCGTCTTGGGGTCATCGTCGGCGGCGACCTTCGCGGCGACTTTCATGGCGTCGTGACTGGACATGCCAGGCATCTCCGTCATAACGAGATTAGCCCCCGAGAATTGCGTCGAGAGATTTTCCGAGAACTTAAGCTCGATCTTTGCCGGCGCGGCGACTTCCGCTTTGTCAGCAGGCGTCGAAGACAGCAGCTTAGGATGCGCGAATGCGGCCGTGCTGGCGAAAATGGCCGATGCCGCGACAGCGATGCTTGCGATGTAACGAGGGGTCAACATGTCAATACCTCCTGGTGGTGTAAATAGAGAATGGCTAGTACCAAACACGCAGGCCTGCCACAAATCGGGTCTCACCGCTTCGGCCGCCATCTGCCCGAATCATGTTGGCGGTGTTGCCAAAAGTCTGATACCGCTCGACGCCGATGTAAGGCGCGAATTGCCGACTGAACTCGTAACGCAAACGCAATCCGACGCTAGCGCTGGACAGGCCGCTGCCGATCTCCAAAGCCGGATCATTCTTTCCGTAGAGGTTCGCCTCCACGCGCGGTTGTAGGATGAGGCGCTGAGTCAGCAGCAACTCATACTCCGTGGACAACCGCAGGGCGGTACGACCACTGTTACCAACGTATGCAGTGGCCTGGATGTTGAACCAGTATGGCGCCAGACCTTGCACACCGAAAGCCGCCCAGTTCCGCGCTGGACGCCCCGAGCCAACGTCATTGCGAATCCCAAGCTGGGTGTCCCAGAACGTCGTGATCGCATGCCCCCATAGCAACTCGGTACGCGCCTCCTCGAGTCGACCTTTTTTCACATCGCCTTCCGCCTTCAGCACGACCTTGTTGTAAGTGCTTCCGTACCACGCTTGGGCCTCATAAGACGCGGCATTGGAGTTGGGCCCCCGCACCCACTCCAGGCGATCAATTAAGAACGATCCGAAATTGTGTTCATCGGCCATCATGAGTTGGCGGGTGTTGCTCAGCGCGTACTTGCCAACACCCAGTTGATATCCACCCGAGTATGCATTCGGATCCCGTGCATCAGGTGGCGCCGAGCCGCCTTGCATTTGCATCGAGCCATGGTCCATGCCCTGCATCGAGCCGTGGTCCATGCCCTGCATCGAGCCGTGGTCCATGCCCTGCATCGAGCCGCGGGCTGCTGGCTGAGTGTCGGCGCCCGAGCTTGGCGCCATGGCGTCGTAGGTAGCTGTAGATTCCTGTGCCGACGCGGCGTTGATGCCGACAACGGCCAAGGCAACTGCCAATGCTGTCTTAACGTGCTTATGCGTGGTCATTTGACTTGTCGATCCGGGCTTAGGCGACGATCACTTCACGGAACATACCTGCATCCATATGCAGCATGAGATGGCAATGCCAAGCCCATCGTCCCAGAGCGTCAGCCGTGACAAGGAAGCTAACGCGCTGCGCGGGCTGCACCGGAATCGTGTGCCTGCGCGCCAAGAATGTACCGTCCGGCGCCTCGAGTTCGCTCCACATCCCATGCATGTGCATCGGGTGCGTCATCATCGTATCGTTGTGAAGAATGACGCGAAGACGTTCCCCATAGCGAAAATGAACGGGGGTCGATTTGCCGAACTCCACTCCGTCGAGCGACCACGCGTAGCGCTCCATATTGCCGGTCAGATGTAACTCCACCTCGCGCTGAGGGCTGCGGGCGTCCATAGGGCCGCCGATCGTATGCATGTCCTGCAGGACCAGCACACGTCGCCCATTGTTGCGCAGCCCTATGCCGGGATCGTCGAGGTTGGTCCGCGCCATATCGACATGCATGTCGGTGCTGGGACCGTACTCTGTACGCGCATGACGGGCTTTCTTGCTCGGCACCTTCAAGGAGTTTGCGGCATTGCCCGGCATCGCTCCATGCTGGCTGTGAGCCATTGCCATGCCGCCATGGTCCATGCCAGACATGCCAGACATGCCAGACATGCCAGACATCCCAGACATGTCACCCATGTCACCCATCATATCCGCCATCGTCAGCCATTCGGCCTTGTCGACAGCTGGCACAGGGGCTTGCACACCCGGACGCACGGCGAGAGTGCCGCGGGCGTACCCGGTCCGGTCCATCGTCTGGGCAAACACTGTGTGGGCCTCGTCCGTTGGAGCGACCACTACGTCGCAGGTCTCGCCAGGGCCGAAGCGGAACTCATCGACCGACACCGGCTCGATATCCTGTCCGTCGACCTGCACCACCTTCATTTTCAGGCCCGGAATGCGAACGTCATAGAACGTGTTGCCGGCCCCATTGATGAAGCGCAGCCGTACCGTCTGGCCCGGAGAAAATAGGCCGGTCCAATTCCCCGCTGGCGTCACGCCATTCATGAGGTAGGTCAGCGTTGCGCTGGAGAGATCCGCCAGATCGGTCGGATTCATCCGCATCTGGTTCCACATCCGTCGCTTGTCCATGGCAGAGGTCCATCCCTCACGCGAGACGTCGCGAAAGAAATCGACCACGGTCGGCTGGTTATAGTTGTAGTAGTCGCCCTGGATCTTGAGCTTGGTTAGGACGCGCATCGGATCCTCGTCCGTCCAGTCGGAGAGCAAGACGGTGTAATCGCGATCGGCCCGCACGCGGTCCTCGCCCGCGGGGTCGATAACGATGCCCCCATACAGCCCAGTCATTTCCTGGAAGCCGGAGTGCGAGTGGTACCAGTAACTGCCGCTCTGCTGTACCTTGAAGCGATACGTGAATGTTTCGCCCGGAGCGATCCCAGAAAAGCTGATCCCGGGCACGCCGTCCATCTGGAACGGCAGAATGATGCCGTGCCAGTGAATTGACGTGGGCTCCGGCAGGCGGTTGGTTACCCGGATGGTGACCGTGTCACCTTCACGCCAACGCAACGTCGGGCCGGGCAGCATGCCATTGATGGTGGTGGCCATGCCTGGCTTGCCGGTGAAGTTCACCGGGGTCTCGGCGATCACCAGATCGAACTCCGTGCCTCGCAGCACGGGCGCAGTGCCAAAGGCCGCGCCCTGGGGTTGCGACGCCCGCGCGGGCATCCCGCTTAAACCCAGGCCGGCGATCACCCCTCCGGCTGCCAAGCCCTGCACAAATCGCCTCCGAGGAAGGTTCGGAAGCACCACGCCCATTGCACGATTGCTGCGCATCTCTTGATTCCTTGCGTAAGTCCCTGATGAGATTTGTACGGCAGGAGCAGACTAATCACTGCAAGGCTACTTTAACCTGACCGATACATTACATATTGGTCAGGTTGGTCAGCAACCAGGCGGCTCCATGTACGCTACAAGATACCGATCGCACTTTTCGTGCGCCATAAGTAATAAAGAGACAGACATGAAGCTCCTTGTTGTCGAAGACGAATCCAAGACTGGCGAATATTTGCAGCAGGGGCTGTCGGAAGCCGGCTTTGTTGTTGACCTCGCCCGTAATGGGATGGACGGCCGTCATCTTGCAATGACGGGCGACTATGACCTCTTGATCCTTGACGTGATGTTGCCCGATCTCGAGGGGTGGCAGATTCTGCACGCGCTGCGCTCAGCTGAACTGGCCGTACCGGTGCTGTTTCTGACCGCGCGCGATAGCGTCGCCGATCGGGTCAAGGGCTTGGAACTAGGCGCGGACGATTACTTGGTGAAACCTTTTGCATTCGCGGAATTGCTCGCCCGTGTTCGGAGCCTGCTTCGACGAGGCAGTGCGCCATCACTTGCAGAACGCATCCAGGTGGCCGACCTGGTGCTGGATCTGACTCGCCGCCGTGCTTCCCGCGGCGGGCAGCGAATCGCGTTGACCAGTAAGGAATTCTCGTTGCTCGAACTGCTAGCCCGCCGTCATGGGGAGGTGCTGCCCCGATCCCTGATCGCGTCCCAAGTCTGGGACATGAATTTCGACAGCGACACCAACGTGATTGACGTCGCCATTCGACGCCTGCGCGCCAAAATTGACGATAACTTCGAACCCAAATTGATCCATACCGTTCGTGGTATGGGTTATGTCCTCGAAGGCCCGGAGGATGGGGAGTAATGCGGCGCCATTCACTAACGGCGCGGCTGACCGCGTATTTCTCCTTGTCATCAGCGGCCATGTTGTTGGGCCTCGGCATTCTGATCGCCCTGGCCATGGAGGAACACTTTGCCGTGGAAGACTTTACGGCGTTGGGCGAGAACGTGAACGTCATTCGCCGGGTGGTTGAGAGTAGTTCTGCGGCCGAGGTCTCCACTCGACTCAACGACGTGTTGCAGCATCGCACGGATCTGATTGTGCGGGTCCAGGCGCCACAGGGTCAGCCCCTTTTTGCTACCCCCAACTTTGACTTTGCGGAGGTGTTGCGCGTGCTGCGCAAGGCAGGCCGCCATTCCGGGGCCCTTGTTTGGCAGCAGGGCGAAGAGCAATACCGGGGTGTGCATATGCAAGTGCCACTGCGCGACGGCGATGCGCTCGACGTGTTGGTGGGCATCAATACGGAGATCCATGCGCATTTCCTACGAGCGTTTCGGAAGACGTTGATGCTCTACATCGCGTTGGCCGCCTTGGCGAGCGGCCTATTCGGATGGTGGGCGGCCCGGCGCGGGCTGTTGCCATTGCGCGCAATGGCTTCGCGAGCGAAGTCTGTAACTGCCGACCGCCTGAACGAACGGATGCCGGTTGATATGGTACCTGTCGAGGTTGCCGATCTTGGCGTGACGTTGAACGGCATGCTCGCGCGCCTGCAGGGCGATTTCCAGCGACTCACCGACTTCTCGACCGATATCGCACACGAGCTACGCACACCGATCACCAACCTGTTGACGCAAACCGAGGTGGCACTCTCACAGACTCGCGAGCCTGCGAAATACAGAGACGTCCTTGCTTCAAACGTGGAAGAGCTGCAGCGGCTGGCTCGGATGGTGTCGGACATGCTCTACCTGGCCAAGATGGAGCACAACCTGACGCTGCCTAGTGCCGAGATGATCGAGCTTGCCGACGAGGTGCGTGCCCTCTTTGAGTTCTACGATGCGTTTGCAGAGGACAAAGCCGTGCAGTTGCAAGTGGAAGGACAAGCGCAGGTGCGCGGCGATCGGCTCATGCTCAGACGCGCCTTCAGCAATCTGTTGTCGAATGCAATACGGCACACGCCCAGGTGCGGCCGTGTGATCGTTTCCATCAAGCCAGGCGAGGAGGATCTCGCCGTGACGATCGACAACGACGGCGAAGCGATTGCTCCTGACGTGCTGCCGTTCATCTTCGAGCGCTTCTTTCGTGCAGACAAGTCACGCGCGCGTCCCGAATCTGACGGAGCAGGCCTTGGCTTGGCCATCACCAAAGCAATCGTTCTCGCCCATGGGGGAATCATTTCTGTTACACGCGCGCACGACCGTACTCGATTTACCGTCCGGCTGCCGATCCGCTCCTGAACTTTGGGCGTCCGCTCGCTGACGTGATGCGCCGGCTCGACCAGGATGACGGCACAGGCGCAGTCCAACCTGTCCGAAATCTTGCTTACCTATGACGTTTTTGAAAGTATGTGCACGCATCACAACATGGCGACAGCATTTCTCCACAAGCACCAAGGCCCAGGCTCTCTCCTTGCTCCACGTGCATCGTGCCATTTCGGCACGTCGCCAATCAAGGAGAACCCAAATGCCTCACCAATACTTCCAAACCTGCATCGATGAATGCGCCGCGTGTCACGTGGCGTGCCTGCACTGCGCCGCCTCCTGCCTGACCGAAAAGGACGCTCTGACATTGAGCACCTGCATTCGGCTGGATCTCGATTGCGCTGATATCTGCGGGACCGCCGTGGGGTTGATGGCGCGAGGCAGCACCCAAGCCAATGCCATATGCGAACTGTGCGCGAGAATCTGTCAAGCTTGCGCCGCCGAGTGTGCCAAGCACTCCCATGAGCACTGTCAGGAGTGCGCGCGCGCCTGCGAGAAGTGTGCCGACGCCTGTCGTGCCATGCATTGAGGGTGGCATACCGGATCAACCTCGCTGATCTGGCGCAGTTGTAATACGAGGGTCACGTTTCTGTCAGCCTCAGCCTTCTACACTGCCGTGACTAGCAGTGTCTTGTTTCAACTTGAAGAAGGAGAACGCGATGAACATCCTGAAAAAATCCGCATTGATGGGGGCAGCGTTGCTGGCGCTCGGTATCAACGTCGCCAACGCGTCAATGGCTACCGGCGCGCGCGACCCCTATACCGATGGCGGTCACGCGATGGGCAAGCGCGACCCCTATACCGATGGTGGACGCGCAGCGCGCGACATCTACACCGATGGCGCGCATTCGATGGGCACACGCGATCCCTACACGGACGGCGGTCACCAGTAACTGAAAGCTCAACCCCGGAACACCCCCTTCCGGGCTTTCCCCCTCACCCCGGAGCGCACCTCCGGGGCTTTTTTGCACGTCGAGGCATTCGCTGCACGTGCTCGCTGGACTGACTCATCAATCCGCTTCAATCGCTCTAGTGCCGCGCACTCTTGCTCGCCGACGCACGATAGCCTTCGTGGCGCTTCCGGCCGATGAGCATGTGTAGGGGAACGGCCGCAACAGCGGCGATGCCCATCACAAGGTGCGCAGTCTTTGCAAGACCACTCCAATCTTCGGGGCCGTAATACAGACCATAGGCGCTGATGGTCAGCAGCAAGAACACGATTCCCGTCAACGTGCCGGTCACGCGGTTGCGGCGCGCGACCCACGCGAAGCGGATGTGCTGCGGCAGCATGGAACCGAAGAGAATCAGGCTGCAGAACGCAAAGGCGCCGTGCAATTGCAGTATCTGGCGGACGACCGGCGCATCCGCCCATTGAAGCAGGTCATGCAAAACTGTCCACACCAGTCCAGACACCGCTACCGCTAGTAATACGGCGAGAGCAAGCCAATAGTGATACGGATGCAAGCGGATGCCTGTCCCTTTAAGCGGATGTCGATGCGAGGATTGCGTCATGATGCAACAACGTGTGCGTGATAACTCGATAGCGCGCGGATCGTGGAAGGGGCCGTCGTGCCCGCAAGCATGGCAACCTTGGTAAGAGCGTCCGCCCAGATACAGCGAGGAGCGATAACGGTGACAGTCCGCTCTGCGCAGGGCGCCTCCGTCAGTATTTGTTGCGATCGAATGGACTCAGTACCGGGAGGCAATCCGAAGCTTTCTGCGAAATAGTGACCGCTGGTGGCCGCGGCCCCGTGGGCGAGCATACCGAGTAATTCCAGCCGAGCCGGCGCGTTGGCACTGCGTACGTGGATGGGCTGCGCATGTGTGCCAAAGACGCGCAGATCCCCTCCAGCCGAAACGGCACCACTGCGGATGCCGTGGTGCCGTAAACTCAGGACGGCCATGTCGACGGCAAAGCCTTTGGCGATGCCACCGAGGTCCAACCATAGCGGGCGCCGCTTGCCGATGCGATTTTCACCGAGCGTCACCACGTCCGCAATCCGCGCGTCGACTTCCGCTGTCGGCCCCGCCGGGCGGGGCAGAATCTTGTGTGCCACCAACATGCGGGCCACGGTGGGGTCGAACACGCCGCCGGTACGCTCGTGCATGCGCTGGGCCTCGCGCAGCACACGCATGGTCCAAGGGTGAACGCGGACCGCTTCGCCTACCGACGCCGCATGCAGACGTGACAAGTCGCTATCCGAGCGCTGGAAGCTCATCAACGCCTCGGCTTGCTCGATTACGGAGAACGCCGCTGCGATGGCGGTTTCTGCCAAGTGAGCGCAGTCCTGGGGATACACATCGTCAATGCGAACTTCAACGAAAGTCCCCAATAGCGGTTTGGAGCGACGAATCACATCTTGGCTAGTAAGAGGTCATACACAGCCAGCACCCGCTTGACTCCCTGGGTGATGTGTTTGCATGAGAGCGTCGCGCCACTGATGTTACGGATGTCTTTACCAAGCTGCACAGCATCCTGCGCGGTCTTACCAACAAACTGGGCACGCCAGTCGGCATTGCGCACCTCATAGCCATACGTTTCCTGGTACGTCAGGATATCGACGGCGCGCACGGCTCCCTTGGCGTCGAGCGCCACGGCATACGTGATTTTTTCATGCTTGCCCACCACGCGATCCACGATGAACCAGCCGCCAGTCGACACTTTCCAGACCCCCTTGTCATTGAATGGCTCGTGTACCCCGGAGCGCTCGTTCAATGTTTCGCGAATCTGGTCCGTAATCTGGAGAGGCACGGCCTGAAAACTCGCGCCAGGAAACATCTGCGCCTGAGCCTGTTGAACTGTCAGGTATTCCGTCGCTTGGACGGGCACGACCAGCACCGCAAGCGGCACTGCCGCCATGGGAGTCCACTTCATGTCTGTCTCCGTATCAATGGACGCGCTTCAAAATGGGAACCCCACCTTGACCATGAACTCGTTGCGCGCATGCTCGTCACCGAAGATACGGTTGCCTGCCACTACGTCCGCCTGGTCCTCGTTGTAGGTTTTGACTACGGGCAATTGGTGGCGCCACGCGGCCGTTACCCACCAGTGTTTGGTGGCGTAGTGCAAATTGGGGCCAAGAAACCACGCGGAGTGATCACGACGGTTATAGCGATACCCCTGGAATTCACGATGGTTGCGCGCCTCCATGCCCAGGCTCAGGTTGTCGGTCAAGCGATAGGACACGCCGGCGGTCAGATCAAGCATGGAAGCACGCTCAATATCACCCATGGCGGTTTTGTCGCGCTCATGGGCACCGAGAATATTGGCGGCAAAAATGAGCCGATCATCCAACCAGTTCTTCTGCAAGATGATGCGCCATTCGAGATCGCGCTCACGGGGCCCCAGTTCTGGCTCGATGTACAGTGCCAAGCCGATCGGATCAGTCACTGGGTTCATGAGTTGGTAGATCGCTTCGAGTGAAACAGTCTCGAAGCGAGTCTTGCGGTAACGCCCAGTCGGATCGTCATTGGGACCGAGATCTGTCAGCGGCCCACGCGTGGTGCCATCAAGACCATTCCGATTGGCGTTCACGTAGCTCCAGTTGAAATAGCCGGCCAATTGGAATTTGTCCGTCACGCCGTACTCGACTTCTTCGCGGTTGAGCAATCCGCTATAGGATCCTTGGGACTGGCCCCGCTGCAGGAAAGACTGGTGCTCGAATTCGAAGCGGCCTTTGGGCATAACGTCGGCCGTGTAAATCCACCCGAACGGCGATTCGCCGGCAAGCGCAGTTGTGGAACACAGCCAGGCAAGCGCCCCAGCAAGCCAAACCTTCCCCCAATGCGTGCTTTTTGTAGCACCTTGCATTTGACTCCCCTTCCGAAATAAGGAGATTGTAAGGGAGAATGAGAATTGTTCGCAATAGCCTCGTGAAGCGGCGAATGCTGGGATCAGAGTCGGGTCGCACGGAGTCGCAGCGCATTGGCGACCACCGATGCCGAACTCAAGCTCATCGCCAATGCGGCAATCATGGGTGATAACAGAAGTCCGGTAAAAGGATAGAGCACGCCGGCAGCCAATGGCACACCCAGTGCGTTGTAAAGGAAGGCGAAGCCGAGGTTTTGCTTCATGTTGGCAATCGTTGCCTCGGATAAGGCGCGGGCACGGGCAATGCCCCGCAGGTCGCCTTTCACGAGGGTAACCTGGGCGCTGTTCATCGCGACATCGGTACCGGTACCCATCGCAATACCCACGTCGGCTTTGGCGAGCGCCGGTGCATCATTGATGCCGTCGCCTGCCATCGCTACAACCAAGCCTCGTTCTTGAAGTGTGGCGACCAACGCCAGCTTATCCGCAGGCTTGACCTCGCCGCGAAACTCAACAATGCCAAGTTGTTTTGCGACGGATTGGGCGGTCACGTTTCCGTCGCCGGTAGCCATCACGATCCGAAGCCCATCGGCTCTGAGTTGGGTCAGGGCCTGCGGTGTTGTCGTCTTCACGCGATCGGAAACCGACAGCAGGCCAGCAAGGACCCCATCGACCGCCAGGTACATCACACTGGCGCCTCGGGCTCGCATGGCGTCTGCCTCGGTGGAGGCGGCATCGACAGCAACCGCGTGCGCCTGCATCAGCGAGGTGTTGCCGAGCGCCAGGCTTCGCCCAGCGACGTGTCCTCTCACGCCGATCCCTGACGCGGATTCAAAATCTTCCGGCCGCTCGAGCGCGAGCCCCTGTTCGCGCGCTTGCGCCACGATCGCAGCGGCCAAGGGGTGCTCACTACCTTGGTCCAGACTGGCCGCCAAGCGCAAGACGTCCATGTCGGAAAATCCATTGAGGCCAATGGCCCGATCGAATGAGGGGCGCCCTTCGGTCAACGTGCCTGTCTTGTCCACAATAAGCGTGTCGACCTTGCGCAGGTTCTCGATTGCTGCGGCATCCCGAAAAAGAATGCCGTGTTCGGCCCCTTTGCCGCTGGCCACCATGATGGACATGGGTGTGGCCAGCCCGAGCGCGCACGGGCACGCGATGATCAGCACAGCAACCGCGTTGATCAAGCCGTGGGCCCAGCTTGGCTGGGGGCCCCAGATCCCCCAGGCGACGAGCGTCATGACAGCGATGGCGACCACGCCGATGACGAAGACGCCTGCCACCTTGTCCGCCATTCGCTGCATCGGCGCCTTGGAGCGCTGCGCTTGCGCGACCATTTGCACGATCTGCGACAAAACGGTCTGCGCGCCCACTTTCTCGGACCGGACCACAAGCGCACCCGAGGTGTTCAGGGTGGCACCGATGACGTGGTCACCCGCGCGTTTGGAGACTGGAATCGGCTCACCGGTGATCATCGACTCGTCGAGCGCGCTCGCGCCCTCGACCACGACACCATCCACGGGCACCTTTTCACCGGGCCGCACACGCAGCAAATCGCCCACATGGACATGGGCAATGGGAACATCCTCTTCGCTGTCGTCTGCGTTGATACGCCTGGCCGTTTTCGGGGCCAAGCCGAGTAGAGACTTGATTGCGGCTGAGGTCTGCGAGCGGGCTTTCAGTTCGAGCATCTGCCCCAGCAGTGTCAATGAAATGATGACGGCCGCCGCTTCGAAATACACTTGCACCCGGCCGGACGCCGCAAAGGTAGAGGGAAACACACCCGGCGCAACGACCGCTACCGCGCTGTAAAGATAGGCAGCCCCCGTGCCCAGGCCGATGAGCGTCCACATGTTCGGGCTGCGGTATACAAAGGATTGGGCACACCGTCTGAAGAATGGCAATCCCGCCCAAAGCACGACCGGTGTGGCAAGCACCAACTCGAGCCAGTTCTTCCATGCTGGATTTAGGGGAATGAGACGATATCCAGCCATGGCCAGCACAAAAACAATCGCCGTCAATGGAAAGCTTGCCCAGAATCGCCGCCGGAAGTCCGCAAGCTCCGCATTCTCTTCCTCCTCTACCGCGGGCATGACCGGCTCCAGCGTCATACCGCATTTGGGGCACGTGCCGGGATGATCCTGGCGAATCTCCGGATGCATCGGGCAGGTGTAAACCGTGGGCGCGAACTCCGTCGTTGATGAGACGCCTGCTTTGTCGCTCTCGACAGCCTCGGGCACGGGGGGCGAATGAGCGTGTTGGTCGTCGCTGTCGCATAGGCGTTGGTGCGTGTACTCGTTGTGTGTTTGCGGTGCGTTGGCGTTTTCCTGGCGCGAAGCTGCTTCTTTGTGGCTGTGCTGGCGGGTCATGCTCGGCATCCTGTGAGGAAAGAGTGGCGCGCTACGAAGGTCGTAGTGAGCATAGCGGTCTGGCACAGGAGGAGCAATGGTGAGCGAAGACAACAACGCCGCCGTTGCACCCTCCGCCCTGGGCATGCCCCATGCTACCGACATTGAGTCCCGTTGGGGACTATCGTTCGTAACGCAGGACCACAACCTTCCAACATAGGGAGAGGATCGTGAGCGACAGCATTTCACTGGGCAGCGTGGGCCGCCGCAAGTTTTTGCACCGGATGGCTGGCACGGTCGCAACCGCGTTCGGCGGGACAATGGCCGCGCCCATATGGGCACAACAAGTTCAGAACTATCCGGGTGCGCTTACGGGGACCGACTTTGACTTGACTATTGGACGCACGCTCGTCAATTTCACTGGGCGCGCACGCTATGCCATCACCGTGAATGGGTCGATCCCAGCGCCGATACTGCGATGGAAGCAGGGGTCAAAGGTGACACTGCGGGTCACCAACACACTGGACACGCAAACCTCGATCCACTGGCACGGCATCCTCGTTCCATTTGCGATGGATGGTGTGCCCGGCGTGTCATTCCCTGGCATTCCCGCTCACCAGACATTCATCTACACGTTCAAGGTGAGGCAGGCCGGCACCTACTGGTATCACAGTCACACGCGTTTTCAGGAGCAGCTCGGACTCTACGGCCCATTGGTAATCGAACCACAAGAGCCAGATCTCGTCCGCAGTGACCGCGACTACATTGTCATGCTGAGCGATTGGACGGACGAAAATCCAGACAGCGTGTTCCTACATCTGAAGCAATCGAGCGATTTTTATAACTTCCAGCTACCTACGGTCGCCGACTTCGTTGACGACACAAGGACAGTGGGCATCTCGGGAGCGCTCAAACGTCGGCGCATGTGGAACGAGATGCGCATGAACCCTACCGACCTCGCCGACGTATCAGCCGCCACTTATAGCTATTTAGTCAACGGCGCCACTCCCTTTGCCAACTGGACGGCCATCGCGAAGGCCGGCGAGCGCGTACGACTGCGCTTTATCAATGGATCGGCTACCACTACCTTCGACGTCCGGATTCCGGGTCTAACGATGCGCGTTTGCGCAGCGGACGGGCAAGACGTCGAAGCGGTGGACGTCGACGAGTTCCGGATCGGGGTGGCCGAGACCTACGATGTGTTGGTGCAAATGCCCCAGGATGCTGCATACACGATCTTTGCTCAGGCGATGGATCGCAGCGGCTACGCACGTGCCACACTCGCGCCGGAGCCGGGCATGCGCGCCGAGGTTCCACCGATGGACCCTAAAACTTGGCTCTCCATGGCGGACATGGGAATGGAGACTAGCGGGATGGCTATGGGCAGAGAACAGCCCGGTACCACGATGCGAATGCCAAACAACGGATCCCACTCCGCCCCCCGCCATTCAATGCCGGAGATGAGCGGACCCGTGGCCGATATGCAAGACAAGCAACCGCAGTCAGGCCATGAAGGAATGGCATCCCCCATGCCGATGCCGCCACGCCAAAAGCCCATGATTTCTCCGCCAATGACGATGTCGGTCATGCAGACCGGCCCCGAAGTCGACATGCGTTCCATGAATCCTTCGAAGTCGCTCGCCGACCCCGGTCCAAGATTGCGCGACAACGGCCGTCGGGTATTGGCCTATGCGGATTTGCGAACGCTCGCCCCCCCATTGACGCTCGGCCCCCGGGCCGCGAAATCGTCCTGCACCTGACCGGAAACATGCGCCGGTTCATTTGGGGGTTCGATGGCAAGAAGTTCTCCGAGGCTGAGCCAATCCGTTTGTATTACGGCGAACGGGTGCGGATCACCCTCGTCAACGACACCATGATGAACCACCCCATGCATTTGCACGGCATGTTTAGCGAATTGGAGAACGGTGAGCGCCAAGCCCTCGTTCGCAAGCACACCATCAACGTTCAACCGTCCAAGCAGATCAGTTTCCTCGTGACGGCAGATGCCCCGGGGCAGTGGGCATTCCATTGTCACCTGCTGTATCACATGGAAGCCGGCATGTTCCGCAAGGTGGTTGTGGCCTAACCCATCGGCTAAGGAGCGAGTCATGTTGCCAAGAGTGCAAAGATGGCTGTGTTTGGTCGCCGCGCCGCTGGCGCTTACTGTGGACGCCGCAGGCGCACAGACAGCAGGCTCCTCCATGCAAGCCATGCCACAGAAGCGACAGGGCATGCCTGACCAAGTTCTCAGCCAGGGAGCAAACATGTCCGCATCACCCGAACGGGCCGCTAATACCGAGGAAAGCGGCATCAACGTCATCCTTAAGAGCGATGAGCCTCGCGTGCCCATGCGAGATCCCAAGCGAGGCATCACCATGCCGGGAAACACCATGGCCGACAACGACGTTTATCACCAATTCTTGTTCGACCGGTTCGAAGCCATACGCGCTCCCGCTGCCACCGGGTTGGCGTGGGACATGCACGGATGGATCGGAAAGGACATCAATAGGCTGTGGCTCAAACTGCAGGGTATGCGGCTATTCGGTAAGACCGAAGATGCAAAAGTTGAGGCGCTGTGGGGACATGCATTTGCTCCGTTCTGGGATTGGCAGACGGGCATTCGGCGCGACTTTGGTGGCGGGCCGGCGCGCACATGGGCAGCGTTCGGAATCCAAGGCCTTGCGCCTTACTGGTTCGATGCAGAGGCGACACTGTACGTCAGCAACGCGGGGCGCGTGGCTGCGCGTGTACGCTCTACCTACGACGTCCGCTTCTCACAGCGCATCGTCCTGACTCCCGAAATCGAAGCGAACGCCTACGCAAAGACTGACGAGGCACGGGAAATCGGCAGCGGGCTGGCTGACCTCCGGCTAGGTCTGCGACTCCGATACGAAGTCCGCCGCGACTTTGCTCCGTATATCGGCGTGGTTTGGGGCAAGAAGATGGGCAAGACCGCCGACTTTGCGCGAGCGGCGGGGCAAAGCGCGACAGATAGGCAAATCATTGCCGGCATACGGTGGTGGTTCTGAATGGGGGCATGGCCCTTTTTTTGTGTACCTCCCCTGAGGCTCATCTTCGGTATGAGCGCCTTACCGAGACGTAATTCGCGAGTCATCGAAGGGAGAGGAATGCCTCTCTAGAATCGTTCACACCACTTGACGCTCCAGGAGAAAACGATGAATCGCAATGGACTTGCTTCGCTCATGCTCGCAGTCCTCTTTGCCGCAAGCTCGGCGGCATGGGCCTCTGACAAATTCCGCGGTGACGGCGGGGACAATTGGATCGAACACGTGCGGCAAAGCCCGTCGGCACCCCCGTCGAATATGAACAAGACCGCATTGTTGTTCGGCTCACCTGCCCCTGCGTCAATGGCTGCGCGCACGGTGGTAGTGAAGCCCGGGATGAAGTACATCAATGTTGACTCCGGTGAGACCATCGCATTCTCCACGGGGACCGGGACGCAAGCGTGGACATTCATTGAAGCGATGCAGAGCACCTCGGTCGACCTGGGCGTTCTGCTGCCGGATGCACCCGAAGCCAAGGGAGTGCGTGTCATCATCGCGCGCAGCACCTGGTTCACCGGCAGTTAAAATACCACCAGCCCTGTCACGCCTCACACGGTTGTGCAGGGCTGGTTTCATTGCACCGCTTTGCTCGTCGCCAAGCGATCAGAGCCGTGACCTGGATCCCTGTGTTGACGAACTGCAATGCAATCAATGCAAATTGCTTGGTCTCCCAGTACACGAACACCAGGCCCATGTTGCCGGCAATCCAGGCTAGATAGCCGCGCGGGTCTTTGCGGGCAATGAATAGCTGGCCGGTTAAGCCGGCCAAGATAACGAAGAGTTGCAGTGGGCTCACGGTGATTTTTCGACTGTTGCGGCGGTTTCGCTACTGTGTCAGAACAGTGCAACGCGCAGTCTCTGCAACAGAGGCACATTGCCCGCTCATTCTTGGCTTTTGCCGTGCGGGCTAACGTCTGCCTCAGGTGTTGCACGCGGAGAAATTAAGGCGCCGCTGTACTGACGACCACCATCATTGGAGTCCAAGCCTCCATAGCCAGTTCTCTCGCTTCCCCCGGCTCCAACACCAAATCGATCGGTTGCGTGCCCGGTAGTGCGCCGATCCCGCCTGCGTCTTGTATATCCAAGCGGAGTTTCACGGAAACGCTTCCACGGTTGACCAGCCGCATGGAATAGCGCTGTTGAGACGAAAGCGTTTTGGACAGAATATCGCCCCGTTTGAGCGAAACGTCGATCTCTTCAGGGAGTGCGGATGAGGGCTGCATGCCGCCCAACGTCACGACGGGGTTGTGGGTGCCGAACCCATGTTCGAGATGCAGGACGAAGGCGCTTGCAATCGTGGGAAAGCTGGCAAGGGTTGCCAATATCGATATGACAGTACTTTTTCTCATGGCATCGTCTCCTGATGTAACTGCCCTAAGGCGTGTTGAGGCTGTGCTGTCCAGTGTTTGCGTTGGTGAGACATGGGTCACTTATCGAGGGGGGGCACGCGCGCACCGGAAAACGTCCAACGGCGGTGGAGATTGAAATTGATCAGGACCAAGACCCCGGTTGCGGTCACCTGCGCAACCAGATAGTGGAACCCTAAAGCGAGGAGGGATGCCAGTGCCCAGGCGTTGATCAACAATGCCAGCATCCATACGAGGGCGAATCGGGCGAGCGTCTCCGGGATCTTGGCTGACGCATCGAAGACCCACCGCCGACTGACCGAGTAGTTGAGCACCAGCCCCACCAGCGCCGCAATGGTTGATCCGAGCACAGGCTCGGTCCCCATTTGGACCAGCGCGTATAGGGTCAGATAGTGAGCGGCGGTGGAAACACCGCCGCTCGCGAGGTACCTGTAGAAGCGATGTCGATTCGTCATGGCGGCTCATTCTCGTAGGTGTATCGGACACGTGTAAATGGCGGGTTCCTGTTCGTTGAGTCGCTACCTTACTCCTTGACCGCAATGGCGAGCAGTGAGCCGCCGGCCGGAAAGTGAATGCCGCGGGTAAGCAAGCGAGACTCAACGTTGCAGACCGTCGAGAACAGGCGATTAAGCGTTTTCCCGATACGAAAGCCTTCGTCAACTTCCTGCTCGGTCCGTGCGATCTTTTGATGCAGACGCGAAAGAACCATGACCGGTAGCAGCAGCGACATAAAGGAGTTGACATAGAGCGGTCGGAACCCGGTGGCGCGCAACTTTTCAATGAGATCCCGGCGCGTATAGCGACGTTTGTGCTTGGCCGCATCGTCCACGCGGCTCCAGAGCCGGGGGTGCTGGGGCACTGTCAAGATCAGCCCGCCACCGCGCCGGCAGGCCTTGTACATCTCACTTAGGGCACGTCGATCATCATCGATATGCTCGATGACATCAAAGGCGCCGACCACCTCAAATGCCTCAACAAACGGTATCGCGCGCGCGTCCATTTGCAAGAACTTCGCTGTGCAATGGCGGCGCGCCATTTGCAGCGCATGCAGCGAAGGCTCCCCACCGCATACCTCAGCATGTGGGAACCGGTCTGCAATCGCAGCGAGATTCTCTGCTGTGCCGCAGCCAATCTCCAAGAAGGACTGAAGCCGCGGGAAATAACGTTGCAGCGCCCACACGATTAACTTTCGGCGATACACGAACCAAAAGTGCTCGGCTTGAAGCTTTTGGTATTCGTCGAACAGCGGCTCGTGGAAGCCGTCGTTGTCCTGAAGCATTTCGGGCGCCAAGCAAGCGACTCCGTCATGGACGGCGGCTCTCCAGCCGCAGGCATTGCACGACCAAGCAAAAGGCCTCAGAGGCGCATGGCAATTTACACAGATATGCACGGCAAACTCCTACGCAGCGAACAACAGCGCTATTCACCGCGCCTTGATTGCTCGCTGACGGAACACTCAATTTCCCTGGTTGCGTGCCGGGACACGCTCACGGGTCTTACCGCTGTGGCCGCGTGCCTCCCTTACAAAAGCGAAGGCTGTCAGACGTCAGCAGTGATGCGTGTCAGGAAACCAGGCGCGGAGGCCGTAGGAGGAGCTCTGGGATGAAACTAAGAAATTGGGCGCTAGACGACGAATGTGTTCGCGCTGTCGGCCGACAACTGGACATGGTCAGTCGCGCGGGCACTGCATACTGCGGAGCCTCCTCGCAAGACGGACATAGCTTGCACCGGTCGTCATAACGAGCAGGTCCTGCTTTGCCATGGTGGTCGTGGCAATGCTTATGGCTGGTACGTGTAGCCACGGAGAGGCGCTTATGCTGAATGCTCCGCGATTTCTTGATTACAGCATGCGCGCGTTCGCAGTCGGCAGGAATACCGGCGCCCATGCCCTGTGAGGGCAGCGCAAGCAGTACTAACCAGAGCAAAAACACACGCAGCAACTTCACCGGGCACCATGAACCAACGATCACGAAGCCGCAGTCTAGGACACGGAACCTGACCACAGAGTTACGGGCGCATTACAAGAATGCAGCCGGTTGAAGGTGTTTGGCGCTGCGCGTTTCCCTCCCACTAGACAAGGTGGGCATGCTGACGGCACAAGCATGCAATCGGTACATGATCGCTCGCGCCAGGACATGATTTGCCAAGGGTGCAAAGCCTACGCAACGCTCCAGTGGTCCACCCCAACAATAGAAAGAATATGCGCAGTGTGTCCTATCAGTTGCGCAATCGATCTTGGCAATTGCGCTCTTTCATATTGGCAATCGGGGTAGTCGTCCTTTTCAGGCATGTATGGCCTCGACGTCTATTGCAAGCCTCTGTTGGTGATGTTGAAACGGTCTGCATGCATGTATCCGGCTTGCCTGGTAGGCCGCTGCTGAAGCAATCCCGCAGCCTTGATGAGATCCGCGCACCTTGTCCTTAGCAAAATCATGGCGTCCCCGAAGGCCGCCGCCGGCACGCGCCAGCCTACCCTGCGCAGACGAAGTTCAGCATTTGGACCAATGTCAAACGCCAGCGTGTCGCCGGTAGCCAAGCCCGTGGTCGTCGTCTGATCATCGGGGGGAGCATCAAGATTGGCCTTAACAGGCCTCGTCGGCATCTGGTTGATCGGCGTCACAAAGCGCTCCACCATGGCACCCATGCTTCTCCTCTTCGTCGACGGCGGGCGTGCTACAGCATCAATTGCCGTGCGGTTTTCGGCACCCCTATACTCATCTCACACAACCGGGATTCCCAGGTCGTTGGTAGCAGCTTGCCGTCCCGGCGCTAGCGTAGATATTGATCAACAACGCAAGGAGCACACTATGTCGCGTACCCTGATGATGTTGGCGCTGGGCGCGGTCGCATCGTTTCCGGCGCTTGCCGAGCCGCCCGAGGTTATGCAAGGCAAGCTGGTCGATGAGCACAAGATGACGCTGTATGTTTTCGACAAAGACACTGCGGCCGGCAAAAGCGCGTGCAACGGGACGTGCGCGACCAACTGGCCACCCGCGCTGGCCGATTCATACGACAAGGCGAGCGGTGATTGGAGTTTCATCACCCGTGATGACGGCAAGCGCCAGTGGGCCTACAAGGGCCATCCGCTTTACCGCTGGAGCAAGGATCAGAAGCCGGGCGACACCACTGGCGACGGCGTCATTGGCGCGTGGCACGTGGCCAGGCCTTGACTGGCGCGTTAGAAGAGCACGTGGATGGAGCGGGCGCTGCGGCCCAATGATTCAACGACCTGCTCTTCATGCGATCGGGATCGCTTTGGCCTCACTTGCCTTTGGCGCGCCGGCTCGTGCAGAGGGTGACCCCGCGCGGGGTGCACAAGCCGCCCGCACTTGCATGGCGTGCCATTCATTTGCACCGAGTCGCCACTTGACGGGCCCGAGCTTGGCGGGCGTTTTGGGACGTAAAGCAGGCACAGCCGACGGCTTTGCACGCTACTCTGACGCCCTCAAGCAATCAGGTCTGGTCTGGGACAAACGGAACCTCGATGCGTGGCTTGAGAATCCGGCGGCCCTGGTGCCGGGTAACGCGATGACCTTTCCCGGCATTGCCGATGCACGCACGCGGGCCGATCTGGTCGCCTACATTGAGGCAGTTTCCACGGGGCGTGTGAAGGTGCCCGATCGTGGCCTGCCGAATTTGAAGGAGTCCGATGCGGCGTCGCGGGTCACCTCAATCCGCTTCTGTGGCGATACCTATCGCCTCACCACCGCCGACCGGAAGGCCCACGTCTTTTGGGAGTTCAACCTGCGCTTCAAAACCGATGGCAGTGCTGCCGGCCCGGCTGCCGGTCAACCTGTGCTGATCGGCACAGGCATGCAGGGCGACCGCGCCGCCGTGGTTTTTGCGCGCCCCGAGGAAATCTCTGCCTTCATTCAGAGGCGGTGTCCATAAAGACTGGCCACCCTGCCAACAGCATCTAGAACCCGGTGGCGATACTGCTGCATAAGCTGCGGGCGGGGTCAGGCAGATCTCAATGCTTCCCGTCGTCGCCGAAGGCTTTCGCGAGACTGTCGAGAAAAAGGCTTGCAGACTGGAAGCCGATCACTCGCACCGGGCTCTCACGTCCATCGGCACCGTACAAGATGATGCCGGGTGGACCGAATAGGCCGAAGCGTTTGAGCAGGGTGCGATCGTCGGCAGAATTGCGTGTCACGTCGGCCTGCAGCAGCACAACATCCGCCAGCCGTGCCTGGACTCTCGGATCGCTAAAGGTCAAGCGTTCCATCTCCTTGCAGCTGACACACCAATCGGCATAGAAATCTAGTAGCACCGGCTTGCCGGCCGCGGCGGCCTGCACCAGGCGCGCGTCGAGTTCGGCCACAGAACGGATGCGCTCGAAGCGCACCAGCGCCGGGCCAGCAGTGGAGGCGGGCGCCATCAGGCCAGCACGCAGATGCGACAGCGGCTGGAGCAGATCCCGTCCGCCGGACGCCAGACCGACCAGCAGGATCGCCCCTGCCAGCGCGGCCACCATGCCCATGCCCTTGCCCAACCGGGTCAAGCTGCGAGGCTCTGGACCAAGCGAACCGAAGGCGCCCAGGAAGGCGGAGGCAATCAGCAGCAGCATGGCCCACGCCGCCATCAATGCCCAGGGTGGCAAAAGCGGGCTGACAGCCCAGAGCGCCTCGCCGAGCAGCAGGAAGCCCAAGAAGCGCTTCGTCACCATCAACCAGTGCCCAGCGCGCGGCACAAGATAGCCAGTAGCGACGCCGACCAGCACCAACGGCGCCCCCATGCCGATCGCCATACCGAATAGTGCACCGCCACTGCCAATCGCATCACCGGTTTGCTCGGCATCGGTCAGCGTGCCCGACAGCGGCACAGGCACGCTGCGCACGACGACCAATGCTGAAATCACGCCTGCTGCTGCGGCAACAGCAATCCGACCGCCCGACCAGCGATTTGAGGATGCCGTCATTGGGGGCAGCCGCCCTAGCTCATAGAGTCCGAACATTGACAGCGCCAGGGCCACCGCCAGCATGGTAAAAGCCCCCAGCGCCCACGGCGTCAGCAGCCCCGTCGAGAATCTCTCGCCGAGCAATCCCGCTGCCACGCCGACACCGGCATCAGCCACCGCCGTTCCGAGCACGTAGGCTAATGAGACCACCAAGGCACGACCGCGCGTCACGTGCTCGCCGACGACGATTGACGACAGGATCGGCACCATCGCCAGCACGCCTGGCGTGAGCGTCATCAGCAGACCGAGGCCGAAAAAGACCGTAGCAATCCTCCCAAGCTGGTGGCCGGCCAACACGTGCGCAACGCGGTCGCCGTCGTCATTCCTTGGCGCGGCTGATGGAACAGCCGGCCCAATTTGCCCCTCTCCCAAGCTGGGCAAAATCGGCATCGCCGGCGGCACGGGCGACGTCATTGGCCTGCTGCTCCGATGCTTATCGAATAGGCCACCGAGCAAGCCACCGCCGACCTTGTACACACTGTGCATCGGCGGATAGCAGATTCCCTTGTCGGCACAGCCTTGTGATGTCACCGTCAGCAGCCATTCGCCGTCAGCCGGCACGACCGCCACCGGCACGCGAATGGTGACGCCGCCATGATAGATCTCCATCTGCTTGCCGAGCGCTTCGTCAAATTTGACCTGCCCTGGCGGAAACTCGGGCGTACCGAGCTTGACCCCAGCCGGCTGTGCGGCGAACACAAATCGCTCACGGAAGAGGTGATAGCCGTCGGCGATGTCGAAGTGCACCTCGATGGAGCGGTCGTCGAGTTGCCGCGCCGCAAAGCGGAAGGCCTGCTCCGGTGGCAAGAGATTTTCCTCTTCCGCGGCATGGGCAACACCACCGGAGCCTGCGACGCAGAACCACAGGACAGCGAGCAGCAGCAAAACGAGCTGTGCCGGGGCGACGCCTCGTACTCGCCCGCCACCTCCAGTGCGCGTCGCTGCCACGCTCCACCCCATACATCACTCCCTGACCTCAATGACCGACCACACCGTGCTGATCGCGCTATAGCCTCTCGGCGGATGCCCTCACGCCTCGCGGGTCACACGGGCATGTGATCCCGTGCCGCCTGGCGCCCCGCCATTGACACACGATGGGATTATTCCGCCGGACCAGCCGACTCCCCAGGGGGAACGTGAAGATGCAAGAACCCCTCGACAGGAACAACCGCGACGATCCCGGCGCCCGGCACCGTCGATTTTCCGACCTCAACGATCGCGTTGGTGATAGCCTCGACCTCGGCCTCGTCCGCGAAGATTTCAACCTTGGTGTGCACGGTGGTCAGGTCACTGGAAAAGAAGTTCTTGTACTCGCCGTACCCCTTGACCTTTGTGATCGTCAGGCCAGGGGCATGGGCGGTCGCGAGCTGCCTCTCCAGCGACTCAAGCAGTTCAGTGGGAATGATGGCGATGATCCATTTGGTACGCATAACCCTCTCCTTGATCATCAAGGTGCGACCACGGCAGCCGGGGCTATAGGGCGAGAAATCATGAGCCCACGTGGGTGCTGAATAGCTGTTTCCATTGACTGCGGCCCGGTACGAACATGGGCACCCTGCGTCGATACGCCTCGTAAGCGGCCCCAAAACGGCTGACCATGTCTTGTTCTTCCTTGCGCGCCAGCCTGACATAAACAAACACAATGACTGGCAACAGCACCACGGTGATCAGCGTGGGCCAGTGCACCAGCTGCCCAAAGACAGCCAGCATGATGCCGAGGTACTGCGGGTGACGGACGAATCCGTAAGGCCCCTCCTGGGCGATGCGGCCGGCACGGCATGCTCGATAGACAGTGCTCCACCCCCAAATCAGCAGAATGAGGCCCGGGAGGATAAAGACAGTCGCTATCACCATCTCGACCATTGCGCCTGCCATGCCATAACCGAGCAGCGTTGCCCACAGATGCCCACTGTAGGCCGTCAGCGGTATGTCGATTCCGAGGAAGCCCGTCAGGAGGTAGATCGTGAGGGGGAAGCCGTACATTTCCGCGTACAGCGCGATCACAAAGGCCTGCACGAGACCCGCCCCAGTCCATTCGCGCCAGCCTTGCGGCGCCACGTACCGATACAAGATCCATGACACCACCCCAACCAAGACCGCGACCAGGTTCCAATGGCCGTAGTGCGCACTGAAACTACTCATGATGCTCATCGCACTCCTCCCGCAGACGACAGGATTGGATTTGCCCCTGTATCTCCGGACACAGCCTCACACTTGCGCTGATGATTTCGCGTACCACGCTGGCCTACAGTCCTTGTCCTGCTCGCGCTGGAACCCGCCTTCGCGATACGCGCGGCCGCACTCACGATTCACTTTTCGATCCGAAACGGCTGCTTCCGCTCAGGCGTGTCCTCTCTCATGGAACGCCGCTGATCGTCTTGACCTTGCATGCCTTTCATCATCAGCCACATCGATAGCGGGCAGACGAGGATCAACAGGTAGGGACCAATGCCCAGCACGAAGGCACGAACTGACGGGAAAACGGCATAGGCGACTGCCAAGATCGCCACCAGGGCAGCGCCCACGGCGACCATGGTTCTCGTGTTGCATTTCATAGCGGTACTCCTGTGGTACTCGGTCGTTCGCGATACGGCCGGCCACCGTCATTTCGATGAGGGCGTCTGGATCTTGTCCGCGTACTTGCGCAGGATTTCCCCCATCGCCTGCATCATTTCTCCGTGCATCTGCATCGAGAGCTTTTCGTTTCCGGGCGGCAACTGCCCCATCATCGGACAACCGCCCATCATCCCGCCGTCCATCATGTGGCCCATCATCATGGAATGCATGGGGTCTTGCGGACTTGCTTTGGCGCCTTCGGTAGCGCGACTGGGGCCGGCTGCAGCGCTCCATCCACCGGCCCCAAGCAGGGCAAGCGCAAGCGCTGTGGCCATGACTGATCTCGTTCTCATGACGATCTCCATCTTCGATTAAGTTCCGTGCTGTTCGCCACCGGTTCCGGATGCCGCAAGATCAAGCGGCTTACTCCCGGTAAGCGATTGCGTCGATATACGCGCCTCGACGACCAGGCCGAAGCGCATGCGATCATTTCGCCTCGGATGGGCCCTTCGGGCTGGCGCTGTCCGCCGACGACTTCATCATTTCAGCGCACTGCTTCTGCATCGCATCCTTGGCTGATGCGGCGCCCGGAGCTGCGGCAGAGCGTTTCGCCGCCGCGCGCGCACTGTTGATGGCATCCCAATTGGGACCTGCGAAGGCCGCGCCAGCGGCAACACCAAGCGAAACGAGAACGATGATTCTGAGAATGGAATGCATGATGGTCTTCCCCACATAAGGTTTCTTTCCGGCTCAGTCAAGGCAGAGTCCAGGGACATCCCGCCGGGGGAGCGATTGAAATCAAGGCTCGCGGCGACGGATTGCCGCGTGTGGGGAGCGATCAGATTCGCAAGCGCGCTGTTGCGAGGTAGATGGGCCCAGGTACTGCAACGGGCCGAGAGGCCTTCGGGTAAGCCGGTCCGGCGTAAGGCGTCGGAGGAAGAACGTGCACGAGCCCAATTGCGGCGGGCAGCATGCCAAGATCAGGAGCGTGGCCGTTGGCATCCGCCCAATGGCGCCCATCGTGCCGATGGTCCGCGCAGAGCGCGGGCTGCGCCTCATCCATGTGCTGGCAGTTCACGACGGAAACAACCATCGTCGAGGAGTTCGCCATGGTCCCCGCCTCGGGCGGGCAAACGTATCCCGCAATCGCAAGGCGCGAGAAAAGCACCATCGCGATCAATGAGAGCGTAAGCAGCCGAGCGAGAGGACTTTGGCGATGCATCATGAATCACTGCCAACAATTGTGTTCACTCTAGTTCTGCCAAACCTTGACCGCAAGGCGGGCAAAAACGGTGAGGGGCGATTGCGCACGGGCATGATGGTCATCCAAGAGGCAGCGCCTAAAACACCTGCGTTCTCAACCGAAGCGCATTGGAAATCACTGACACCGAACTCAGGCTCATGGCCAAGGCCGCGATCATCGGTGACAGCAGCCACCCGGTGAACGGGTACAGCACTCCGGCTGCCAGCGGTATGCCCAGCGCGTTGTAGACGAACGCAAATCCCAGGTTCTGTTTCATATTGGCAATGGTGGCCTGCGACAGTTCCCGTGCGCGCGCAAGGCCGCGCAGGTCACCCTTGACCAGCGTGACCTGGGCGCTATGCATTGCCACATCGGTTCCTGTCCCCATGGCAATGCCGACATCGGCTTTGGCCAGTGCCGGTGCGTCATTGATGCCGTCGCCAGCCATTGCCACCACGTGGCCCTCGCTCTGGAGTTTTGCGACCAGCGCCAGCTTGTCGGCCGGTTTGACCTCACCATGAAACTCGTTAATGCCAAGGGGGCCGGCCACGGCTCGCGCTGTCGCGATGCTGTCGCCGCTTGCCATCACCACGCGAATCCCGGCTGCTTTGAGCGCCGCAAGCGCTTCGGGGGTGCTGGCCTTGACCGGGTCCGAGACCGTCAGCAGCCCCGCCAATTTCCGGTCAACGGCCAGGTACATGACACTGGCGCCGTACTGCCCCAGCACGTTTGCCCGCAACGCTTGCGATTCAATATCGACTTGCTCCCGACGCATCAGGGAGGCATTGCCGAGTATCAGTTGGTGACCGTCAACCCGGCCTCGCACGCCCATGCCCGCGTCCGATGCGAAATGTTCGACCTTCGCCAAGGTCAGGCCCCGTTCACGCGCCGCCGCAACGATGGTGGCCGCCAGCGGGTGCTCGCTGCCTTGATCGAGACTCGCCGCCAGACGCAGCACCGTGGTCTCATCGAGCGAATCGACGGCCAACGCCCGCTCGAAGACCGGACGGCCTTCGGTCAGCGTGCCGGTCTTGTCGACGATCAGGGTGTCGACCTTGCGGAAATGTTCGATGGCCGCCGCGTCGCGGAACAGAATGCCCTGGGTCGCCGCCTTGCCGCTCGCCACCATGATCGACATCGGTGTAGCCAGCCCCAGCGCGCATGGACAGGCGATGATCAGCACGGCCACCGCGTTGACCAGCCCAAAGACCCAGCTCGGCTCGGGACCGAACAATCCCCAGCCGAAGAAGGCAAGCACGGCGATGGCTACCACCACCAGCACGAACACCCCGGCCACCTGGTCCGCCATCCGCTGCATTGGCGCCTTCGAGCGCTGGGCCTGGGCTACCATCTGCACGATCTGGGACAGTACCGTCTGAGCGCCAACCTTTTCCGAGCGCATGACCAGGCTGCCCGACGTATTGAGGGTGGCGCCGATCACGTGGTCGCCCGCCCGCTTGAAGACAGGCAGTGGCTCACCGGTGATCATCGATTCGTCGATGGCACTCACACCTTCAATCACAACGCCATCGGTCGGCACTTTCTCGCCCGGCCGAATTCTCAGCAAGTCACCGACATGCACGTGCGTGAGCGGGATGTCCTCCTCGCTGCCGTCCGGGTTGATGCGGCGTGCTGTCTTGGGTGCCAGACCAAGCAGCGACTTGATGGCCGCCGAGGTCTGTGAGCGCGCCCTCAGCTCGAAGATCTGGCCGAGCAGCGTCAGCGAAATGATCACGGCGGCGGCCTCGAAGTAGACCGCAATGCGGCCATGCACAACAAAGCTGCGGGGGAACAGGTCGGGCGCCACGGTGGCCGCAACGCTGTACACGAACGCGGCGCCGGTGCCCAGACCGATCAGCGTCCACATATTTGGGCTGCGGTTTCGGAACGATTGCAGGCACCGGGCATAGACGGGGAAGCCTGCCCACAGGACCACGGGCGCAGATAATGCGAACTCCACCCAGCTTTGCACCGTCGGCCCCATTGCCCAGGCATGTTCACCCAGCATCGCAAGCAATGCGGTGGCAATCGTCAACGGCAAGGTCCACCAGAAGCGCCGGCGGAACGCTGCGAGTTCAGGATTCTCGTCGGCGTCGAGGCTCGGCATCTCAGGCTCAAGCGCCATGCCGCATTTCGGGCAGCTCCCGGGATGGTCCTGACGGACCTCGGGATGCATAGGGCAGGTGTAGACGGCGCCAGGTGCTGCACTGGCTTCGTCACCGGCGGAGACATACTTGGCTGGCTCCGCCTCAAACTTCCTCTGGCATGCCGCGCTACAGAAGACGTACCGCGCCCCCGCGTAGTTTGACTGGTATGGCGTACCGAGCTTCACTGCCATGCCGCACACTGGATCTCGGTCCTCGGTGGCGGTCACAAGCGTCAGTTGCTTCGCCATGGCGTGCTGGTGGTCCCCGCCTTGTGCGCACAAATCTCCGCCGACGTGCCCGGGCGCAGGGGATGACGTATGCGGATGTGGTCGTTTGTCGTTCATTCTCGCGGTGCCTCAATGCCGCGTGGCATGTGCCACAGGCTGCCTCTCTGGGACGGCGCTGCTGATCGCGTCCAAAATCGGGCAGGCGGGGCGATCGTCGCCGTCACAGTGCTGGGCGAGATACATCAGGGTGTCGCGCACGCCGGTAAGCGCGGCAATCCGAGCGTCCAGCTCTTGAATGCGCTGCAACGCAATCGCCTTCACCGTTGCACTCGCGCGCCGCTTGTTTTCCCACAGCCCGAGCAATTCTCGAATCTGCTCCATGGAGAAGCCCAATGCCCGCGCCCGCCCAATGAAGCGCAGGGCGTGGATGTCGTTGTCTCCATACGTCCGGTAGTTGCCCGCGCTCCGGGCAGCCGACGCCACCAGGCCAATGCTTTCGTAGTAGCGGATCATTTTGGCCGAGACCCCGGATACGCTCGCGGCCTGTCCGATATTCATGGTGTGCTCCTCGATTCCTGCGTGCATCGAAGCTTCGGCATCACGTGTCCGTGGCATGTGCCACGGGAGCGACGCGTACCCAAATCTTCACGGCTTCACGGTAGACCCTGCCCACGTGGGAAGGTCAAGGACGGCGCGCTCGTTCTTTTGTCCGATCGCGGCGCGGGTATCCGGCGAAGTTACATTGCGCATGAAAAAAGGTATGCTTCCGACAAAGTTTCCACGGCAATTAACCCTTGCGTCACACGCTGCGCCGGCATTCTTTCTTCGCTGGCTTTCTCCTGCTGGTCTTCCTGTCAGTCCAACTGGCAGCGGCGGCGTACGCCTGTGCCGGCAGCCGATACCAAGTGGGCAGCAACAACATGAAGGCCGCCCTGACCGAATCGTGCGCCGACATGGCCAATGGGACCGATCAGGGCAGCAGCCAGGACAAGGACAACGGCGCGCTGTGCTTGGCCCACTGCCAGGCTGACTCCAAGAGCGCTGATCATGTCGCACCGCAACTGCCGGTGTTCTTGCCGGTGCTCACCGGCGTCATCGAACCGGCCCCCGTGGCGTTTGCCAATATCCGCACGGTGCTGCGCACACAAGTGGCAGCGCGCGCGCCGCCACCACCGCTGGCCGTTCTTTACTGCAGTTTCCAAACGTAGCCTCCAGACCGACGTCACCCGGTGCTGCCCTCTCTAGATTGGGGTAGCTGTCGTCGTTCTTGGAGGCTTTATGCTTTTTCCACGTCGCCTGACGCTGGCGTTGCTTTGCGCGCCTGCCTTCGGCATCGCGATGTCGCATGCCGCGACCTCGCAATCTGTCCCTACGCTTTCCGTTGAGGAAACCGTCGCGCTCGCCACCGCGCATGCCGGCGACGCCGAATCCTCGCGCGGGACCATCGACGCCGCGACCCAAATGGCGGTCGCCGCCGGCCAATTGCCGGACCCCGTGCTCAAGCTCGGCATCAACAACGTGCCGGTCAATGGCCCCGACCAGTTTTCGGTCAGCCGGGATTTCATGACCATGCGCTCCATCAGCGTGATGCAGGAATTCACACGCCCGGACAAACGCCGCGCCAAGGTGGCACGCTTCGAAGCGGAAGCCGACGCTGCCGAAGCGCAGCGCGCGGTCAGCATGGCCAACGTGCAGCGCAACGCCGTCAGCGCATGGCTGGACCGCTGGTATGCCGAGCAGACGGGGACCTTGCTGGGCCACCATGGACACCCACTTGAACTTGCGTTGCAGGCGGCGACCGCCGCGTATCGCAGCGGACGGGGCACGCGCGCCGACGTGCTGGCGATGGAACTGGAAATCCAGAAGCTGCAGGACCGCCTGGACGAAAACCGCGCCGCCGTGGCGGCCAGCGCCGTCGCGCTAGAGCGCTGGATCGGTCCGGCCGCCACCCGCCCGCTCTCCGAGCCGCCGCGCCTGGACGTTCCCCTGCCGGTCGAGCGGTTGGCGCGCGGTGAGTTGGATACCGTGCCTGAGGTCGCCGCCGCGCAACGCGAGGTGGGTCTGGCAGAGAGCGAGATCCGGGCCGCTGCGCAAGCAAAGAAGCCAGATATCACGGTCGAGCTGATGGTCAGCCAGCGCGGCTCCGCGTTCTCGAACATGGGCTCCGTGAACGTCAGCTTTCCGCTGCCTTGGGACCAGGGCAACCGGCAGGACCGCGAAGTCGCGGCCAGGCTGGCCCAGGCCCAGGCGGCACGTGCCAAGTCCGAAATCCTCCGGCGCGACACCCAGGCCATGGTCGGCGCCAAGCTGGCCGAGCTGCAGCGCAATCTCGAACGGCTCAAGCGCTATGACGAGAAGACCTTGCCGCTCGCCAGCACGCAGGCGGAGGCGGCCCTGACAGCCTACCGCGCCAATACCGGATCGCTGCTGGCCGTGGCCGAGGCCAATCACCGCGCCATCGATACGGAATTGGAACGGCTCGCGCTGGAAGCCAAGACGGCCAAGCTGTGGGCCGATCTGACCTTCCTGGTTCCGCTGCCCACCGCGCAGACCGAGTCCGCCATCAAGGAACGCAAATGAAAAAACTGGTCATTGCAACGGCTGTGGGGCTCGTTCTTATCGGGACCGCCATCTATGGCGCCTACCGGGTCGGCGTCACGCAGGGTGCCCGGTTGGCACCATCGTCGATGCCGGCCAGCTCGGCATCCGGCCTCAAGGCCGGCGACGTCGATCCCCAGACCGGCAAGAAGGTACTGTACTGGCACGACCCCATGGTGCCCGGGCAGCGTTTCGACAAGCCGGGCAAATCCCCCTTCATGGACATGCAGTTGGTGCCCGTCTATGCCGAGGGGGACGGAGGTAGCGGCATCGCGGTCGATAGCCGTGTTGCGCAAAACCTCGGCATCCGCACGACCGAAGTCAAAGCCGGCCGGTTGAGCGCGGTGCTGGAGGCGCCCGGCAATATCGCCATCGACGAGCGCAGCGTGCAGGTGATCCAGGCGCGCACGAATGCCTTCGTCCAGCACGTCGCGGTCAGGGCGACGCTTGACCCCGTGCGGCGGGGGCAGGCACTGGTGACGCTGTATTCGCCGGACTGGGTGGCGGCCCAGGAAGAGTATCTGGCCGTGTTGCGCCAGTCGGCACACGGTCAGGCCGATCTCGCCGGTGCGGCCAAGGCGCGCATGCTGCAGGCCGGCATGACGCCGGGTCAGGTCAGCGCGGTCGAGGCATCCGGCCGGCTGCAGCCCAGCGTGGGCATCGCAAGCCCCATCGATGGCATCGTGACTGAGGTTGCGGTGCGAGACGGGATGACCGTCTCCCCCGGCATGACGCTATTCCGCTTGGCCGACCTGAGCCAGGTCTGGGTCATTGCCGAGGTACCGGAAGGCCAAGCTCGCATCATCTCGCCTGGCCTCGCGGTCAAGGTGACACCGACCGGGGCAGTCGAGCCGCTGGTCGGCAAGGTCGACACCGTGTTGCCCGACGTCAACCCGGCGACGCGGACCATCAAGGTGCGCATCGTCCTGCCCAACAAGGGCCGGCACCTGTTGCCGGGCATGTTTGCCACGGTCCGCTTCGACAGCGGCGAGCACCAGGACGTGCTGACCATCCCGTTGGAGGCCGTCATCCGTACCGGTCAGCGCAGCATTGTCATGGTGGACGGAGGTCAGTCGGGCTTTGTGGCCACCGAGATCAAGACCGGGCGCGAGGCCGGCGGCATGGTCGAAGTCCTGGCGGGCCTCAAGGCTGGCCAGAAGGTAGTCACCTCCGGCCAGTTCCTGATCGATTCGGAGGCCAGTCTGCGCGGCACCACCGAGCGCATGGCGGCGCCGGCCGCGGCATCTGAGCCCGCGGCGGCCACCACCGAACACGAAGGCGTCGGTCGCATCGAGGCCGTCACGGGTGAAGGCCTGACAATCTCGCATGGTCCGATCCCCTCGATTCAGTGGGGTGCCATGACGATGGATTTCGCGGCGCCGTCCGCCGGGCTACCGAAGGGACTGAAGGCGGGTGACCGGGTGCGATTCCGCTTCCACCTGGATAAGGACGGCATGGCAGTCCTCTCCTCGGTCGCGCCCGCCGGCGCGGATCAGGGAGGCAAGCCATGATCGCCCGGCTGATTCTGGCGTCGATCCGCAACCGCTTCCTGATCCTGCTGGCGACGCTGATGCTGACTGCGTGGGGATTGTGGGCCGTGCGTAGCACGCCGCTCGATGCCTTGCCCGACCTGTCGGACGTGCAAGTCATCATCCGCACACCGTTCCCCGGCCAGGCGCCGCAGATCGTGGAGAACCAGGTCACCTATCCACTGACCACCACCATGCTGTCGGTGCCGGGTGCCAAGACGGTGCGCGGCTACTCGTTCTTTGGTGACTCGTTTGTCTACGTGCTGTTCGAGGATGGGACCGACCTGTATTGGGCACGCTCACGGGTGCTGGAATACCTGAACCAGGTGCAATCCCGCCTGCCGGCCGCCGCCAAGCCCGCGCTGGGCCCGGACGCGACCGGCGTGGGCTGGATTTACGAGTACGCGCTGGTGGACAAGACCGGCCAGCACGATCTCAGCCAGCTGCGCGCGCTGCAGGACTGGTTCCTGCGCTTCGAACTCAAGTCGCTGCCCAATGTGGCCGAGGTGGCGTCGCTCGGCGGGATGGTGAAGCAGTTCCAGGTCGTCCTGATGCCGGATCGATTACGCGCCTACAACCTGTCCCAAGCCAAGGTGCTGGCGGCGCTCAAGGGAGCCAACCAGGAGACTGGCGGCTCGGTGCTGGAGTTGGGCGAGGCGGAATACATGGTCCGCGCCAGCGGCTACCTGAAGACGCTCGACGACTTCCGGCAGATTCCACTGACGACGAACGACGCAGGCATCGCCGTTCGCCTGGGCGATGTCGCCACCCTCCAGCTCGGGCCGGAGATGCGGCGTGGCATTGCCGATCTCAACGGCCAGGGTGAGGTCGCTGGCGGCGTCATCGTGATGCGCTCCGGCAAGAACGCACTGGAAACCATCGAAGCGGTCAAGGCTAAGCTCGCCACGCTGCAGAAGAGCCTGCCAGCCGGTGTCGAGATCGTGCCGACCTACGACCGTTCCGCGCTGATCAACCGCGCGGTGGAGAACCTGACGCACAAGCTGATCGAGGAATTCATCGTCGTCGCATTGGTGTGTCTGGTGTTCCTGTTCCATCTGCGCTCGGCGCTAGTGGCCATCGTCTCGCTGCCGCTGGGCGTGCTGGCGGCCTTCCTGGTGATGCGCTACCAGGGCGTCAATGCCAACATCATGTCGTTAGGCGGCATCGCCATCGCCGTCGGTGCCATGGTCGACGCCGCCGTGGTCATGATCGAGAACGCGCACAAGCACCTGGAACGCTGGCATGAGGAAAATCCGAACCGCGAGCTCGAAGGCCACGAGCGCTGGAGTGTGATCGGCGAATCGGCAGCCGAGGTCGGGCCGGCGCTGTTCTTCTCACTGCTGATCATCACGCTGTCATTCATTCCGGTGTTCACGCTGGAGGCGCAGGAAGGCCGGCTGTTCTCGCCGCTGGCATTTACCAAGACCTACTCGATGGCAGCAGCGGCTGGTCTGTCGGTCACGCTCGTGCCGGTCCTGATGGGTTACATGATCCGGGGACGGATTCCCACGGAGCAGTCCAACCCGCTCAGCCGCTGGCTGATCCGCCTCTACCAGCCGATGCTGGCCAAGGTGCTCGCCTACCCCAAAGCCACCGTCGGGATCGCCGCCGTCCTGCTGATCGCAACCGCCTGGCCGGTGATGCGGATCGGAGGCGAATTCATGCCGCCGCTGGATGAAGGCGACCTGCTGTACATGCCATCGGCGCTGCCGGGGCTCTCCGCCGGCAAGGCGGCCCAGCTATTGCAGCAAACCGACCGCCTCATCAAGACCGTCCCTGAGGTCGCCAGTGTGTTCGGCAAGGCAGGCCGCGCCGACACCGCCACCGATCCGGCCCCCATCGAGATGTTCGAGACCACCATCCAGTTCAAGCCGCGCGAGCAGTGGCGGCCCGGCATGACCACCGACAAGCTGGTGGAGGAACTTGACCGCGTGGTCAAGGTACCGGGCCTGTCCAACATCTGGGTGCCGCCGATCCGCAACCGCATCGACATGCTCGCCACCGGCATCAAGAGTCCGGTCGGCATCAAGGTGGCGGGCACGGACTTGAAGGAAATCGACCGGCTGACCACTCGGATCGAGGAGGCCGTCAAGACCGTACCCGGAGTCACGTCCGCGCTGGCCGAACGCCTGTCCGGCGGGCGCTACATTGACGTCGATATCGATCGGATGGCCGCGGGGCGATACGGCCTCAATATCGAGGACGTGCAAAGCATCGTGTCATCAGCCGTGGGGGGAGACAACGTGGGTGAAGTCGTGGATGGTCTGGCCCGGTTCCCCATCAACGTCCGTTACCCACGGGACTACCGCGACTCGGTCGAGCAGTTGCGGAGCCTGCCGATCGTCACCGACCGCGGCCAGCAGATCACGCTGGCCGACGTGGCCCGTATCCAGGTGGTGCAAGGCCCGCCGATGTTGCGCAGCGAGAACGCCCGGCTGTCGGGCTGGGTGTACGTGGACATCCGTGGGCGCGATTTGCGTTCCGCAGTGAAAGACATGCAAGCGGCGGTCGCCAAAGCGGTGCCGATGCCGGCGGGCTATGCGCTGAGCTGGTCGGGCCAGTTCGAGTACCTGGAGCGCGCCAGCGCCAAACTGAAGGTCGTCGTGCCGTTCACTTTGCTGATCATCTTCGTGCTGCTGTACCTGGTGTTCGGCCGGATCGACGAGGCGCTGCTCATCATGGGCACGCTGCCGCTCGCGCTGATCGGCGGTTTCTGGCTGCTCTATCTGCTGGGCTACAACTTGTCGGTGGCCGGGGTCGTCGGCTTCATCGCACTGGCCGGCGTGGCGGCCGAGTTCGGCGTGATCATGCTGCTCTACCTCAAGCAGGCGTGGACGGAGCGGCAGGAGGCGGGCCAGAACACGATACCAGCGCTGCTGGAAGCCATCCAGGAAGGCGCCGTGCTACGGGTCCGCCCGAAGGCCATGACGGTCGCCGTCATCCTGGCCGGCCTGATCCCGATCATGTGGGCGCACGGCACCGGGTCCGAGATCATGCAGCGCATTGCCGCCCCGATGGTCGGCGGCATGGTCACTGCGCCCTTACTGTCCCTGTTCGTCGTCCCAGCCGTGTATCTGCTGATCCGTCGGCGGCAGACGAAATCATCACCACTTCCCACCCACCCCTCACATCAAGAGGAATCACCATGAAGCACATCAAGACCTTTGCGATCCTGCTTGCACTCACTGCAGCGCCAGCGGCATTTGCGGCCGAATCCATGGATGGCATGGACATGAAGCCGGCCGGCCATGCCAAGCAGTCACCCAAGCCCGTGGCTGCGGAGATCCGCAAGATCCACCTCGACACCGGCAAGGTCACGCTCAAGCACGGCGCCATCGACAACCTCGGCATGGGCGCGATGACGATGACGTTTGCCGTGAAGGACAAGGCGTCGCTGAAAAACTTCAAGGAAGGCCAATCAGTGTTGGCGGTCTTTGACATGGTCGATGGCCAGCCGACCGTGGTGGACCTGCGGAGCAAGTAAGCCGTCGGCGGCGCACGGCCCATCGGTCGTGTGCCGCCGCAAGGTATGGCTGCAATCAGCCGGACAGGGTTTTCGCCGTAATGCCATGCCGTTGCGTCAACACTGCCAGCATCAGCGATGCCGCGCCCGCGGAGATAGCCATATCAGCAAGGTTGAATGCCGGCCAGTGGAGTTGCATCCAATGCAGGTCCAGAAAGTCCACGACCTGACCACGCCAGACGCGGTCTGTGAGATTTCCCGCTGCACCGCCAAGGATCAAGCTGTACGCCAAAGCTTCCATACGAGACAACCGCTTGCGCAACGTGTGGGCCAACCACGCTGAGACAGCCAGGCCCAAGCCAATAAAAAGGTAGCGCTGCCAGCCGGCCTCATTGGCGAGGAAACTGAAGGCCGCGCCAGGATTGCGCACGTACACGAGGTTGAACGTTGACGTGATCTCAACCCGCTCACCATAGGCAAACATCCGCGTGATGGCGAACTTGGCAGCTTGATCGGCCATGAAGCAACACGCCGCAACGCCATACCAGACCGCGTTCGGTGTGCCACGGTTCCTCCATGTTGCAGCAAGCAACGGCACCAGGTGGCCAGCGACAACGACGCAGCCAGCCCCGAGGGTCCAGCCCGCAAGTACATCCGCCGGAAAATGCATCCCCGCCGCAATGCGTGACCACCCGACGAGAGCGGCGTAGCACACCAAGGCGAGATGGCCTCGACGTCCCATCAAGGGCCAGAGTGCGCCCACAACCAGTGCCGCGTAGGTCGCGTGTCCGCTGGGCAGGCTGTAGCGCAGTTCCGCTACGCCGATGACGTGCACGAGAGTGCCAAGCACTGCGGGCGGCCGCGGGAAATCCAGCCCCCACTTCAACGCGGAAGCGGCCAGCAAGGCGAGCGCAAAGGCCACGCCGAACGTGACCAGACGGTGCCGCACAGCGCATGCGCGAGTCGGATTCGATGCAGACGTGGACCACCACCACAGGCCCAGCAGCATGAGCGGCGCGGTCCAATAGCTCCCAACCAGACTAAAAAGCCACGCCCACGGGTCCAGCGCGCCCGGCGTCCCGGAATTGATGGCCTGGAACAGCGCGACATTCCAGCCGCCCCAGTCGTACAACAGGAACTTCCAATTCATTTGCGCAGCAACCTCAGCCCGTTGCCGACCACCAGCAGGCTGGCCCCCATGTCGGCAAACACCGCCATCCACATGGTGGCCTGGCCGGTAAAGGTCAGCACCAGGAACACCACCTTGATGCCGAGCGCCAGCGCAATGTTCTGCTTCAGAACTCCCGCCGTGGACCGGGATAGCCGTACAAAGGCCGGGAGCTTGCGCAGATCGTCGTCCATCAGCGCGACGTCGGCCGTTTCGATCGCCGTGTCCGTCCCGGCGGCCCCCATCGCGAAACCGATATCGGCCCGTGCCAGCGCCGGCGCGTCGTTGATGCCATCGCCGACCATGCCGATGGTTCCCTGTGCCGATAGCTGCTCGATTTCGCGCTGCTTGTCTTCCGGTAGCAGGTTGCCCCGAGCTTTGTCGATACCCACTTGCTGCGCGATCGCCTCCGCGGTGTGCGGGTTGTCACCACTGAGCATCACGGTTTTGATGCCCAGCGCGTGCAGGTCCTTGATCGCCTGGCGACTGCTGTCCTTGATGGTGTCGGCCACGCCGAACAGCGCGCGTACGCCGTCCGGGCCGATCAGCATCACGACGGTTTTGCCCTGGGTTTCGAGGGTGGCAAGGTTGGTTTCCAATGCCGGCGAGCACACCCCGAGTTCCTCAACCAGGCGATGATTGCCCAAGTGATAGAGCGCACCGTCGATATGGCCCCGGACGCCGCGCCCAGGCATGGCCGCGAAATCGGCGACCTCGCCTGGGGTGAGACCTTTGTCCTGCGCTGCGCGGGCCACCGCCTGAGAGACGGGGTGGTCGGAGCGAATCGCCAGGCTGGCGGCAAGCCTCTCGGCGGCCGAGGGGTCTGTGCCGTTCCAGGCCATGACATCGGTGAGCGCCGGCTTGCCGTGTGTGATGGTGCCGGTCTTGTCGAGCGCCAACCATTTCAGCTTGCGCCCCTCTTCGAGATAGACCCCGCCCTTGATCAGGATGCCGCGTCGCGCGGCGGCGGCCAGGCCGCTCACGATGCTCACCGGCGTCGAAATCACGAGGGCGCAGGGACACGCGATCACCAGCAGTACGAGGGCCTTGTAGATCCAATCCAGCCAGGCGGCACCGAACAGGAGCGGCGGCAAGATGGCCACCGCCAGCGCGACGGCGAAGACGATGGGGGTGTACAGCCGGGCGAACTGATCAACGAAACGCTGCGTGGGTGCGCGACTGCCTTGAGCAGCCTCCACTGCGTGGATGATGCGTGCCAGCGTAGAGTCGCTTGCCGCCGCGGTGACGCGGTACTCGAACGATCCGGACTCGTTGATGGTGCCGGCGAACACCGGGTCGCCTTCCGCCTTCTCGACCGGCAGGCTCTCGCCCGTAATCGGTGCCTGGTTCACGGAGGAGCGCCCCTGCAGCACCTCGCCATCGAGCGCGATGCGCTCGCCCGGCTTGACCCGCACCCGGCTGCCGACGGCAACGGTCTTGGCATCGACGTCGCCCCAGCTCCCATCGCTGCGCTGAACCATGGCGGTCTCGGGCGCGAGATCCATCAAACCACGGATCGCGTCACGCGCACGATCCAGCGACCGGGCTTCGACGACTTCGGCCAGCGCGAACAAGACCATCACCATCGCTGCTTCCGGCCAGTGGCCGATCACCATCGCGCCCGTCACCGCAATCGACATGAGGGCACTCATGTTCAGGTTGCGGTTCTTGAGCGCGATCCAGCCTTTCTTGTAGGTGGTGAGCCCGCCGGTCAGGATCGCGGCTAATGCCAGGACCACCACCACCCAGTGATTGCCACCGTTGAGCCAATAGACGACCTCCGCCAGTACGGCGTTCGCCCCGGAAATGGCAAGCGGCCACCATTTGGTGGGCGCGGCATCCGGCACAGAAGCGGGTGCGGCAGCGGAGGTGTCGCGGACCTCGGCATCGAAGCCAAGCGATTGGATGGCGGCCAATACTTGGGGCAACGTGTGCGCAGCGTGACGGACCGCCAGCGTGCGCTGAACGAGGTTGAAATCAAGACCGGCCACACCCGGCACGCCCGCCAGCTTGCCCCGAATCAGTGCTTCCTCAGTGGGACAGTCCATCTGCCGGATGGTCAGGACCGTGCTTTGCGCGGAACGCGTCTCTTCCGCGCGCACGGCTTGCATGCCAATGGCCGACAACGCCTGTTCGATTGAGGCCGGGGACGGCAGCCGGTGATTGACGGTCAGCGAACGCTGTACCAGATTGAACTCAAGCTTCACCACCCCAGGCAACGTCGCCAGCTTGTTGCGAATGAGCGCTTCCTCGGTTGGGCAATCCATGTTGTCGATCCGGTAGCGCGAGCGCTTCAAATCGACGCCAGTTGCATCGGGGGCCGGAGGCGCCACGTTGACAGCAGCGCAATCGCATCCCTTCGGGCCGCATTCGCTCACGGCAACTCCTTGTCGCTTGAATTGGATTGGGCTTAAGTACACACTCTATAGTTACTATAGAGTCAAGAGACTCCTGCCCAACATCATGACGATTCAGATCGGTGAACTGGCCAAGCGCACGGCGTGCCCGGTTCAAACCATCCGCTACTACGAGCGCGAAGGCCTGCTGCCGCCGCCTGAGCGCAGCTCAGGAAATTTCCGGCTGTATGGCGAGCGGCACATTGAACGGCTGCAGTTCATCCTCCACTGCCGGTCGCTGGACATGCCGCTGAGCGACGTGCGGGCTCTGCTGCGCTACCGCGAGCAACCGCGCGAGGATTGCGGTGCGGTGAACACCCTCCTGGACAAGCATATCCATGAGGTCGAGCGGCGCATCGAGGCGCTTGCGGCCTTGAAGCGCCATCTGTACGCGTTGCGCGAAAGCTGCTCCGATGGCCGGGCCGCTGAAGCGTGCGGGATCCTGCAAGGGTTGTCCGACGCGAGTTACGGGTGCGACGCTGACGTCACCCGTCAAGGCTGATACGCAGCCCACAGGTCATCGTCCCGATTCTTCGCGCCGATCATCTCTCAGGAACCGCCTGCACGGCTGCAGGGAGGACGTGGATGGCTTTTGCTGCGAAACATGAATTACAATCATTCTCATTTAAGGCAATCTCTCCCGCTTCGCCGGAAGGTTTTTCATGCAGGGGTCGCCTCAGAAAACGGAAAATAAAGCACGCTAAGCCGGTTGCAACGGTCGTAGCGGCCTGAACTTGAAGGTCAGGCTTTCCTTGACGAACTCGATGCGCACGCCGCGCTTGGTCAGCTTTTGTACGAGGCGGCGCAAGTCATCGAGGTTGGTAGTGCAGCTCAAGCTGCCCGCGCTCGACCGCCTGCGCCAGTTGCGCCACTGTCCATTCAATTGGCTGGGAAGCGCTCATGATCGACCTCTGAAGGCCCGCAGCAGCCGCGTCACAGACAGGACAAACAAGCCGGTCAGCGTGAGGGCTGCAATACCCCAGTGCTCGCCGATGAACGCGCCGGCCGTCGTGCCGGCCAGCACAATGGCGAGAATCGGCAAATGACAGGGACAGGTGAGCACCGCCAGCGCACCCCACAGGTAGCCGGTGAACGGCTTGTGTGTCTCGGTCGGCAAGCGCTCGGGGTTGTTCATGGCAGACTCTCCGCGTGCTGTGCCGGCTCGGTCGGCAGGGTGGCCAACTGCACTTCCAGATCGGCCAACGCTTCGCGCCGACGCTCGACGAACTGACGCAGCAGGGCAAGCTGCGCGGCCGCTTCGTCGCCGTCCGCCGCATCCAGCGCCCGGCACAGCCGCGCCAGCGCGTCGAGGCCGATGCCCGCCTCGAAGGCCGCCCGCACGAAGCACAGCCGTTGCAAGGCGGGGTCATCGAACAAGCCGTAGCCGCCTGGTGTGCACGCCACCGGGCGCAGCAATCCGCGCAGCAGGTAGTCGCGCACGATATGCACGCTCACCCCGGCATCAAGAGCCAGCCGGGACACCGTGTAGGCGTTCATTGAACACCTCCTTTTTCTCACCCGGCGCAGCAGGAAAGCTGCTTCACATCCTTGTTGAAGGTCTGCGCCGCGAGCTTCAACCCCTCGACCATCGTCAGGTAGGGGAACAACTGGTCGGCCAGTTCCTGCACCGTCATGCGGTTGCGAATGGCCAGAGCCGCCGTCTGGATCAGTTCACCCGCTTCCGGCGCGACCGCCTGTACGCCGATCAGCCGATGGCTGCCTTCCTCGATAACCAACTTGATGAAGCCGCGTGTGTCGAAGTTGGCGAGCGCACGCGGCACGTTGTCCAAGGTCAAGGTGCGGCTGTCGGTCTCGATCCCGTCGTGGTGGGCTTCCGCCTCGCTGTAGCCCACGGTCGCCACTTGCGGATCGGTGAACACCACGGCCGGCATTGCGGTCAGGTCGAGCGCCGCATCGCCGCCGGTCATGTTGATCGCGGCACGGGTGCCGGCCGCTGCCGCCACATAGACGAACTGCGGCTGGTCGGTGCAGTCGCCGGCCGCGTAGATGTTCGGGTTGCTCGTGCGCATGCCTTGGTCGATGACGATGGCACCTTGCGCATTGACAGTGACCCCCGCTGCGTCCAGCGCGAGGCTGCGCGTGTTCGGTGTCCGACCGGTGGCAACCAGCAGTTTGTCGGCGCGCAATTCACCGTGCGCCGTGGTGAGCACGAATTCGCCGTCCCCTTCACCATTGATATAGGCGACCTGGCTGGCTTGCGTGTGCTCCAGCACCTCGATGCCCTCGGCACGGAAAGCGGCTGTCACCGCCTCGCCGATGGCCGGGTCTTCACGGAAGAACAAGGTATTGCGCGCCAGGACCGTGACCTTGCTGCCCAGCCGGGCAAAGGCTTGCGCCAGCTCCAGCGCCACCACCGACGAGCCGATTACGGCAAGGCGTTCGGGAATGGTGTCGCTCGCCAGGGCCTCGGTGGAAGTCCAGTAGGGTGACTCTTTCAAGCCCGGAATCGGCGGGACCGCCGGGCTGGCACCCGTGGCGACCAGGCAGCGGTCGAACATCACGACGCGCTCGCCACCCTCGTTCAAACGGACGGTAAGGCTCTGGTCGTCCTTGAAGCGCGCCTCACCGTGCACAACGGTGATGGCTGAATTGCCGTCCAGGATGCCTTCGTACTTGGCATGACGGAGTTCTTCGACACGGGCCTGCTGCTGGGCCAGCAGCCGCTCGCGCAAGATCGTCGGCGGTGTGGGTGGCATGCCGCCGTCGAATGGGCTTTCCCGGCGCAGATGGGCGATGTGGGCGGCGCGGATCATGATCTTGGACGGCACACAACCGACGTTGACGCAGGTGCCGCCGATGGTGCCGCGCTCAATCAGCGTGACCTGCGCGCCTTGCTCGACGGCCTTCAGTGCTGCCGCCATCGCGGCTCCACCGCTGCCGATCACGGCGACTTGCAACGGGCGCTCGCCGCCGCTGCCCTTGTCGGCGGCACCCATCCAGCCGCGCACCTTGTCGAACAGCCCAGTGCGGTTGTCGGTCGGCGGGGCATCGGCGAGCATCGCTTTGTAGCCCAGGCCAGCCACGGCGGCAGTCAGCGCGTCCGGTGACGTGCCCGGCAGAGTGGCGAGTTGCGCTGTGCCCTTCGGATAGGACACCAACGCCGACTGCACGCCGGGCACTTTCTCCAGCGCGTCCTTGACGTGCGCCGCGCACGAGTCGCAGGTCATACCGGTGATTTTTAGATGGGTCATGCGACAAATCCTTTATCGTTTGTGGCGCCAGCCAATGGCGTCAGATGTGCTGCGGTGCCGTTTTCAGTGACTTACTGCTTGACGCTGGACGGATAGCCCGCGTCTCCGGTTGCCTTGGTCAGCTTCTGCACGCTGGTCTTGGCATCATCAAAGGTGACAACCGCTTCGCGTGGCTCGAAGGTCACGTCAACTTTGCTGACGCCTTCGACCTTGGAAATCGCCTTTTTGACGGTGATCGGGCAGGTGGAGCAGGTCATGCCCGGTACGGACAGCGTGACGGTCTGGGTGGCGGCCCACACGGGGGCAACAACGGCAGCGATGGCGAGAGAGGCAAACAGTTTTTTCATGATGAACTCCTGTGATTAATAGAAAAATGGCATGACGTAGGGAAATCCGAGCGCGACCAGGACCAGCGCGGCCACGATCCAGAAAATGAGCTTGTAAGTAGCTCGCACTTGGGGAATCGCGCAGACCTCACCCGGTTTGCAGGCTTGCGCCGGGCGGTAGATGCGCCGCCAGGCGAAAAACAGCGCGACCAGCGCTGCGCCGATGAAGATCGGGCGATAGGGTTCCAGCACCGTCAGGTTGCCGATCCATGCCCCGCTGAACCCCAAGGCGATCAAAACCAGCGGCCCCAGGCAGCAGGCCGACGCAAGAATGGCGGCCAGCCCACCGGCGAAGAGCGCGCCGCGCCCGTTTTGTGGTTCAGACATACGCTTGTCCTTTCAAATCTGGATTGGATAGCTTAAGCTTACTTCCGTACCAATGTACGGAGTCAAGCGATATGGAAAAAAATTTGGAGAATCTGACTATTGGCGTTTTCGCCAAGGCGGCCGGGGTCAACGTGGAAACAATCCGGTTCTATCAGCGCAAGGGCTTGTTGCCGGAGCCGGACAAGCCCTATGGCAGCATCCGCCGCTATGGCGAGGCGGATGTGATGCGGGTGCGCTTCGTGAAATCAGCCCAGCGGCTCGGATTCAGCCTCGACGAGATCGCAGAGCTGCTGAGGCTGGATGACGGCACCCACTGCGAGGAAGCCAGCA